>JAQTUE010000004.1 GCA_028710415.1 Paludibacter sp. | reverse complement strand
GATGTTATTTCAAAATCCACAAAATTACCTTTTTTCAATTCAAATCGTAAAATCAAAGAACGCTTGTATGTTGCTGTTTATCTGCAATATGTTGAATATTTTAAAAATTTAGTGCATCAGCAGTAATTGAACATATAGAGTTTCCTGAAGTACCAAAATCTATTATTGAAGGTTTAGAACGTTTTGCGGATCATCATTAAATTATTATAGTTTATGCAGATAACCTTTATTCGCCATACTTCTGTTGCAGTCCCCACGGGCATTTGCTATGGTCAAAGCGATGTGGATGTTTCCCCCACCTTCGAAACGGAAGCACAACAGGTGCTCTCTAAGCTGCAAGGAACCTCGTTCGATGCAGTCTATTGCAGTCCGCTGGCCCGTTGCCGAAAGCTCGCATACTTTTGTGGTTTTCCGGCCCCGGTCATCGACACTCGTTTAATGGAACTTAACTTTGGTGCCTGGGAAATGAAACCATGGGCAAATATCAATGATCCGCAATTACAACCGTGGTTTGATAATTGGTTAACTGAAATACCAACAAAGGGTGAATCGTTCCAACAGTTGATATTCAGGGTTGAAGAATTTCTGAATGAAATAAAAAAGATTCCTTTTCAACACATTGCTATCTTCACGCATGCCGGAGTAATCCGGGCGGCAGGAATTATAACCGGTCGGTTTCAAGTTGGCGAAGCCTTTGATTACCAGGTTTTATATGGGGATTTGTTTAAAATAATCCTTTAAGATTGAATTATAGGATCAAAATGCTTTTTGTATCAAATGCGTTCAAATACTTGATTTCTTTCTTCAATAAGTGTACGACATGTATCAAGGTTTTTTTATCTTTGCACCCGGATATTTAAGTTCAGGAAGTACAATATAGCGCCATGTATTTTTATATATGAAAAATGGAAATCCATATTTTTACAGGGACTTTGAAAAATACATCAGTTAATTGTTCCAAACCAATAACTTATAATTGAAAATGACTCATTCGGAAATATCAACCCTGCGGCTTCAAAACCAACAAATTGAAGGTTCTGCTTTTCATACTGCCCAGGATCTGGTAGCATGGATGGGTGCCATGCAGGCTCAGGATTATGCCATGGCGAAATGGGCCGTTGGGTTACGGGTACCCGGATCCACGGACAGTTCCATAGAAACTGCCTATAACAAGGGGGAAATAATCCGAACGCACCTGATGCGGCCTACCTGGCATTTTGTTTCGTCCGATGATGTATACTGGTTGCTGGAACTTACCGCTCCACGAATCAGGCCACTCATGAAGTCGAGGGATAAACAGCTTGAATTAACGGAACTGATCTATTCAAAATGCAATGGAATGCTCGAAAAAGTTCTCTCTAACAATCTGAGCTTAACCCGTGAAGAACTTATCCGGGAGTTTGACAACATACATATCCAAACCAATGAGAATCGGTTATCGCACATCATGCTTCGGGCTGAACTGGATGGTATTGTTTGTAGTGGACCTATTAAGAATAAAAAACTCACCTATGCATTGCTTTCCGGTCGGATACCTGCTGTAAAGTCCATTACCCGTGACGAAGCATTGGCAACCCTGGCCGACCGTTACTTCAGAAGCCACTGTCCGGCCACCCTGCGCGATTTCGTCTGGTGGTCAGGATTAACTACTACTGATGCACGCAAGGCCATTGAGATGATTCAGCCCAATTTTAATTCTGAAACTATCGGATTGGATACCTATTGGATCCCGGACACATTTAAACACTCATCAGGTAATAAACCAGCCGTTCATTTATTACCCGCCTTTGATGAATTTCTGATTGCTTATGCTGACCGCGGTGCAGCTTTAGCAACCGTTGACAACAGAAAAACGATCTCCGAGAACGGTATTTTTCGTCCTGTTATTGTTGTAAACGGCCAGGTGGAAGGACTCTGGAAACGAAACGCGGTAAAGGATCTGGTGAAAATAGAAATAAATCCTTTCCACCTACACAATCCGCAAACAACCCTGGCTATTGAAACCGAAGCAGCCCGCTACGGTGCCTTCCTGGATAAACGAACCGGACTATCCACCCTGCAGCTCCCTGAAACCTCACTTTAAATAAACCCTTTATATCTTCCACAGATATCGCTGATTCGCGCTGATTCTTCTTTGATCAGCGAAGATCCAGGCAATCTGCGGGGCACTGGTCTGGATTTTTTTGCAGCTTCATTAAAACTATGATTAGCGGGCTTGCTGTTCGTTTCTCCTTTTTATCCTGGTCTGAATCTATTCGGGGTATAGTTAGGGTTCAGATAGGGTTGAGATAGGGTTCAGTTAGGGTTGAGATAGGGTAAGGATAGGTAAACCTAATTGAACCCTATCTCAAGACTATGGAAACTCCTACGGAACCCCCTCGAAAGTGCGACCAGGTGCAGACTAAGTTCAAATTAAAAACCATACCGAGGCCTACATACTGCTTGCCAGCCTACGGAATGCGTGGCAGCGGATAATCCTGCTGTGACGGCAGTATAATTTCAAAAACACTATACTTTTTGTACTTATTTAAAATAAATGCACAAAATGTTGGGGGTGTTAAAAAGAGTTCGTACTTTTGATTCGAAATTATATGTAATCTAATATTAAATACCGGATATATTCGATATTAATACGAAACAGACAGAATAATATGCCAAGGTTTCGTGAATAGCAGTTCAAAAGGGATTATCTTTTGAGCAAATAAAAAAGGAAAATATACTTTTACAAAACTAAATATGTCAACAAAATTCTTTTATTCAGTTTTTACAATTCTAATAGTAGTATTATTCATAACCACCAATATATATGCAATTAAAGCAACACCCTACCCAATAGTAATCACCCAACCTGATGGATCAAAAATTACGATTCGCCTTCATGGAGATGAATTCTTTAAATACAAGACTACGGTTGATGGTTATACACTTGTTGAAAATAATGAAGGAATTTTGACTTATGGTCAATTAGATTCGAATTTAATTATTAAAAGCACCAATGTAAAAGCAAACGATATTGGGAAACGATCAACAATAGAAAAGAAATATATTCTAAATCTTACAAGGAATGAAAATTTAAATAAACAATCTATAACCAGGAGGTTAATCAAGTCAAAATCATTGAATTCAATTATTCTTCCCAGAAAAACTTTTCCATTAACAGGAGCACCTAAAGCATTAGTTATCCTTGTAAATTTTCCCGGTAAAGGCTTTGTAACTACGAGTCCACAAAGTGCTTTCTACAATTTATTAAATCAAAAAGGGTATAATGCAAATTTTGGAACAGGATCTGCTCGGGACTATTTCAGGGATAACTCAATGGGAATTTTTAATCCACAGTTTGATGTAGTTGGACCTTTCGATTTACCTCAAAATGTGGAATTCTATGGTAAAAATGATTCTCAGGGGAATGATCTAAATCCTCAACAAATGGTTATTGATGCCTGTACATTGGCAGCTTCAAATGGCATTGACTTTTCTCAATATGATACTGATAAAGATGGAATTGTAGACAATGTCTTTATTTATTATGCCGGATATAACGAAGCCGAAGGTGGCTCAGCGAATACCATCTGGCCACACAGATCAAAACTGAATGATTTAGAAACAAAATTCAACGGAGTAGTTGTTTCAGATTATGCCTGTTCATCTGAACTTCGTTCGTATTCTGGAAACAATATGTGTGGTATCGGTACTTTTTGTCATGAATTCGGACATGTTATTGGTTTGCCTGATTATTACCCAACTAACGGAGCAACATTCCACACTTTATCAATTTGGGATGTAATGGATTCAGGATCCTATTTGAATTATGGACGGACTCCCCCTGCATACTCTGCATTTGACCGTTTTTATTTAAATTGGATGAAGCCGGTTGAATTATCTAATGTTGGGTCTTACAAACTAGACATACTTTCATTGAGTAATAAAGGGTATCTTATTTCCAAAGATGGAGACCATAACCTGATTGGATCAAACCCTTTACCTACCGAGTTTTTTATGTTGGAATACAGATATCAAACTGGTTGGGATCAATACTTACCTACTTCAGGTATGATAATTACCCATATAAACTTTGATAAAGAAAAATGGGAATCAAATACTCTGAATAATGATGAAAAATCAATGGGTGTTGATGTTATTGAGGCCGATGGAATTGCAGATGATTATACTCTTAATCGTGATGCATTTACTGCAACATCAAAATATAATCCAATTCTGTATGACAAAACCGATCTTCATAAATTGATATCCGTTTATGAAATGGGAACCGATTATCTTCAATTTTATTTGGGTTCAAATATTAGTATTAAAGGCAGTATTCATGAATTTTCTACTGTTCTGGGAACTCCTTCAGAGCCACAATCTTTTATTCTCAGTGGTAAAAACCTGAATAGCAATCTAAATATCACTTTTCAAAATGGGAATTTTGAAATGAAGAAACATTCCGACCCTGATACAAATTGGAGTAAATCGATTGTTCTGACACCTATTAATTCTATCCTGGACAGTATGAGTATAGATTTAAGGTATAATCCGTCTAATTTCACATTAACAGAACCTCATTCTACTAAACTTTATTTTAATTCAGCACCTCATGATTATGCTGAAATGAACATGAGTGGTAAATCAACCCGACCCGTTTATGTTGTACCACCTACAGCAATCAATGCAACAGCCATAAATCTGACTAATTTCGTATCTCAATGGTATCAAGTATATGATGCAAAAGGGTACTATTTAACTGTTTATCAAGTTTCAGATGGTGAATCCAGTTTAAGAGAAAACTTCAATTTAGGACTTATAGCTCCTGTAGATTGGACTATTGCTAACACCGAAATCTATGAATCAGCATTATATTCCGGTGAAAGTTTGCCTTCAATCGAAATGACAGCAGTCAATGCAAAAGTAGAAACAGAGGAATATGTACTTCCTGTTACCAAACTGTCGTTCAATATCCATTCCATAAACGAAAATAATGCTTCTCTGTTAGTTGAAGCCAAAAATGATCAAAACATATGGCAAATTTTAGATTATGTCCCGTTATTAAGTACTTCGAATGAAATTAAGACTTATCAATTTGATCAGAATAAAGCTTATAATCGTTTCCGTTTTACCAAGTTGAATGGAAGCGGATCGATTACTTTTGACGATGTGACAGTGGGCTTCTCAAAAAAAATAAATTATATAGTTCGTAAGAAATGGTTAACGAATACCTCGGATACTATCACAAATCTGCTTCCAAATACTGTTTATTACTACAAAGTAAAAGCAAGCGATAAATATTTCGGCTATTATGAAAATATTACAAAATTTTCAAATGAAATAACTGTTCAGACTTTGCCAATACAGGATAAGCAAAAACTGTTAGTTACCATTGATACTGAAAAAAACATAACGATTTATGTATCAGCAATTGGAGATCTATTAACCATATATGATTTGTCTGGGAAATGCATTAAAACAATCATTTCAAACAGTTTGAAATTGAAAATTACAGATTTGCCAAGGAATCAAACCTATATATTGATATTGAACAGAAATGTGACCAAAGTAGTAATATAACCTGATTAGAGTTAAAATAGTTAAGTATTTGGTATCATTCTAAAAACAAGTCAAACGAAATGAAAGCAATTGTTTATGAGAAATACGGATCTCCGGAAGTCCTTAAACTTGAGGAAGTTGAAAAACCAGTTCCCAAAGACAACGAAGTTTTAGTAAAAGTTCATGCTGCCTCTATAAATTCCTATGACTGGCGACTTCTGACAGCCAGCCCATTCCTTGTTCGGGCAATGGGTGGTGGGCTGCTAAAACCAAAGAATAAAATACTGGGTGCAGACGTAGCGGGGCGGGTTGAAGCGGTAGGCAAAGATGTAACACAGTTTCATCCGGGTGATGAGGTATTCGGGGATTTAGCCGGGAGTGGTTGTGGGGCTTTTGCCGAATATGTGTGTGCTCCCGAAAAAGCATTGGCATTGAAACCGGCCGGCATGTCTTTCGTGGAAGCAGCATCTTTACCTATGGCATCTATCACCGCTTTGCAGGGTCTTCGCAACATGGGACATATTCAACAGGGACAACAGGTTTTGATACAAGGTGCCTCCGGCGGTGTTGGCATGTTTGCTGTACAAATAGCCAAATCATTCGGAGCTGAAGTCACTGCCGTATGCAGCACCAGGAATCTGGAACAGGCTCATTCATTGGGTGCAGACCATGTTATTGACTATAACCGGGAGGATTTTACTAAAAACGGGAAAACATATGATCTGATCCTTGCCGCAAATGGTTATCATTCAATTTTAGATTATAAACGGGCGTTAAATACAACTGGGATTTATGTCATGACCGGTGGTTCAATGTCTCAAATGTTCCAGGCTATACTTCTGGGACCCTTGATTTCTATGACAGGGAGAAATAAAATGGGAGCACTGACTGCGAAATCTAATTCCAACGATCTGGTTTTCATGTCGGAACTCTTCATAGCCGGTAAAGTAAAACCCATCATAGATAAACAGTTTAAACTAAGCGAGGTTCCTGAAGCTTTCCGGTATTATGAAAATGTACACCCACAAGGAAAAATTGTAATAACAATAGGTAGTGAGGCGTAGTTGCTAGTAGGTAGTTTTCTCCTTTTTTATAACCAATAATAAAAATAAAAGTAACAAAATTGTGATTCACTACGAAACAATCAAATCATCTTTCTTTGTTGCAAACCAAACATACTGTACGAAAATCGAAAGCAAACTCAAAACACTGGATTGCGAGTGTTCCGGTTCCTGTAATTGTTATGGGTATGAAGTTGTGGGTATTTTGAAGCGGAATGGGTTGACTTACAATTTGATATTTATCAAAACCCAAACACCGAATCGATTTGATACAACTGTATATACGGGTTTTGAGATCACTGTTACCGGACTAAACAAAACATTCAGCCTGAGCTTTGGAAGATCTTTACTTAGACGCTATTTTTGCTCAAATGAAATCAGGACTATGATTCCAAGGCCCTATTATTTGAAGTTTGATGATTCGAAAGACAGTATTTTTTTGTATCACTTAATAGATAGAATACTGGATAACAATATTTCAAAAATCAAACTAAGGAACGGAATACTTAATTGCAAAATACACGAGCCTGTATCTGACCCGCTTAAATTAATATCAGATATTGAATTGATAACAAGAAACTGGTTGTAATATTGGCTATGAACTGTAACCAAAAAATGCATTTAAGGTCATTGCTCCTACTTTCACTTTGACGCTATACTAATAAAGACTAATCCATAGTTTATAAATTTTCTCATAAACACCACTATTTTAAATGAATGATACAATAATAATTGATAATCTTGAGACAAAATTTAAAGATTGCGTTCTGAGAAAATTAATTGATACAGAAGAGGATAATATTATCAGGATAATTTCTCGCTTTAATTCTTTAGGGTATTATTCATTGGCTCTTCTTTCAGAGGCAGTGGAAATTAAGAAAAATGAGAAAACTTCCTATTTGCTCCTGCTTAACTTACAAACAACATTTAAAGGCACTAAGATCCCACAAAATGAAACAATTATTTCGGAATATGAAATAATCGGTTTAGCATTTTTGAATAAAAATTATGGTAAAGTATTGATTAGACCAGAAACAATTGAAGATAAGATTAATGATTTATTTTCACATATAGATATCGACTTTGATTTTGATAAAGATTTTAGTAAAAAGTATTGTGTTTTAGCAAATAATGAAGCACTTTTGCGGTTGAATATTTCAAAGCAATTTATTGAAACAATAAATGAAAATAATGATTTAGAAATTGAGATAGATGATAACATTTTAATTGTAAGACTTAGAAAACAATTTACTCCTGAAAATGGTGAAATAATAGCTAAATTTATAACCGGGATTAATAATGGACGAAATTAAATTACAATAGAAAATAATAGAATAAAAATATTTATTTAGTTTACAGATGCTAATGAGTATGGTGGGTGAATAGAATTTCGTAACCTCTTCTGCTTTCACTTTATCCTAAAGCAGGGGAGAGTAACAATAGTCGAGTACATAAGGCTACAATATTCGTCAAGACAATAATAGGAAAAGAGTCAGTTAGAAGGAATTTTTCATTAGTTTATTGTTTAGAATCAACTGAAATACAAATGATAAATTCTATACAAACTTCAATCCATTCATCCCTTTTATTTTATTCTATGGCATTCGTTTTACGCACATCCTCACATCTGTTCTTACCAGGTTCCTTACAAATGAAGACTTTTACAAAAGGGCTATTTCAGTTTGCAAAAACATCAGACAATCAACTTCATGTAAAAGCATTCGGTTTGCGAATACTTATAACAGTTTTACTCCTGGTGACACTAATTGGTACTTCCAAGGCTGCAACAGGCAACTGGGCAAGTTCAACAACGGGTGGCAATATAGTTTACACAGTTACTGAAGCTGGTACACCCATCAAGGATTTTGCAGGCAAATACCTCACAGTAGTTTATCTTGAGAACCTGGGCATTCGTAAAATAGGCCGAAACACGAACGCTACCGATGTTGCCTGGTTACTTTCACAGGGCTATCGGGTTATCGAATTAAATTATGCCAACAATGCCAACGCTGTTTCACCAACTATCAACGCGGACATTATTGCTATTAATAAAGCCATCAATACAGGATCATTCTGTGGATCGACTACCTGTTCTCAATACAAATCCTATGTGCTCTTCGAAGGTTACCGAATCTCACGCGATGTGTCGTACTTCAAGGATGATCCCACGGTGTATAATGTTGCAACCCAATATACAGTAGGCGATTCGCTGCACATGGACATCATCTATCCGGCAAATACTTCTGTAGCCGTGCCGGTTGTTTTATCCTTTTCGTATAGTAACAGCTATCCCAACTATGATGGCACCCTGATGAAGCTTACGGATATTTACAAAGACCAACGGTTGAATCTTCAAAATACGCTTGCAGGGTTTAATGATTCATTCCTGGAAGGTGCCCCTGCTAACGGAATAGCGTGGGCAATAGCAGATCACCCGAAATACTGCAACTGGGGGAATGGAAACCCTGTGGGTGGAGCCAATAAAACCTACGCATCGTACGAAACTAATCCTGATGCAGCCCAGAAGGTGAAGTCAGCTGTCCGTACCTTGCGTACATTAGGTACAGGCCTGGGGCTTTCAGGCAAGATCGGGATTTATGGATTCTCACGTGGTTCTACTGCCGGATCGTTGGCTGTTGGTGACAGGACTGTTGCTAACTTTGAAAATGCAGGATTGTACATAGGAACTTCCGATGATGTGCAGGTAGCAGCACTTGGATCGGGTGTTTTCGATTATACCCAGATCTATAACACTGCAGAAAGTGATATTGGAACCCTCACCACCAATTGTCCATTGGCATGGGGAGCTTTGGCAAGCAATACTGCCCTCTGGCAATCACAGGGTGCTGCTTATCTGGCTCAGACTGCCGCTTCAGCACCGGTAATCTTCTTTTACAACACCGATGATGCATCGTATTATCAGGATCAGATTGCACATTTCAAATCGAACCTGGATTTGCTGGGTGTCACCACTTCCACTGTTATCAACTATGGTACCGGACATGCGGTTCCACAGACCAGCGCTCCTTTATCCACGGTATATAGTTTCTTTAAGCAATACCTGGCCCCACCGAGTGTTTCAACAGGCTTAAATAACCCCGTACAGATGTCTGGCCAGAATATGCAACTGGAGGTTTCACCCAACCCTGCTATCGATAAAATCCAGCTTACATTCAGTCTTGATACAGCCGGCAAGGTAGATATTAGTGTATACAACCTGTCAGGCATTCTATTGTACAAGGAAGAAAAACAGTACCTCAATACAGGATTGCAACGTGAAACTATTCAGGTAGACCAATTAAACCTGTCGCAAGGCATCTATTTTGTAAAAGTAGTTGCCAACGGAATGCAGGGGATAAATAAGTTTATTAAAAGATAAAGCTTGTTGAGAATAACAGAATGACAAAAAAGCAATCATTAAAGGAACTCACCCTCATTCCGGGAGTTGGCAAGTCCATAGCTACCGACCTTTGGAATATCGGCATAATCTCTATTGCCGATTTAAAAGATAAAAACCCGTACGAACTCTATGACCAGTCGAATCAATTTGCAGGGACTGTTCAGGACAGATGTCTTTTATATGTATTCAAATGTGCTGTTTATTATGCCAATACACCTGCCAACGAACATGAGACCGAAAAATTGAAGTGGTGGAATTGGAAAGATAGAAAATAATAACCACAAACTATTCCCTCTGCCTTCATCAAAAAAGGCATTCCAGCCTGAACTTTCACTACCTACAAAAACAAACACTTTCTATTCGTATATATCCTACATCAAGAGTGTTGAACTTACTTCAATTCACTGGAAGCATATATCCTTGTGACTGGTTTGATTGAATTGTTTGAACCAGTAGTAAAAAAGTAGCACAACCGTATAAACATTTTAACCGGATAAATGTTACGTATTTTGTATTCAGAAATAATCGATTTGGGTATTGAATTATGCATTCCAGACAATGGAATGAGCTAATTTTACACCAAAGGAGACTGAATAAAGTAAGAATTGCAATTCACAAAAAATACACAAAAACAGATTCTAAAATAATACCTAAAATGGCAACATCAGATTTTACTACTACCCTGGTGATAGACCAAAATCCAACGGAAGCATTCAATGCCATCAATAATGTTCGCGGATGGTGGTCGGAAGAAATAGAGGGTAGCACAGACAAACTCAATGAAGAATTCACATATCATTTCGAAGATGTTCATTCTTGTCGAATGAAAATAATTGAACTTATTCCAAATAGAAAGGTGGTATGGCATGTTTTGGACAACTATTTTAGCTTTACTACTGACAAGAACGAATGGAAGGACACAAAAATCATTTTTGAAATAACTGAACAGGATCATAAAACACAAATCCGTTTCACCCATCAGGGTTTAGTCCCGGAATATGAGTGTTATGATGTATGCAGGGAAGCATGGACAAATTATATAAACAATAGTTTGCGTAGATTAATCACTACCGGCAAAGGTCAACCTAACCCAAAGGAAGGACGGAATGATTTTCAGGAAAGTATAACACAAAAATTGACAGGTCAGGATTATCATGCCAGCTTCACGGTGAACGTTACTCCCTTGGAAGTATTCAATGCCATTAACAGCGTTTCAAGATGGTGGACAGAAAATGTGGAGGGTGGTTCACAAAAACTAAATGATGAGTTTGCAGTACATTTTGGAGATATCCATTATTCCAGGCAACGGTTAGTGGAAGTAATCCCGGGAAAAAAAATAGTGTGGCTGGTTACGGATAGTAATCTCAGTTGGCTAAAGAACAAACAGGAATGGACAAATACTAAAATCAGTTTTGAAATTTCCACAACAGGCAAATCGACTCAACTAAGTTTCACCCACATAGGCTTGATTCCCGAAGTTGAATGTTTCAACGACTGCAGTAAAGGATGGGATCAGTATATTAAGGATAGTTTATTTAAATTATTAACCGAAGGCAAAGGTCATCCGGACAAGAAAATAAGAAAAGCATCTTTTCATTAAGTAAACAACAAAATGTGCTCAAAAAGTTGAGTAAGTTAAGTTAGTTGAGTAAGTTGATTGAGTTGATTGAGTTGATTGAGTTGATTGAGTTGATTGAGTTGATTGAGTTGAATTAGGAGATTGAAGCAAACTGATTCGACGACATTGCCCAATTAACTAACAGAACATAGTGATGTCAGCTTTACCTTTCAGCTTAAAAAACCAGTCTACCAAACTTAATAAACAGAATCAACTCAATCAACTCAATCAACCAGTCAACAAAAATACCAATCATTACTATTTTATGATCTTTACTGTTTTCAGGATGCCTTTATTCGTGCTCACAGTGATAATGTACATTCCTTTATCAAACGATACCATGGATATCGGATTGACACCGGCCTGGCTGTAGAGTCTCTTACCTGTCATATCTGAAATTTCAACACGTACGTTCGTTTCTTGCGTATCTATAAACAGTTCATTTACGACTGGATTAGGATACACGTGCACAGGATTTAATTCAGTCAACAGAACTCCGGTTGTTGCCTGTACCGGACGTTGCCAGGGTTGTGGATCCTGAGTTCCCGTAAAATCAACCACGTAATAACGCTTGCCAGCACCATTCACATAGTAGGTACTGGGTATCTGTCCGTTGATAACATTCTGAAATCCGCCCATATTATCCGTGGAAATACGTACATCGCAGGCATTGTGCACCTTGATACCTTTTGAATTGGGTACTTCAATAGAATTTGCCACGGCTATCTGAGCTCCCTGTGTATTGACAAACACATCATAGATTCCCATCATGGAAGCTTCGTGATAATTGACATTATCGGCAACTTTATAGGCTGCATACCCTTTCACTGTACCCTCATGGCTCATGTAATCAGACTGTTTGAGGACATCATAAGGTGTTTCATTCTGATAGAAATACAGGCGACCTTTTTCACCATTCCAAAGAGTGCCGTATTGCTGGAAATGTTCGTTGAAAAGTCCATAGATCGTGACAAAATTCCCGTTAACCACTAATCCGTTTTTTGAAGTGTTGTTAAACCAACCTACTCCCTGACCATGGTCAGCCCTCCATATCCAGAAATGATCGCCAATAACATCAGAGCTATTGATTTCAAGGGCAATGTCTACATTCACATTCGTATTGACAAAACCTCCAACCCTGAAGAACAAGTCTGCCAGTAAAGTAGGGTTGGCACTGTGATCGGCTGCAGCATTTTTAGAACCCACCTGCAATAAAGTCCTGGAACTGAAATGTGCATCAAATAGCAGGCTGGCAATGGTTACACCATCCACATCACCGACAACAATGGCCGAAGTAGTATCAGAAGCAGCAGGAATCAGGGTGGCATATCCTGTACCAAGAATAATTGTATTCTGACGGTTTACCAACAGGGGTTCCGACAATTCATACATCCCGGGGGTAATAAACAAATTCTTCCCTGCCGACAATTGCTGGTTCATGGTCTGTGCCGAAGTACCGGGTTTGACAACATAGAAGTCATTGATCAGATCGAAAGTATCGCCTTCACCCATATTGCCGGGTTTCCAGGAAGTGCCTTTAGAATCCGTGCGTATTGCAGGCCTGAAGATCTTATATCGTCCATCGTCCCCAAGGAATAGAAATGGTTTTTCACGTACTATTGGGGTTGTTTCAACGCGGCTGACATTATTCCACGCACCACCACTGGTAGTCCAGTTATCGCTGTGATTCGCCATGTTGACTGTCGGTCCGAATTGGACACCCTGGTAACACAGATTCCATCCACCGGCACTATAATCCTTTGAACCCAATTCTACGTAGGAGTTCCGGAAATACCACTGTTGCTGCGACCAGGATCCTGCCCGGTCTTTAAAGTAACTGTCGCCTGTAAATCCACCGCTGCACCATCCATCATACCACCACTGGTAATGTGCCCTGCGCTCTGAATTGATACGTCTTAAGGGTGCAGCCTGGGATACTGCCCATTGAAACCAGGTATTCATATCCCCAGTGGAAGTACCGGCTACTGTGAAATTCTCTGCTGAGCGCCAGAAAGTACAGGTTGCATTGTTGTTGGGTAATGGTGCAGGTGTATAGACATTTGAGATTCGTACATCGTAGGGCAATTTACCCAATCCACCTATATGGGTATAATAGGCAATATTCAACAACCCTGCTTGCGTATAATCACCCGGTTTGAAATAAAAAGCATACCGCTTGGTACTAAACTGGTCGTGAAGCATTTGATCATGAATATTATTAATTGTCGTACGAATTGTAGTCATGTTATCCGTAGGACTAAAAATATAAACATTGGGGCCAAATAAGTCGGCGTCTGAAATAGTTTGAGCGTTTATATTGCCGATAAAACAGAAATTGATTAGAACCAGTAAAAGAAAGTGAACGTTTTTCATTAGGTGTAATTTATAAAATACTTAATTTTCGGATTGTATTGTTGGGTTAAATTAGTCTGGAAATGCCTGTAAAATGTAAGGAAGTAACCTATAAAGAATTTTAGTTATTTAAACAATGCAAATATAACTCTATACACCCTGAAAATCCCTATTTTTTCATACACAAAAACTCAACACCATTCAAAGTATACTCAACAATACTACAACACATAAAAGTTTAAATAATTGCATAGATGAATGTTATGTATTTATATGTTGCATAACATATTTCAACACTGCTTTCCTACCTGAAAAAACCAACTAATTCAAATGATATTATCAGACAGCAATCGATATTTCAGAATATACTTACCTGGTTAAAAATATAAATAAAAAAAAACAGATTATACCCTATAATTAGTACTTTGGTCCACAGATTACACAGATTTCACAGATTAATAATCAGTGGAAATCAGGGTAATCTGTGGACAATTCTTTCTTCGGTAAATAAGTAATGCTCAAAATAGATTATTGTTTTTCAAAACTAGCATTTCATGTTTATAGCATTTATTTTAAAGCACATCATTAAGCAAAGCTTTAATCCCTGTTAATTCAAAAATTCCAAGCTAATATTAAAGAAAGAGACTGTCTGTGAGGCAGTCTCTTTCTTTAATCAGGAGATATTCATTGATAACAATATTTCTATTTATCAATATTGATCCATTTAACTAATCCAATCTGTTTAATATTGTTTATTCTTGTCTCAACAATATACAATCCCGAATTCAGTTTCAACTTACTGAATTTATAGGTAGTTGCCTTTCCGGAGTAATATCTGTTTTCAATATAAACCAACTGCCCGGTATTATTGTAAATCCGGATATTTAATGTTCCGGAAGCCGGTTCGTTCACATGCATCATAAACTCATTGTAGGATGGATTCGGTGTAATGCTGACAGTATTGTTAAAGCCTGAAGGATTTGCAACATTTGTCAGAATCAGGTTTACAACTACTTGATCAGCCTGCGAATCCACAACTCCATCATTGACCACTAAACCGAACGTTAACTGATTGATTCCTATTGGAGCAATAAATGTCGGTCTGGCAATATTCAAATCGCTAAGGGTAATACCTTGCGGAGCAGTCCAGTAGTATGTCAGTAAATCATTGTCTGGATCCGTAGACTTAGAACCGTCCAGCATAAACATGGTACCTTCCTTCCCGGTCTGATCGGTTCCTGCATTGGCCACCGGAGCATTGTTTCCTCTCAGCATCCATTGAACCAGAGGCGACAGCGTACCGGATTTACCACTCAGGTACTTATTCAGGTTGACAGTATTGACCGATAGAGAGAATGTTCCACCAGAAGCTATACCAGTATTGCCAAAATTGCTAACTGCAAATTCAGAATCACTGTTTTTAGTTACTGTCAATGAACTTACATTTGTTACCACACCATTTAGCCTGCAAACCAGATTATTTTTCAAATCACCTTCATTCAGAATTTTATCCGATAAATCCAATAAAACTGAGGAAGGATGTTTTCGCAGAGTACCGGTTGGAATATTGTTCCAGCTCGCAGATAACGGCATATCGTCAATGTATACCGGGATTTCAGCCATGGAAGTATTACCCAGCGTGTCAACAGTTTCAGCCTGCAGCTTCATGCTTCCTGATACCGGGATACTGACTGGTAAAGTAAGTAAGCCGGTGGCAGCAGGCACTGTATCAACAAGCATGCCGGAAGTTCCAAAACTATTATAGTATAGCCTGATACGTGCTTTTGGTACGTTTACATTCATCGATACGTTCACTTGTGCTGTTGAAGTAACCCCATCGGTTGAGGAATACCCCAGGTCAGGTGAAATTTTCAGATTAGTAACCTGTGCCGGGGCATTTCTGTTTACAGTCCACGAATGACTGGCAATTCCCGCACCAATATTACCTGCAGAATCTGCAATGCTGGCCATGTTTATTTTCAGTGTATAAACACCTTCATAATAGGTCAGTAAACGGAAATCTGTGATCAGATAAGTGGTATCGTTCTCTTTCGTAATGTTCAGTTGCGAAATCGGTTGTTGCTGAGTATCTTTCCATAATTCTAACGAAGATAGACCGAAACCTGTCGGTGGTTCGCTAAATGTCAACTCAACAGAAGTAATATGCTGGCTATCGTACCCGTTTGTATTCAGCAAAGTAACTTTGCGGATTACCGGAGCCTGGGTATCTACCCGCCAGCTTACCGATTGGTCAAACATTCCGTATACCCCGTTTTTCGAACTGATCTTAGGAAGATCAACCGATAAAACATACTCACCATCTACCGTCATTATGCTGTTCAGGTTCAAAAGCTTGAAGAGTTTTCCTTCTGAATCCATTGGCGTAATGGTAACAGCGCCCGTAATAACTTTACCGTTTTTAGTCCAGATAAGCCGGTCGGTTGTAAAGGTAGATGCTACTATCGGAACAGTAAACCTGATCATCATATTATCAAATGATACGCCTGTACCATTAAAAGGCAATCCGATAAATTCGAGTACAGCAGGCGTATTGGTAAACTGCGTCCAGGATGCCTGTTTAGACATTACTCCAGATTCACCCATCATGTTTTTAATGCCTGTAGTTTGAACGGTGAGTACGTAATACCCATCAGCAAGTGTTACAGGTGAAATATTGACATCGTAAGTAACCGAATCTATCTGAGTAATTCCAACAGAATTATTCATCAGGTCTGCCCCACCCTGTACCCGAAGGATCATGTCATCAAACGAGAATGTTGCCGGGTCAATAGGTTTTTCGAATATCACACGGACTAATCCAAGACGCGTATCAATGACCTTCGTTGGTACATTTTCAATCTTTAATACAGCAGGTGGATTAATTTGTGCCGGAACAAACCTGACCATGTACTTCGTTAACTCAACAGCAGTAAAGTTATCTACGAAATGAATTTTATTCTCGTAAACAGGATCACCGCCATCAGGCAAGGTAACATGGGTCTGCCAGACATTCCTTTCTGGAAGCACCTTTCCATCGATTTGACGTGTAACGCTTAAGATCTTGTAGTGTCCGCCGGTAGGATCGGTTACTTTTCCATAATTCCACCCATACAGTTTAGGAGTTACATTCAGTTCAATTTCATAAGCCGGTGAAGAGAATGTCCCACCCGTTGATATAGAATTGACTGCACTAACCGGTAATACAGTACCACTCGAGGTGTAGATGGCATCCGGAGTTTCGTTACTATCCTGCACGTCGTTTACCAGGAAGTCATGAATCGTGTCAACATCGTTATAAACCACTATACTGCGGATCAATTCATGTAAGGTGGCACCACTGACTAAACTCAGGTCAGGATTCCCAAAACTATTGGCATGTACCACCCTTGTTTCATAATTTACGAAGTGACCCAACAGGTCGGAAGTAAACCACCACTGGCCTATTGTACTCGTTTTAGGTGCTATATTCCCAAAATCGATATTGGTCAGGCCAAGTTGCCGCGTCTTACCGTTCAGGTTCGAACCAATCAAAGCCACATGAATTGCCAGCCCCTTTTGATTATCGATTATCTCCGGTTGTGCCGATTCTACCCGCACCTTGGTTGCCGTTCCGTAACCGTTGTTTTGAATCATCAATGCCAGTTCGCCTGGTACGATAGGTTCAATAACTTCAGTAAGCGGATCATCTCCCAGGATATCACGCTGCATAAAGTAATGCAGGAACAAATCGGGACTTGGGTTTACGTCCAGTGAAATAGGGAACAGTTGTTTGGTAACTTCCAGTCCGTTAAATGGATCAATGTATGAGAATGAACCACCGAACGAATAACTGGTTGCCACCTGTGGTGCTGCACCCTTTTCAGGGATAAACAGGATCGAAGCACTGCCGGTTTTCCCTGCATCGAGTGAACCCGTTCCATCAATACCGGTAAGTATACTCAATGCTTTGGTGTTGATCTGGAACAAATCATTGCAAAGAACGCCCTGTGAGTTTTTCACTTCCAGGTTCAGCTTGATCTTTGTCATGGCATTTTGAGTATTCCCATTATTTATGGTTAAGGTACCTTCAAATGCTTCACGCGTCATGACTAGTTTCTGTGAAATCTGCAGGGTAATCGATGCACATACCGACTTCTTACTGGTGGATGTCTGTTCTTTAATCGTGTTATAGGATGTATTGGCCATTTCACGGATATCGGCGTAGCCTCTGCTGATTGCATAAGCCCGTGCCGAATCTTCCTGCGATACATACTTTTTCAACAGGACATTGTTGATAATAACAGGGAATTCTGCATTGGGTTCATAAACTTTCCGGCTATATGCCTGAAGTGTGCTGTTCCAGCGTGCTGCAAAAGCTTCCAGTTCCGTTGGCAGAATATCTGTCCCGTACAATTTCTGATTCATCGCAATCATATCCAGCGGCTGCATTTCCTTTTTATAGGTTGTAAAGGAATCAATTGCACTGGCAAAATCAGCAAAATTAACCCGCATGTACAGGGAATCAATTCCTGTAAACTCCTTCATCCAGGCTCTTTCAGCATTCATACTGTGAATCACCCATCCTAAATCGGTAAATGCCTGTTTCAAGATTGGAGGCATAAGCGGTTTTGGAGCACCCTGAGGCGCATTCTGTGGAAATGGATACGGTCTTACAAAGAGCCTCGGTGGGTCCTGATAACAGCTCAAGGCCACCTGGAATAATCCATAGACACATCCCCAACCGGGTATAAATCCCACCCCGCAATTGACAACGTCCATAAAGGTAATGCCATCGGCATCGGCAAATGATTTTATACAGGATACAACACCCATGATAGGACCAATAGGACCAGGTAAACAGCCCAGGGCAGTAAGTGCCAGGTCCATCAGGCAATTATCACACTCGTAGACATTGTTGACAGAAACAGTAGATCCGTTATTATTAGGGACAACATACACATATCCGCCAGTGCCTCCCCCGAGTGAAGGTCCGCCTTCACCACCAGGGCCACTGCCACCTCCGGTTGCGCTACCAATACAAACCCTTCCTGCGAAATTAAATAACTGAACACCTTCATGCCATTTCTTGTCAGGCCCACAATAGAAGCCGTGACCCTCGACAACAACTGCAAAACAGTTCAGGTCTTCTGCTTTCACTTTCAACATTCCGTTAACCCCTGTAAAGGTTGCTTTACGTTTCATGACAACAGGGATCTGGATAGATTGCTGGGCAAGTAAATCCATTTTTGTAAAGTTGGTGACAAATTCATATTCCGGATCTGCCGGGAAAGTAAGTGTCAGATCGGTAGCGGTTATGAGGCCCTTATTGGTGACTGTCACCATAAACGGATAGGTTTCATCATTGATCAAATGCGGCATAGTGTCCGGCATTTCCATCACAACTACCGGTGCCGGAACATTCGTTTCGAACTTCATGATCAGATCCACTTTGTATTCATCTGCCACTTCGGTTCTTACCACATTCCAGGTATAAGTAATAGCCTGGAAACTAATGAAAATACTTTGTGAAAGCGTTTTTCCTGCATCAATAATGATATTATTCCGGTAACCATCATGTTTTTCGGCCTCCACAGTCATGGTATAATAACCTTCCGGGATCTTGTCTGCAGTAAATATACCGTTTGCATCCGTAAATCCATCAGCTAAAATGACTCCGCTGAAAGGATGCCTGACCACTACATGGGCATTTTTTACATGCGGTGCCTCGGTGGTATTGTAGGTATATTCGTCCATCACATCGATCTTCAGGCTTCCCATGGCATTGGAAACAGCTTCTATCTTATAAGGTACTGTCATCCCTTTCCCATGTTCGCAGTTGATAGCGATATTCCCGTTTACCGGTGTGTTCAGTGCCAGGTCTGTGTCCATGATCTTCAGGGTAACTGATACGGTTTCCGACGGTTTGATATTGAGTATTGAATCGGAACTTACCAGGCTCATAAAACTGACAGCCGGAAGAGTTATATGTACAACACCACTTTCGCCACCACCCCTGTTTGTGAGCGTAAACTCCAGGTACTTGGTGGTTCCTTTCGAAACTGTGGTATTAATGCTTGCCGGACTAGTTTCGAATACCGCCTGTTGTTCCTGGCAATAGTAATATGCATCGTATCCCAGGCTTACACCTTCATCCGAAGTCAGGGACAGTTTCAGTTTCTGGTAATCGGTGGTAGTGCTGCGTACTGTGCCGAGAACGGTATAATTGAATACAGCCGTCGCATTTCCCGGTAACGAAGCTATCGGACTTACAGTCAAGGTACATCCGGTTGGCATATTGGCCAGTTTCATTTGAACGTTTTTCAGTTCGATATTGCTGGTATTCTTTACCTGCAGCGTTCCAATATAAGGATCACCCACTTTTGTCAGCCAGGTGATATAATCGGTCGAGGTGCGTTTTACACCCAGGATATCAAAAGCATCCTGGATAGTGTTTAATCCTTCGTCGGGATAGCATGCACCAATATCAAAATGTCCCGATTCATCGATCATCGGTGTAAACTGTACCGAGTAGTTGCCCTGGGCATCTGTAATGGCAGTGAGGACTTTCCTTGTCCCGTTGCTCAGCAAATAAACATCAACCTTTACACTTGCAGCCGGTTGTTTGGTTACCCGGGTTGCTTTACCGTAAATTGTCACAGCTTTGTTCGGTAAGGTCTGCGTTAAATCCACTGTGGCTGTTGCCGTGTATTCAGGTACAACCTGAATGGATATAGGATCATACGTATTATTCGTGTAAACCAGTTCATTCACTGCATTATTCGGATTGGCATGTACCAACAATTTGTAACTGCCTGTTTTCGAGGATAAAGAAAGATGTACGTTGAATGGAACCGAATCACCCATCAGAATCTGGCTTGTAGTTACAAAAGTTCCCAGCAACTGGTCGTTCGTATCCACATAATCATCCTTCGATAAATAAAATCCGATTTTTGAACCCAGGGGAGCATTCAGATAACCTAAATTGATCAGCCTGCCGCTTACCTGCAGGGTATCATTGGTTAACACAGTTGTTTTGCTTACTGCAACATGATGATTCACAAAATCGGGTTTATTGATATCCGAGACGTACACCGTACAGAATCCGGAACCAAACCCTGCAGACTGAACGGTCAGGTTAATGGTTTGGGTTCCATTTTGAATGCCATTGTTTATAGTATTGATCGGTACTTCCACGGATTTTTGCCCTGCCGGAATGGTGGCAGTTGGCTGAATCTTAACCTGCGTTGTATCGGAGGACAAGATGGAAACCAGTATGCTGTTCGTTGTATCGGTATTTCGGGTAATAATCAGTTTCCCTGCATTTGTTCTCCCTTCAAAAAGCGATACGGGATTTACACTTGCGGTCAGGCAAGGTCCATCATTATCGGCAATCACAAGGTTTTTGGTTACCACCACCCCGTTATCAGGTGAAGAATTGCAACTGCAGGATGCTACATACACAGCACCTGTTATCAGCACCTTGCGATAGCCATCTACCTGCGTATTATCCACGACGCCAATATTAAATTTGACTTCGTTTGTTCCTTTCGGTATGGTGATGGACGACGGCAATATCAACGTATTGTCCAACGATGCGGAGAAGTTTATCGTAATATTTCCGGTGCCCGATTTTCGTTTGATAGTACCATACGTAGCATACATTCCCGCGGCTTCCTGTACCGTATCATTGCTGAGGGTAAATTCCAGTTCAGGCATATCGTCATCAATGATCATTGCTGATACACTCCCCGATGCAAACCCTCCTGAGTTTATAGTTATAGCACAGGTTTCGTTTAGTTCGGGAGCATTATCATTGATCACGTAAACAGGTACAACCACTACTGAATCGTTTGCCGGAATGGTAGCTGCATTATTGAATATCCACTGGTTAGGCTTATTTGTTGACAGATAAACCGTAATCGGCGAACTGGTAATCAGATTCCGTGTAATCCTCAGTTTCAACGAATCGCCCTCGGCTGCAACAGTTTTGTTTAGTGTTGCTTTCAGTGCCGTGGCTTCGTTATCAAGAATTTGTATCGTCGAAGTATCGTTCCTGTACGAAGGTGCCGACACAACGATCTTTACATTCCTGGTGCCATCCACCACAGTATTATCAATGGCAGTAAGATTAAATATTGTCGATGACATGTTGGCAGGGATGGTTACCGAAGCAGGAATGGTGATTTGCCCGGGCGGTGTATTCGTAACGTTAACTAACAGGTCCGAAGTATAATCACCGCTTCGGGTAACAACACACCGCACTTCACCGGTGGAAGCTTCGGATAATGCAGTGGCACTTACATCCAGGTACATCGTTTCGACCGTTGTTACTGAATTTGCCGAAAGTGCCCTGTTGTTTGCATCGGTTCCGCTGTGCTCAATAAAGGTACCGGAAGGATACAGTTGCACTTCAATACTGGCTGTACCGGAGAACCTGAGTACTTCCGGAATTTTAAATTTGTAACTTCTTGCCTGTGTTTTACCGGCTGCCAGATCGGTATTGCTGGTCAGCGTGGGACTTAAAGTGACTCTTTTGCCCGATGCCGAAACAAGTGTCAGTTGCTCTGACCATCCGCCCAATCCATCTGCGTTGCCTATATTCTGGACATTCCAGTTTACCCGTAACGAATCACCCGGGACAAGTGTTGTTCCAACGGCCTGGATATCTTTTACTAGAATATCCGGGAATGGTTTTAAGGATACTTTGACTGAATCGGCATAACGACCCATATTGTTGTTGTCGAATAATTCAGCGATTGAGTTTTGCGTATCTGTTGCTACAAAAAGATAATACTTTCCAGTGTATTCAGCAGGCATAGTAAGTACATACGATTGCGTGTAACTTTCATTTACCGCCAGCTGGCCGGAATTGTATTTGGACATCATTTGCCATTTACTACCATTCAGGGTCGAATCAGTCGATATATACACCGCATCCATCCATTGTCCTGAAACAGTACCTGTTTGTCCGGTATTTTTCACCTTAAAACTCACCGTGAACTGACTCCCTGATTCTATCTCTTTAGGAGCCAGGATATCGGTAACTATCAGATCCGGCAGGGGTTTGGTCAGAAATGTCTGCACATCGCTTTCAATGGCTGAACATTCATTGATGGAAACTATTTTCCACAGGTATCCGTTGCCTGATTTTAAATTATTCACACGCGTACTGGTACCATAGATTCCCGACTGATAAGGATTTGTTGGTATCGGTTTACCTTCTTCCCACAGGAACAGGTTATAATACCGTGTATTGAGCGAAGGCTGCCAATACAGGTCGAGGTAGGCGGAATTTAGGTTATCTGACCCGGTTACCGGCATCATTCCGGTCACTTTGTTGCAGGGTTTGCATTCCACTCCCACGGTTCCCGAATAGGTAAATGCCGCCAGGTTGTCGTTGCAAACTACACTTTGGATATCTACAGTATGCGTGCCACTGTTGACAGCAATCATGGCTACTTTACACAATATTCCAGTGCCGGTCAGTCCGTTTGCAGAGGCAAATGAGATTTTCATCACTGTTCCCGAAACATTATTTTGCACTGAAACAGGATAATCAACCGCCTGGATGCTGGAAACGACTCCTTTCAGGTTGGTATTAAATGACAATTGGAAACTGCCCGAATAGACTTTTGTCCCTGGTGCAATCTCAATTTTTACGGGCAGGTAAAAAGTATCCAGCAAGGTGGCGCCACTGTTCAGGATGCTTAGTTTCACGGCACGAACATCCATAACCCCTGAAGTATAATTCTTATTACCCTTGGCATCGGTTGCATAGATTTGTGCAGTTCCCGGAGCCATGGCAGTCACTTTTCCGGTTGCATCTATTGAAGCTATGGTTGGATCGGCACTTCCATACGTAAAGGGCGAAGTACCACCATAGACAGTCATTTGTACAGTTTCCCCCACATACAGCTGGCTGTTGTCGGGATAAATATCCGGATAAGATATGGATCCGCAGTTCACGTACCCGGAATTGAGGGTCATGGCTGGCTTTCCTTCGTTCAACTGGCTGAACGATCCGATATTATCGATTGTCGTATATCCGGCTGTTTTGGCACGAAAACGTAAATAGAACAGTTTCCCCTTTTCGGTCAGGGGCTGTGCTCCGGCACCGGCTATGAGCAGTGTACCAGGGGTATTCTTGTTTATAGTAGGGAGTCCCCAGCTTTTCATGGGGGCACCTACTGAATCAATTCCCAGGTATTCAACGTAGTATGAATTATAGGTTAACCCAACCTTAAAAGCGTAGATTCCTTTTCCGGTCAATAGTGAATCAGCATTCATGGAAACCGTAAAGGTATCCTTTTGCATGACATTTATGTTGGAAAAACTGAATCCAATGGTTTGTGCAACAATTTTTCCGGTGGGGAACATGCTGAAAAGCAGCATGCAGATACCGGAAATAAGGACGTATTTTAGTTGTTTTTTCATTGTCGTAGTTTTTAAGTGATTGAAACTTTTTCTTTTTCCGGCTGGTGAACAGGCCTACAGATTTGAATCCGTTTTACCAGTTAACTACCAGCTTTTTAGAGAAGCTTCTACTATCGACATTTATCCGAATAACATAAACGCCTTTTTGTAGGATACCCATTTCAGACAATGGGATCTGCAAAACATGTTTTATTTCGCCCGTATCATTGAAATTACGGCTGTACATTGTTCTGCCGGCAATATCGGTTACCATCAAAGCCATGTTTTTAAACGGCATTTGAGTGTCGTATTCCACATTCATTTTATTGCCACTGACCCACACATTCATAAATTGATCCATTTCAGCTGTTTCAAGTGAACTTATAATTTCTGTATCGACAAGGATCGCCGGGCTATTCAATGCCACCGGACTTTCATTGGCAATGGCAGAGGTAAGCATTATTTCCGATGATGCTATACCCGTATTTAAGAGTTTGAAAGTCAGGTAAACAAAGTCATTGTCCAACCCCAGATCGTAAGCCGAAGCGAGTGAAACAGCCAACTTTCCGTTATCGGTCTGATCAGTCCGAACCAACAGGATGTCGGAATTAAGTTTTGAGGAGCTTACATTCAACAGTTTTATGTGATTCGGGTTGAATGTATAGTTCATATCCAGTGATTTTACATTTGCGCCGGTATGGAGTGAAACAGGAATGATAAATTCACCGCTATTTTGTGCGGGTTGCAAATTGGCAAAAGCAACATTTGTCAATCCCTGTACAGCCGGTGCTAAGTGGCGTATCAGGCTGGGGTTAGGGGTAAATGTTGCTGTCAACCCTACATTATACTGCAAAATCAGGGATGCATCATACGAAGCAATGGTACCATTCCCACTCACATCGGCAACTTTTTGCTGGGCAGGATTCAATGTAATATTCGAAACGGCATACTGCAATATCAGGGAAGCATCGTACGGATTTATGGTCCCGTTAAAGCTCACATCCCCAAGTTCTGCTTTATTCAGGTTGGTAACAAAAGGCATAAAAGATACATGATCCGTTACCCTTTCACCCGTTCCCGTTGGGTTGGAAGTTGCGTTTCTGGGTCCGGTATTCGAGTTAAACCAACTGTTGGAGACGGTAATGTCATTGGTCGATTTATTCCAGACAGCATACCCGTTTACGTCCATATTTATATAGTCGCAACCGGTGATGACCGGAGAAATAGCATTAAAAGCGATCATCCCATAATAGTCATTTTCAAACCTGCAATTCTGAATGGTCGGCGAAGCGTTATCCATCGTTACTGCCGCCCGTGAATCGGGATAGGAAGCATATTTGATAATGCAATTCTTCAACTTGCAGGTTTCATCGATGGATTCATTGGTAAAATAAATACCCTGCCAGGCGTAATTCCACGGTGCACTGGCATCTCCATTGTTGTGGGTATCGCCTCCGTAGAAATTATCCCTGTCGGAGGTAAATACGATGACACTATCCGGACTATTTCCGCCCACTGCAATCAAACCATTGCTTACATTGAAATAACCCCACGATATAAATTTCGAAACCACACCCGGATCTATGGTCAGCTTAGCTGCCGTGCCCACCGTGTAATTATTGAAGACATACGGGATATTGGCAATCCCGGCAAAACTACGTTTAGTCAGTGTTGCATCCTGGGTTAGTGTTTCATCATTCACACGGACAGCCCTGGCTGTGGTTCCCGAGATAACGTTGCCCACCGTAGAACGTGGATAGGTCAGCAGGGAGGTATTAAACGGGTACCCAATATTATTAAACGTGCAGTTGTCGATGGAAGGCGTACTGTTGCCCACCAGCGATACTCCGGTATAAGATGGGGAGTAGTTTTCAAATCTGCAGTTCTGTATAGCCGGCGACGCATTGTTCAACTGAATGGGTGTGGTACGGTTATACCGGAAGATAGCATGGTCAATGATACTGGAATCATTCGAACTATCGTAAAATACAAAATAAGGACCGTTATTATTTGTCCCGGTTACTCCGTTCTGTTGTGAGTCCTTTGGATTTCCATACGCATCATCTTCCACAGTGGTGAATACTACCGGGTTGGTTGCCGTACCCAGAATGTTTAATTTTCCGGTGATATTCCACCTTCCAGACCCTTTAAAGGTGAGGCCGGCAGGAATCGTCAACTCGTTGTTAACGGTCAATGCATCATCCCACCAGGAATAGGAAATAGGATTGTATCCGGCAAAACTTCGTATAGGAACCGTTCCGTTTACAGTACCTGCCCGGAGTTTAATGCTGATATCCCCAATGTTGGCAAGCTTATTGGTGCCTGTAAAGGTAGGATTAGCAAACATATCCATATAGATTGGTTCCCACAGGACATTATAAAATTCACAGTCCTTGATTTCAGGATTAGCTGTTCCATAAACTGACATCCCGCATTGGTTGGTAAAGTTAATCTTCACTGAATCCATCAACACATGGCAATCTGTTATTTGAACCGGAGTGTCAATATCCCAGCCTCCCCCGCAATACCGGATTTCACAGTTGCGCAGGATATTGTCCGTATCGCTGGCCGCTCCTGTAAAATTGAACCCATACCAGTCATAGTTGTTTGGAACCGATCCTGTGCCATTGTTATTGGTATCCCCCCAGGCTGAATCATCATTGATGGAAGTGAAAATAATCTTTTCCGTTTTGGTCCCGATGGCTTTGATGGCTCCGTTAACCTCAAAGGCATGTCCGTAGCGTTGCGATTTTATCACTACTCCCGGGTTAATGGTCAGGGTATTGCCATTGGTTATCGTGATACCATGGGTCATGATATACGATAAGTTGGTATATCCCGCAAAATCCATCTTCTTCAACGTTGGCGACCCCGGTTCAACACCATCCAGCTGAATACCGATATACCCCACATTGGTCAGCGTATTCCCCTGAATATTCGGTGTTCCGTTGCTTAAATCATACCCTATCGGATATTGTGGAATGTTTATAAAAGTATTGTTCGTAACCTGGGCATTTTTAGTAAACCAGATGCCATTGTACGAATTTTTAATCTCACATTTATTCACCACATTGTCATTCCGGACATAGATGGCCCAATTCCCTGAATTATACCCGGCATAATTAAATTTCCAGTTCTCCAGTTTCGATACAGCGGTACTCGCAAGGTCAATCCTGCCACCATTGCTGTTGCCTATACTCTGGGTACCATCATTCTGCGAGTCGGCAGGGTTACCGTAAGTATCGTCGGCAATATGTGTAAAGACAATGGGCTCGGCTGTTGTGCCTATTCCGGTCAGCCTTCCGTTTGCCGATATCAGTGAATAGTAATACCGGCATTTAATCACCACTCCCGGATCGATGTTCACCGAGGCGGTATCTAAAATGACAGTATTATCATACAGGCAGTAGGATATATTGTTCAGGCCTGCAAACGAAAGCTTTTTCAATTGTGCATGCCCTGTCACCGTAGTTCCACGAAGCCCTATAGCACGTATTTCAGTGGCATTAAAATTTATGGAGTCGTTGGTCAGGATCGGATTTGCATTCATATCCATCACTACATTAAAAACCTCTCCGGCAGTAGTGATCGAAGGCCCCAACACGCAATTGGAAATTACCGGTTTGCTGATGCCCGTGATATTCAGGTTGAATGCATTTCCTGTAAAACGGCAACTGTCGATAACCGGAGATGCACTTCCAATTTCAAGGGCAGCATACCATTCGTAGTAATTGTAGTTTGCATTTTTAAATACGCAGTTTTTTACCACACAGGCCGTATCAATGGAACTGTCCAGGATATTAAGTCCTGTCCAGTAACTCGACCAGGACGTTTTTTCAAAAATAATGGGTTTGTCTTTCGTACCAACCGCTTTTATTTTGCCATAAACATCGATTTCGGTATTATGTACCTGCAAATCAACTCCCGGATCAATCTGTAATGTTCCCGCTGCACGAACCTGTATGCTGTTATCGTTATAATAAGGATACCCGAAATTTTTCAACCATAATAACTGGTTTACTTCACTGAAATCAA
Source organism: Paludibacter sp. (assembly GCA_028710415.1). Classification (GTDB taxonomy): domain Bacteria; phylum Bacteroidota; class Bacteroidia; order Bacteroidales; family Paludibacteraceae; genus Paludibacter. The sequence continues at coordinate 224,490 of JAQTUE010000004.1, read as the reverse complement.
TATCCACAAAATTATAGGTGTTATTGATTAGTTCAAGTCCCTTTCCCGGATTGATAGTACCTGCACCATAATAGGTAATCGGGAAATTCGTATTGGAAATCCTGGTGCTGTCTATATTCAGGATACCCTGGTCGCTGATCCGCACGCTGCCGCTTAAATTATTCACGGTACATTTATGCAGCGTCATCTGCCCTTTGCGGACGTACAGGTTGGAGGCATATTCCACCGTGCAATTATTTAAACTGACACTTCCTGTTTCATAATATTCGTATGAAACGTATATGCCATCCCAGAATCCTTTCGTTACCCCGGCATTCCCGGTAAACGATGCACCGCTTGCATTCAGCGTTCCCCTCACATGAAGGTAGGTTCCCGCATTAAATTTCACTGTGACTCCCGGTTCAATGGTCAGGGTGATCCCCGGACTTACTTCAATACTATTCACAATCACATACGGACTGTTGGCTTCCGTAAAAGTTGTGTTTGTCGAAATGCTTCCTGTGATATTGGTTTGCGCACTGCCAGCCAACGAAATAAAGAGAGTGCAAAAGATAAAAAGAGTAGAATTTTTCATAACGTTCAGCTTTAAATAATATGTATATTTAAAAGGAATATCCGCAATTTGAATTTCTCTGATTATATGGAAAGAACCTGTCCGAAAATAGTTGCATACTTTCGTTGAATAAGGGTTATAGGAAATGCTATATATAAACAAATTATTATTTATTTAGTTTAAAAGTTTAATGCAAAGATTCTTAATAAATTACGGGATTCCAAAAATATTATATACAGCAAATCGTTTGCGTATATATCTGACAATCATTAAATTTGCATGCATAATGCAAGTGCGGCTCTTACTTCTTTTTATTCGGATAAACCCTGGTTCGATTACGTTCCTTTTAACGTTAAAATACAAAGTGATAAAATCAACACAATTTATAACAACTCTAAAACGTTAAGCATATGTTGGGACGTTAAAAATCAGTATATAAGTGAATCCAGGTTCAAGGCATTGAACCTGAAACTTCTGATTCTTTATTTTTAAATTCCGATCACACAGTCCGGTTTGTTGATTTGAATTCCGGGTGGTTTGAATCTGTTTTTTTTAAGGTTTTATTTAGAATAATCATCCTGGTCATACTCCTATCCTATCACCACGATGTTTTAGATATCCCTTAGATGTCCCATAGATGTCTCTTAGATATCCCATAGTTATCCCATATCATTAATGAGTAGTAATATCTAAGGTATATGTAAATAATAAGTATACTAAAATTATATTTATACAGAAATATGATAGTGAATAGCTGGTAACTCCTTTAAAAAAGAATATTTACCAGAATTAGCAACAATTATTGTTTAACCTTTCTTTAAAATTTACAAGTATGGCAATTTCAAAAAGCATTATGCAACTGGAGGGCTCCCTGGCCAACGTAAGCATGTACAAGATGCACGGCAGTGACAAAGTAATTGTCCGGGCTAAAGGCGGTCCTACCAAAGATCAGATTAAAACTAAACCAAAATTCAAGAAAGTACGGCAGAACAACAGTGAATGGGCCGGCTGTACCCGCATGGGAAGCAAAATCCGCAAATCCTTTGAGGTAATGAAGCGCCTGGAGGATTATCCGGTGACCGGTGCGTTGAATGCCCTATGCAAGGAGATCCAGAAGCTGGATACCGAAGGTACACATGGCAGACGGGCTATCCGGTTGTCGCAACACAAAAACATGATTTCGGGCTTCCCGTTCAGCAACAAACAGGTTTTGGAGAGTGTGCTGCGCGTGCCCATCGAAACAACGCTTAACAGGATGACCGGGGAAGCAACGATTGAAATTCCGGAAGTAAATGCAGAGATGTACCTCTACAATTTCCGGAATCTGCCCTATTACCGCATTGTGGCCAACTTGAGCGGGGTTTGCGACCTGTCAATCCAGGAAAATGAAAAAAAGTATAAAGCCCCTTACTATGGTTATTGCGACAAGAAGCTGGGCGTTTTCGAATCGGAATGGATGCCTACCCTGGGCGTACAACCTGCCCGGAGTATCCTGTTGAAATACCCGCTTGTAGAAAACCCGATACCCGAAGAAGTAACCCTGCTCCTGTGCCTGGGCATTGAATTTGGAAAAGTGGGAGTTGCCAATATACCAAGTGGGGTGAAATATGCAGGGACGGGAAAGATTGTGAAGGTTGGTTGAATAAAATAACCCAAGGATAAAACCTCGGACAATAATAATCTCTTTTCCCCAAGGTTAAAACCTTGCGCAACAAAATCGGTCATACCTACGGTATTTGTTTCAAGTTATTAGCAAGTTCCGTAGGAACGACCGATGTTGTAGCAATGGAATTTATTCCGTTGTAAATGAAAAAACAATTTGTATTGCAATGGAATTTATTCCGTTGTAATTGAAAAAACAATTTGCATTGCAATGAAATTTATTCCGTTGTAATTGAAAAAACAATTTGTATTGCAATGAAATTTATTCCGTTGTAATTTGAAAAACAATATTTGTAGCAATGGAATTTATTCCGTTGTAATTGGGAATGAATGGTTTTTGATTACAATTGGTTATTGGCCTCGTCTATCGTATGAAATCTTTAATCATCAGTTGTATGAACATAAAACGAAGTTGGGCTCAACAAATTTTCTCCATTGCATGTATTTTAATGGCAGTACTAAGTCTTCAGGCAAAAAATCCTGAGACAGGAATAAACGGAACTACTAAAACCGGACAGGATTGCTTTAAAGTCTCGGTGTGCGACTGGATGATCCTGAAACGCCAGAAAATAGGGGAATTTGAACTGGCTCGTGAGCTGGGAGCCGATGGCATTGAAATGGACATGGGCTCGCTCGGGCAACGCGATTCATTTGACAACAAGCTGAGGAAAAAAGAATTCCGGGAGCTATTCCTTCAAAAGGCAGTAGAAAATAAGATACAGATTTCCTCCATCGCCATGTCCGGGTTTTATGGACAGTCGTTTGCAACGAACAGGAATTACAAAGCATTGGTTGAGGATTGCATACAAACCATGCAGGCCATGGGAGTGAAAACAGCTTTTCTTCCGCTGGGAGTGAAATGCGATTTGAATAAATACCCCGAACTGCGTCCACTGATCATTGAAAGGCTCAAGGTAGCAGGCAAAATGGCTGAAAAGGCCGGAGTTGTAATAGGAATCGAAACTTCGCTGGATGCCAACGGAGAGGTCAACTTGCTGAAAAAGATTGGTTCAAAAGGAATAAAGATCAGCTACAATTTCCAAAATCCGATAGCTGCCGGACGGGATTTATATAGTGAACTTCGCATACTGGGGAAAAACAGGATTTGCCAGATTCATTGCACGAACACTGATGGCGTAACCCTACCCGATGATAAAAATCTGGATATGAACAAAGTAAAATTAATATTGACTGACATGGGCTGGTGCGGATGGCTGGTGGTGGAGCGATCTCGTGACACGACTGATGTACACAATGTAAAAAAGAATTACGGAGCCAATATAGGTTATCTTAAGCATATATTTAACAATTAGTAGGTAGTGGGTAGTGGGTAGTGGGTAGTAAGTAGTTTGAGCTCCTCGTCAATCACACTTTATATACTGAAGAGAAAAAAATCCCCTCAATATGGGCATTGTAAAACAGCCATGAGTTGAATAAACAAAACAATACCCGAATACTTTGGCTTCAGGTTGTCTGAATGTCCAGGCATGAAGTCTCTGGATATTCCCTTTATTGTTTCATACTGTTGAACTTTTGGCAATAAAGAATGTTCTTTAAGTCTATCACTCCTTCCGTTACTGCCATTGGAAACAAAAATATCCTGGAATAAGTTAATTTAAAGCCTGCCAACAAAGGTGGGATTTAGTGCAACCAGAGTTCCTGATTAGTAAACTGTATAAACAATAAGAACGATGATATAAAAAGTAAAACTCAATTTGAAAAGGAGAAACTACTATGAAATCAACAGAAATCAAAATGCTTTTTGAACAGTTTGAGCAAAGTGCTTCCGAATATGAAGGTATTGAATGCTGGAGTGCCCGAGAATTGCAAAATTTATTGGGTTATTCAAAGTGGGAGAATTTCTCAAAAGTAATAGATAAAGCAAAGGAATCGTGTACAAATGCCGGACAAAAAGTTGCTGACCATTTTCCTGACGTCAGGAAGATGGTCAAAATAGGATCAGGTGCTGAAAAAGAGATAGATGACATCCTTTTAACCCGCTATGCATGCTACCTGATAGCACAAAATGGAGATGCCCGCAAGGAACAGATTGCTTTTGCACAAAGCTATTTTGCCATTCAAACACGCAGGGCAGAAATAGTTGAATTACGACTTTTGGAAAGTGAACGCGTTAAAGCCCGTGCTAAATTACAGGAAACAGAGAAAAAATTATCGGGTATTTTATTCGAACGGGGTGTGAATGACAAAGGATTTGCCATCATACGATCTAAAGGCGACCAGGCATTGTTTCGATTAAATACGTCACAGTTAAAACGAAGAATAGGAGTTCCTGAGAACCGCCCTGTTGCTGATTTTCTACCTACCATCAGCATCAAGGCTAAAGACTTTGCAGCTGAAATGACAAGTGTGAATGTAGAATCAAAAAATCTGAATGGCACTCCCCGGATTGAGAAAGAGCATGTCGATAATAATTTAGCAGTGAGGAAGATGCTGCTAGACAGGGGTATTGTCCCCGAGAACCTGCCGGCAGCGGAAGATGTAAAAAAAGTTGAACGACGTTTGAAGACTGACGAGAAGAAAGCATTAAAAAATCAAAAGCTATGAGCAGGCTCTATTCTGTTTAAAATTAACCTATTTACAGTTATTCAATTCGGCACAATAGACATCATTCTCAGTAAGAATAACCGTCAGGACGTAATAGTCAGGACGGTTTTTTTATGTTATGAATTGGGTTACAACATTGTTTAAGAGTAGCTGGGCATAAATATGTAAATCTGTTATATAAGCTAGTTAAGACTATCAGGATACTATTTCTGCTGAACTACATAGATTTATTCATTATTACCAACTGATTTGATAGGATAAAACTAAATTGGAGGAATCAGAATTAATAAATTTAAATGTTATTAAATTAAATAAAAGTGTCTATCTTTGGAGTGAAATTAAAATGAAATAAGAATATACAATACACTTATAGCCTATAAAAGATTCCTCCATTAAAGGGATAGATTATTTCAATGACAAACGCGCGTATCTCATTAATAAAAAGTATTTCTTTTACAACTACCCACAAATTGAAAGGAACTTGTTGGTTGAGGGAAATGGATACATTTCGAAATAAATTTAAGTTTATGGAATAAAGCAATGGGAATTAAACATAAAAAAAAATTCAGTAAAAAAAAAATACTTTACATAGCATAGGCCATTCTATACAAGAATAGTCTTGATTATTAAATTAAATTTAAAAAGAAACAGTTCTTTTATAAAAAATAATTCATTCCAATATGTTTAATCCAAGAAGTTTAAATTGCTTACCTGGTCTAAAAGTTATAGTAATCCTACTTACGGGACTTGTTTTAAATTCATGCTATGTATATTATCCACAAACGGGAGATATTCCACTGATAAAACAGAAAAAAGAATTAAGAGTTGATGGTGGTATTTCTTTGCTTCCTGCTGTGAATGGGACAATCAGTTATGGTTTGACGGATACTATAGCAATTCAGACTTCACTTCATTACATCAATACTGTTGATTCATGGGGATATCTGATAAACGGGGCCATTGGATTGTACAAATATAACCCAAAGAACAACTGGTCAAAAGAGATCTATGTAGGATTTGGGAATGGGTATGCCGACACTTTTTATGAATCGTATCATTCCGGACGTTTAAAAGGGAATTATCAATTGTATTTTGTGCAGGGAAATATAGGAAGACGAGGATTGAAATTAAAATTTATTGAGTGCGCATTTGGTTTAAAGCTTGGTTTGTTGAACTCCCACTTTAGGATTGAAGATGTTTATGGGGTACACCCAAATGAAAATAAATTAAGTGCATTAATTGAGCCAATCATTTCAATTAAACTGGGTGGTGAAAGGCTCATGGTTAATATTAAACCAAGCTTGTGTTCTTTAAAGAAAATCAGCGGGAACGGGGAAGATTTGCCTTATTTTCCATTAGCGATTGGTTTAAGCCTAAACTATAGATTTTAAAAATCAGACAACTAATATCTTACACTCTCTTAGAAAATTGTTAGTTGAAGTGTATATGGAAGTTTTAGTCTTGCATTTTATTAAAAGGTACATTTTCGGAAATTGCAAAAGCCTTTAATCTCTGTCTTAAGTGGTAAATTTAAAACGAATAATCAAATATGGAACCAGGCAAAGAATTCAAAGAACCTGATAATACAGCTGTAAGAACGGCTTTGTGGAGAGCTTTGCATGTTCAAATCGATGCAGAACCGCATATTTTTGAGGATGAATTTGGTTTGCAGCTGATAGCTCCTACGGATGATTGGCAGCAACGTCCTGATATGAGATTTACTAAGCGCCTTCGGGCTTCTATGGTTGCCCGTGCCCGATATATTGAGGATTTAATTATTGAACAAAGTGAGCAAGGAATCAGTCAGTATGTCATTCTGGGTGCAGGACTTGACACTTTCGCCCAACGCAGACCCGATATTGCTTCCCAATTAGAAATATATGAAATTGACCAACCGGATACGCTGGCATGGAAACAAGAACGATTAAACAAACTTGGGTATGGTATCCCGGGTTATTTGCATTTTGTACCTGTTGACTTTGAAGCCTCGTCATGGTGGGAACAGCTATTAAAAGCCGGATTTGACAGAAACAAACCTGCTGTTATTGCCTGTACCGGAGTCAGTTTGTACCTGACAGTTGAGGCAATTCGTTCTTTACTGAACCAACTTGCAACACTTGCGCCGGGTTCTACACTAGCCATGACATTTTACCTGCCCATGGAACTCCTTGATGAGGAAGACAAACCTATGCAAGCAATTGCTGAGAAAGGCGCCCGTGAAGCCGGAACTCCCATGGTAAGTTTCTTTACCCCTGATGAAATAATGGCTTTAGCTGTTAAAGCAGGCTTTAAAGAAGCAAAAACAATATCGACAAAAGATATGATACAATATTATTTCGCAAACAGACCCGACAACTTATTGCCAGCGAGCGGAGAAGTATTTCTGCTGGCAACAACATAAACCTGAAAGAGATAGTGGCTAGCCTGAGTATAAATCAGAGAAAAATAAAAAAGACAAAAACTAGTTGTAATTTGAGTAATTTCTTAAAATGAATCAAAAAGGTCAAAGACTCTAACAAAATCCCGTGATAATAAGTTGATGACCATCTTCCTGACGTCAGGAAGATGATCGAGGCAGGTAAAGGAGCTATCCATGAGATAGATGACATCCTTTTAACCCGCTATGCATGCTACCTGATAGCACAAAATGGAGATGCCCGCAAGGATAAGATTGCTTTTGCACAAACCTATTTTGCCATTCAAACACGCAGGGCAGAAATAGTTGAATTACGACTTTTAGAAAGTGAACGCGTTAAAGCCTGTGCGAAATTACAGGAAACAGAGAAAAAATTATCGGGTATTTTATTCGAACGGGGTGTGAATGACCAAGGATTTGCAATCATACGATCTAAAGGCGACAAGGCATTGTTTCGATTAAATACATCTCAATTAAAACGAAGAATAGGAGTTCCTGAGAACCGCCCTGTTGCTGATTTTCTACCTACCATCAGCATCAAGGCTAAAGACTTTGCAGCTGAAATGACAAGTGTGAATGTAGAATCAAAAAATCTGAATGGCACTCCCCTGATTGAAAAAGAGCATATCGATAATAATTTGGCAGTGAGAAAGATGCTGCTAGACAAGGGTATTGTCCCGGAGAACCTGCCGGCAGCGGAAGATATAAAAAAAGTTGAGCGACGTTTGAAGACTGACGAAAAGAAAGCATTAAAAAATCAAAAGCTATGAGCAGGCTCTATTCAGTTTAAAATTAATCTATTTACAGTTATTCAATTCGGCACAATAGACATCATTTTCAGTAAGAATAACCGTCAGGACGTAATAGTCAGGACGGTTTTTTTATGTTCTGAATTGGGTTACGACATTGTTTAAAACAAAGTGCGTCAGAAAGTGTAACTGCGATTTATTTTCTATTTAAAAATTTCCAAGTCACGAATGCTACTGAACTACATAGATTTATAAAATCACTACTAATAGAGGATTTGAGAGGATAAAAAGTAAAATGAAGAAATTATAAATTAATTAAATTGAATGTTATTAAATTAAATTAAAGTATTTATCTTTGGAACGGAATTCAATAAATAAAATAAAGTAAAAACTATCACAAAACAAATAATTTAATTTTCGAGTTGTGTCATAATGTCATTTTTTTTATTAAGCTATTAATTCGTTATTTATAAAAAATTAAAGGAAAAATATAAACTACAACAAGGAAAATTTATACCTATTAATGTCATATAAAAAAAATGATGATCTTATTGGGGGGGGGTAATAGTAATACAAAAAAGATGATTTGAATGAATTTTTAACAACAAAAGAAGCAATAGAACAAAGAAGAAGTATTCTTTCCACATAATAATTTTTAAAATTAATAAGAAAAATTCTGGTATTAAGGTATGCAACAAGGATGTCTTATTTAAAGGCTTCAGAAATAAGAGAGATTTTAAAGGTAACAGAAAGACCTGAAGTTATTTCATTTGCCGGAGGATTACCCGCTCCAGAGCTTTTCCCGGTTAAGGAAATAAAAGAAGTAAACAGAATTGTTCTGGATGAATCGGGACATAAAGCTTTGCAATACACAACCACCGAAGGGTATGCGCCCTTGCGAACGTGGATTGCCGACAGAATGAACACACGTCTTGGTACTTCTTTTGACCGTGACAATATTCTAATAACCCATGGATCTCAGCAGGCACTCGACCTCTCAGGTAAAGTCTTCCTGGATGAAGAAGACATCGTTTTATGCGAAAGTCCAACTTATCTTGCTGCGATTAGTGCTTTCAGAGCCTATGGATGCGAATTCAAAGAGGTACCGACTGGCAGGGATGGAATGATACTGGATGAACTTGAAAAATTACTGCAAAACACAAAGAATGTAAAATTGATTTATGTAATTCCTGATTTTCAAAACCCAACAGGAAAAACATGGAATTATGAACGACGTAAACTACTGGCAGAACTTGCCATGAGATACGGTGTGATAGTCATTGAAGATAATCCTTACGGAGAATTGCGCTTTGAAGGAGAACCATTACCTTCCGTAAAATCATTTGATTCGGAAGGATATGTACTATGCACAGGGAGTTTCTCCAAGATATTTTGTCCCGGTTATAGGATCGGTTGGATTGCAGGTGATAAGGATATTATACGCAAATATGTTTTGGTGAAACAGGGAACGGGTTTGCAGTGTAATACTTTAGCCCAAATGGAAATTGCCAAATACCTTGAATTATACGATATTGACAAACATATCTCAAAAATGATAAAGACTTACAGGTTACGAAGAAACTTAGCAGTCAAAACAATGGAAAATGCATTCCCTAAAGGTATAACATTTACAGTGTCTGAGGGAGGACTTTTCTCATGGGTTGAGCTTCCTACTAAGATCAATGCACGGGATGTTCTGGTGAAAAGCCTTGAGAGAAATGTAGCATTTGTCCCCGGTGGATCATTCTTTCCAAACGGTGGAAAAGAAAATGCCTTTCGAATTAATTTCTCTAACATGCCGGACGACCAGATTGTAGAGGGTCTTGAACGACTTGGAGAGGTTCTGAGTGAGTTTATCAAATAGAGGATTGAAATGTTAGTATCTAAACAAAACTTTAAATAATAATAATACTTCTTGGTTGTGATTGGTTATTTAGAAAAAAAGGCTGTCAACTATCCTGAAATTTCATAAAAAGAAGAAGAAGAATCTGAATAAAAAAAAAAGAAAAATATTGGAAATGGAGATTAGGATAAGAAATGCTGATGAATCTGATTTTCTGCAAATTGTAAACTTATTTAAAGAGTTTGCATCATTCGAAAAACTTCCGGAAAAGATGATAAATTCTGTTGAAAGAATGACTGGAGAGAAGGATTTTTTTAATTGTTTTGTTGCAGTAACTAATGACAATATTATCATTGGATATGTAAGTTATTTTTTCTGTTATTATACTTGGATTGGCAAATCGCTCTATATGGACGACTTATATGTAAAACCTGAATATCGGGCAACAGGTATTGGGACTATGCTCATTACCAAAGTGATTGATTTTGCTAAAGAATCTAATTGCCACAAATTACGTTGGCAAGTATCTGAGTGGAATAAACCTGCCATTGAGTTTTATACTAAAATCGGAGCTGAAATAGAACATTCTGAACAAAATTGTGATCTGATTCTTGAAAAATGAAATAAAAGCCACCCCCTGTCCATCGGATATATTCATTAAAAGAGAAAATGGTTGTTCTGGTAGTAAATGCCAGTGACAATGTCAAACTTTTATATAATTAAAGAATATATCTGGCAGGAAGGGTTAAAAATATTGATAACTACAAACAATTTAAAAGGAATTAATTATGCCACAAATTTTTAGACAGGAAGAAATCGAGTATAATGACTTACAATCAGATTTGAAACCATACAAGTGGTATTCAAGTCCGAGATTGTCTGATTTGGGAAAATCAAAAGATTTATTTTTAAATATGCGCGAATTAGACCCAGACAAATATTCATATCCTTATCATTTGGCAAACAAAAATAGGAGAAAGTTTAATAAACTTTATTGGATAATGCTGGTAATCACTCTATGTGGATTTACGAACCCGGCAAAAGAATTAAAAGTCACTTATCTGGCAAATTGTGGATATTTGTATGAGAGTAGCAAATCTAAAGTGCTCATTGACCCTTTTGGTACTGAGTATGGAGGTTTTTTTTATTTACCTTCGAACGAGACCATGCTAAATATTATAAAAGGGAATGTTCCATTCGACAAAATTGATTTGCTCCTGATTACCCACATCCATGGTGACCACTTTAACGCTAAATTGACAGAAAGTTTCCTTTTAAATAATATTAAGGCAAAGATGATTTGCCCAGCACAAGTCTATAAGCAAATGAAAGATTCTTGCAAAAGCTTTGATATGATTAAGTCGCAAATTATTAGCCCTACACTTTCATTGAGTGAAATGAGAAAGATAAAAATAAATGATATTTCAGTTAGTGTGATACGAATGCAACATGGGTCTGTTCGTAGTCTTGAAGGAGTAAGCTATTCGGATTACACTGATTATGAAAAAACCGAGAACTTTGGATATCTTATTCATTTTGATAAGAAAATTGTCTTTCACCAGGGAGATGCATGTCTCAAACTAAATGAAAAGGCATTAAAGGCCATTGATTGTCCGGTTGATATTGCTTATTTGAGTTATTTTGATTGGGATTCCACTTCTCTGAACATCTTGAAAAAGAATTTAAAGGCGCAAACTGTTATTTTTATGCACGCCACAAAACCAGCTAAAGAATTAGAATCGGAACAATTCAAAGAAATTACTCCTCAGCTAACATTCTTTAGAAAAGAACTAGAAAGTAAAGTTTTTAATTGATTGCCTCTGTTAATGCGGGGCACGAAATTGTCTGAACCAGGATGAAGCAGATGAATCATATTGTAGTTGTCTGAATTAGGATTCTTGGCAAGACAAACGGTAAAACTTGTCCTTATTTATTGGCACCGAACGTTAATCAACACCCATAAAAAATAAAAAATGATACGGAAATTTGAATATAGCGACAAATCAGACATTCAAAGATTATTCGAAACATTGACAGACTTGAGAATTTCAGATTCGGACTTGAAGAATCGGTTGGATTTTATCAATAACAGTTCGATTGACTCTTTAAAAATAAGCTATTACACTTATAATCATTCTATTTTTCATTGTGGGGTAGCGATATTCAAACCAACGAACCCCCGTCTTAAATCGTGATGCATTAATCGGACTGCATTAAGAAATTAGCTATTTTATTGTTTTATGAATTGTATTTATAAGAAAAAAGAATAAAAATAAGCTATTACACTTATAATCATTCTCTTTTTCATTGTGGGGTAGCGATATTCGAACCCACGACCCTCCCGTCTTAAATCGGGATGCGCTAACCTGATTGGAATCTTAGATTTTATGAATTGTATTTATAAAAAAAGAGAATGAAAATAAGCTATTACACTTATAATCATTCTCTTTTTCATTGTCGGGGTAGCGGGATTCGAACCCACGACCCCCTGCTCCCAAAGCAGGTGCGCTAACCGGACTGCGCTACACCCCGTACAATTCTTTTGTAAAACCCGTACCAGTCATTACTGACAACAGTACCTGTGTTTCTTAAAAGCGAGTGCAAAGATACGCTCTTTTTCGGATTATACAACCATTCATTGTGAAAATATATTTATTAAATAGAAATGGTACTTGAAAAAGATTGAGAAATGTCACCCCACCTGATTGTAGTATAAGGGTTTGCAATGGGTAAATAGACTATTAAAATAATAAATAGAAATCTTGCAAACCACTCAAACCTTCAAACCTCTCAAACCCTTCAAACCAGTATTACGCAAAAAGAACTCACCGGAAAACCGATAAGTTCTTTTTGTGTGTCGGGGTAGCGAGATTCGAACCCACGACCCTCCCGTCTTAAATCGGGATGCGCTTAACCAACTGTGCTATGCGGTCATGACTTTTCCATGCTTTAATTTCCATTTCTCTTTTGTAGGCAGCACTTCTTGTTTCAAATTCTTCAGTCCATAACAATTTCCAAGGTCGCCCAGAAAATGTTGCCTTACTCCTGCCACTCAAATGTCTGGACAATCTATCTTCGAGATTACCAGTAGATCCAATATAGAATTTTCCTGTTTTATCAGAAAGCAAAATATAAACCTGAAACATAATCAAATTTATTTAAAGAAAGTGTAACAGTTTAAGTAAACAAATGAAACACTTTTAAAATAAATTTGTTGATGTTTTATATATTTTTGATATTTGGTTTGCCAAAAGAAAAAAGAGAATGAAAATAAGCAATTTAGCTTATTATCATTCTCTTTTCTATTGTCGGGGTAGCGGGATTCGAACACACGACCCTCCCGTCTTAAATCGGGATGCGCTAACCAACTGAGCTGGATGATTAAAAGAATTTCCAGTCTTATATGCAACTTGACTGATCGTTTTAGATAAAACAAAAAAAAGCTATCTACAATTTTACTTGTAAATAGCTTCTTCATTGTCGGGGTAGCGGGATTCGAACCCACGACCCCCTGCTCCCAAAGCAGGTGCGCTAACCGGACTGCGCTACACCCCGTACAAACTTTACTTTATTGAAACCTGTTTAAATCATTTCTGATTACCATGTATCATTTCTGAAAAGCGAGTGCAAAGATACGCCCTTTTTCGGATAATACAAACTTATTGTTGTATTTTTGTAGGAAAATCAGAACATTTATTTTGAATAAAGTTCAAATTACTGGCAACTAAATAGTTAAAAATGGCAGGCATTTATATTCATATTCCCTTTTGCAAGCAGAGATGCACCTATTGTGACTTCTACACCGAAGTTGCACCTCAATTTATACCTTCTTTGATTGATTCAATGGTAAAAGAACTCTATATCCGTAAGGATTATTTGCAAAATGCGCCTATTAACACCATCTATTTTGGTGGTGGAACCCCCAGCATCCTGAGTAAGGAACAGTTCTCTATCATTTTTAAAGCTGTTTACAATTTGTACACGGTTGCTGACGATGCAGAGATTACTTTTGAGGCAAACCCGGATGACCTGACCCTGGAATTTTTGGAATCACTCCGGTCACTTCCCTTTAATCGCATGAGCATAGGGATTCAATCCTTCGACGATAAAGACCTGAAACGTATCAACCGTCGCCACACCTCCAAACAAGCCATAGAAGCAGTTAAAAATGCACAACAGGCAGGTTTCAGCAATATCAGCATCGACCTGATCTACGGATTGCCATTCCAGACCCCGGAAGCCTGGGAAAAACAACTTGATAGTGCTCTTAGCCTCAATATCCAGCATATTTCAGCCTATGGATTGACTTACGAAGAAGGGACTGCCCTCTGGAAACAACGTGAAAATGGAGAAATAGAAACTGTTGATGACCAAAACATGAACAAGATGTATCTGCAGCTCCTGGATAAAGTGCAGGAAAAAGGTTTTGAGGCGTATGAAATATCTAACTTCGCTTTACAGGGCTACAGGTCTCGTCACAATTCCTCCTACTGGAAGCAGGAACCTTATCTGGGGGTTGGACCTTCGGCTCATTCGTACGATTTGACTTCAAGACAATGGAATATATCTTCCATTACGGATTATATAAAAGCTATTAATTCAGACGCTGCATTTTTTGAACGGGAAGTACTGACTCTCAATGACCGGTACAATGACTTTGTCATGGTTTCATTGCGCACTGCTGATGGGCTGGACATGAAGACATTGAGAAAGGAGTTTGGTCCTGAGTTGGCAGCCTATTGCTTAAAAAACATAAAAACATTTATCGATAGTGAACAGGTATATTATTTCGAAGATAAACTTCGTTTAACCCCCGAAGGAATACAGATTTCCAACCTGATTTTAATACAGTTGATGAAGGTCTGATTTATAAAAAAAAGTAGTACTTTTGTGGCACTATTATGTTATAAGAATTATGGATAAAATGACTCAAAAAAGCGATATTCGTTCTAAGTTTAAACGTATATTTTGGCGATTATTTGTTTTAGGTGTTGTGTGTGTTGTATTGTTGTTTGTCTTGATAAATGTTGGATGGATAGGATACCTGCCACCGATTGATGAATTGCAGAACCCTAAGAACAAGTATGCTACGGAAATTTACTCTTCCGATTTACAGTTATTAGGCCGTTATTTTTATAGCAAACAAAACCGGGTAGGCGTACATTACAGCGAGATCTCCAAGAATGTTGTGAATGCACTGGTTGCCACCGAGGATGTACGGTTCTATGATCATTCCGGCATTGATGGCAGATCGCTTACAAGGGCTGTTGTACTGACAGGGATCCTGCATCGCAAGAGTTCGGGAGGTGGAAGTACCATTACTCAGCAGTTAGCCAAACAACTTTATTCCCCCCAGGCTGATAATTTTATTCAACGGGCATTACAAAAACCAATCGAATGGGTTATCTCTATTAAACTTGAAAAATTGTACACCAAGGATGAAATCCTGGCGATGTACCTGAACCAGTTTGACTTTTTGAACAACGCTGTAGGTATAAAATCAGCAGCCCAGATCTATTTCAGCAAGTCACCTGCCAATTTAAAAGTGGAAGAAGCTGCGACACTGATTGGAATGTGTAAGAATCCCTCCTTTTTTAATCCGGTGAGGTTTAATAAACGGACCCTTGATCGCAGGAATGTAGTGCTGAATCAAATGCGTAAAGCAGATTACCTGACCCGGGAACAATACGATTCAATAAAAGCAATTCCCCTGACTCTCAAATATCAAAAGGTAGATCACAAATTAGGCCTGGCTGCTTATTTCAGGGAGTACCTGCGAATGATGCTTACTGCCAAAGAACCGGACCGGAGTGATTATGCCAGCTGGCAAATGGGTAAATATGAAGAGGACCGTAAAGCGTGGGATACAAATCCGTTATATGGTTTTTGCAATAAAAACAAGAAACCGGATGGTACTCCCTATAATATCTACACCGATGGCCTGAAGATTTATACCACCGTGGATTCACGCATGCAACGGTATGCCGAAGATGCGGTAGACGAACACATGCAATCGCTTCAAAAAACATTCTTCAGGGAAAAAAGGAACCGAAGTTATGCCCCATTTTCAAGGAACATGAAGCCTGAAGATATTGCTGCTACGTTAAAGAAATCGATGAAACAATCTGACCGCTATTTGAGGATGAAATCAGCCGGGCTTTCAGAATCGGAAATAGAATCATCCTTTAATAAACGCATCGAGATGCAGGTTTATTCGTACAAGGGAGATATTGATACGGTTATGTCACCACTCGATTCTATCCGGTATCATAAATACTTCCTGCGCTGTGGCTTCATGTCCATGGATCCACACAACGGATATGTAAAAGCTTATATCGGAGGACCTGATTTTTCTCAATTCCAATATGACATGGTGAATGTAGGCCGTCGACAGGTAGGATCGACAGTAAAACCCTACCTTTATACCCTGGCCATGGAAGAAGGCATGTGGCCTTGTGATAAAACGATATTGCAACCAGTAACATTGATTGATGGCAATGGCAAGCCCTGGACGCCAAAGAATGCTTCAAACAAAGAGAAAATAGGACAATCAGTTACCTTACGCTGGGGGCTTGCAAATTCAAACAACTGGGTTTCGGCTTACCTGATGGGGATGTTTACTCCGGGTTCCCTGGTGAAACTGATGCGATCCTTTGGAATCAGAGGCCAACTGGATCCTGTTGTATCCTTGTGCTTAGGACCTTGTGAAATATCAGTGGGTGAAATGGTAGATGCTTATACGGCATTCCCGAATAAAGGAATTCGGGTAGACCCGGTTTATGTAACTAAAATTGAAGATGCCAACGGGAATGTGATCGGTAAATTTTCAACCCAGCCCCATGAAATATTTAGTGAAACGACTGCATTCAAAATGATTTACATGATGCGGGCTGTTGTGGATGGAGGTACCGGAGGACGTATCAGAAGGAATTATGGCCTGTACATGCCAATGGGAGGTAAAACGGGTACCACACAAAACAATTCGGATGGTTGGTTTATGGGATATACCCCTTCACTGGTATCTGGAGTTTGGGTTGGAGGTGAAGACCGCTCCATACACTTCGATGGAATTGCCGAAGGACAGGGTGCCAGCATGGCATTGCCGATATGGGCATTGTATATGAAAAAGGTTTTGGGCGACAGTGATTTAGGATACTCTTCAAATGAACAGTTTGATATTCCAAGTTCATTTAATGCAAATTCGGGTTGTGAAGAAAATGCCTTTGAATAAATAAACATTAATAATTTGCTTCTTGAAAAAAGTTATTTTCATTACGCTTTGTATTCTATCTCAAGTATTTGCCATGGCACAATGGGATACTGAACAATTGTTATATAATGGAAAAAAAGCCCTTTATAATGATTATGAGTATGTTTTATCAATTCAATATTTTAATCAAATAATTAGCCTAAAACCATATCTGGCAGAGCCTTATTTTTATAGGTCTGTTGCTAAAATAAACCTGGGAGATTATCTCGGAGCAGAAGAAGACTGTAATAAGGCTCTTGAGATTAATCCGTTTGTTCCATTTACTTACTTTATCCGAGGTTTTTCAAAAGCAAATCAAGAAAAATATAAACCTGCAATTTCTGACTTAAATAAAGCGTTAGAATTTCATCCCAACGATACAACCTTTCTGTCTTATAGGTTAGCATTGAAAGAAGAAATGAAAGATGACCGAGGAGCTATTGAAGACATTGATTTATTATATAAATTACAACCTCAAAGATACAATCTATTATATTTTAAAGGTACTTATTTATTGCATCTTAAGGATACTGCTAATGCCATCTTAAATTTTGAGAAACTCAAAGAATTAGATAATAATAATTATTTGAGCTGGAGTACTTTAGGGTTAATTAGTATGATAAGAAATGACAAAAAAGCAGCTTTAGAATACTATAATCAATCCATCAGTAGAAAATCAACAAATTTTGGGGATTACATAAACAGAGGAAATATTAACATACAAAACAAAAATTTCAACCAGGCGTTGAATGATTTTAACACTGCAGTAAAATTAGATAGTACTGAAGTACTTGGTTATTACAATAGAGCTTTGCTTCTTTTATATTTGGGGGATGAAAATAAAGCACTTAAAGATTTGGGGAAAACAGTACAAATGGATTCATCAAACTATGATGCCAGATGGAAAAAAGCAGTATTAGATCAAACCTTAGATCATAATTATAGACAAGCTATTGCAGATTATAAAATCATTCTACAAAAATATCCTTACTTTATACCGGCAATACAGGGTACCGCTGAATCGGAGGAAGCTTTAGGAAATTCCAAAAGAGCATATATGCTCAGAAAGCAGATAAATAATATTGAAAATAACAAAGAATACTTTAAACAAAAATCGAAAGAAAATATTGCTGCTTCAAATAAAGTATCACTCAACACACAGGACATTAGTAATCATAATGTAAAAAGAAAGAATAAAATTTTTAATGAATTTGATTTAAATGCCAGTGATTCCTTAGAATCAATTTCAGGAAAAATACAAAACAAAAATGTAAATGTTATAAACGAGAAAAATTTTGCAATCAACAATTTTGTTGTTAACAAATTCCCCCGGAGAACAAATCTATCACGACTTGATATTGATCAAATTAATAAATTAAAGATTATTCCAATTTTATTGGGAATTACGAATAATGAAGTTCCTCTTTTAGCCGATGTTATAGGTGTTCATTTTGCAAACATCAAAATGATTACCGATTCACTTGCCAACAAAAAGAACTTAGTTGAGAAGTATTTATGTAGAGGAGTTGAATTTGGACTTGTTAAGGATTATATTGGAGCTATAAACGATTTCGACAAAGTAATTCAAATTTCACCCAATTTTATTCTGGGATACTTTTGCAGAGCAAATATTCGGCAAAAGCTTTTTGAAAATGAACGTATATCCAGTTCTGAAGCAACAAAAAACAAAGAATTCCAACTAAAGAATCCGGACGTTTTAGAATTGAAAGTGGACAGTTATAAATTTGATGTTCAAATGATTTTACATGACTACGATAAAGTTATAGAACTTAGTCCTGATTTTTCATTTGCTTACTTTAATAAAGCTAATATATTATGTACCCAAAAGGAATTTCAAACCGCCATATTTAATTACACAAAATCAATAGAAATTGACCATGATTTTGCAGAAGCTTATTTCAACAGGGGTTTAACTTACCTGTTTATAGGGGAAGATGCAAAAGGGTTGGCCGATCTGAGCAAATCGGGTGAGCTGGGGATTTATAAGGCGTATAACCTGATTCAACGTTTCAAAAGACAATAAAGTATCACTGAATTAATTTCGCAAAATTAAGGATGTTAATTATATACACACCTTAGTATTTTGTAGGTCTTTACGGATATTGCCACAATGACTTTAAGTCAAAAATCATCGTACAATAATAGACGAAGTCAAAACTACATTTGTTCCTAAATCTTTAATATAAGGTTTATAGTTTTATTGCAAATTTCTTCAACCGTGCATCAAGCATGTGGGAAGGTATAATTTGTTTAACACACTCTGCAACTGCATTGAGCATGCTCTCACGCACAAAATCCGGCCTGATAACTACTGATATTTCACGGGTTGCTTCCGGGTTAACAATATCACGTAGATTTAACTTTTGTTTTTCACTCAATAACTCGATATGCAGTTCGGGGATAATGGTATAACCTCCGTTAATATCGACAATCTTGACTAATGTGTCAATGCTCCCGGCTTCATAGGTTGAATTATTAAGGGGTTTTTCATTACAGAAATTAAAAACCTGATTGCGTAAGCAATGTCCCTCCTCCAGTACCCACAATTTATCCAAAGGCATATCGGTTGCTGAGAGTTCTGTACGCTTATAAATAGGCTCCCTGGGGGAAATATAGGCTACAAATTTTTCATAATACAAGGGCACTTCGAGTATCTTTGGGTCTTCAAGTGGTGTAGATAGAATAGCCATATCAATTTCTGCAATACGCAATTTTTCAATAATGGTATCGGTATGCATTTCGCTTACCTTCAACTGAATCTCCGGATACATACTTTTAAATGAAGCAATAAACTGTGGAAGCAAATATGGGGCAATGGTAGGTATAATGGCAAGAGTAAGAGTACCGGAAAGAGTATTTTTTTCAGCACGGACACTTTCTTTCAGTTGATTTACCTGATACAGGATTACCTGTGCCTGGCTGATTATTTGTTTTCCTATTTCAGTGGGCTCTATCGGTTGACGTGAACGGTCAAAGATTTTACAATCCATTTCATCTTCCAGTTTTTGTACCATAGCACTTAGTGTAGGTTGCGTAACTCCGCATAATTCGGCAGCACGTACAAAATGACGCGTCTTATCCAACGCTAATACATATTCAAGTTGTTGTAAAGTCATGGCTTATAGTTTTTATCTATGCAAAGGTAATGATTATGTATTAATAATAAACTTATTTTTTAATTAAAGATAATTCTATCTTATATTTAATTATGAAAGTTGAATTGTTAATTAGAAATTTCTTATTTATCTTTGTCAAAAATAGAAACATAGTATCATCATGAAAAGAAACCTCCTGATTTTATTTTCTTTGTTCCTTGGTTTAACATCCATTGAAGCACAACTTTTATGGAAAGTAACCGGCAAAGGGCTTAAGCATCCCTCCTATTTATTTGGAACCCACAATCTTGTTCCTATCCAATTTCTGGACAGTGTACCCGGATTATTCAAAGCATTCAATGAATGTAATCAGGTAGTCGGTGAAATGGTACTGAACAATATTGATGGTTCAGCTAAGATCCAACAAGCATCAATAATGCCGGATCACTCCAGAATAAAGGATTTATTGAATGATGATGAATATACATTAGTGGATAAAGAACTGAAATCAGTTTTGAAATTAGGATTAAAGGATCTGAGTATCATGAATCCATCCGTAATTTTGACCATGTATAAAATGGAGATTTACAAAAAACTGACAGGATATTCCGATGTTAAACAATCAGATTCTTATTTTCAATTGGTAGCAGTTGAGAAAGGCAAGAAAGTAGTTGGATTGGAAACTGTCGACCAACAAATTACAGTTTTATATGGAAATGGAACCCTGGAACGTCAGGCAGACAAACTGGTAGAAACAATAGAACATAAAGATAAAATCCTGAATGAAATGATTCATCTGAATAAATTATATAAAGCAGGAAGAATTGATGAATTAGTTGAATTGTCAAAGGGACAACAGAATGTCTCTGACCTGACTGGAGCTGAATTCAAAAAATTAGTAGACAACAGGAATGTTGAATGGTTGAAAAAATTACCTGCTTATATGAAAGAAACTTCAAGCTTTATAACTGTTGGGGCCATCCATTTGGGTGGAATTAACGGACTTGTGAAACAATTGCAAAAAGAAGGCTATAAAGTAAAACCTGTGGAATAAAATAAATCCCGTAGATTTTACAAACTTTGAGTAAAAAAAGAAGTTTGTGACATCTACGGGATTAGTAATTTAAAATATCTTACGATAGATATGGCAATACGGTGTTCCGTGTTTTTTCTCGTAATATGCCTGATGATAATCCTCTGCTTTCCAAAACTCAGGTGCAGGTCTAAGGATAGTAGCAACTTTATAACCTTTAGCTGTTAGAATTGCAACATATTTTTCAGCAATCTCTTTTTGAGCTTCCGAAGCATAAAAAATTACCGATCGGTACTGATCCCCAATATCAGGACCCTGACCTCCTACCTGTGTAAAATCATGGGTTTCATAATAAAGTTTCACAAGGTCTTCGTAGGTAGTTTTGGTTTTGTCAAAAACTACTTCTGTAGTTTCTACATGACCGGTTTCACCTGTACACACTTCCTTATAGGTTGGATTCTTTGTATGCCCCCCCATATACCCAACAGTAGTAGATATTACACCTTTCGCTTTCATTAAATAGTATTGGGTTCCCCAGAAACAACCGGATGCAAAATAGGCCGTTTCATGTGTTTTATCCTGCGATACTTTTTCTTCTGAGGCTGGAATAAATTTCATTGATATTGAATTGACGCAATAGCGTGTATTTTTTGCGGTCATATGTTCACCTAGAAAAACATGACCTAAATGGGCACCACAATTTGCACAAACAATCTCCGTACGCTGTCCATCAGCATCAGGGATACGTTTTACAGCCCCCGGGATTTCATCATCAAAACTTGGCCACCCACAATGGGCATCAAACTTATCTTCCGAGCGATATAAAGGTGCATCGCATTGTTTACAGACATAGGTACCTTTTGTAAATAGAGTATCGTATTCTCCGGTAAAAGGCCTTTCAGTGGCCTTATGTAGAATCACGGCTTGTTCTTCGGGGGTAAGTGGATTATATTTCATCTTCTTTACTTGTTGATTGCATGCACTTTGACTAAAAAAAAGCAACATGCTAATGATTAATAAGGATATATTAGTTTTCATTTTCCTGTTTATCTAAATTTTACTTTAAACAGTTGAATGGAATCCTTTGTTCGAATTTAAATTTAGAAACAACAAACGCCTTTAATAAAAGGCGTTTACTGAATATCTTTATAGGACAATTATCTTAGACGGTCTAACGACTTAACCAGTTTCTCATCTTTCCCAATGGAGCCAATGGCTAAATAACTCAAAATTAAATTTACAAGGGGAAACGCTGATACAATCCTCAAATGCCAGTCAGCATGTAAACGTTCGCATGCCGGCCATAAATAGAGAATCATGAAAATATAAAAACTTACTATAAAAACCATATTGATAACGGTAAACCTGATTTGTTTAAGCCTGTTTTTAAAAGAAAAAATGGTTATTAATGCCAGGATTGGAACCACCAATGAAACTGAGTTTAATCCCCAGACTCTTGATTCAACTACATTTCCTGTCTGTTGAACCAATGATATACCTTTGAAATCAACAAGATAAAACAGATTATCTGCTTTATTTATCAAATCAGCAAGCGGAGAAAAAACTACAATTCCCGATAATACTACGATTGCTAATAAATAAACTGTTTGTATACGTTGTAACATAATTATTTATTTTTACTTTTTCCATTGATTATCACGAACATTGTAAATTCTTTCAATGATATCAATTACTTTTAATCCTTCCAATAAATTAGTTGTAATTGTACCTTTATCACTAAGTTTTTCAATTACATTTTCAATCACATAGTGATGGTTTTGGGCAGATCCTTTATAAAGTCCATAATCATTCGGCGGATTTGAAGCTTCCAATTCCGGCATGATATAATCTTTTATATGACAATAAGTTACTTCATTCATATATTGTCCGGCTACTTTCACGGTTCCTTTTGAACCGATAATGGTAATGCTACTTTCCAGGTTTGTATCCCATACAGCAGTTGAATAATTCAGGCTGCCCATTCCTCCATTTATAAAATCGAATGCAACTACCCCACTATCTTCAAAGTCGGTTAAGTCTTTGTGCATAAAATCAGCAAAATTCCCCCTGATATTTTGTACGTCTCCAAAAAGCCAATACATGATATCTATGAAATGTGAAAACTGTGTAAATAAGGTACCACCGTCCAGTTTAGCTGTACCATGCCAGTTGCCTTTTTTATAATATCGGTCATCACGGTTCCAGTAACAATCCAGTTTAACCATAAAGATATCGCCCAAGGTGTCATTATCTACCAGTTCTTTCAACCAGACAGAAGGTGGAGAATAACGATTTTGCATCACGCAGAATACGTGACGTGACATTTCAAGGGATTTAAAAAGAATGTTTTCAGCATCCTTTTTAGTCAGTGCAATTGGTTTTTCAAGTACAACATGTTTTTTTGCCTGTAATCCTTTTATTGCATATTCAGCATGATACCCATTAGGAGTACAAATATTGATTACATCAATATCTAGATTTGCGGCTAACAGATCTTCATAATTTGTAAAAAACTGTTCCTGAATTTCCGATAATCCAACTTGTTCTTTTGATAACACATCACACACAGCTACCAATTCTGATTCCGGGTTCCGGCGAATCATTTCAGCATGACGCTTTCCAATATGTCCCTGGCCAATTACAGCGAATTTTATCATCTTAATTATATTATATTTTTATTTCAAACGTAAAACGCTTGTACCTTTTAATTCATACTCCTGACCGGTTTCCGGACATACAGCTATATTGTTCGTGTCAAATTGAAGTTTAAGGCCATTCTCGCTCACCCAGCCAATTTGCCTTGCAGGATTACCAACTACCAATGCAAAGGGCTTCACAGGCTTCGTAATGACCGCTCCGGCACCAATCAATGCATACTCGCCTATTTCATTTCCACAAACAACAGTTGCATTTGCCCCAATACTTGCCCCTTTGCGAACAATGGTTTGTGCATACTCACTTTTCCGGCTTACATGGCTTCTGGGATTAATCACATTGGTAAAAACCATTGATGGTCCCAGAAAAACATCATCCTCACAAATAACTCCGGTATAGACAGATACATTATTCTGTATCTTCACATTTTTCCCAAGTATTACTGCTGGCGAAATTACTACATTTTGCCCGATATTACAACTTTCTCCGATAATACATCCCGACATAATATGCGAAAAATGCCAGATTTTAGTACCATTTCCAATGGTGCACCCTTCATCGACAATGGCTGTTTCGTGAGCAAAATATTCCATGTGTTTAGTTGGTTGGTTGAGTAAGTTAATTAAGTTGACTAAGTTGAGTGAGTTAATTAAGTTAATTAAGTTGAGTAAGTTAATTGGTTAATTAAGTTGAGTAAGTTAATTGGTTAATTGGTTGAGTAAGTTAATTGGTTATTTTATTACGTACTTGATTATTTAAGCGGTTACCGAATTAACTTAGTCAACTAGACAACAAATTCCAAAACATTCCTGGTAATATACTCCAGTTGTTCTTCCGAAAGCTCTGTATGCATAGGTAATGATAATACACATTCGCTTAATTTTTCAGCAATTGGAAAATCTCCTGCCTGATAACGATCATCCTGGTAAGCCTTTTGAAAATGCAAAGGAACCGGGTAATAAATCATGGCAGGAATACCTTTGTCTGATAAGAATTTTTGTAATTCAGATCGGTTTACACCCTTTAATTTTAATGTATATTGATGAAAAACGTGTGTGGATTGGGTTGAACGGGCTGGAAGAATCAATTTATCGCAATCTCCAAATGCAGTATCATAATAATCAGCTGCTGCTATTCTGTTCGCACAATACTCATCCAAATGCTTCAGTTTCACTTCAAGTACAGCTGCCTGGATACTGTCAAGCCTGGAATTGACACCAACCATATCGTGATGATAACGGATTACCATACCATGGTTCGAAATTGAACGCATTCGGGCAGCCAGTTCGTCATTATTTGTAAATATAGCTCCACCATCACCAAAACAACCAAGATTCTTTGAAGGAAAGAATGAAGTGCATCCGATATCGCCCATACAACCGGAATGTACATGTCGGCCATCCGAGAATGTATAAACAGAACCTATCGACTGGCAAGCATCTTCTATCACAAAGAGATTGTGTTCTTTAGCAAGAGCTAAAATTGGTTCCATATCAGCATTTTGTCCAAAAAGGTGAACAGGAACGATAGCTTTAGTTTTGGGAGTGATTGCTTTTTTGAGTGATTCAACAGAGATATTGAAAGTTCCGAATTCCACATCTACCAATACAGGTGTTAATCCCAGTAAGGCAACCACTTCGGCAGTTGCAATAAATGTAAAAGTTGGAGTAATTACTTCATCGCCCGGTTTTAGACCTAAAGACATAAGTGCAATCTGTAATGCGTCTGTTCCATTGCCAACAGGAATTACATGCTTTACATTTAAATAAGATTCTAATTGATGTTGAAAATCGGTCACTTTACCACCTTTGATAAAGGATGTTGTATCTATTACTTCTTGTATTCCAGCGTCTACTTCTGATTTGATTTTTTGATATTGACTTTTTAAGTCAACCATTTGAATATTTTTCATTGAATTTTTTTATAAACCTTGGTCACTGATTAGAGAGGATGTAATTGAATTATTTTTCTTCTAATATAAATTCCACTTCTGTTGGTGAAATCCGTATATTGGTTATATGGGATGTATTATTTTTAATTTTAAGAATCTGTTTACTTTGTTTTGACAATTTCAACTCATTAAAATCCAGATATACTTGAATATCATTGGGAGATAAAGTATAAAACTGACTTAAACCAACCGTATAAGTTGCATTAACAAATGTAGGGAATGTTCGGATTGACATACCTGCCGGACAATTAATAGCAGTGACCGGTATCTGCACTTTTCTTTCTGTAAAAGGCTCTACAAATACACTTACCTTTGTATGTTTTACCGAAAAACGAACTAATTTAATTGGTTTTAATTTACAATGGAAATAACTTGTATCATTCAGATTTTTCAATTCAAGCAAATCCGTATGAACAGATTTTATGGTATCAAGGATTCTTCGGGGTCCAAATATAGTGACTAGATTCGGATCAAGCTGTATTTCATTACTTAACATATATTGATTGGCCAGTTCAATTTTTGAAGTAAGCTTAATAGGTACGGTCTTTACTCCTAATTTCTCGTATTGTATCAAAATTGAATCCGGATGTATATCCAATATCGAAGTGGTTGGTTTCAAATAGCGCCTTATTCTGCCACTTAACAGATCCGGAGTGATCAGGATTTCTCCTTTTTGATAGAAAACACGGCTTAAATCAATTGTCAACGGTGTAATGTGACTTTTTGAATAATCAAACAATCGCATTCCCTGGTCTTTGATATTTAATGAAATCTCTGAAGGAGGTGAATTGGTTATGGCAACATTAATCGGAATACCAACATATCGGATTGGAACGACAATATTTGTTTCTCGTTCCTTTCCCAACGCATGAACAAACCAAAAGGTAGATGACAAGGCAAGAAAAAGCAAAAAGCTTAAAATATCTTTTGTAAAAAAGAATGATTTAAGCTTTTGCAAGTTATAACTGATAAAATTTATGCCTTTTTTTTCAGCCATTGAACGGTTTATTTGGCCGGAGTTTGAATGTCATCTGCCGTAGCAAAAACCGAATTCTTATCAATTTTGATTCTTACGTTTTCAGCGATTTCAACAATAACGGTTGTTTCTTTAATCTCTTTTACTTTTCCGTAAATACCACCTGAGGTTACAACTTTGTCGCCTACTTGCATTGCTTCACGTTGTTTTTTAATTTCCTTTTGACGTTTACTTTGTGGACGAATCATAAAGAAATAGAATACCACAAAAATCAACACCATCATCAAAATTCCCGAATAACTGCTTGCACCACCTGCTGCAGGAGCGGCTGCTTGTAACAAAATGCTTAATAGATTCATTTCTTTAATTTTTTAAATTTATTTATGTGCAAAAATAGTATATTATTTTTTATTATCACTAAACATAACAACCTTAATCAACTTATTGTCTTTTTTAAGTTGACCAACGATATTATCCAGCACACCATTGATAAAAGTTCCACTTTTATCAGTACTGTATGTTTTTGCAATCTCAATATATTCGTTTAAGGTTACATTTACAGGAATTGTTGGGAAATCCATTAATTCAGCCAATGCAACTTCCATAATCACAATATCCATAAAGGCGATACGGTCAATTTCCCAGTTTTTGGTATTTACATCAATCATTTCGCGTAATACAGGTCCTTTGGTCAATACACTACGTATCAGCTTACTGGCAAAATCGATATCTTCCTGATCTTTAAACATAGGTAACAGTTCCTGATCTTCACCTTTTGAGGCATCAAAACGTTTGATAGTCTTGATCACAAAACTTACAACCATTTCAATATCATCAGTCCAATAGATACTTTGATCCTGAATTGAATCATCCAAATTTTCATTTTGAAGGATTACTTTTTTAAATATCTTACGCCAAACATCTTTATCTGCAGCATAATCAACCGTTTCAGCAGTCATATAATCCGAATAAAATTCGGTAGAAATCACTTCTTCTAAAAGTTCTTTAATGATTTCAGGATAATTTACCCAGGAAAGTTTATGTGCTGTTAGATATTCATTGAATTGCACATTGGTAGACAGTTGTGCAATAAATGAATTATCAATAAAACGGGTATTTGGATTTAAATCATCTTCTGTAGGACGAAGTCTGTTCCGTTTAGTTTCTATACGATCGGAAGCTAATCTGGTTATTTCAATGGATAATTGAAGGAGGTGATAATACAGATCATAGGTTTTTTCGATACTATGAAACAATTCTTTTTCTGCTAAAGGCAACGATTTGCCGTCGCTTTTATAATAGGAATATAAGATTTGAACAATCTTAATACGCAATAATACTCGATTAATCATAAAATAAAGTGAACGCTTTTAATAATGCACCAAAGTGAATGCATAATTCATAATTACTGAAATTGTTGAATTGGAATGATCTAATTGTCAAGTATAATTATACCCGATTTAAACAACCCGTATTTCGCTGCAAAGATAGTACTTTTTAGGCTATGCAGTTTCACAAGATCAAACAATTTATAATAATGAATAGTTTATACTATCCAGGGAAATCTAAAACAGGTTTCATTATACAGGCAATAATCTGCAATTCCGTTCACGGCTAATGTTTTAACTGACTTTGCTTCAGATAATAATTCCTTTGCAAACTCAAGTGTTGTTCCTGTTTTCACACGGTCATCAACCAATAAAATCCGTTTTCCTTTATAATCGAAGTCAATTTCTTCCAGCAATTTGGGCTTATCATACAATTTATTCTGCATGGCATCCCTTAAATTCAACTTTAACAACTGATAGTCACATCCCAATCGTTGATTAATCATGGCTGCCGGTATGATTCCACCGTTCGCTATTGCCACAACCATATCAAATGTTTCAGCTATTTCAATGGTACGAATACGTTCCAATACATCTTCAAAAGACTTCATCTTTTTATTTACTATTTATTCATTTACCATCAGATCTCAGCAGTATCAATCACTACCTGCTACCTACTACCTACTACCTACTATAAACTACCTACTCTAAACTATAAACTAAAAATTTTTCAATGCTTTCAAACAAAAATAACCACCAACCAATTGAAGGATTATACCCGGCATTCCAAGACGAATATCCTGCATGGCTGCCGTGAAGCTGCCCGTCAGGAAGAATTCGGCTATCATTCCGATTCCCTGATAGAAAAGTATTACCAGCAATAAACTTTGTATTTTAATTTCTTTTGTACGTTGTGCCATATAACTCGCAGCAACAGCCAATAATGCCGATTTAATCAGAATGATGGTAAGCATTTCAGTGGCAGGCATCCCAAAAAGCGCATGGTTTACCAGTGGGGAAGCTACTGCGGTGAGTAAACCGGTAAAGAAACCATACTTGTAAGCAGCAATTAATGTAAAGAAATAAATTGGCAACAACATTTGGCCTCCCATTGGGATTAAGTGGCAAACCTGAGGCAATATAATATTTCCTGCAATAAATAACAATGCATAAACATACGATTTATAATCGACTGCTTTTAATGAATAAAGTTTAATAGTAGATTCCATGATAAGAGTATATTTTTATTGTTTTATATAAAAGTTTTTCCTGTAAGCAGATTGATTTTCTTATTGAAATTACCCAAAATAAGTGCTCTGTTCCAGAACATGGCTGTTATATCATTTTGTATTGGAGATACAAAAATAAGAATAATTTTTGCTTTTTCTCTTAAACTACTCCCGAAAATTCAATTAATTTACCAAAACAGTGGATAATAGTTTATTAATTCTTGTATCATATAGAATAAATCATCTTTTTAATGCTTCATTGATTTCAAATTTTAGTATTTTTGTGCTATACAATTTTCAAATAAACGAAATCTATCAAGTAATTCAACAAAAAAGCATGTTTTATTTGATAAATTGAAAAAAAATACAGAAATTTGAAGTCTCAATGAAATAGTTGAGGTTTTATTGTTTTCAGAGAGGAAACAAACTTATTTCAGGCTGTAAAGATTGAAATGAATGAAATGATATTGATATTTTATAATTGTTTACATAAAAATCAGAAGGATTATGGAAGTAGAGAAAAAGAAGTTTGAAATTGAAAAGAAGGATAACGAAATAATTTATTCTAAAGCAATTAAAGCTGGAAAGAGGATTTATTATCTTGATGTAAAGAAGAGCCGGAATGATGATTTATTTTTAGCGATTACCGAAAGCAAGAAAAAGGTTGTTGGTCATGAAGATGACGTACAGGTAACCTACGAAAAGCATAAAATATTTCTATATAAAGAAGATTTCGACAAATTTATTGAAGGGTTGCAGGATGTAGTTGGATTTATTAACCGGGAACAGGGTGAACCTATTCCCCGTGCAGAAGAAATTATTGAAACTCCGGTAACGGAAGAATCAAAATCAAAGAGTTTCTTCGATAAATTTAAATTTTAAATACGTAACAAGTAACAGGTCACAGTTTCCTTTAAACTAACAGGTTAATTGAAATCCTATTTAACCCATCAACAAATAAATAATGAAGTCTTTCGCAAGTGATAATTATTCGGGAATACATCCTGAAGTCTTTGAAGCTATCCAACGTGCCAACAATCAACACCAGATTTCATATGGTGATGATTTTTTTACTCAGGAAGCGAATCGTATTTTTGAAGAAATTTTTGGTAAAGTAGAAGTATTATATACTTTTAATGGCACTGGTGCCAATGTAACCTGCCTGAAATGTTGCACTCTGCCATTTCAGGCAGTTGTTTGTTCTGAATTTGCGCACATTCTGGCCGATGAGTGCGGGGCACCGACACAAAGCATTGGCTGTTCACTTCTGCCCCTCAAGACTCCCAATGGGAAATTAACTCCTGAACTCATAAAACCATTACTTAACCGGATTGGGAATGTCCATAACACTCAACCCAAGGTGATTTCAATCAGCCAAAGCACCGAACTGGGCACTGTTTATTCATTGAATGAATTAAAAACTCTTTGCGACTTTGCTCATGCCAATAATATGTATGTACATTTGGATGGTGCCAGGATTTCCAATGCTGTTGCCTCCCTGGGCGTTAGCCTGAAAGAAGCTACAGTGGAGTGTGGGATTGACATCATGAGTTTTGGAGGTACCAAGAATGGGTTAATGATTGGTGAAGCAATATTGATTTTCAACGATGAATTGAAAGTGAATGCCCCTTATTTTCACAAACAAACGGCTCAGTTATTCTCTAAAAACCGTTTTATTGCAACACAATTTACAGCTTTGCTCACGAACGATCTTTGGCATCGAATGGCAAACCATGCCAATAAAATGGCTCAATTGCTTTATACAAAGGTAAGTCAGCTTCCAGGGGTACATGTCACCCGAAGCGTTGATGCAAATGCTGTTTTTGTAATTATTCCGGTTCATACCATTCAACCTTTGCGAAGTAAATATCCTTTCTATGAGTGGGATGCCGAAACGCATGAACAACGTTGGATGTGTTCGTACGATACAACCGAAGAAGAAGTAAACAGTTTTGCAAATGCGTTGAAAGAATTACTATAGATAATTATTGAATTAAATAGAAAGAGGCGGATATTTATTCGTCTCTTTCTATTTAATTCAATCACACACTAAAAAAACTCATACAAATCACAACTATAAATCCGGATATGGACAAAGATCAAAACAAATCCTTCTCTCAAACAATTCTGGTTACTGAAGCCCAAACTGCATCACAATTTGGATCAGGCTTACTACCTGTTTTTGCTACCCCGGCTTTAATTGCACTTATGGAGAATACAGCCATGCAACTTATTACACTTCCTGCGGGAGGTTCCAGTGTGGGTATTTCAATCAATATGCAACATCTGAAAGCAAGTCCTGTTGGAGCTGAAATACAATGTACTGCAACAATAACAGCCGTTGAAGGCAGGAAATATACGTTCGAAATCATTGCCACAGATAGCAGTTCTGATCTGGTTGGCAAAGCTACTCATGAACGGGTAGTAGTTGATATTGAGAAATTTATGAGTAAAATTGTTTCAGTATAGAAGTATTGTCTCTCCTAAATTGGATTGTATCCTGAATTTATTTTTCCGCTCGCATACAGAGAAACAAAAAGCCCTTCGTTAATATAAACAAAGGGCTTTTTAATATCATCCTGCAACCCACTCTTTCTCCCCTCTTCTCAAGGAGAGGGGGTCAAGGGTGAGGTTCTTATACTACATAGGTTGTTGAAGCAGTATCACCACCTCTTCCGGTCCAGTTGGTATGGAAAAATTCTCCACGTGGTTTGTCAACACGTTCGTATGTATGTGCACCGAAATAATCACGTTGAGCCTGCAACAGGTTAGCAGGCAATCGTTCACTGCGCAACCCGTCAAAATAACAAAGTGCGGAAGTCAGAGCCGGTACCGGAACACCATTTGTCAATGCAGTAGCACAAACACGACGCCATCCTGCCTGGGCTTTCTCAACGATATCCTTGAAATGTGGATCCAGTAATAGGTTTTCCAATCCCGGATTCGTATCGAATGCTTTTTTGATATCAGCTAAGAATATTGAACGGATAATACAACCACCACGCCACATTAAAGCAATACCGCCGTAATTCAGATCCCATTTGTATTCCTTGGCAGCTTCCATCATCAGGTTATAGCCTTGTGCATACGAAATAATCTTAGCTCCGAACAAGGCATCTTTCAGATCCGAAATCATTTGGGCTTTATCACCTGTGAATTTAGTTTCCGGTCCACTTATTACTTTTGAAGCAAGTACACGCATGTCTTTTTGGGCTGAAAGGCAACGGGCAAATACTGATTCCCCGATTAACGTCAATGGAATACCAAAATCAAGGGCTGTTACTGCAGTCCATTTCCCGGTTCCTTTTTGTCCGGCAGTATCCAGGATCTTTTCAACAAGGGCATCACCCTTTTCATCCTTGAAGCCTAAAATGTCACGGGTAATTTCAATCAGGTATGAATCCAGGTCGCCTTTATTCCATTCAGCAAATACATCATGCATTTCATCAGCACTCATTCCCATCATTTCTTTCATCAATTGGTAGGCTTCACAGATAATCTGCATATCTCCGTATTCAATTCCATTATGCACCATCTTAACGAAATGGCCAGCGCCACCTTCGCCTACCCAATCGCAACATGGTGAGCCATCTTCCACTTTAGCCGAAACCGCCTGGAAAATTTCTTTCACTGCAGGCCACGCTGCAGGTGATCCGCCCGGCATCATGGAAGGTCCGAGTAAAGCACCCTCTTCACCACCCGATACGCCGGTTCCAATGAAAAGTAATCCTTTGCTTTCAACATAGTTGGTACGACGAATGGTATCCGGATAATGCGAGTTTCCACCATCAATGATGATATCCCCTGGTTCCAGAAAAGGAATAATCTGTTCGATAAAATCATCCACCGGTTTCCCTGCTTTTACAAGCATCATTACTTTACGGGGTTTTTCAAGTGAAGCACAAAGTTCTTCAATAGAGTGAGCTCCTATAAAATTTTTACCTGCTCCACGTCCTGCAATAAATTCGTCAACACGAGCAACTGTACGGTTGAAAACACCGACTGTAAATCCTTTACTTTCCATGTTTAGCACCAGGTTTTCGCCCATTACGGCCAACCCTATCAAACCAATATCTGCCAGTTTTTTCATAAATAAATAAGTGTCTTTAAAGTTTATAATGTATGATTTATTTTTTTATTCTTCTATTTTAAAACCTAAGTCTCTAAGAATTTCCAATACGTTGGTTCCAACATTCGTTGCACTA
Source organism: Paludibacter sp. (assembly GCA_028710415.1). Classification (GTDB taxonomy): domain Bacteria; phylum Bacteroidota; class Bacteroidia; order Bacteroidales; family Paludibacteraceae; genus Paludibacter. The sequence continues at coordinate 190,960 of JAQTUE010000004.1, read as the reverse complement.
ATGGTATAAGCAGGAAACTCCCTTCGTGTCGGATAATCACCCCGTAGTTGCTCAAAAAGAGCCGGTTCTTTTCTGAAATTGGAATCATCATTCCGTATATCATAGGTAGCCAGGATAGCCTTGGACAGTATTTTCTGATCGGTCATTCCCTTTCCGTTTATTGAGATAATAGGATGTGCCGGTAATTCAACCCCTAAAGGGAGCCAGTTGTTCAATCCCAGTCCAAAATAATCACTAATGGCATGCACACTCATAAGTGTTCCGGTAGCTTTTCCGTCTTTTGAATACCCTGCAATATGTGGGGTTGCCAGATCTGCCATTCCCAGCAATTCAAGATCAATATCAGGTTCATTTTCCCAACAATCGCATACAAAACCAGATAGTTGTCCGGTTTGCAAAGCAGTCTTTACGGCATTCGTTTCTATTACTTCTCCCCGGCATGAATTAATCAGGATAGGCTTTCTTTTCAACGAAGTTAAGAATGCCTCATCTCCAAGATGATAAGTAGCATCTTCACCTTTTAAATTTAGCGGAACATGTAACGTTATGATATCAGAGTCTTCCACAATCTGTTTTAAGCTTACAAATGCTTCCGATCCTTCTGCACGTTCACGGGGAGGGTCATTCAACAGAACCTTCATCCCCAATAAATTGCTGACAGTAGCCACTTTGCTACCTACGTTCCCCACTCCTACTACACCAATGCACAAGTCCTTCAATTGAACCTTTTTCCTTTCTGCCAGCACCATCAAAGTTGAAGCAATATATTGTTCAACGGATTTAGAATTGCATCCCGGAGCATTGGTCCACTTGATTCCTGCTTTATCGCAATAATCTGTATCGATATGGTCATATCCGATTGTTGCCGTGGCAATAAACTTAACGGTAGAACCACTCAGCAGCTTCTCATTACAATTCGTCCTGGTACGGGTTACAATAGCATCAGCATCTCTTACAATTTCCGGTGTCGTCTTCGAACCCGGCAAGTATATTACTTCAGCCACGCCTTCAAACGCACCCTGTATATATGGAATTTTATCGTCAATTATTATTTTCATAGAGTAAAATAAAGAACCCCTAACCCCTAAAGGGGAACTGAGTTAGTACCATTTTGTATCTTTTATATTAACTAGCTTTCTAAAACTAAACTATTTAAGTTTCCCCCAATTTATCCCGATTTATCGGGAGGTTAGAGGTTCTTTCTTTCCCCCCTTTAGGGGTCGGGGGTTCTTAATATTCAAACCTATCCTTAAATGCCCACAATCCTAATGCCGGATTGGATATATAGAAAATTTCTTCCCCATCAGCCATGGTGTTAAATCCATCACGCAGATTGGCGGCATTATATTTAGCATTTATTTCATCAATGTCGGCATACTTGAAACCTACGCTTTCAATTTCAGCCTGCGTCAGGTTTTCAGGTCCTTTTCCAGGGCAATACGTAATGCTGAACCTGCCTTCGGAAGATCCATGTATCAGGTGGGCGGCAGCACTCAGGTTTTTCCTTAATTCTTCATTTTCATCACAGGCCTTCAAAGTTGCCAGGGTTCCAAAATAGCCGTATTTACGTATCAAACGGTCAATCTCCTTGTCTTCTCCAAATTCTTTTAGTGCCGGGGCCAGTACAATCAATTCTCCGTCATCATCAATCGCCATTCGGGTACGATAAATAGATTTATTACCCAGCCAGGTACTTTTGAATTCTGTCGGATCCAGGTAAACGACAACCTTTTTCAATGGTTTATCCAGCATTTCAAAATTCACCAACAAGGCTAGTTTTGCTGCTTTATCAAATACTTCAAAGTCATCCCCGATAAATAATCCCCTGGTTTTAATTTTTCCATCGGTTTTATCCAGGCCCACTACCGTTTGCACATACAAAATGGGTAAATGGTTTGTGAAGTTTTCCGATGCATAATTAAATATCCTGCGGACAGGGGTATCGGCATGACCCATCATTCGTTCCATGCCGTAGGCTGCACCTACAAAATGACTCTTATTGATCCCTTCCACTCCACCGGTCCCGACAAAAATATTCTTGTTGTAATTAGCCATCCCTACCACTTCATGAGGAACAACCTGGCCAATGGATAATATCAAGTCAAAGTTACCCTCCAGCAAAAGCCTGTTTACCTGTGCAGGCCATGGAAACTCTACAGCTCCTTCCGAAACTTCCTTTACAAATTCTGCTGGGACTATTCCAACGGTCACCACATCATTCCTCCAGTCATGTTCCCGGATTAGGGAAGCAGGCATGTGTCCGAACATATGGCTGATCTGTTGGCTGGTCATAGGGGAATGGGTTCCCAAAGCTGGCAGCACATCCGTCAATGCATCCCCGTAATACTGCCACGTAAACTCTGTCAGTTCACCAGCACGGCTTGGCAAGCGTGTATAATCCGGCGGAATGGCAAGAACCTTCTGTTTCTTCCCTATTTTACCCAATGCTTCGAATAACCCTTTTCTAAGATCTTCAGCATTCAGTTCCAGGTCTGTTGATCCAATTTCGTAGTATAACATAGATATATTTACTATTTAATCATTTACAATTTACAACTTAAATCAATAGAAAAAAGATAATTCCTAACTAATTAAGTAACAGAAACTAAATAATTTCGTGTTATTTTAATTTAAATAAGGGAATAAGGATTGGATTTTTTGCTTTACATTTCTACTGAGGGGTAAAAAACAAAAATTAGGTTTTTAATTTAAAGCCCTTATTTTTAGATATTAACCCTTCGTAGAAAACCTAATTCCCCATATTAAAACCCTTATTCCCTAATTTAGAATAACTGTTTTAGTCGTATTTTTTAAGAAATAAGACAGGACAATATATTGTTCCTAACTACTTACAATTATGAAATACTTATTATCTTTTTACATTAAGTAGGTCTTCGAAGTTGTCAGGTTTATAAGCAAAGACCTGTCACCGTGCTTGCACGTGACAGCGTCAATAAGACTATTCAATTAGTTTTAGTAAATAAAGAGGGATAATATATAGAAAGCAGTCGTTCAACGGATTACCCACTACCTACTACCTACTACCTACTACCTACTACTTTCTACCTTTTAACTCTGGCATTTCCTCCCCAGATACTCCAGATCATTTCTTCATCCGAAGGTTGTGCATAATCAGTCAGGAATGTAGTAGCCAAAGCCCCTGATGCCCATCCAAACTGAGCCCATTTTTCAGAATCCCAGCCTTTCAGAATAGCATAAAGCATACCTCCTACAAATCCATCCCCACCACCAATACGGTCCAGTACATTGATTTTGCGAGGTTCGATTACATTCCAGGTATCACCATCAAGCATGATAGCACCCCATAAGTGTTCATTGGTACTGATTACCTGACGTAATGTCGTGGCATAAACTGAAGCATTCGGGAATGCCTTTTTCACACGTCCAATCATGCCTTTAAAACCTTCAATTTGAGCATCTATGCCTTTACCTCCGGCTTCCGGACCTTCAATGCCCAGGCAAAGCTGGAAATCTTCTTCGTTTCCAATCAATATGTCCGAAACCGATGCTATCTCAGTGAATATTTCACGCAGTTCCTGGTCACGGCCTTTCCAGAAAGAAGCACGGTAGTTTAAATCAAAAGAAATACGGGTACCATTCTTCTTGGCAAAACGAGCCAGTTGAAGGCAGAAATTACTTGTTTCAGGTGATAAAGCACCGATCAAACCTGATAAGTGCAGGATTTGTACTCCTTCTTTTGCAAAGATACGATCTAAATCGAAATCTTTTACATTTAAAGTACGTCCTACTTCACCTGCACGGTCGTTCAGCACGCGGGGTCCCCTGGAACCAAATCCGCTATCAGCAATGTTGAATTGATGGCGGTAGCCCCATGGATCACCCTGAGGCACTTCCGGACCTTCATAATCCATATGGCGGCTTTTCAGGTTGCTTTTTATCATTTGTGCTATCGGACTGTCCTGAACAAAAGTGGTCAGTACTTTTACCGGTAACCCTAAATAGGAAGCAATGCTTGCCACGTTCGTTTCAGCACTGGATACCTCCATTTCAAATAACTTACTGCTATGAACAGGCTGGCCGTTCACCGGTGTTATGCGAACCCCCATGCTTGTTGCTACAAGCAGCGAGTAAGCGCAATCTTTCTTTAATTCTATGCTCATGATTTGTGTGTTTTATAAGAACCCCTAACCCCTAAAGGGGAACCGGGATAGCATTGATTAATAGTTTTCTAAATAATAATAATAATAATAATAATTAAAACTGACTTTTCCAATTCAGCCACTGAACAGGGAAACTAATAGTTTACCAATAAATAGGAGACAGAAGTAACTTAGTTCCCCTTTAGTATCTTAACTCTTAATTTCGTTTATTTATTGGCACAATATTGCATAATTTATTACTAACTCTTTCATTCGGACTTGTCCAATGTTGGTTTAAAATCAAAATACGCAGTATTTTTCAAATCCGTTTTTAATCCGCCAAATCAGCGTTAATCAGCGTTCTATTCTTAATTCTATTCTTAATTCTGGCTTGTCCAGGTTAGGGGTTTTGTCAATTCAAAATAGCGTTCTTGATATTCCCATTTCCAGTCCCCTCAATTCAGCCATTCCGCGCAGCATGCCGATGCACGAATATCCCGGATTAGTCTTCTTGTGCAGGTCGTCGATCATCTGATGACCGTGATCCGGACGCATAGGGATATTCCGTTTATAGGTATATTCCACCACCAGCAATGCTTTCATGGCTTCGTACATATCCACATCGCCTTCCAGGTGGTTGTCTTCATAAAAATCACCTTCCGCATCACGTTTTGTACTGCGAAAGTGTACATAATACAACCGTTCTCCAAATTCACGTAACATGGAAGTCAGGTCATTGACAGATGATACTCCAAATGAACCTGTGCATAAACATATTCCGTTTGCCAGGCTCGGTACTGCTGCAAAAAGCTTGCGAACATCTTCGGCGGTACTTAAAATACGTGGTAATCCTAAGATTGAACGGGGTGGATCATCCGGGTGGATAGCCATCTGCACTCCTACCTGATCGGCTACAGTAGTTATTTCGTTTATAAAATAGAACAAATTGTTCCGTAAATTATCTTCCGTAATACCTTCATAGGTATCCAATGCTGCCTGAAATTGTTCCAGGGTGAAGCTTTCTTCTGCTCCCGGCAAACCGGCAATAATATTCCGTGTAAGTGTTTCCTTTTCCTGATCGCTCATGCCTTCAAAACGGGCTTTTGCTTTGGCAATCTGGTCCGGGGTATAATCTTTTTCAGCATTCGGACGTTTTAGCATAAACAGGTCAAAAGCCACAAATGCTGCCATCTCAAAACGCAATGCTTTTGAACCATCAGGCATCGTATACGCCAGGTCGGTCCGGGTCCAATCCAGGATAGGCATAAAGTTGTAAGTCACAATAAAGATCCCGCATTCAGCCAGATTACGAACCGATTGTTTGTAATTTTCAATGTACAGTTTATAATTCCCGCTGCGTTTTTTGATATCTTCGTGTACAGGAACACTTTCCACTACCGACCACACAAGCCCGGCGTCGGCAACTATCTTTTTACGTTCTAAAATTGCCTCTACAGGCCATACTTCGCCATTTGGGATCTGATGTAATGCCGTAACTATGTCAGTTGCACCGGCTTGACGAATGTCGGATAGAGATACAGGATCATTGGGACCATACCATCTCCAGGATTGTTTACATAAATGCATGTTGAAATGTTTTTTTGAAGTGAGCCTGCATCCCTCCCCATACCAAAAGGGAGAATGCAAGACGGACTCTAGTTAAATAAATAATAATCTTTTTTATTAATAACCCCTAGCCCCTAAAGGGGAACTTAGTTACTTCAGTTTTGAATTGAATGGTATAAAAAATAATATAGCCAATACTAACTCAGTTCCCCTTTAGGGGTTAGGGGTCGTTTTCCTTTTTTATATACAGAACGCATCAAACCCACCATCGATCACAGTCAGTGTTCCGGTGACAAATTTCGAAGCATCACTGGCTAACCAGTGCAAGGTCCCAAGCAACTCTTCGGGTTCACCAAAGCGGCCAAAAGGTGTATGGGCAAGGATTGTATTCCCGCGGGCTGTAAAGGTGCCATCAGGGTTCGTCAACAAGGTACGGTTTTGTTCCGAGATAAAAAATCCCGGTGCCATAGCGTTCACACGTAAACCTTCCCCATATTTTGTTGCCAGCTCAATGGCCAGGTATTTTGTAAAGTTGGTCACAGCTGCTTTGGCTGCTCCATATCCAACAACCCGTGTTAATGGACGTAAGGCAGATTCAGACGAAATATTGATGATATTCCCTTGTTTTTGTTCGGTCATTACCTTTGCAAACACCATGGTCGGAATCACTGTTCCAAAGAGGTTCAGGTCAACAACAGTGCGAAAAGCTTCTACATCCAAATCAAAGATAGTCTTATCAGGTCCGATTGTTGCACCCGGCATATTACCTCCGGCACCATTAATCAAAATATCTATCCGTTTGTACTTAGCAAGGATATCTTTGGCATTTTGTTCCAGAATTTCCTTGTTGTTAACATCCGATTTTAGGAACATGGCTTCATAACCTTTTGAAACAATGCCATCCACCACTTTCTTTCCATGTTCTGCATTCCTGGCCAGGATCACTACTTTTGCACCCTGTTCAGCCAGGTACTCTGCCATGCAGCTTCCTAAAACACCGGTTCCCCCGGTGATTATCACTACTTTATTTTTTATATCAAATAAGTTTTTCATATATTTTTTTAATACGAATTATGCGAATTAATATGAATTACACGAATTAAGTAATTGGAAATAAATAGAATCCTGCTATTTAAATAAATCATCTTCAACCTAAAGCTCCAACGCCCTCTCCTTTGGAGAGGGTTGGGGAGAGGTCTGAGAGGTCATTTAATAATAAAAGACACTATTCATTCATTCCGAATACTCTAACGATTCTTGCCTACAAATTAAACAACTGTTTCAAATGGCGTTCGTAAATGTTTTCTTCCACAAGTTTATTGCTATTTAAATAAATCTTCTTCTACCCTAGCTCCAACGCCCTCTCCTTTGGAGAGGGTTGGGGAGAGGTCTGAGAAGTCATTGAATAATAAAAGACACTTTTCGTTCCTTGAACTTAATCGATTCTTGCCTACAAATTAAACAACCGTTTCAAATGGCGTTCGTAAATGTTTTCTTCCACGCAATTACCAATTACATCCGAGTATTTTTCCAACAGGTTGGTATAATTTGCACCCATTTCAGCAGCTACTTTGTATGCTACATGAACTAACTGGCGGAAATTAGGATTATAATCAGGATGTCCCGGAATATGACGCAAGGTATTGGCATATTTTTCACTGCTCCAGGTATTTACTTCTTCCACGGAAGGCAGTTTCGAATCATCAATGTCAATTACATCAGCATAAGGAGCACACAATTCATCTTTGCGACCCAGTGAATGGGCATAAATATATTTTGCTGCCACGAGTCCTTCTCCACCGGCTACTGCCAATCCAATTACTTCTTCCAGCCAGGTTGTTCCGGCAGTTTTTACATGCAGCCCTTTGTTGTATTTCTTAATCACATGTGCCATGACCGGATAAATAGAGAATTTATCACTTCCTGAATGGATACTCAATTTAAGTTCTTCGGGCAAACCGAATTCCTTAACAGCATAATCAATCACCAGCACGTCTTCTTCGAATTCCTTAGCAAACTGATCCACATTGCCGGTATAGTCCACACCTTTATTGAAGCGGCCTGTAAACTTAGGAGCTATCGTTTGGGCAGGAACCCCTTTATCAGCAAGCATTTTCAGGATAAACAACAACACGATCGGGGTTTGTGGTTTCTCAACCTCGTCCATCGATACTTCGGTTATAAAATTACCTTCTCCTTTAGCAGCTTTTAAATACTTGTAGATTTCTGAAGCTTGTTCGGTTGCAGCTAAAAAGTCGGCAGCTATCTTTTTCAACAGGTCTACGGTTACTACGATGGGTTGTTCAAAACCCGGGATTTCTAATTTCCCGATATATTTTTCACACGAAGCCACAAAAGCGGTAATATCTTCCGGTTTACTTTCTTTTCCTATAAATGAAGCAACATCAAGGGTAAAGAAATCGGCTGTTTCAACAAACGGGGCAACATTTCCTAAATTTATATGATCGGCATCTACAAAGTATTTACCTTTAAATCCAAGCGCTTTTACAGCTGCATCAGCTTCTATACGCACATCTGTCGGTTGTGAGTGAACATAAATATGTTCACGATTCGACTTATTCCAAACCGGACTAATGTCCAAACCTGATTGATTCGCTTTCACGATTGCCCTTAACTGGGCTACTCCCTGATGCGAAAAACGGTCACCTGTACCAATACTAAATTTTCCTAATTTCATGATAAAGAATTTAATGGATTAATATATTGTAAGTTGGTTATTTAAAGATTCGTTAATTCGTTAATTCGTTAATTCGTTAACTGGTTAATTAGTTAACTGGTTAATTGGTTGATTGGTTAATTAGTTCATAAGATCAGAACAGATATCCAATCAATTCAAATAGTAAATAGTAAATGAATAAATTGTAAATGAATTAATAGTAAATAGTAAATGAATAAATGGTAAATGCTTTTATTCTGTAAATTGCAAATAGTCTTCGATATTTTCTTTCATCAAAATATCTATCGGAACATAATTTATTTTCTTGATTTCTTGCCTGAAAATGAGCTCCCGGCACATATCCCTGACTGAATAATAGGCTTGTTTGTCGGGACGTTGGGCGATCAGGTAATTGATCACTCCCTGTTGTAGGTATGTAACATTCTGCTGCAGCAAATCATAACCAATTAAACGAATATTAGTATGATTTAACGCATCCAGATGCATGGCCAATCGATAGACCTTTGAATTAAACGTAATAGCTCCCTTTATATTCTTGTAAGTTGAAAATACATTGCGCAATAATTCCTTGTTTGCTTTTTCATCCTCGTTATTGAATTCAACATTGATGATTTCATGCCTGTCGCCCAGGTTATGATCCTGGATGTATTGCATAAATCCTCTATGCCGTATCACCGTCTGGTTGGAAACCGATCCTTTGCGCTGGGTTCTTCCAACAATAATCTGCGATCCTTCCTCCAGGGAGCTTAACAGTAATTTAGCAGCGATATATCCGCTTTTAAATGAATTCTGACCGTAATAGGTTACAAAATCAGCTTCTTCAATCAGTGAATCGATAAAGGAATACGGGATATGACGTTTGGTGAGTTCCTGTGTGAATGCCAGGGTTTCTTCCCGAAAGATCGGAGCTATAAATACAGCATCCGGCTCATTCTTCAGAATAGAATTCCAGACGTTGACATACGATTGGGTATCGTATTGATTAAAATACTGTTTTTCAATCTGCACATTGTGGTGTAAAAATTCATGGGCAGCACTGTCAAAACCTTTGTCCACATCTTCCCAATAGTTACCCGGCTGATGGGCCGGAAACAAACATACAAAACGGTATTGCTTTTTAGAAGCCAATGAGCGGGCAAACAAGTTCGGGGAATAATTCATTTCCTCCAGTACCTTGGTTACTGCCTCCCGGCTCTTTGCCGACACATCACCCCGGTTATGGAGTACCCTGTCGACTGTTCCTTCCGACACTCCCGCCAGGATGGCGATGTCCTTGATCCGTATCTTGTGATTTGTTTCTTGCATAGTAGTTAAAAATAAGCATTCCGTGTCCGTACACAGAATGAATTTCACACAAAAATACTACTTATTTTGAATAAACAAAACAAAATCTACTTTCGTGTGCGGACACGGAAAGTTGATTACAGTCCTGTAATTAGCCTATACTTCTTATTTATAGTCACATATAACAATTCCTTGGGCCCTCAGAACGCTGAATTTGTTGATAATTATTTTAAAAATTTATTTTTTTAGTAAATGTTATGACTCTTAGGAGGATACTAAGATGAATAAGTCCTTCAGGAGGATGCAATAATTTGAATAAATTATAGTTTTAATTCATGGGTGGTTTATCTGAAGTTTTTGGGATATATACAGAATCACCACCTAAGTAGCCTGTTGCAACGGAGTTGAGTTTTCCTCTTTACGGAATAAATTCGTCCGATGGCTTATCCTGAATTGCTTCAATCTGTCTTTCGTTAGATTAAGTCCTGAATTTTCAACCGTCCCTCCTACCCCTTCAATTATCTGGCATCATTTCACCATGATGTCTTCATGATGTCTCTGATAATCCATATATAATCCATATATAATCCATATATGATCCATATATAATCCTTATTTATTAAGATATGGATTATAGTTGGATTATTACTGGCTTATTATTTTGTTATTTCTGGATTATCAGAGACATCATGAAGACATCGTAGTAATGGGGTTGAATGACCAAACTACATAATTTATCAATTGACGGTATTGTCAAGAAAGGACAACATATTGGATTAACATGATTACCTCCAATTTGATCCGGGAAGTAATAATATAAAAAGAAAGAAAATTATTATTTCTGATTTTATATCCTGTCAATTCATGTCAGCGTGGATGAATGGGTTTATATGCCCCAAAGCTGCATCCACAACTGGATTTGCAAGAATTTCAAGCCTAAAACACCCTGTAAGTAATAGCCGGCCAGATCAATACAACAATTATTTTTTTTAATATTTATAATAAATGAATGCATTGATACGTTAACTATTTAACTTTCTCAGATTGAATCAATATACTAACGGAATAAAGTGACCTCCCGTATGCGGGATGAACCAATTAACCAATTAACCAGTCAACCAATTAACCAATTAACCAATTAACCAGTCAACCAATTAACTAATCAACTAATTAACCACTTAACCCACACAATTATGTCAATTTTAAAAGGAATTATTCAGATGACAGGTAGCGCAGGAGGCTACAGTTTTTACACCCGCAGGGGTAGCGACAAAGTGATCATGCGTACCAAAGGAGGTGCCAAAAAGAGTCAGATTGCCAACTCACCAAAATTTGCCAAATCGCGTAAGAATCAAAAAGAGTTTGGAGGTGGTGCCAAGTTTGGTTCAAAAAGCCGCCATGCATTTGGGGGACTGCACCGTTTGGCGGATTATAACCTTACGCCGGTACTCATTGGCATGGGTAAGAACCTGATGAAGTTTGATTTAAAATCGGATGTCGGACAACGGAAAATTATCTTGTCGGAACACAAACAGGTGCTGGAAGAATTTAGCTTTAACCGCAATTACCCTTTCAACACGGTGTTGCGCGTGATACCACGATGGGAGATTGACCGGGAAGAATTGCAGGCAGTGGTAACCATTCCGGTCATCAATACAGCGCTTTATTTGCTGAACATTCAAAAGCTGCCTTTTTTCCGACTGATTGTGGTAATGGGCAGCATTTCGGATATGATTTATAATCCGAAAAGAGACATTTATGAGCCGATGGTGTTGGAAATGCATGGTGTCAGCCAGGCCGTGACCGGCGCCTGGAATTCAACGCAAACCATCCTTCCGGAACATACTATGACCGTACAAATGCCAGCTTCGCGGAAAGAGTTTTTGACTGATAATGTCAGTGTATTACTCAGCATGGGAGTTGAATTTGGCACAGCAGGGTTTACAGGCGAAACAGTGGAAGTGAAATATGCAGGGTGCGGGAAAGTCATCGCGGTGAGATAGTTTTGCGTTCCGTGTTCCGTGTTCCGTGTTCCGTGTTTGAAGAGTTTGAAAGTTTTGAAAGGTCCCGATAAATCGGGATGTCGAATACTCCATTTGAAAGGTCCCGAGTTCCATGGACTGTACAATGGCTTTGAAGTTATTTAAATATCTGTTTTACTATTGCCAGATTTGAGTAATAATCACAATTAGTTAAATTTGTATTACAGATAGATTTACAAAAACATTGAAGCGAATAAATTTGTTTATTTAAAAATTGAAAACAAATGGAAAAAGAAACAATCACCAAGCTTAGTAAAAGCTTTGAAGAATATGCTTATGAACAAGATGGCATAGAATACTGGTTGGCACGCGAATTACAAGAACTACTTGGATATGCAGATTGGCGGAATTTTCTGAATGCAGTTGACAAGGCAAAAGAAAGTTGCAAAACCAGTGGTGAGGTGGTTCACGATCATTTCGTTGACGTCACCAAAATGATCAAAATAGGCTCAGAGTTTGAAGAGTTTGAAAAGTTTGAAAAGTTTGAAAGGTTCCGCGTTCAATAATCCTTTTTATAAGTCTCAAGTATTGTAAATATCAAATCAATAGTGCTAAATTTTATATTCATAACCAGATGAAATCATATCACATATAAAATTTTAAAAACATTGAACCGAATAAATTTGTTTAATTATAGCTAAGTACGATTACATTATCCGATTGATTTTATAAGTATTAAAATTACACATTATGCACCACATTGATTATAAAGATCTTGTATCGATTGTAAAGCAATTGCCCGTATCCAAATTACGGAAATTGAACAACGCGATCAATAAAGAAATAGATCAGAACAAAAAATCAAAAGGAACTGATTTAAAGACACTGATTCTAAATGCTCCCACCTGGACCGATACGGAGTACAATGATTATTTATCAGCCAGGGAAAATATCAATAAATCGTGACTCGCATGATACTATTAGTAAATTTTTAATTCCTATAAACATTGAATTTACCGTTCTGAACATAATTTCAGGACGGTTTTTTTATGCTGCATATTTCCCTGCCTGTCAGGAGTAAATTATTCGTGAAAGAGTGATTTAGCATTCTTTTTCAAGGGATTGTAAACTTTAATACAAACGGGTTGTTATTGTAAAAAAGTAAAATATAATTTTTACGTTTCATTCATTCAGAATACCGTATACTTTTACAGATCATACTTTTGACTGTTTGGCATTAATTCATCAAACAGTAGATAGTTTTTTATCTTTAACCATGAGTATTTTAGATAACGAAAGGATTAATCTGAAATAATAAATTGCATAACACTAATATATTGCGTATTATGTCTTGGCTCTTGGTTCTTACAATCTAAATATTAATGATTAAAAAAACAATTCAACATGAAAAAAATCTATTTTCCTATGCTGCTGGCAATGATACTTGCCACTTCATGCCAGACAAAGACAAAGCCTGTTGCTTTTGACCCTGTCACTGCAAAAGCCGAATTAACCAAAACATTGGAGGATATTGATGCTTCCTTCAACTCAAAAGATGCAAAGACATTTTTATCCTTTCTGACAGAAGATGGCCTGTTTTGTGGAAGTAGTCCTTCCGAAATCTGGGACAAAGCCAGCTACACGAAGGGGATAACCGCCATGATGGCTGACACAACAAAATTTGAGAAACTTAAATTTGAGAAAACAGAAATCCGCTTTGATAGGGATGGTAACTCGGCAAATGTACTGCGGCAATTTATGATTAGCTGGAGTAAACCGATTTTGGTTCGGGATGTCATGCATTTTGTGAAAGTAGATAACAAATGGATGGTTGATTTTTCTAGCTTAGCTCTAATCCCTGAGAATAAGGATTTGCCTAAATTAGCCGCAGTGGTAAAATAAGGAGTGACATGCTCCTACTCTGTTGAAAACCGTTTGGATAAGATTATCCGGGCGGTTTTTTTTGTATAGATAAATCATGCAGTAACAATAGATATAATATTTTTCCATTTTGCAGGTAGAGACGCAAAGCCTTGCGTCTTTACAATTGAATTATTGAATTAACATCAATTCTAAAAAACAGTGTGATTATAGGATAATTGTAAAATGTAACCAGTTGTAAATATTTCTTATAAAATAGAGGTAAAGTTAAAAGTTAATTCATATCTTTGAGGGTTATAAATTTAATAAATTTAATATCTGAAGATTATGAAAAAACTCACTGATTTTACAGGACTTTATCCACTTTCTAAGACACTTCGTTTTGAATTAATACCACAAGGCAGGACGTTAGAATACATACAGACTAACGGATTACTGGAACAGGATGAACACAGGGCTGAAAGTTACATTATAGTCAAGAAAATTATTGACGAATATCATAAAGCATTTATCACAAATGCACTGGAAGATTTTAAATTAATTTCATTGGAAGATTATTATCTGTATTATCAGATATTGAAGAGAAATGATGATGAAAAAAAGAAGTTTGAAGAGATACAATCAAGGTTAAGGAAACAATTGGCAGATCGGTTTACAAAGCAGGAAAGTTTTAAAAATCTGTTTGCCAAAGAGTTGATAAAAGAAGATTTAAAAACTTTTGTCCATACTTCTGAAGAAAGAGAATTAATTGAGGAATTTAATAGCTTCACAACTTACTTCACCGGATTTCATGAGAACAGAAAAAACATGTATTCAGCTGAAGATAAATCGACTGCTATTTCATACCGACTAATCCATCAAAACCTGCCTAAGTTTATTGATAACATGCGGGCATTTGAAAAAGTCCAAAACTCACCTGTTAAAGATAAATTTCAAACAATACTTTCGGATAATGAATTAGGTCCTATCATACAAGTGCTGGCTGTAGAAGATGTTTTTACACTGGATTACTTTAACGAAACATTGACTCAGACTGGCATAGATAAATACAATCACCTGATAGGTGGATATACTCCCGAAGAAGGGAAAGTAAAAGTAAAAGGATTGAATGAATATATCAATTTATACAATCAGACAGCCAAGAAAGAAAACAGGATACCCAAACTTAAGCCTCTTTTCAAACAGATATTGAGTGACCGATCGTCAGTATCGTTTATCCCTGAAGAGTTTGCTGATGATACCGAAGTATTGGAAAGCATTGAAAAGTTTTATCAGGAAATTGACAATCAGGTTTTAAATAAAATAATGGAAGGCGAACGCTCCTTAAAAGAGCTTCTACAGAACCTGAATGACTATGATTTAGCTAAAATATATATCAGGAATGATGTAAGCCTGACGGATATTTCGCAAAAGATATTCGGGGATTGGGGAATTTTTCAGAAAGCATTAAACAGATGGTATGAACTTAATTATAAAGGAAAAGCTAAGATTGGTACCGAAAAATACGAAGATGAACAAAAGAAGTATTTCAACAATCAGGATAGCTATTCTATCGGATATTTAAATGATTGTTTATTACTAATGGATAATGCCTATCATAAAAAAGTAGAAGAGTATTTCAGGATACCGGTTGAAAATGCAGGTGAACCGGATAATTTGTATTTACAGCTTGAAACTAATTACAGCACGATAAATGACTTGCTGAATAATCCATATTCACCCGATCTTAAACTGGCACAGGACCAACCGAATGTAGATAAAATCAAAGAATTGCTCGACAGTATTAAAGCCATTCAATGGTTTATCAAGCCGTTATTGGGCAAAGGAAATGAAGCAGAAAAAGACGAACGATTTTATGGTGAGTTTACAGCATTGTGGATAACACTTGACCAGATTACACCTCTTTACAACAAGGTGCGTAATTACATGACCCGCAAGCCTTACTCCACAGATAAAATGAAACTGAATTTCGAAAATTCTACCTTACTGGACGGTTGGGATGTAAATAAGGAGTCGGATAATGCCAGTATTATATTCCGCAAGGATGGGTTGTATTATCTTGGAATCATGAATAAAAAGTATAACAAGATCTTTAAAAGGGACTTTGAAATAAGTTCTGAATCCTGCTATGAGAAAATGGAATATAAACTGCTGCCCGGTGCAAATAAAATGCTTCCAAAAGTATTCTTTTCCAATTCAAGGATCGGTGAGTTTAAGCCAAGTGTTGAATTGATGGAGAATTACAAAAATGAGACTCATAAAAAAGGAGATAAATTTAATATTAATCATTGCCACGATTTGATCAACTTCTTTAAATCGTCCATAAACAAACATGAAGATTGGAAACAATTCGGGTTTCAATTCTCGGATACCGGCAAGTATGAAGATTTAAGCGGATTTTACAGGGAAGTAGAACAACAAGGATATAAAATAACGTTCAAGGGAATACCTGAAACTTACATTGCTCAAATGGTTGAAGAAGGTAAACTATACTTTTTCCAATTGTACAACAAAGACTTTTCACCCAACAGCAAGGGAACGCCAAACCTGCATACACTCTATTGGAAAATGCTTTTCGATGGGGATAACCTGAAAGATGTTGTCTATAAACTGAACGGACAAGCAGAAGTATTTTTCCGTAAATCGAGTATTAAAGCTGAAAACATAATCGTACACAAAGCCCATGAAGCCATAAATAACAAAAACGAGCTGAATGACAAAAGGCAGAGCAAGTTTGAATACGATATTATCAAAGACAAACGCTACACGGTAGATAAGTTTCAATTCCATGTACCTATCACCATGAACTTTAAAGCCCGTGGAATAAACAATATCAATCCGGAGGTAAACCAGTTCCTGAAAAAAACATCTGATCTCCATATTATTGGACTCGACCGTGGAGAAAGGCATTTATTGTATCTGACACTGATTGATTCGAAAGGCAATATCAAACAACAGTTCTCACTGAATGAAATTGTAAATGAATACGAAGGTAAAATATACAAAACCGATTATCACAAGTTATTAGACAACCGGGAAGGCAGCCGAGACGATGCACGCAAGAACTGGAAAACCATTGAAACCATCAAAGAGTTGAAAGAAGGATATTTGAGCCAGGTAATCCATAAAATATCCGAACTAATGGTGGAATACAATGCTATTGTAGTGCTCGAAGACTTGAACATGGGTTTTATGCGTGGCAGACAAAAAGTAGAAAAACAGGTGTATCAGAAGTTTGAGAAAATGCTGATAGACAAACTGAACTATCTTGTAGATAAAAAGACAAATGCTTCCGAGTTAGGAGGTACGCTTCATGCTTACCAGTTTACGAATAAGTTTGAAAGTTTCCAGAAAATGGGAAAACAAAGCGGCTTCTTGTTTTATGTTCCGGCATGGAATACCAGTAAAATGGATCCGGTAACAGGATTTGTAAACCTGTTTGATACCAGGTATGAAAACGTGGATAAAGCAAAGACATTTTTCGGGAAATTCGATTCAATAGTTTACAACTCGGCAAAGCGGTATTTTGAATTCAGTTTCGATTACACCAAATTTACTACGAGAGCAGATGGTACCAGAACCAACTGGACACTCTGCACGAATGCAACCAGAATAGAAACTTTTAGGAATCCAATTAAAAACAGCCAATGGGACAATCGTGAATTAGTACTGACTGATGAACTTATCAACCTATTTGAACAATACGGCATTGATTACAAGCATACAGGACTAAAGGAATTGATTATTAGGCAAACTGAAAAGTCTTTTTATGAACGGTTGCTGCATTTATTGAAGCTTACCTTACAAATGCGAAACAGCATAAACGGAACAGATATTGATTACCTGATTTCACCTGTAGTGAATGAAAAAGGTCATTTTTATGATAGCCGTACTGCAACAACAATATTACCACAAAACGCCGATGCCAATGGAGCTTATAACATTGCCAGAAAAGGGATGTGGATAGTGGAGCAAATTAAACAAGCAGAAGATTTGAAAAAACTAAAACTCGCGATTAGTAACAAAGAATGGTTGGATTTTGCACAATCAATGAAATCAGAAGAAAAATGGAAGAATACATTAGTATTTCAACCCTAAATGATTTTATCTTCTGCCCCTATTCAATTTATTTGCACAATGTGTATATGGGTGCTGAAGAAGAGTTAGTACATGCGACTCCTCAAACACAGGGTAAGGCGGCTCATACTGCCATTGATGAAAAGACGTATAGCAGCAGGAAAGATGAAATTACTTCTTTGTCAGTGTATAGCAATGAATTGGGTATCATTGGTAAAATTGATTTATATAAAGGAAAAGAAAAGTTATTGATTGAAAGAAAATATCAACTCAAAACCATATATCAAGGGCAACTGTATCAACTTTGGGCGCAGTACTTTTGCATGAAGGAAATGGGTTACGAGATTGAAAAGCTTGCTTTTTATGCAATATCTACTAACACATCTTATCCAATTGCTATTCCTACTGAAGAAAACAAAACGGAATTACGAAGCTTTATCCTTCGGTTTAAGCATTTTGATCCTGCACAAGCATTGCAAGTAAATATAAACAAATGCATACATTGTATCTACTGCAATTTATGCGATAAAACAGATACAGAAAATGTTTACACTTAAGGACATCGAATATCGTTCAGTGTTTGTTATTAATTGCATTGAAAACAAAGCCTTACGGGTGGAAAGTGGTGCCTTGTTATTGGAAGATACCGAGAGAAATAAAACACTCACAAAGTTGCCGTTTCAAAAGATACTGGCATTATTTGTAATCGGGCATATTACAGTCACTACCGCATTGATAGACAAATGTACTAAATACGGAGTTCCAATTGTGGTAATGAAACCAAACTTTCGTCCTGTATTTTTCTTTTCGGTAACTGCTGAAGCTAATTTTCTATTACGGCAGAAGCAATATGCATTAAATAAAACTGATTTGCAAATACCTAAAATTTTGGTAGCCAATAAAATAAGAAATCAATTACGATTATTAGAAAAGACCCGACTAAAAACAGAAAATGTCCAAAAAGCTAAAGAACATTATCCAAGAGCAATTGAAATGGTGCAAAATGCTACTGATTACGATACAATAATGGGATTAGAGGGAAGGGTAGCAAAAGCATTCTTTGGAGCATATTTTGAATTACTGGTTTGGAAAGCCCGTTGTCCGAGAGCTAAAACCGACCCTATAAACGTAACGCTTGATATTGGTTATACTATTTTGTTTAATTATATTGAAGCATTCGTTCGCCTTTTCGGATTTGATCCTTATATGGGTGTTTATCACAGGCTTTGGTTTAAACGAAAATCGTTGATTTGCGATTTAATGGAACCGTTCCGATGTTTAATCGATCAACAAGTGCGAAAAGCATTCAATACTAAACAATGCAAAACAGAAGATTTTGATTTGATTAAAAATGAATATATACTCAAACGGGAGAAAAATAGCGATTATACTAAAATGTTTTATGATGTCTTGATCGAACAGAAAGCCGAAGTATTTAGATATATTCGTGATTATTATCGATGTTTTATGCAACGAAAAAACACATCCGATTATCCACAATTTTTAATCAAATAAATTCATGTTAGTAGTAAGTTACGACATTTCAAATGATAAGTTACGAACTAAGTTTTCGAAGATGTTGATAAAACATGGTGGCATACGGTTGCAATTTTCCGTATTCGAAATAAATAATTCAAAACGAATTCTTGATAACCTTAAAGTAATCATCGAAACCGACTTTGGTAAAAAGTTCGATGGAGGAGATAGTGTATTCATCTTTGAAACCAATCTTCATGAAGCAATCAAGTATGGAAATGCAATTCATCGTGATAAATCATTACTTTATTTTACTTAGCAAAGCTAGGTCTTTATATATTTTAGAACGATTATGTAATTCAAACTAACTTAATAATTAATAGTTCTTTGACATATTAATATACAAAATATTTATTTTTAGGGGAGGGTAAGATATATTTTTATAGATTGTTGTAAAATCCCGTAAAATAGCTACTTTTGTACCATTGTTATTTAGCATAGGGTTTAAACAACAATTCAAATTTCTACTATTGTAGATCGGCTTATTGGTTGGCTCGATTCCCTGGTTTAAACAACAATTCAAATTTCTACTATTGTAGATACATTGTATCCGGTCTTATTCCTGTCTGTTTAAACAACAATTCAAATTTCTACTATTGTAGATATCTTCCTCCCAACCTTCTGCATATTGAAGTTTAAACAACAATTCAAATTTCTACTATTGTAGATATTTATCGCCTTCCTCAATGAGTTTGTTATGTTTAAACAACAATTCAAATTTCTACTATTGTAGATATGTTATGTTTTTGTTCCTCTGTTAGATTAAGTTTAAACAACAATTCAAATTTCTACTATTGTAGATAACGATCTTACCGAGATGGACGAATTGAAGTTTAAACAACAATTCAAATTTCTACTATTGTAGATTTACGTCGCTTTTAATGCGCTCAGGGGAGTTTAAACAACAATTCAAATTTCTACTATTGTAGATTTTGCGGGGTACCTCAAACAATCATGGAGTTTAAACAACAATTCAAATTTCTACTATTGTAGATGTATCTGTCATACTTATGAGAATTTTATTGTTTAAACAACAATTCAAATTTCTACTATTGTAGATAATGGCGTGCCACTCATGCAATTATGTCAGTTTAAACAACAATTCAAATTTCTACTATTGTAGATATTGAAAACGATCTTATCGATTATAGTTTAAACAACAATTCAAATTTCTACTATTGTAGATAACGCAGAAATAATAGAAAGTACAGTAGGGTTTAAACAACAATTCAAATTTCTACTATTGTAGATATATGACTGACTATCAGAAACAATACCAAAAGTTTAAACAACAATTCAAATTTCTACTATTGTAGATAATTCTCCCGGATCGGTCAAGTCGCCAGTTTAAACAACAATTCAAATTTCTACTATTGTAGATATACTTAACGTTATTAACGATGATACTATGTTTAAACAACAATTCAAATTTCTACTATTGTAGATTCTGCTAACATTGATGAGGTGCATGGGGTTTAAACAACAATTCAAATTTCTACTATTGTAGATGTAAGCACGGAAAGGCAATGCGTTGAGTTTAAACAACAATTCAAATTTCTACTATTGTAGATCGATTCATTGATTTTCCAACCGAGCAGGTTTAAACAACAATTCAAATTTCTACTATTGTAGATCTTCCGTAGTGCTGTATTACCACTTTTAGGTTTAAACAACAATTCAAATTTCTACTATTGTAGATGAACTTCAATTAACTTATGATAAAATTGAGTTTAAACAACAATTCAAATTTCTACTATTGTAGATTGAGTCAATACACTATTTCGGAGTATAGTTTAAACAACAATTCAAATTTCTACTATTGTAGATGAAACTACACTAAAAAGAATACTTTAACGTTTAAACAACAATTCAAATTTCTACTATTGTAGATATAACCGAAGCTAACCCTTCAGGTGATGTGTTTAAACAACAATTCAAATTTCTACTATTGTAGATAAGAATATGAAAAAACAGTTTCTTAAATTGTTTAAACAACAATTCAAATTTCTACTATTGTAGATTTTGCTAAAACAAAACCCCACACTAATTGTTTAAACAACAATTCAAATTTCTACTATTGTAGATAGCAGCGTTTACCCTGCACCGAAACCTTGTTTAAACAACAATTCAAATTTCTACTATTGTAGATTAGTTTCTGTTGATTTCTGCAACCGTGTAAGTTTAAACAACAATTCAAATTTCTACTATTGTAGATGAAGTGCCAACCTTAGCGATGCCGACCTTGTTTAAACAACAATTCAAATTTCTACTATTGTAGATAAAACTGTACTCAATAGCTGCTATGTCGTTTAAACAACAATTCAAATTTCTACTATTGTAGATGGCGTCGTTGTCCGTTATCCCGGTCGTTGGTTTAAACAACAATTTAAATTTCTACTATTGTAGATTCGATGCGCTTTTCGATCCACTCTCCGTTGTTTAAACAACAATTCAAATTTCTACTATTGTAGATATCTGCGACTCAATTTCGTATCCATGAGGTTTAAACAACAATTCAAATTTCTACTATTGTAGATCATTTCAGGTAAGATTACGGGTTATTCAATGTTTAAACAACAATTCAAATTTCTACTATTGTAGATGATAATTATGGCCGTCCAATAGGATTTGTTTAAACAACAATTCAAATTTCTACTATTGTAGATAGGTCGGCACTATCCGCTTGGGCGAACGTTTAAACAACAATTCAAATTTCTACTATTGTAGATCGGACATTAGCGGACATTTGCCGTTTTACGTTTAAACAACAATTCAAATTTCTACTATTGTAGATCACGACAGCGGACAAGCGTAATTATAAGTGTTTAAACAAAAATTCTAATTTCTACTATTGTAGATAAGAGTATTGATTTTGCAGCATTGAGGGAGTTTAAACAACAATTCTAATTTCTACTATTGTTAAACTTCCAAATATTGAAAAAGCTATATTTGAAAAAGGATCGTATTATGTTACCTTTGTTCTGAATTAAAATAGAAATAACAATTATTCTAATTCAACAAAACTCATGAAAACACTCAAAGTGATCGTATACAAAGCCGGCAAAGGAATCTCCGCCCACCTGCCTGATGTAGATGGTTTTGTTATTGCCTGTGAATCCATGGAGAAACTTAGAAAAGACCTGGCCGAAGGACTTAAATTCCACATAGAAGGTTTATATCCGGAAGAACATAAGGCATGGATGAATGAGCCTTATAATTTTGAATATGTATTTCATGATATCCCTTCATTGGTGGAAGGATACAATGGAATCATCAATCAGAGCAGTTTAGCCAGGATTTCGGGAATTAATGAAAGCCAGATGCGGCAATATGCACTTGGATTAATAAAACCCGGTAAAAAAATAACTGCCCGAATAGAACAGGGTTTAAAACGGTATGCCGAAGAACTCAAGTCAATTACTTTTGCATAAATTTTACTACATTTGCAGTGTTTGACAAGCTTAAGATTTTATTAAACTATCAGCATCATTTAAGGACTAAAAAGGATATAAGTAGCAGGAATAACCTAAATTTACATTTATGACTATAGACTTAAGCTCATTACAAAAGGCTATAAAGAAATTGACCACCAATAACCGACTTCTTTCGCAAGCCGACCAGCATCAACAGGAGACAAAGGAAGCTTACGAAGATGCATGTATTCAGGCTTTTGAATACACTTATGAGCTTTGTCATAAAATGTTGAAAAGATGCCTGGAACAAATGGAAGCGAATATAGAAGATATTGACCGGATGAGTTTTCCGGATTTGATACGAAAAGGGGCTGAGAAAGGACTATTACTGCATTCGTGGGATAAATGGACTTACTACCGTCTGGCAAGAAATAAAACCAGCCATACATATGACAGCGAAACCGCACAGGAAGTGTTGGCTATCATTTCTGATTTTCTGGAAGAAGCCAATTACCTGTTTGAGCAAATAATCAAACGAAATGTATAAAACCGGGAAAGAGATAGATATTCCTGTTGGGCAACTGGAAACAGTAAAGCAAATACTCAAAAAGCACCTACCCTCCGGGATGCAAATTTGGGTGTTTGGTTCCAGGGCAACAGGAACTGCAAAAGAATATTCTGATCTGGATATTGCTTTGCAACCAGAAAACGGACAAAAGCTCGAAGTTGATTTAATGGTTAAACTCATGGACAATTTTGTGGAATCCAACTTACCTTTCAAAGTAGATGTGATAGATTATAATGCTGCTTCAGGGATATTTAAGCAGAATGTGGATAGTCAAAAAATTAAATTAACCAGATAAATTGGAAATTATAAAAACAGTCAATTATAAATTTCAACATTGTTTGAAAAGCAGATAAACTCAATTCAATTACTTTTACAGCCTGTTTCAGGTTTAATAAGAAATCATTTAAAATAACGAACATTCTATCATTAAAAATTAAATTAATCTACGGATGAAAAAAATAATCTCCTATCCGCTGTCACTGCTTTTCTCCATACTGTTCCTGTGTATCATCTGTTTGTTTCACCCGATACAGTACATTTGTTTTAATGTATTCGGCTACAAAGCGCATAAAAAGAGCGTGGACGTGCTGAGTTATCTCGAGATGAAGATCTTATTTGTATTGGCCTCAAGGTCAGAGGTTGAATTCAAAGGGGAATTACCGGAAGGCAAGCCGCTTATATTTGTATCCAATCATCAGGGTTTGTATGATATCATTGGTACTACCTGGTTTCTGCGCAAGTACCATCCTAAGTTTGTGAGTAAGATTGAACTGGGGAAAGGTATTCCAAGCATTTCGTATAACCTGAATCATGGCGGATCTGTCTTGATCGACCGGAAGGATCCAAAACAGGCACTGCCTGAATTGAAAAAGCTCGGGGAATATATCCAGAAAACGAATCGTTCGGCAGTGATCTATCCCGAAGGTACCCGTTCCAGGAATGGCAAGCCCGGTACCTTTGCCTCAAGCGGTTTAAAGATGCTGTGCAAGTATGCACCGGATGCGTGGGTGGTTCCGGTAACGATAAATAATTCATGGAAACTGTTCCGGTATGGCTCATTCCCTTTTGGGATCGGCTGTAACCTGAAATTTACAGTACATGCACCTATACAGGTTAAGGGAACTGATTTCAATACACTTATTACAGAAACTGAGAAAGCTATTGTGGAGGAGATTGTTAGTAGGTAGTAAGTAGTAGGTAGTGGGTAGTAGGTAGATGGTAGTAGGTAGTAAGATTCTAATAGTGAGGATTTTGGAATAACACGTTCGGAATAGTTTTATAAATTCATTCTAACAGACTAAAAACATGAACTCTCAAGTAGTATTGGATTTTGTGGATGCCATCAATCGTGCCGACGTGGATAAAATGTATGAATTAATGACTGATGACCATTTATTTGTGGATTCACGGGATAATAAAACGTCAGGAAGGGAAATAATGAAACAGGCATGGATTGGATATTTTGATTTATTCCCCGACTATAGAATTGAAATAACCGGAATGCTCCAAAAGAAATCCCTTCTTTGCATGTATGGATATGCAAGTGGTACCTACAAAAATCTAAAAGATAATAACAACAGCAATCATTGGAGAATACCGGCAGCCTGGACCGCGATAATTAAAAACAACCGGATAAAGAATTGGCAGGTTTATGCCGACAATGGTGTGGTAATGGATATAGTGAACAAAAATAACTGAACAGTTCGGATGATTACAAAAAGAACAAACTCAGATGATACGGATTTTCAGAAGCTGGTGACAGAACTGGACAAGGACCTGAAGATACGGGATGGGGAGGAACATGTGTTTTACTCGCAATTCAACAAGACAGATAAAATAAAACATACAATCGTTGCGTATGACCAGGATCTTGCGGTCGGGTGCGGGGCGTTGAAAGAGTATTCCAACGATACGATGGAAGTAAAAAGAATGTTTGTAAAGTTGAATAATAGAAATAAAGGTATTGCATCGCTAATATTGCATGAGTTAGAAAACTGGAGCAAGGAACTTGATTATAAAAAGTGTATCCTGGAAACAGGTAAAAAGCAACCCGAAGCTATCCACCTGTATGAAAAGAATCAATACAATCTTATTCCTAATTATGGGCCATATAAGGATGTTGAGAACAGCGTTTGCTTTGAGAAAGAATTATAGGGTTTATCCTGATATTATTTTTTCAAACCAAACAATACAAATTGCTAATCGTTATACAAGTTCAGAACGACTTGCCGAAATAAAATACAAACGTATTTTATTAAAAAGTAAAACTTATCTATCTTTAGAAATAAGAAAGGAGCAAAACTTATGACACAAATTATTTTACAAGTGGATGATGCATCTATCATACCAGCCCTTGAAAAAACGTTGAAACTACTGAAAGGTGTAAAAATAAAAACGATTACTGATATTCCAAATCCCATAACGGCTAAAGCCATGAAGGATGCAAAAGATGGGAAAGTAACCCATAGTAAAAACAGTAAGGATATGTTTGCTTCGCTCAACAAGTAAACATTATGTACAGCATTGCTTACACTGGGGCTTTTAAGAAAGATTATAAACGTTGTACTAAACGAAATTATGATCTACAATTACTTCAAAAAGCTGTAGAGATATTGGAAACAACAGGATCTTTACCCACCAACTATAAAGCCCATAAATTATCCGGTGATTACAATGATTATTGGGAATATCATATATTGCCCGACTGGATATTAATCTGGATACTAGACAATATACAAAATGAAATTACCTTTGTGCGTACAGGTTCACATTCTGATTTATTTTAATTATTAACTGACAGATTTGTATAGTTTCTGTGTTTAAATTGTCCTTTGCATGTTGTGTTTCATATAGATTAAAACAAAGATACTTTCATTAAAAACAAATTATATCCTGATTAGGAATAAACTCATTAAGAAAAATCCTATTATACAAACATAAGAGACAAGGCATTGCTTTGTCTCTTATGTATCAACCAACTTGTATAACTAACAATATGAATTCAATCAAATATTATGCAATTACTGAAAACGTTTTTTATAGTATCTGTCATTAGTCTCTTTTCTACCGGAACTTATGCAAGACAACGAACAGGAGCAGAAGAACGAACCATCTGGGTGAACGCCCTGTCAAAAATTGCCGAACCTGTATTGGTAAACCTAAGCCAGAACACCTTGCGGAAAAACATGCCGGTTGAAGTTATTGAAGAAGCAAAAGGTAAAAACCGGGCAGCAGTTACCCACCTGGAAGCAGTCGGGCGATTACTTTATGGAATATCTCCCTGGTTGGAACTGGGACCTGATGAGACTGCAGAAGGATTATTAAGGAAACATTTTATTGAATTAGCTGCAAAAGGATTGCACAACGCCGTAGACCCTGATTCACCCGACCGATTGAATTTTACGACTGATGGGCAGGCCTTGGTTGATGCAGCCTTTCTGGCACAAAGCTTGCTGAGGGCTCCAACCCAACTTTGGGGTAAGTTGGATAAGGTAACTCAGACCCGAATGATTGAGGCATTGAAATCAACACGTATTATCAAGCCATATGAAAGCAACTGGCTTTTATTCTCAGCAACCATTGAGGCAACACTACTCCAGTTAACGGGTGATTGCAATATGAAAACCATCACCTATGCACTAAATCGGCATAATGAATGGTATAAAGGAGATGGATGGTATGGCGATGGGAAAGACCTGCATTACGATTATTACAACAGCATTGTCATTCATCCTATGATGGTGGATGTTATGAACGTACTAAAAAACAAAAACAAGATAGATTCTGTTACCTATCAACAGGAAGTAAAACGAAGTATCCGTTATGCCGAAGAATTGGAAAGACTGATTTCACCCGAGGGTACTTATCCTGTTATAGGCCGCTCATTGACCTATCGTTTTGGTATTTTTCAGGCATTAACACAAGTGGCACTATTGAAAAGATTGCCTTCAACCATTATTCCCTCACAGGTACGAAGTGCTCTTTCAGAAGTCATTGAAAGGCAACTGAATGCCCCTGGTACTTTTGATAAAAATAACTGGCTCACCCTTGGCTTTTGCGGCCATCAACCTGAAATGGCCGAAACATATATCTCTACTGGAAGCTTGTATTTGTGTTCTGCTGTTTTTCTACCATTAGGATTACCGGCGACAGATGAATTCTGGACAGGGGCTTATACAGAATGGACCAATAAAAAGGCCTGGAATGGAGTTGATATTTTGAAAGATCATGCTATAAGAGACTAAATTAAAACAAATTATTTTTAGAAGTATCCTTTCGAATAAAAACCTTAATAAATGACTCTATAATCAGGTTAACATTATGTCATTCATAAAAGCCGGTTTCAACAGATTTAAGTGGATTGCATTTATCAGTATCCTGACCCTATCAGTTCACGGGCAAAACAGTGCGTTGAATTATCAGGCTTCAAAAAATACCACCTTGAAAGCGATTCTTGTCAATGGCGATACCATCGATAATTTCAATCAGGACCTGAATGCCTTCAAGGTCAACCTGCCCTATACCACCGTAAAATCACCTCAAATAACAGCCATACCTTTTCATTCGGGTGATATTGTCAGGATATTTCCGGCAAGCAATGTCCTTGGATCGAAGAAAGAAAGAACTGCCCGGATACTGGTAAGTTCAAAAGACAAGGCTATTACCGAAACTTATAAAGTACAATTCAAAGTCTTGCCGAAACTGGATTTATTCCTGCTGATCGGGCAATCCAATATGGCAGGAAGAGGGACCTTATCCACGGAGTACCTGGATACACTGACCAATGTGTACTTAATGACTCCCAACAACAGCATGGAGCCTGCGATAAACCCACTCAACAAATATTCGAATATCCGGAAAGCATTGAAGATGCAACAAATAGGCCCCGGATATGAGTTCAGTAAGAAAATTACAGCCAAAACCGGAATTGAAATAGGGTTGATAGTCAATGCCCGTGGCGGAAGTTCTATCAAATCATGGGAAAAAGGGAACAAGGACCAGTATTATGAAAAAACACTGGGAAGAATGAAAGCTGCTTTAAAATGGGGAACCCTGAAAGCAATCCTGTGGCATCAGGGTGAAAGTGACAGTGGCCAACCGGATACATACCTGGCTAAATTATCTACTATGGTTCAGAATTTCAGGACTGACCTGGGTTATCCAAAGGTATACTTTGTAGCAGGGGAATTGGCTTACTGGCGTAAAGAATCCAAGGCTTTTAATACCATGATCAGAACGATATCATCACAGATTCCTTACAGCGACTGGGTATCAGCTGAAGATTTAACCCCACTGATCAATATCTCAGATCCTCATTTCAATGCACAAAGCCAGTTGTTATTGGGAGAACGCTATGCTGAAAAAGTATTGCATTCCTGTTATTCTAAATAATCAAATCTTCAAAAATCATTGTACCGGCAAAGTAACACCTCAATAAAATATCAAAGATCTTTTCTTCGCATCCTTCCAAACAAAATGTCCGTTGGCTTACAACTCTCGAACAGTTAATTCATACCATATTACTTTACTCTTTGATTTGATTATTCAACGAAACCGGAATATTCGATAAAGATACAAATCCTGTGTCCGCACACAGAGTAATAAATTCGAATAAAAACAGCATATATTTCGTAAATATAAAATTATTTGTATCTTCGTGGGCGAACACGGAATCCTTTTTTCATGAATTATAATCAACTAGAACACTGATTTACTGAATACTGTAAGATTAAACGAAGAAATATTATCATGAAGTTTGACAAAAGTCAATCTTAAAAACTGATTTTCATACTAAAACAGGTACTCTTTTAAGTGAATTTTGGCAATTTCAAGTCTGTAATTCAGGCTATCCAGGCAGGAATAATGTTAAATAAACAACCCGATATATTAAAAACAAAAAAATAGTATTATGAAAAACTTCTTAGATGAAAATTTTCTTTTACAAACGGAAACAGCTATCAAACTGTATCACGAACATGCATCAAAAATGCCTATTATTGATTACCATTGCCACTTGATCCCATCGATGGTAGCCAATGATCATCAGTTCAAAACACTTACCGAAGCCTGGCTGGGGGGTGACCATTACAAATGGCGGGCCATGCGTACCAATGGGATTGATGAAAAATTCTGTACAGGAAAAGACACTACTGACTGGGAAAAGTTTGAGAAATGGGCTGAAACAGTGCCTAATACTATGCGCAATCCTTTATACCACTGGACACATTTGGAACTAAAAACTGCCTTTGGTATTGATAAATTACTTTCACCAGCTACAGCCCGTGAAATATATGATGAATGTACTGCCAAATTACAGACACCGGAATATTCAGCCAGGAATTTAATGCGCAAATATAAAGTGGAAGTAGTATGTACTACCGATGATCCTATTGATTCACTTGAACACCATATTAAAACAAAAAAAGACGGTTTTGAAATAAAAATGCTTCCAACCTGGAGACCTGACAAGGCTATGGCTGTTGAAAGTTCTGCTAATTTCCAGGCCTATGTTGCTCAACTTGCAAAGGTATCAGGGGTAAGCATTTCAACTTTTGATGATATGATTGTTGCGTTACGCAAACGTCAGGATTTCTTTGCGGAAGTAGGTTGCAAGCTCTCCGACCACGGAATTGAAGAATTCTATGCAGAAGATTATACCGAAGCTGAAATCAAAGCAATCTTCACCAAAGTATTTGGAGGCCAGGAATTAGCTCATTCAGAAGTGTTGAAATTCAAATCGGCGATGATGGTTATCTTTGCTGAAATGGATTGGGAAAAAGGATGGACTCAACAATTCCATTACGGAACAATACGCAACAACAATACCCGCTTATTCAACCAATTAGGTGCTGATACCGGATTTGATTCCATCGGGACCTTCAACACTGCGAAAGCATTAGCAAAATTTTTAAACAGACTTGATTCCCAAAATAAGTTGGCTAAGACAATTCTTTATAACTTAAATCCAGCCGACAATGAAATGATTGCAACCATGATTGGAAACTTCCAGGATGGTACTGTTGCAGGAAAAATACAATTCGGCTCAGGATGGTGGTTCCTGGATCAAAAAGACGGTATGGAAAAACAAATGAATTCCTTATCTGTACTTGGCCTGTTAAGCAGGTTTGTTGGAATGCTTACCGATTCCCGCAGCTTCCTCTCCTACCCCCGTCATGAATACTTCCGCAGGACACTTTGTAACCTGATAGGAAATGATGTTGAAAACGGATTATTGCCGTACCAGGAAATGGAGTTCATTGGCAAAATGGTAGAGAATATCAGCTATAATAATGCAAAATCGTTTTTTAATTTTTAATTTTTATACATTTTGTATGTAAATCCGTCATTAATTGAATCCTAAAGAGGCAAAATAAGTAATTTTCTATTTGGAAATACAAAAAAAAGCTGTACTTTTGGTCGACCAATTAAATGAACATTTATTTAGTACAAATCAAAGAAAACAATGAGTAAGAAGATTGTAACTTTTGGAGAGATTATGCTCCGTTTGGCCACTCCGGGCTTCGAACGTTTTAGTCAGTCTACACAGTTTAATGCTACTTTTGGTGGCGGCGAAGCAAATGTAGCAGTATCACTGGCAAATTATGGTATGGAAACAGAGTTTGTAACCCGTTTACCTAAAAACGACATTGCAGATTCATGTATCATGAATTTACGCAAGTACAGTGTCGGAACCAAAGAGATATTACGAGGTGGGGAACGTGTTGGAATCTATTTTCTGGAAACAGGAGCTGTTGCCCGTGCCAGCAAAGTGGTATACGACCGTGCAAACTCATCCATTGCGGACATTAAACCGGGTATGGTGAACTGGCGCGAAGTATTAAAAGGAGCAGATTGGTTTCATTGGACAGGTATTACTCCGGCTTTATCGCAAGGTGCCGCTGATGCATGTATGGAAGCAATTAAAATTGCCAATGAAATGGGAGTTACTGTTTCTACCGACTTAAACTATCGCAAGAACTTATGGAAATACGGTAAATCGGCTTCTGAAGTAATGCCTGAATTAGTGGCAGGATGTGATATTATCCTTGGGAATGAAGAAGATGCTGAAAAAGTATTTGGTATTAAACCTGAAGGATTTGATGTTGCCCATACAGGTGGTGAAGTGAACTCAGCAGAATTTGAATCAGTATGTACTCAAATGATGACAAAGTTCCCACGTGCTAAAAAAGTAATTATCACGTTGCGTGGTTCTATCAATGCAAATCACAATACCTGGGGTGGAGTTTTATACAGTGCGGGTACATTATACCAATCCAAACGTTATGATATTACACACATCGTTGATCGCGTAGGTGGTGGTGACTCTTTCATGGGTGGATTGATTTATGGTTTGCTGACTTATACAAACAACGACCAACAAGCTCTGGAATTTGCAGTGGCAGCTTCCTGTCTGAAACATACCATTTATGGCGACTACAATCTGGCTACAGTTGCCGAAGTTGAAGGACTAATGGGTGGAGATGGATCAGGTCGGGTAGTTAGATAAATAACCCCTAACCCCTAAAGGGGAACTAATTTAGTTTCGGCTATTAAATTGCTCTTACTAAATATTTAATCTTTAGTACAATATTCACAAATAAAACAAATAACTCTAACCCATAAAGGGTTGGGGTTATTCATACTAATATCTCTTATTCCCCTTTAGGGGTTAGGGGTCAATTAAAATAAAAATATGAAGTTCAATAAGATTCAAGTACTCACAGCTATGAAAGAAACCGGTATTGTGCCGGTATTTTACAGCAGCGACATTGAAGTATCAAAAAAAATTGTAAAGGCATGTTATGAAGGTGGCGTTCGTGCCTTCGAATTTACCAACCGTGGTGAGTTTGCCCATGAAGTTTTTGGGGAACTGGTAAAATATGCTGCCAAAGAATGCCCTGAAATGATTATGGGTATCGGTTCTATAGTAGATGCCCCTACAGCAGCCTTATACATACAGATTGGCGCAAACTTTATTGTAGGTCCGCTATTCAACCCTGAAGTGGCAAAAGTGGCCAATCGCAGGTTGATTCCTTATGCTCCGGGTTGTGGGAGTGTCTCTGAAGTTGGATTTGCACAGGAAATGGGTTGCGATCTTTGCAAAGTTTTTCCCGGAGATGTATTGGGTGCAGGATTTGTAAAAGGACTTAAAGCACCAATGCCCTGGTCGAATCTGATGGTTACAGGCGGAGTAAAACCCGAAGAAGCTAATTTAAAAACCTGGTTTGATGCCGGTGTCACCTGTGTGGGAATGGGATCTAATCTTTTTCCTGCTGAAATGATTAAAGCTGAAGATTGGTCAGGCATTACAAAATTATGCAGCGACGCTTTGGCAATTGTAAAAAAAATACGTAAATAATTTACTAATATTTTACTTTTAAAAAAATACCTTATGAACAAATCAACAGCAGAGAAAATCGGAAATTACCGGTGGACAATTGTCGGATTACTTTTCTTTGCAACCACAATTAATTACATGGATCGTCAGGTAATAGGTTACTTGAAACCATTATTTTCGAGACCCTTAGCTGAAGGTGGCCTTGCATGGACGAATACCGATTTTGCACTTGTTACTTCGTTGTTTACCGGCTTTTATGCCATCATGACTTTCTTTGCAGGATTTGTGATTGATAAGATAGGTACAAAACTTGGACTAGCCTTATCATTAATTGTGTGGTCAATATTTGGTATTTTAAATGCATTTGCAGGCAGCATGGCAATGGTACATGCAGCTATCCGTTCATTATTTGGAATTGGTGAGGCAGGTAACTTCCCGGCATCCAATAAAACTATCGCTGAGTGGTTTCCAAAAAAAGAACGTGCCCTGGCAATTGGTATTTTCAATTCAGGATCAAATGTAGGTGCTATGATAGCTTCATTGGCTGTTCCGGCAATTGCTTATGCCGTTTGGTTTAACGGAGCAATTAAAGGATGGCAAATGGCTTATATCATCACCGGTCTAGTTGGTCTGATCTGGTTGATTTTCTGGTTTCTGTTATACGATACCCCTAAAAAACAAAAACGTCTTTTAAAACCGGAATACGATTATATACACAGTGATGATGTTGTTGTGGTTCCTTCCGATGAAGATGAAGTTGCAACTAAAGTTCCATGGTATCGTTTATTTAATTATAAACAAACCTGGGCATTTGTCTTTGGTAAATTTATGACAGATGGTATCTGGTGGTTTTTATTATTCTGGTTACCAGACTTTATGAAACAACAATTTAATATGGAAGGCCATGCTATCATGATTCCGTTGTTTGTTGTTTACGGAGTTGCCATTGTAGGTAGTGTATCAGGAGGTGGATTCCCTATGTTTTTTATGAACAAGGGTATGGAAGCTTACAAAGCACGTATGACTGCCATGCTTATTATTGCAGCCTTACCAATGGTTTTGATACTTACCCCCTATTTTGGAAATGTGCAACATTTTGGAGCTAACGCTTATATCTATGCTTTAATTGTAATTTGTATCGGGGCAGCTGCCCATCAAGCTTGGTCAGCTAACTTATTTACAACTGTATCAGATATGTTTCCTAAAAAATCAGTTGGTTCAGTAACCGGAATTGGCGGTCTTGCAGGTGGTATTGGTGGTGTATTGGTACAACAGTTTGCGGGTCGCCTGACTGATCATTTTAAAGGTATCGGAGAAGCAGCAGTAGCAGCTCAACATCTTGTTGGTGATGCAGCACAGGCATTGGTGCAGAGCCATGTTCAGACAGCCTACGGCATTATGTTTGGATTGTGTGCCTCAGCCTATTTAATTGCCTGGGTAGTTATGAAAGTATTAGTACCGAAACATAAACCTATTACCGATTTATAATAGTTTGATAGTCTAATAAATCGTAAGAGAGCCTCTTCATTCAGTTGAAAAGGCTCTCTTTTTATTAAATGCGGTTTAAAAGAAAAGGAAATTCATGAATCAAATCTTCTCTTCGCTTTTCTGTTTTATCTAAAAACTTTACGTATTCAATTGAATCAGGATGCATGGGCCTGTGGGTTAAATCCGACTTCAGTTGTTCCAGTCTTTTTTTAAGTGCCTCAGTTTGCCTGGAGAAATAAGTTTCTGAGAAGCGGTTCCAGATATAATCGACTGCTACATCCGAAGGGTGCAGCATATCCGGAGCATAGAACCGATAATCGCGCAACTCATCCATCTGAATTTCATAGGCTGGAAAGTAATGTACTTTTTGAAGTTTCGTTTGAAGTTCATCAATAGCCAACAACAAGGTGCTTTTACTGATATTATTATCATGTGCACCGTCCTTCCAGTGACGGACCGGGCTAACACTGAAAATTATGGTGAGAGCCGGTAATACCGATTGAAGCTTATTGATTAACAGGGTATAATCAGCAACAATTTCTTCTACAGTTAATCGTCTTCTTATAAATTCGCCTGCAGGCAACTTATGACAGTTTGAGACTACCCTACCACTCTTTTTGTCTTCAAATACCCAGGCTGTCCCAAAAGTTATCAGGAGTATATTCGCTTTACCCAGAAATGTCCTGGCATCATTCAACCTGTCATTTATTTTACTTAAACAGCCTTCGGCAGTACTGTCTGAAAATAAACTGCTGTGCGAGAAACTCTGCCACAGAGATTTATATTCGAAGATATCCTCTTTTGTGAAAATTTTATCATGGAGTAATATTTCTAAACTGTTGCAAATAGATACAGGATTAAATAGTACTCCGAAAGGATTGATATCAGCTTCAAAACAGACATCCTTCATTTTCTTGCCTATATTTTCAGCAAAACATGAACCCAAAGACATGATGTTATCCTCGAATGATATTTTAAACTCCGATACCGGGATTTCTACTCTTGTTTGAAACATATTTTTAAAATTATCTGTATTCTCTCTACAAAGGTAAATCAAATAATTTGATGCACAAAAAAAGCCCCGATATCCATCGAGGCTTAAATCTATGATTTAAAGAAACTTATTTCTTTGCGACAACAGTTGTTTTAGTTACAACTTTTTTGTCACAGGTTTTGG
Organism: Paludibacter sp.; assembly: GCA_028710415.1. Classification (GTDB taxonomy): domain Bacteria; phylum Bacteroidota; class Bacteroidia; order Bacteroidales; family Paludibacteraceae; genus Paludibacter. The sequence continues at coordinate 155,832 of JAQTUE010000004.1, read as the reverse complement.
TTGTTCCTTCGGTACAAGCTTTTGCTCCTGTTTTAGCTGTTTCTTTACTGCATTTTGCAGCACATTCAGCTTTTTCTTTCGCAGTCATGTTTTTACATTCTGCAGCTGTTTTGCCTTTACAGCATTCAGCAGTCTTAGTTTTACAACAGGCAGGCGTTGGTGTTACTGCTTTCTTGTCTGTTTTGACTTCAGTTTTAGTAGTTGTTTTTGTTACTGTTTTTGTCTGAGCGTTTATTGATCCAACAGAAATAAAAATAGCGATAAGCGATAAAATTGCAATTTTCTTTTTCATTTTTAATTTGTTTAAATGTTACTGATTAGTAATGAATTGAGATATTATTAGTTAGATATTGATGGCACAAAGTTAGTAAAATTTTCAGGTTGTGAAATAACAGTTGTTATTATTTTAAAAATATTTTTTCATATCTTATTTAAAATTAAATTTGCAATTATCAACAGCTCATTTCACCTGCATTTTTCTTTGCTGAAAGCAGGTTGTAGGCACCTTTCAGTACTACCTTTGAAGCTTTGTAGTTGAAGCTTTCAGGCAATATGATTTCAGTATATCCATCATCCGAAACGCCTTTCTGTACTTGTATCATGCGGTACTCGGTAAATGGTTTGCCTGCTTCAACTTTGTTTCTTTCAAAAACAAAAATATAATCTTTGTCCTCGAAGCTTACTATGGCTTCCGAAGGTACAGAGGTTACCTGATTGCTTTTGGCCTGGATAACAGCATTTACATACATTCCCGGCAGCATATTCTTACAACGGCCAATTACATTTGCATAAACCTTGTAGGTCTTATCATTGTTAATCGACTTTCCGGTTTGATAGATGACAGCTTCGTGTTTTTCGGTCTCATTATTAATAAAGAAGCGAATCTTCTCACCGTTCGATACTTTATCTGCATCCTTTTCAAAGAGTGTAAGTTCCAGAAAAAGTTTGTCGCTGTTTACTATCTCAAACAAAACATCAGAACCTGATACCGATTTGCCGATACTTACATTTACAGCTTTTACATATCCCGAGATTGGAGATACTAATGCCACGGAACGGCTTATATTATCCTCGTTCATACGGTTCGGGTTGATGCCGATTAATGTCAGCTTTTGTTCCAATGCTTTCACCTGAACCTTAAGGCTTTTGTAATTGGAAGCAACCTGTTGCATGCTTTTTTGAGAAGATACATCACTCTTGTAAAGTTCGTTTTGACGATCATAATCTGCTTTAGCCAGTTCTAATTTATTTTTTGCTTCCAGGTAATTTTGTTGGATATCAATAAACTCCTGATTCTCCAGGATGGCCAGAGTCTGCCCTTTTCTTACAACGTTACCGGGCATAAGGTTTGTGCTTTTTACAAATCCTCCCATAGGCATACAAACTGTTGCCAGATTTTGTGGGGCTACTGACACGGTACCATTTACTTTCAGCGTTCCACTCATCGACTTCAAATCAATTGCTCCCATTTCAATGTTGGCAAGTTTTATCTGGTCCTCACGTAATTCTACTATGTTTTCCGGAATAATTTCTTCAGCTTTAGCTTCAACAGGCTTTTTGCCGCCATTGCAGGACGATAGTGCAATGAGTAAAACTAAAATAAAGATTGGTGAACTAATTTTATATTTTGTCATAATGGGTATTTATTAAAAGATTTTTCCTGTTATAAAATCTAAGGAGATAATGGTTTGATTATAATTGTTGATTGCATCCAGATAGTTTTGCTTAATACCTAACGCACGATTCAGGCTCAGGATGTATTCCAGATAATCCATTGCTCCGGCCTTATAACTTTTCGTGGCCTGTTCAATAATTAAATCGGCTTCAGGGATTGCCTGTTTTTCGTAATAATCAACACTGTTGTTGTTCTTCCCGAATTCCAGGATAAGTGTCCGATAGTTACCTTCGAGTGATTTCGAATAATTCTCTGCATTTGTTTGTGCCACTTTTTCTTTAAACTTTGCAGCCTTTGTTTTTGCTGCAAAAGGTGTAAACCAAATTGGAACAGCAATACCTGCCTGGATTCCTGTAAAACGGTCACCACTTGTAAACGTACGGGGTATTCCATTCACCTCCTGGGAGCCCTGAATGGTTTGGCTAAAATATCCGATACTTAAATCGGGTAATGCACGGCTGCTTTCAAGCTTCTTTTCCAAACGGGAAACTTCTATTTGTTGATTGGCATAACCAACAGTTGGATTTCCGGTTAATACCGAATTGTCACCTGCCTGCAAATACTCGATGCGGTGTAACACAGTATCAACAGGGTACAGGGTTGCCTCAACATTCAAAATAGTCTGAAGCTTCTGGTTACAAATGATAAAATCTGCATTTATTTGCCTTAACTGGTTTTTAATTTCCAGGCTTTGTGAACGGGCTGAAATCATTTCGAGCCGATTAGTTTCACCGGTCTTTAACCTGAGTTCAGCTGCCCTCTGAAAACCTGAATACAAACTATCCTGATAGGCAAATAATTTTTGCTTTGAATACAGGTAAGCCAATTGCCAGTAAATCTGTTTCACCTGGGTAGCAATTTCCAGTTGTGATGTTTTCAATTGCCATTCGCTGCTTTTGATATTTGCTTTCGCCAGCTTGTTCTGATACATGTAAACCGTCGGAAAAGCAAATGATTGGGATACGGTGAAGCTATTGTCTTTGCTATAGGAGTTAAATTGTCCGTATTGTCCCTCAAAGCTTGTCTTTGGAATATCCCAGGAAGCACCTTTCAATGCTTTTTGAGCTTCCACCGAGTATCTTGATGAACGTACGGACAAATTACTGTCCAATGCCATTTGTACTGCTTGTTTCAGATTTATGGTTTTAATTTGTTGCGCATTGATTGAGTTCAATTGCAACGAACCTACAACAAACATTAGAATTACTGTCAATGATTTTACCTGTTTCCGTTTAAAAATTGATTTGAACGAAATAGTAGAAAAGAAAATATAAAAGATTGGCAAAACCACTAAAGTCAAAAAAGTAGCAGTAATTAAACCTCCTATAACCACTGTAGCTAATGGTTTTTGAACTTCTGCACCCGCAGAGGTAGACAAAGCCATAGGCAGGAAGCCTAGTGAAGCAACGGCAGCTGTCATAATTACCGGACGAAGCCGTGTATTAAGACCTTTTGATACCCTTTCATAAATATCGGTAATTCCGTCCTTTTCAAGCCGGTTAAACTCAGCAATAAGCACAATGCCATTCAACACGGCGATACCAAATAATGCAATAAAGCCAACGCCTGCTGATATCGAAAAATTCATTCCCCGTATCCATAAAGCCAGGATTCCTCCAATAAGCGACATTGGTACCGCGGTATATATCAACAGGGTTTGTTTCACGGAATGGAAAGTAAAAAACAACAGTACAAATATGAGCAGCAATGCAACCGGTACTGCTATTGCCAGACGTTCTTTTGCAGCCAGAAGATTCTGGAACTGACCTCCATAGGATATATAGTATCCTGTAGGCAGTTTCACCTCCCGGTCAATTTGTTGGGTAACTTCGTTGATCACCGTTTGTACATCCCTGTTACGGACGTTAAACCCAACGGTTATACGGCGTTTGGTATTTTCGCGCGATACCTGTGCAGGGCCTGATTTTATTTGAACATCGGCTATTTGTTCGAATGGAATCTGTCCACCGTTGGGTAAGGCAACCGAAAGGTTTTTTACATCATCAATGCTCTGGCGGTAATCCTTATCCAACCTGACTACTAATCCGAAGCGTTTTTCTTCGTCGAATACCACACCTGCCTGGCTACCTGCAAATGCTGCCCGCAAGACACGGTTTACTTCTTCAATCGATAGACCGTATTGTGCCAGCCTGTCCCGTTTATATTCAACCTGTACCTGTGCCAAACCGGTCACTTTTTCCACATTAATATCAGTTACCCCCTCAACTTTCTGAATAATTTTTTCAACAGTTGCTGCTTTTTCAGCCAGGGTAGTCAGGTCATCACCAAATATTTTTACGGCAATATCCTGTTTTGATCCGGACAGCAATTCATTGAAACGCATTTGTATCGGCTGTTGGAATTCAAATTTTACACCTGCCAGCGGTATCAAAGCTTCTTCCATTTTTGCAATCAACTCTTCACGTGTTTCGGCTGAAGTCCATTCACTTTTATCTTTCAGTGTAATAATGTAATCACCGGTTTCCATAGGTGTTGGGTCGGTTGGTATTTCACCTGCCCCAATCTTACAAACAGCATGTTTAATCTCAGGAAAGTTTTTTAGCAAAATCTTATTGGCCTTTTGAACCTGATCAATGGTATTGGTAAGCGAACCTCCCTGCAAAGTAATGACTCCTGCTGCCAGGTCACCTTCCTCCAGCTGGGGTATAAACTCTCCACCCAGATTGCTGAAAATAAACAGGCTTCCGATGAAAATAGAAATTACTGAAACCGATACCAGCAATTTACGTTTTAATGCAAATTGGATGATCGGATTAAATGCTTTGTGAAACCAGAGCATCATTCTGTCTGAAAAATTAGGCTTGTGTTCCGTATTTTTACTCAGGAACAAAGTTGATACCATCGGCACATAGGTCAACGATAGAATGGTTGCACCTATTAAAGCAAAAGATACTACCTGGGCCATTGGACGGAACATTTTCCCTTCAATGCCAACCAATGCCATAATTGGAACATATACGATCAGGATAATAATTTGTCCGAAAGTGGCAGAACTCATCATTCTTTTTGCCGATTCAAACACAGTTTCATCCATTTGTTCCTGCGAGAGTCTTTTAATGCCCGGATGGTGGTGTTTACTCATAGAGATTCGATGCACCACACTTTCCACTATTATGACCGCACCATCTACAATCAACCCAAAATCAATGGCCCCAAGGCTCATTAAGTTGCCCGATACCCCGACCAGTTGCATCATCGAAACCGCAAAAAGCATAGAAAGAGGAATTACCGAGGCTACAATAAGTCCGGCCCGCATATTCCCCAAGAACAAAATCAGTATGAAAATTACGATTAAAGCCCCTTCAATCAGGTTTCGTGAAACGGTACCAATTGCACGGCCTACTAAATCGGATCGTTTCAGGAAAGATTCAATTTTCACACCTTTAGGAAGTGATTTTTGAATGGATTCAATACGGGTTTCAACGTTTGCAATTACTTCGTGCGCGTTTGCTCCTTTGAGCATCATGACCACACCTCCAACGGCTTCGGTGGAATCCACCACTAAAGCACCGTATCGTGTAGAATTTCCATATTGTACAGTGGCAATATCGCGGATTAAAACCGGCATTCCGGATGCATTACTTTTTACAACAATCTTTTCAATATCCTCCAGGGTTTTTACCAGTCCAATACCCCGGATAAAATAAGCGGTAGGTTTTTTATCAATGTAAGCACTTCCTGTATTTTCGTTATTCCGTTCCAATGCCTGAAATACGTCAGTAAGTGTCAGGTTCATGCTTCGAAGCATCTCTGGATTTATGGCTACTTCGTATTGCTTTACAAATCCTCCATAGCTGTTTATATCAGCAACACCCGGTGTTCCGAGCATCTCCCGGCGAACAGTCCAGTCCTGCAAGGTCCTCAGCTCCATAGGGGTGAATTTGTGTTCGTACCCTTTATCAACGGCCAGTCGATACTGGAAGATTTCGCCTAAACCTGAGGAAATTGGAGCTAATTCTATTTTTGCCAAACCTGCCGGTATATTTTCCTCGGCTTCTTTTAATCGTTCTGACAATTGCTGGCGGGCCCAATACACATCTACCCCGTCTTTAAATACGACGGTAATTACCGACAGACCCAACCGGGAAATGGACCTTAGTTCGATTATGTCGGGAATATTGGCCACAGCGACTTCGATTGGAGCAGTAATAAAGCTTTCAACCTCCTGCACAGCCAATGATGGTGCCAACGAAATGACCTGCACCTGGTTATTTGTAATATCCGGAATGGCATCAATAGGTAAAGTTGTGAGCGAGTAAGTCCCCCACCCGATTAATACGACCACAAACAGCCCGACAATAAATTTATTTTTTATTGAAAAATGGATGATACGTTCTATCATAAGGAATATAGTTTATGAAAATTCATATAATGATTTCAGGCTTTCAGAGTACTGAAAACCTAAAACAAAGAAAGAAAAGAAAACTATGTTAGCTTAATTTTGGCGGTTGCCAGATAGATGCAGTGTTGAAAGAAGTAAATGAAGCAGAGTATTTTATGAAATTTATCCTGGTAATTGAATAACAGGTAAAACTAACCCTGTAAACAAGCAGGGAGATTGGTGAAACGCAGCAATTGCAGACACAGAAAGGAGAACAGGTATCTAAATCATTATGCTGCGGGCTGTTTGAGCTTTGAGACAACTCAATTTTTTGGGTAGCATTATCCTGTGGTACATCAACGCATGGAATGGCAGTGAGTATCAAGATATAGAGTGATAATATGCAGGCAAATGCTTTCATTTTGTTTAACTAACGGCAAAGATACAAAAAAAGTTTATTCAATCGAATAGTAAAAGAATTATACTTTGTAATATGTACTAATTCCGGAACTTCTCTGTTAGTTATTCTGAGCAAAGCGTTTATCGGTAAATTAATCCTTGGATAAGGAATTTCAGTTGGACATGAAATTTGATTCTAAAACTGATCTGAAAAATGAATCTGAAATTCTATGACTGGCCTCGAACCGGTTCATCCATTTGTATTCATATTGATTCCATGATGTCTTCATGATGTCTTCATGATGTCGCAAGTAATCTTTAAATAACAAAATAATAAACCAGTAATAATCCATATATATTCCATCTCTATATAAGTATGGATTATATATGGATCATATATGGATTATATATGGATTATATATGGATTATCTGCGACATCATGAAGACATCATGGCGACATCGTAATGAATTCAATGTTTCGTGTTCTAGGATAAATGAATTTGAAGGTAATAAGAGTTTTAGAATGCGAATCATGCACAGTGCACACAATGTATAACGTTCTGTACCAAACAAAAATTGTCTATTCAAAGAATTGCGTGCAAAGATTTAGTGATCCGGAAATCAAAAGATACGAACTAAATGGATAAACAGAAAGTTTAATCCAATTATTAAAAAGTGGCGCACAATTGGGAGAATAAAAGTTAATATGAATACTTTATCATTTTCTACTCAAAAAATATTAAAAGAATTGAACAAACAGATAGTGATTTTTTGTTCTATAGGTTGATAAATCAGAATAAAAAGTAATGATACTTCAGTTTTTAATTCTATTCACCAGCAATGATCCAGAGAATGAGTTATTTCATTGCAAATCAATTATTATGGACTAGATTTGATTCATTAATTTCATGAATAAAGGGGCATACTCAAACATGATCGGGTTGCTACTAATTGTAAACCTTAGTTCTCACAAATCTGACAATAAAAGTACACAACTTAATATCCGACTCTATAAATTAAAAATCAAGCAATACTAACATAAATATATAAATACCTATATATCTTCGTTTTAAAATCATTTTGCAACGATAAAAGGTAGTAATAAAAACAGTAAAATAATTTCATGAAAGTTAGATATTATCTGTTTTAAATATTGTAAATTTGTTCCGAAAATAATAAACTATATTTGATTATGAAAAACCTGACTAGCAAACTGTTGCTGAGCACCTTAATTGTTTTACTTTTTATATCCTGCACTCAGAAAACCATCAAAACTGAAGAAAAAGACCTTGTAAAAAAGTTCTTTTTATCAAATGATACAACAAAAGGTGCCCTAAGTATTGATGTAGAAGTTGAAATTCCAATAGCATTTGCCAACAAGGACGTATTAAAATCTATTCGTACCACTATCATTACAAATTTATTTGGCGATGAATATACTTCCCATGCCAATGATTCGCTGGTACTGCTTTTCACGAAAGACCTGTATGCTGAATATAAAGAAAATAACGAACCGTTACTCAGTGAAAAGGATAGTGCAAACAGATATAGCTTTGATAATGAGCATGTAGTATCAGGATTTAGTTTGCTAAGTGATAAAAAAATATATGTGTATGGCATTGAACGGTATGTTTATATGGGAGGTGCCCACGGCCTTGAAACCCGTAATTATTATAATTTTGATTTAAAAACGGGTAAAACAATCACTGAAGTCGATTTATTTAAACCCGAATATAAGGCTGAACTTTCAGAGCTGTTAAAGAAAAGGATCGTGGAAGAAAGCAAAGAGTTGAAGGAAACCAAAGAAACAGAGCCTATTTTAAGTTTAGAAGATACAGATTTTTGGGCTGATGCAATTAAACCGAATGGAAATTTCTATATAACGGATGAGGGCATCAATTACGTTTTTAATCCTTATGAAATTGCACCCTATTATATCGGTCAAACTGAGGTTACAATTCCTTTCAACCGTCTTAAAAACATCCTTAAACCAAATAGCATCATTGCATACCTGGTTGAAAAACAAGCAAAAATATAATATCCATTTAGAAAAGACCATACATGACCTCTTTATTTGAGCTTTTAAAGACCCGACGTAGTATCCGAAAATATTTACCTCAACCAGTAGAAAAAGATAAAATAATTCAAATAACGAATGCTGCTGTGATGTCACCGGCATCAAAAAGAAGCAATCCCTGGGAATTTATTGTAGTAGAAGACAGGCAAATGCTTGTCAGTTTATCAGAATGCCGTTCACACAGTTCTCAAATGTTAACTGATTCACCATTGGGAATTGTTGTAACAGCTGATAAAACAAAAAGTGATGTATGGTTGGAAGATGCTTCCATAGCAGCCATTATCATGCAATTACAAGCCCAGGATTTGGGGTTGGGAAGTTGCTGGATACAGGTCTATGGCCGTGAAAAGAACGAGAATCTGACTGCAGAAGAATACATACGGGAATTATTGAATATCCCGGAACAATTTGGCGTTTTATGCATCCTGTCCATAGGTTATCCGGCTGAAGCACGGAAACCGTTTGAAACAGAGAAGCTTGCCATTAATAAAATACATTTCAATACGTTTTAATTCCCATAAACCCTATGCTGTTATGGCCAAAAAAAATGATAACCGGTTACCCTGGGGGGTTACCCTGCTTGTTTTTGGTTGCTTGTTTTTATTGAAGCAACTTCATGTTATACCCGCTGAAATTGCAATTTATTTATTTGACTTTAAGAATTATCCACTAATTATTGGAGCCATATTTCTACTCTTCCATTCCAATAAAAATATCGGGATTGTTCTGATTGTACTTGGTTTACTGTTTCGGTTATCCGATATCATTCAACTCACCAGGCATATTTCCGATTATATCTGGCCGGTTCTGCTTATCCTTGCAGGAGCCGTCATGGTTTTTGGAACTAAAAAAAAATAAACCGGTATTCTATTTATCGGGTTCTATTGGTAATCATTCTTAATCAGTACAAATGGAAGTTGTTTTAATAGGTTCAGGCAGTGTAGCTACTCATTTAGGATTAGCATTACAGGCCAAAGGTATCAGCATCAAACAGGTTTATAGCCGGAATGTTTCAAATGCTGAAATTTTATCCAAAAAATTAGATGCACCATTCATAACAGATATTTCTGAGATTTACATGGATGCCGATATTTACTTTTATGCATTAACCGATAGTGCATTTAAAAGTATATTACGCAAAATCGATATCCCGAAAGGAATTCAGGTACATACTGCCGGAGGAATTGCCATGAAAGAATTTGAAGGTTTTACTTCTAACTTTGGAGTTTTTTATCCCCTTCAGACTTTCTCAATTGATAAACCGGTTGATTTTAGTCAAATCCCTATTTGCATTGAAGCCTGCAATGAGGAAGTCCAGGAGTACCTGCTGGAATTGGCAAAGTTATTATCGACAAAAACGTATGTAGTAGATTCAGAACAACGTAAGAAATTACATCTGGCAGCAGTTTTCGCCTGCAATTTCACAAATTACATGTATGACATTGCATCAAAGATCCTGAATGATTCCGGCTTTTCATTCGAAATGATCCAGCCTCTTATTGCCGAGACAGCAGATAAAATTAAAACATTGAGTCCCTACGATGCCCAAACAGGACCTGCGGTTAGAATGGACGAAAAGACCATATCCAAACATCTGATCATGCTGAATAAAAGACCTGATCTTAAAAAGATTTATAAACTCCTGACTAAGAACATATATATTCGCCATAAAAAGAACTAAAAAAGTAATTTGATTTATTCTAAAAGGATAACAGTATCAATACCACCACGTAAATCCATTCTATGTTCACCTATTTAAAACTTATACGTTATCAAAATCTGATATTCATTGCCCTGATACAATTTGTTATGCGGCAGGTTGTGCTGGTTCCGATACTGCAAACTTTCGGATTTGATGCTTCCCAGGATACGGGAATGTTATTTTTACTGATGACTGCTTCAATATTAATTGCTGCCGGTGGGTATGTACTCAATGACTATTTTGATGTAAAAATCGACGCGATAAACAAGCCGGATAAACAAATTGTAGGTAATATTATTTCACGAAGTTCTGCCATGGTCATCCATCAGGTGCTTACCGGCTTAGGAGTTATTTGCGGTTTATCACTAGCCTACTTTACAAGAAGCTTTACCCTGGCCTTTATTTTTATAGTTATCCCGGGATTACTCTGGTTCTATTCTGCCAGTTACAAACGTCAGTTCCTGATTGGGAATTTAGTAATTGCATTTATTTCTGCCATAACAGTTCTGGTAGTCGGAATTGCCCAGTTGTCGCTCCTTGAGAAAGAATTTGGCAGCTTAATCTTCGAAACTCCTATTCCTTCACACTTCTATGGTTGGATAGGAGGCTTTGCCCTGTTTTCGTTCTTATGCACATTTATCAGGGAAATCATTAAAGACATGGAAGATGAAAAGGGTGACCGTGAAATGGAATGCCGCACATTGCCCATTAAATTAGGAATGATCAAAACTAAAATTATTTTATATTGTTTAATAGTATTGACAGTTATCCTGTTATTTGTTGTAAATAATTATTTCATTCATTTTGATGGGAATCTGACTATCCGATATATTATTTTTGGCTTAGCTTTGCCTTTTGCTGTCCTTGGTTATTTAATTTACAATGCCAAATCACAAACTGATTTTCATCAAGCTTCGAATTTATCAAAAGTTATTATGCTTATCGGAGTACTTTATAGTTTTGTTTTTTACTATTTACAGGCAAAAACATTTGGAATCAGCCTGTTTAATATTTTCATACTGAAATAAATAAACTCATTCAATTTATACTACATGCTATCACACCTGGATAATTATAACATTATACTTGCATCTCAGTCTCCACGGCGTAATGAACTTTTACTCGGCCTTAATATACCGTTCAAAGTTCAGGTCATTGAAACTGAAGAAAATTATCCTTCCCAGCTTGTTGGCGTAGATATTCCTATGTATATAGCCGAGAAGAAAGCAGATGCATTTATTCCTCACATGAAGGACAATACCCTGCTCATTACAGCCGATACGATCGTTTGGCATGAAGGAGTAGTTTTTGGGAAGCCTACTGACAAAGAAGATGCAACCAGAATGCTCAAATCGTTATCAGGAAAAACCCACCAGGTCATAACGGGTGTTTGTATCAGCACGTTGGCTAAACGTAAAACTTTCCATGTAATCTCTGAAGTGCGGTTTTCAAGGCTTACCCCCGAGGAAATTGAATACTATCTTCATAATTTTGAACCATACGATAAAGCCGGTGCGTATGGGGTGCAGGAGTGGATTGGGTTTATTGGCGTAGAATATATTGAAGGTTCTTACTTCAATGTGATGGGATTGCCCGTACAACGGTTGTATACAGAATTAAAACGATGGAAAAAATAAGTATTCCTTTCATTGCCGCTTAGCGGATATTCAACAGCTTATGCAATTGCAATGATAATCGCCATTTGGGATTATTCTGAATGATATTCATTGAGTATTCAATATTTTCGTTTACTTTTTCAAATCTTTCCTTCTCTGCACCTAAAAATACAGGACTAATAAAATAATTATCTGCATCAGGTAATTCCGATATATCCGGCAGAATATCCCCTACCCCGATTGGATAACGGAATTCATTCACATGTGTAAAATTCTTTCTCAAGACAAAAGGACTTACTTTAGGGCTGCATGATATATATTTTATTTTCGCAGGAACAGGATTTGTTCCGTTTGTTTCAATGCAGTTATAATAATCGCTGAATAAATCCAGTATTTCATCGGTCAATTGTAAGGTAGGCTCTCCCCCTGTCCAGATCAGCAGGTTGTCAGGATATGTTGCCGAAGCAGAGAGTTTATTTACTTCTTCCAAAACCTCCAGAACGGTCATTTTAGAACTTTCATTCCAATTAGTGTCGCAATACCAGCACGCCATATTGCAACTTGCCAGCCGGACAAAAACAGCAGATTTACCTGCATTTGCTCCTTCTCCCTGAATGGATCTGAATATCTCAACAACATTGAGGAGAATGTCGGGAGAATTACTCTTCATACCGGCAATTGGTTTTTGGGGTTTCGCTCATTTCAATGGCGCACAACAACGGGAATTGAGGCTTAAACAGGTCATAAATGTATTTGCTCATATTCTCAACGGATGTCTGGAAATTGAAGACTTCATTCAAATGGCGGTGATCCAGTTTTTGATCTACCCAATCAGAGATAGGCTTTAAATCGTTATAATCCTGCACAAAACCTTCCTGATTGATATCTCCCTTCAGGAAAACCCTCAGGGTATAATTATGCCCGTGAATTCTTCCACAGGGATGGCCCTGGATTAATCCATGCAGTTGATGGCTTGCCGAAAAATAAAATTCTTTGCTTATAGTATGCATATGTTTTCCTTAATCTTTTGGGAAATTTATATCTTTCAACAAATATAACAAATTATTATTACTGTCGAATTTTAATTTCAGTTTTTTATTATTCTTTTAAAACAAGCTAATGAACAAAGAGATATTCAGGACAGTCACTATTACGCCTAACAGGTTGAGTAAAATCTTTGACATGGTGGTATTCTTATATTTACCCATTACTTTTTCGGACGATGTCAGATACACCTGGAAGAATATAGTGAATGGCAATTGAATACTTAATATCATCTGCGAAATTATCAAACCCTGAAAAGGATTTCGGATTAAAAGGATGATAATAAAAGCGATTACCAACGATATGGCAATCCCTAACCGGGTATGGTTATCTTTAATATCATACGGCTCCTTGTACATCCCCGCAAATATAGACCCGGCAGCCATCCCCGAAGTAATGGTGGAAGCAACCCCTGCAAACAGCAGGGCTACAGCAAACACAATCGATGCATGGATACCGAGTAAAGGGGATAATAATTCCTTGGCTTGCTGAAGTTCAGAAACAGGGATCTTTGTTTTAAAGAATGTAGCAGCCGCCAACAGTATCATGGCGCTATTGATAGCCCAGCCAATTATCATTGAAACGAGGGTATCGGCAAATTCAAACCTCAACTGTTTCTTAATGATTTTTTCATCCTTGCGGTTCCATTGACGGCTCTGAATAATTTCTGAATGCAGGAATAAATTATGGGGCATAACTACTGCTCCTAAAACACTCATAATGATAAGCATTGAGCCCTGTGGGAACGATGGAGTCACCCAGCCGGCAATAGCACTGTTCCATTCGATATTGACCAACGAGAGTTCATACAGGAATGACAGTCCAATGACAGAAACAAATGCTATAATCCATTTCTCAATGAGTTTGTACGAATTGGTGTAGAGCATGACCATTACAAAAATGGTAACCATCAATGCACCTGCCTGAATAGGTATTCGAAAAAGCATATTCAACGCAATGGCCCCTCCCAGTATTTCAGCCAGGGATGTGGATACGGATGCCATCATGGCTGAGGATAGAAGCAGTTTAGAATATGCCGGTTTCAGATAGATAGTGGCTGCTTCCGAAAGGCAAAGCCCGGTGGCAATCCCTAAGTGAGCCACATTGTGTTGAAGGAATATAAGCATGATGGTGGATAATGTTACCATCCATAATAAGGAATAACCAAATTGTGCACCTGCTGCGAGATTTGAGGCCCAATTACCGGGGTCTATAAAACCAACCGTAACCAATAACCCCGGACCTATGAATTTTAAAATGTCTAATCCCCCGTATCTAGGCCTGTAGCCTTTACGGTCAATATTCTTGAAAATTTTGAACATATAACTCTGGTAAATTGTATAAATAAGTATTCGAAATCAACTAATTTCGAGTTTGTCAATCATCTTTTTTTGATTTTTTGTTCCACAGGATATTTTGATATCCTACCAGATATAGAATTGCAGCACTTAAAAAAATCACAAATCCGGGTACGCAATAATAAATAATTTTATCAGCCTGGTTTATATTTAAAAGTAAATAAAGAATGGAAGCTAACAAACTGAGAACCCCAATACCCAGATAAATGTCCAAAACAACATATAAAAGCTTATATTTTTTATTCTTCAACGAAGGATTAAAATTGTTACGTTTACGATGTAGTATTTCCATATTCGTGTATTTAATTATAGTTTCCCTTGATAAAATTCTATTGTCTCACGGATCCCGACAGTATAGGATGTTGGTTTAAATTTGAAGTATTCATCAAATTTTGTTGAATCAAACTGATAATCGAATTCGCTTTGATAAATCATTTCATACGATTCGAAGATCGTTTTATCAAATAATCCGGCCATTTTCAGCATCCACTTCTTTAAAACCATATAATTGGGTTTAATCCCAAGTTCTTTTGCGATTATATTGATATAGTCGTGTCCGGTTATTGCCGGGCTACAGGTAGGCATATGCCAGACCTGTTGATAACATTCAGCTTTGTTCCAGAGCAAATTCAGGGCTTTTGCACAATCCATCGTATAAGTATATGAGTGTAGTTTTGTATCATCAACCAGCCATTGTGCTTTTTTATTCTTCATCATCTTATCAATTGCCAGTAAATACAACACACTCGTATTAGAAGCATACGGGCCATAAAAATCAGCCGACCGTGCAATGATGGCCTGCAAATTATTATGTCTCATTTCAGTATGCAGCAGGTTTGCTACTGTGGCTCTGATTTCACCTTTAATACTGCATGGGAAATATGGTGTCTCTTCAGTCATCTTACCTTCAACCAGCCCATACATATAGACATTATCGAAGAAAATTAATCTGGCACCATAATTCTTGCAGGCGTCAATCACATTCTTCATGATTTTAGGCCATAATTCAACCCAGACTTTTCGGTCGTAGGGTAATCCTGCCAGCAAATAAACTACATCCGAACCTTTTACAGCATTTAGAGTCTCTTCATACAATGAAATATCCGCTTTAAATGATTCTGCTCCTGTTATTGAATAATTAATTCGTGAAACAAGCCGGACGCTCTCTTTTGATTTTAGTAATTCTGCTGTCAGGGCATTCCCAATTGAACCACCTGCTCCTAAAATTGTGTGTTTCATAACGTATTTTAATTAAAGGTTTAATATTCTATTAAAAAACACTTCAAGAAGCATCTGGTTCATTTAATTGTTGCTTTTTTATTTAAATACTATTTTTCAGTGCAACTCCTACCCTAATATTTTATTTAAATTTACTGAATATAATGCACTTAAGTCAACTTTAAGAGGGATCTTCATAATATATTGAAAATTTCATTAAAAAAAAGACCCAAAAGGGTTAACAATGTAAATAATTATTTTTATATTTGCATCACAATTATTATGAGGTACAAAATTACTTTCTTTTAGAGACTATATGGCTATTTTCACCGTTTTATTTTAAATTCAGATTGCTGATAATTAAAATTAATGAACTTTTGTTATTCAAAAATATTAGTATCAGCCATTTTCGAGTCATTGAAATTTATATTTTAGGGCCTAATGAAACAATGTAAATATTCTCTAATTTCAACTTTTATTTGCAAAAATAGTTATACTAAAACAATAATAATCAATAAAACAACAGTTTGTTAATAAATATTGTATCTAAATAGTGGTATAAAATAAAATAATATATATCTTTGGGACAAATTTTAATCAAACAAATCATAAAACTATAACATTATAGATACTGTGGGAAGTAAACCTTAGGTCTAAATTTAAGCAATACATTCTTTTAAATCCGGTTATCTCAATCTAGTAAAGATTCATTACCCGGAATAAAGATCATTCAACAAGCAAATTCACTATCACTATACAAACTCAAAAAATTACGAAAATGGAAAATGAAAATGAAAAAACCACATTGATCGAAGACGATGATGTGCTTTACAACCTTCTTCAAGTGCCTTTTTACACAATTGGCGGATATGAAGTTGATGTTCAAAAACGAATGCTTACTTTCAAAGGAGAGCCTAAAAAACTCACTAAAAAGGAAATGCATTTACTTATTTTATTTGCATCGAATACCAACAGCTTTTTAGATCGTAAGTATACACTTAAAACAATCTGGAAAGATGACAGTTATTACAATGCAAGAAGTATGGATGTTTATATCTGCAAATTGCGCAAATTACTTAGCGGAGATCCAGATGTAATGATTATCAACATTCATGGAAAAGGATACAGAATGGTTGCTTCGGTTAGCCAACGTATGAGCTAAACAGCGCTTAATAATTGGTAAGTCAGGCATTGTCCCGGTTTTACCGGTTTAAATATAAAAAGCCCCGCAAATGCGGGGCTTTTTATATTTAGCGATTATGATGGTTGATAATTATTCCTTTTTCTGATTCTTTCTATTCTGCCTGGCATGACTGTGTTTTACCCCGTAGGTAAAATAGATCACAAACCCAATTGCCATCCATGAAAAGAGTCTTATCCAGGTATCCAAAGGCAATGATGACATAATAAAGAAGCATACCAGCGCCCCTAAAATCGGAACTACTGGCACCCAGGGAGTTTTAAATCCACGGATTGCATCCGGTTCTGCTTTACGGAGTATAATGATTCCCACGCAAACAATCACAAAAGCCAGCAAAGTGCCGATCGACACTAATTCACCCAACAACCCGATTGGAAATAAGCCTGCAAAGAATGCGGCAAAACTTCCGGTAACAATGGTAGTAATATGAGGTGTTTTAAATTTAGAATGTGTTTTTGCAAAGCTTTTCCAAAGCAGCCCATCACTTGCCATGGAGAAGAATACCCTTGATTGGCCTAATAAAAGCACAAGTACTACAGAACTTAACCCTGCAATAGCACCTATCTTAATAATAGGCCTTAACCACATTAAGCTTGGACCTGCAGTATCAATTGCCAGTGCGATAGGTGCTGAAACATTTAAATCCTTATAACTTACAATTCCTGTTAGTACCAGGCTCACACCAATATACAGGATCGTACAGATCAATAAAGAAGCCAAAATACCGATTGGCACATCCCGTTTTGGATTTATAGCTTCCTGTGATGTGGTAGAAACAGCGTCAAATCCGATATAAGCAAAGAAAACAACTGCCGCCCCCGTTAGTATGCCTGAAGCTCCAAAATGCCCCCATACACCTGTATTTGCAGGAATAAAAGGTGTCCAGTTTGCAACATGGATATGTGCAATGCCAAATCCTATAAAAAGCAGGATTACGGTTACCTTCACCAGTACGATAATATTATTGAATTTGGCGGATTCTTTAATCCCAATTACCAGCAAGGTTGTCATGATTGCGACAACAAAAATTGCAGGAAAATTAATGATCGCCCCTGAAGTATGCCAGCCGGTTGAATCAAAAACAAAAGGGCTCTGGGTCATTGCTGTCGGTAATACCAGTCCAAAATCAGCCAGGAAGCTTGTCACATAACCCGACCAGCCTACAGCCACTGTAGCTGACCCAAACAGGTATTCCAGGATTAAATCCCACCCAATAATCCAGGCTACAAATTCACCCATGGTGGCATAACCGTAGGTGTACGCACTTCCCGACACCGGTATCATGGAGGCAAACTCGGCATAACAAAGCCCTGCCAGCAGACAACCGAAAGCTGAAATAATAAACGACAAGGCAATGGCAGGTCCTGCATGCAAGGCTGCCGCAGTACCTGTAAGCACAAATATCCCGGCACCAATGACACAACCAACTCCCAATAAGGTGAGGTTTAATGCCCCCAAATGCCGCTTTAACGTGTTGTGCTTACTATCGGCTTGCTCTTCCAGCTGTGCCAATGTCTTTTTAATGAATAAGTCTTTGATCATATATAATTAATTTCAAGTAAAATAAAAAGTCAGAATGACAGAATAATGCCATTTCTACTTCATAAATGGCATCATTTGGTCACAAAAATAGTAATTATAAACGACTTTTACTCATATTGAATAAATCTTTTCTAATAATCCCGGGTTTCCCCTAAAACAAACAGAGACGTTGCAAGCAACGTCTCTGTTTGAATTTCAGACTAAATATCCCTGTAGGTTATTTCTTTTCGATATAGGCTAATACTTCACCTTTTCGAACAATCTCGCCTTGTTTCTTTTCAACGCCTACAATACGGCCATCACAGAAACTTCCGATATGCTCCAGTCCATAATTGGTTTGAATGGTACAAAGGGTATCGAATTCCTTGATTTCCTTACCATGAACCGGTTCTACCGATACTTCATTGAAATCAAGTTCCCAGATTACACGTCCGGTTGCATTCGAAACTACAGGTTCTGCATTCGGATATTTCAGTGCACGCAAATCAGGCAATTCAATGGTGCTGGTTGCAAATTTCTCCTTAATAGCTGTTTCCAGTTCAATCTCGAAACGTTTTTTAGCTTCACCTGATTTGAAATCACGGTATTGTTTTTCATGCATGGCAAATTCGAACAATTCTTCATCATCCTTACCCCTGTCCCAACCGTTTGTTTTCATTTCTTCAATAAAACGGGGTAATTCATTCGGATAATTTTCCTGTGGATTGCCTTCAAAGAATACAAATTTGTTCTTTTCAGCCAGGGCAATGATTTCCGGATCCAATGTTCCGGGAAGTTTACCTGCCTTGCCTAAAATCATATCCCAGCTGTTTTTATCGATCATGCTCCAACGTGGCTGACCTTTAACCAGGAACATTACATTCATCAGGGCTATATTTTTTACATACTGGCTGAATGGGGTTACCAAAGGCGGATTACCTAGCTTTGGCCAGATATATTTCACTTCATCGAATAGCATTACCAATAACTCGTCAGAGCTCAGTTCTTTTTTGTTTACATTCTTCAGGTAGGAGTTGATACCTGCATGAACCCCTTTTAAGTCTGCCATCAGAGAACCCATCATACCACCCGGCAATCCGCATCCAACAAGCAAAGAAGTCATGAATTTATTACGGTCATCAATAAAGTAACCCAAAAAGTCATCCACGAAGCTCTGAGTCAGACGACGGGCTTCCATATAGGCATTCATGTTGATTTCAGGAACTTTGAATCCTGCATCTTTCAACATAGCCTGGATTGTGATCACATCCGGGTGAACCATACCCCATGAAAGTGGTTCCATGGCAACGTCCAGGTAATCTGCACCGGCTTTAGCAACTTCGAGCATGGAAGCTACCGAGAAACCCGGGCCTGAATGACCGTGGTACTGGATAATAATATGAGGGTGGGCAGTCTTTATTGCTTTTACAATCTTACCAAGCATTTCAGGGCGTCCGATACCGGCCATATCTTTCAGGCAGATTTCATCAGCTCCGGCTTCTATCAGTTTTTCGGACATAGCCACGTAATATTCCACCGTATGTATTTCCGAATAGGTAATACACATCGTTGCCTGGGCAATCATGCCTGCAGCTTTCGCATAATGGATTGAAGGAATAATGTTCGTTACATCATTCAATCCACAGAAAATACGGGTAATATCCACTCCCTGTGCTTTTTTGACCTTATACATCAATTCACGCACATCAGCAGGAACCGGGTTCATACGCAATCCGTTTAATCCACGGTCTAGCATGTGGGTTTGAATGCCGGCATCATTGAAAGGCTTTGTAAAGGTACGTACAGCATCATTTGGATTTTCACCGTAAAGCAGGTTTACCTGTTCCGAGGCACCTCCATTGGTTTCCACACGGGCAAAACAACCCATTTCGATAATTACCGGGGCAATTTTAGCTAATTGATCCTTGCGTGGCACATATTTGCCGGACGATTGCCACATGTCACGGTAAACAAGACTGAATTTAATTTCTTTCATAATATATTTGATAGTTTGCTTTAAAATTCCTGTTGATTTGCAAGTTTTAAAATTCAAATACAAGTTCATTTTCAGGCATATAAAACCTGACAAATACCTCCTTAAATCGAGTGTAAATATCGGTCTTTTTTTTCAAACGGCAATGAGATTAAAGAATTATTTCTTTAATTATTTTTGCTGGTTTCCAAACCCATAAATCGAACTGAAAGTTATTTGTATAAAAAAGTAAAGTATTAAAACCGGAAGGTAGGAATATCAAAAACTTAAACTAAAAAAAGGAGTTTTTACAACAATCTATAAGTTCAGATTTTATCAGTTACGCGAACTAAACTGTAACACTATTAATCCATTTGAACCACATAAGTTCACAAAAGAAACACAAAAGCCAATATTATCAATTAATGTAAAGAAAAGAAGGAAAGAAAAAAAAGCTCTCAAAAAACAAGTACTAAATGTATTTAAATCTTCATAAACAGTTGAAAAGCAAATATATGAATTATTTTTTCAACAATATCAAATTGGACTGTAATGGATAACTTTTGTTTTCTTTGTTCCTTTTGTGGTTAAATGCTTTATTTTTTAGCGCTTAACTGAAATATCTTCTATGTTTATGACTTTAAAATGGAGAATTTCACACTTCGAATCATCAATTTCAACTTAATGATTACCAGATATAGATATTGAATGTCTGTAGTTTATGTCTTAAACTTCAAGCCTCAAACTCTCAAACCCCAAACTTTCAAACCTTTCAAACCTTTCAAACTTTTTACTTCCTCTTCACTTCCCCGTCAAAGTTGATGGCCTCCTTGTTTACGGAATTGACGCTAAACGAAGCACTCCCGTTATTAAAAACGTTCATATAGATTTCATATCCGTCTTCTTTACCCTTTACTTTAAAGCGTATGTCCCAACCATCCTTTTTCCTGTTGGGCTCAATGGAGTAATCCTTCATTGGTTCGGCAAACTTAATGCCCCCTTCTCCCCCACCATAGGGAGCCGAATAGGCAACTCCGAAAAAAGGCAGGTATGCAAATGCCGAATCGTTTTTTATCCGTAAATCATATTCCGAAGTCAGGTACATTTGTTTCCAACGCATGGGATTGGCATATTTTACAAGAACAGTAAAATCCTTCGTCTGAACTTTTTGGGTGATCTCACTGATTGATTCAGGAGTAGTTTTCAACCCGGAGCATGATGCCAGTACAACCAACATCAACCATGCAATAAAATTAAATAGTGTTTTCATAATTGGATTGAAGATTGATAAAACAATATTTCTCAATTAATGACGATTTGATAATATTTACATTTCAAGAACAACTGGTTTTTGCATTATAAACGGAATCAACCAGGATAGAATATCTATACAAAAATGTTGCCAAAGTTACTGAAACAGTAAGAATTGACAACATTTCCGGTATAAAAAATAAAAGGCAAGTATCTTCAGCAGATTTACACTTCGCTTACACCTTTTTTAGTTTTAAAATCAATCCTTTCCAGGGTGCTATATAAGAAATAAACGGTTCGGTGGAACTCAGGGTTAGCAGGGGAAATTTTTCTGCATCATCCAACAGGTTGGTGACTTTATAGTTTTGTCCTTCCTGCAGATCCAGGTATTGGAAGGCTTCCAACGGAAAATGAACTTCTGTATCCAGGTGTTTATCGTCGAAATTCAACACAAAGAGTAACAATTCATCCTTGTATTTCCTGAAATACGCATATTGTTCGTGCGTATTGAATTTAGGGGTATCAAAATTTGCAAACTCCAGGTCATACATGAGCCCTTCGGTGATTGCCTTTTCAGAGAGTGTTATATTCAAAAGTTTCTGATAGAAGGCACGTAATTCTTTTTGTTCGGGTGTCAGGGTAGCCCCATCAAATTTCCCACCGTTTATCCACGACTGGATTGATTTTACGCCCCAGTAATCAAAAATGGTTGTCCGTCCATCCAATCCACTGAATCCTTCGCTGTCCATGCCCTGTTCGCCGAGCTCCTGACCCGAATAGATCATAACCGGAGCCTGAGTCAGGGTAGCAGCCACTATCATGGCCGGCTGGGCATACATACCGTTCCCTGAGAAAAATCCGGAGCCTATTCGCTGCTCGTCGTGATTCTCCAGGAAATTGAGCATTTGGTTTTCAATACCACCCAGCGATTGCCAGGCATTAGTAATCTCACGAACCGGAAAATTACGGCTGGTCACATTGCGAAGCATTTCGTACATCCCCACCTTGTCATACAGATAATCAAATTTACCATTGCAGATATAATTCCGGTATTCAGAAGGATTATAAACTTCGGCTATAAACAAAATGTCAGGATATTGCACTTTTACCTGTGATACTGCCCATCCCCAGAATTCAACGGGAACCATTTCAGCCATATCGCACCTGAAACCATCCACTTTCTTCGATGCCCAGTAAAGAAGGATATCGCGCATCTTGAACCAGGTATCCGGTATCGGGTCAAATTGCTTCTGCCCGCCTTCCACATAATTTACCCCGTAATTCAGTTTAACGGTCTCATACCAGTCATTTTGGGTGGGTGATGCGGTGAATTGATCATTACCGGTAGCCTTTGCAGGATATTCCACATAACCCTGGATATTAAAATTCGGGGTAAAGGGTTGGTTTGGTAAATAATAAAAGTTATTTAAGGGCGAGAAAGCCCATTCAGAATGGTCATTTTGGCCTAAATCCACTATGCCTGCGGGTTTAGCATCCGAATGATACTCACGGGCCACATGATTCGGCACAAAGTCTATTAGTACCTTCAATTTAGCTTTGTGAGTACGTTTTACCAGGTCTTCAAATTCAAGCATCCTGTTTTCTACATTTTCAGCCAGATCCGGATCCACATCATAGTAATCCTTGATGGCATAAGCCGAACCCGCTTTCCCTTTCACCACCGCCGGATGATCTTTCGCAATTCCATATGCACTATAATCGGTTTGCGTGGCATGTTCAATGACGCCGGTATACCACACATGGGTAACTCCCAGTGACTTAATTTCAGTGAGCGCTTTGGCTGTGAAGTTATTAAACTTTCCACAACCGTTTTCCTCAATGGATCCGTTGTGTTTATTGTTGGTTGTCAGGTTTCCAAACAGACGTGGAAGTACCTGATATATTACAAATTTCGACATAGGTTTTAAATTAAAATATGATAGTATTAACCGGATTTAACCGGCTGTTTTATTGATTCTTTATGTTCGGTATAATGAACTGGTCTGTTTTCTGCATCCTGAATTCAAATTGAATATTTTGGTTCACCTTAGCGGATACTACAGCAGCACTTCCTTTTTTAGATATTCTCAGGTTATCAATCGATACCGTCGCCAAAGGAGGAACCAGGAATCCAAATTCATTCAACGTGGATTTTGCTTCCATTTCAGAACTGTAGCAATATACGCCATTGATATAATAATACAAAATCTGTCCAACTTTAAATACTTTTAATTTATTATTCCCACCCGGGATAACTGACGACTCGGTCAGTTCGGTAAAATAACTGTACCACGAGCGGTTACCCATGTACATTTTCTGGTTGTTGTTAATGGTCAGGTATTCTATCGGGTCGTTGTTGCCTGATGAACCGGGAGGCACGGGGCCAAAAACCACCCCGTATTGTTTTGTCAAATCCCCTAACGGAAAATTCAGGGTCAGCTCATACGAGAAATCAGTTAGTATGGATATGGGGCTTGGCAGTCTCATAAACACCAGGTAGACTTCGTTTACTTTCGATCTAAAGCTTAACTTGCCGTTGCCTTGACTGATGGTATAATTCGTGCTGTCACCAAGCGTCCACCCTGACTGGGAAGGGGTATCAAAATTAAAGGCTACAAACGAACTGTAACCGGTGGTATCAATCGGGTTTACCAGCTTACCGAATGAAGGCGCGGGTGTACTTTCATTAAACAATTCATCGACATAATAATTACGTCTTACCCCCCGGTAGTTGATGTTCCAGGAGCGGTCATTTACCTTGGTGCCCCCGCACATGATCGATTTCCAATCCCCGTTTGGCAAGGTACTGTTCAAATGATCACGATTTAAAAGTCCATGTCCCAATTCATGAAAGATCAGGTCTTCCTTCATCAGGTCCGCTCCGGCACTGTTCGAAATATCATTCCAGTAAGTTTTATCAATTTCAATCCGAATGGGTTTCTCATAATGTGTCAACCCGGCTGTATTGTCTTTTAAGTTGGCAAACTCGATAATCAATCCATTGGTTTGGGGATCGAAAGTATGCCCCCTTTTTGCACCTTCGGCTTCAAAACGCTGCAGGTATTCGGTAAACGAACTGTTAACATTATATTCTTTCGGGTCTTTACAGGAAGTAAAAAACAGGAAGCCACTACAAATCAGGAGTAAGAGATATTTTGAATTCATCATGCTTTCAATCATTTTTAAAAATTATTCGCAAATATAAAACAAATAACCGTATGAAGACGTTATTGTATTATTAACATATATATTTTTAAACAAAATAATAAAATAAGTTTATGGCTACAGTAAAATTTAAAGGAAGCGACGTTCATTCTATTGGTAAATTACCTGAAATTGGTTCACAAGCACCTGAGTTCACCCTGGTAAATGCAAGCCTTCAGGAAATCCATTTAAGTGATTATAAGGGAAAGCGTGTATTGCTCAATATCTTTCCAAGCCTGGATACAGGAACATGCGCCATGTCAGTTCGCAAATTTAACCAGTGGGTATCCGAAAAAGACAACACAGTTGTACTTTGTATCTCTAAAGATTTACCTTTTGCCCAGAGCCGCTTTTGTGGTGCCGAAGGATTGGACAATGTGATCACTGCCTCCGACTTCAGGTACAATACGTTTGCCAACGACTATGGGGTTCTTCTTACTGATGGCCCGTTGAAAGGCTTAATGGCCCGCTCGGTGGTTGCCCTGGACGAAACAGGAAAAGTACTCTATACCGAACAGGTTCCGGAAATAACCATTGAACCCAATTACGATATTACTGTCTTTTAAATAAAACACAATCTTTAAAACAATGGCCCTGCTAAGAAGTAATCATACCTTTTAGCAGGGCTATTTTAATAACGTGAAAAGTTCTCAATTCATGGCAATGATGGCAAAAACTAAATCCTATTGTAATTTTAAATTTCAGGATTCTAAGCTCAGACTGGAATTGATATTTTTTAAACAATCATAAACGCTAATCTCTTAAAGACAAATTTCTGTCTTTTTACAATTTTAAAATACAGTAAAATCAATTATCATTCCAATTTGCAAAGACAACTGGCATTGTATAATAGCAAGCTACTCTTCTATTATGTTGAATTGCCGGAGACCATTTTGGTGATTTCTTAATTACATGTTCTACAATTTTATCAAAAACAGGTGAAAAAGGAGTTGTAATATTTACGTCTTCAACATTACCTTCAATATTAACTATAAATCTTACCACAACTGCTGCCTTTTCAGCATTTATTATTTTATAACCCGATGGAAAATAAAGCCCTTTATCGATATATTTCTGCCAATCTTTAATGCCCCCTTGAAAAACTGGTAGTTTGTCAACATTTAATGTATCTTTCATCATATTGCCTTGCTCATCATAATATTTCTTTGTAAGCAGATTCCCTTGATGATAAGTTTCTAATGAACTTAAATTCCCGTTAAAGTGAAAATATTTCCATTTCCCTTCTTTTTTTCTATCCGCTGCATATCTTCCCACTGTCGAGAGAGCGCCATTATCAAACCAATTTACTTCAACCCCACTACCATCCGGATTGGTTACAATTGAATCCTTCATAAAAGCATTTGAATACCATCCAAGACTGGTACCTGACTGATTACCATTAAGATAATAACATGAATCGCGCATATTTCTATTGCTGTAATAACTTACCCAGACACCTTCTTTTTTACCATGTTTGAAATTACCGATGCTTTCTACAACTTTATTTGCATAACAATACACAAAATGTCCAGTTGGAATTTTACATTCGGAATCTTCGTATGAGCCTGTCATATAGACCGATTTTTCATGTATAAAATAATCTGTTCGATTGAAACAGGTATCTGTTTTCTTAATTAATGATAAAAACCTCGCTTCATTAAGCGCACATTCTTTCCATTTATAATTATAGTACTTTTCAATATTTTGCGCCTGACCGTTAGGTAACACAATTAAAAGCATTGCGAAAACAAATATTTTAGCGTATCCTATTCCAATAAATTTTATCATTTTAAATCTGTTCTTTAAAAAATATTTCATTCAATTGTAAAAAATCAAGGTCGGGTTATGTCAGCAGCCCCATGGAATTACTGAAAGTACTTGTTTAAATTGATCGTTTTCCAGTTTGTAAATTTCAAATCCTGTTGATTCATAATAACCTACCTCGAATATTAATTCATTATTCCCATCGCCATCAATATCCATGACATCGAACAATTCATATCCGGCTCCCCAGGCATCAATTTCATTCTTATTATTTAGCGTCAGGATGTCTGTAAACTTATTATTCATTTTTCGGATAACATGAATCGATGAAATACAAAAACTATCCGTATCATGATGATAATTAACAATTAAGCAGGTATCCTTTCGTGATGAAATGGCACGAACAGATATCTTAAAATCTTTATTTTTAACAGTTTTCAACCCGAGTGAATCCAGATATCCTCTTGAAATCATTGCTCTTAGTGTATCCAACTGTTTCGAATCCGGTTTAAACTTAAGTATATCTGCTTGCTTATGAGTTGCTTTATTTGGAAAATTACTCAATGCAATATAATTTTTGAAAGTTACTTCAATTTTCTTTTTATTGGAAAAGCCACTATATCCGAGAACGGAGTTGCTTTTCTGAAAATGAGCACCATCTGTTTTTTTATTCGCAATGCCGGTTGCTAACGTGGAACATGAAAAAGATTCAAACGTAGCACCAATAATATTATAATCCGCTATATGCTGTCCATTCTGGAATATTGCAAAATTCCTGTTTCTTTTAAAAATATCATACGACCTGCTTTTTTTTAAATCTTTCAACGATTCACATTCTATATCTTCAAATGCAGTGTACTTATTGTCGATAAAGTTTCCAATAATTACCAATTTCGATGAATGTATATTGTGTACAGCATCATACATTTCAACGAGTAATGAAATATAGGTAGTATCGTCTTTATTTTCAAGGTCATCAACATTCGAAAAAAGTATTAAATCATTCACAACCGAATCATTCAATATCTTAGCTACATTTTTTTTATTATTTAAATTATGCTTTAAAGATTTCGTCACGTCTTTATGACAAGACACAAGAAGTACCGGACTGAATATTACAACAGCAAATATTATTTTAAAAATTGAGTTATGATATTTCATTGTTTTAAAAATCAGAGTATCCAGATTTTACTTTTTCACCCGGGTATGTAGATCTTTCTCTTTTTTTTCGAACCACAAACATACTATTCTTATTTAACAATTCCAAATAATTAGGGTAATTATTGGTAAATTATTTTAATGTTCCGATAAATATGTTGATATTCTTCTTTTTAAATTAGCAAATTAATTAAATCTAGATAATTTCAATCAGCATTTTTAATACAACAATTATTGTCCCATCTTGAATTCAGAAGAATAGAACATTATATCCGTAACAATACTTACTTCCAGCTTCACCAAAAATTAAGTGCAGAAAGTATTCGTTTTCACATCCACCTTATATTATTTTCTTAAATCTCCCGTTTATCCTTTCAAAAGGACAATTCAAAATTCAATACCCTTAAAACATTTGTTAGAACAAACTCTTGTAAACAATACTATTTAAAGAGTTTATGTAGATATCACCACGAATTCACTGTATTAATATGTAACAAACTTATTTATAATTTACATATAACACAGATATAATAACCTATTAATGATATATTACATCTAAGTTATATCTATATTACATCTATATTACATCTAAGTTATATCTGTAATATGATGAAGATATGATGAAATCCGAATGGTTTTTAAAAACTCATCAAAAAAGAAATTAAATGAGTCGTAAAATAGGAATGAAAACAAAAAGCTAACACATTGACTCAACGAAAAAGTGCTCAATGGATTAAAAGGGATAATATGGAAATTAAAATGTAAACAAACAATTACATTTGTTTAATAATACGAAATATTGTTTATTGTATTAACTTTTTTAGGGGTTTAATGTTTAAGTAGTATTAAAATAATAAAGGCTTCGGGGCTTTTCATTTGCATGAGTAGGAAAGCAGCGGAGTAGTATCAAACAAAAATTTTAAATCATTAAAAAAAATTGGATTATGAAGAAAACGAACGCATTAGTAGCCATAGCGCTTTGCATTTCGATGTTATTGGGAGGTTGCAGCACCATGAGTAAAGCAACAAAGGGTGGTTTGATTGGTGGAGGTGCCGGAGCAGCACTTGGAGCAGGAATAGGTGCCTTAATCGGTAAAAGTCCTACCAGCGCAGCCATTGGAGCCGGAATCGGTACAGTAGTTGGGGCAACAACAGGAGTCATTATCGGTAAAAAAATGGATAAAGCCGCTGCACAGGCTGCCGCCATTGAAGGTGCACGCGTGGACAGTATGCGGGATGCCAACAACCTGAAGGCTTTACGGGTTACTTTCGATTCAGGAATTTTATTCCAGACCGGCAAAAGCACCCTGAACACCAATTCGAAAGCGGCATTGACTAAATTTGCCAAGATCCTGGTGGCTAACCCGACCATGGATATTACCATCCTGGGACATACCGACAATCAGGGATCGCTGGATGTCAACCAGAAACTATCGCAGGATCGCGCCCAGGCAGTTGCCACGTACCTGACAACCCAGAATGTGGCAAGTACCCAGTTTAAAGAAATTACCGGTAAAAACTTCTCGGAACCGGTGTCGGATAATAAAACAGCAGCCGGAAGGGCAGCCAACCGTCGCGTGGAAGTATACATGTACGCCAGTGAAAAGATGATCAATGACGCACAGGCACAAGGGAAATAATTCTTCATTGTAACAATAATCAAATGCATCCGTTAATCTTTTTACGGGTGCATTTGTTTTAAGAATACGGTGGAATTGAATATTTATTATTCAGTATCCCATTATCAAATATGCATAATTACTCTTATAAATTAAGTCGAAATGCTATAGATAAATTTCAAACTATGATCAATAAATTATTAAACAAGTTAAGCAACACTGATTCAATTTATTAAACAAATTAACCCGGCAAGACAGGATCTTTTTTAAGGATATTCATTGATTTCAAATCATGAAATACCATTTTAATAGCAATTTGCTGTATAATTGAAGCATTTTAAACCAAAATAGCTATATTAAAATCAATTTATAACTAAAAGATAAATTTAAAAAACGATTGATTGTTTTTTAATGCTATATATGACAGACTTCGTAATTTTGCATACTCAAATTGACAGAACGACAATTCTAAAACACGACCAGAAATGAAATTTACAAAAATGCACGGTATCGGCAACGATTACATTTACGTGAACGGTTTTGAAGAAACAATTGAAAACCCGGAGGAATTTGCCATACTTTATAGTGACAGGCATAAAGGAATTGGTTCGGACGGACTGGTATTGATATTGCCTTCTGACACCTGTGATTTCAGGATGCAAATGCTGAATGCAGATGGCTCGGAAGCTGAAATGTGTGGCAATGCATCCAGATGTATCGGGAAGTACGTGTATGACAAAGGATTGACTACAAAAACCAGCCTGACCCTGGAAACTCTGGCAGGAATAAAAAAACTTGAACTCTTTTTAGGTGATGATAAACTTGTTGAGAGCGTTACCGTAGATATGGGCGAACCGATCCTTGATTCAGCCCTGATTCCAACAACCCTGGAAGAATCACCGGTTATAAATAAAACCATTGATTTCGGTTCGGGAGTTGAATATGCCATAACCTGTGTATCGATGGGAAATCCACATGCCGTTGTATTCACTACCGGGATTGACACACTTAACCTGCCTGTAACAGGTTCCATCATAGAGAATGCTCCTATCTTTCCACGCCGCACAAATGTGGAATTCGTGGAAGTGATATCAAAAGATAAATTAAAAATGCGCGTCTGGGAAAGAGGTTCCGGCGAAACCATGGCTTGTGGCACCGGTGCCTGTGCAACTGTTGTTGCAGGAATCCTAAACGGTCATTCTGCCCGCAAAACCACTGTTGAATTGCTGGGCGGCGAACTGCAGATAGAATGGAACGAAGCCGACAACCACGTTTACCTCACTGGGGGAGCGACCACCGTGTTCGAAGGAACGCTCTAATACAGGTTTGAAGAGTTTGAGGTTTGAAAAGTTTGGAGTTTGAGGTTTGAAAGGTTTGAAGTTTGATTCAGAATCGATACTAAATTCAGACTGTTGATAATCCAAAACATAAACTCAAAATTCTCTTCATAAGAGTAAAAACGTCATTCTATAGATCTTAAACCTTTCAAACTCCAAACTTTTCAAACCTTTCAAACCTACCAAACTTCAAACTATAAACTACTAACAACTACCTACTAACTTATGGCACAGATAAACGAAAATTTCATTAAGATTCCGGCAACGTATTTATTCTCTGAAATAGCAAAACGTGTAGCCCAGCACAAAGAAGAAAACCCAACAGCACCGGTTATCCGCATGGGTATTGGTGATGTAAGCCTACCCCTACCCGATGCATCGGTGGATGCAATGATCAAAGCGGCCGACGAACAACGCAGCGAAAGTACCTTCAGAGGGTACGGACCAGAACAGGGTTATGCATTTCTTAGGGAAGCCATTGTACAAAACGATTATATTGCAAACGGAATCCAGATTGACATTGATGAAGTGTTTGTAAGCGATGGAGCCAAAAGTGATACCGGCAATATCGGTGATATTTTTGATTTCAATAACCGGGTAGCCATTACCGACCCAAGTTATCCGGTATATGTGGATACCAATGCCATGGCCGGAAGAGCGGGCGAACCAACAAAAAGCGGTGAATGGACTAACCTGGTATACCTTCCCTGCAATGCAAATAACGGCTTTGTACCTGAATTGCCTTCTGATGTTGTAGACCTGATTTATCTGTGCTATCCAAATAATCCAACCGGTACTACCTTAACAAAAGAACAACTGGCAGTGTGGGTGGAGTATGCTAAGGAAAACCAGTCCATCATCTTATTTGATGCCGCCTACGAAGCATTTATTACCGAGGATAATGTACCACACAGCATTTACGAAATTGAAGGAGCCAAAGAAGTAGCTATTGAATTCCGCAGTTTCTCAAAGACTGCAGGCTTTACCGGTACCCGTTGCGGGTATACGGTAGTTCCTAAAGAATTGATGGGTTATTCTGAAAACGGGGATACCGTATCGATCAACAAGTTATGGAACCGCAGACAGTGTACCAAGTTCAACGGAACCTCTTATATAGTTCAACGGGCAGCAGAAGCAACCTACAGCCCCGAAGGCAAGAAACAGGTCAAGGCATTGATCGATTTTTATACCGGGAATGCACAGATCATACGCGAAGGACTGTTAAAAGCAGGCTATACCATCTTTGGAGGCGTAAATGCACCCTATGTGTGGGCAAAAGCACCGGAAGGAATGACCAGCTGGCAGTATTTTGATTACCTGCTGAAAGAAAAAAATATCGTTACAACCCCCGGTGCAGGCTTTGGTGCAAGCGGCGAAGGTTACGTACGTTTTTCAGCTTTTGGAAGCCGTGAGAACACCATAGAAGCCATGGCAAGACTATTCATCTAAGGAACAGCATTTATATACTATCAGTTTAAGGCACGCCCCGGATATCCGGGGCGTGTTCTTTTTTATACTCTAACGGTTAAAAATGCATGTATAGACAAATACCGTGTCCTATTTATTCTTAAACAGGGTATTTTCTGTATCCACGGATTCAGAAAAAAATAAACACAAACTAAGTAGCAGAAGTTAAGTAATTGGAACAATTAAGTCCCCGCAATCAGAAAATCGAACATCATTAAAGATAAAGGAAAAGTTGAAAATGTAAATAATGATCATTTTTGATTGTTTCATTTCATTTCTTACATTAAAACCTCATTTTTTTTGTTCAACCTTAGTAGCCGGATTATCCCCCTGAACCCCGACCTTATTCTTTGATTGATTAGCCATGGATAATATTCTATTCAAAGAATAAGGTTTAATATTAGGGGTTTGCCTGAGTACTAAGGTTCATATAAATAAAAATAAGGTTTTTAATTCAAAGCCCAAATTTATATATATTAACCCTTCGTAGAGAACCAAACTCCCCCTGTTAAAACCATTATCTACTTATTCAGAATAGCTGTTTAGTTGTATTTCTTAATAACTAAAACTGGACAATATATTGTTCCAACTTATCAAAAACCCGGACAATCAAAATAATTCTTTAAAGTTTGAAGCCAATACGAGTCTTAAAGTCCTTATTTTAGATCAGTAAAACCAAATTTCAGTCCAAAGAATCAACTAAAAGCAGATTTTGAACAACATTACTCCTATAAAAATTTGAAAATCGATATAATATTGATAGAATAACCCTCCTATATTCTTCAAAACTGTAATAAACAGCCCAAACAAAATATCAATATGAAACTTAAATCAAAGTTTCAATTAATATATGTAAGCTAATTAGTATTATTGCTATCATATTGCAATTGATACAAATATATTTCTATCTTTATGATACTAATTGTTGTGTATTACTATCATTGTGATTATTTTTGTAACGTATTAGAAACATAATGACAAACAATTCTACCAAATAAAGAAAAAAGGATTTTGTTTTTAGTAATTAAGAAACAAATTGAAAGAAACAACAAGAAATGCCGACAACAGAACAACTGGTATTTATCGATTACTTTCAATATAATTTTAAGATCGAATTCAATTATTTATTATCTATAATTTTTAAAGTTTTAAAGTATGAAAAAAAATGTAAGCAATTTTGCTAAGATTTACTTAGTGGTCTTAGTGGGTTTATTTGGGACAATGAGCGTTGCGATGGCAACAGGGTCTACTCAGATTTGGATACCATCAACGGACATCCAGGGTTTTAAAACAGTTCACCTGGGAATTGATAATTACATCCGTACTCAAAAAGATGCTAATGGGATATATGGTTCAGGCATGTATGACATGGGACTAACCACCGGAATATCTCCTTTCACTAAAGTTCAGGCTGAAATTGGGATTGATTATTTAAACATGGGTGATAATAATGTGTTGGATGCTAAGAATTATGATTTACACCCAATTTACTTTAACGGTAAAATTGCTCTTCCGGAAGATTCATTATTTAAAGGGGCTCCTGCCATAGCTGTTGGCGCTTACAATTTCGGATTAAAAAAAGGATTAACTGACTACAATATAGTGTATGCCCTTGTAGCAAAAACAATTCCAGTAGTAGGTAGAATATCTGTAGGTTATTATTCAGGGAATAAAGCATTGCTTGTTGATGAAAATGGAGTAGCCGCTAATTCGGGGATGTTACTTTCCTGGGACAGGGCAATGCCGGAAATTTCAGACAAATTATGGTTAGCCGTAGATTATCAGGGGGGTAAAAATTATTTAGGTGCATTAAATGTTGGATTTTCATGGGCATTCTCAAAGAATGTATCAGTAATCTT
Source organism: Paludibacter sp. (assembly GCA_028710415.1). Classification (GTDB taxonomy): domain Bacteria; phylum Bacteroidota; class Bacteroidia; order Bacteroidales; family Paludibacteraceae; genus Paludibacter. The sequence continues at coordinate 122,048 of JAQTUE010000004.1, read as the reverse complement.
TGGTTATGATATTTACAATAACAAAAAAGCGTTTTACAACACAAACAATGTAAATACGAATTCATTTACAACACAGCTAGACATCAATTTCTAATTGACCGAATAAAATAAATAGTTTTTATAAGTATAAAAATGACATTAAAAAAATAAATAGTATGAGTACAACATTAACACACCCTAAGGCGGGAGGTATTTTCTCAAAAATGATTGAGAATATCTACAAACCTAAAGATTGGAAACTATTCGCAACACTCTTTGTTGGAAAAATGTTAGGATTAGCAGTCGTAATAGCTGCCATGGTATTGTTGCCAAGTTTAATCGGTGGAACATCCGTACAGGCAGCCGAAACCTATACAGCTCACGAAACATCCGTGATCAATTCAATAAATACATTGTGGACACTTATTGCAGCAGCTTTAGTATTCGGTATGCAAGCAGGTTTTGTAATGCTGGAAGCAGGTTTTGCACGCAAACGTGAAACAGTTAACGTATTAATAGAATGCGTACTTGACACAGCCATTTGTGGTGTATCATTCTGGGCAATCGGATATGCATTTATGTTTAGTGAAGGAAATGGTTTTATCGGAAGTCATTGGTTCTTCTTACAAGGAGCTCCGGAAACATACGGAACAACAGGTGTAGCGCTTTTAGCACACTGGGTATTTCAATTTGCATTCGCTGATACCGCTTCAACCATAACTTCAGGTGCCATGATCGGACGTACAAGCTTCCGTGGTGATATTCTTTACAGTATTTGTGTTACTGCATTCATTTATCCAATCATTGGCCACTGGGCCTGGGGACCTGATGGATTCTTGGTAACTATGGGAACTGCAGGACATTTCTTACCTTCTTTAGGCAATTCATTCCGTGACTTTGCAGGATCAACAGTAGTTCATACCATTGGGGGTGTAGTATCCCTGGCCGGAGCAATTGTATTAGGACCACGTATTGGTCGCGTATTTTTACGTGATGATAAACAAAGAGGTGGTTTACCAGCAGCACATAACTTACCTGTTGCCGTTACAGGTGCTTTCTTATTGTGGTTCGGTTGGTACGGTTTTAACCCGGGAAGTACATTATCAGCTATGGATGCAGTAGGTATCGGACGTGTAGCAGCTAATACAACACTTGCAGCCTGTACAGGAGCATTAAGTGCCATGACATTAGCTTATTTTGTAGGTTCTTTTAAGGGTAAATTTGATGTTGGATTTACAGTCAATGGATTATTAGGTGGATTGGTTGCTATTACAGCACCCTGTTATTGGGTTTCTCCAGCTGGAGCATTGGTTATTGGATTAATTGCAGGAGCAATCGTATTTGGCGGAATCTATTTATTGGAATACCTTCGCATTGATGATCCTGTCGGAGCTGTACCGGTACATGGTTTGAATGGTATTTTCGGAACACTGGCAATTGGCTTATTTTCGAGTGGTCAATATGGTTTTACTACTCCTACAGGGGCAGACAATACAGCACCTGTAACCGGTTTATTCTACGGTGGTGGATGGAATGTATTTCTGGCACAACTTACAGGTAGCGCTATAATTACCTTGACAACATTTGCAGTTGCTATGATCGTAATGGTGATTATTAACAAATTGCCATATCCTTTTAAATTACGTGTTGAACCGGAAGGTGAAACAGGCCCAGGCGGACTGGATGTATTTGAGCATGGTGCTGAAGCATATGTAGATTAAACGAATCGAATTGAACAAAAAAGAAACAGGAGAGTATAAAGACTCCTGTTTTTAATCAATTAAATTTCATAAAATGCTTGTACTCTCATTCAAAACAACTAATTTTGAACAATATAGAGTCACGCTAATCAAAGTTATAAAATTATTAAATAATTATTTATTATGAAAAAAATAGAAGCCATAATCAGACGCTCAAAATTTGATGAAGTAAAGGCAGCGTTACATGCAATCGATATTGATTTTTTTACATATTCTGAAACATTTGGAGTTGGAAACGAACGGAAAAAGAAAGAAATATTTCGCGGTTCTTCGGATACTGATTTCATTTCACGCTTATCCCTATCGATAGTTGTTCGTGATATCAACCTGCAGAAAACAGTTGATTGCCTCTTAAAATCTGCTTATACCGGTGAAATTGGAGATGGAAAAATCTTTGTTTCAACCATTGATGAATCCTACCGGATCCGGACAAAGGAAAAAGGCGACGATTCGTTGTATATGAAAGAGTAGGAATTTCATTTAAAACAAAGCCTATTAAAAACATGTGGAGCTTTTTGTGATGGTAAATTATCAAGCTTTTGCAGTTATTTACAGTAATAAGGTTCCACAGTTTATTATTATTTGTAACAAGTATTTTCAATTAAAATATTCACTCCAAACACGGTGAAACTGCTTACAACTAATCGTGTGTTTTTTAGTTTTATTGTTTCAGGCAGGCTATATCGTGAGATATGGCCTGTTTATTTTTTATACTGAATACTGTTTAATGAATTGAAATCGCCATGCCAGTTTTCAGTTTTTCAACTTAGGAACATTGAGTGTTCAAAAAAAATAAACATCAAAATACTCCTAAACATTGAATCCTCAGTTTATAGTCCTATTTTTGTACTTTCTTTCATGAAATAATAAATACGAAACTAATATTCAGTATAAATTAATTTATATCAGAGTATTAAACAACACTTCAACTTCAACTTCAATTTCAAAATTTGGAAACTAAAATTACAGCACAATGACTTTACTACTTCTTGTTATTTTCGGGATAGGGTATGCAGCAATTGCATTCGAAAATACCATAAAAATCAACAAAACCGCTTCAGCACTGATTACCGGGGTGTTATGCTGGGTTGCTTATATCTTCTTTACTTCGAATAAACTGGCAGTGAATGAATCGTTGTTGTCTCATTTGGGTGATATATCAGGCATTCTTTTCTTCTTACTGGGTGCTATGACAATTGTGGAGCTGGTGGATGCCCACGATGGTTTTGAAATAATTACCGATTTTATCTCACAGACTAACAAACGAAGGCTAATCTGGATTGTTGGATTTATAACTTTCTTCATGTCAGCCATTCTCGACAATCTAACGTCCACAATCGTTATGGTTTCATTACTTCGAAAACTAATACGCAATCAGGAAGACCGGCTCCTTTTTACCGGGATAGTCATTGTAGCCGCCAATGCCGGAGGTGCCTGGACACCCATTGGTGACGTAACAACTACTATGCTTTGGATTGGCGGACAAATATCGACAGCCAATATCATGTTGAAACTATTTTTACCAAGCCTGGTTTGCCTGACCATTCCATTAATTGTTATTTCATTTCAGCTAAAAGGAAAAGTAGAAAGATCTTTGTTGAAAGCAAAAGAAACAAGCACTATTCTTACCCAAAAAAAACAACTAACAATATTATTCTCAGCATTAATCGTCTTATTATTGGTACCTGTATTTAAAACGTACACCGGCCTTCCACCTTTCATGGGTATGCTATTAGGACTGGGTATCCTCTGGATCATCACCGAAATTATGCACAAATCGGCAGATCACGAAACAAAAAAACATTTAACTCTGGTTAATGCCTTACATAAAATTGACATTTCGAGCATTTTATTTTTTCTGGGTATCTTAATGGCAATTGCCTCCCTTGAAACTTCAGGGATACTTATTACAGTCGCCTTATGGCTTTCAAATACAATTGGTAATCTTAGTGTGATTGTTATGACCATTGGCCTTTCGTCTGCAATTATAGACAATGTGCCGTTAGTTGCAGCCACGCAAGGAATGTACAATCTGGCACAATATCCAATGGATAGCTATATATGGGAATTTTTAGCCTATTGCGCAGGTACAGGTGGCAGTATTTTAGTTATAGGTTCTGCAGCCGGAGTAGCAGCTATGGGCATGGAAAAAATAGATTTTTTCTGGTATATCCGGAAAATAAGCTGGCTGGCTCTGATTGGCTATTTTGCCGGTGCATTAGTATACATTGAAGTAGAGAAACTATTCTTTTAATATTTCAAAGAACAACATCTCTACTATTTATATCTATAAAAAAATGGAAATCTAAGAAAGCAGTAACGAAAGAAATTCACATTTAATTAAAACAGGTTATTTCAAACGAAATAACCTGTTTTTTTATACACAACATCAGTTTCAAAACTTTTAATATGGACTCAACACTATGTATCAAATCAAAACTACATTAAATATTATGTCATCATATTGAATATATTTCATACATTAATGTATGGATTTGCAATATTTATTACCTAAATGTAGCTTTTTTACGTATATTATTGTCAATTTGGTTTTATAATCAATTTTATTATTGTACTTTTGCAGCAAATTAGATACACAGGGAGACCCCGATCTAATTTATTGCAGATAATCAACACTTAGATTTTTAGGTGAACAGAAATCCCAAATTCATTGTTGACTGAAAACAAACAATAAAATAAAACCATAAAACAAAAAGCAAAAGATGAAAAAGATTGAGGCAGTTATCCGAAAGTCTAAATTCGAAGACGTCAAAGAGGCATTGTATGAAGCCGGAATTGAATGGTTTTCATACTGGGACATAACCGGGTTAGGAAAATCAACCGAAGAACAAATTGTCAGGGGACAAGTATTTCAATCGAGCTATATCCACCGGCGAATGATTTCTATTGTGGTCCGGGATATCAATCTGGATAAAACCCTTGATGCGATTCTAAATTCTGCATGGACAGGAGAAACAGGAGATGGAAAGATTTTCATTTACGACATTCAGGACACGATCCGGATCAGGACACGTGAATCAGGACCTGAAGCATTATTTAACAAGGAGTAGATAGAAATTATTAAATCAAAAGATTAGAACACATCAAAATGAAAAGAAACATCATACTGACATCGATACTGTCTCTATTATCAATCCCAACTTTATTGGCACAAACATCAACCCCGGCAGTGGCCCCTACTGTAAATGCAGGGGATACAGCATGGATGATAGTTGCAACCGCATTCGTTTTATTAATGACTATTCCCGGTCTGGCACTCTTTTATGGCGGGCTTGTTCGTCGCAAGAATGTACTGAACGTTTTCATGCAATGCTTTATCATTACGGCAGCCATCAGCATCGAATGGGTAATTTGTGGTTACAGTTTATCTTTCGGAAGCACAACCGGATTCCTGGCTCCTTATATTGGCGGTTTCGACTGGGCGTTTTTAAACAACATTAAAATCACGGATCTGAGTCCGTATTTTATTTCTCACTCCCAAATGGGTCTTAACGGAGTTGCAGTAGGCACTATTCCCCACATCGTATTCATCATGTTCCAATGTATGTTTGCCGTGATCACTCCGGCTTTAATTATTGGAGCTTTTGCAGAACGTATTAACTTTAAAGGATTTTTTGTATTCACCATTTTATGGTCGATTTTTATTTATAATCCGGTTGCACACTGGGTCTGGGCAACTGACGGATGGTTATTTAAATTAGGAGCGCTGGATTTTGCAGGTGGTACCGTTGTACATGTCAATGCAGGGGTAGCAGCTATCGTAACTGCTTTAATGCTTGGCAAACGCCGGGATTATAAAAGACACGCAATACCTCCTCACAACATCACGTATGTGGTTATGGGAGCAGGACTACTTTGGGTAGGATGGTTTGGATTTAATGCAGGAAGCGGATTAGCAGCAGATGGCCTTGCCGGTAACGCACTTATGGTAACACACATTGCGGCGGCAGCAGCAGCTATCACCTGGGCATTATTGGATTGGTTTATCGACAAAAGACCGACAGTGGTTGGAATTAGTACGGGAGCAGTTGCCGGACTTGTTGCAATTACGCCGGCCGCAGGATTTGTTGGCATACCCGGAGCATTAGCAGTTGGAGTCATTGTATCACTTGTATGTTTCTGCATGGTAGCTTATGTAAAACCAAAATTAGGATATGATGATTCTTTGGATGCATTTGGAGTTCATGGAATTGGTGGTATGTTGGGTGCAATTCTTACCGGAGTATTAGCTTCTCCTCTGATTCAACCAGCTTATAGTGGTGCCCTTTATGGAAATTACAGACAACTGCTGGTTCAATTTATAGCAGTATTTGCAACAATAATATATTCAGGCATCGGGACATTCTTATTGTTCAAACTTACCGAAAAAGTTATTGGCATTCGCGCTTCCGATAAACACGAAGCAATTGGATTGGATGAAACCCAACATGGTGAAACAGCGTATAACAATTTTGATTAATTTGAATTACAACGAAAAGAGATTGAATTACAACTAATTGAATCTATCTAAAATTATTTATTTTAAGCAGCCTATTTCAACACGAAATAGGCTGCTTTTATTTTATTAAATCAAAGGCAATAGGACATAGAAGGACAAAATAAAAAATTACAATTACAAGTGAATACTTAAGCAAAATTCCATTATTTGTCACAACAAAGAGAAAACATTTCTGTCATTGATTTCTAAAATAAATAAATATTTTGGCATTGTCTATCTGGTATTTATATCATTTAGTTACCTGAAATAAATTTATTATATGCATTTTATATTGATTTATGATTAAAAACACATACTTTTGCACCCAAATTTTATAAAAATCAGAACTAAAGAACCACATTATATTTCAATTTGAAATCAAGGCAATTAATATGATTTCAACAGAATTACTCAAAACAAACAATAAAACTAAAAAATCTGAATGAAAAAACTTGAAGCAATCATCCGAAAATCAAAATTTGAGGATGTAAAAAACGCTTTATACGAAGCAGGAATTGAATGGTTTTCGTATTGGGATATTACAGGATTAGGAAAATCTACCGAAGAACAAATTGTCAGGGGACAGGTATTCCAATCAAACTATATTCATCGACGAATGATTTCGATTGTGGTGAGGGATATTAATTTGGATAAAACACTTGATGCAATCCTGGACTCCGCCTGGACAGGTGAAACAGGAGATGGAAAAATATTTATTTACGACATACAGGATACTGTAAGAATCAGGACCCGGGAATCAGGACCTGAAGCATTATTTAATAAGGAGTAATAAAATATTAATTCATAAGATTAGATCAATTTAGAATGAAAAGAAATATCATACTGACATCTTTTTTATCCCTGTTCTCTATTCCGACATTACTGGCACAACCTGGCACCCCTGCCGTTGCCCCAACTATAAACACAGGAGACACAGCATGGATGATTGTTGCAACTGCTTTTGTTTTGTTAATGACCTTACCGGGACTGGCATTATTTTACGGAGGACTAGTACGTCGCAAAAATGTACTGAATGTTTTTATGCAGTGTTTTATTATCACGGCAGCAATCAGTATCGAATGGGTAATTTGTGGTTACAGCCTATCTTTTGGGAGTACAAAAGGTTTTTTGGCACCTTATATTGGAGGTTTTGACTGGGCATTTTTAAATAATATAAAAATAAGTGATTTAAGCCCTTATTTTATATCCCATTCTCAAATAGGGCTTGATGACAAAGCAGTTGGTACTATTCCTCATCTCTTTTTCATAATGTACCAATGTATGTTTGCTGTAATCACACCCGCTTTAATAGTTGGTGCATTTGCCGAACGCATAAACTTTAAAGGCTTTTTTGTGTTTACCATACTATGGGCATTTTTTGTTTATAATCCGGTAACACACTGGGTTTGGTCAACCGATGGCTGGTTATATAAAATGGGTGCATTAGACTTTGCAGGTGGAATTGTTGTCCATGTAAATGCCGGAATTGCAGCTATCGTAACTGCTGTCATGCTTGGAAAACGTCGTGATTATAAAAGACATGCTATACCCCCTCACAACATAACTTACGTAGTTATGGGTGCAGGTCTTCTTTGGGTCGGTTGGTTTGGATTCAATGCCGGAAGTGGTTTAGCAGCAGATGGATTAGCTGCAAATGCCATGCTTGTAACCCATATTGCCGGATCGGTTGCAGCCTTAACATGGGTCTTGCTGGATTGGATTATAGACAAAAGACCGACGGTGATTGGTATAAGTACCGGAGCTGTTGCCGGATTAGCAGCGATTACCCCTGCTGCGGGGTTTGTTGGAATTTCGGGAGCGATAATTATTGGAATCATCGTATCGATTGTTTGCTTTTGCATGGTGGCTTATATAAAACCAAAATTGGGGTATGATGATTCATTGGATGCCTTTGGAGTTCATGGCATAGGTGGAATCCTGGGAGCCCTTTTGACCGGAGTATTAGCCTCGCCTCTTATTCAATCGGCCTATAGCGGAGCCATCTATGGAAATTATAAACAACTTTTAGTTCAGTTCATAGCAGTTATTGCCACCATAATTTATTCGGGAATCGGCACTTTTATACTCTTTAAGCTGACTGAAAAGCTAATTGGCATACGCGCAACCGACAAACACGAAGCAATGGGACTGGATGAGTCACAGCACGGGGAAACTGCCTACAATAATTTTGATTAACATAATGACATTACAGAGCACTTTCCATTTAAAGAGTGTCATTTTGTAAGTCAATTCATACATTTTTTGATTTCGAGCACTTTTAGCAAAAGTTACTGAATCATTTTATTGAAATGCTTAAAAATGATCGTTCACACAATATTTTTGAGTATCTTTGTGATTAATCAAGGTAATTATTATTGACATCAGATAAGATATATTATTTTTATGTTTAAAAACATATTGTGGATAATTCACTCTGTTTAGTTTCAATATGAAACTTTTCAAGGCGTATTTGTTTCAATTTAAAATACAACAATCTTTTTTTTTACAAAGAGAATAAAATATAGTGATTAAACTATCATTTTTATTATTTTTGCATTGTTTTAGTAGCATTACGACAGAAAACGACTAAATATTCAAAATTTCGAATAAAATCAACCCTCAAAAAATATAATTATGTCATCATTGAGATTTAAAGCAGTAGAAGAAGCTTTTAAGAAAAAAGCACTGGAAGTTACAGCACCCTCTAAGTTTACATCCGATTATTACGGAAAATATGTTTTCAATCGCGCAACCATGGCGAAATACCTGTCGAAAGACACGTTGAAATCACTTAAAAACGTGATTGACAAGGGAGCAACTCTAAACCTGGATATTGCGAATGATGTAGCTGCCGGTATGAGAATGTGGGCTATGGAATTAGGGGCAACTCATTACACACACTGGTTTCAACCCCTAACAGACAGTACTGCTGAGAAACATGACTCATTTATTGACTATGTAGGCGGAGCACCAGGAGAAACAATTATTGAAGATTTTTCAGGGAAACTTCTTGCCCAACAAGAACCAGATGCATCATCTTTTCCAAGTGGAGGAATCCGCAGTACGTATGAGGCTCGTGGATATACTGCATGGGATCCATCTTCACCTGCATTTGTCGTTGATGACACATTAGTAATCCCTACAATTTTCATTTCTTACACTGGAGAATCCCTGGATTTAAAGGCTCCATTATTGAAAGCGTTAAGTGCAGTAGATAAAGCTGCCACAGCTGTTTGCCAGATGTTTGACCCAAGTGTAAAAAAGGTAGTCTCCTTTTTAGGTTGGGAACAGGAATATTTCTTAGTTGATGAAGGTTTGTATGCAACACGTCCAGACTTATTGTTAACAGGGCGTACATTATTAGGCCATGAATCTGCAAAGAATCAACAATTGGACGATCATTATTTTGGATCAGTTCCAAGTCGTGTAGCTGCTTATATGAAAGATATCGAGTTTGAAGCATACAAATACGGAATTCCTGCAAAAACACGTCACAACGAAGTAGCACCTAATCAATTTGAGTTAGCTCCGATATTTGGTGAAACAAATTTATCGGTTGACCAAAACTTGTTGATGATGTCTATCATGAAGAAAACAGCACGTCGCCACGGCTTCCGCTTGTTGCTACATGAAAAACCTTTCGCCGGAATTAACGGTTCAGGAAAACATAACAACTGGTCATTGGGAACGGATACAGGTGTTGGATTATTAACTCCGGGAAAAACTCCAGAAGAAAACCTGCAATTTGTAACTTTCTTAGTAACTATCCTGCAGGCTGTTTACAAACACAATGCTCTATTAAAAGCATCCATCATGACTGCCCAAAACGCTCACCGTTTAGGAGCAAACGAAGCACCTCCTGCAATTGTATCCGTATTCTTAGGAACACAATTGACAGCTATTCTTGATAAATTAGAAAAAAGTTCAAGCGAAGAAGCTATTGTTGTTGGAGCTAAAAAAACATTAAGTTTAGGAATTACCCATATCCCTGAAGTTTTCTTAGATAACACCGATCGCAACCGTACGTCACCTTTTGCCTTTACAGGTAATCGTTTTGAATTCCGTGCTGTAGGTTCATCAGCTAACTGTTCATCAGCCATGGCAACATTGAATGCTGCAGTAGCCGCTCAATTAACAGAATTTAAAGCTGAGGTGGATTCAAAAATCGCTGCCGGTACTTCAAAAGAAAAAGCAATCTTTGATGTAATCAAATCATATATCAAATCGTCAAAAGCAATTCGTTTTGATGGAAACGGTTATAGCGATGAATGGAAGCTGGAAGCTGCAGAACGCGGCCTGGATTGCGAAACAAGCGTTCCAAAAATCATGAAAGCCTATACTTCAAAAGCAAGTATTGAGTTATTTAAAATTACAAACGTAATGACATCTGTTGAACTTCATGCAAGAAACGAAGTTAAATGGGAAACATATATCAAAAAGATTCAAATTGAAGGACGTGTGTTAGGTGATCTGGCTCTCAACCATATTATTCCGGTTGCGACTCGTTACCAATCATTCCTTTTAGATAATGTATATAAAATTAAAGCTGTTTATTCAGCTGAAAAAGCAGAGAAATTATCGAATCTGGATTCCGAACTAATTGAAGAAATTGCAGATCATATTATTGCTATCAAATCAAATGTAGATTCAATGGTTGAAGCTCGTAAGATTGCGAATAAAATCGACAGCGAATATGAAAAAGCATTGTCTTACCATGATGACGTCTTACCATATTTTGATGTAATCCGTTACCATGCTGATAAACTGGAAATGATTGTAGACGATGAAATGTGGACACTTCCTAAGTACAGAGAATTACTATTCATTCGTTAAAACAAAGGTTTTACACCAACTTTCATAATTTAGAATAGTGGGAAAACCTTAGGGTTTTCCCACTATTTTCAAAATAACAATAGAACAAATAAACACGAAAAAACAGCTGATAGTAACAGTTTTTAAGCGTATAAAAAAGATAAGACGTTATGACAATCCCCAAAGTAACTGATGAATATGACCAGAAATCGCTCTATTCACCCCAAAACGAGCATGACGCCTGTGGTGTCGGCTTGATATTAAATCTTCATGGAGAAAAATCCCATGAAATTGTAGAAAACGGATTGCAGGTTCTCGAAAACATGGTACATCGTGGAGCCGAGAGTGCCGATAATAAAACCGGTGATGGTGCCGGAATTTTAGTACAAATACCTCACGAATTCATCCTGCTGCAGGGAATACCCGTTCCTGAAAAAGGAAAATATGGAACAGGCTTAGTTTTCCTACCTAAAGACCACAAAACAGCAGAACTTTGCATTGATGTCATTAAAGAAAACGTCACAAAAGAAGGCCTTACACTTCTTTCCATCCGTGATGTTCCTGTAAATAGTGATATATTAGGAGAAATATCTGCCTCAAACGAACCAAACATAAAGCAAATTTTCATAACCGGAAGTTCTTCACAGGAAGAACTTGAGCGTAAACTTTACATAGTCCGTAAAAAGATTGAAAAAGGCATTCTTAAATCAAATATTGCGAAAGATCGTAGTTTCTATATTGTAAGTCTTTCGACAAAACAAATGATTTACAAAGGGATGCTAACGTCACTTCAATTACGTGAATATTTCCCTGACTTATCAAACTCTAATTTCACCAGTGGGATTGCCTTAGTTCATTCAAGGTTCAGTACAAATACATTTCCAACCTGGGATTTGGCTCAACCTTTCCGTATGTTAGGTCATAACGGGGAAATAAATACAATCCGTGGTAACCGTCAATGGATGGAGTCACGCGAAAGTGTGCTGAAATCCGACCAATTAGGTAATTTAAATGAATTATACCCGATTTGTCAGCCGGGAATGAGCGACAGTGCTACTCTGGATAATGTGCTTGAATTCCTGGTAATGTCAGGAAAAAGTTTACCACATGCCATGGCAATGTTAGTTCCTGAAAGCTGGAATGCAAAAAATCCAATCTCTGATAATTTAAGGGCATTCTATGAATATCACAGTACTTTCATGGAACCTTGGGATGGTCCGGCTACCCTATTATTCAGTGATGGCAGGTATGCAGGCGGCATGCTAGACCGAAATGGCTTACGTCCGGCACGTTATCTGGTAACTCATGATGATTTAATGGTGATTGCATCTGAAACCGGCACCATCGAATTTGAACCTTCAAGGATCAAAGCCAAAGGAAGATTGAAACCCGGTAAGATGATCATGATCGACACCGAATTAGGTCAGATTTATTATGATCACGAATTAAAAGAAGGTCTTGCTAAAGCATTTCCTTATCGTGAATGGTTAAATAAAAACTGCATTAATCTGGATAATATTACATCCGGGAGAAGCGTTAAAAACGACCTGAATAATTACCAAACACTTTTGAACGCTTTTGGATATTCAAAGGAAGATGTAGAACGATTAATTCTGCCAATGGCTAATGATGGGTATGAACCAACATCCTCGATGGGGAATGATGCCGCTTTATCTGTATTCTCAGATAAGCCTCAACGTTTGTTCAATTATTTCCGTCAACAATTTGCCCAGGTAACGAATCCTCCGATTGACCCGATTCGTGAAGAGTTGGTTATGTCATTAACGGGTTATGTTGGTTCTTTACACCAGAATTTGCTGGAACCTGCAAATGAAATTTGTAAGATGGTTAAGCTTAAAAGCCCGGTTCTTACTAATACACAATTTGACATTTTATTAAATTTAGAATATAAAGGTTTCTCAACGATATCTTTACCTATGCTTTTTGATCCTAAATCGGGTTCAAAAGGATTAGAAAATGCAATCCACGAACTTTGTTTATCGGTTGAAAAAGCTGTTGATGATGGTAAAAACTATATTGTATTGAGTGACCGCGGAGTTGATGCAACCCATGCACCAATCCCATCATTACTTGCGGTATCAGCAGTACATCTGTATCTGGTTCAAAAAAGGAAGAGAATGCAGATTGATATTGTCGTGGAAACTGCAGAACCACGTGAAGTAATGCATTTTGCATTGCTGTTTGGTTTTGGAGCCAATGCCATAAATCCGTACATGGTTTTTGCCATTATAAATGAAAAAACCAAATCCGGAGACATACAAATGGATTTTGCCACAGCTAAATTACACTATATAAAAGCTGTAAACAAAGGCTTATTAAAGGTTCTTTCAAAAATGGGTAATTCTACCTTACGAAGTTATCGTGGAGCACATATTTTTGAAGCAATAGGTATTTCTTCTTCATTCCTGGATAAATATTTCAAAGGAATATCTTCGGCAATCGAAGGCATCGACATAGAAGACGTAGCAAATGAAGTCCTGAAACCTTTCGGGGAAGCTTTTCATCCATTAGAAGGAAGTGATCCTTCACAATTAAAAAATCTTGGACTGTATTCTTACAGACGTGATGGTGAAGAACATGCCTGGAATCCGGAATCAATTGCACGACTTCAAATAGCAACAAAGACTAATAATTACGAAAAGTATAAAGAATACACAAAAACTGTTGACGAAAAGCCAACACCTATATTTATTCGTGACATGATGGATTACAAACATAATCCTATTGATATCAGCGAAGTAGAACCTATTGAGAAAATCACCAAACGTTTTGTAACGGGTGCAATGTCCTACGGTTCCATTAGCCGTGATGCTCATGAAGCCATGGCAATCGCCATGAACATTTTAGGTGGAAGAAGTAATACCGGTGAAGGAGGCGAAGACCCTGAACGATATAAAAAACGTGAAGATGGATTAAGTACCCGCAGTGCTATCAAACAGGTGGCATCCGGTAGATTTGGTGTTACTGCTGAATATCTTGTCAATGCTGATGAACTTCAGATTAAAATAGCCCAGGGTGCAAAGCCTGGTGAAGGAGGTCAATTACCAGGGTATAAAGTGGATAAAATAATTGCAAAGACCCGTCACTCAATACCGGGAATTTCACTTATTTCACCCCCACCCCATCATGATATTTATTCTATTGAAGATTTGGCACAACTTATCTACGATTTGAAAAACATCAACCCTTCGGCAACCATAAGCGTTAAGCTGGTATCTGAAACGGGTGTTGGAACCATTGCAGCAGGAGTTGCAAAGGCAAAGGCAGATCTGATTTTAATCAGTGGTGCTGAAGGTGGTACAGGTGCAAGCCCTTCAAGTTCTATTAAACATGCAGGTTTACCTGTCGAAATTGGACTGGCTGAAACTCAACAAACACTGGTATTGAATAATCTTCGCGGCCAGGTACGTTTACAAACTGATGGTCAATTGAAAACCGGTCATGATATCATAGTCGCTGCTTTATTAGGGGCAGAAGAATATGGATTTGCAACCAGTGCATTAATAATTCTTGGTTGTGTCATGATGCGTAAATGTCACTTGAATACTTGTCCGGTTGGTGTAGCCACCCAGGATGAAACATTACGTCAACATTTTGCAGGTAAATATGAATATCTTGTAAACTTTTTCAATTTCCTTGCCCAGGATGTTCGTGAACATTTAGCCCAAATGGGATATCGCAGTCTGGATGAAATTATTGGCCATTCTGAATTGCTTGAACGAAAAGAAGTTGAAGGAACTGATAAATTAAAAAAGGTTGATTTATCAAAGATTATGTTCTCTCCAGCCAAAAGTAATGGTGCAGCACTTAGACATGTTAAGGATCAGGACCATAAATTAGAGAATGTACTGGATAGACAACTGATTAAAAAATCATTGCCAGCACTCGATTTATGCATGCCGGTTGAAATGAGGTATAAAATCAAAAATACGGATCGTACTGTTGGTGCAATGCTTTCAGGAGAAATCGCAAAACGTTACGGCCATGCAGGTTTACCTAACGATACCATAAAAGCTTATTTCAACGGATCAGCCGGACAAAGTTTTGGTGCATTCCTTAGCAAAGGGGTCTTTTTTCAACTTGAAGGTGAAGCAAATGATTATTTGGGAAAAGGACTTTCAGGTGGTAAAATTGTAGTTATTGCGCCCAAAGAGAGCACTTTTAAACCGGAAGAGAATATTATTGCCGGCAATACCATTTTATATGGAGCTACTTCAGGTGAAGTTTATATAAACGGAGTAGTAGGTGAACGTTTTTGTGTACGTAATTCCGGGGCCATTGCAGTTGTTGAAGGTGCAGGTGACCACTGTTGTGAGTATATGACCGGAGGACGAACAGTTGTTCTTGGAACAACCGGGCGTAATTTTGCTGCCGGAATGAGTGGTGGTGTGGCATATGTACTTGATGAAGTTGACAATTTTGATTTCTTCTGTAATATGGAGATGGTTGAACTTTCACTTATCGAAGACAGTGCAGACAGAAAAGAATTACAGGGATTGATTTCCAATCACTATAAATACACAAAAAGCCAACTTGCAAAGAAGATTTTGGATAATTGGAGCGAATATGTTGATAAATTCAAGAAAATCGTTCCGATTGAATACAAAAAAGTATTGCAGGAAGAAAAAATTGAAGCGATCAACAAGAAAATTGCTCAGGTTGAACGCGATTATTAATTACAAATTAAATACCTTTGCCAAAGTTTTATACTTTGGCAAAGGTTTTAAGACAAAAACAATAAAACATCATGGGAAATCCTAAAGCATTTATAAATACCCCCCGCAAAACAGCAGGTTACCGTCCGATAAACGAACGGATCTCCGATTTCGGGGAAGTAGAACAGACATTAAATCGTGAAGACAGAAAACTTCAGGCCTCACGATGCATGGATTGTGGAATTCCGTTTTGCCACTGGGCATGTCCCCTTGGCAATAAAATGCCGGAATGGCAAGACTTAATTTACAAAGGACAATGGAAAGAAGGTGTAGAAGTATTACACGAAACAAATAATTTTCCTGATTTTACTGGTCGTATTTGCCCTGCTCCTTGTGAAAAATCATGTGTACTTGCTTTGCACGATGCAGCAGTGACGATTCGTGAAAACGAAGCAGCAGTGACTGAAGTCGCATTTATCGAAGGCATGATTAAAGCGCGTCCACCAAAAACACGTACCGGCAAAAAAATTGCTGTTATTGGGTCAGGACCTGCCGGATTAGCTGCCGCACAACAATTGAACCGTAAAGGTCATCATGTTACCGTTTTTGAAAAAGATAACGGGTTAGGAGGATTGTTACGATATGGAATTCCTAATTTCAAATTGAATAAAAACATTATCGATCGTAGGTTAGCATTGCTAATTGAAGAAGGAATCGTGTTCAAAACCAATACTGAAATTGGAAAAGATATTGCAGGAAAAGAAATTATGCAAAACTTCGATGCAGTTTGTATTGCAGTTGGTGCTGGTCATCCACGTGATATAAACCCCGAAGGTCGTGAACTGAAAGGTGTTTATTTCGCTATGGACTTCCTGAGTCAACAAAACCAGTTGATTATAGGAGAAAAAGTAGATGAGAAAGATATCATTTCAGCCAAGAATAAACATGTTCTGGTAATTGGCGGAGGTGATACAGGATCAGATTGTGTGGGAACTTCCATACGTCAGGGGGCTGCAAAAGTAACCCAGATTGAAATCATGCCTCAACCGCCAGTAGATAAGAATCCGGATACACCTTGGCCCTATTATCCTAATATTCTTAAAACTTCGAGTTCACATATGGAAGGTTGTGTTCGAAAATGGAGCCTGAACACGAATAAATTTATTGGTGAAAACGGAAAACTGACTGAAGTGTTGGTAGAAGAAGTTGAATGGTCAAAAGATGAGAAAGGTAGAATGAGCATGAAACCAACAGGCAAAACAGATGTGATCAAAGCAGACCTGGTATTCCTGGCTCTTGGATTTATACACCCCGTTCATGAAGGTTTATTAACTGAATTGGGTGTTCAGTTTGATGGTCGCGGCAACATTGCCATTGATAAAGAAAGTAAGAGTAATATTGGTAAGGTTTTTGCAACAGGTGATGCAGCAATGGGTGCAAGTCTGGTTGTAAGGGCTATTGCTTCGGGCCGGAAAGTAGCAGAGGACATTCATAACTCGTTATAATCTGAACCTGTTTATTTTGAAACAATAAGACTTTAAATAAAACTATAAAACAATTTCTTCTAATTAATAAAGAAGATTAACAGAGAGGCTAAATATTATGTGTGGAATAGTATGTGCATTTGACATAAAACAACCGGTCCAGGCTTTGCGGCCGCAAGTATTAAAAATGTCTAAACGTATACGGCATCGTGGGCCGGATTGGTCAGGAGTTTATTCTGATGAAAAAGCCATTATGGCACACGAGAGGTTATCAATTGTTGATCCTGAATCAGGGAAACAACCACTTTACAGTAAAGACGGAAAATTAGTGTTAGCTGTAAATGGTGAGATTTATAATCATCAGGAAATACGGAAGCAATTTGAAGGTAAATATGAATTTCTTACCAAGTCTGATTGTGAAGTAATTCTTGCTCTTTACAGGGAAAAAGGTCCAAATTTCATGGAAGATTTGAATGGTATATTTGCCTTCGCCCTTTATGATATCGAAAAGGACATTTATATGATTGGCAGGGATCATATCGGTATTATTCCACTTTATCAGGGATGGGATCAGGAAGGTACCTACTACGTGGCATCTGAATTGAAAGCATTAGAAGGCTATTGCACTAAGATTGAAGAATTTCTACCTGGACAGTATTATTATAGTCCGGATAAAAAGCCAACTCAATGGTATTCCCGTGACTGGCAGAGTTTTGAGGCAGTAAAAGATAATGTTTCTGATATTGATGTATTGCGTGATGCGCTGGAAGCAGCAGTAGAACGTCAATTGATGGCAGATGTTCCTTATGGAGTATTACTTTCCGGAGGATTGGATTCATCGATTATATCTGCAGTAGCAAAAAAATATGCAGCAAAAAGAATTGAATCAGGAAATACTGAAGAGGCCTGGTGGCCACAACTTCACTCATTTGCTGTTGGTTTGGAGGGATCTCCGGATTTGATTGCCGCCCGTAAAGTGGCTGATCATATTGGTACCATTCATCATGAAATTCATTTCACTGTGCAGGAAGGATTGGATGCAGTCAGAGATGTAATTTATCATGTTGAAACATATGATGTAACTACAATACGTGCCAGTACCCCTATGTACCTTTTATCACGCGTTATCAAATCCATGGGCGTTAAAATGGTATTGTCAGGTGAAGGTGCAGATGAAATATTCGGAGGATACCTTTATTTTCATAAAGCACCGAATGCGGAGGAATTACACAAAGAAACCGTTCGTAAACTCGATAAACTTCACTTATACGATTGCCTGCGCGCCAACAAATCACTTGCATCATGGGGTGTAGAAGGCCGTGTACCATTTCTGGATAAAGAATTTATGGATGTAGCCATGAGACTTAATCCAAAAGATAAAATGGCAGGAAGCAACGGAAAAATGGAAAAATGGATTTTACGTAAAGCATTCGAAAGTTATCTTCCAGAAAGTGTTGCTTGGCGTCAAAAGGAACAATTCTCTGATGGCGTTGGTTACAACTGGATTGATTCACTTCGTGCATTGACTACAGAATCAGTAACTGACGAACAAATGGCAAATGTCACAGAAACCTATCCGATTAATCCTCCTATGAATAAGGAAGAATACTACTATCGCACCATTTTCACTGACTTTTTCCCTTCAAAATCAGCTTCTATGTGTGTTCCTTCAGTACCTTCAGTCGCTTGCAGTACTGAGATTGCATTGGAATGGGATGCTGCTTTTAAAAACATGAATGATCCTTCAGGTCGATCTATAAAAAGCGTACACGAACAAGGTTACAAATAAATGACAAACATAAGAATTATGTAATGTTACAAATTAAAGAGGCTGATCTAATAAAAAGATCAGCCTCTTTAATTTATGAATGATTATCGACAAATAGAAAATTAAATTATTGAATTATTATTTTTCAGACTTAGCCCTCATCGAATCCCAAACAAAATAACCAATCACTGCACCATACATAACTAATGCCAGCCATTGTGCTCCTGAACTTTCTACCCATTCATCACTCATCAGATTAATGCCTCCAAAACGTAATGCTGCGCTCACTACGCCCATTAAAGCACCACCAGCTATAAAACCCGAAGCAAGCAATGTACCTTTCTCCTGGCGGGCTGTATTAAGAGCTTTATCTTTACTTCTTGTAGAAACGTACCAACTGATAGCACCACCAATGATTAATGGTGTATTAAGTTCTAAAGGAATAAACATGCCCAGTGCAAAAGCTAAGGCTGAGATATTGAAATAAGTAAGAATAAGAGAAATTACTGCACCAACTGCATACAGATACCATGGAGCTGAAACTCCTGACATTAAAGGTTCAATTACAGCGGCCATTGCATTTGCCTGAGGTGCTACTAAAGCTCCATCTCCGGTAAAACCGTAAGTTTTGTTCAAAATCATGATTACTCCACCGACAGTTGCAGCAGAAACCAGAGTACCCAAAAATTTCCATGTTTCTTGTTTCGCTGGTGTAGTACCAATCCAGTATCCTATTTTCAAGTCAGTAATAAAGCCTCCAGCCATTGATAAAGCAGTACAAACAACTCCTCCTATCACTAATGCTGCAACCATGCCGGTTGTTCCTTTTAATCCCACTGCAACCATTACAACAGAAGCTAGAATTAGAGTCATGAGAGTCATTCCTGAAACCGGGTTTGTTCCCACAATTGCAATTGCATTTGCAGCAACTGTCGTGAACAAAAAAGCAATAACCGCAACTACAATAATACCAACCACCGCATGCATCAAATTATGAACAACTCCGAAATAAAAGAAAATAAAAGTAGCAACTAAAGCAATTATGACACCGATCACAATTATTTTCATAGATATATCACGTTGAGTACGTTTAATATCAGCACTTATCACTTGACCTTTACCTTTAAATTCACTGGAAGCTAAACCAATGGCACTTTTTATGATACCTCTCGATTTTATTATTCCTATAATACCTGCCATGGCAATTCCACCGATTCCAATATGCCTTGCAAATGTTTTAAAAATAATTTCAGGTGAGAAATCGGTGAGAATTCCGGTAAACCCCGGATTTAGTATATGTAATACGCTATCATTTAATAGAGGCATAACCGGAACAAATACAAACCATATTAAGGCTGAACCAGCACATATAATGGTAGCATATTTTAGTCCAACAATGTAACCCAAACCTAGAACTGCAGCTCCAACATTTACTTTAAAAACAACTTTTTCTTTTTCAGCAATTTCGGTTCCAAAAGGCAAAACTCTTGATGTGAAGGTTTCAGACCATGTTCCGAATGTAGCAATTATAAAATCATATAAACCACCAATAATTCCCGCAAGAATAAGAGGTTTTGCCTGATCACCACCCTTTTCCCCGGAAACTAATACCTGAGTTGTCGCTGTAGCCTCCGGAAATGGATATTTACCGTGCATATCGGATACAAAAAACTTTCTGAACGGTATTAGGAATAAAATTCCTAATACACCACCGAGCAATGATGACAGAAATACCTGCATAAAACTGACAGTAATTCCGGGATATTTTGCCTGCAAAATATACAGAGCCGGTAATGTAAAAATTGCTCCGGCTACTACCACTCCCGAACTGGCACCAATGGATTGTATTATTACGTTTTCACCCAGTGCATTTTTACGTTTAGAAGCTGAGGAAAGGCCTACTGCAATAATCGCAATTGGGATTGCAGCTTCAAATACCTGTCCTACTTTCAATCCAAGATAGGCGGCGGCTGCTGAGAAAAGAACAGCCATCAATAATCCCCATGAAACAGATCGGGCATTAACTTCGGGATAATTCCTGTCAGGTGACAATAAAGGTTTGTATTCTTCTCCTTCCTGGAGTTCACGGGATGCATTTTCAGGTAAGCCTGTGATTTTTTCTTCTTCCATAAATACTTATTAAGCTAATTAATTATAATTTTATATCTCTATATTATTTCCACATTAATTCTTCATTTTAGCCACTTCTCACCTTTTTAAAGATTATATTTTTTGCAATTACTACAAAATATTTTAAATCAGTTTTGAATACACCGTTGGTTTCACAGTCAACAAGATATCTCATCTCAGATTCTTGAATTTTGTCAAATGTCTTAGGCATATCAGCATAATAAGGAGGCAATAATCCAGGTTTATATTTAATACGTTTTTCCTGCAATTCAATATCGTATAGACTAAAATATTGCATGCTTAATGGGCGAACTCCTACAATTTTCATTTCTCCTTTTAAAATATTGAATATCATAGGTAACTCGTCTAACCAGTATTTACGCATAAATCGTCCCAGGGTGGTAATTCGCAAGTCTTTATTAAATTTTCCTTCGCTATTTAATCTATGACGATCGTAAATATAACTTTGCAAATATTCCGAATAAGGGTGCATCGTTCTAATTTTATACACTTTTATTGACTTCTTATCTTTTCCAAATCGTTTTAAACGAATTAGAGTTCCATAGTACTTTTTTTGAACTAATTCTGGCTCTTTATTCCGTTGGGAAATAACATATGTCAATTGTCCGATTTTTTTCTCTAAAACGACTTTAAATCCCTGACAATATAATCTTCCAAGAACTTCAGCTTTTGAGAATATACGTTTGTCATTGCGAGAAATTAAATAGTGTAATTTTCGGGTTATAAAAACCTTTGGCATAACTCTCCTAAAGAGATAATCAAAAAAATACAAAAAATAATTCAAGCCTTTTGGAATACGTTTTATAATTTTCTTCTTTCGTGTGCTTTTGGATTCAAAACAACATACAAAAATGCCATTATCTGGCAATTTTTCATTAATTACCGATAATTTTTTATTGATATTTCTTACGTTATTTAATCTTTCAAGTTGTATAATATTTGAATATTGATAATTGGGATTCATTTGTAAATTAGCAACATCATTCGTCAGATAAACCAACGTACTTCCATTTGATAATTCAATATGAGTTTCTAAAAACATTAAAACTTTAGCTGATGAATATAATTTAATGGTCGATTTTAATTGATCATAGCTCTCTGAGTCTAATGGAATTGATGGTTTTACAACTGCATTAATTCTTTCGTCTATTGGTTTATTTGTTATTTCATTATATTCTACTGCATACCTGTAAGCAAAATAAAGCGAAATAAACATATAATTCACATTTACAGAGCCTGCAACAGTGGCAAGAAGAACAAATCCCGAATATGATTTAAAGTAAAAATGTATGATCGAAAAGAACACGACAAAATTGAGAATGGAAACGTAGAATAACCGTAAAGTGATTTGGAGTAATTGTTGCTTTTTTAATGGCCTGTATCTCTTCAGAAAGTATGAGAAAACAACCCATAAACAAATAAAGAACAAAGAAGGGGTAAAATATTTATCAAAGGGGGAATTGGTAGTAAAAGGAAAGAAATTTAAAACTATATCTAAACTGAAAATGAGTATAAATAGATCAACAATTAAATAAAAATAGGCTGGTTTGTAAATTATTTTCAAACGTAAATAATGTTCTAATTTATTGAAAGTTGGGATTCGCATATTAAAATTATCAGAGGCGTTTTAATTTTGAAAACAACCACCTTTAACATTGATGGTTTACAGTGCAAATATAATATAAAAAACTGCAGTTTAATAGGAAATGCCCCTCGAATTGGCATAAAAATGTTAGTGATTTTTTTTTAATACTATATTGTCAATTAAATTACAAATATAATTTAAGCAATTTAAATTTAACGATTTACATTAAACTGATTTACAGCCCACATTAGAATAAACGCCTATAAAATTTCTTTTTAATCAATAATTATCAATCACTTATCGAACTCATTTTTACAATATGTTTTTTAATTGAGTTTTTTAGTTTTTGCATAAATAATTCAATTAACCATTCACTATAATTATCAGTCCAACGTTGAGGATGAGTAGTTATCATCAGAGTATTTTGATCCGGCTTAGTTTTTAACCAGTCTATAAAATTAAAAGTTGAATGTAATGACAGTAAGGCAGGAAGTAATGATCCATCTATTATATCATTGGAATCCTGTTTTCTTGTAAATTTATCTCTAATATTATACTTTAAACCGTCCCACATGCGAGCCGTATCCGTAAAATATCTCAGGTTTGATTCCGGATATTGATCTTGTTTATGATTCAACAAGTCAAAATAGGGTTCACCAATTAAGCCAAAATCCTTATAATTATAGGTTTTCCAAAGGTCTCTGTTATCCCATTTCGATGTGGGACTTCCATGCATGCAAATGGTCCGTACCGGATAGTACTGACGAAAATAGTCTAACTTACTTATGAAATGTTCAATAGCTTTTCCAGTATCGCCTTTGAATATCGATAAATCTTCATAGTGATACCCAATTTCATGTCCCAAATTTGCAATAGATCTGATTATTTCTGGCTGATTACTTTGAGGCACTATTCTAAAATAAAACGTTGAACGAATATCCAGTTCAGCTTCAATTCTTGCAATTGCCAAAGAATTTGCTGCTTTTAAATCTACATCATGACGTAATAAAACATACCGACCCTGTGCTTTTTTATCACACCAATCTTCAAAAGTATAAAACGAATAATCTGACTGCTTTAATGCAATTAATAATTGCCGGTAGGCTTTTAATGTAAAATCAATGGGCATATTCAATTATATTTTAGTAGACACCTTGCTATGTACTATAAGAGGGTGTTAAAGAAAAGAAATAAAACAGTCATCACTTAAATTGGAACTGGAATTTAGGATTTTCCTTTAGTGTCATAACACTTCCGGGATAATGCTCAATAAACCAAACATAAAAGGCTGTCACATCAATTTTATCAGTTATTAATTTCTCTCTCCTTTTCAAAAACTCTTTTTTTAATTCAGGAATACATAATAATTCTTCTATTTTTGAGAAAAATCTATCTGAATCTTCTGGCAAATATGAAAAACAAAGTTGATATTTGATTTCTAATTCATTCGGAATGGCTAATTTTCCGGCGAAAGTATTGCATTTTATTGCTGGTGTTCCTAAAACTGCAGCCTCAGAAGTCATTGTTTGACTATCACCGATCAGCATAGTTGCAAAATAAATAAGTGAATGAATTTTTTCAGGAGATAAAAGTAATTGATATTTTTTAAATTCTTCGTCAAGGTTACGTTCTGAAGTAATAAACACTTTCCCTTTAGTCTCCAGAATAGCAATTAATTTGCGTTTGTTTTCTAATGACAGACCCTCAACACCAAAATCGTGATGAGCTTTAAAAGCATTAAACCGTAATATAAAATATGGATCGCCTGCTTCAAGCCCAATTTCATGAATTACTCTTTCATTCGGAATAAAGTGATTCGGATGCAAATAAGCCAATTCATGATACCCTGCATAATAAATGGTATCCTTTCTGAGCCTTTTACCAGTTAAAGGAGAAGGCGATAATATCTCCGTAACATATGGATGTATATATTTTACCAGCAAGGGTTCAGCCTCATCATCATCATCGTCCATCAATATGGACGGAATTTTTGTTATCCTGGTCATATAGGCTGCTGAAACGCATCCAATTATCAAATCAATTTTTTCTTGTTTTAGAATTATAAAACAACACAGGTTATACCACAATTGCATGATCCCTTTTCCCAATAAACTATCCTTTTTTATGCCAATAGTCTTAAATGGAATATCAAATTTTGTCAATAAGAATTTTACCGATGCAATTTCTTTTGTAACTACTATAATTTTATGATTTTTACTTTTTAAAATCTTAATTGTTGCAGCTAATTTATGAACGTGTGCAGGATGTCCTATTTCAATAAGTATGTTCATTTCTTTCTGATTTTGTACAGTTTAAAGGCAAATCTACCCACTATCATTAATAATCTTTTATGTTCCAGTTGATAGCGACCATAATTGACCAGTTCCCCTCCAAATTTCGACTTATAATCTCTTACTCCATAAGGGACATTCGGTTTCCCTGCTCCTCCAAAATCAAAAATACTATAATTATTATCTTTTGACCATAGAATCACATTCCACAATAGAAAATCATTTGGTTTTTTTCGAAAATATTCAGAGTCACTTCCGGCATACCAGGCATAAACGGTATCTTTATAACACAAACGGACTTGTCCTGCAATCATTTTGTCTCCCCAAAAAGCTCCAAAAAATTTTACATTGTTATCTAAAATGAAATAAGAATTAAAAAACAACTTATCAAAGGAGAATGGAACTTTTACACGATTGTACGTTTTTTTTAAGAGTAAAATCACATTTTTGATGTTCTTTTCATCGGTCAACACTCTAAAAGTCAAACCCTCCTTTTCTGCTTTTGCAATATTCCGTTTTCTTTCTTTATGTAATTGTCCTTCTAAATCAGTTTTTGTTCTTTTTAAATCAATCAACACATCCAAATGCTCTTCCAACCGGTACCCATTTTTAGTAAACGGTTGGGTATAATTGCTCATGTCAAATAAATTTCTGAATTGAGAATAAATAACTTTTGAACGAACTTGTTTGTTGTAATTTTTTAATAAAAAATCCAGGATTTCAGAATTATTATTCTCTGCCAATGGGCCACCCATTATTATTGAACGCGCCGTAAATTTTCCAATCAAACCAGTATATTCCTGATGAATAACTGACATTAAACAACCCACTATCCTATTCTTTTCATCTTTTGCAACTAATATAACAGGCGAAAACTTGGGAGTTTTATGATACACCTGATACATTTCCGGTGTTTGAAAGATGTTTCCATTAGGATGTCCTGATACAAAATCAGACCATTCATCTAAATTAATTTGTTTTATTTGATTCTCTACCGTAAAAAAAGAAGTTTTTCCTTTATTCTGAGAAGTATTTTTTGACTTTTTAAAATTATAACGCATTATACTGACTGCAGCTTTTCCTATTTTAAATAAAAATGGATTACTCAAATATAAAAACCGACCATCTTCAACCAATTTTCCTCCAAATTTAGATTTAAATTCACGCACACCATATCCACTATCAGGTTTCCCTGCTCCCATCATATCAAAACAACTGTAATCATTTAACGCAGTATACTCTATGGCAGCCCAGGTAGCAATTGTTGAAGGATAAACATTTTTAAACTGACCATCTAACCCGCAAACAAACCATTCATAAACAGTTCTATTCGCTAAGACAACGCAAACACTTCCACCGATTATTTTATTATTAAGTCTAATTACAAATAACTTTCCATTATTGTGAATGATCAGTTTTTCAAAAAAATCCAACGGGAACAATGGAGTCTTCACCTTTGATGTATATAATTCCTGTAGGATTGCATAATAAGACTGAATATCCTCCTTATTTTTTGTTTCCTGCCATACAACTCCTGATTTAACCGACAGTTTTATTTCTCTTCTTCTGGTTGTACTCAAATTCTTTAAGGCAGTTTCCACATCAGGTGTATGGATATGAAAGTTTAAATGGGGGATATAGCTAAAACCTGCAGACTCAAAAGTTGCCTTGTAATTAGAGTAATTAATATAATTCCTGATTTCAAAATAGATTGATTTTCGTTTTAGTGAATTTCTAGCGGCAATTAACAACTGTTTTAATGCTTCTTCCGATATATTTATATCTAATAATACTCCTCCACATACAATTGCTCTCCTACTAAAAAACTGTTTTAGAGTATTTCCATTTGAAGCAATATATCCGCTTAGTACACCCACAAGCCTGTCATTTTCTGAAATACCAAAAATAAAAGGTTTTATAAATGATAACGAGGAATAAAACTCATAACATTCAGGGGTTTGAAAAAATGTTGCAGTAGGCGACTGTAAAATAAGTTTTTTCCATTGTGTCTTGTCAATGTCAGAAAAAGAAGAGTATACAGTCATTTTTTACAAGATATATGATACAGGAGATTCAAATGGATACGTGCTGAAAAATAGAAACAATTCACAGATTTCAGTCTGAAAAATTTCAGTATTAATTGAAATTGTTTTATGTTGCAAAACTACAAAAAATATTTAATGAAAAGCTTATTTTTCAGTCACATTGAAACTGTTTCAATCAATGAGTAAATGTATTTTCATTTATTATTGGAAACAAAATGCATTCACATGATTTACAATCAGATACAAAACAAATGAAGCTATTAACAAGTAAAGAAATATTAAGGCATGCTGAATTAGAATGCTTACAACCTGTTAAGTTTGTTCTATCTACCGGTTATTCTGCTTTTATTTCGATGATATCATTCAGATTAGTCGTATAGTTTGGTGATAAACGTTCCTGTCTCATCTTATGGATTTTCTGATCCTGAGATGCCAACCGCACTTTTTGTTGACCTAACTTAGAGTTTATTTTGTCAATGGTTTCCATAAGGTGAGCCTGTTTTTCATTTCTTTTGTAGAAAAGAGATTGTTGGTATTCATTTTCAGAAACAAAATTCATGAGTATCACCCCTGCACGTTTATACCCTATTCCTTTTTTGAAAACTGAACGTAACCCCTGAAGGGCAAATTCTGCCAGTTCAATACTGGAAGAGGTAGGATACGGAAGGTTTATAACAGCCTGATTGGTATATTGATCTTCATCCTCCTTAAACCGGTTCGATTCCACAAAAACAGTCAATGTATTACATAACGAATGTTGGTGCCTGAGTTTCTCCGCACAACTTACTGTAAAGGTAACTATCCGCTCCCTGAGTTCCTCAAAAGTATGGTAATCCGTTTCAAAAGTACGGGTAGTAGCAATACTTTGCCTGGGTTCAAGTGGTTCCATATCAAGTGTTGGTTTTCCATTCAGGTCATCCTGAAGACGCTCTCCAACAATCGTCATGTTTTTGAGCACCCAGCTTTTGTTTAATTGGCAGAAGTCGTATGCAGTGTTTACATCTATGGATTTTAATTTCTGGGCATTCCTTCTGCCAATCCCCCACACATCGTCCACCTTGGTCCATTTCAATGCTTTAATTCTTTTTTCTTCTGTATCTATGACATAGCATCCGCCGGTTTTTTCAGTAAATTTCTTGGCAATTCGATTCGCGACTTTTGCCAGTGATTTTGTTGGTGCAATACCAACCGAAACGGGTATTCCGGTAGATTTAAGTACCTGATTGCGTAGTTTTAGTCCATAAGTGGTGAGGTCCTCAAATAAGCCTGTGAGTTTAAGAAAACATTCATCAATGCTGTAGATTTCATGTTCGGGGCTGTATTCCGAAATAATTGTCATCACCCGGTTACTCAAATCAGCGTACAAGGTGAAATTAGCTGAAAAGACATAGATATTATTTTGTTCGAAAACTTGTTTGTATTCAAATGCAGGTGCGCCCATAGGTATGCCACATACTTTTGCTTCGTTGCTACGTGCAATAACGCACCCATCATTGTTGCTCAACACAACAACAGGTTTCCCGTTCAGTGCCGGATTAAACACCCTTTCACAGGACGCATAGAAGTTATTGCAATCAATCAGGGCGTACATATTTAAACTCTATACTAAGCTTTGAAAGAAACAAAGAACAATCTTCAAAACTACTCTATTTATAGCCTGATTAGTTCCAATTTTAAAACTGTTTTAATCTTAAACCGGTTAATTAATATATTTTATCCTTGAAAAAAAATGTAATTAGCAGAATGAATTTAATCTGATTTTTCATATCATTAAGTATTGTCCCTTGATATTTCCCCGAAAAACCTAAAACCTATCAATCACCAAACTCATCAATTAATGAACACAGAAGATTGAACTTGTTATGATGATATCATCATGGTATTATCCTGGTCATCTAATGGTTTTCAGCAGTGAAAATAATTCAATTTCATATCCGAAATTCACTGTCACGATAAAAGATAACTTTCGGCATTAAACACACTAAAACTACGTGATCCCGATAAGCGGAAAGTGACAACCGTGGTCTATTCTTTTGAATTTAAATGCAATATATTAGTGTTACATTCGATTATCATAATTGCACACCATTTTACCAAGTAAATTGAGATAAATTTAATCTGCCCATATATTCAAACCTTTTTTTTCTAATCAGTCTGTTTTGCTTTGAGAAACAAATAACTAATCACATAAAAATCAAAATAATAACACTATAAAGTGATTGAATCCAAAACCGGTAATATTCGAATGTTTCAAGAATATAGTAGAACTTAATGGCTCTGTTGAGTAAAAATATAGTTTGAATGGGTGAGTTTAAAAAGTTAGCAATGCAAGTTTACTCCTTGCGAATCATTTCAGTTGCATTCGGTTCTCAAATAAAATCATTAAATTTGCAAAAAATAGTTCCAATGAAAATACTGCTTGTAACCCCACCCCTTACTCAACTTAATACCCCTTACCCGGCTACCTGCCAACTGAAGGGATTTTTAAACACCAAGGGAATTGAAGCAGAGCAAATGGATTTGAGTATCGAACTCATTCAAAGGTTGTTTACTTCGACACAACTGGAAGTAATTTTTCAGAAAGTATCTTTTATAGATAAACATACCCGGGCAAATAGAATTATTCTTCAGCATTCCGACTTTTATATCAAAACCATTGATGCTGTCATGCGATTTCTCAATGGTACTGATAGCAGCCTTGCACAACGATTCTCCGACCTGGCCTTTTGGCTTCAAAGCAAGCGATTTCCTACCGACGATGACCTTGAATGGGCTTTTGGGATGGTCGGAAATTATGACCGTGCAATTCATCTGTGTACTTTGTTTTTAAAAGATCTTTCGGAATTTATTCAACAAACCATCGATCCTCATTTTGAATTAATCCGTTATGCTGAATCGTTATGCATTCGCTTACCTGATTATGCTCCGTTGCAGGATGAATTGCGTAAACCACATTCGTTGATAGACAACCTCATGCTTGATCTTTTTAATAAAAAGATTCTCGAATGCCAACCGGATATCGTAGGATTCACAGTACCATTCCCCGGAAATCTATATAGCGCCTTACGTTGTTCCCAATGGCTTAAAAATGAATTCCCCGACATAAAAATTTGTATGGGGGGTGGATATATAAATACTGAATTGCGTAGCCTAACCGACCCTGCTATTTTTAAAACCATTGATTATATTCTTTTTGATGATGGCGAATTACCTTTATTGAGATTATTAACCGGTGGAGAACTTATACGTACCATGTTCCTTTCTCCCGAAGGAGAAATAATCAGTTCCAATTTTGAAAGTAAAGAGAATATTCCTTTTTCAGAAATTGGGGCACCTGATTATGAAGGACTACAAATGAACAAGTATATCAATTTGATTGAACTTACCAATCCAATGCACGCGCTCTGGAGTAATGGACGTTGGAACAAGTTAATGCTTGCACATGGCTGTTATTGGGGGAAATGCACTTTCTGCGATGGTTCATTGGATTATATCCAACGATATGAAACCACATCCATCGAAATGATTGTAGACCGCATGGAATCAATTATGAAACAGACCGGACAGTCTGGATTTCATTTTGTAGATGAAGCTGCCCCTCCTGCCCTGCTACGAAAACTTTCAGAAGAAATAATAAAGCGTAAACTGATTGTAAGCTACTGGACTAATGTGCGTTTTGAAAAGTCGTTTTCACCTGAACTTTGTTATTTACTGGCTCAATCAGGTTGTATTGCAATATCCGGCGGATTAGAAGTAGCGTCTCCAAGAATCCTTAAATTGATTAACAAAGGGATCACAATTGAAACTGCCAGTGACAGCATGAAAAACTTCGCAGAGGCAGGAATAATGACTCATGCATACCTTATGTATGGTTTCCCTACCGAAACGGCATTGGAAACTGTCGATTCACTTGACGTGGTACGGGGTTTGTTTGCCGAAGGTTTAATTCAATCCGCTTTTTGGCACAGGTATGCGATGACAATTCATAGTCCTTCAGGATTAAACCCTGAAAGCGTAGGAGCCAGGCATTTAAAACAAAATACTGGAAGTTTTGCAAATAACGAAATTCCTTTTACCACTGAGCATGAAATCGATCTGGAATTTTATGGTAAAGGGTTGAATCTGGCAACTTATAATTATATGCAGGGTGCAGGATATGATATACCTGTTATTGACTGGTTTAAAAAGAAATAAACAATATACAGGATCACAAGTAGTATTTTAAGTTATTTATAATTTGGGTTGTTCTTTAAGAATTAAAATCAAACTCAAACTGTTTACGTTTGAAATTGTTAGTTTTATAGTATTAAAATTGAATTATGGCACATGATCATCATCACGGAGAAGTAAAGAATATAAAAACAGCTTTTTTCCTGAATTTGTTTTTTACCTTGTTAGAAATTACCGGAGGTTTTTTCACGAATAGTATGGCTATTCTTTCAGATGCTGTACACGATTTAGGTGATTGTCTTTCGCTGGGGCTAGCCTGGTATTTTCAAAAAGTGTCCAGGAAAGGAAGTGATAGCTTCTACTCGTATGGTTACAAACGTTTCTCTTTATTGGGTGCTATCATCAATTCGATAGTCCTGACAGTAGGGAGTATATTTATTCTGACTGAGGCAATCCCCCGCATTTTTCATCCTGAAAAGACCCAGGCCCTGGGGATGTTTTTACTTGCTATAGTTGGGGTATTCGTAAATGGATTGGCCTTTTTCAGGCTAAAAAAAGGGAGTTCATTAAATGAGAAAGTTGTTTCGTTGCACTTTCTGGAAGATGTATTGGGCTGGCTGGCCATTTTAATAGGTTCAATTATTATGTATTTTTTCAATGTGCCATTCATTGATCCTGTTTTATCAGTGGGGATAGCCTTTTTTATCCTGTTTAATGTATATAAAAACATTAAACAAACATTGCATATCATTTTACAGGGAATACCGGCTGACATCAATATTGATGAACTTACGGAAAATCTGCAACAATTTAAAGGGATCGAGGATATTCATGATTTACACGTCTGGTCGGTGGATGGTAACTACAATATACTCACTGTGCATGTGGTTATGAATAAATCGATTGAAATAGAGAAAATAGCAGAATTGAAAAGTCTAATACGTAATACTTTGAAACAAAAAGGGATTCAACATGCTACTATTGAATTTGAAACCACAGATGAACGTTGTGACTTTGAAAAAGGGTGTGATTGAAATATTAGTTCAAAGCTGGCATGAGCAAATAAATAATAAAAAAGAGTTTCTCCGAAAATGAGAAACTCTTTTTTATTATTATATAAACTTGACTAAATCAGAGTGGATCTCTTGTTTTAAATGTCCAGGTCGGGCTGAAAGCTACTTTATTTCCTTCATATTTAGCAACAACATACCAATAATAGGTAGTAGTCGTTTTCAATCCACTGGTTGTAACTTCTCCAAGGACTATATTTTCACCTAATAATTGTTGGACGGTTGAATTGGATTCAAAGATATAAATATCGTACGTTAATTGTGTGTTTGCCTTATTGCCTTCCACTTTCCATTTCAAAGTCATAGCCAGTGCCTGGTCAACTGCTCCATTACCAGGAACAGGATCATAGATGTTTACTATTCCAATGTTGGAATTATCTTTAAAAATGAGAAAGTCCATAAGTGTACTTTCGTTTTTATATATTGCCACAGTCAGTGAGTTACTCAGATAATCCTTTCTTTTGATATTCACGGCAACTTCACCTTCCTTTATCTTTGGAATTGAAAATTTACCATTTGCGTCCGACAATACAGAAATACTGGCTGGCGTTGTGCTAATCAACGCACCCTGAATGGGAAGATACGTTTCTGAGTCAATTACGGTACCATTTATGGATCCGTAATAAAGAATATCCAGTTTTTCCGACTCGCAGGAAATAAATGACGCCACATATAGCAGGCTGATAATATAGATATATTTTTTCATAATTGTAAAATTATTTATGTTTATTATTTTGTAAATAGAATTTAGCTCCCAGGGAAATACCCCAACTCAAATCATGGTAATAACCGGCTTTGGTTCCATCAAAAGTGTCATTTAAATAATAATTCATTCCTGAAGTAAGTGACACTCCAAATTTAGGATTTACCATGTACTCCAGTCCAAATGTTCCGTTCAATTTTGGAAGATATTTTGTGTCAGATAAACCGACCTGAATCTGATTTACATCGTACCCTCCGCCCAGACTACAAAATGGCGTTAATTTATCAAATGGCAGAAAAACATATCGGAGTGAAAGATCACCTGTGAAAGAATAATCATTCACTTTATTTTCTACCATCAAACCTCGATAACCAACTTCTAAATCAACATTAAAGTGAGGACTTAATGCAGCACCAATTAAAAGAGAAACTTTAGGTCTCAAGTCACTGTTTGAAAAATCACCCGAATACATATTCGATCCTACATTTACTCCTACTGTTAGGTTTCCGCGATTATTCATATACATTCTTCTGCTTAATGCATTGTCTGAAGCATAATTTATTCTTTTTTCATCGTAGTAATTTTTAAATGCTACTGACGCAGTGTCTTTTGGATTCTGAAGTGCCCATAATTTATCTTTTACGCCTTCTATGATCAGGCTTTCAACAGCTTTCTCAATAGCTTCAGTTACACAAATTTCTGAAGGTTCATTGTAGGTAAAGCCTGTTTCAGCTTCCAGCAACCTTTTTGTTTGTACATAGCGGAATAACCCGGCTGACACTTCCTGTGAAAGTATGGACTTTGTGGTATATACCGTTTTCAATACCTTGCCATTGGCCGTTGAAACCGCGCGAATGTAAATACTGATCCTGTCTTCCCGGTATTGCCCGGATAAGTCAGCGCCAAAATAGCGGACACCTGCCCCACCGGTAAGTATATTTGACTCGTAGGATATGATACCACCTTCGAGGATAACCCCTGCAAACAAGAGGGGAGGTAACATTGATTCTGAGTTTTGATCCTTACCTTCATACTGTGAACGGCTTGTACGGATAATCTTTCTTTCATTCAACAAATTACCCATATTCTCACGTTCTATAGGAATAAACCAACCTGATTCTTCCAATGTCCGGATTAATATTGTTGTTGCACCTTGTGTCACTGCTGTAGACCAATTGGCTCCTGTTTCCGAGGGTTTGTATTGACCGGTTTGATCCCGAAATTTATACACTGCAGTGACTATTTTATCCTGAGGTTTTGGAAGCTCCAGCAATATCTTTTTAGCAGGTGATTCCGGACCAAGAACAGCTCTTCTGGGTTGAAATGGCGATTGCTGCATGTAGGTTCCGCATGCTGTTACCAACAACATCAATACCAACACATATAACGCCCTTAACAGAATATTTTTCTGTACCATGATAATAAATCTGATTAAATGAATAATTAAAAATAAGGAACTGAAACAGTCGTGGAAGTACCGGTCTTATTATCCAGTATGGTAATATTTAAACCGGTGGATTGGTTCCCTATATCAATCTGATAATCACCTAAAACATAGGTACCGGCACTTAAAGCATCTTCACCAAACTGCTTGGCAACAATTTGTCGGGAGAGTTGGCTTAAAATCTGCCTATTCAGGCTTTCTGCAAAATCCTTTAAGGGATCAGTACTGTAACCGGCATAAGAACTCGTTGTTGTAGTTTCCTTAATATCATTTTGTGCCTGGGCTGAACTCATTAACCAACTGTAGTTGTATGGATTCCCTCCAAAAGCAGGATTCTTTGGGGTATAAACAAAATCCTGGCTATATGTTTTTCCTATTCCCAGAAAAAACAGAATAAAGAGTACTTTAAAAATGACTTTCATTGTGTTTGGATTTAAAGGTTATTATCTGAAAAATAATTTTCTTTTTTATTATATTAATGTGTTCTTTCCAACTGTATTTAAAAAGTATACATTCTCTTGGAATTTAATTTATAAGTAGAATATCTCATTTTTTATTATGCAGATTTATTTAAAATATTAATATATGCCGGTTCCCGCCATATCATCCCCATTCAGTTGTTTTATTATTTCTTCGTAGTTTACCAGATAATTCTGGGTTGTCGAAATGGCATCATCCTTTTGGGATTCAATCAGATCTTGCCTGGGCTGAAGGATATCCTGATAGACAATATCATCATTAATTGAAATGACAATCATAGTTGTGGTTAACCGAAATGGCTTTTCTGATATGGTGATTGAATAATTCCTGGCAGCTTCAGGCGCTTCCCAGTTATTATAAAACTGATCATAGAATTCTTTTCCTGCTTTCGTTTTCGTATCATCTACCAATATTCCATCAATTTCAATTTCAACATCGTAAGAGCTATTGGGCTTTTGAATAACTTGGTCCATTAATTTTTTCACATTGGAAGGCAGATGCTTTCTGTTTAATGATTCTTTTGGAATTCTTAATGACCCGGTGGAGTTTTTGGACAGATCAGATAGTACAATGTAAATGTCAACTCGCCTGTTTGCAGCCCTTCCGGCATCTGTCGTATTGGTGGCAATAGGTTCTGAGTAATTCTTTCCAATAATTTCTTTTAATTGAATCTCCTGTACATTTTTCGAACTTAAAAAACCGGCTACTGCTCGTGCACGTCTTACCGATAAAGTTTGGTTTAATTCCAACGTGCTGGTATTGTCGGTATGCCCAATAATATTAATTGCAGTGGCGGGGTTTTTGATTAATATTTCTGCAAATTTGGCAAGTCTTTCCTTTGATTCATTATTCAAAGCACTATCACCGGGCACAAAGTGAATATTAAAATCTAATTTTACCCTGACTCCATTCTGATTATTCGGGTCAGTTAAATATTTCACCTTTACCCCTTTCATAGAAGCGGCTTCAACAACAATATTACTCACTTGCTTTTCGTAAATAGCGCCAGCGTTGGGATTCATTTTTATTGAATCTGTACGAGTGGTTTGAGGAACCATCAAAAAGGCTGATAAAAAGACACTTGCAAATAAACTCATTTTAGAAACTTAAAAACGATGAACAAATAAAATTGAAAATTATGAAGTCTTATGTAGTGATAGGTAATGCTTCTTTCTATTTACTTATATTTACCTATTTCATTTATCTTTTTACGACTTTATTACAATATCCACTTTTTACTATAAACTTTTGACCTATGACCTTTGACTATCATTTCATAGGAAACGAAAAATAGGACTGATCGATAACCACCTTCATATCTTTTCCGGTTTGATTAATCTCTATTCCTCCCGCCGAATTTAAGATATCGCTTTTTATTTCAAGGGCTAAGTTAGTTCCGTTTTGCATGAAGGTATTTCCGTTTATTGATGATTTCGATACTTCACTGGATTTCAAATTTAAGTTGTCCCCAATCTGAATCACCCGGTCAAACAGGATCCGGCCCGATTCATTTTCCTGTTTATAACCTGTCAAAGAATTATTGGATCCTCTTTGCAAAGCCATCAGATAATTATTATCACCAATTTGTTCTGCCTCAATTGTATTGCCTGAACCTTGTTGTACAGCCATAATTCCATTGTCATTTCCGTTTTGTGTAATGTTCATAGTATTATGTTCTCCAACCATCAGATAGTTGTTTATTTCTGTCGATATACCGGCAGTATTAGGTCTAATCAAAATGCCACTATTCCGACTTTCGAACAGAGTGGCTAGATATCCCAACTGGAAACCTAAAAGAACATTTCCACTTCCAATCTGTCCAACGGCCAATTCATTTGAGTTTCCTGACTGTACAATATACGATTGATTACTCATGTCTGGGTTTGATCCATTTTGTTGGTTGATTGTGGCGGTGTTCTGATTACCTGTTTGTTGGATAATCTCAAAATTGCGCACATCCTGGTTCATGGACTGCGCATGCAGGAGCCCATCAATACCAGGCAGGAGAATTTGTTGTATCGCGTCATTCGAAGCGTTAACGGTATTGTTAAGTAGTTCCTGGGAATGACCAGAAATGGGTATCAACAAAAGAAGCAATAAATATTGAATGGACCTTTTCATATTTTTACCTAACTATCCGGGATTTTACCAAACCGAAGATTTATAAAAATTATTAACTGATTAGTCAAAACAAATTCCAGGATTATTTAACAAAACAAATTGGAGATATGTTATTAAAATTAAAATATTCAACACTTGCTATTTGTTAGATGTCATCCTACTTACTGACATTCTGGTTTTTAATGTGGTAAAATTACGTATATAATTGTTGTACAAATAGGCAAAATTGAGTATATATTCTTGTTAAAAGTAGTATATTTAGTAGGTATAAAGGCGGAGAGTTAACTCGTTCTAAAGGATGCTTTGTTAATTTGTTTCAGGCAATGAACTTGAATTCTAAGATGTTAAGAATGTTTTATTAACTTAAAAGCAGTATTTGATAGTTCAACGAACAGAACCAAAAGACTGTCAACTAAAACTAATTTTAGTTGACAGTCTTTTGGTTTAATTCTGTATTTTTAGATTAAATCTGGCAGTTGTATTGTTTAATCATACGGATTCATACGTTTTATTTTAATATATCTATGTCATTTTCTTTCTTACTATATTAACTTTTTGTTCATTGTCCTTTGTCCTTTGACCTTAGACCTTAGACCTTAGACTTTTGAACTTTCTCACTTCAATGGAAATGAAAAATAAGATTGATCAATAACTATCTTCATATCTTTACCGGTCTGTTTGACCTCAATACCCCCTGCCGAGTTGATTAAATCACTGTTTAATTCAAGGGCTAAATTGGTTCCTGTCTGCATAAATGTATTCCCGGTGAGTGATGTTTTGGAGACTTCAACAGATTTAAAACTTAAGTTATCTCCAATTTGAATAACCCGGTCATAAAGATTTTGATTAGAATCATCATTGGCCTGCTTATAATCTGTAATTGAATTATTTGATCCTTTTTGCCAAGCCAGCAAATAATTGTTATTTCCTTTTTGATCTGCTGAAATTGTATTATCCGATCCTTGTTGGACTACCATCACTCCATTGTTAGTGCCATCCTGAGTAATAGTCATTTTATTACGTTCTCCTTCTACTAAATAGTCATTCTCATCGGTTGGTTTGCTATTTGTAAATAATAAGCTATTTGTAAATCCGGGTAATTTGTTTTTCTTTTGCACTGGTACTTTACTAACGTAGTCCAGTTGAAATCCGAGAAGAAGATTCCCACTGCCAATCTGACCCAGGGTGAGTTCGTTTGAATTCCCTGACTGAACAGTAAAGGACTGGTTGCTCATATCAAAAGCAGTACCATTTTGTTGAGTAATACTAGCAGAATTACCATTGCCCGTTTGTTGTATTTGAACATAATTGTTGACATTTTGGCTCAAATTTTGAATAGCAAGTAAGTCATCAATGCCGGGTAAATGAATCTGTTGAATTGATTTATTGGCGACTTTTTCTGTATTCTTAATTATATCCTGAGAAAATCCGGATAAAGGTATAAACAAAACAAGCAATAAATACACATTATTTTTTTTCATAATTTTAAAATATAAACTTATAAATCATTTAAATAATATTGGATATTAATCAATATTCAATACATAAGCATTAAATTATATATTTATTAAATATTTGGAGATTTATTAATTAACCCCGGTTCATTAAGAACCGGGGATTTTTGAATAATTCTTTTTGAATTTCATCAATTTGATATTCAATGATAGTTGAAGTCTAAATTCAAGTAAATGAATTTAATAAATAATTGAAATTTATATCATTTTTTTAATTTTGAATTACAACTAATGTGTTGTGAGAACCTAACTGGTCAACATCAGCTATTCCAGCATTATCTTGTTGTAAATGAAGCACATTGTAATTTCCAACTTGGTCAAGGTCTAAATCGCTTTTATCATAAGAAGTAGCCATCTCGTCGTTAACAAGTCCCATTAAAGTATTATGTTCACCATTTTGAACGATATTAGCTGTAGCACCATCTTTTTGAGTTAGGTTAACTTTATTGAAAACACTTCCGGTTTGCAAAATTTCACTAAAATTACCTAATCCATATTGAATTAATTTTGCTTGATTGTCATCGGAAGATTGAGTTATATTTCCTTCATTTAATCCATCCATTTGTGCAACTTCAGCTCTATTTCTATTACCATCTTGACTCACAACAGATTTATTTCTACTATTAGCCCATACATCATCAACATTTTCCGTTTGAAATTGGAAAGCATAATTTCCCTCTCCTCCTTCTTGAGTGATTTTAGCATCATGTTGAGAAGCATAAACGTTATTATAAAAGTAGGATCCATTTACTTGAGTCTGATAAGCTTGGTTATTGCTAGTCCATTGTGATATACTGGCATTACTTTTTAAGCCTCCTTGTACTTGTTTTGCAATATTACCGCTTACTCTAGATTGGTCGGTACCTTGTTCAATTGTAGCAAACATGGCATCTCCACCTGCAGTTTCTTGAGTTGCTTTATTTGATATACCAAATTGATATATTTTATTAGTTGTTCCTGAAACAACTGAATTATTTGACACTTGTTGTGCTCTATTATCATCACCTGTTTGATTAATTATCCAATTATTTCCATATCCCATTTGATGATTAACATCCGCTTGATTTCCGATCGCATTTTCATCAGAAACACCATATTGTTTAACAGTTGAAGTATTTCCACCTTGATAATGTCCATCTTGAATTATATTCATATAGTTCTTATTACCTGTTTGAATACCTGTTGAAACTGTTGAACTTCCTTGTTGTCCACCAGATCTATTCTGATCTATGTTAGCAAAATTTTGTTTACCATCCTGGCTAAGAGTGGCAATATTTGCTTGTCCTAAAGTAGCACCAGCAATACTTATTTGAGCAACAACTGCAGAATTCACTCCATTTTGAGTTACTTTTGAATCATTATTATCACCCTTTTGATCAGAATTTATTGTATTGGTTGTAAATGGATCATAGTTAATTTTCGTTATTAATTGAGCTCCAGGAGTAGTAAAATCAGGGACTTGTGCCATTGCAAAACTAGCTGCCAACACCATTGCAAAAATAAAACTTAACTTTTTCATAATTTTGTTTTTTAAATTGTTTAAAATTGATTTTTAAAAACGATTATTTTTGAGTTATATGAATTTGATTCTTTTTCCCTTGTTGGGTAATATTCACCTTCGAATTTTGATCAGTCTGTTCAATGGTAACAGTATTCTCTTCGCCATGAACCCGAATGTTATTTTGTTTTTCAGTTGTATCGCAGGGAGATACTACTACCTTGCCATTAATGGTAACTGAATTAGACCGACCCTTCATCCGAATGGAATAATTTGTTGAATCACCGGGGGATGCCCTGGCCGGATAACTTGCCGCCGTTAAGTACCGGGCAGTTCGTTTCTTTTGTTGCATCCCTATTGTCGAAATTTCAGTCAGTGCGCACAAACTGAGTATGAGGATCAATAAACCTGTATACAATTTATTTTTATTCATGATGCCTAATTTTATACAAGTTTAAGTATTGATTTATTCGCATTTATTCGCATATACAACTCGATTTTTTTATCTGTATTCAGTTATTTTAAAAATAAAAAAATTATGCGGTAAAATTATTCCGAATAATTTAGGTCCGAATAAGTAAAATGGAGGAAATCTTTTTTTTATAAGGAGTAAATTACACACGTCATTTAAAGCAGTTAATCTCTGTAAAATAGGTAAGGTGAGGTAATCCTTTTACATTTCAATATATAAATTGTTGGAGGAAAGAAAGAGGATAAAAGGTTAATCAATTTCATACAAAGGGACGAGAGACATGAATTGATTACAAAATAAAATAGTATAATAGAACCTAATAGTTAATTAGATTTAAGAACTCGAGAAATACTATCTATTTCAATACCAAATGTTTTTAATGTAGATCAATAATATTAAACTAAATATTTAATGAACTTTCGTTTCTTTTGAATCAGTTAAGAATATAAAATATCAAATCAATCAGGTTCTGATTTTTTTATCAGAGATATGATATCTTTCATTTTTTAATCAGTATTGATTATTAACAATTAATCTCGAATCTGAATCTGGGTGGATTGATTTTATTGATTTTTTCCTTAACATGGCTGAAACATTCTTCACGTTGTAAATATAAAAGGCTGTCAACTAAAATCAATATTTTAGTTGACAGCCTTTTATAACTTTTTATATATTTTCAAAGTATCAGTTTAACTGATACATCTTTTTTCAGAGTATGCGTTAGCTCATTGAATTTAAGCGTTGTAAAATCAAAATCTGTTTTTTAATCAGGACTATTTCAATGGGAATGAAAAATAGGATTGGTCAATGACTACCTTCATGTTATTACCTTTCTGATTTATTTCAATTCCTCCGGCTGAATTCAATAAATCAGAGTTTATCTCGAGTGCTAAATTGTTCCCCGTCTGCAGGAAGGTATTTCCTTTCAGGGATGATTTAGATGATTCGTCTGATTTTAGACTTAAATTGTCACCAATCTGAATAACCCGGTCATACAGGATATGATCAGATTCATTTTCCTGAGTATACCTATTTACTGAATTATTAGACCCAATTTGCAAGGCTAAAAAATAATTGTTTTTCCCAATTTGGTCTGCAGAAATAATATTATCCGAACCTTGCTGAATAGCCACAACACCATTATCAGTTCCTTGCTGATTGATTATCATCTTGTTACGCTCACCCGTTTCAAGTGTGACATCTTTTGAATCAGGTTTCATCCCCTTTAAAAGAGAAGGATCCTGAATCCCGGCTTGAATATCTTTTTTATCTCCGATTGAGGAACTCATTAAATCCAGTTGATAACCCAACAGCAGGTTCCCACTTCCAATCTGCCCAAGGGTTAGTTCATTTGAATTACCCGATTGGACAGAATACGTTTGATTGCTTATATCTGAGTTTGTTCTATATTGTTGATTGATGCTGGCAGAGTTACTATTACCTTTTTGCAACGTAAAAACATAATTGCTGACAGCACTGTTTAAATTTTGGGAAATCAGGACATCATCAATACCGGGCAGCAGAATCTGTTGAATCGACTTAGGTGATGCAGGTGTCGTATTATTGATCATCTCCTGGGAATATACCGGAATAGCTACCAACAATACGGAAAACAAGTAAAACAGGTACTTTTTCATAGTTATTTTTTTATATGGTCTCTATTAAAATAGATGAATTGAACAAATTAATCAATAAAAGATTGCAGTATTAGAATCAACATTTGTGACACAAACTTTCTCTTTGATATTTGTTCCATAGTATGAATATATCGTTCATCGTCTCACGGTTGTATTTTGATACAAACCATGGCGATTAACGCTAGTTCTGACGCTCGCACAGCTCACAAATAGAGCTAAAATCAAAAGGACAATTAATTTTTTCATTTGGATTAATTTTTATTGTTGTTTAATTCTGAATAGATAACTTAAATCAAATTTAAAGGCTACCATTTTAAAAGTATTGTTTTGGCACGATATTGCATATTTTACTTCTAACTATTTCATTCGCACTTGTTTCAATTTGGTATTCAATTCAAAATACGAAGTATATTGAATATTCATTTTTAATCCCCATGATCGGCATTTATCATCGTTTATCAGCATGCAATATCATAACATTATCTGACACATACAATTGCATTGTTATTTGTACCATATTGAGAAATTGTACTGGTTGAATTTCCTATTGTTTGTGTTTGGCTGGCGAAATTCAGGTATCCATTTTGACGGATGATTGCATTATTTAATAAAAGATTTCCTTCATTTGAATCCTGAGTCTGAACTGCAAAGTTATGTGATCCACCGGCCTGATATATTTCAGCTTTATTGAGTTTTTCAATGCCGATAAGTCCTGAATTTTGGGTTTGACTGGCGACACTGTTCTCAGATCGTTGGTCAATTAGGGCATCATTCATGTTACCTGTTTGGCTTTGATCTCCAGTATTTCCAATCCCGGACTGCACTATCAGACTATGATTCAGAACTCCGTTTTGCTTTTGTAATGAATTGTTATTAACCCCCGTTTGATTGGCGGAGGTTTCATTATAACCACCTGATATTTCCTGGTCCTGAGCTTGTCTGGCTATGTTTATTATCCCGGACTGAATTATATCGGCAGTACTAAAAAAA
Organism: Paludibacter sp.; assembly: GCA_028710415.1. GTDB lineage: Bacteria > Bacteroidota > Bacteroidia > Bacteroidales > Paludibacteraceae > Paludibacter. The sequence goes on along the minus strand of JAQTUE010000004.1, from coordinate 78,900 downwards.
GATTTTTGATCCTGCACCGATACGTTCATTGATCCTGATTGAAAAGAATTGGAATTATTACCTATCCCATTTTGAGTTTGAATCGAGATATTAGAATTGCCAAGTTGATGGATCATGGCTATGTTGAGCACCCCGGTTTGTTGTTGTAAGGATAGGTTATAACTTCCTGTTTGGTCAATTCCAGGGACATTGAAGTTTTTATGTTTGTTTAGGATAAAATCATCATAACGATCAGTTTTTTCTAAATTAATATTTTGTGAATGAATATAAACTGCCAGAATGTCAAGGTTTAATTGTTGATTTAAAGCAGCATCAGTTTTTCCTTTCTGTAAAAAGTCCAGATACAGGGTTTCTTGTCGGAGATAAAAATCAGTTGGTAATTGAACCGGTTTTTCAAGTAATAGCGGTATTTCAATTGCAATCAGAGCATTGGATTTCAAGGGATTCAAAAATCTATCTGCTGATATTTTTTTTAATGTTGATAAGATTCTTATTTCAGTACCTGTTACTTCTGAATAATCTGTAAGAAATGTACTGTAAGAAATGATAGAAGGAATGATCTGTTTACTGTCCGGATCATATTCCGGAACATTGGATTCTTCATTTTTTCCAATCGTAATTTCATGCCCCTGACCGTATCTAACAATAATAATAACCTTACTGAGTATTCCAATGATTACAAACATGACAAAAAACAATGCGATAAATGAAAGAAACTTTTTCATATTCTTCGGTATTTTTATTTATTTAACTTATACCATTACTGGTTTTTCTTTTGTTAAAGCTATTTTCTATTGATTAGCTTGAAAATAGGATTCTTCAATCCAGTTATTTAAATGGAAATAAACTGATTTTTTTATTTTCCTTGTGTGATATTTCCCCGTCCGGTTTCCTTCCAGTGATTTTACCAACACCGTAAATATTGGGCATTCTGCCTTCTTCGGGATTGAAGTGAAGACAGTTACCTCCACATTGATCAACCGTTGCATCATTCGAAAAACCTGTTTGCACAACTTTTGCAGTATGGTCATTCCCTGTCTGGTTTACAACTTCTGAATTGTTTTGAGCAAGTACCGCACTTGCCATAAAGGCAAAGCCTACAATAAAATTTAACCTGTTCATGAATCAAAGTATAAACTGTGTATGATATTAATTATTTCAGTAATTACCCTGTCTATTGAAAGACAGGGATTTAATATCACAGTTTGAAATAGGAGATGAATCTACTTCAACTTAATGCTGACAGAAATACCTTAAAAATTTTGTACCACCTTTACGAAATTATCATTCCCTTTTTGCAAGACTTTTGCACTGTTGTAATCTCCTGATTGTTGTATTCCAGCAACATTCGAAGAACCGATTACTTCTATATCTATAGTATTAAATTCTCCGTTTTGACTGGTTGAAATAACGTTTCTACTGCCTAGCATATCAATATCTGAATTATTGAATTCTCCTAATTGACCCTGGGCTACATTATTACGGTTACCGGTTAAGCACAACGAAGCATCATTTTGACCTTTTGTAGATAAATCGGTATATTCCTGAAATTGATAGGTATTGTTATTATTTCCAATTACCGTCATCCTGGCAGATCCTAAAACCTGATTGGAATATTGGGTCATAGGGAGTGAAACAACACCGACACTTCCATTATCAAATTTAAAGGCTAATTTAGTGAGCGGATTGTCCAGGGTAGTAGCACTAAGATTGAAAGCATTCAGGCTTATCGTTGGATTGTTATTATTATTCCCAATCTGAACGATATGTTGCTCCTGTTTCATGCCTCCAACGCTTACCTGATCGGCCACATTGTTTTTTCCGGTTTGGGAGATAGTCAACCCTTGCACTCCATAGGCTCCAAAGCTCAAAAATGTTTGCTGGTTTGCCAGGTTTCCATTCCCTATCTGATCAATGTCCAGGCCCATTTTAGTGATACTTTTGGTTTCTTCGTAGAAACTTCCTACATCCTGAGTAGCTGTATTTGAATTCCCTAGTTGAAAAATACTGGTACCATTATTGCTGGTATGGACCGTGGATGATGCAGTATTGTATTTTCCGGTCTGAACAATATAAGATCCTTCTATCCAGTCATTTGGATGAACAGGTTGATAATTGTTTGTAACAAACGCACCTAAAAATCCTTGTTGGATCAAAGCACCGTTAAACTCTCCAATCTGAAGGACTGTTGCTACATTCACCCCAAACTGATTCACGGTTGATGTATTATTCCCGGCCTTTAAAATCCCGATAGCTAACAATGCGATTAAAATAAACGTTAACTTCTTCATAATCTAGGTTTTAATCGTTTTTATTATGTTCATTACTTGGCATTTACCCCGACCCTTTTTTCGGATCGGGGTTTTACCATTACTGTTAGTAGTCAGGAACTTGCCCAATCAACTATTCAGCTGGTGCATGAATTAATTTTGTACTACATGCAATGTGTTGTTTGCGCCAATTTGAGCATTAATAGCAGAATTAGAATCTAAATTCTGAATTACTTGTGCATGGTTAAACGAACCCATTTGTGTCATGTCTGCGAAATTTTCATCACCTGTTTGGGATAGTGAAGTCCAATCATTCTGCCCTGATTGAGTTGAATAAGATTTATTGCCATCTCCCAATTGATCAACGGCTGCAAAAAGATTTGCAACAGGTAAAATATCATCCAACATTTTCTGTTCAGCGTAGTTGTCATTACCAACCTGATTAATACGACCTTCGTTAAAGTTTACCTGGATACCACCGGCCCAGCCTTCTCCTTCAATGGTTTGTAAAGCTTCATTATCGTTACCAAATTGTCTTGCCCAGAAATTGGTATTTTCCACTTTTTGTCCTAGTGCAGATCCAAGTAACTGGGTGATATCATTATCATTTCCAGCCTGGTAAGCATAAGCGGTAGAATTTGTTCCGTAGATATCAATTACGATATCATTGTCATCACCGTGTTGATAAGCAAATGCATCATAAGCACCATCTAATGGAGCACCGGCACTAAAATTACCTACCTGATGAATGTTTGCATCATTTTTATTTCCCAGTTGATCGATGATGGCGTTACCTCTGTCTTCCAGATCCTGAAAAATAACTGCATTATTTTCATTCCCAATTGACATAACATCAGCGCGGTGTTGTGATCCACCGTAGCCATTGTTTTTTTGATCAACATCGGCAACGTTCTTATAACCAGTCTGAGTTACATAGGCTTCATTGCCATTTAATACTGTACCTGATCCACCGAAACTCTGGTCTACAGTAGTTACATTTGCAGTACCTGTTTGAGTTACTTTTTCTACGTGTTGTGCCATTGCAAAACTTGTTGCCAGTGCCATTGCTAAAATAAAACTTAACTTTTTCATGATTTTGGTTTTTAAATTGTTAAAATTGATTTTTGTTTAAAACTATTTTTTTTGAATTATTTTTATGTTATTGTCTTTCCCTTGCTGGGAGATAGTCACTTCCGACTTCAGGTCAGTTTGATTGATTGTAACGGTATTTCCTTCTCCACGAACCCGAATGTTATTTTGTTTTTCAGTTGTGTCAGGGGTAGTACTCATTTTCTTACCATTTATAGTAATATCATTCGACTGTCCTTCCATACGGATTGAATACTGTGTGGTGTCTTCCGGGGAAGCTCGGGACCCGGGAGAAGCCCTTGCCGGATAGTTTGCCATGGTTTTGTACTTGGCAGTACCTTTCCGCTTCTGCCTTTCGGTTGCTAAAGTGTCAGATATAGAGTATATACTGATTGCCAGTGCCAGAAAACCCGTATAAAAATTAATCTTCACCATGTTGCTTTATTTTATACTAGTTTAAGTTTCCATTGATTAATATATTAACAGCACTTTTTTTACTTGTTTTTATATATATTAATCTTTATTATTTTAATGCTGTAAAATTATTTTTTTAATTCATTGACCGAATACTCAAAAAGAACTATTTTATTTAATTTATAGGAGTAAATTCATTACGTAAGAAGTAGCAGCAGATTCAGACAAAGTAAGCATTCTGTAGTAATCCTTTTGTTTTTCGTAAGTCAAATGTAGTAGTACGGACGTAGTACAAGTAGACTGAAAGACTTAAATAATTTGTTTGCAAGGCCTGAATTGGAACATTCAGCTCATCCATCATCGCATAATACAGGAATATTAATCCAATATTTTATAAAATTTCAATTGCTTTTAATTATCTGGTATACTGCATTATAATCTCATTACTATTCAACAAAGTTGATATAAAGCTGAATAATATGGATAAAAATCAGTCATTTTAATACTAAAACTACAACTGCTTTACATGTGGCATTTATTGCAATTTAAACGTAGTACTTTTTACCATCTTCAACCTGTTGATTATTTTCTAAAAAATCTCATTCTTAATCCGGAGCAGTTAGTGAAACCTATATAATTAACACTAGTAATGTTTTATTTACCTTATATATGTTATCTTGTGTATATTATTCTAAACGTATTATTTTACAATTATTTTTTTAATATTGATATATTAATACATAAAACAGTAATCCGGCTTTTAGTCCAAAATGGGAATGGGAGTAAAAAAGGATTCTTAACGATCCACTAATTGGAATAGAGTCGGTCTATGTTTAGAGGGGGTTCAATAAGGATTTCCTGGGGGTTGCCTGGGGGTTCCGAGGGTCAGGGCCCTCGGAACCCCCAGGCAACCCCCAGCCAACCCCCAGGCAACCCCCTCGGAACCTAAAGCAAATGCAGACCGAATTCAGAGGATGGAAATTTAAATATCGCCGTATAATTTCCCGCAGATTTCTTTCCAATCCAAAATGTCAGTTAAATTTATACATATATAACTTGCCGGTAGGAATATATAATATTTAAGTGTGATTATCAATCGAACATATAATTCAAAAAATGCAATTTTAAATTATTCCAATATAAAAGAATCATCGTTCCTCCACAATGTACCCATAAAACCGAATATTTAAATTATTCATCTTCATATTCTTTACATTTCTTATCTTTGCAAAGTATACTAACAAACATTGCTACATTTATAGATTCAACACAAGAATGTCCGATACATACAAAACCATTACATCCAGAACAGACGGAATTTACAAAGAAAAAGGCAGTAAATTTCTTTCGTTTGCGATACCTGTGAATACGACCGATGAAGTGAAAGAACTGACAAAGACTTTCAAAAAGGATTATTACGATGCCCGGCACGTTTGTTATGCCTATATGCTTGGTGCGGAAAGGAAAGAATGGCGGGCAAATGATGATGGGGAACCTTCAGGAACAGCGGGAAGGCCGATACTGGGGCAAATCAATTCCAGGGAACTCACGAATATACTGGTTGTAGTGGTGCGGTATTTTGGAGGAATTTTATTGGGAACCGGAGGTTTGACCGTTGCCTACAGGGAAGCAGCCGCCCATGCCCTGAATCAGGCTGAGATCATTGAAAAAACAGTGGATGAAACCATTTGCATCAATTTCGATTATATACTATTAAACGACGTTATGCGCATTATCAAAGACACTAACGCACAAATACTTCAACAGACATTTGATAATCAGTGTACTATGACACTTTCTATTCGCAAACAGGAAAAAGACTTACTATGCTTAAAACTAGATAAAATAATAGGGCTTGTGATTGAAATATCAGAAAGTTAAATAGAATAAATTTTAATAGTTTTAGTTGGAAAAACTAATTGTTGTACGTATATTTGTACATAATATTGTACAATGATAAATTATATAGCCATGTTAACAACATCAATATCAGATTTCAGAAAAGATATAAAAAGCTATCTGGACAAAGTAACTGAAAACTTTGAAACATTGATTATTAATCGGGGAAAAGATAGCGGAGTGGTCATCATGTCTTTAGATGAATACAATTCCCTAAATGAAACTCAATACGAACTTTCTTCAAAATCAAATGAAAAAAGGCTTGATGCTGCTATTGAGAATTTAAAAACAGGAAATTCATTCTCCAAAGAATTAATTGAAGAATGAAGTATATTTTTGTAGACCAATCATGGGAAGATTACCTGTATTGGCAGGCAACTGACAAAAAAACGCTAAAAAGGATCAATGACTTACTAAAAGACATTTCCAGAGATCCATTTTCAGGGATAGGAAAACCTGAACCCTTAAAGTTTAAGTATAAGGGGTTTTGGTCACGTAGGATAAATGAAGAACACAGATTGATTTATCAGGTGAAAGAGTCTGAGATACTGATTGTCAAATGCAGATTCCATTACGATTGAAAAAATGATAGTTTGCACTCATTATTCCAAATAAAACGACTATCTTTGTTGTCGAAATGAATACGAGAAACTTTAAATATTTTTTCGAACAAAGCAACTCACAGCAAACTGGTTGCATAGAAAAGTTGCCCCTAAGAAATTGTAAAAAACCAATATAAACCCGTATGGGATTTGTGTTGGTTTTTTTTATAAGAAAAGAACCCCTAACCCCTGAAGGGGAACAGAGGTTGAGTAGTAAGGGGCTATTCAGGTAAGTAAATTTGAACACAATAGCAATACTAACTAATCAAAATCCACCTTTTGGTGGATTGTATTCCACATGAGCAATAACAGTTTAGTATCAATTTCCGATTACAGCAAAGATGAAATTCTGGCTATCCTGGCTTCGGCAGCTGAATTTGAAGCGAATCCGAACAGGAAAACACTGGATGGAAAAGTGATTGCCACCCTGTTCTTTGAACCTTCTACCCGGACAAGGCTTAGCTTTGAAACAGCAGTTATTCGACTGGGCGGTTCCATCATTGGCTTTTCGGATGCTGCTACCAGCAGTTCTTCAAAAGGCGAAACATTGAATGACACGATCCACATGGTGAGTTGTTATGCAGATGCTATCGTCATGCGCCACCCCTTGGAAGGAGCAGCTCGCTATGCTTCCGAAGTGTCACCTGTGCCCATTATCAATGCCGGGGATGGAGCAAACCAGCATCCCTCGCAGACTTTGCTGGATCTGTATTCTATCTTCAAGACACAGGGAACGCTTGAGAATATGACTATCTGTGTGGTGGGCGACTTAAAATATGGCAGGACAGTACATTCCCTGATTATGGCCATGTCCCATTTTCACCCTACCTTTAAATTCATTGCGCCGGATGAACTTAAAATACCTGATGAGTACAAGGTATTTTGCAATCAAAACAACATACCATTCACCGAAGTGAACGAACTGAATGATAACTTCAACGATGCGGATATCCTTTACATGACCCGGGTGCAAAAAGAACGCTTTCTGGATTTGATGGAGTATGAACGGGTAAAAAACGTGTATACCCTCAAGAACTCCATGCTCAGCCATACTAAGCCGAATATGAAAATACTGCATCCCCTGCCCCGCGTCACGGAAATAGACCCGGATGTAGATAATAATGAAAAAGCATATTATTTCCGCCAGGCGCAAAACGGTTTGTATATCCGGCAGGCGATAGTAAGCAAGGTGTTGGGAATTTGAAGAAGAGGCAAGAGGCAAGGAATGAGGAATGAGGAATGAGCATTGAGCATTGAGCATCAAGCATTGAGTTTTGAGCATCGAGAATTTAGTATTTAGGATTAAGTTATTGATTATAAAGTATCAGGCATTTGAATTAATTCGTGTAATTCATATTTAATTCGTGTAATTTGTATATTTTTCGTGTAATTCGTATTTAATTCGTGAAATTCGTATTTAAAATGACAACAGATAAAAAATTAAAAGTTGCAGCCCTGCGTAATGGTACTGTGATTGATCATATTCCGGCTGATAAACTGTATAAAGTGGTTTCGATCCTGCACCTGGACTGCTGTGAGAATATGATAACCATTGGCAATAACCTGGATAGTGCCAAAGTAGGGAAAAAAGGGATTATCAAGATATCCGACCGGGCTTTTGCGGAGGATGAAACGAATAAAATTGCTTTGATAGCTCCAAATGCCAAGATCAATATCATCAGGGATTACCTGGTAGTAGAGAAAAGGCTCCTGAAATTACCGAATGAAATTCGCGAAATCGTGCAATGTACCAATCCGAACTGCATCACCAATAATCAGCCGGTAACAACGCGGTTCATGGTATTAAAACATAATGAGGAATATATGTTGAAATGCCATTATTGTGAACGGGAAGTAAGACGGGACGAAGCTCGTATTAAATAAAGGTAGTAGGTAGTGGGTAGTAGGTAGAAATGAGGAATGAGAAGGTAGTATTTATGAAAAGTGCAAACAAATTTCAGGGCAATATAGTATGAAAGATAAAACGACTCCTAAAAAACAGGGAATTGAGGGAATAGAAAGTGATGCCGGAAAAGGGCATGTATCATGGAAACCGGGGACCTTGATTTACCCCTTGCCGGCAGTATTAATTTCATGCGGAAGCAATGAGGCTGAATATAATTTACTTACCATCAGTTGGGTTGGAACCATTTGTACCAATCCACCCATGTGTTATATTTCAGTACGTCCGGAGCGTCACTCGTATGACATCATAAAGAAAAACAAAGAATTCGTGATCAACCTGACCAACGAAGAAATGGCCTATGCCACCGATTGGTGTGGAGTACGCAGCGGGAAAGACCATAATAAATTCAAGGAAATGAACCTAACCCCGGCGAAATCGGAATATATTAATGCCCCCATCATCAAGGAATCACCTTTAAGTATTGAATGTAGGGTAAAGGAAATAGTGAAACTGGGCTCCCACGATATGTTTATAGCGGATGTGGTGAATGTTCAGGCGGACAGCCGCTATATCAATCCGGAGACCGGTGAGTTTAAACTATCGGAAGCAAAGTTGATAGCCTATTCACACGGGCATTATTACAAACTGGGTGAAGAGATTGGTAAGTTTGGGTGGTCTGTTAAGAAAAAGAAATGACCCCCAACCCCTAAAGGGGAGTAAAGACTCAGTTTCTTTAAATACTTTTACCAAATAATGAATACGAAATAAAAAAAGAACTAACCTGGTTCCCCTTTAGGGGCTAGGGGTAATTTATGAAACACGAGATAGACCTTACAACCTGGAAACGAAGGGAACATTTTGAAGTCTTTAAAGATTTTGATGAACCTTTATTTGGAATAACCGTTAAAGTTGAATGTTCGAATGCTTATTTGAAAGCAAAAGAATTGGGGTATCCGTTTTCTTTGTATTATTTATATCTGTCACTTAAAGCAGTGAACGAAATTGAAGAATTCAGGTATCGCATTGAAGATGATAAAGTATATTGCTATGACAGCGTGGATGCAGGTCCGACAATTTTTCGGGAAGATGAGACATACGGCTGTGGGTATATGATTTATTATGAGGATATGGCTGAGTTTATGAAACAGGCCAGCCTTGAAGTGGAAAGAGTAAAAGCGGAACGTGGATTAAAATTTCCAACTTCCGGTGAAAACATTATCCACTACTCCACTCTTCCATGGGCTGATTTCACGTCAGTAAACCATGCCAGGAGACTGGATATTGGACGCAGTATCCCGAAAATTACCTTTGGTAAAATTACCCGGTCAGAAGATACGATGTGGATGTCGGTTGATGTACACGCCAATCATGCAGTAATGGATGGGTTTCATGTCAGTAAGTTTTTAGAACGGTTCCAGGAACTCTTGAAACAGTAGGTAGTAGGTAGTAGGTAGTAAGTAGTAAGAAAATAAATAAATTGAATATAATTCGTCTGACGGCTGTAGGCTTTTGACTACAGACATTAGACCTTAGACAAAAAAAAACAAAATGAAAAGAGACCAGGTGATTTTTGACATCATTGCACGTGAGAAACAACGTCAGTTGAAAGGAATTGAATTGATTGCTTCTGAAAACTTTGTAAGCGATCAGGTTATGGAAGCTATGGGTTCCGTATTGACAAACAAATATGCCGAAGGCTATCCCGGAAAACGCTATTATGGCGGTTGCGAAGTGGTGGATGAAAGCGAACAGATTGCTATCGACCGCTTGAAAGAAATCTTCGGGGCAGAATGGGCAAACGTACAGCCACACTCAGGGGCACAGGCCAATGCAGCAGTATTCCTGGCTTGCTTAAATCCGGGTGATAAATTCCTTGGATTAAACCTGGCTCATGGTGGACACCTGTCACACGGTTCGTTGGTAAACAGCTCTGGTATCCTGTACAAGCCTTGCGAATACAATGTAAAAGAAGATACAGGACGTGTGGACTACGACCAAATGGAAGAAGTAGCACTGCGTGAACAACCCAAAGTGATTGTTGGAGGTGGTTCTGCCTATTCACGTGAGTGGGATTACAAACGCATGCGTGAAATTGCCGACAAAGTAGGTGCTATCCTGATGATCGACATGGCACACCCTGCCGGACTAATTGCAGCCGGTTTATTGGAGAATCCTTTGAAATGGGCTCATATTGTCACTTCAACCACTCATAAGACCTTACGTGGACCACGAGGTGGAATCATATTATTAGGAAAAGACTTCCCTAACCCATGGGGCAAAACAACACCAAAAGGGGAGATAAAAATGATGTCTGCCCTGCTTGACTCAGCCGTATTCCCGGGGATTCAAGGTGGACCGCTGGAACATGTGATTGCAGCAAAAGCAGTATCCTTTGGCGAATGTTTGCAACCTGAGTATAAAGACTACCAGATACAGGTTAAGAAAAATGCTTCCGCTCTGGCTGATGCCTTGACAGCACGTGGCTTTACGATTGTATCAGGTGGAACAGACAATCACTCCATGCTGGTTGATTTACGTTCTAAGTTTCCTGAATTAACAGGCAAGGTAGCTGAAAAAGTATTGGTGGAAGCCGATATTACCGTAAACAAAAACATGGTACCTTTCGATAGCCGTTCACCATTCCAGACTTCAGGTATCCGTCTGGGTACTCCTGCCATCACTACCCGTGGTGCAAAAGAAGGTTTGATGCTGGAAATTGCTGAAATGATTGAAACAGTATTATCAAATATTGACAATGAAGCAGTCATCAAATCGGTTAAAGATAGAGTCAATAAAACGATGGAAAAATTTCCATTATTTGCACAATAAAAATTCAACTAGCGGAAAACATACATTAAATTTTTGTTTTCCGCTACTTAAAACCATAATCAATTAATGACTGAGCATCTTTTTGAGCTTTTCGAACATACTGATACAACGATTTTTTATGGGATAAATAATGCCAATATCCAACTGTTGAAAACCCTGCATCCGAATCTACGGTTGATGGCACGGGGGCATGTTGTAAAGATTTCAGGAAGTGAAGAAGAAGCGAACAGGTTGATAGGAAACCTTCGAAAGATTGAACAATATTGCCTTGATAATAACAGTTTAAGCGAAGAAAACATCATTGAACTGGTAAAAGGAAATGTTCCGACTGAAATCAAATTTGAACATTTGATATTGCATGGTGTTAATGGTAAATCCATTATGGCACGAACCGCCAATCAGCAAAAGCTGGTAAAGGATTTTGACACCAATGATTTGTTATTTGCCATCGGTCCGGCAGGATCAGGTAAAACCTATACTGCCATTGCATTGGCAGTGCGTTCATTGAAAAACCGGGAAATAAAGAAAATCATTCTCAGCCGCCCGGCAGTGGAAGCAGGCGAAAAACTTGGCTTTCTTCCTGGGGATATGAAAGAAAAAATTGATCCTTACCTGCAACCATTGTACGATGCATTGTCGGATATGATTACGCCCCTTAAGCTGAAGGAATACCTGGAAAACGGCACCATTCAGATAGCACCATTGGCTTTTATGCGGGGACGTACCCTGAATGAAGCGGTCATCATACTTGATGAAGCACAGAACAGCACAACGTCACAAATTAAAATGTTCCTGACTCGCATGGGAATAAGTGCCAAGATGATTGTTACCGGGGATATTACCCAGATAGATTTACCTTTATCGCAGAAATCAGGTTTAATTGATGCCCTGGAAGTTCTTAAAAACGTAAAAGGAATTGCAAGGGTCGATTTTGATGTGAAAGATATTGTCCGTCACAAACTGGTACAACGGATTGTGGAGGCGTATGAGAAAAGAAGTAAAGAACCCCCAACCCCTAAAGGGGAGAAAGATAGTGACAATCAGGATGTTTTGATCTTGAAGAAATAATCCCGAAATATGAAAAGACTCAAAATCTATTATGTTCCGGGCATGATAAGCTTAATCTGCTTACCAATTTTGTGTATTTGGTATTTGAATGAGAATAAAATCATAGAAAGATGCATTATATTAATTTCACCGCAAAGGTATGTTCCAAATCAAGTTTATGAAAACAATCTTCGATTTGACACTACAGTACTTTCTCAGCCAGAGTATAAAAGAAGATACATTGAATTTAAATTGAATGGAGATATAATTAATGATAAAAACACTCTAAATTCATTTAACTACAAACTATTAAAAATAATTGAAGATAAAGATACTATAACAGGACTTCATATTAATATAAAAGATAACACAAAATATCTTTCTATGATTAAAGTTATTGACATTTGCCGAACAGATTCTTTTTCTTCATGTTATCTCTTTTACGACAACGATTTTTTCTATTTGCATAAAGAAGTTAGTGATAGCATTAAACAGATAATTCGAAGCAGAAAGAATTCTATTAACAATAATTATATTGAAAGCGATGTTGTTTATTTCATACCGAAGAAAACTATTACTACTAAATTCAAAGAAATGACTAACACATTAAAATTAATAGAATGTGGAACACTATTTATCATTTATATTGTATTTTCAATTATATCAATTAGCTACATCAGAAATAAATATATCAAAATAAATAAACCCAAAATATGAACGCATTAACTAACACCGATTTCCATTTTGATGGACAGAAAAATGTATACCACGGCAAAGTACGTGATGTGTACACTGTAAAAAACGATTTGCTCGTGATGATTGCTACCGACCGAATCTCGGCATTCGACGTGGTACTGCCCAAAGGAATCCCTTATAAAGGACAAATGCTGAACCAGATTGCTGCCAAGTTTCTGGATGCAACGGCTGATATTGTTCCAAACTGGAAACTGGCATGTCCTGATCCGATGGTTACTGTTGGCCTAAGATGTCAGGGTTACCCCGTAGAAATGATTGTACGCGGTTATCTATGCGGAAGTGCATGGAGAACCTACAAGAGTGGCATGCGCGAAATATGCGGCGTTAAAATACCTGAAGGCATGCGCGAGAACCAACGATTCCCGACTCCTATCATCACTCCCACTACAAAAGCTGAACTGGGAAGGCATGACGAAGACATCTCGAAAGAAGAAATCCTGAAACAAGGATTGGTTTCGAAGGAAGAATATGACCTGCTTGAAAAATACACCATGGCATTATTCCTTCGTGGGACAGAAATCGCTGCAGAACGTGGATTGATACTTGTAGACACCAAATATGAATTTGGAAACCGTGAAGGCAAAATCTATCTGATTGACGAAATTCACACTCCTGATTCATCACGATATTTCTATGCCCAGGGTTATGAAGAACGTTTTGAAAAAGGCGAAGCACAGAAACAACTTTCGAAAGAATTTGTACGCGAATGGTTAATGGAAAATGGTTTCCAGGGAAAAGATGGTCAACAGGTACCTGAAATGACACCTGAAATTGTTGCCGGAATCAGCGAACGATATATCGAATTATTCGAAAACATCACCGGTGAAAACTTTGATAAAGCAGATATAGCCAACATTACAGCACGCATTGAAAAAAATGTGATAGAATATTTGAAAACTATTTAAAAAAAACATCACTTACAATTTACTGATTTACAATTGTATTCATCCAAGGGTTGGACAATTGTAAATTGTAAATGTATAAATTGTAAATGAAATACGGTTTTCCTGTTTGGTAGTTCGGGAAAAAGCCTTATCTTTGCACCGCCTTAGAGATAAGGACGTATCACTGGAGAGATGGCAGAGTGATCGATTGCAGCGGTCTTGAAAACCGCCGTACTGCAAGGTACCGGGGGTTTGAATCCCTCTCTCTCCGCCAGAAGATGCTCAACTTTAATTAGTTGAGCATCTTTTATTTTACACCCTTCTCTTAATAAAAAAATTATTCAAATTTATGGATTCGTTTGCGAACAATCAGATTACCTAATTGTTTAAACTCAATTAGATTTAGATTCTATACAAAATTCGATTATTTCATTTCGATTTCCTTTATAAGTTATCTAAAACTAACCATAATGACTCCACCAGATGCCTTCAAACGGTAACAACCATGAAAATGGCCTGTGCTCATTTCTTTATATCCCCGCATTGCAATTCCACACAAAATAGTCAAAAGTAAATTTGCTTTTGTAAGACTATCATTTTCTGCAAAAGCCTAAATGTTACTGTAAAATTTCATTGTAAAGTTATTTTTAAACTAAACCTTTAAAATTAAATTTTATGAAGTCACTACGTATTTTTATTTATCTGTTCTTCTTAACCCTATTAATTTCATGTCAGGACGATATGAATTTAAGCAGCAACTCATATAAATCAGACGCTAAATGCAAGATTTATAATAATGAAGGGATTAAGATCGCAATATTATCGGACATTCATGTTATGGATCCTTCGCTGTTATTAAAAGATGGACCGGCTTTTCAGGAATATCTGGCCAAAGATCCAAAGTTATTGAAATTCAGCACTGAGATACTACTGGTTACTGTGTATAAGATTATTGCACAAAGACCAGATTTAGTATTAATTCCCGGTGATCTGACAAAAGATGGTGAGAAAATCAGTCATGAAACTGTCACCAGAATCCTTAACCTATTAACATTACATGGAATTAAAGTATTGGTTACGGTGGGAAACCACGATGTAAATAATCCCGAGGCGCTTCGGTACGTAAAAGATAAAACATTTTTGGTACCAAATGTACAAGCGAATAGGATTCCAATTATTTACGCAAATATCGGATTTAAAAACGCTATTTCCAGAGACCCTAACTCATTGAGTTATGTCAATGAACCTATCAATGGACTTTGGATCATTACCATTGATGCAAATAAATATTACCAAAATACCACAACAAACGAAGTGGGAGGCATAATTAAACCTGAAACCATGACCTGGATAAAAAATCAGCTAGCTGAAGCTCAAAGCAAAGGAAAAAATGTAATTGGAATGATGCATCATGGTTTGATTTTACATTATGCGGCACAGAATCAAGTAGACCCTGGTTATGTAGTTGATGATTCAGATAATTCTGCAAACGAACTAATGGATGCAGGTATGAAAATAATTTTAACAGGCCACTATCATGCTACTGACATCACTAAAAGAGAACATAACGGTAAATTTATTTTTGATGTAGAAACGGGCTCAACCCTAAATTATCCTTGTACGTACAGAATGCTTACAATTACAGGCAATAAATATAGCTTTAAACGGCAGACCACGACTGATCTAATGGGAAAAGGTTTTGATAAGTATGCTAAAACATTTTTATCAAGCCACCTGGATGGGTATTTTACCTATGTTTTAATGAATTCATATGGTGTTTCAGAAGAAAATGCAACTGGTTTTGCACCCTATTTCAGAGATGCCGCAATGGCTCACTTTGCTGGCGATGAAGTAATGCCTGCCAGTGTATATGAGCAACTTGTAAATTTTGGTCCATTAAGTGGGGTCTTAGGCTCGCTTTGGTCAGATATAAATACTCCAGACAATAATGTCACAATTAATATGCAAACTGGAACTATTGAATAAAATTATCTCCATTTAGTTCGTTGATAAAAAACAAGGCCGGCATTAAGAAATGCTGGCTTTGTTTTTACTGATTTTGAAGGAAAAATTAGTAACTGAAACATATCTAATTCAAGATACATCAAATTTATTTTTGAAATCCCCATGGAGTGTAACGATTACTATTAACTTTAAAGAATATTCAATCAACAACTTATAGAATTAAATATCAGGGAAATAAAATTTATTGTATTAAATTTCAATTCAAAGCTTGCTATTTTAAAAAACTAGTTGTACTTTTGTACCGTTGTTTATGCAACTAATATCATCCTCATTAGAATGAAAGAAATACACAATGATGAAGTTTTCAGTATCCTGACAGGCAAAATATCGACTGCTATTAACAGGACTTTTCTAAGGGCATTTGCAGCTGAGGGCATTGAGATTACCACCGAACAATGGTCAGTAATGGCTTGTCTGTGGAAGAAAGACAAAGTCACTCAGCAAGAGCTATGCGATTTGACATCCAAGGATAAACCCAGCATGACAAGACTTATTGACAAACTGGAAATGAGAAATCTGGTCACACGGGTATCGGATCATAATGACCGGCGTACAAATCTGATTCATTTGACCGATGCAGGAAATGAACTTAAACTAAAAGCAACAGACATTGTCCAGCAGATTGCTTCAAGAACCCTGAAAAATATTACTGAAGAAGAATTGAATACTATCAGAACAGTATTAAAAAAGATCATGAATAATTTACAATAAAAAATTTAAGTATGTAGTTGCATATACAACTATTGTTTGAACAATTAGAAATAAGTATAGTATAAATTAAAAATGAAAAAGATCGTACTCGGTTTAGTTGCAATAGTTGCCACCTTGCAACTTTATTCTCAGAAGTTAATCCAATTGGAGGATTGCCGGCAAATGGCACTCAGCCACAATAAAAGTCTGCTAATGATGCAGGAAAGTGTAAATGCAGCCAGGGAATTGAAGAAAGCTGCTTTCACACAGTTTCTACCAAACTTTTCAGCGAATGGCACCTATACCTGGAATCAGAAGAATCTTTCCCTTTTATCGGGAGACGCAATGCTTCCTATTGGTTCAAAGATGGCTGACGGTTCATTTGGGTTTACTGCCGATCAGGTCTCAAACAAATGGACTTTAATCAATGGCCAGCCTGTTCCACTGGATGCAAATAACACACCATTCAATCCAAAAACAAGTCCGGATAAGATTCAGTGGAAAGGTTATGCCTTGTTACCAAAAGAATCCATGGAATTTGATATTAAAAATGTATTTGCCGGAACAATAGGCTTTATGCAACCCGTATTTATGGGTGGAAAAATCAGGGAACTCTATCACCTGGCTGGTTATAGTGAGAACTTAGCTCTAGCCCAGCAGGAAAACAAAGTAAGTGAATTGTTACTTGAAGTGGATGAAGCGTACTGGAGGGTAGTCTCGCTCGAAAATAAAGTAAACCTGGCTCGAGAATATCGCAACCTGATTGCACAACTGGATACAAATGTAAGTGCTATGATGGAGGAAGGTGTTGCAACCAAATCGGAAGGATTGAAAGTAAAGGTAAAACTGAATGAAGCGGATATTACATTGACTAAAGCGGAAGATGGACTGAATCTTTCAAAGATGGCATTAAATCAATTATGCGGCATTCCGTTAGAAGAAACCTATACCCTGGGAGATCAGGAGCTGGCGACAGAAACTGAGACTAAACTGATTCCTGTTGATCAGGCTATTATAAACCGTCCGGAAATTAAAGCATTGACTCAGGTTGAAAACATGGCCAAATCGAATGAGAAAATCATGCTATCACGTTTTATGCCTAACATTGGATTGACCGGAAACTACCTGATTTCAAATCCGAATTCGTTTGATGGGTTTAAAAATGAATTTGGAGGAATGTTTACGATAGGCATTGTAGCGAATGTGCCCTTATTCCATTTTGGGGATAAATTCCATACGTTGAATGCTGCAAAATCACAACACAGGATTGCTACCCTACAACTGGAAGAAACCAAAGAAAAAATGCAACTTCAAATCAGGCAGAATTCGTACAAAGTATCGGAAAGCCTCAAAAAGAAAGTCTCAACACAACATAACATAGACCAGGCAGAAGAGAATTTACGCTATGCTACCGAAGGATTTAAAGAAGGTGTGATCACTTCAACAGACTTATTGGGAGCCCAGACAGCATGGCTATCGGCTAAGTCGGAAAACATAGATGCCAATATAGATTCAAAATTATGCAATTTATATCTTGCTAAATCATTAGGGACATTAAACGCACCAACTCTGAAGAACTAAACAATAAACAAATAATACAACAACGGAATAAAATTATCAGACTGCAATGAAAAAGAAAAATCAGGATTTAAGAACAGGGATATTCGCCTTAATAATAGTAATTGTTATCATCTTTATTGTTGGATTAATCGTCAACAGGCCTGAAGCAGTGACGATTCAGGGAGAAGTAGATGCTACCGAAGTGCGTGTATCCGGAAAAGTACCGGGAAGGATCAAGCAATTCATGGCTATAGAAGGAACCCGCGTTAAAACAGGAGATACTCTGGTCATCATCGACAGTCCGGAGCTTGCTGCCAAACTGGAACAAGCCAATGCAGCAGAGAATGCAGCCCAGGCACAAAATAAAAAGGCTATTAAAGGAGCCCGCAAAGAAATGATAGTAGGAGCTTTTGAAATGTGGCAGAAAGCACAGGTAGGTGTTGACATTGCAAAGAAGTCATACGACCGGGTACAACATTTATTTGAGAAAGGAGTAGTTCCGGCACAGAAACGTGATGAAGCCGAAGCACAGTACAAAGCAGCTGTGGCAACGTCAAATGCAGCAAAATCACAATACAGCATGGCTTTGAACGGTGCCGAAAGCGAAGATAAAGAAGCTGCCCTGGCATTGGTCGATCGGGCAAAAGGAGCCGTGAATGAAGTCAAATCGTATATGAAAGAAACAACTTTAGTATCACCGCTTGATGGTGAAATTACAGAGATTTATCCTAAGCGTGGTGAACTGGTAGGCACCGGTGCCCCCATCATGAGTATTGTTGACCTGAACGATATGTGGTTCACCTTTAATGTGCGAGAAGATTTATTAGGAGGATTAAAAATGGGGAAAATGTTTAGAGTAAAAGTTCCAGCATTAAACAATAAACTTATAGAGGTAAAGGTAAACTTTATCAAAGCCCTGGCATCCTATGCCACCTGGAAAGCAACTAAAACTACCGGCCAGTTTGATGTGAAGACTTTCGAAGTACGTGCCCATCCAACAACAAAAATAACTGATTTACGTCCGGGAATGACTGCCTTGTTTGAAGAGACTGTAAAATAAACCCGTTAGTTTCCTGAAGGGAACTGAATGTCTAAGTAATCAGAATCTTTGTATTTTCATTCAACAGTATATTCAAATCTAAAATTTCTGAATTTTATCCTGGACTGAGTTTTCAACTCCCTGTTAGGGATTGGGGGTCAATTTATTTAATTAATCATGTCAAACAATCTATATACAGCCATACAAAATACCCTGAACAGGGAAGTAAAGCGAATGGTGAGCCGTCCGATCTATTTCATCTCAACGGTGATTATAATGGCATTTACATATGTGTTCTTCCTGACTTTTTTCAACGAAGGACAGCCCAATAAAATGCCAATCGGTGTAGTTGATTTGGATAATTCATCCCTGTCCCGCCAATTCACCCGCAATTTGGGAGCAATGCAACACAGCAACATAGTCATGCGTCTTAATAGCCACAAAGAAGCACGTGAAGAAATGCAACGGGGTAATATTTATGCCTTCGTTGAAATAAAGCGGGATTTTGCAAATGAAGCTGTTTCTAATCGCAGGCCGGTCATTACATTTTATGTAAATGATGGGTATCTGATTGCAGGTTCACTTATTTCCAGGGATATTACATACATGAGTGCCGCCACTTCAATAGGCATGCAACAAAAAGTATTGCGTGCTAAAGGTGTTGAGGAAAACCGGATTATGGGCATTGTTCAACCCATTGTATTAGACACACACCTGATTGGAAATCCCTGGGCTAACTATGGTACTTACTTGCTCAATGTAATTTTACCCGGAATTCTTCAACTGATGGTTTTAATGATGACTGTTTTCCCCATTGGAGTGGAATACAAAGAACGTACTTCCCGGGAATGGCTTGCGAATTCCAACAATTCCTTTTTTGCTGCTCTAACAGGAAAGCTAATGCCTTACACAATTATTTTCACATTGATTGGAATAATTGGCAACTTACTCCTTTTCAAATACATGCATTATCCGTTGAATTCAAGTATCGGTTGGATATTTTTGGCAACGTTCATGTTGGTGGTAGCAACTCAGGCTGTCGGAGTAATATTTATTGGAATTACACCGGTGTTACGTGACGGAGTTACTTTTGCGGGAGTGTTTGGTATGTTGGGAGTTACATTTGCAGGATCAACATTCCCGATTGAACAAATGCCAAGGGGAACAAGAATTTTCAGTGATTTCTTCCCGATTCATCATTATTTTGAAATATACGTCAACCAGGCACTCAACGGAGTAGGAATTCATTATTCTTACATTTATTTCATTTCACTTCTTTCGTTTTCCGTTTTACCAATTATTGTCTTTAACCGGTTAAAGAAAGTAGCCATCAATCAGAACTTCCCAATTAAATAAGTATAGGAATGAATATCAAACAAATAATAGTATCTTTAAAACAATCATTTCCAATATTCAACGATATATTGAATGTCATTAAGAGTGAATTCCGGACTATGTTTAAGGATCGTGGTGTGGTTATTATGCTGGTGTTGGCACCCCTCGCCTATCCGGTACTTTATTGCAGCCTGTATAAAAACGAAACCCTGATTGATGTTCCCGTTGCAGCGGTGGATTGTTCGCGAAGTCAGGAATCGAGGGAGTTATTGCGACACATGGATGCAACTCAAAGCATTCAAATTGCAGGTACCTATTCCTCCCTGGCTGAAGCAAAACAAGCGTACAACGAAAAGAAAGTGCATGGGGTAGTCTATATTCCTGCTGATTTCAGTAAAAAATTGAATTCCGGCGACCAAACTACGGTTTCCATATATGCCGACATCAGCAGTTTTATGTATTACCGGATTATCAATCTGGCTTGCAGTAATTGTGTATTGGATATGAGTAATAAAATTCAGGTAGAAAGATTAAATGCAAATGGTATTACAGGCGAATCGGCAACAATAATTTCCAATCCAATTCCCTATGAAGGAATTACTCTTTATAACGAAGGAACCGGTTTTGCCAGTTTCCTGATGCCGGCAGTACTCATCCTGATTATATTTCAAACCCTGTTTCTGGGAATTGGTATCATAGCCGGAACCTCGCGCGGTGAAAACAGGTTTCATGTTCTTGTCAGTTCTTCAGTACACCGGGGAGGAACTTTCAGGGTCATCGTAGGCAAAAGTTTTTGTTACTTCGTAATGTATGCAGCCTGGTCATTTTTTATATTAATGATTATCCCGCGTGCATTTGACTTACCTCATATCGGTATTCCATTTGATATCATGATGTTAATGGTTCCATTTCTGCTGGCTTCCGTATTTTTTTCAATGACGGTATCAGTATTCCTGCCCCACAGGGAGACAGGCATGGTGATTTTTATGTTCATGTCGCTTATTCTGTTGTTTCTGAGTGGAGTTTCATGGCCACAATCTAATATCAATGGTTTCTGGAAAGCATTTGCATGGATATTTCCTTCCACTTGCGGAACTCAGGGTTACATAAAAATCAATACACTGGGTGCTGATTTACGCCATATTTCGTTCGAATATATCAGTTTATGGATACAAACCTTTCTTTATTTTGCAACCTGTTGCTGGGCGTATTCCTGGCAAATAAATAAAAGCAGAAAAAGAGTCGGCATTCCTTCCGAAATACAATAGTCAAAGTGTACCTGTTTTGTTTATTCAAAATCAAATCAGTCAGGGGGTATTCTGTGGAATATCCCCTTTTTATTTCATTATGAATCAATAATTTACAATTTACAGGACATGCATTGATATTTTATTATTTTTCTATTCCACTTAATCAAAAAAATAGCTGAAAAAATTAACGTCTTATTTGATACACATTGAGAAACTATTTTTAATTTTGCTTATAAATTTCGTCAAACAGACTTTGGTGGTTTTGAAATTGGTACTAAACATGAATCAACCAACTTCTTTTTTTGCTATTTATTCCTTGAAATTTCAATTTGAAATTCAACGCAATTCAGTCATTGTATAAAGGGGGTTCAGTTAGGGTTCAGTTAGGGTTCGGATAGGGTTCGGATAGGGTTCGGATAGGTAAACCTATCTGAACCCTCTCTGAACCCTATCTTTGCCCCCAGGCAACCCCTTCTAATCAGTGAATGCATACAGACTGAATTCAGAAGATCTGCTTATTGGAAAATGCTTCAAACAATTGGGAATTTACTTCTTTCCTGAAAATTCAATAAAGATTTCGACCTATAAGACAATGTAGAAGGATTAAGCTGTTATGAAGGTAAAAAAAATGAATGGGTATTTTGCGGATAAAAAACTGATAGGACATTCCTACTTGGCTGAATGTCCCATCAACGATATATTCTAATGAACTTACAATCAAATATTTAATTGTACCAAACACCTTAATAGCTACCGAATATAAATTATCAATAATAACTTCCGGTAACCAGGATCCGGACAAAATAAATAATCCCCAGGACAACATGAATTGAAAACAGGGAAATAAGGAGTTTGTTTTTAAAATTGAAGCCTGAAATTTTAATATCTTTCAGTAAAGAGAGTAGAGAAACAAAGAAACTAAACCAGGTACAAATCACAATTTGCCAGTAGAAATTACCATGCGAAGCCCTTGGACCTGATTCGGATATAAATAAAAAGATCAGGACAGAAACCACAAACGAAAGGAAGGTATACCAAAACAAATTGCTCTTCACCAGTTTGGGAAGATTAAGCAGTGAATATAGCAAAGGAAAAAATAAAGAGAAAGCCATCGATACAGGCAACAGTCCCAAATCAGCAAATTCAGGGTTCCGGTAGAAAGGCATAAAAATAACCGAAGAAGCTTCCTTGTTTGAAGGTGCAGTTGTTTTATAAATAATCCAATACTCCAGGATTAAACAAAAGAATCCTATGACCACAGGGATGATACTCAACCAAAATTCCTTTTTAAATTTATAGGTAACCAACAACATGATAGGATAAACGGCAATAAATACAAAGAAATAACTTGGTTTTATTACCAAATTCAACAGGATTAAAATGAAGATCCAGACATTACGTTTGAAGCTATATTTCACCAATTGCCTGTATGACAATTCAAAGAGCAACATTGCAAAAGGGAATAAGAAAAGAATCGTTGAATTATGCCATACATTTGGGACATAATTCCCGATATAGAAAAAATGATCGTCTGATAAATAACTTGGAATCGGGATTGCAAAAACAAACAACATACTTAATCCAAGCAATCCACTCACCCATTGATTCTCTGTCTTGAATTTATGAGGATTCAAAATATTATTTATTTTCTGATGAGATAATGAATAACGGTATACGCCTGCAAAAGCCAGCAAGGCACATAAACTGATCTCGGTAGGAGTTACTTTAGCAGTAAAAAATGAAAACACATTCACCAACAGATACACCAGGAAATTTCCGGTATAGGGAATCTCACCAGTGCACATCTTACGGGCAAAAGCAGCATGATCGTGGATATCATTATAATCTGCCGGAATGACCTTCAACAGAGTATAATAAGCTGCAAATAAAAACAAAAAAAGAATCGGAAAAATGAAGCGGTTGTTTTTCATAAACTACTTTCGATAAAGAGAGGTAATTGTTTCAATGATTAAATCAAGGTTCTCTTCTGACAATTCATAAAACAATGGTAAACGCACCAGGCAATCAGCAAACCTGTCGCAATTGGCCAATACCCTGCCATCATGTTTTTCGTGGTAATAAGGACTGCTATGCAAGCTCAGGTAATGAAACACGGCCAGAATATCGTTTTGTTTCAATGCATTTATCAATTTTGACCTTTCATCAAGGGAAGGACAGACCAGATAAAACATGTGGGCATTGTTGGTTGCATATTCCGGTATGGCAGGGATCTTAAAAAAGCCTTTATCAGCAAGTGGTTTTAAAGCTTCGTAATACCGGTTCCAGTGTTGCTTGCGTTTATCCTGAATCTCATCCAGGTGTTCAATCTGCGCCCACAGGAAAGCTGCAATAACCTCTGAGGGTAAAAAAGAAGAACCTATATCCACCCAACCATATTTGTTCACTTCGCCCCTGAAAAATTCGGCACGATTAGTCCCTTTCTCCCAGATGATTTCGGCACGATGAATAAAGCGATCATCATTGATTGCGAGCATGCCACCTTCCCCGGATATAATGTTCTTGGTCTCATGAAAAGAGAAAGCTGCCAGATGACCAATTGAACCTAAAGGACGTCTGTCCCCCTCTCCTAAAGGAGAGGGGTCAGGGGTGAGGTAATAGGAATCAATAGCCTGGGCAGCATCTTCCACTACCAATAAATTATATTTTTCAGCAAGTGCCATGATCTGATCCATATCACAAGCCATGCCGGCATAATGAACAGGCACAATCACCTTGGTTTTTTTAGTAATCAATGATTCAATCCGGTCAACATCGATATTGGGATGGTCTGTCCCGCTATCAGCAAAAATGATTACAGCTCCCTGACGCACAAATGCCAACGCCGTGGATACAAATGTATAACTGGGTATAATAACTTCGTCTCCGGGCTCTATATTACAAAGTATGGCCGCCATTTCAAGTGCATCGGTACACGAAGTAGTCAGAAGGCACTTTTGAAATCCAAAGCGTTTTTCAAAATAAGCCTGGCAACGTTGGGTAAACATGCCATTGCCGGACAATTTGCCGGTAAACACTGCTTCGTACATGTAATGGGCTTCTTTGCCGGTGAGATATGGTTTGTTGAATGGGATCATCTTAGTAGGTAGTTTATAGAAAGTAGTAGGTAGTTTGAGGTTTGAGGTTTGAGGTTTTAGGTTTGAAGTTTGGAGTTTGAGGTTTGAGGTTTGAAGTTTGAAGTCAAAATATACAACAAACAAATTAATCAGACAAATACATCTCAATTTGCTAATAAACTGCGTATTACATCTTGATTCTTGGTTCTTGTCTCTTGTCTCTTGGTTCTTGGTTCTTTACTCTCTTGCGCCTATTGTGGTTATAAGTATCATTTTACAACTTGTTTTTGATACAAATACCCGATTTCATTGGCTTTTATAAGTTGATATGTTGTTACGTTTAATTTTTTGATTGAATAAATATACTTCGACCTTAATTTATCAGATAAAACGTCAGAATAGGTGATTCCAATACCTGCCGGGATATTTAAAACAACATTTGCATTAAACTGCTGCACGACAACAGTATTTTCGAACCGTGATACTGGATTTTCTGTATATTCGATTTTAGCTAAGACTTGATTCCCTGTGATTTGATCATACCTGCCTTTATTAAATGACTCTGAAACCTGAGGTAATAAAAACAAGAATACTATTCCTGCAATATTAGAAACCAATGAACTGCTTGCAATAAACGGTTTATCATTCAGTATCAGAAATAATATACAGCCAAACAACACAGGTGCCATTACCCTATAATCCCTCCAGTCAAATACATCATAGGCTGCAATACTAACCAGCAGGAAGAGAAACAGGATCAAGAATGCCAGAAAGTAATCCATGCCTATCTTTTTGAATTTTGTTTGAAGCAGATTGGATTTCCATAGGCAAACCACACAAATAAACAATTCAAAGTACCGTTGTAAAACCTGAATACTGTTTTCTGAAAAAGGATTTATAAAATTCCAGGTATTCTGAGCAAAATGAATTGCAAAATTACGAACAAATTCTGAAATGCCCGCACTTTTAAATAATTCGGATAGGAATGAATCCGGATAGGGTGATACAAATAAATTATTCCCCAGAAACAAAAGGCCACTGGCAATAATCCAGAAGGCAGCTGATATCAAAAACTTACTATCAAATTTAAATTCATTTTTCCGTATAAATAACAGTGGCAGAAACAACAGGATGTAGATAATCCTTATAAATGAAATTGCAGTGCAAAATAAGAGTAACAGTACCAACCATTTCTGCCCATTATTTTTAAAGTATACCTGAAACATCGCAACATATAGAATCAGAATTGAGAAATTCAGCAACTCAGTCATGGAAGTACCTGAGAAAAGTACTAACGGAATGTACGAAAGGGTGAAGAACAGGATAAAGAGCAAGTTCCTGGAGGATATCTTTGTAAGGATAGTAAGAACTAAAAAAGAAAAAGACACAAAAAAAGCATTTGCAATTACCATGGAATATGCTTTCCACCCAAAAATCTTAGCAAACAATGCATAGACTGAAACAGCACCAAAACCATGTGTTCCAAACGATAAACAGGTTGGCTGCACTTCATTCAGAGTATAATAGCCGAAATTAAATCCCTTTTGGCTAAAAGATAATACTTCGTGCCAATAGGCTAGTTCATCGGACCAGCAAGGAATTGAATGGAATACTGAATGATGGGCAATTAAAGTGGTAGTAATAAACAATAAAACCCAGGGAGAAGCTATCAACAGTAAACTTAAAGTCAATTGAGTCTTTTTCCGTTTATTCTGTTCTTTCTTTCCGGATAGTATCATTAACTAATAATTTGAAGATGTGTTGATTTGAAGATGTGTTGATTTGAAGATATGAAGATGTAAGAATGGATAAGAAATAAGAAAAGTATTCTCAATCATACACATCTACAACTAACAACTACTTTCTACTTTCTACTTTCTACTTTCTATTTTCTACCTACTATAAACTATAAACTACCTACTGCATTTTAGAACAGTAGCTCCCCACGAATAACCAACTCCAAATCCGGCAATCATTACATTACTATTCAGTTTCCCTTCTTTTTGTGCTTCACACAGTGCAATAGGAATGGTAGAAGACACAGTGTTCCCGACGTTTTCAAGAAAGAAATAGAATTTATCAGAATCTATTTCAATCAGTTTGCGTAAATAATTCATCATGTATTTATTTGCCTGATGAAATACGAATAATTGGATATCGTCTTTTGAAAGTTGATTCTTTTCCAATACCTGATCCACCAATACGGGAACAGCTTCTGAAGTAAAATTAAATATTTCGCCACCGTTCATATAGAGGTGATCGGAAGAAGAGGGGTTTCCGGATTCATCAAATACTAAATCATTTAAAGCTTCCTGTTGGCGCATGCCACCGTTCCTTACAATCAGGTTTTCAGCACCACGGCCATCGGTTCCCAGGCAAAAATCTTCTATGCTTGCAAAGCCATCAGTTGAAACCAGGGTAGCAGCAGAGGCATCTCCAAAGATAGTACGGTTTCCCTTGTCTTTCGGGTGGATATGTTTTGAATAGGTTTCTGACGTCAGTAACAACACATTTTTGGCAATGCCGCCTGCAATAAGTCCTTTGGCAAGGGATAATCCATAAACAAAACCGGAACATCCCAGATTAAAATCCAAAGCGCCGCACGATGTAGACAACCCTAACCTATTTTGAATCAAGCAGGCTGAAGTAGGCAGAAAATAATCAGGGCTTTGGGTACAAAGTAATACAAAATCAATGGTTGAGCGATCAATGCCATGTTCTGTAAAAAGTATTTCGGAAGCCTTTGTGGCCATGTCCGATGCAGTCTCAGTTGCAGCAGCCACATGACGTTCATGTACCCCTACTTTTGCAGCTACTTTTTCAACAGTCCATTCCGGAAATTCCTTTACCAGGTCTTCGTTCGTTACTACCTGTTCGGGTAAATAATACGAAATGGCTTTTATATATGCTTTCATCTTATTCTATTTGAATTGTTTCATATTTAATAATCATATGAATTATACCGTTTTCACCATTGAACCAATAATCCAAATTAACCATTCAACCAATTAACTAATCAACTAATTAACCAATTAACTACTCAACCAATTAACCAATCAACTCAATCAACTCAATCAACCAATTAACCAATCAACCAACTCTACTGCAACGTATATCCACCATCAATCAACAAACTACTCCCTGTTATCCATTGGGTAGCGTCGGAAAGCAAATAAACTGCTGCATAGGCTACTTCTTCAGGTTTACCATAGCGTTTAAGCGGATATTTCAACCGGTCTGATTCAAGTTCTTCCTGTCCTACGGCTCCATCTTTCAACAAATCAGTTTCAATCATTCCCGGATTGATGCAATTCGCCCGAATTCCCCGTGGTGCCAGTTCCAGTGCAACACCTTTCATAAAACCCGTCAGGGCACTTTTGGAAGCGGCATAAATGGTACTGCCGATATACGCACAATTATTCCCGTTGACAGAAGAAATATACACCAGCGAAGCCCCTTTGTTTAGTTTCTTATGTTGTAATACCAGCCGTGTCAGGTGTATGGGAGCCAATGCATTAAGTTGCATGATCTCATTGACATCTTCTGTTTCCGTAAGTTGAAGGACCAGGGGCTTAGCAATGCCGGCATTATTTACCATGCCATCCAGTTTGGGAAGTTGTTCAACCAGTTTGTCCATATCATCAGCCAGGGTCAAATCAGCACTTATTTGCAGATGGTTTACACCTTCAAGCATTGAAAAGGTTTCTGCCAGGCGGACTTCATTACGACCTGTAATGATCAGGGTTGCCCCTTGTTGTGAACAACTGACAGCAACCGCCCTCCCGATTCCGGAGGATGCACCCGTTACCAGTATGGTTTTCCCAACTAATGAAAATGGGTTCATATTAGTTTTGTTTGGATTGAACCAAATCAAATAATTCCTGAACAGTGTTGGTTGGTTTCATTTCATCCGGTTTTAAAAATACGGAATACTTCTTACCAATCATATTCAGGATGGCCAGTGCATTTAACGAAGACCATTCATCCAATTCCCTGAAACGGGTTTCGAGTGTAAATTCTGAGGCATCGGTATCATCGAATTGTGCTGCAAAGTTTTTTATAAATTCTGTTGTTTCCATAATGAAATATATGTTTGGTGTTTGGTGTTTGGTGTTTGATGTTTGATGTTTGGGGTTTGATGTTTGGGGTTTGGCGTTTGGCGTTTGATGCAATGATTAAGTTATTCTTTTGGATTTAAATAAAATCCATGATATAATTATTTGGATCCGGGGTTAAAGGTGTTGAAGTAGTCAGATACGAACACTTTTTCTTTGTATTTTTCAAAATGATTGATCCGGCGCCCAGTATATTAAATTCTTCAACAGTCGTTTTATCCCGGATAACCGTACTCAACCCAATAAATGTATTTCTTTTGATGGTGCAAAAACCTCCCATCATGATGTTTGATGTTAGAAAGCAATTCTCTTCAATTACTGAATCATGTCCAACTTTGTTACCTATAGCAATGATTACATTATCAGCTATTTTTACATTTTGCATAAAAATATTACCTTCCATAATAAAACAATTCTCACCGATTATTAGATCATTCCAGTAAGAATTTCTCGAGCAAATATAACTAATCAGCTGATAGCCTTTTTCTTTTGCTTCATTAAATTTAGTTGTACGGGTAGCATTCAGTTTATGATATCCGATAGCAATGAACATGGCATATTCAGTGGGAGGATATTTATCCTGTACCTCCTCAAAATCAACAACCGGCAAGCCTAAAAAAGTCTTTGTTGCATTATATTCGGCATTCACGGTATATGCTATAACCTCATAATCAGAATCCTGTTTCAGGTAAAAGCTTACCTGGCTGGCGAAGTCACTGATCCCAAAAATAACAACTTTCTTCAGATTTGTTTTCATATTCCTATTTGTAAATATCTTTCACGATAAAACTCTGGCGGTTCTTGGTCTGGTTAAACAGTTTATCGATATAAATTCCAAGAATGCCAAGTGAACTGATAATAATTCCAACCGAGAACAACAGTACAACAATTAAAAAGGTAAAGCCCGATAGTACAATTTCAGGGTATATCAGTTTTTTGATAAGGAAGTAAGCACCCGTAAGAATACTGAGTGTGGATATAAAAAAACCAAATTTAAATAACATGATCAACGGATAGGATGAAAAAGAGGTAATTGCCTGCATGCTTAATGAAATCCGTTTGCCCAATGTATAGGTACTTTCGCCTTCCCGCAATCCTTTCTTAATGGTAATCGGGATTTGTTTAAAACCAACCCATTGCATCATTCCTGCCATGAAGATATTTTTATCACCCATCCTGATCAGTTCATCCACATACCGACGGCTCATGATACGTTCGGTAAGCAAATTCTCAGGAATACGGGTATCAGTCAGGCTATTGAAAAAACTATAGAACAATCCGCCAACTGTTCGTTCAATAAAGGATCCTTTTCTTTTTTCCTGAATGCCGTAAACAACATCACAATCTTTGATTTCTGTGAGTTTATTGTAAAAAGTTGGGATATGAGTCGGTGGCACTTCCAGGTCACAGTCTATCAAAAATACATACTCACCCGTCGAATAAGTCAATCCTGCCATGATAGCATAATGATGTCCAAAATTGCGTGATAAATCAACCGCAACAATATGATTATTTTTTTCTTTTAATTCCAGCACTTTATCCAGGGAATTATCCGGCGAACCATCATTCACGAAAATAAGTTCATAGCTGTCACAGTGTATATCTGCCAATGCTTGTTCACATTGGGCTACAAAAGCATCTAAAAACCGTTGCGATTTATAGAGTGTTGTGACAATTGATAAATGAGGATTTTTCATATTTTAAATCGTTTTTCAGCCTGATAAATAAAATAGCCACTCCTGTCAGCACTGCATTGAATGGCATGCAATTCAGGATCTGTTATTTCTGATTCAACTATTTGAGGGTAATTGGAAGCAGTTTGTATAACCGGAAGCAGTTTTTTTGTTTCTTTACATAGAAAATAAACCCCGGAGCATTTATTCTGGCGGAACAATGGTTTTTCAAATTGTCCCAATGAAATATCTATGACACCTTTTACAAAATCATACCCCGTAGAAAGGTAAACCAGGTCGGAACCTATAAAATCACCTCCCATCCTTGCTCCTACTTCAATGGTAAACACATCACCATCGTTGGTAATCTTAAATTCTGAGTGGCTGGCACCATACTTCACATTCAAAGCTGAAAGAGCTTTCAGGGTTTCTGATTTTATCTTCTGTTGAATTTTATCAGACAGATTACTTGGCTGGTGATGTTCCAGTTCTACAAAATAAGGCTCTTCGGTTGTTACTTTATCGGTAATGGCCAGAATGTAATGTTCTCCTCTCCAGGAAATGCTTTCTACACTTACTTCACTGCCTGTAATATACTCTTCAATGATTGCCTGATGGGTAAAGGATTCCTTTTGTGCCCTGGAAACAGCATCAGGTAAACCGGCAGGATATTCTATCTTTTTCACTCCACGGCTTCCTGAACGATCGGTTGGTTTAACTATAACCGGAAACCTGAAGTTGTCTGTTGAATAATTTTCAGCAGCAATCACAAATCGTGGCGAAGATACTGAATATTCAGCAAATCGTTGACGCATAAGGTATTTATCAGTTGCAGCTGCTGAATCTTCAAAAGCATTGCCTGTTAATCCCATTTTACCTGCTACATAACAAACCGTTGGTACAGCTGCGTCAGAGGCTATCGTTGTAATTCCATCAATATGTACCAGTTGGCAGATGTCCAGGATCTTTTCTTTTTCAAGTATCGAAACCGGATAAAAGAAATCTGCTATCTCTTTACAAACAGCACCATCTTCCCATGCAAAACAGTGGGTTTCAACACCCATTTCTTTAGCTTTTCGTACAAGTGGAATCTGCAGGTAGCTAGCACCAATGACAGCTAATTTCTTCATTTTAATATTTTACTGTAACAATCAGTCCTAAGATAATTAAAACCAGCCCGATCACTTTTCCTAATGTAAAGGTTTCGCCCAACAACCAGATTCCCAATAAGAATACAATGGCCGGAGACAAACTCATAAACGGATATGCCTCGGTTATCTGGAACTTGGTCATGGCAGCCATCCAACATAAAGAGGCTATAAAAGCTGACAAAAATCCTGATAAGATAAATGGATCGATCACTAACCGGAATAAAGCCAACAATTTATCGGCAATACCCGAATCAGGTAATGTGAATCCGATTTTCATGATTCTCCATTTCAGTATCATTTGCCCGTAAACAGTAAAAAACAGTGTTGCAAAAACGTATAAGTACCTCATTTAAATACTAATTATTCGTGTAATTCGTTCTTAATTCGTGTAGTTTGTTTCAATTCGCGTAATTCGTATTTAAACAGTGTCCATAAACGAACGTTGCACTTTATTAAAGACTACAATTCCTATGCCTAAAAGAACCAGCATAAAAACAAAACTATAAACAAGCTGCATCCAACTGAAAGTACCTACGCCCATGGTTCCGTACTTAAACGTCTCGACCAGCGAAGTGACTGGATTCAATCCCATAATCCATTGCCGTTTAGGAGACATGCTGCTAAGGGGATAAATTATGGGGGTGGCATACATCCAGAGTTGGACTATAAATGAAAAGAAGATAGTTAAATCACGGTATTTGGTTGTCATGGAAGATATTATAATTCCAAAACCAAGTGATAAACCTGCCAACATGATAATAATAACGGGTAACAATAAAATATAGATATTGGGAGCTATATGCACACCCATGAAAAGATAATAGACATAAACGACAACAAAAAGCAAAAACTGAATTCCCATTCTGACAAGCCCGGAAGCAACTGTCGATAAAGGTACAATCATGCGTGGAAAATATACTTTCCCGAAAATACCCTGGTTTGCAGTAAAAGTGGAAGACGTTTTATTCAGGCAATCGGCAAAGTATTGCCAACAAACAATACCTGCCAGATAAAATAAGAATTCTGGCAAACCATCGGTAGATATACCTGCAATACCAGCAAATACAATGCTATACATTATGGTTGTAATAATTGGCTGAATAAAAAACCATGCAGGTCCCAGGATGGTTTGCTTGTATTGGGTAATGATATCCCGCTTTACAAACATGGAAAACAAATCACGGTACTGCCAGATTTCTTTAAAATCAACTTCAAAAAGTTTGTTTTTGGGTTTAATGACGGTGGTATATTCCATTTAAAAGTAGTCTTATTATTTATTCTATTGAAAAATACTGCATGCAATCTATTACACTTATCTCCTTTCACAGGATATAACAAGCACTTTACAATAATTCCATGCAAAAGTACACATTTTTGTTATTGTTGACAAGCTATGAATCCGGAAATACATTAAAGGTTTGAGGAGTTTGAAGTTTGAAGAGTTTGAGGTTTGAGAGGTTTGAAAGGTTTGAGAGTTTGAAAGGTTTTGTAAGTATGATTACAAGTTTGCCTGATTTCCATCCAGGTACTCATTGGATTTCACATTTTAATTTTCTTCATCATATTTCCGTGATGTTGCTGCTCCCTTATAGTTCCCTTATAGTTAGCTCTTAGATACCTTATAGATACCTCATATCATTAAAAGGGTAAGGTATCTGTAAAGTTAATAAGTTCTAGGCTTAAGTAATTGATATTGT
The DNA here is from genome assembly GCA_028710415.1 of Paludibacter sp. GTDB lineage: Bacteria > Bacteroidota > Bacteroidia > Bacteroidales > Paludibacteraceae > Paludibacter. The sequence continues at coordinate 45,595 of JAQTUE010000004.1, read as the reverse complement.
TACATAAATATGATGAAATTGAAAACAGACTATCTCTCATGCTAAAACCCAACAATTTAAGAATAACACTATATTTCAAATTATTAAACGTAACTTAATCAGTCATTATTACTTAAACAAAAGAATCAACACGTATTCGTTCTGATAAACTCAATTGATTACTTCTTTGGCACTGCATGTACAATTTTCACTATTTCCTTTGCAATATCTTCTGGAGATAAAATAAAGTCGATGCATCCACTGGCTATTGCACTCTCCGGCATATCCGGCTGTCCTGCCGTATCAGGCTTTTGAGCGATAGTAATGCCACCTGTTTCCTTTATGCTGCACATGGCATCTGCACCATCGCCATCATTCCTGACACAATCACAGCAATAAGTTTGCCATCCCAATGTTCAGTCATTGAAAGCATAAAAACAGTAATCACATCAGGCCAGCCCCTGGGCTTAGAAATCGGCTATAAACGGAACTCTCCGTTCAGGACATGCAAGTCCCGTTTTGAAGGGATAATGAATACATGATTCGGTTCAATATCTAATTTTTCTGTTATCAACTCAACAGGCATTTTAGTATATTGTGGAAGTATTTCATGAAGCAAAGTTGCCACTGTCCTCAGGTGATTGACAATGACAACAGCAGCTCCCATATCGTCAGGTAAATGTTTTAGTAAACGGATATAAGCATCCAGTCCACCAGCTGAACCACCCACGCATACAATAGGGAAATTTCCTTTATTATTTTTTGTTTCCATTTTATTTATCGTATTAAAAGTTTTCACAAATCTTCTATTTAAAGATGTTAGTAAACCCCATTACAAGATTAAACTTAAATCGTTTTTACAGGAATCTCTGTTTTTGCAATTTCAGTTGGAGCTACTTTACCTGAGAACATATTAGCGTACGCATGTGTAAACTCAGCACCAAAGAACACAATCATGGATGTGTAAGTTACCCAAAGCATTATCAGGATTACGGAGCCTGCTGCACCATATCCTGTGCCTGGATTTGCTTTCCCAAAATAAAAGCCGAGGCCAAACTTACCAATCTCAAACAGGAATGCAGTCAAAAACGATCCGATCCAGACATGTTTCCATTTTATCTTTGCATCTGGTAGGAATTTAAACATCAGGGCAAATAATACAGCCATAATTGAAAGAGACAATCCTGCATTCAACAGTTGCAATATCAACAAAAAAGAATTCGAGAAATGGTTCGTCAGCCAGGTTCCAAATGCGGAAATTAATGCTGATATCAAAAGCGATACGATCAACAGGAAGGCAATGGAAATAATCAGGCCAAATGAAAACAACCTGACTTTGATAATAGCCCAAACACCCGATTTTTTAGGATCCATTTTCACTTCCCAGATCGCATTTAAAGCATTCTGAAACTCTGCAAAGACTCCCGTGGCACCTACGAGAATAGTCACCAACCCAATGATTGTTGCTAATAATGAGTTTTTTAGTTTTGTGGCCTGTATGATCATATCCTGAATCTGCCTGGCAGTATCAGCTCCCATGGTAGAGGCAAATTGTGCTGCCACCTGGTTATTTACCGCTTCACGTCCGAAAAAATATCCTGCCAGGGTCATAATCACTACCAGCAATCCCGGCAATGAAAAGATGGCGTAATAGGCTATCACAGCACTTTCATGAAAGGGATCTTTGGCCAGCCATTCCCTGGATCCATTTTTCAAAACTGTAAATACTTTCTGTATATGTGTTCTCACTGCAATTCATTTTAGATTATATTCTGGTCAGGCACGTTTAATCATGGAGTTACCTTTTTATTTTACAACTGATTAAACTACAAAAATTGCAAAAGACTTTTTAATGACTTTTGCAACTTTAATATTAGTATTTTAGCTATTATAGAGTTCTAACTTTTAGTATCGCACTTTTAATGCAATATCTCCAAGCGTTTTAAGTTCTTCCTGGGTAGTAAATATCGCACGCCCCTTTTTAGAAATGACATCCCAGGCAATATCGCTCGTGATATCACTAATGACACCCGGCAAGGAAGCATCCTTCACTAAATCCAACGAAAAATCCCCCGTAACCCGGACTGCCTGATGGAAATGATCATTCACGATTAACAAATCTCCCCTGCCCTCTTTTGCTGCCTGGTAAATCTCCGACAAGTCAGTAAGGACGTTTCCTTTGTTTACTGCTTCCTGCATTTCCTTAATGTCTTCAGCCCTTCCTTTTTTCTGATAAACATTCACTACCTGCCATGCATCATTTGCAATGGAGTGAGTGACAGTATTATTATAATTAATGTTTGTCCATCCCAAATATACAGAGGGTTTATCAGCAACCTTCATCAACCGGCTATAGTTGTCATCGGTACAAATCACAACACATTTCATGTTGGTTTTATTTGTTTCCTTAACTAATGCCTTATCAATCTTATTGAAAAACTCTTTTACCAGATTTTCTGCTTGTTTGCCATTGGTAACCGTTTCACTGTCTGTTGTTTCATCAACATTATTCACAAACGGGAAATCATCATTTTTTACTTCACCGACAATCCCATCATTCATAGCCATCAATAATCGAACTTCCGACTGGGTAAGTTTAAGTATCAGATACTCCACTGAGCGGTTAAAGGCTTTTATTAATGGTTTCACGGCAAATGTTTCAGAGACCTGGACTGTGTTTTGCATAACCGGCCAGGTTGATTTGATAATTTCTTTCGTACTGTTTGAAACAAACAGATGAATACTATCCAGGTTGAATTCAACATCCATCTCATTCTCTAACTGATCCAACTTTTCAAATAACCCATTTACCGAACGTTTGCCATATTCTTTAAGAACCCTTTCTTTTGCATCGATAACCAGGTTTCTTAATACCACCATATCTTTTTGATTTTCAGTATAGTTTCTGTGAGTATTCATTGAAATAGTAACACATGGGCTGTTTTTTTCAGAAGCCAGTTTTTCTAATTTTTCTCTTTTCATGATCGTTTTTATTTTGATTATATTCTATAAAACATGCTTATCAGCATGAATTGCTTTTTGTAGCATTCTTTGATATTGCTGTTTTCAGCCCGTTAATTCCAGCAATTTAATTTATGTATTGAAATTGCTATTCGACTTGCTTTTTGGTTGGTACAATGTAGAGCGGTATACTCGATTGCTTTAAAACATCAACTGTTTCACTTCCCAACAGAATGTTCTCAAGCCATTTACGGCTATGCGATCCCATTACAATCACATCTACCTTCAGTTCCTGAGCTGTTTCGAGGATTGTAGCTGCAATTTCACCTTCTTTCAACACCGTTTTAATGGATTCATCAGCGAGATGTTTTTTTGTCTTATCCAGGAATGCCTGGGTAGATTTTTTCAAATCACCTAAAATATCAACTTTCAATTCACGCATGTAGGTATACGTAGAATAATAAACCGGCTGTTCGGATATCACATGCAGCAGGATTGTCTCTGCATGCATGGCAGTGGCCAGTGAATAACCTGTTTCAGCTACTTTTTGTGATGTTTCATCATAATCCATAGCAATCAATACTCGTTGAATTTTAATTGTTTTCATGATTGTAAATTGTTTGTATTATGAAAGTCAATGAGTCAGGAATATTTAGTCAATCTCCTACAGGTTGAAATTTTAATTTTAAATGAATAAAAAATTTCTAGTAGTAAGGATTGGATTTAATAGCTTTCTGTCATACAAAGGTCCATATTTTTAACATGGATTTTGTTACAAAATTTTCAGTAAAAGTTATATGATTCACACTTTAATTTCATGTAAATAGAATGGGATACTGACAGGGATATTTCATCCAAAGAGGATATTATTGAGTTTGCAACTAACTGGCACTAGATTTTAAGCCCCGCAGGTTTATCTCCAACCACCTCCCAAACTACGGTATAAAGCAATTACTGCCTGTAATTGCTGCACTTTATCGCTCACACTATTCAACTGGGCCGCTAACAAGCTTTGTTCTGAAGTAAGAACATCGGTATAGTTTGTATGGGCTGAATATTTCAAGAGTTCCTCGGTATATTCAACTGATTTTTGCAAATAATGAATTTGTTGTTCGCGGATTTTCAACTTTTCGGTTGCCGATTGATAATTTGATAAAGCATTTGACACTTCCAACCCTGCATTTAATAACGTTTTTCTAAATGTTTCCAGAGATTCTTCTTCCTGTGCTTTTGCCACATTAAGTCTTTGAATATTCTGTCCATGATTAAACACCGGTTGAACAATTCCTGCCAGCACATACCCAAACCAGGATACAGGATCGAACAATTTAGACAGGTTACCATTAGCCAGTCCACCTTCCGCAGTAATAGTCAATGTTGGATAGAAATAGGTTTTTGCAACTTTGGAGAGTTCAAAATAATACCGCAACTGATATTCAGCCTGTTGTACATCAGGTCTGTTTGCAAGTAACTGGAGTGGCACACCGGTTTGCAATCTGGACCAACCCTGTTGGTGATTCAGGCTATCCCTGGCAATAATACCGGGAGAACGACCCAATAAAATGCTGAGCGTGTTTTCAAAAACCCGGATTGTTTGTTTTAAATCAGGAATAGTAACTTCTACTGAATATCGGTTGGCTTCACTTTGTACGACAGCTGCACCGGTGACAACATCACTTTCCTTGAGCTTATTCATGATTTCAACATCCAGTTTCCTGTTTTCAACAGTCTTCTGCGTCACATTTAACTGGGCATCATAGGCCATTAAAGCAAAATAATAAGTTGTTATATTTGCAACCAATTGTGTCTGGACCGCTCTTTTATAAGCTTCACTTTCTAACAACGCGGCCAATGCTGCTCTTTTAGTATTTCTTAGTTTTCCCCAGATATCAGCTTCCCAACTGGCACTGCCATAAAGCTGGTACAAGGAAAATGTATTATTCAGATTGGAAGACCGGACTACTGGACCGTTTGCATTCACATTCATCGTTGGAAAGAATGCAGCATTACTTTGACGGAAGTTAGCCTGCGCTTGCTTTATCCTGTCTAAGGCAATTTTCATGTCCGGGTTATTCTGAATACCTTCCTCTATGAGATGTTGCAGTAATGTATCCCTGAAAAACTCTTTCCAAGAAAGTTCTCCAATATTCAGACTATCTGTTGTATCCACATCCCGGAAGAGCCTTAGATCAACCATGTTGGTTGGTGATTTATAATTTTCAGTCACCTTGCATGATCCCAAAACTAGTGTTGCCAACAGTATAATCCAATATGGTTTAAACAACTTTATATTATGAATCATATTCATAAGATTATCGTTTTATTAAATCCAACTTATAATATCGAATTGTTCATATCATTCAATAGCCCCCATTCTTTCATCCTGTTCCAACTTTTCTGTTGGATTACCGGTGCTCCTTAGCTTTTCCTGCAAGGTTTCGAAGATGACAAATAAAGGAGGTATGACAAAAACAGCCAACAAAGTACCAAAAAGCATTCCACCAATAGCCCCTGTCCCGATAGAACGATTCCCGTTTGATCCGATTCCTGATGCAAACATTAGGGGCATTAACCCGAATACAAAAGCAAACGAAGTCATTAATATCGGACGTAGCCGTACTTTAGCACCTTCAATGGCTGAATCGATTACCGGCATGCCTTTCTGCCGGCGTTCCTGTGCAAATGTAACTATCAGGATGGCATTCTTTGAAAGCAACCCGATGAGCATGATGACTGATATCTGGACATAGATATTGTAATCCAGGCCAAATAATTTTCCAAACACAAATACCCCGGACAGTCCTACCGGCAAGGATAAGAGCACAGCAAATGGCAACAGGTAACTCTCATAAAGTGCACTTAGCAACAGGTAAACAAACAGCAGGCTTAAAATAAAAATATACAATGTCTGGGAACCACTGTTTTGTTCTTCCCGGCTAATCCCTGAATATTCATATCCATACCCTATAGGCAAGGTTTGGGCTGCCACTTCCCGGATTGCTACCAATGATTGTCCGGTCGTATAACCCGGTTTAGGAGAACCTGTCACCGAGATAGACGAAAACAGGTTAAAGCGGGTGATGTTTTCAGGTCCATAAATCCGTTTCAGGTTTATGAATTCATTGATCGGTGACATACTACCATTCCCGGTTTTGACACCTATCTTATTCAGGCCTTCCGGACTGGCCCTGAACATAGTATCAGCCTGAAGTATCACCTGGTATTGCTGTCCAAACTTATTGAAATTGGAAACATACGAACTTCCATAAAATACCTGCATTGCCTTTAACACATCTGTCACCAATACTCCCGCATCCTTACACTTTGCTACATTGACTTCCAGCAGGTATTGAGGGTTATTGGGATTGTACGAGGTAGTGGCATACTGAATCTCAGGACGTTTATTCAGTGCGGTTAAAAAAGCCTGGGACACTTTGTAAAAGGCAGCCGGAGTATGCCCTTCTTTATCCTGCAAATCAAAAGTAAACCCTCCGCTGACTCCAAAACCTGTTATGGTAGGCAATGACATGAAACGAATCTCAGCCCCCCTGACCTTAGATGTTTTTTTCAAAAGGGTTTGAATCACATCTATGTTGCTGACTCCCGGCCGATCATCCCAGGGCTTTAACCTCAAAACTACCATGCCGTAGGCACTCCCGCTGCCATTGATGATATTACGCCCGATAATTCGCAATGTATGTGCTACCTGGGGTATTGTATGTGCTATTTTATCTACTTCGAAGGCTTTTACTTTTACCCGCTCCATGGTCGAAGCTGGAGGCAGACTGATGTTTATGAAAACGGTACCTAAATCTTCATTTGGAACAAAGCTTGAGGGTGTTGATTTGGACAATCCATAAAAGCCTACACTAAATAAGGCTACCAATCCAATAACCAACCACTTCCTTTGAATTAAATAACGAACAGATTTTACATAGAAGTTTTTTACAGCTTCATAGCCTGCATCAAAACTGTCGCCATACCTTTGTACAATTGATTCCTTATGATGTTCTATCCTTGGTTTTGGAGGTTTTAATATCAGTGCTGCCAGGGAAGGACTTAGTGTTAGCGCATTCACTGCCGAAATCATGATGGCAATTGCCAGGGTAATCCCAAATTGCTTATAAAAAACTCCAACCGAGCCTGTTACGAAGGTTACCGGTATAAATACAGATGCCATGATCAACGTGATGGAAACAATCGCCCCGGCTATTTCACTCATGGCATCGATGGCTGCCTGATGCGGTGACTGATATCCATTTTCCAGCTTGGTGTGTACGGCTTCCACTACTACAATAGCATCATCTACAACAATCCCAATTGCAAGAACCAGTGCAAACAGGGTCAACAGATTTATGCTCAGCCCAAACAGGTATAAAAAGAAGAATGTACCAATAATGGCTACCGGTACAGAGATGCCATGGATCATGGTGGATCGGAAATCATGCAGGAAGATCAGAATTACCAGGAATACAAGCAGAAAACATTCAACCAATGTATGGAGTACCTTATCGATGGAGGCATCCAGAAACTGGTTCACATCCACCAGGTAAGTATATTTTATTCCCTGTGGAAAGGAAAGTGCTGCCTTTTCGATTACTTTCTTCGATTCATTCACCACATCACGTGCATTACTACCCGGCGACTGGCTGATGGCAATTCCGAGGGATTGATAACTATCGGTAATTGTTGACCCCGCATAGGTTTGTTGGCCGAGTTCAATCCTGGCAATATCTTTTATCCGAAGGTAGTGACCTTCCCCGGTGGACTTGATAATTATATTACCGAATTCTTCGGGTGTCTGCAACCGGCCCTTGTAGGTAATAATATACTGGAAAGTCTGGTTATCGTTATCACCAAACTGCCCGGGTGCCGCATCCACGTTTTGTTCGTTCAATGCATTTGTAACATCTGTCGGAGTAATCCCATACACCGACATAACATCCGGTTTGAGCCAGATTCGCATTGAATAGGTCATGATAGAACCAAACACATTCGCCCCTCCCACTCCATTCACCCTTTGCAACTGGGGAATCACATTGATAGCCGCATAATTTTGCAGAAACTTTTCGTCATACTGACCATTATCGCAATACAACGATAGAATAAGCAGATTACTGCTTTGTTGTTTTCGAACGGTGACTCCTGTTTTCAGAACATCCTGAGGTAATAAGCTCGTAGCAGAAGATACCCTGTTTTGAACATCTACGGCTGCCTGGTCAGGATCGGTCCCTACGGCAAAATAGACGCTGATGGATGCAACTCCTGTATTGGTAGCCGTAGAAGTTATGTAGGTCATTCCCTGCACCCCGTTTATTTGTTGTTCCAAAGGAGTAACGACACTTTTCAGCACAACATCTGCATTGGCACCTGGAAACGTTGCAGACACCTGAACGGTTGGAGGTGAAATATCCGGATACTGGGCAATTGGTAATCTCAGGACTCCCAAAATTCCCAACAACACTATCAATACCGAAATAACGGTACTCAACACCGGGCGTTCAATGAATCTTCGTAGCATATTAACGGCGATTAGTCTTTATGAAGCTGGCTATAAATACTATCTGCCCTGACGTATTTAGGGATGATCAAAACACTGTCCTTCAGGTTCGAACCGTTCAGCAGGATCTTGTCACCTGCTTTTAAACCCTCGGTCACTATCAGGAATTGCCCGTCATTAGTTGGTTTCGAAGCAATCACCCTGCTAATTACCCGGTTTCCATCTATCAACGTATAAACAAAATGTTTGTCCTGCAATTCATACGAAGCACTTTGTGGAACCAACAGGGCGGCATCCACTTTTTGGTACAACCTTACCACTGCACTGGCACCACTGTGTATGATTCCTTTTGGGTTAGGAAAGATTGCCTTAAAACTGGCAGTACCCGTTTCGGTACTGATCAATCCACTCGCTGTTTCAAGCCTTCCTTTCACGTCATATTCAGAGCCGTCAGCCAGCATAAGTACCACAGGTGGCAGATGATTCAGTTTATCCTGCAGGGTAGTCCCTTGAATAGTGCTCATAAACGAAAGTAGTTGTTTCTCATTCCATGAAAAATAGGCGAATACTTTTCCGGTGTTTGCCAGGATCGTTAACGGGCTGGAAGTAGTATTTCCTACCAATGCCCCGATCTTATACGGGATGGAACCTATGATGCCGGCCTGTGGGCTTCGTAGAATTGTATAACCAAGGTTGGTATTGGCATTGGCCAGGGTAGCATAAGCCTGTGCCAGGGCAGCTTCTTTTGACTGCAGTGTAAAGCTGGCTGATTCCAGTTCATACTTGCTCACGATATTCTTTTCAACCAACGGCCGGACCTTTTCAACATCCATCCTGGCAGTATTCACATCAGCAATGGCTATTTTAATAGCAGCCTGGGCTGTTACCACTGCCTGATCGTACAATGGGTTTTTGATTTTGAACAGCAACTGCCCTTTTTTAACCACAGCGCCCTCCGTAACATAAATATCTTCCAGGTAGCCATCCACCATGGGCCTGATCTCTACAATGTTCTCACCCTGCATAGTAGCCGGAAAATCACTGTAAGTTGTAGTGGGTCGGGGTTGCAGGGTAAATACCGAATAATCTTTCGGTGGGTCAGTTTTGGGAGTAATCTTTTCCCCACAGGAATTGAACAACAGGATCATGAGATAAACTGACAGGTAATACTTATTCTGACTCCATATCGCCCTCTCCTGGGTTTGTAAAGGCATTAAGACATGATGAAACCACGAGTTTCCTGATATTATTAATGCCACCAATATAAATACTAGGATAGCAAACATAATCTTTTAGTTTTAATTTATCCCTAAAAAACTTTTTTCTCAATTTTGCTATTCAACACTTTTAAGGTGACTTTTGTTAGCATTTTTCGTAAAATGTAATTTTTTTTACAATTTGTATTTCGGAACATATAATATAAAAACCTTTCAATACTACAAGCATCGTAAAATACTTATTTGAATCCCCTGGATGTTTTTACTCGAAATTTCTCATGAAATAGATTGATAATAACTGCAAATCGGGTCTATTACTTCGTTTCTGCTAATAAACGATCAACAGGTTTACTCATTTGATTTAATATAAACTTCGGAGCTATCCGACTAATGATTCGTAATGAATTAGATTGTCCGGGGCGAATTTCCAGGGTATTATTCCCGAAACCTTTGATGGCAATCTGTACCATTTTATCAACTTCCATGGATACGACACCCTTCATATCCTCCGGACTGAATGCATTTTGAAGATCTGTAGTGGTCAGGGGTGGCATCAGTTCAAATACAGCGACATTCGTGTTTTTCAACTGGATTCGCAATGTTTGGGTGTAGAAATGTAGCCCGGCCTTTGTGGCACTGTATACAGGCGATATAGCAAAAGGTACAAATGCTATTCCAGAGGAAACATTGATGATGGCAGCAAACTTTTTGGTCTTCAAATGTGGAAGGAACTGATTGACCAAACGAACAGGCCCGGAAAGATTAATAGCAATCTCCTGGTTGATATTATCCAGATCCATTGATGTGTCATGCAGATTCATCTTGCGCATGATCCCCGCATTATTGATTATTACGTTCAACCCTGGAAATTGTTTTATTACATTGTCATAAAGACTTTTGATATCCTCTACTTTGCCTGCATCGCTTTGGAAAATTTGAATGGCAGGGTATTTTTTTTTCACTTCATCAAGCCTTAATTGATTTCGTCCAGTAATAATCACCGTGTTGCCCAGGTTTAGGAATTGTTTCGCAAGTTCCAGCCCGATCCCGTTCGATCCGCCTGTTATCAGAATCGTATTGTCTGTTAGTTTCATGTTTTTTAGTGTTAGAAAAATTATAATACTTTGTTAAACTCTTTATTCAAAAATGAAAACTATGTAACAACCTAAACCCTACAATGTTTAAAACACATGATCAATGGCTTTCATATTGCATATAATCATTAGGACTAACTGCCAGATTCTAAGAATATAAGTTCCCAGACAGAATCGGATTGTAGCATTCATATTTACAGAACAAACATTAATTGATTTCTCTTTCCGTGAGTTTATTCCGGTTATACCCGAACAGTTTATTCCGTTTAATATGATGATAAACTTTTTCGGGTACATAATTAATTAAACTTTCATCCCCGTTTTCTATCAGTTTGGAAATATATTCAGAATGAATCTCCAGGGTTTTAGGCTGAATACTTTTCAAAACAAGTATTTTTTTTGTTATGTTCAGGTATTGCCAAAGCATCTTGTTAGGTTCCGTAAAATAGGAGTCTTCGGGATAAATCACTTTACCTGAATTCGTATCGAGGTACGGATACAGGTATACTTTTACATTTTCCTGAAACAATGCCCCCATGGCTTCGAGTAAACCTCCGTGCAGATCAGTGTAATTTGTTGGGTCCAAAATATTTTCAAAAGTTGGTAATCCCACTACTATGCGAAGCTTGATCAGTTTAAACTGGGCAAAGTATTTCACCAGCTGAAAATATCTGTAAAATTTAGACACCATCACACTCTGGCCCATCATATTTAGCAGGTCAACCCGGTGCAAAAAATCTTTCTCATTCACTTTTTCATTTTGTATGAGGTATTTCAATGAAATCTCACAAAATGCAATGGTATTATCCGGCCTGTAATCTTCATCCCTTTTAAAATTTGCCAGGCTATCCTCAATAAATTCCATTCCCAGGTTATTGATTGGCCTGAAATATCCTCTCAATACGATCACATTTTTTTTGTAAAGCATATCACCCGGTTGCTGCACTTTTCCGGATTGATCGAACATAATGGCCGGGGTCATATCGTTGCTTACCAGCATTAAATTGAGCAGGCGATTATCCACCCATTCCAGGTCCGGACCCTCCACATAGACATAATCCACTTCCACGCGTCCGGTATCCAGGTTATCGAGTAATGATAACAGCACTTCCCGTGGATCTTCCCACTGAAAGAGCCCGCCGCAGATTAAATTGATGCCCAATGCTCCCAGGGTGTTTTGCTGTAACAAGGTATCGTTTTCATGTAATTTGACGTGAATAAACATCTTATTTGGCAGGTAACGGTCGGTACCTTCCACGGCAATGCCCAACCATCCGTTCCCATGATTCGTCTTTGCGAAATTCAGTGTTTCCACGGTATTTGCAAAAGCAAAGAATTTACGTGTGCTTTTATTATCCAGTATTTCTATTAGTTCACCGTATTCATAATCAATCATTTTACGTAAACGTTCTTCTGCAACATGCCTCGAAGGTTTCCCCTGATTGTAAAAGTGATCGGAGAATAACTTATCGTAAGCAGATACGGATTTAGCCACCGTATTGGAAGCTCCACCAGCCTGAAACAAATGCCTGACTGTTTCCTGCCCACCGCCAATTTCGGCAATGGCTCCATAATAATTTGAATCAATATTGATATGTACCGATTTTTCTTTTGTACTAAGCTTGGTTGTAGTCTTCATCTGATATTCGTTCACGGGGTTTGTTTTATCTTATTTTTAAGAGAGAGAGAGTTAGATATTTTGCTTATGATTAAAATTATATAAAGATAACATTGTAAAGACAGATAAGTTTATGCAAGCTGAAATGGTTTTGAATTTTCTTCTTCATATGGTTGTTGAAATACTCCTTCCCGTTTTATTTGGTAATTGGAAAAATTATATGTCGAATTATAAATTCAAGAGAATATTATATCCTTTCCAGTGCTTAAATTATTGATATCAAATTACTTTTCAACCTGAAGTCTTAATCCCTAACGAAAACACCCTTTTGGATTTTGTTCCAAAAGGGTGTTAACTACTAATTTCAAAATAATATGTTTCATATCGGGAATAAGAATCATCAATTTAATTGTGAATTGACATTTTCCCTACCTGAAACATAATAGGTCATTTATCTAAATACTGTTTCTTACAATACATCTATTTTTGTACCACTAGATATTTTGATACACTCCAGAATTTCGAAGGATTGGTAATCTCGATGGTAATTTTCTTGTCAGTCCCTGTTACCAGATTATAACTGTTTTTAGGGTGAGTCGAGAGAATTGTTACCTTCTTACTATTGGTAGGGATAGATGAAATGTTTCGTAAGTCCACCTGGGTAAAGTTTTTCTTATCAAAATCAGTATCCATCACTTTCTTAGCCTGAAAAAGTCCACCACCTGATATGATCTTCGCTGCTTTAAGTTTTTGAGACGTTTCAACACAGTACCATACAGCATTAAGATCCGCATCTTGTGCCTTTAATGTGGATTTTTGCTGTTCCAACACATTTTGTTGTTCAGCAATATTCTTACTCTGGCTATCCACAGTCGTGTTCAGTTCAGTAATCTTAATATTTTTCTGTTCAAGCTCTGCCTGTAAGGTTTGAATCTGGACTACTTTTTCATCCATTTCTGTTTGCAGGCGCTTGATCGTTCCTTCAAGTTTGCTGTTCATTCTTCCTTTCTTAGCTGCCAACTTCCGTAGTTCCGCAATTTTTGCTTTGTTTTGTTCGATGCCTTCTTTGATCGCAGTCATTTGAGCTGCTATCAGTTGCCTTTTATTGGTTGTATTCCCTTCTACCCCTTTCAAATTAACCTTCATGTCTTTTTCTTTCTGATTGATCTCGGAGAATCCGTTTTCAATATCATTCAGAACGACAAGTGTTTGGTTGTAATTGGAATCTAAAGCCTGCTTCACTTGCTCTAAAGAATCACGCTGTGCAATGGCTGTTTTGTACTTACTTGAATTCTCAACACACGATACCGTTGCAATTGCGAGTGCTGCAATAATTACATAAGATTTGATTGCTTTCATTTTTTTGAGTTTTTTGGTTTGTAATATGCATTAATAGTCCAAGTGTCCTGTTTAATGCGTTGAATATTGATGATTTATTATTTTTCAAGGGTGAAATATGGTTGAAAATTCTGAACTATCCTTCGTATTTACAAATTTATAATCGACAACATCTATCAAATGCTTGGGCAATTTCAAGAGTGAATGCCGAAACTCAGTTATTATTATAAAACTGAATGCAATAGACATTATTGTATCATCTTTCAGTTTGTTCTTTTAATAAATGATTAATATGCAAAATTCAGGAACTTTAAGGAATTAATTGTTACATAATTATCACTATAAATTACATGATTCACACATTCAAAACTGAATTTGAGTCATTTCGCCTCTTTTGTCTCTTGAGGACCAGGTCAATACAGCTGATAATTATAACATTGGAAGGATTAGAAAGGTTTTGTATTTCCGGAGTAAAAATGGAAATAGAATAGAAGTAACCGGATAATTATACTTATCGGGAATTGAAGTTAAGTAGGTGGAACAATTAAATATCCCATATTGAATTCAGAAGAATATAACGCGGATACTCACAGATTTGGCGGATTAATAACGGATCTTATTCCAACAAGTTGGAATCGATTTCTCTATATTGATCAACTCCAACTTGTTGGAGTTTTAATCCGAATAAAATCTATATGATAAAAGAATCCGTTAAAATCAGCTAGATCAGCGAAAATCAGCGTTCTATTCTTATACAAAATAGGACATTATATCATTTCCAATACTTATATAAGATTTTGGAATGCTTATGCATCACAGATATTCAGGTGAAAAGGAAATGATATATTTTCTGGTAATCTATATTTTTTTAATTGCAGAGTTTGATACTGGAACTAAGTATTTAATTTAGTTACAACATATCATTATCAATTAAATCATAAATCATATACTTTTTGTTTTCCAACTTGTAGTTTAAAACGCTATCAATAATCTTCTTAACACCTTTCGCATACGAATCATGTCCCAGGACTTTTGTTTCTATGGTCACTTCGTCATTCCCATCTTGAATTACAATTTTATGATAGGCATGTTTATCCAGGTATTCCACCGGTATTCGTGTTTCAGTTCGTTGAACTTCACGGTCCCGTATGGACACGATATTCCCGGTTGGAAATTTTAATGCCCTGGCAAAGGCATAGGCAGTCCCGGGTTCAGTTATTTTTGCTGATTGATGGGATTCTGTGATAGTAATGTTGTAATTCTCAAAATACCAGCCTGCTTTTTTTAGCATATTCAATGTTTTCAATATCAGGATTGACGTGTTGGGACAAATGATAAGTGGAAATTCAGGGTTCATTGTTTCTGTTTCTAATCCTGTTGAAAGCTCAATGAATACAGACTTTGTCCTTGTACAGAATTCAAAACACTCCTCCAGTTGTCTTCCTGAACCGGCATGCACTATGATTGCCTTATCCTGCAAAGTTTTATACTGCGTCTCCCATTTTAAGACTTCACAGGTTTGAAATGATAACTCAGAAGTTAATATAGCAGTTGCTAATTTTCCTGATCCCACTACAAGTATTTTAATTCTTTCCATTTTCTGTTCTTTCTATTATTTCATTTTTCCCAGTTTGCCCAACATTTCTATTGCTCCCTGATCGAATTTAGAGAAAGCAAACCACTTTTTTCCAAGGTCCTTGAGTGATGCTCCAAAGTGATAAATATCCTTACCGTCCACGATCAAAAAACGGTCGTGAGATTGTTTAAATTCATATATCTCTACTACAGGGTATTGTTCATTGTGTTTGACAAGATCCAATTGCAATTGTTTGCTTATCTGTTTTGTGTAGATTATCAGCGGTACATTCAGTTGTCGTTTAGTAAATAAAGTAAGTACTGTGTCATCCACATAATTATCAATCAGGATCAATGAATTATTAGCGCTCTTAATCAAATCCGACACAAACATATAGGCATCATACATTTGCCCATCATAAAAAACACCCTGTTTTGGTTTTGCTGATCCGCTGTCCAGTGCATCCCAGATCCGATCAATTCGTTTTTCAGTTTCAAGTTGCTTCTGTACTACACTTTCCAAACGTTGGAACAACAACGCATTATTCATAATAAATTTACGCATCTCCACAAAAGCATTGATGATCCGTATGCTAGTCGTGATGGCTGTTTCGCTCCTTAGTACAGCCGAAAGCATAGAGATACCTTGTTCAGTGAATACATATGGAAGATATCGTATTCCACCCCAACTTGAGGTCACAATTTGTGACCTCAAGTTAGAAAATTCAACTTCGGTAAGTTGAAAACGAAACGATTCGGGATTACAATCTCATTGGACGGAACATATTCTTTTATCTTTGAATAGAATCATTAATTGGTATCGCATTTTGCGATACCATTATTCGTATTTTCAGCACAGGTTACGCTTTACTGTAATTAAACCAGCGTTAGTTTCAACCTAAACCCTCCCACTAAAAGTTACTCTTTTATCGTCCAGGAAATACAGTTTAACGCACCACCTTTAGCAATGATTGAATTCATCTTGATTTTTTGAATCCTATCGGTATAATCCGGAAAATATTTCTTAATCTCTGCCTCCAACGCTTCGTCATCCTTTTCGATACCCAATGAAGGCAACAGAATAAAGTCTTTTGTTTGTAAATAATTCAGATAGGCAAACTTCGCATTTATCTTTTCTGAGTAATCAATATCTAAAAATTCATACTTCAGATGATTCTTTTTTAAAGAGTCCAACAGGGTTTCTATAAAATCATCGATAAAAAGGTCCTTGCGTGTATTGTAATACCCCTGTAGTAAAACAGTTTCATTATCAATAAACCGGACCATTCCATCGGCATGGCCATACCTTTCGCCATGATCCCAGGGTATTAATACTATTTTCTCAACTTCAAACAGATCCCTTAATTTAGACAGCAGCTGCTCTTTGTTGTATTTGTGTATATTTTCAATCACAATTTTATCGGTCATAATCACACAATTGTCCGATTTCACTACATTACCGCCATCCAGTACGATATCCGACTTGATAGTATTCAATTTAAGATCATCGCATATGCTCTCCGGTTCCGATTTAAGATATTCATAATCCAGGAGGTAATCCGGATAAAAGGTATATTGGACCAGTTTATGCTTATTAACCTGTACCGGCATATAATCCCTGGCCCAGATATCTTTTGTACCGGGTAGGAATCTGCAATCAGCCCCGAAAAGTTTTATACTGCTTGAAATTTGATTGGCAATTTCAGGTGACTGTTCAATGAGCTTTTCAGAAAAATAAATCGTGTTTGTTTCTTTATCTGTAATCATGTTAGTTCCCTTTCGTTAATTAATAGATTATAATCAAATGGATTCTTTGTTTCGTTTAATATGATTGTATTTTATGTAATAAACAGGATATCAAGTCGTATTTAATTGTTCCATTTTCTTATACCCTTTTTTACCAACGTTTGGTTAAAGCGATAAACCTTTTAGAAGTTGATTATCGAGGCCTTGTGCAACAATTACACATTATATAAAACAGGAATCATCATAATATTATTTTCCGGTTGTTGACGCTTTTGCATTGGTTATCATATTTATAAGATCGCCGGGATTCGTCGAATTCTTCATCGCATCCCGCATCTTTTGCTTTTGTTCGGGAGTTAGCACATCCATCACCTTCATCAACGTATTTGTAAGCGACTCTAATATTGTAGCAACTACTCCAACCGCTTCGGTATTGTATTGCTTTCCAAGAGCCAGATCGGGCTCGTCAGCCAGTAAATTCATATTAACCTTCTGCAATATACCCATCAACTGAGGAATGGCGGGAGCCAGATTTTTAGTAATAGAATCTTTAATTTGTACCATCTGCTCAATTTGTTCATTGCTCAACATGCCTGCAAGCGGATCTTGAGTTTCTTTCTTAGGAGCCGGCACATTCCATGACACAACCTGATCTTTAATCTTTAATCTTTTTGTGGACGTAAATTTACGATTGTCAATATCCTTTCCTTCAATGTTTTTCTCAACACGTTCCCAACCACCAAGGGTATATTTGTACTCGTAGTTTTTACCGGCAAAACAAGGTACATCCAGTTTGTAATGGCGGCTATCCTCCCGGATCATCCTGTAGTTTTCATCGTTCGGATTCCAACCATTAAAACTACCGGCAAGATATACCGCCGAGTCCCGGGATATTCCCTGTCCGGGAAGTTCAACCATAAAACGGATAACCGTTGTCTGGGCATTTGAAACATTGTAACCAAACATGCCTGTAATCAGGCAGCACAAAAACACAAAGAGCTTTTTCATGTGATTATTTTTTAATTGTTTATAGTATAGACCCCAACGAATGTGGTTCTGAAATCCGTGCCTGATAAACTATAAGATAATCTGTTTTATTACACTAAATCATGTAATTTGTATTTAAGTGAAGGAAAATAAATAGTATCTTTTTTTGATAAACCAACCCTCAACGGAATTAAACGCTGCTTCTATATGAAGCATTATTTGTTTATGTTCATACTTTTTCAGATGATTCAGGTTATGCAATTTAAATTAGTGGAACAATTGTTGACGCTTTTTGTTGATTCCCGGCAATCATTATCCCCATTTTTAATTTAATCAAGGATGTTCCGGAAGAACTATCCAATTCATTATTTCTTAGAATCCGGCTTATTTTAAACAGTCCTTGCTATTTTCTTGAGTATGTCATGGCTATCTCCAAATTTACAAAGTGCCTCACAATGATTCCTTAAATCTGAGAATAATATGTACTGAATTTTTGTCCGGCTGCTTTTGATTGATGGCCTTGATAGCTGCATGACCACTTCCCTTTCACGAATATCAGGCAGAACAATGTATAAATGTTGTTCAGTTTCTGTGAAGGAATAATCCAAATCGGTCAATCTTAAGATACCGGAATATATGGAGGTGCTTTTCTCAACCTCAAAGGCGCATATTGGCTTACCGGTCCCTTTCTCAAACCAGACGATATCTATTAATCCAACAGTAGAATACGTATCTTTGCTCATATCCATTTTGGGAAAAGCAGTCAGGCTCAATGAAGAGAAGTTCTTTCCCTGATAAGATTTGGAGCGATCGTTCGAAGCACTGATCACATCATACCCTAGGGCATTCCCGATCTTTAAGAGCCGGAACTGCATTTCAGTATGCAGGTTTTCTTCCAATTGCTCACTTTCAACTTCTTTGCGCCTTTTTGCTGCTTGCTTTTCATAGTTGGCAACATCTTCTTCCGTTATGAAATTACGATCACACGCAATCATTTTTCCTGCGCCAATTTCAAAGAGCAATCCGGTAAACGCACCGAGGTCATTTGAAAGCAAATGTTTGTATTTTTCGTTTGTTTCAATCAGCACTTCACGCATTTTTAAGTATTCACTCCAGGAACCCAACTTCTTCTTGTCATTGAATAAAAGGTTGTAACCCTTCATAATGGCTGTATTACAAGGAGGTAGGATGGTAGGATGCAAAAAATACAATATGCTTGCTACAGCAGGTCCAAGCCCTTTAATCTTCAGATTGTCAAGCTTTATTATTTCTTTTAGTATGACATCTCCCTTGGTATTGTAATCAAAGCAATTCTCCAGAAACTGACCGAATGCTTTTTTATTTTTTTCATTCTCGTAGATATCCGGTATCCGCAATTTTGGTTTCCAGTAAAAAGGGTGGGCAACTCCTACAAAGACCTGCTTCTGTTCAGCAACACACGACAGCACAATCTCCAACGAGCTTCCTTTAAAGTCATTGGGGAATTTATTTTCTTTTATGTCACCTATTACCTGTTGTACACCCCTGCGTATAGAGCGGAATGCTTTTAACCGGTCATCGTTATTAATAAACCAGGTATTGTAAACACTTTCGTAATCTGCTTTATAGTTTGTAATCAGCTGTTCAAATTGTTCTGTCATTCAATTATTTATTTGTAAGGAGCTCTAATATTCATGAAATAATATTACTTTTCTTTTGTAAACTGTCTTTTTATATTTATGTTTGCATCCGAATAGTGCCTGACTACAGCCTTTGGTCTGTCCCATTAAATATGGATTGGGTGCTATTCTTTTTTATTTCCCTCTCCTCAATCATTATCTCCCCTTTTCGTCCGGTTTTTTTTAATACAAACCAATGGATAACTTAAGTTTAATGAAGCTTAGCTTGAGCTGTACTTAATATGATTTATATGAATAATAGTAAAGTTTTCAACTGTTATTATTGAAGTTATTATCTTCTTTTATCTTCAGTCCAGGTTGCAATTCTCTAAACTACATATTTCTTTAGTGTATTAATTATTATCTCTTATGCACCGAATATACATTCCATTAACATCAAAAGATTCAACATCATAAGTACTACTTGAAACTGAAAATAATATCATACAATTAATTAGCTGAGAATTTTGGCTCAAACTCCAGAAATAACAACTGCTTCCAACGTCTGAATACATTCCGTTGTTATTACGATTTCCCTCAGGGAGTGCAGTAAAGCCCGAAGAGTTATTTAGAGTGAGATTAGATGTGATACATCCGGTATTATGATAATCTGATTTCCAGTCATTAGTTTGCGAAGCCAGTGATTTTGCAATCCCATTATTATGTGTTGATTTATCATAGTTATACCCATTGGCAATCAAATAACTTTCTAAAGTAAACCAATCTTTCATAGTAGGTACATGCCAGCCTCCGGGGGCAATGTAAGAGTTGGCAACACCTCTGCTATAAATACATCCATATTTGTTGTAATAGGTAGTATCATTGTTATAATAGCAATATCCAAATTCAGTATTTGTCCGTGAAATACTATCTTTTAGATTATTAAGTTGCAATCCTGACCTTAAGTGCTTTGTTTTTAAATTCTCTACCATCCAGGTTTGAGTACCGATAGTTATGTAATGATACATATTTCCATCAAAATCTTTTACTGTTCCTGTCTTTGGCAACTCTCCATGAGTCATAAATGAAACTTCTTTGGTCGGAGCCGTCATATCGTTAATATATTCCACATAATGATTGGAACCGGGAGTAAGATCGGTCCAGGGAGTTATATAATATACTGTATTGGGCTCCAGGTTTGTAATAGTCATCACGACAGTACCTTCCTTCTGGTCGAATGACTGTTTTTTTATTCCGTTAACCAATTTATCGCCATTCTCTTTGTAGTATTCTACATGTAATCCTGTTATGATTTTATCTATACCCTGAGTAGTTAAGGTAGCTTTTATGGTCACAGAAGTTTGAGTGAGATTATATATGGAATCAATACTAAAATCCAGGTTTCCTGAATTGTTTTGATTAATATCTGCACCTTTGTCACAACCTGATAACAGAAAAATGAATAATGTACAACTAATTAAATGGAAAACGTTTTTTTTCATTGATGTTGAATGTATAAATTACTTGTATTTTTAAAATTTGGTGATAATCGGAATTCCCTATTCGCCATAGATTTATCAATGTTATCAATAAAGCTCATTCTCTTTCAGGTTTATTTAATGCAAGCCGTTGGAAATAGCAAGTTTAACAAAGATATTCTTCTTTACTTATTCTCCTGCAAATTCAGAATGATATCTCATTTTGCGACATCAAACTTTCTGTTGCTTATACTCCCACACGATACAATCGTGCGGGAGCATTAGAATGATGAATGGTTAATTGACTATTTTTCAGGATAGAAATAATTTATCCATTGTGAAAAGGTGTCTTGTGCCGAACGACACGTGTCCATTAAATAATCCTGTACCCTTTCAAATTCTTTTAACCCACGATAATAGAATTGTTTGTGTGTGTCGTCTATTATAAAGGGTACGATATCGTTTTTCAAGCATTCCCGAAACAGGATTAAACGCCCAACACGACCGTTACCATCCTGAAAAGGGTGAATCTTTTCGAAGCGATAATGATATTCAACAACAGTTTCAAAAGAGATGCTTTCTCTGTTCAAATACCATTCGTTGAGTTGTTCTATCTCATTTTCCACATTTTCAGGTCTGGTGGTTTCCACACCACCAACCTCGTTTGGCCGTTTCTTCCAGCCACCAACAGCAAACCAGGATCTAAGCGCATCGGAAGTACCCGATTTCAGTATCCGGTGAAACTCCTTGATAATTTCTGATGACAAAGGTTTGTGTAGCGTATCGAGCAAATAATCGAATGCTACAAAATGATTGGTTGTTTCGATAATATCATCCACGGGAACAGCCTCCTCGTCTTTGAAGCCTATGGTATGGGTTTCGAAAATATAGCGGGTTTGCTCTTCACTGAGGCGGCTGCCTTCTATACGGTTCGAATTGTAGGTCAGGTTCACCTGTATTTTGTGATACAACCCCCCGTGAAACTTACTTTGTTTTTCTTCTACTAATTTTTCTGCCAGGCTATTTTTCATTTTTATTGAATTTAATATCTATTAATTTTTTTCTGTAATAATCATATTGTGATCATCGATTGTATCCCTGTGGCAATGTAAACAGCTATTATTGACTCAACGATTTTTGTTTTATCCTTCTTTACCTATTCTCCCCACACGATACAATCGTGCTGGAGCGGTCATCATGTTTTCTGAGTTCGACCCGCTCACTTTGGACAATTTTTAACTGCAATGGCGAGCGGGTCGATAAAAACTATCATTCCGGGAATGTGCCACCATTCTTGACCCAATTCTCCATTTTTCTCTTTTTTATCATTATCTTATCATTATTAACGCCATATCTAATATCAAAATAATTATAATACCTATGAAATTTAGTTTTTCTGGCAATTAATAAAATTGGAAATGTAACCCTATATAAGTTGTATTCTCTAACTGCTTGATTATAGTTATTTAAATTCGAGTTTAATTTATTATTTACATCGGACACTAAACCATCTGACATCACAAACTGATTTACTTTGTATTCATTAAATTCAAGTTCTTCGGAACACTCAGATAAACTTATGATTTTCCCTTTACTTTCCAGGTAATATTTTATACTATCATTTTTGAAGCCATATTGTGATAATTCAGCATTTCTTTCTTTTAGATTTTCTACACACTTATTCCAATTCAATTCAACATTGTTTTTTAAACTTCCTAAATTTTTAATCACATGATTTTTAAATATAAAATATCCAATTATACAAATGACAAATAATACAATTAATGACATTAAACAGCCTTTAATAAATTTCATTTTTTGTTGTTTTAAGTTGTTCCGTGCATATTCTGCAGCAAGTTTGTATCGTGTGGCAAAATAAACAGCTATTATTGACTCAACGATTTTTGTTTTATCCTTCTTTACCTATTCTCCCCACACAATACAATCGTACGGGAGCAGGGGGTAACAGAAAAAATGTTCTTTAAATTGTAGTTTCATTAATGCTTGTTTATCAAGGATAGTATTCTTTTTCCAGATGTAGTAATCTGATAGGCTTGATTTCGATTTTTAATTTCTGGATATTGTTTCTCTACCCAACCAATTTTAATTAATGGTTCCAGATATTTTGAGCTATTCTTTGTTTGATTACTTAGTCCCATCTTCTCAAACTGAAGCTCTCTTTTCATCCTTGTGGAAAGTAACTCAAGCATCTCCACAACTCTATCATGGATTTCTGTGTTAATAATTTCTGCTATTTCGTTACTTATTTCGTTACTTACTCCGCTACTTTCTCCGTTACTTACTCCGTTACTATAAGCAATAATATCTTCTATATTACTGAATAACATTGTAGTAGCTCCGTTACTTTCTTGGTTACTTTCTTGGTTACCAACCATAAGATGAGCCGGTATTGTTGTCAAAAAACAAGTGAAATCTTCATCGGTATCAAATATCGGGTCAGGTGAGCCATTGTCTGCCATTGCTTTGTAGATAGTTGGGAAACCTGTTCCACGACCTTCTGTAAGTCCAAGCTCTTTCAAAAAATCACCTATACGTCGATTGCGGTATTCACGGACTACAATTCTTCATTGTGTTTTACTACTACTCTGTAATCAACCCGCAGGGTTGAATTAAATCCTTATCAATCCAACTCCTTTTCATCCAACTCTATCCCAAACTCCTATTTTGAGCTCAATTGTGTCGTATGGCATTGTAAACAACTATTATTGAATCAACGATTTTTGTCTTATTCTTCTTAACTTATTCTTCCACACGATACAATCCAGCGGGAGCAGCGTGCGGAATCGTGCGGAATCGGAGGTTTATAATTTATTCAATTGAAATTTTGGTACTTAAAATAAAATCTAAACCAATTGAATCTTTTAGTATCCTTTTTTGAACCATTTCGTTCTGGTGAGTACCTTTAAAAAGTCTATTCGCGATGATAGGCTTTTGTATTATCAGTTTGCTATCCGGATGGCTTTCCCTGAAACTCATTATTGTTTCTTCAAATTTCTCACGTGCATCAATCAACCATCTTCCTGTTTGCCTGTTTTTAATTTCAATGAAAATTAATTTGTCTTCATAGAATATCATCCCTTCACATCGTTTAATGAGTTCCCTGTCTGGACTTCCAATTACAAGTGGCCTGAATAGTTCTACACAAAAATCAATTGCTTTAAAAGTAACAAGTTTCTTTGCCGGATTCATAACAGCTAAATCCCAGGAATCTTCATTTTCAATATCCAAATATGCCGGTTCTCTCTTGTCTGAATTTACATCACTTATTCCGAAACGTTCAGCATGACTTGTCTTTATGCAAACTACACCTTCTTTTTTGCAATTACCATCCTCTCTTGCACAAGGTGCATTGAAAAAGTCTATTGGCATAAATCTTCAAGGTCTAAGAGTTTTGAAAATAAGTCATTCGTATGCGCTAGATTTTCATTCAAATAGTTTTCATCGGACGGCAAACCTTTATAGTTTCCTAATAGCTCAATAGTACCAGTCTTTTCATCAAGTTGATAAATAACTACATCATCTGGGTTTACAATGGCATCCAGGGATATGATGTCTCTCAATTGATCTCTCAGATCTTCAGTCTTTATCTTATCATTTATTCGGTCAGCTTCAATTGAAAGTGTCAGATAGCTTATAATATACGGGCTATGGGTTGTTAGTACCAACTGGTTATCTGCAATCATATTGTTGTATTGCAACAGGCATTTCAATACTTCCCACTGGGAACTGGGAAACAGGTTTTGTTCAGGCTCTTCTACAATGTTTACAAAACAGGTGTTCAGGTATCTTGCTTTAATTTCTTCTGTTTTCTTTAAAAGCTCAGTATGAGTTAGACTTTTATTATTTAATACTAACTCAAGTTCCTCTGACTTTCTTAACTTTTGAGTAATATCAAGTAATTCTCCTCCTTCTTTTAAAGCATCCGATAAAAACTTGGTGACTAAGTACAAGGGTACAAACGATTGATATCCACTCGATGATTCCAGCAAATCAAGCTCGTAATCTTCTCCCTTCAGGATTGAAGTATCATTCGTTTTATTATAGTGAAAACTTATATCACCAATAGGCAAGGGTAATGAATTGCCGTTTAGCTTTAACTGTCCTTGTTTTAATTCTTCGGCAAATGTGTAAAGTGTATCCGGTAAGTTCTTTACTCCATAAGCATTTTTAACCACACTCAGGAAGTTTCTTTCCGCAGGGACATACATTATTTTGGGCACAGCATATCTTTCTTCATTTAATAGAATTATTTGAGGTGCTGTTTTATTCCTATATTTTATGCTGATCTTTTTACCAAGATATTCAATTTCAGTATTGTCCTTAAAGTAACTTTTAATCCGTTGATAGTCAAAAAAATCATAGAAGTCATCGTTTGAGATGCCATTCATATCAACATCACCCCTGTAAATGGCTTTTTCCAACCATGTAAGAACAGATATTACTTTAGCTACAGTACTTTTACCGCTGCCTTGATTGCCAATGAATACAGTGATCTTATTGATGTCAAGCCACCCATCATTCTCTGTGTAACCTTCTTTAATTGGTCCGAAATTTTTTATTCTTATCTTGCTCATAACCTCTTATCTTTAATGCAAAAATACTAATTTATCTCAACAATCTACTTATAGCCATTTTACAACTTTAAATTCAAACATATTTGTTCTGATGAACTCCTTTACGGATAATTCGGTATAATAAATAAATTATGTTTCGACTTCAATACTTGGATTATAAAGGTACTATGTTAAACAAACTTTCTTAATAATATATTTCAAATTAAAATACTATCAATTTCTATTGAATAGTTTTTTATTTTTTGGCCCCTATTTTCATTAAGAAAATCATTAGTAATGCAAACAGAGACAACTTATTTACATCTTTATCTAACTCTTTCACTCTCTTATGCAAAGCCTGATTTTCATCATACAACTCTTGTAAAACTTTATCGTCATTTCGTTCCCATTCTCTTTTAAATAAAGGTAGAATCAAGGTATCCTTTTTCCAATCCAGATATTTATTTTTTTTCGACTTATCCCGGGAAACAATAATTATCAATCCAAAGGTAATAAGTACTGCATAACCTGTTATGCTTAAACTATATTGACCAAGAATTTTCTCAATTAATTCCATTGTGTATAAAATTTAAATTAACAGGTTTATTTGTATGCTAATGCTAAATGATTAGCTTTAGAGAAAATACTTACACCTGAATAAAATAATTCGTAAATAATATTCAGATCATATCTATCTTCCAGTTCTTCTTTAATTTTATTTGTTTGTTTATTGCCTTTGCCGGAAATCATTAAGCTAGGTGCAATATGTATTGTTTCGAATGCAATTTTTTCTTTGTTGATTATCTCCTTTCGTAATTCGTTAACTACTCCTATAAAATTAAATACTAATTCTGGAAACGGGTTGAAGTTCTTTACTTCACAAAAAGAAATCATTGCATCATTTTCAACGTATGTAAACCGTTTCTTGCTTAAATAATACTCTGTAGATTCTTTGATACAATTCGCTTTTACAATACTAATATCCGGTGTTGTGAAAATCTCGGTGTTATGTGAGGAACCGACATTCAGATTATGTTGTATTTCAAAATCATGTAATGACCCATCTACAAACTTCGAAACTTTAAAATGTGAAAAGTTTGACTGGACACCCGAAGTAGAACATTTATACCTGTAATGATTATCATTAAGATTTTCTACCGTAACAGTATAGCCTTCATGTTCGTAAAATTGTACAATCAAATTAAAACAGCTCATTTCAAAATAATCACTCATTCTATCTGCTTGATTAATAACGATAGATTTGTATTTATTTATGAACGTTTTGATTTCATTTTGTAGTTCTGTTTTTTCTTTAAAAGGGGACGTCATCTTCTGATTGATTAGATTTTCGCTTACGTTTATTTTTATTTATTTCCTTTTCTGGATCAGGCGACTCATCATAATCAAATGATTTTTGATAACGTAGCATATTTTCAAGAAACTCATAAGTTTCATAATAATTAAAATAATCATCAGCTATTCCAAACTTCAACTTAAGCTCATTATAGTTGATTAAAACTGCTTTAATTTTATTTTGCTCTCCTGTTGTTAGCTTATATTTTCCAATATCTATTGTTATATCCGCTTTTTTCTTAGTACTTATTGTTCCGGAGAACTTATCAACACCTTCAAGATTACAAATTACCCGTTTGTGAAATACAGATAGTGCCAAAAGAGTTTTAAGAGTTTCAATATAATTGCCCAATGAATTATACTGTTCCGAATGTTCCAAAATATTAACAAGCTCTGTTGAACGTGATTGAAACTCATTATATATTTTTACTGCGAGTTCCCTTGGAAGTTTTGCTGTAATAATATTTATAATTGGTGCATTATTTTGTTCATCGGCAATAGACATATCTAGCTCTCCTCACTATAATAAATCTTATAATACTTCCTTCCATCTTCTTCTACACCCTGTTCCAGATGTTTACTATCTCCATGAACATAAATGTGGAAGTTTTTATCCAGTTTAATGACACTCTTAATTGAACGTGCTTGTTTTTTAACTGCAGATTCTGATATATCGAACTTATCAATTAAAGCAAGCTCACGAGCAAATTCATAATCAGATTTGTAATTATTGAAGGATTCAATAACTTCTTTTTGGCCCATTACTTCAAGTGCAAAAGTTTCCATTTTAAAACTCTCGTTTTTCTTGAAATACTCTACTGATTTATTCAACAATTCTATTTGATCTGCTTTGCTGACTTCAATTTGCTGGGGTAGTTCTTGAAGAATAAATTTCTTAGCCATCGATAAAACATCCTTAGTATTGGTGTAAGCATCATTACGGGGTTTTACATGCAGAAAATCCTCTGTCCAGTATTTAGCTTCGGTTCCTTTATTGGTATTATCCACCACTGCCACTACATAGCCGTTTTCTTTGTCTTTGTTGAATATCAGGCATCCTTTATCCAATTTATTGATATTAATACCTTTTTCACTCTCAATTTCAAAGCCTTCTCCTTTTGGATACACTTTCAGAAATGTATCTTTGTTTTCCGATTTAAATAATCCAACGGCATCTACTGTATCACCGTCAATAATACTGTCTTTAAAATAAACTATATAAAATTCTCCACCTTTAATTTTGGGATGAGTACTTTGTTCGTATAAGTGTTTTGTTAAGTTCTGAGATTCGAGTAAAAATGAATCTGGATTTTGGAAGATATTACCAACACACATATAGACTTCATTCATACTCAAATCTATTTCATGATTTAGTATGTAATATTCATCTGACTTAAATGGCGAAATAAAGTATTTCGTCAAAAGTTGTTTTAAATCTGTATTTAATTCAATATTTTCTTTTGATAGAAAATAATTATCTTGGTTTAATTTGTTTCCAACTTGATGTACAATCAAATTATAAATCTTAATATATTCCTTGTAGAGCATTTAATATAGTTTTTATTGATATTATTAGTTTTATTGAGATATTATTTATTGGCAGTAAAACTGATTTTGGGCTATTACTTATAAATAGTACAATAGATATAATAAGAAGCACAATCAATGAAAGTACCCAAAGTTCAGTGTATTTTTTCTTGTTATTATTGATATGCTCTAAATTCAAAATATGATCGCTATCATTATTTAAAATTCGCTTTATATCACTAGGCTCCAATAAATCAGAATATCTTATTTTCATATTTTGATATACTTTTTCATATCTCTCTATTTGCTTCTTAATTTCCCAACGCGAATAAAACATTACAAGTAGAAATATCAATAAAAACCCTATTGACAAAAGCGTTATCTCAAATGTAAAGCCTCCAGAAAAATCACCTTTTGATATAACACGAATCGCAATTACGGAGATATAAAATGATACTACAGTAAGGAAACTTTTTTTATAATCCGACACATAATTTTCTACAATTTTCTCAGCTTTTTCTTGTAAACTTAATAATTGCTCAGAAATTTTGTTTCGTATTTCTATATATTGTTTGATATTTTCTTTTTGATATAACTTAAAACTAGATTTGATTGCATCAAATGTTGATTCTGATAACTGAAGATTATTAGGAGTAAAGTTTAATGATAGTAAATTTCTGGTTAATCCAATTTTATCAACAATATTTCCACCGTCATATACCCATTTATAAATTTCAAAGTAATCATTCCACGAAGAAATATCTATATCATTTATATCTACTTGTTGATTTATTGTTCTATATCCATTTAATTTGTAATTAATTAAACTACTACTGATTTCAACAATATCAAATATATATAACATTGAATATATCAAAACCAATCTGTTGAATATAATAGTTAACTCTTTATTTTCAGTAGTTGTAGAATAAAAGTCGTTGGGTACAAAATTATATTTTGTCAACAAACCACAATGGCAAAGGTTTTTTACTTTAATTAAGCTACTACCGTTTCTTTGTTCGTCTAAAATCGGTGTATTATTAATTGGTATAAACTTAACCAATGGTGTATTAAATTCTTTAAATAAGTCATCTTGTATTTCGAAATAAAAACCTTCTCTGCCATTAAATACTTCATTAATTTTTGCCAATTGTCCCAACAAAGGTAATGAAGTGAAATATTCAATAAACTTATCTATAAGGTAAATTGAATAACAATTTTCTAATCGTTTTTTTTCAATTGTGATTATTATCTTAAACTCGTCTTGACCTTCTAGAAAAGACCTATATTCTTCTACATATTGATCAAAACCCATTTCGGATTTATCCACAAAATTTAGCGTTTCATCATTAGCTATAATCGAAATATGAATGTTATCTCTTATATTTATCGAAGATACTAAACTATCAAAATCTGATTTTGTGGGATAAAGAAAATCGCTACAAGTTGCTACACACTTCACTTGAACAATATCTTCTAAAATCAATTGATTGTAATTTGCAGGAATAAATAAATTACAAATATTCTGAATGACGTTATTCATCGATGTTTTTTCTTAAACTCTTAGCATACTCATAACCTAAATCACTTTTTAGTATTAGAAACTTCTCATTAGTTTCTTTATCGTATCTGGCAGTAATAATATCTGCTAGGTTTGCAACATGATCATTCAAAACTAAATCTATCTCACTTGATATCTTTATTGTTTCATGATATTTTTTACCTGTTAATGTCGCTTTATCTTTTGTGAACTTTCTGTCAAATTTGTTCTTTTCTGCAAGTTTTTCTGGAAGTTTTGAGCATTTAGTCATTAAGTCAACCATTATCACTTTATTGTTATAAGGTGTATAATTACCTAAAATGTCATTGACATAAAAATCAAGATTAAAATCACCTCCTAATTTAAAATATCCAAGAGTGATATTCCATAAATGCAAATAATCTTGTTTATAATTAGTTTTTAATGGCTTTAATATTTCACTATGTATTGCATCAAAAGCATTTTTTGTATTAATATTATTCTGACGTATTACATCTAACTCTAAAAACTTATCCCACCAATAAGTACTACTTGAAGTATTTGTATCATATATTGCAGTATTTAGAATATTATTCTCGTTATCAAGTTCGCAAATTAAAGCTTTATATACTTTTCTTCTTATTGATAATCCTGTCGCAATTTCACCTGTTAAATCTGATATAAACTCATCATAGTCTACTTTTAGTATAATAAGTTTTGAAGCTTCGCTCGTCATTCGTATTAAAGAAACAATAAGCATACCCTTTGTTATTCTTTGCTTTAGGTTCTTTTTTTCTAAATCCTCTTGAGCAGCACGTTCTTTAATTAATAATCTGTTTGCTATTGCAAGGCTACTGTTATCGAATTCATTATCAGACAATATATTATTTATTAGATTTCTCACCTCGGTGTGTTCACTACGAAATTTATAATATCTATCTGGACTTTTTTCACTAGTTTGTTCAAGCATATTTTGAATATATATCTTGAAGTTCGCAATCTTGTGTAAATCAGGTCTCTCTTCAGCTTCTTGAGCTGTAATTTCGATCTTGAATAATTTGCTAAAAATGATTTCCATGTATTCTATATTTAAAATTATTATTGATTTAGTAATTAAAATATCTATTTTCCCTCCACAATCCCAATCTCCTCCTCCGTCAATCCATACAACTGATAAACCAATTGGTCTATTCCAAGTTATTTGGGACTTGTGGCAACGCAATGAATTCCATAGTGTTTATTTAATTACTACAAAAATACGTTTTATATTTCAAACTTTGTTTATTCTTGTTAAATAATTTATCAACGATAATTCCTTTTTGATAATCAACGCGGCTATTTATACTTTAAGTCTTAATCCACCCTGCCTTTAGCAATCATTTATTCACTTTGTCCAACCCGAAAAGATATGGACCGGATTTGTAGAATCCTGATAAGTAGTGGTCAACAATTCTTTATGATTTGAAAAGTTGTGGAATGAGTTCTGGGTCGTTTTTTTTACCATCCTGATGGATGTCTTCACCTGGTCTTCGTATTATTTAGGATCTATCTTCTTTTCGATAAAGATATAACTAAGATATATTAACCTTATAATGATATGAGACATCTAAGTTATATCTAAGATACATCTAAGATACATCTAAGATATAACGAAAACAGGATGAAGACATCTTGGAAGCAAGAATTGGTATTTTTTTAAAGTGCAGGCTTGACTTAGGCTCATGCAGCAACTAATTATCGTTTCAATGTGAGAGGTAATGAGAAAAGATTCGTATTCAACGGACTGAAGTATCCAGCAATTGGAAATATTAGTCTCAAAATAATAGTGCCGTCTTCACACGGAGTGAAGACGGCACTGTTAGTTAGGGATATCATTGACTTTATTTAGCCAATGAATCAACCAATTAACCAATTAACCAATTAACTAATTAACTAATCAACTAATCAACCAATTAACTAATCAACCAATTAACCAATCAACTAATTAACCAAACATCAATGGTCATCGTCCCGGTCACCCCGGTGATGCCTGTCAATGATAACGACTTCAACGCCCCTGTGGTGATAGTAGTGATGGCGGTGATGCCAGCCCCGGTGTTCTCTGTATTCAGCATAGCGGTTTACTTCGCAGGAAGTCATGCCACCCAACATCAGGGCAAGAAACAAAATTGTCAAAATAGAACTTAGCTTTTTCATATCCTTAATTTTTTATGGTTAGATTGTGTAAACTGTGCAACAAGCAGTATATAATCTCAGGGATACAATACAAGATTCATGCCATTTGAAAAAATAGTGAAAATAGTGACGGCTTCACTTCGAGCCGTCACTTCTAAACCAATCAACTAATCAACCAATCAACCAATTAACCAATCAACTAATTAACCAATCAACTAATCAACCGATTAACCAATCAACCAACAATGGGACATAAAAAAAAATCTCCTGCAAACCTTTACCGGTTGCAGGAGAATTTCAGTATAAATCGTGTGACTGGTTGTTAATCCGTGGATTAATTTTATATAATCCAGGAGTGTGTCGGAGGTAAGCAACCAACCGGAAAGGATTATTTTACAGACTTTGAATCTTATAGTTATTGTGAGTCAAGAAACCGATCTGATTCCCGATTATTTTTGCAGTATCAATACCATTACCAATAAAACGATCATATAACTTGAAAAAAGTATAGAAACTGTTTTAGCAAACGATTTTAAGTTTAGAGCTTTCATAATATTGAATTTTGAAGTGAAAATTATACTTGATATTTAAGAATTAATCTATGAATGAGTTCGCGCTGTAGATTCCTTATTTGTGCAAAATTATTATCACGGTCATCAGTACCAACATATAACTTGAAAAGATAATGGAAACAGTTTTTACAAATGAATCGATTTTTAAAGTTTTCATACGATTGATTTTTTGAGTGCGTGAATAATTATAAATGATATAAGGAATTGTTGTTTGTGTTTTGACTTGACAAATATATGTATAAATGCGATACATCAAAACATGTAGTTGACAGTCGTATTAGTTTTATGGCTGTAGTATTTTTTTTTACTGTCAATACTAAGTTATTGACGATATTAACTATCCTGATTCTACAAAATAACGCTTTCTGAGTTTTAAAACAACAGGTAAACCTATTGATTTTAGCACTGAATACAATTCAGGTGATATTTTTATAAAAATACAAAAGAATTATCTTCAGTGCATCTATTACAACCAATTACATTAATTACTACATGCCGGTAAAATATTTCTTTTTACAAATCCAAAGAAAAAGCATTTATTGAAAAGTAATCCAATATTTAATAATATACATTTGCTTTATTTAACCTAAACATCTACTTTATTTATTCTTATTAACTATAATTGCCTATTTTTTAATCTACCAAAGCCTGATTAACGTAAAATGTTTGACATTACTTTATATATTTTATGCCATTAATTCTTGTTGGAAAAGGATACTTTTTTAAATACCAGGAAAAAAGCTACAAAAAGATCGATCAATAGTGGAATTGAAACTAGTAAACAAAGTCAGCAAAACATTCAATTCAAGAAATAAAGTTCATCATTTAAAGTTATGAGGCTGATGTTTTTAATTTATTAAATAATAACGGCTTCCCATAATGTGAAGCCGTTATTTATTTTTATCGGATTAATTGCTGGCAACCAATCAACCAATTAACTAATTAACCAATTAACTAAACATCAATGGTCATCGTCGCGATCGCCTCTATGTTTCTTTTCGATTACAATAGTAGTATTTCTCCTGTGATCATCCCTGTCGTGGCGTTGATGCCATCCTCTGTGCCTTCCATTATCAGCATGACGGGATATTTCGCAGGAAGTCATTCCACCCAACATCAAGGATATAAACAAAATAGTCAAAATAGTTCTTAGCTTTTTCATATCATTTATTTTTATACAAAGATCATGCATTCAGAGCAAGTATGTATTACATAATTATGGGATTATGTTACATGATTCACACACTTTGATAACAGAAAATGAATACCTGAAGATACTAATACTTTAAATATCAACCTGTTTAAATCAGGTGAACACTGGTTTAGCAATGAATTTTAAGCCGTTTGCACATTCCAAACAATTATATTCCATTCACATTTTGCAACATCACTAAAAGAAATGCAACAAGCTTAGCAATTGAACTTTAATATAGAATTATTGTTTTTATTTCTTTGAATTATTCAATTCATTCAGGATGACAGGTACGATTAATCAAATCAATAATAAAGCCGGAATCACTTTGTTCAGGGGCTGATCTGCATTTACTGCAGATGCAGGTGGAGGAAATTATTATAATCAGAGGAATAAAATAAAAAGAGGAATGATCCTTACATTAGAATAAAAAATACTAATAACTCTTAATCATTTCGACATATGTTGATAAAACTTAAACCCTTACTGCTGCTTATTGCGATGTTCACAGGAGGAACACTGGTTTCAGCAGGCCAGGAAACAACCCGGTTATCGCTTGATCAGTCCATTAAAATGGCGTTGCAGAATAATACGAATGTCATTAATTCGAAACTCGACCTGAAAATAGCACAAAACAAAATATGGGAAATAACCGCCATGGGATTGCCTCATGTGGATGCTAAGGCCAATTACCAGCATCTTTTCACAGTACCCACTATCAATTTCCCGGGCACCCAACTGTCGAATACCAAAGTACCGTTTGATGCCACTACCGGGACAGGGACTATGAGCCAGTTGCAACTGCAGAGTGGTGAATACATTTATCTTAACAGCGTGGCAGGTGCAAGCATTGAATTGGGGGTTCCAAACAATATCTCCGCGGATATCACGCTCTCCCAATTGATTTTCAGCGGCTCGTATATTGTGGGACTACAAGCAAGAAAAGCTTTTTTCAACCTTGCAAAACAGGGCGATGAGAAAACCAGGCTCGATGTGACCGAAACGGTGGTGAACACTTACCACATGTTGCAACTTGCCGAAGAAAGCCGCAAGATACTGGCCCAAAACCTGGAGAACATCACGAAAACCCTGAACGAAATTTCAGAGATGAATAAACAGGGGTTTCTGGAACTGACTGATGTCGACCAACTGGAAGTGACTGCCAATACCGTGCGGAATGCCATGAACCAGATTGACAGCAACCTGGATCTGGGGTACCGGCTTATGAAGATACAGCTGGGATTGGACGATGCCGTAAAGTTA
This sequence comes from Paludibacter sp., assembly GCA_028710415.1. Taxonomy (GTDB): domain Bacteria; phylum Bacteroidota; class Bacteroidia; order Bacteroidales; family Paludibacteraceae; genus Paludibacter. The sequence goes on along the minus strand of JAQTUE010000004.1, from coordinate 10,329 downwards.
GAATTGTCGGACACCATCGAATCGAATGATTTACTGGTGCAATCGAGTATGCAGCTCATGGCAGAGAAGTTTAATATCAGTCAGAATACAGATTATAAACTGCTCGAAACAAACGAACATTTTACCAGACTGGATTATCAGGCTTCAAAATTAAGTTTCCTGCCAACCATCAGCGGGTTTTACAACCACAATATCCAGTTAAACCAGGCAGCATTCAATTTTCAGCCGAAAGACCTGATTGGTATCAACCTGAGCCTGCCGATCTTCAGCAGCGGGGAACGAATAGCCATACTTGCCCAGAAACGAATGACCTACGAGAAAGCCCAAAATACGAGCAAGTTTGTCTCCAACAGCCTGAACATGCAGGCAAGCCAATACCAGAATGATGTAAAGCTGAAGCTTGAGAAATACCTGAATCAGAAAAAGAGCAAGGAGCTTTCCGATCTGATTTACCAGCGCACCCTGGAGAAATACAAACAAGGTGTATCGTCGAGTATGGATCTGATGACAAGCCAAAACCAATACCTGACTAACCTGACGGGCTACTATCAAAGCATATACGACTTGCAGGGTGCAAAATCGAGACTGGAGAAACTCTACAATATCAATCCGGATTATTCAAAAAAATAGCCTGAACCCATACATAGCAATCACATAACCAAACAAAAAACATACAAAATGAAAAGGATAATATTTTATACAGCACTCATTGTTTTTTTTGTATCCTGTGCTTCAACAGACAAAAAAGGAGAACTCGACAAACTAAAAGCCCAACGTGACCAATTAAATACGCAGATAACACAACTCGAAAACAAGATCGACCCTATCGGTAAAACGAAGGATATAAAATCCATAACCGTAAATACCACCGAAGCAGCCGAAAGTGTATTCAATCATTATATCGAGGTGCAGGGCAATGTTGACGGGGAACAGAACATAGCTGTCAGTCCGCAGATATCGGGGATCGTGACGGCAGTATATGTAAAGGAAGGTTCCCAGGTGAATAAAGGTGCTGTTCTGGCCGAATTAGACTCCAGGGTACAGAAACAATCGCTGGAAGAAGTAAAAACCCAGCTTGAAATGGCCAATACCATCTATACGAAGCAAAGTGCATTATGGGATAAAAAAATAGGCAGCGAAGTGCAGTACCTGCAGGCTAAGACCACCAAAGAATCGCTGGAACAAAGGCTGGAGACCATGAAAGAACAATTGAGAATGTCAAAGATCATATCCCCGATAGCAGGAACAGTGGAAAGTGTGCCATTACGTGTCGGACAGAATGTTTCGCCGGGTGCCACAACTTCTACTATCCGGGTGATCAACATGAGCATTGCAAAAATCACAGCCGATGTATCGGAAGCTTATGCTGCCCGTATCCATGATGGCAACATAGCCCTGGTAAGTTTCCCTGACCTTGGGAAAGAATATGAAACAAAATTAAATTTTACAGGCCGGTACATTGATCCCACAAACCGAACTTTCAAAGTTGAGTGCAAGGTTACTTCGGGGAATGTTATGCTTCGGGCCAATATGATAGCCTATATCAAGATTAAAGATTACAGCAATACCAGGGCTTTTTGTGTCCCTGTAAACTATGTACAGAAAGATCAGGCAGGCAAATTTATCTATGTTGCCAAACAAAACGGTAAAAACTGGATTGCTGATAAAAGAATAATTAAAACAGGAAAAGATTATGATGGAATAGTGGAAGTTCTGGATGGACTCACAACGGGAGAAAAAATCATTACTTCGGGATATCAGAATTTAAATCCCGGTGTAAATATAGTATTCTAAAAACCATTGATGAAATATTAAAGAATGTACCGGAAGCAAGATCAAACCCAAATTACATTGTGTCACTGTAAAAACAGGTGTATAGAAATTAGAAATCTATTTAGTCTACCTACTTAAATTGATCAATCATGTCGAAAGAACATAAGTTTAAAGAGTTTTTTGCAACTAGCTGGGCAATTGAAAACCGTACAAGTATTTATGTACTTGCCGTACTGATCACTATCCTCGGTATGATGAATTATTATTTCATTCCCAAGGAACAGTTTCCACAGGTTGTTATTCCATATATCATTGTCAATACACCTTACCCGGGAACATCCCCGGAAGATATAGAAAACCTGGTAACCCGCCCGATTGAGAAACAATTGAAATCAATCGCCGATGTAAAAAAGATTACCAGCAATTCCGTACCCGATTTCTCATCCATAGTGGTTGAGTTCGATCCCAACCTATCCATTGAAACAGCGAAGCAGCGTGTGCGCGATGCTGTAGATAAATCCAAGAGCGATTTACCTTCCGACCTGCCTTCACAACCTGACATTATGGATATTGACCTCTCGGAGCTGCCGGTCATGTTCCTGAACATATCGGGCAATTATGACCTGGATAAACTAAAACATTATGCAAAAATTGCCCAGGACAAAATCGAGGGGCTGAAGGAAATTACCCGGGTTGACATTGTGGGAGCACTCGACCGGGAGATTCAGATCAATGCCGACATTTTCAAGATGCAGGTTGCCAAAGTGACTTTCAGCGATATAGAGCGTGCAGTAGCCATGGAGAACATGACCATTTCGGGTGGTTCGCTTACCAGCAATGGGATCAGGAATACAGTCCGGATAAAAGGCCAATTTGCAGATGTAGAAACATTGAAAAACATTGTGGTGCATTCATCCAGCGGTGCTTTTATAAAACTAACCGACATCGCCGATGTGGAAGACAGCCACAAGGAACAGGAAAGCTTTGCACGGTTGGATGGTAAAAATGTGATTACCCTGAACGTAGTAAAAAAAAGCGGTGCAAACTTACTGGATGCTTCCGATCAGATTAAAAAGATTGTTGAGGAAGAACTGATCGGACATGAATTTCCCAAAGGGATGGCTGTTACGGTAACCGGTGACCAGAGCCGGTTTACCAGGAACACGCTGGATGAGTTGAATAATACTATCATCATTGGGTTTATTTTAGTGACCATTGTGCTCATGTTCTTTATGGGTTTCACCAATGCTTTCTTTGTAGGCCTATCAGTACCTCTGTCTATATTTGTGGCATACCTGGTATTGCCTGGATTAGGGTTCACCATGAATATGATTGTTATGTTTGCCTTTATCTTTGCCCTGGGTATTGTGGTGGATGATGCCATTGTAGTAATTGAAAATACCCACAGGCTGCACCGGTTGAATCCGGATATTACCATAGCAGCTAAAAAAGCGGCAGGAGAAGTATTTGCACCTATTTTATCAGGGACACTAACCACCCTGGCTCCTTTCTTTCCACTGGCATTCTGGCCGGGTATTGTCGGGCAGTTTATGCATTACCTGCCGGTAACTTTAATCATTACGCTCTTTGCTTCCCTTTTTGTGGCATACGTATTCAACCCCGTATTTGCAGTGTCGTTTATGAAACATGAATACGAAACTGATTATCAAAAAGGAACCGGATGGAGAAAAAACCGGACAAGCATGATCATAATGCTTGGATTTGCCGGGTTATTCTATCTGACAAGGGTTTACGGGCTGGCAAACCTCCTGGTATTTGCTGTAATAATGATCGTATTTTATCACTTTATCCTAAGCAAAGCCATTAAAGGTTTCCAGGAGAAAGTATGGCCCTATTTCATACGGGTCTATGAACATCAACTGAGTATTATTCTCATGGGTTCACGTCCGGCATGGATACTGGCAGGCATGATTGTACTATTCTTCGTAACCATGTTCCTGACTGGAATTGCAAAACCAAAGGTATTGTTTTTCCCGAATAACGATCCAAACAATATCTACGTATACATTAAAATGCCCGGTGGCACCCATCAGAATGTCACTGACAGCATTACAAACATAGCAGAGCAACGGGTATACAAGGCTTTGGGCAAACATAACCCGGATGTGGAATCCATCATTTCGAATGTCACCATAGGTGCTGAGGAACAAGGATTCGCATCCACCGGCAATCCATTCAACAAGGGTAAAGTATCCATTAATTTTATCGAGAGCAAATACAGGACAACCGGAATATCAACGACGAAATATATGGAAATCATTCGAAAAGAAGTAGCGGACATACCCGGGGCTGAAATTACAGTTGATAAAAACAGGAATGGCCCTCCAACCGGCAAACCTATCAATATCGAAATTACCAGCGAAAACCTGGAGAACCTGGTGAACGATGCCTTTGGAATACATGATTACCTTGATTCATTAAAGATTCCGGGCATTGAAGATCTGAAAATAGATTTCGAGGTCAATTCACCTGAAATCATTATTCAGATAAACCGTGACAGGGCGCAGAGGCTGGGTCTTTCAACCGGACAGATTGGATTGGAAATCAGGACTGCCCTTTATGGAAAAGAAATATCGAAACTGAAACAGGATGAAGATGAATATCCAATCATGCTAAGGTATAACAAAGTGACACGTGATAATATCAACGCGCTTGTGAATCTGGAGATTACTTTCCGGGATATGAATTCAGGCCAGTTGCGTAGTATTCCGTTGTCGACAGTAGCTACGATAAATTACACCTCGTCATATGCAGGTATTAAGCGGCTGAATCAAAAGCGGGTTATTACTATATATTCCAATGTATTGTCAGGATATTCAGCCAATGATATTGTTCCGGTTATTACCCGTGAACTGAAACAGTTCCATCTACATGAAGGAACCAACGTAAAACTTACCGGGGAACAGGAAGATCAGGCTCAAACAACAGCATTCCTGATGAAAGCAATGATAATTGCATTGGGTGCAATTTTCTTTATCCTGATTACCCAGTTTGGTTCGGTAAGCAAATCGCTGATCATCCTGAGTGAAGTAATATTCAGTATCATAGGCGTCTTGCTTGGAGTAATAATTTTCCATATGGATCTTGTCATCCTGATGACCGGCCTGGGTATTGTTGCACTAGGAGGAATCGTGGTCAGGAATGGAATACTGATTGTGGAATTTATTGATGTCAAGAAGAAGGAAGGATTGCGGACCCGGCGTGCCATCATCGAAGGTGGTAAAACACGTATTACGCCCGTTATCCTGACTGCAACGGCTACCATGCTGGGATTAGTACCATTGGCAGTGGGCATGAACATAAATTTTCAAACACTGTTTACCCATTTGAATCCTCATATTTACTTCGGCGGTGATAATGTAGCCTTCTGGGGACCCTTGGCATGGTCGATAATATTCGGGTTGAGCTTTGCTACTTTCCTGACCTTGATGTTTGTCCCGGCACTCTATGAACTGGATTACATCATGAAATTGAAAATGGAGCGGCGTAAGTATCTGAAAATAAGAAACAAGCCAAAAGAAAAACAAACCTGATAAAAAATTAAAAGAGGCTGCTTAAAAAAATCAGCCTCTTTTAATTTTACCGGTATGATGAAAATCCTTCGTACACAGATGATTCAGAATGCGGAACCAGATCCCCTTCAAAAGTCAATTGTCCCGCAGTAAGTCCGGTTAATAATGCAGTCGACTTTCCGGAAGAACTTATTGAGAAATACAGGTCGTAAATGCCAATATTCGTCATGACATTGAGGTACAGGTTGAAAGTCATATTCTTTGTGTTTTCAGTTAATTTCCAACTGGTAATCTTACCTTTTGCAGTAACCCCTCCTACTCCATTTGACCCAACCCTGAAATCCGACCCTATTTGAATAATTGCTGTAGTGGAATCTACCGCAACAAAATTAATGGTTGAATTAACAACAGACCTTCTGCCATACCTATTTTGCAGATAATCAGCCTCTAAAACAAAATCCCTGTTTTCGAGCATGTATTTATTCAGTTGATATTGTTTTTCCAAGTCAGAATCCTGTTTTTCTACTTTTGTTACAGGAGAATTAGCAGCTTTTTTTTGGGCTAATAACCCAATTCCAGGAATGGCCAGCAATAATATGATAATTATCTTTTTCATAATATTATCCTTTCATTTTTCAGATAACATTACAAGAAGTATTCCATATTTTAAAGAATTAATGATCATTTATCATTCAATTAAAAAAATAAATGAATTTAACCCTGTGGGATTTCACCAATACATTACCACAAATACAAGATTCTATCGTAACATGAAAACTAATCCGGGATTTATTTTATAAACCCTTTTTCAATCATTCTCCCCGGATCAGTAAATAAAGCCATCCCGGTTTTCATTTTACGGAAAGAGTGTTTTTCATAAAATGTTTCTTTTCCAGGGGTGGCATACAGAATGACATTACAATTCGGACAATATTCCAGGATTGTATTCAGAATTAACCAGCCGACTCCTTTCCCCTGGTATTCCGGCCATACCGCAACATCATACACCGCAGCCTGGTACGCTCCATCCGTAATAGCCCGGCCAAAGCCAATCAGGGTATCTGTATCAAAGATAAATACGACAACCTGACTGTTGTTAAATGCAGTCTGATGAATTTCTGCCGTATAGCTGGCCATTTCTACTTTCTGTAATATTTCAACAACCCGGTCCCAATTGATACCGGAAGTGTTCAACTGTATTCTCATGACTTTCTTATTTAGTAAAAATTGAAAGGTTCTCCCCCAAAGAATTCCATTTGCAACATATTCATCCAGCACCTATCTTGATGTTACAAAATCAATAATTTGCCAATGATTAAGATAAGTAAGTATTATATCTGTTTTAAGGCTTTTAAGATCCCTTCTAAGCGATTTATTTTATGGAGTAATTGATTCGTATGGTAATGGAAGCTTTTTTGTTTTTTGAGGAAGTATTAAAGGCTCCCCCGTAACTAAAATCTTCGTTGCTGTTGGGAGCTGTAATCTGGAAAACGCCCATATCCGCTTTCAGTATTTTACCCAAGGCACCTCCTGAATTTAAAGCAATTGTTTCGGCACGTTTCCGGGCATCGGCACTGGCTTTTGCCAACAGGTCTATTTTAAGCTCCGATAGCCTGGTATAGAAATAAGACGGTTCCAGTGAGCTGATTTCAATTCCGCTTTCTATGAGTTTTGTCACTTCCCTGGATACTACTTCCACCCGGTCAATATTTCTGGATTCAACCGTCACTGTCTGCGAGAGTTTGTAACCTGCAAATATGGAACTGATCTGTTTACCTTCATCATTTCGCTTTATATCAAACTCTTTCTCTATGCTAATGGAAGAAAACACAATCTCGTTGTTGTCAATGTTGTTCGATTTCAAATACTGGCGTACATTTGACTCGTCATTCTTGATCAAAGCATAGGCAGCTTTCAGGTCAAGGGATTTACGTTGGTATTCACCACGCCAAACGATCAAATCACTGGCAAAGCTCTTCTCGGCAAGCCCTGTCACCGAAATCGTCACCTGTTTATTGAACTTTGATTTATACGCCCCTGCAAAAATAACAGCTGTAACAACCAGGGCAACTGCCATAATAGCTGTTGATAGATACCCTCTCAAGAATTGCGAATTACTCTTTGTTTCCATGATAGATTTAAATTTAGTATTGGATTATGGGTTGGATAATTGGATTTAATTTTAACTTTGCCCAAATTAAATAATAGGGTTTAATTTAGTCCTTTAATGTTTAAATTGGAACTTATATTACCATTAATCATTCTGCAAATATAGTTAATATATTAAGATAATATATAAATGAGGAACTTTTATTTATTAATAATTTCAGTGACTATCTAATTTTAATACAAACTCATTTAAGAACAATCAAAAGTCAAAAAACTTTCTGAATCAGTTACCTATTAAAAACAAAAAAGGTGAAATCATAATTATCACCTTTTTCTTTCTGTTTTAAGTATTATAAAACATTCTATTCCTATATACTACATTATTTTTCTTTACTCATTTCATTTCCGGCATAGGCTCATTTAGAAATTGCTCAATCATTTTTACTGTAAGTTCAGGTATAGTACTGTTTTCCATGCCGGTTGTAATTTCACCGATATAGGCTCCATGCCCACCAGGTAGAATGGCCAAACGGGCGTGCTGCATCAGACGAAACATTTCAACAGCATGTTCGGGCTGTACCACATCCGCATCCCCTTGAATGATGAATGCGGGTGCCTCTATTGATTGAATGACTTCCGGTTTCCAATCGGTAAACCCGACCATTCTGTTTCTATCCTTTTCAAACATGCGTATCAGGTCGTCGGGACGGGGCGCTACTTTTTTATATTCTTCCTGCAATTGCTTCGGCATGTCCTTCAATGTGGCATTTTTCATTGATTCCCAAAATTGGGGAAACATTCCTTCCCGTTTATAGAATGCTGATCCAAGTATTATCTTTCGAACCACTTCTGGATGCCTGATTGCAATTTGCATGGTGGTATTCCCTCCATTGCTGAAACCAAAGAAGTCGGCCTTTTCAATCTTCAGGATGGCCAGTAGGGCGGCTACATCATCAGCATCTTGTTCAAATGTTTCCGAACGGTCAATATCAGCAGTGTGACCATGTGCCTGCAATTCTACGGCAATCACTTTCCTGTCTTTAGCAAGGATAGGAATTATCCGCCCAAAAGAAGTTCCTATGGTCGACCCTCCACCATGGATGAGTACCAGTGGATCACCCGTTCCATGAATCTCATAATACATGTTGAGTCCATTTACAGAAGCATAACCGGTAAAAGCTTCTTTATCTTGTTGGACATTAATTGTTTTTAGTTCAGTCATTTCAGTATCATCCGGATAGTTATAGCCCGTAACCAAAAGGGCTATAAAGGTTATTAAAATTGTTGGTCGTATCATTTTAATATCATTTAGATTTTAAATTATTGAATCTCAGGGCATATAAAACAATTTATAATTTAAACCGGTATATTGCATATTCAAAACCCGCTCATAGCAGAAGTTATTACTGTAATTGTAAAAACAGTTCATGTAAAAGTTTGTCGTATTTATATAGGATCAGTTATGTTCCAGTATTTCTTTCAGGTTTTGCAAATCACCTATAACGAGCCGGACATCTTCATTAAATTGTTCGACAGTCCGACTGGGTATCCAAAACAACGTAAAAATAACTTCGCAACCCAGGTTGTTTTTTATCACCCGCATAGGGTTGTTCACTGCTTCGCCACCCGGCAAAGTCACCTGATGATCTAAGATGCCAAAACTATTAGGAGCTGTAAAGTCGATAATTACATTCCCAAAGTCAGTTTCGCCTACCCAATGTCCATTCTGTCGGGTTACAGCATGAACGAAACCACTTGCCCATTTTGGCAGGTTTTCAGGATTGGAAGTGAATTGATACACTTCGTCAGCAGTCCGGTTTATAGAAATGCTGATATTTTTTAATGGATAAGTCATTGGTTTGATTTTATGAATTAATTTATGCTGGTATTGCAACCGTAGTCCTTGAAACCATGGTAAACAAGGCATAGATATTAAAATAAGTCAATACTATGATCTTTACCGGTAACATTCTAAAAAATTAGCCTACAACTATTTAAGCGTTTAGTTCCATGGTCATTTCAGGATTTCAGGATCTCATCCTATAACAATACAAGAATTGATATGTTTATGCAACACTTAAATTTCGAAACTTAATCTGATAAATGATACTATACTTTGTGAATTGCTTTCTATGTCTGCTTTTAAAGAGTTGGAAGATATTTAGTTTCTGTTACTTAAGGGTTAAATTTTTTCTTAATATTTCTACTGAGTCTAAACGATCATAAGATCGAACAACAATTAAGATAACAAGAAGGAGTTGAAGTAGTAAACAATGATCAATTTTGTTTGTTTCATTTCATTTCTTACATTTAAAACCTTATTTTTTTGCTCAACCTTAGTAGCCGGATTGTCCCCCTAAAACCCAACCATATTCTTTGATTAATTGACTATGGATAATATTCCATTCAAAGAATAAAGTTTAATATTAGGGGTTAGCCTGGCTACTAAGGTTCAAATAAATTAAGATAAGGTTTTTTTACAATGTAATAATATCTCAATCAATAAGTTGAAGTATATAATCGCAAAACAAACCATTCATTATTTAACAAAATGATATGATTCACGAATAGGTTTCTCAATCATATTTTAGAACAGAGTAGTATTGAAAAATTCATTTCAGGATTATCTGATTCATAGCACATTGAGATTAGTTATATAGTAGATTTAAAAAACAAAAATATGGTACATTCCGGTTTATCGGAAAGGTTCTTAATTCAAAGTCCTCATTTTTAGACAGTAGCCATTCGTAGAAAACCAAACTCCCCCATATTAAAACTCTTATTTCCTTATTACTGCTGATGCACTAAATTTTTAAAATATTCAACATATTGCAGATAAACAGCAACATACAAGCGTTCTTTGATTTTACGATTTGAATTGAAAAAAGGTAATTTTGTGGATTTTGAAATAACA
>JAQTUE010000061.1 GCA_028710415.1 Paludibacter sp. | reverse complement strand
GGTATTTCCTGTGGATTGAATACTACCAGTGACCCTACCGACTCCATATTCATTTTAGTCTTGAACCAGTATTGGTTTTCGGGTACAAACCTAAGCCTGACTCCTATCCTGTTGCAAGTTGCAAGCAATTCCTTACTTTTATTCAAATCATTATAAGCTGAATGGGTAACAAAAAGAAAGTCTATTTGATGTATTGATACCAATGAAACCAAATCATCCAGATCTCCCACAACTTCCTGATTATTTTCACTGTTTTCTGAAACATATCCAATAAATTCATAGCCCAATAATGGATTATTATTAATAAGCTTATGAAGGAATACGCTCATATCGTTTAATCCGACTATCAGAACACGATGTATGAAATATCCTTGAGTACGTCTGTATTTCAAATAACTGTATAACGCAAAGTAATAAATTATTTCGCCCAAATAGAAAAAAAACAAACATCCCAGAATAAACAGATTGGAAAATTGTCCTGCTAAAAAAAGGTGGGCGAAAATAAAGGAGATAACACTAAAAATAAAGATTCGATTCGTGATGCGTCTTATCCTGATTGAAAAATCATCATGCATGTACAGATTCTTTACCGAAAAAATTGAATATGTAATTACATATGACAAATTGGAAAGCAAGAGATATAAACTCTTATCATGGATATTTATGTAACTGAAAAATTGACTGCCGACAAAGTACATTAAAAAAATCGCAACATTCAAAATAATAATGTCAAAAGTCAGATATAAAAATTTAAGTTCGGCTTCATTCGATTCCATACTAATTACATTTTTATTGTCTAAATCAAAAATTCATAAATAAAATAACTGTGTAGAGTTCAGTTGTAAAGAGAGTGAGAAAACTGAAATTATATTATTCTGATTCAGGAATCATACTTATATAATTTCAGTTACAGATCATGTTAATTTCTTATAATCATCTGGATAAGTTAAATCAACATACCTACTTTTTCCATTAATATGTACCCAATAAATTTCGCATTCCCTATCAGGTACCTGCGCCACATACGACGTGGTTCCTTGATCAGGCGATAAGACCACTCCATTCCGATTAATATCAGCCAATGCGGAGCACGTTTGATATTGCCGGCGTAGAAATCAAATACTGCACCGATACAACAAACATGACCAACCAGTAACTGACCGAAGTTGTGATACGTCCATTTTTCCTGCTTGGGAGCTGTCAGTCCTACAAATAAGACATCAGGCTCTACAGCATTAATCCGATCGATCATAGATTTACTATCTTCTTCGGTAAATTCAGATTTATAAGGGGGTGAATAACTAAAAACCTGAACATTGGGATAATCCTTTTCAGCTCTATTTTTTATTTTCAGCAAAGTTTCGTCAGAGCTTCCTAAAAAGAAGCATTTACCACCAAATTTATTAATGCGATCCATCTCGTAAAAAAACAAATCAGCTCCGGCTATCTTATGTAATTTCTGTCCCGTTAACAAACGCATAGCCCATACAACACCAATCCCATCGGGTAATAATACATTACTGTGATGAAGTGCATTATCGAAATCTTCATCCAGATGCAACGTATTAAATGAATGGGCATTTAATGTATTTATAAGTGTTTTTTGTTGATTTATAGCATTTAAAGACTCATTAAACAAAGTATAGTTTTGTAACATAATAATCTATTTTAAAGTATTAGTATCTTTATCTTTATTTAAAAACACTAAAACCTACAAAATAGTTTATAATGATTACAATTTTATACTTTATTCATATAGTTATTTTTATTAACAATGATTTCAACAATTCTTCTTTCAAAAATCTCCAGATTAAATTCTCTTTTGAATTTAAGAATACCTGCATTTCCCATTTTTAAACACAACCCAGGATTAGTGATTAACATTTCCAACTTTCCTGCAAGCAATGTGGCATCCTGTTGAGGGATCAAGAAACCGTTAACACCTTCTTCAATAATATCCGGGATTCCTCCTTCATAAGTTGAAATAAGAGGTAAACCTTCACTCATAGCCTCTAACAAAACTAAAGGGAAACACTCCTTGGAATAATAGGTTGGAAATGCAAAAATATCTGCGTTAGCTAATATATCCTGCTTCTCTGACCCAAACTTTTTCCCTAAATAATTCACATGACCAGCTAATTGGAGTTGGTTAACTCTTTCGTTGAATTGAGCAGTATTCAAATCCCCTTCAGCACCCACAAAATCACATACAAAGTCAAAACCTTTTTTATGCAAGATTGAACATGCATCCAACAATACAAAAACACCTTTTGATTCAATCAGATTAGACAAAAAGAGAATCTTAACCGGTGCTTCAACAGGACGAATAACCGGTTTCGATTCTACATTTGTTTTCTCAATTCCATTTGGGCAAATAAAAACATTTGTTTCAGGCACAAAAGCCTCAATATCCTTATACAAGTATTTGGAAAGCAAAATAACATCAGCTCCATTAAAAACAAATTTATATAGAATCTCATTAATTCTGTTAGATTGTTTCTGACGAACCCCCTTGTTGTGGATATGATAGATCCGTTTGACATGAAAGAGCCGCAACAAAGCAACCAACAAGACGTCCTTATAAAATGACCCGCCCGTAGTAGAAAGAGCCAGATAACACATATCAGGTTTATTCTTAAGCATTTCCAACAATAACCTTAACCATACACCAATAAATCTGAACACTTTTAAAATGCTCGTCTTCCCGGTTTCATCTACCGTTCGGGAAACAAGCAGATTGATATACCTGCAATCAAAAGATTCGTTTATTAGCGAACTGTTTTTAATGTATTGCCCCACAATCGAGGAACCATGAACAGGTGGAGGGAGGTGCAGTATAAAAAGTATATTTTTTTTTGCCATGAGATTTAAAACAAGGTAATGGAAAAAGAATAATTTGGGATATCGAAAAAACAGGAACTGTAACGAAATTAATATTCAATCCTTTTAAACTAACAATTGAATTCAATGTTAAAATAACTTCAGTTATTTGATAATTTTAACCATTCATTCTTAAAATCAACTAGACTGACAGGCATTAAAGATGGTTTTTGATTTAAATTTATACCACCAATCGGTTCAATCAGATTTAAAAATTCATTGGTTTTATTTAGGGTCTCGCTTTCTGATAACGGATCAAATAAAATTCCGTTGTCCTTGTTGATCAAGTATGAAGAACCAGCGTATTGGGAACATAAAACCGGAATTCCAAATATTAATGCTTCATTTACTACAGCTCCAAATGGTTCATAAGTACTGGGAAGCACTAATCCGGATGAACATGTGTACCAGGCATTTAGTTTCAGACCTTCAAATCTTCCCGGGAGAAAGACTTTCTGTTCTAATTGTTTTGAATGTATCAGGGCTTCAATATTAGAATGCTCAATACCGTCACCTACAAAAATAAGGATTAAATTTTCATGCTCCAAAAGCAAACGGGATATTGCATTCAAAAATTGTGTCAGGCCTTTCTCTGGGATTAACCTCCCTACAAATAACAGGACCTTTTTCCCTTTTAGTGAATATCTTTGAGAATACTCACCCGCAATACGCTCTAATTCAATATTATTTCCCCTTAACCTTTCCGGGTTCTGAAAGATAGGAGAGATTACAACCTGACTGACATTGAGATTAAATTTATTCTTATAAAATTGAGCTACTTCTTTTGAGAGAACAATGATAAAATCTAATTGATGGATGGATAGCTTGCGGGCACAAAAACGGACTTTTGATTGTACGTGGTTACAAATTTCGATACTGTCATCAATGGTAGACCCAATTCTTTGATGAATCAATCGTATTTTTTTCAAGAAAATCAAGTATTGGGTTATTACTGAATACTCATACCCCAATATGATGTCCGGATTGATTTTTTTGATGGTCTTGTAAATTCCAAACCTGAATGATTTGTTTTTATAATTAGGTCCATTCAACAAAAATAGATATTCAAATTCAAGAAGGGAAAGCAATTTAGGTTGATCGAATTGATTATCCGGGACATTATCAGAGATAAAAACCACAATCAACTCATACAATTTACTTAAAGAATTAAACTGATCAACCCGGTAAGGGGCCAATGCTGGATGAAATATCAATAATTTTTTCTTATTCATTAAACGATTATTTTTCTATTACATGCAACACATTATATAATTTCACTTTAATAACCGGATTTGCATTTCTCTGATTGTAAATCTCCGGATTCTTTAAATGATAGAAGACTGTTTCGTTTTTCATTTTAATTGGTTCTATTCGTATTGAATGTAATCAATTTTCAGGCTTTTTATTACACCTTCTATTAATCATTAAGTTAGTAATATACAAAAAAGAATCTATAGAAGCGAAATTGAATTTAATGAAATCAGATTCGAATTACACTATTAGTTATCAACCAATTGAGAACGTTTGAAAATCATTTAGATGAATTCATCAAATTTAGAGATAATTCTCATTATAATTGAATAATGCCAATTAAACTGTAACATAACTAAAAAAGACAACTCAATGTTTTTTGCTAATTTAAAAGAACAGACTTTAGATGTATCAATTGTTGTACGAAAACGAGAATATCCGTTTTTTGTATTTGTTGCATTTTCGCCAAAACCAATGTTTATTACCTTAGAAACTACGGGATATACATCCAGTAAATGATTTTGATATTGATGATAACAAAACCTGATTGCCCATGAATCCTTTTTATTAGTCATCTGATCATCTAACATACGAGCCATATCACTTCCACCCAAATTGAATTTAAATCTTTTAAAAAGATTATATTTAAATGATTTATATGATTTCACCTCCCAATCGACACTTTCCCAACGATCTTTCCATGTTGCCCATCCCCACGAAGATGCCCGAATTGAAAATGCAATATCATAATTATAGCTTTTGGGGTACTTTAAAGGAAACGAATAACCTGAAACACTCAACACCCTTTTTTCAAGTTCATAGAAAGTCAGTGATTGATTCATAAAGCAAAGAAAGTTTTCAGACAAAATTAAGTCATCTTCTACTACTATTACTTTGCCATACTCGGTAATTATTTTTGTGACACCTGCAATTATTGAATTGGCCAGACCCATATTCACTTCACTTTCATAAATCATCACACTTGCAAAACCGCCAATGGTATGGATAAAATCACGTACAGCCTGAACCTTTCCAATTGTTTCATTATTCTTAGCACCATCGGAGAATATGAACAATTGACTTTCAGCAGCCATTTTATTCAGTTGTAACGATTCAACTGTAAGTTTTGTTTCATTTAGGCTTGAATAAACAAAAAGGCATATGGGAGCTAGCTTATTGTTATTTTCCATTTTGACAATTTTAATTTAATAATGAAAAACCCATAGAACTATCGCAAGATTAAACACTTAATTTCAATCCAAATACTTTCAAACAGGATGTGTACTCATTATTTATTGTAAAAGCAAAACTATCCAATTTGAAATTTACTTATCTAATTTAAAGAAGCAAAATCAAAATCAGAACTAATTTATTCATTTGAATAATTCAGATCCATTTTTTCTATATACTTTTTTAATTCCAGATAAGGTTTAATTAAATCACTATTGTTTTTCTCTGTTTCCAGATTGTATTTTAAATCGGAGAACTCTTTTAAATATAATCTCCACTCATCAACTTCAAAATAATTGAAATAGCGACTTATAACTTTCGCATTCTCATCAAGTAACTGATCGAATCTGTTCTTTTTATTTACTAAAAACTCATATTGAAAAATGTATGTAAACAAATCATATCCCAAAGTATATTGTCCGGCCATTTCCCAATCAAATAATTTTATGAAGCCATCATCCGACAACATATTCCATGGACAAAAATCACCATGAGCAAAACAGCTCCGGAGTTCAGAACTGTACTTTCGAGTACTTTTTACTTCTTGGGCTGACAAGGTAATAAGCATAGTGAAAAGATTTTCATTCATCGGCCGATTAACCAGCTTTCGGCCCTTTAAAGCAGATGTTTTGATTAGCGTAAAACTATTCTGTTCCTGAACGCACATTTCCAGTTTCGGTACAAATGGTAATTTCGATAATTGTTGCAAAACCAACCCTTCATTATAAACATTTTTGCAGGCTATTTCACTGGTAGCATATTTTATATAGAACTCTGAATTTGTTGTTTTATCCACTCCCAGGATGCTTATTTTTTGTTCTACTCCGACTGTTCCAAGATTAAAAGTTAAAATTGAATCTAATGCAACATATTCTCTGATATTCATCAGCGGAAGTACTTTTTCCGGTTCTTCCGTTGAGAATAAATTTCGCAAAACCCTGGATTTCTGCCATACCTTCCACATTAACTTTGCAGTGAATCTATATGGTTGATAAAATGTAGCAAAGATTGGATAATTATGGAAATCTACCGGAAAATAGTATTGTTTACTAAATGGATTGAAGTAATAATACTTCATAGTATATAAATTTAAGAAGTGAAAATGAAACTTGATTCAAATGAATAGTTTTCAATACAGGAAATTACAGTTCCTGTATAAAAAAGGATTCTAAAAATGACAAACTATTTATCAAAATTATCGTGTTTTAGAAACAGAACCAATTCTTTGATCCTTTGACTAAAAGTATAGGGCATTAACGAATCTTCGATCACCAGATTGGTTGTTACAGTTTTCTTTCTCTTTAGGGACTCATTAAACACTGATAACAATTCTTCCTTATCAAAAGGATTAAAGATTTTTCCATTTTTTTCATTGATTAGACAGGAAGCACCCGCTAAACTAGAACACATGACCGGAACACCTGCTATCAAAGATTCATTCACTACTGCACCAAAAGTTTCGGAGGTACTGGGCAGGATAAAATAATCAGCAATACGATACCATGCATAAAGTGCTTCATTCTCATAGCGGCCTGCAAAAATCACATTCTCTTCTATTTTCAGTTTCCGAACCAAATCAATTAATTCACTTTTCTTTTCCCCATCACCTACCAATATCAACACCACATTTTTCTTTGCAGATACATACGACGAAAAGACTTCAAGAAGGAAATTTAAATTCTTTACTTCAACCAATCGACCCACAAAAAGCAAAATAGTTTTATCTTCTAAGTTATATTGGTTTATATACTCATCGGATATTGTTTGGGCATTGTTTAAGATGGATAAAATTCTTTCTTCTTTTTGTATTATGGGCGAAACAACTGTTTTAATGTCGGGGAAATTTTTGTTATACCACTCCTCTGCATATTCATTCCCCAATATAATGCCATCCAATATCATTAATGAAATATATCTACCAAGTCTTCGAAAAACAGGACTTTTATTTGCAACATCTATGCTGTCATCACACAGTGTATAAACTTCAGTTCCGGGAAAGAATAATTTTGTAAAAAGGGTTATATAAAAGGTCAATATATTATATTCTGAACAAATAATTATATCGGGTTTATGTTTCAATATTTTATGTAAATAACCAAAACGTATCATCCGGTGCTTATGACGAAGTTCCAATCCGAATGTCAAATATTTCGGTTTAAAATTTAATTGAGCCTCCAGTTTAGAGGTATCAAATTTTTGGGATAACAAGTTTCGTCTAAATATGTAGAAATTAGATTCAAATGCTTCATTCAATCCATTAAAGAGGTCAATTCTATAGGGTGCCAATGACGGATGAAATACCAGTAGTTTTTTTTTCATATCGATTTTTCTTTTCGTACAATTGATATCATTCAAAATAAGGATATTACTTTCTGTGTAATTGACTATATGTCAACAACCTATCCTTCCTAATAATCCCGGGTAATATAAGGCTTAGGTTATCCTTTGAATAGGCATCAAATATCTGTTTATCAACTATTTTACCCGGATGAATCATCAGTTCAATAATTGAGTTAGCTTTTAATTCTTTGTTGTAATTAATTAAATTGGTTGTGCTTCCAAAATAATCGGTTCCGGCAAGTTTATGATACCTTAAGATCCTATTATAGGAGTTCCTGTAGATCCTGTTTATTAACGAAGTTGCACCCAGGTTATTAGTTTGCCTCAGGAATGGGATTTTTTCTTTTTTCATGAGATCAAGCATCAGGCACATCAATCCCGGCTCTTCATGAATATGATTGTGGGAATCGGCATGGGAAATCGGAATTCCAAATGCCCGGCACAAGTATATCTGGCTGGTTAATTCTTCATAAACGGCAGATTTCTCTGATTTAGTGAGGATCATAATATGCTCTTTCTTTTTATAATGGAACAATCCTTCAGTATTGCAAAAGCGTCTTTCATTTTTGATTTTAGCTGTTAAAGGGTGTCCTTCAGTTAAATTGAGATGTATTCCGATATTGTCTTTTCTATTTTGTTGAATAGCCAATTCTGCAGCATACCGTGAATCTTCAAAATTAACAAGCAAGGTAGCATCTGTACAGATATTTAAATCCATTGCCGCCAGAATAGCCGTACTGACTTCCTTGCTTATTCCAAAATCATCAGCGTTTATTATTAAATTCCTCATCTTATCTCACTTTATTTTATTCAGATCATTCCATTCTGATTCAATATTTCTTTTAGTCTTTCTACACCTGATTCAAATGAAAATACTTTCTTATAAAGATTTTTTATTGCACCAGCTTCTAATTTCCCTTCTTTCATTTCATTTATAAGTTTATCAAGGCATGATCCAAAAGTCTCTCTATCATCATAAACAAACATGCAGTTTGCCTTGCTAAAATCATCGTACCCTCTTGCCGAAACGACATGTGTTAATACTGGCAAACCGGATTTCAAACCATCCATAACCCTCAACTTCAATCCACCACCTACACAGGTTGGACAAATATACACATCGGCCAGATTCATAATTTCCTGCATATTCTTTGG
Source organism: Paludibacter sp. (assembly GCA_028710415.1). Classification (GTDB taxonomy): domain Bacteria; phylum Bacteroidota; class Bacteroidia; order Bacteroidales; family Paludibacteraceae; genus Paludibacter. Next base: position 6,408 of record JAQTUE010000061.1, on the reverse strand, counting down.
GTTCGCTATTAAATCTATTGACGGATATTCAGCACAGGCATTTAGCAGCTTTCCCGAAGGATTACGACCGGCTATTATGAGTTTACAGTCCGGAAACTTATCCAGTAATATATGATATTCGTTCTCTAAAAAAGGCAGTACCGAAACTTCGGTCTGATAAGTTCCCAATGTTCCTGTAATCGCAAAACATAAGCCGGATATTGTCTTTTTTATTTTGCTTTGCTCCTCTTTGATTGTTCCGGAAATCCGGGGTACTGATTCAAAACATCCCAACCGGGCTATCCTACTCGCATTTTGCGGGTCATAATGCATCTGAAGCAATCCCGTATCTTCATCAGTCAATGTTAAGTTCAGGTCACTCTCCTGGATTGCAGCACGTTCCGCTTTTTCCATATAATGCATGAACGGAATTCTCCACAAAATATTAGGTTTTGTACCTTCATAGTATTCCAGTTCGTAATTATGATGAATGGTAATGGTTTTCACACCCATTTTTTTCACTTCCGTGATCATTCCGGCACTAGTCCTACTGTTATCAAACACAACAACATCAGGATTAAATTCGTTGATCACAGGAATCATTACGTCCATGTACCGATGCATACGGCCACGATAATAGTCAATTACTTTTAGGATATTGCTTCGTTTATTCTTAACACCTTTTAAAATGCATTTTTTGTGGATATACTCACCGATTGGTATTCCCCGGTCGGGATACATCAACATGCAGGTATCTGCTATCTCTGTAAAAGCATTGATATACGCCCTGGAAGCGAAGCTACCTCCACTGTTGTCATCCAGGTAATGGTGGGTGAATATAAGGACTCTCATAAGCTTAGAATCGATTTAAAGTGTGATTTCAATTTAATATACAGGTTTAACGAAATCTTCCCTATAGAGATACTAAAAGAACTTACCCCTTTATAGGAATGATAATAATAACTTTCACTGTCAAATTGTATTTTCATGGATCTTGCCGTCTGAAAATGTTGGTTAATTGTTTGACCATGCTCATGCAATACTGCTACTTGTGGAAAGTAATAGGCTGTTTTATGAATTTTCTTTAGACGTTCGGTCAAAATAACCTCTTCAGCATACAGAAAAGTATTCGGGTCCATCATGCCACAGGTTATAAAATCCTGGGCTTTTACAATAAAAAAAGAACCCATAATCTTATAATGCTCTCCCTCTTTGGCATCCTGTGGGTAATCCAACTTAAACATTTCTTTCTTTTTGTCAGAAGATAAGAAAGGGGTTAACCAATACATCCAGATATAACGGTTCCAAAATGAACTATAGGGTTCCGGGCTTTGATTTCTACCATCCAATCCTTTCACTTTTGGTCCTATCATTCCAACAGTATCCAGTGTATCAAGCTTCTCCACCAACCTCTCAACAACATTGTTGTTTAGAAAATGAATATCATTATTTGTAAACAGGATATGTGTGATTGAAAAATGTTTCATTGCAAACTCAGCCCCCAGGTTATTTCCTTTTGCAAATCCAAGGTTATCATTACTTGAGATTACATAACAACCTGATGCTTCTGGTTTTTGATGTATGTCAGATATTAATGTCGCATTCAACTTGGCTGCAAGGACATAATTACTCTCATCTGTTGCCGAATTATTTACAACAACAATTAAATGAGGGGAATGTATCTTTGACAGTTCATCCTTCACGTAGGCTATCGTCCTATCCTCATCTTTATAATTAACTATCAATATTGCCAGCATCTTGAATCGACTTTCTATTTAGTTCGGAGTAATAGGCATGCAAATAAATGATGATTACAAAAAATGATATTCCCGGATTTGCCCAAAAATGAAATATAGTGGGCACAAATAGAATATGCAAGCCTATAAATTTTAAATACATTGGATAATAGGAATGTTTCAGGATTTTTGCAAGTATGCTGTATATGGCGATTAACGGGATTAACCCATAATCCACCCACATTCCAATCATTCCTAAATCGCTTGCAAAAATCCCCTTTGTAAAATTAGACCACATCAGATTCCCCATCTGTGAGTTTCCACCACTGGGGAATCCATTTCCAAAAATATAACAAAACCAGCTGTGGGAGTATTCATAAAAATAATAAGCTAAAGCCTTCCATCGATTATAATCAGTTTCATTCAGATTGCTTTGCGTCGTATTAATTAAGGCGAGCCAAATATCGGAAGTATAAATGACTCCTGCAATTAATAGTACAGTCAGGACAATTAAAATATAGATCTTTGATGTCGATCTGAATTTTACCAGTGAATAAATGAACAATGGCACCACTCCAATCAACATGCTTCGGTTTTGATACAGAAAAATAAATGCCAACAACAGTGTAGCTTCTATAAACACCTTCCACGAAAAGTTTTTTATGTATTCATTCATTTTGATATACAAATACAAAACAACAAAATATATCCCATTGACATAAAACTCCAGTTTCGAGGATAAGTCTTGTTTTTCTATTTCAAACTGCTCCAGGCTCTGTTTATCCAGTTTTACCAGGTCTGTTTTAAAATGTACTAAAACCCAGACTATCACGGTACCAATCGATATCCATTTTAATGCTTTTACAATATCTTCTTCCTCCGGTTGCACAAACAACATAACCGGCAGGGAAATAAAAGTATAGATAGTCCGTTGTGCAATTAAAGTGGTCATTATGCCCTGTCTTCCGAAAGCATACGCTGAAAACACGGATATCAGGACCCCAATTAAAATGTAATAGGCTGTATTTTTATATTTGCCGCTATTTAATGCTATCGTCCTGTGGCTATAGTTGAAAAAGTAGATGCCGCTTAATATCCATACCCAGGACAATACCAGAATAATATCCGGTGGCAAGACATTCAGAACTATGGATAGGTTCCAAAAATTTACTGCGAATAACAGACTTATAAATATGTAGCTGAATTTTGTCATAGGTCAATAATAGTCTATAGTCTGTTCAACAAGGTTCCCTTAATAAAATTATTCCGCGAGAAATAAATATCATCAAGTATAAAATAGAAAAAGGAGGCTATACCACCAATGGCTAATATTACAAATGAGCTATTAAAAACTACCAGCACTACGTAACAAATTAAGATATAAGGGATCGAATATAGGAATTTCAATAAAACCATTTTATAGGGAATGGTAATGCCAATATATTTTTTCACAAAGTAACTGGCTGAAATAAGTATGGATAGTTCTGAAAACACCCAGACAATGGATGAACCAACACTGTGGTAATTCCTTACAAGAATTAATGCAAAGCAAATGCCCACTATAGCCCCGATTACTGAATTTATAAATATGGCCTTATCTTTATTCATTGGCATTAGCAGTTGTATAATCAGGATTTCCTCAGTACCAATAATCACCATCAAAGGCATCACAATGCGCATGGGAAGAATGGATCCTTCATACCCTTTACCGGCAATGATACTGATTACCTGGGGTGCAAACGCTACAAAGAAAATGATAATGGGAAAACAAAAAGTATATAATATATCGAATGACCTTCCAATAAGACGGTTCACCTCTTCAAAATCATTTTCTGCTACCAGGGCACTTATCCTGGGAAGCATAACACCGGTAAATGCAGAAAAGAAAGCCAGCAGAATTCCATAAAGTTTGGTAGCTGTTGTATAAAATCCTACTTCCTTTGTTCCCCCAACAAATCCAAGGTAGGCTACATTAAACGTTGAATACATGGAATTAAACAGCAGGTAAATTCCTAAAATCAGGAAAGGTTTGATAAAAGGCCTTAAGCTGATACTTTTGAAATTAAAATGGACAAATTTCCGGCTGTAGATCCAGTTAAAGAGTGCGTTTAAGACAACTGCCGATACTGTCAACAGATAATAGGTTATATAATCATCGTGGTGCCGTACAAAAACAAATACTGAAATCACATACAGGCTTTTTACAATGATACTTCGCATTGTAATGTACTTAAAATTCTCAATTCCTTTGAAAAACCACTCTACCAGAAAGAGATTGACGAATATATTGGCAGCTCCGATATAAAACATTTCTTTATACTCGGCAATCTTAGGTACAAAAGCCATTAATGCAAAAAGTATGACCAATGATATAACAGTTGTCAATAAAGTCAGGGTCAGTAACGATGAAAATGTCTTACTTAGTTCGATGGAATCCCCTTTATGCTTGGCAACTTCCCTGATGCCGACAATTGCAATCCCCATCATCGAAAAGATAATAAAATACTGTATAATCCCTCCCACCCAATTATAAATTCCAACATTACTCACTCCTAATACCCTTGAGATATAAGGGAATGTCAGGAGCGGGAACAGGAAATTCGATACTGTAAGGATACTGCTATATATGAAATTTGTTTTTATTTTCATTTTCAATTTGTATAATAAATCATCAGCTATATTCTTCTATATCATAATCCTCTAAATCAATCCAAACGTCTTTTGCTTTTATTTCAACAGGATTTCCCGCAAGAATAATGTGAGTTTGGAATCCGGAATAATCCTTGTTTAATATCGAACCGGCACCAACAATACAATAATCAGGAGTTTTTGTGCCACTCAATATCATGCTTCTGGTGGTTATCCAGTTATTCTTTCCGATTGATATGGCTTCATAGCCTTTATTTTTATAATTTCCTTCCATATCCTTCAAACGGTGGAAGGAAGTATCCATAATAATAACTTCCCATGCAATAAGCACATTCTCGGCAAACCGAATACGATAATGGGATGTTAGTTTCAACCCGGTGGTTGCCCTGAAATTATTTCCTATTTCACAAATTCCTTTCTCACCTATCGATATCGACGAGGAGCTTCCAATGATACAGTTGCTTTTAAAAATGACTTGGCCGCCATGATTTTCCCATGTGATCCCTGCTTTGGGGTACAAGGAAACCAAATGTTCGCCCAATTGGATCATTCCGGTTCTAACGTTTTCATTTTCTATGATTACTTCACCCTTGCATTTCACCAGATTCGGTTTAAATAAAACAACAGGAAGCTTTATGGCCTGTCTTAAAGGCAAATAATGAAAATTAAAATACAGGCTATACAACCAATTAATTTTTAGCATTCTCTTAAAAGTCATATTTTCAGGGTATTTATTGCTGATTCATTATTTATTATGTTTGCTTTATTTTTATTATTTTGAATTTAGGTACGAAGCATCATCATATCTATTTCTTGTCGTTTTTGGAATATCCGTAAGTATGCCCCTGTTTATTGCTGTACCGGTACCCATAACCATATTTTTTACCATAATCGGCACTATAACCTGATTTTTTCATATCAGTTCCATTCAGGACAAAAAACATTTCCTTCAACTTATTTTGGGTGTAGAGCTTGGTTGCTTCTTCTATGTTCTTTTTAGGGGTATAGTCAGTTCTGACTACATACAGGTTAACATCAGCAATCCGGTTTAGTGTAAAACTATCGGATACAACACCCATTGGGGCAGTATCAATCACGATATAGTCATATTCTTTACGAAGCTCCTTAATCAGCTTATCCAGTGCCGGTCTTGTAAGCAATTCATTTGGATTAGGAGGTTCAGGTCCTGCCATAATAACTGACAGATTAGGATGAATTCCTGATGGCTGTACCAGTTCTTCCGGTGACATATGGCCGGATAAATACAAAGAGATTCCGGTCTTATTATCCAGGTTCAGGTATTCGTCCAACTTAGGCTTACGGATATCCAAACCGATCAGCAATACTTTTTTATCCAGCAATGCCAGGCTCATAGCCATATTAATGGATACTACCGTTTTACCTTCACCGCTTATGCTCGACACTATATTAATTACTTTTTTATCAGGGCTATCGAGTACGAAGAGCAAATTGGTCCTTAAAAGCCTGACCATTTCGGTAAAGCTATCCGTACTATTTTCCTGAATGATGACATTACCTCCTTTTATATCGTATTTTGGTATTTCACCTAAGATAGGAACAACTGATATTTTCTCCAGTTCATCCTTATTCTCAATCTGGTATCTGAGCAATTCCCTGATTCTAATTCCCAAAATCGGTATAATCAGTCCGATGATGATTGAAAGCAATAAAATGATGATTTTCTTTGGTGAAACGGGTATACCGTCGCTTCCCACATGATCGATCATTTTGGCAAGTGGCTCAACAACCGACATATTCAGGTACTTTTCTTCCTTCTTTTGGAGTAAAAATAAAAACAGTCCTTCCTTTACACCTTGCTGACGTTTGATTTCAGTAAATTCCCTTTCCTGACGTGGAATAGCCCTGATACGTGCTGCATTTTCATTGTTCTTTGACAAGAGTTCATTCTGGGCTATCTGCAGGTTATTCCGTTCATTCCGAACACTCGATTGCACTGTATTAAACATTGATTCAATCTGGCTGGTCAACTCAATCATAGCCTGATTATCACTCGAAGCAATTC
>JAQTUE010000095.1 GCA_028710415.1 Paludibacter sp. | reverse complement strand
AATCAGTATTAGCCACCATATAATAATCAAAAGCCACATCGTCAGTTGTTATTTCATTAATTCCTACTATCTTTAGTACGCTACCATCCACTGTTCCCCATACATCTACTGCCGCTGAAAGATCATCCTCTGAATTCACCCAAACCACTACCTCAATTTCATCACCTACAGAATAACCCCCAGTAACCGGGTTTGTTTTCATTATTAATCTCGGACCAGCCGCCATAACCCCATCCACTCCCACTAATCCCATAAATAACAAAAATAAAACAATTACAAAAAATAATCTTTTCATCAACTTATCACTTAATCACCTTAATTTCTAACTTATTACTAGAAAAATTTAATGACTTTCCTGTTGAATTTTCCACAAACATAGTTACCGACTGATTCTCTTCATCACCAGTATTAATTCCCAACATGGTATTTCCTTCTTTTTTTGGTACTACCTTAAAAGTCATTAAACTACTAACTTCATCCTTATTTAAAGAAAATCCCCCTTCCTCAGGTATTAAAAAGTTAGCCACTATTACATTTTTCAACGTACTTACTTTACTAAAATCAGGCACCGGCAATCCCTTATTTGGAAAATCAAGATTAGTTATATCAACCATCTCTGGGTCATACTCAACATATAAATCTATTCCATCAATTTTTTTATCTTCCTTACCCATCATATTTAAAGTCACATCATAACTTTTCCCTACTTTCATTTCTTGATTATCAGTCGCAAAAACTAATTCCATAGAACTCGCCTCTAAAACTTGAGTCTCAGCTGAATTAGTTGCTTGATTACTACTATCATTCGTTTTAACTCCTTTATCCAAATTAGTCACCAACACAATACTTTCAAAAACCACCACCACTGCTACTAATGGTATTAACACTTTTATTAAATTGTTTTCTTTCATCATCTTCATATATTAATAATATACTAATAACTCATTAATTTTCCTAATAATTTTGGGCCTGAAGAGAAGTAAAGGCTCTCTTGTAAGCCGCCAAATCTCCAGAATTAATTAAACAATTACCATCCATATCTATAATCTTCAACTGTTCACCTAATTTAGAAGCAATAGTTAGTCTACTCTTTATTGCCACATAATCAGTCCCATTAACCGCATTATCATCATTAGCATCACCCGCCAAAACTGAAAAAGTCGTAAAATCAAAAGTCTTATACTTTGAATCATCTGGGTCTGTATTTAAATCAACCAATTCATATTTCCCTTCTTCACTTGTGTCAGCTAACCTTAACGAACTTGATAAATTTTCTTCAAAAATCCAAGGTTCAGTCTGGCCATTAACCCAATACTTAGTTGGCAACCCTTTCGGACCATCAATCCAAACGAAAAAACTCTGATCAAAATCAACATACTGGAGATTATTTCTACCCAACATAATTCCCCCATCAACTGTATAAATAATTTCACCCTCATCATTAGTCTTAGGAGTTCCATCCTCATTTAACACCGGAGTTAAAGCAAAAGTTCCCACATCACTTTTCTCATCATCTCGTCCAGCATACCTAGTAATATAAACCTTAATCTGCCAACTATTTGTCACACAATTTGTATTTCCCGCTGTTACCCCGTCTAAAGTATAAAGAAGATTAAAACTAATCTTTTCATCCGGATAAACCGGCAAAGAAGGAATAACCGGTATCTCTCCCATACATTGAAAAGCATTATTGTAAAACTTACAAGTATCTCCATCTATACAACCTATCCCCACCCAAGCCAAAGTATCACCCACAGCAGAACATGTATTTACCCTTAAATCATCTCCTTCCTCCAACAAACCTATACACTGATCAGTTTTCCCTCCCTCTTCCTCACTACAAAAATCATTACCAGTTGGTGTTTTACATTCTGCATTTGACCCAAACCCTACACAAACTTGACCAGCCGGACAATCATCTGCATTAGAATTCCAATCCCCTGTACTATTATTACATTTAAATATAGTCGTTCCACTAGGACCACATTTTTGCACTGCATTCTTGGCACAAACAGCACATTGGGCAGTACCATCACCAATTGTTGTCGTACATATCTTCCCAGTATCGGCACAATTTACTGTTGACGGAGACCCATAAGCTCCACCAGGACAAGTAGTTAAAGTAGCTTCACTACAACCAGCAATACAAGTAATATCATCATTTACACACTGGCCAGTAACACAATGTTGATTTGCACCACATGATGGACCTGGACAAGCTTGTCCACAACCATTTAACTCACCTGCACATTTACCGCTACAATCAGTACTACAAGTTTTACACACATTACCTTCACACCCTAAACCTCCACAAGGGGCATAAGCATCCCATTCCCCATTACCCTGACATACTCTAGCTCCATTACCATCACACTCTAAAGCTCCAGGTTTACAAGTACTACATGCCGTACCAGCAGCATTACATACTCCACTAGGACAAGGAGTACTACTAGTAGTAGTGCCAACCCACACACCCGACTTTAATTGAGATTGACAACCCGTTATCATCGCACCATTTTCACACTTATTTAAATTACAAACTGGTGCACAACACCGACCACCACCAGAATTACCATTACATAAATTCCAAACAACAACCCCAGATTTACCACTAGCCGTGGTACACGCTCCTACACCGTTTTTAGCTTTGTCGCCACAATCCAAACCACTTACACTACAGCTTCCCCCTAAACTAGTACAAGCCTCATCTGTTCTACGCACAGTACAAGCATTAGTCCCACTGCAAATACTATAACCATCATGTGTATAGCCACAAAATCCTGAAGTACATTGGCTATCTTTCGTACAATATTCACCATAATTCAAACCTCCCGCCGCACTACTTCTATTCTCCTGATTTTGCTGCACTAATTTCGTTGCCACTGGTAAAGAAACCGCCAAAATCACCATCACTATTATTATGACCAGTTGTGACATCCCACCCTGAACTAAAAAAACCTTTCTTCTCATGCTAAAAGTTAATCATTTTTAAACCTTTAATTCAACTAACATAACTAATATAACTGGGCATGTTGTTGTTTTAATGTCTTTTTAATTAAAGATAAATCACGCGAATTAATCACACAATTTCCATCAGCATCACCTATGATATCCACTCCCTCTAAATCTTCCACATCAACATCATCCCCATTATTCATCCCTGATTTAATAAAGGCAAAATCCTGAGTATTTACCCAACCATCAGGAAGCCCCCATACCTTCCCTGAAACATCCCCTGCCAAAACCGGAAAACCACTAAAATCAAACCCATTAACTTCAGTTGGTTCTATATTGATCTTACCTGAATAATTACCATACCAAGTTGTTTGATTATCTACCCCATACTTAGTCCACAAATGTTTTGGTCCTTTAATAAACACTGCCATATTCTCCAACCCTGGCAAATCACCCCCTGGTATTCGAATCTCCGCAATATAAATATTTTCACCACTATCAGTTAATTCTTCATCTAATTCAAGATCCGATAAAGCCAAATCATATTCCGAAGTCTGATAAATTTCATTACTAACTTTAGAACTATTCCCTACTTTTATCTTTATATGCCAATCACGAGTACAATTATCCTCACCCTCAAGTACTCCCCCCAGAACAAATTTTATTCTAAACTCAACCGCATCAGCTTCTTTACATTTATTATTATCACCATCACAGCCAAAAGCAC
>JAQTUE010000003.1 GCA_028710415.1 Paludibacter sp. | reverse complement strand
AAGTCAAAGGCTACCAAAATGGAGTCTGAAAATTTGGGACTAAATCGTAACAAAAAAGTAACAAAGAATACAACGCATTGATATGTAGGGGTAAAATGGGATAGGTTCACAACCCGTCCGTACCGCAAAAAAGCAATTCAGAAATGAGTTGCTTTTTTCGTGTTTAGACTATTAAAATCGGATCAACTATCACAACCCGTGCGTACAAGCCAAAATTAAGATTTGAACGCGGATAAACGCGGATTAGGCGGATTAAAAACGGATAAGAAAAATACTTCGTATTTTGATTTTAACAAACAGTTATAAGTCCGAAAGATAGAGTCAGAAGTAAATTATTCAACATTGTGTCAAAAGAATGCACGAAATTGAGAGTTAAGATACAAAAAGTTAACAATGGCATTTGCACAACAATTACACAACATATTTCAATTAATAAAAAATATATTTACATTTGTGCAGATTTGTTCGTTGAAAATATACTCTACTATGGCAATTTGCTTTTAAACTATCGAATATATGAAAGTAAAAAAATACATTCCTTTCTTTCTTTTTATAATTTCAATCCCGATTCACGCCCAAGACACTACCTATTTCGATGTTAAAAACAAAAGTGTAGAAACATTGAAATTAGCAAAATATTTTCGTGTTATAGCTAATGATCCTACAGATTCTTTACGTAAAACATATAAGTTTTTTTATTTATCAGGACAATTGAAAGGAGAATATAGTTGTATAAATTTATTAAATGAAAAATTGCAATTAAGAGATATTATTGATGGAAAATTAAAAAAATGGTACGAAAACGGAAATATCCAACGAGAAACTGAATATAAAGGAGGAAAAATCGATGGGCTAAATCTTGCTTATTGGGAAAATGGGCAGCTTAAAAGGATGGAAAATTACTCTAATAGTAAATTTATAAATGGAAAATCTTATAATTTGGAAGGAAAAGAGATTCAATATTCACCGATTGATGAAATGCCGGAATTCCCAGGAGGTGAAAAAGCTCTCATGAACTATATCTCAATTAATTTAAAATACCCGGTCAAAATGCAAAAAAAAGGTATACAAGGAAAGTCCATCCTGAAGTTTGTGGTAGGAAAAGATGGAAGTATCACCAAAATTGAAATTATAAGAAGTGCTACATCCGTTTTGGATGATGAGGCCATCAGAGTAGTTAAGAGCTTACCAAAATGGAAACCAGGTATGCTTGATGGAGAACCGGTATCGGTATATTACACATTACCTGTTAATTTCAAACTGGAAAATTAAATTCATACCCATTATATCAATCATACGGTTCCCAACAAAATTTTATATAAATTCTGTATCAAATGTCCTTACCGCAAAAAAGCAATTCAGAAATGAGTTGCTTTTTTCGTGTTTAGACTATTAAGATCCATTTTCAGTATTGCTTCAACTAAGTTTCAATAGTCACTGAGATTTGGGATGTGCATAATTATTTAGGAACTAAGTCGATTTAGCGTACAAATATCCATGATTATCCACCTTCCTGGAATTCTCATCCTCTTTTATAATTAAAATTATGAATATCTTTGCCATCTTGTAAATTGAAAAGGCATGGTTGAATATACTATCCTTAAACATACACGAATCATTACAAATGAAATCCATGAAAAAAGTCCAAGCTTATTTTCTATTGTGTTGCCTGTTTCTTTCAATACAATTAGTTGCACAATCCTACCAAAAAACCAATTTGGGTATTAAAACCTCTACTCAATCCATGACGGTTGAAATTCAGTTTTATAGTCCAACTATTGTACGCGTACTTAAGAATCCGGAAAGAGTCTCAACAACAAAAAAAAGTCTGTCAGTCATTAAGATGCCCGAAAAAACAGATTTAAATATTACTGACGACGGAAAAGAAGTTGCCATCAGCAGCAAATTAATAAAAGTATTTTATAATCTTACTACCGGAAAAGTAAGTTATTCCGATTTAAAAGGAAATAACCTGTTTACTGAAAAAGATTATGGAACCCAGTTTACCCCTACCCTTGATGTAAAAAAAGAATCATTTACCGTTCGACAGGCGTTTCTACTTGATAAAGAAGAGGCAATCTATGGTCTTGGTGAACAGCAAAACGGAAAGTTGCAGCAACGTGGTCAGCGAATAGTGTTGAAAAACGACAACATGAAAGTTTGTTTTCCTTACTTTTTGTCATCCAAAGGTTTTGGTGTTTTCTGGGACAACTATTCTTCAACTGTTTTCACAGATAATGTGCAGGAAACCTCCATGGAATCCTTGGGTGATTGCTCTGATTATTACTTTATGTATGGTGGTTCGGGTAATGGTGTAGTAGCTCAAATGCGCGACCTTACCGGACAAGCACCCATGTTTCCGTTGTGGGCTTATGGATATTGGCAATCAAAAGAGCGATACAAAATTCAACAGGAATTGATGGATGTAGTCGCAAAATATCGTGAGTTGAAAGTACCTCTGGATGGAATTATACAAGACTGGCAATATTGGGGAAAAGACAGCCTTTGGAATCAGATGGCATGGGATCCTATTACCTACCCCGATCCCAAGGGTATGGCCGATTTCGTACACAAAAATAAAGCTCACTTAATGGTGGTAGCATGGCCGGGATTTGGACCGCTAACAAAACAATACAAGGAGTTGATGGCAAAGAAAATGATGATTGACTTTGATACCTGGCCACCGAAATCGGGTGTTAAACCTTACGATGTATATAACCCTGCTGCCCGTGATATTTACTGGAATTATCTGAACAAAGGCGTATTCTCGGTAGGTGTTGATGCCTGGTGGCTCGATTCCTCTGAACCCGATCACATCAATATAAAAGAAGCGGATTTCGATCAACCGACTTTCTTAGGTTCTTACCGTTCGGTGGTGAATGCTTTTCCTTTAGAGCATGTTGGTGGTATATACGACCATCAGAGAGCAACTACATCAGACAAACGCGTTTGTATCCTTACCCGATCGGCCTTCGTCGGTCAGCAACGGTATGGAGCCAATACCTGGTCGGGCGATATTCAGTCTACCTGGGAAATGTTGGGTAAACAAATTCCGGCAGCATTGAACTTCTCACTTGGCGGTGTGCCTTACTGGAATGCCGATATCGGTGGTTTCTTTGCCGGGCGTTGGGTGAAAGATGGTGGTGCAAACAATCCTGAATTCCGCGAGTTGTATGTCCGCTGGTTACAGTTCGCCACATTTACTCCCATGATGCGTTCACATGGAACCGATATTCCCAGGGAGATCTACAACTTTGGAAAACCGGGAGTTTGGTCGTACGATGCTCTTGAGAAAAATATCAATCTGCGCTACAGCCTGTTGCCTTACATTTATTCAACGGCATGGGAAGTGACCAGTAAATCTGCCTCTATCATGTATGCGTTTCCACTCATGTTCGAAGGTGATCCAAAAGTGCGCGACATCAACGATGAGTTTATGTTTGGACGTTCAATTCTTGTTGCACCGGTTGTAAAATCAATGTATACAGGCAAAAAAGAGGGTAAGGTTTTTGAAGATTTCAGCCATACCGGAAGTCGTGAAGTGTATCTGCCAAAAGGGGCGGATTGGGTTGATTTCTGGACGGGTGAAAAACTGCATGGAGGACAAAGCTTTACCAAAGAAACACCGATTAATATCATTCCTTTATATGTAAAACAAGGAACTATCCTGCCCTGGGGTCCGAAAGTGCAATATGCAGAGGAAAAGAAATGGGATAACCTGGAGATTCGTATTTATCCGGGAGCAGATGGTGAATTTTCTTTATATGAAGATGAAAACGATAATTATAACTACGAGAAAGGCTTATATTCTACAATATCAATGAAATGGGATAATCGATTAAAAACCCTGACAATAGGTGAACGCAAAGGAAGTTTTGAAGGAATGTTGAAAACCCGAAGATTTAATTTCGTGCTTGTTCAAAAAGGAAATGATTCCGGAGTACAGACCGGTGGAACATCTAAAACAATAGTCTATAAAGGCAAATCTGTCAGCATCAGGTTTTAATGCTTGCAGGTGATTATAAAGAAATAAATAACAAATAATTAATTTCCAACTTTACAGAGAAATGAAAAAGACACTTTTATTGCTCACGGTAACTGTTATCGCCGGTTCAATGGCTGCACAATCTACCGATTATCCTTATCAGGGAGTTCCGTTTAATCAGGTTAAGCTCAATGATGCATTCTGGCTTCCACGCGTAGAAACCAATCGTACGGCTACTATTCCGGCTTCTTTCAAAAAGTGCGAAGAAACCGGGCGGGTACAAAACTTCATTAATGCTGCAACGCATACCGGAAAATTTCTTACTACTTTCCCATTTGATGATACCGATATTTACAAAACGATTGAAGGTGCATCCTTTTCAATGGCTGTTCATCCTGATCAGAAATTAGGAAAATACGTGGATAGTTTAATTACTATTGTTTCAAAAGCACAGGAGCCGGATGGGTATCTATACACCGCACGGACCATTGACCCTAAGCATCCACAAAGTTGGGGTGGGAAAGACCGTTGGATAAACGAATCGAACATGAGCCATGAACTTTATAACTCGGGTCATTTGTTTGAAGCTGCTTCTGCACATTATCTGGCTACCGGTAAACGAAACTTTCTTGATATTGCGTTGAAAAATGCAGACTTGCTGACACAGGTTTTTGGTCCCGGAAAACGCAACGACGCTCCCGGACATGAAATAGTGGAAATGGGATTGGTTCGACTTTATCGGATTACCGCCGATAAGAAATACCTCGACCTGGCTAAGTTCTTCATTGATTGCAGAGGAAAAAAACTCAATAAAGACCGTTCGTACTGGCAGGATCAATCTCCTGTTGTTGCCCAGAAAGAAGCTGTCGGACATGCCGTTCGGGCTGCCTATTTGTATTCCGGTGTGGCCGATGTGGCAGCACTGACAGGTAATAAGGAATATCTTTCGGCGATAGATAGTATTTGGGAAAATATGGTTTCAAAGAAGTTTTATATCAATGGCGGTATTGGTGCTAAGCATGATGGAGAAAGCTTTGGTAAAAATTATGAGCTTCCAAATCAAAGTGCCTATAACGAAACCTGTGCTGCTATTGCCAATGTGTATTGGAATTTCAGAATGTTCGAACTACACGGGCAAACCAAATATATTGATGTGTTGGAACGCAGTCTTTACAACAATGTTCTTTCGGGTGTGAGTCTGGATGGTAAAAACTTCTTCTACCCCAATCCTTTAGCTGCTGATGGTAGCTATACACGCCAACCCTGGTTCGATTGCTCCTGCTGTCCAACTAATTTGTGCCGTTTCATGTCGTCGGTTACCGGATATATTTACGCACAAAAAGAGAATAGTCTTTATGTAAATCTGTTTATTGGAAGTATAGCCACCCTGAAACTGAACGGAAAGCAAGATGTAAAAATCAGTCAAACGAGTAACTATCCATGGGATGGAGCCATCAGTTTTACTCTTCAACCGGTAAAAAGTACCAAATTTGCATTACGGTTGCGTATCCCGGGTTGGGCAATCAATCAACCAGTACCGGGTAATTTGTACAGCTATATCAATGGATCAAAGACTTCTTACTCTTTAAAGGTGAATGGTAAAGATTATTCTGCCCGGGTGGAAGATGGATATGCCGTTATCGACCGTGAATGGAAGAAGAATGATAAAGTTGAATACAATTTGGCAATGACTATTCAACGTGTAGCTGCTAATGAAAAAGTAATTGCCGATCGTGGCCTGGTAGCACTGGAACGTGGTCCTATCCTTTTCTGTCTCGAAGATAAAGACAATTCCTTTGATGTAAACAGCTTTGTTTTGCCGGATGCTACTGCTTTGAATCTTACCTTTGAAAAGGATATTTTAAGTGGAACGTACACCATACAAGGGAAAGGAGTTGCCATTAGCCCAACAGCCGATCAATTGGATTTGCGATCTGAAACAAAAACTTTTACAGCAATCCCTTATAATGTCTGGGATAATCGGGGCGGGTCCAAAATGCGTGTATGGCTTCCGCGCAACTTTAGTATGCTCAAGTTATCGGAAGAGTAATAGAGAAAGTCCGGAACTATAGATTTAATCTTAAAGATGTATTTTTGTAATAAATAATTGAGATAAAATGAAAATAAAATTATTGTTGATAATTACTGCAATGTTACTCGTAGTTACCATTCAGGCAAAACCTCAATTTGGGAGGGATCAATTATTCAACGACAACTGGCGGTTTAAACTTTCGGACGTGAAAGATGGTGAGCTTACAAACCTGGATGATTCCAACTGGAGACAACTCAACTTGCCTCACGATTGGACAGTGGAAGGCGTTTATAGTCCTGACAAAGCAAGTTCGACAGGTTACCTCCCGGGAGGTATTGGTTGGTATCGCAAAACATTTAGCGTGCCCGAAACTGAAAAAGGGAATAAAGTGTATATCTATTTCGAAGGGGTGTATAATCACAGTGAAGTATTTATCAACGGAAACAGTGTGGGTAAACGCCCAAACGGTTATATTTCATTTATGTATGACCTGACTCCGTATATAAAATTTGGTCATGAAAATCTGATCTCAGTAAAAGTAGATCATTCATTGGATGCCGACTCACGCTGGTACACCGGTTCCGGAATTTATCGGAATGCCTATCTGGTTTATGCATCGCCTGTACATATCGATTTATGGGGTGTTTATTGTAAAGCCACCAATGTTACCGATAAGAAAGCTGTTGTATCGGTAGAAACGACCATTCATAACGAGAGTGACAAAGCCGCCAACATACTGGTATCCTATCAGGTAATTGATCCTGTGTCCGGAAAGATTGTTGCCAGGTCATTTAAGAGCCTGGGAACTGAATCAACCAAAAAGACTGTTACATCACAAACCTTCAGCATTGCTTCGCCCAGGCGTTGGTCGTTAGAACAACCAAATCTTTATACACTTAAAACCATTATATTTCAAAACGGTAAAGTCATAGACCAAAATGAGCAACAAATAGGGATACGGACCTTGACTTTTGACCCCAACAAAGGCTTTGCCTTGAATGGTGTGTGGACAAAGGTAAAAGGCGTTTGTATTCATCATGATGCGGGTTGTTTAGGCTCTGCCGTACCACGTGAAGTATGGAAACGAAGATTAACCACGCTGAAAGAAATGGGCTGTAATGCCATACGGATGAGTCATAATCCACAAGCACCGGATGTGTACGAACTGTGCGACGAACTGGGCATTTTGGTTATGGATGAGGCTTTTGATGAATGGGAGTTTGCCAAAAAGAAATGGATTTCCGGTTGGAATAAAGGCACGCCGGGATTTCAGGGTGCTGCATCTTATTTTGCTGACTGGAGCGATAAAGATTTGGGTGATATGATTTTACGCGACCGAAATCATGCTTCTGTTATCATGTGGAGCATTGGGAACGAAGTTGATTATCCAAACGATCCGTATTCTCATCCGATTCTCGATCATGCGAATATAAACCAACCTGTTCAGGGTGGATATTTACCAAACAATCCTAAAGCAGAAAGACTTGGAGCTATTGCTAAACGATTAGCTGCCATTGTGCGAGGATTAGACACATCGCGTCCTGTAACCGCAGCATTGGCAGGAGTTGTTATGTCAAACGAAACGGAATATCCTTCTTCGCTCGATATAACAGGATATAACTATACGGAGGAACGTTATGCACTTGATCATGCCAACTATCCGAAACGGGTTATCTTTGGGAGTGAGAATGGCCATAGTATGAAATCGTGGAAAGCTGTACGTGATAATGAATACATTTTCGGACAATTCCTTTGGACAGGAATAGATTATCTGGGAGAATCAGGCTCATGGCCTTCACGGGGATTTTATTCCGGATTCCTGGATTTTGGAGGATTTATAAAGCCACGCGGACACTTCCGTCAGGCTTTATGGAGCACAAAACCTGTTGCTTACATTGGCACTTATTCACAACCAAAAGACAATCGTTTTTTATCAACGGATGCATGGCCTGTCTGGAATTACGTAGAAGGAAAAATGGTACGTATAGTATGCTATACCAATGCATCCAAAGCTCTTTTAATACTAAATGGCAAACAAGCAGGCGAACTGAAAAATCAGGATGACAATACCGGGGTGATTTATTGGGATATACCTTTCCATGAAGGAAAACTGGAAGTGATTGGTTTGGACAAAAAAGATAATCAGACCTGTAGCTACGCCTTGCAAACCTCCGGTAAGCCTGATTCAATAACCGCTCAATCCGACATCTCCGAAATTAAAGACTTCCACGGGGTAGCTCAGGTGACAGTTCAGATAGTAGATGAAAAAGGAATTCCCGTAATGATTTCGGAGGATGAGGTTACATGCGCTATCGAAGGTCCTGCCAAATTACTGGGTCTGGAAGCAAGCAATAACTCCGATATGGGAAATTACAGCGACAATGTACAACGTGTTTATCACGGTAGATTAATAGCCTACGTACAGGCTACCGGAAGCGAGGGAAAAGTGAATCTGAAGTTTACTGCTCCCTGGCTGAAAGAAACAAATGTTACTATTAAAGTCCTGAACAAATAAATTTTCCCATTTCAACTATGAGTATAAATGTTTAAATTTGTGCCCTAAGATAGCTTCCCCTTATTTAAAAAAAATAACATTGAAAAAATGAATGCAAAACAAAACCATATTTTAATTTTATTGAGCTGTATAATGTGCATTTTCACTATCTCTGCGCAAACAAAAAAAGATTTTCGTAAATGGGCCCCTACTCCGCCTATGGGTTGGAACAGTTGGGATTGTTATGGTTCAACTGTCACGGAAGATGAAGTAAAGGCCAATGCCGATTACATGGCTTCTAATCTGAAAAGTTCAGGTTGGGAGTACATTGTAGTGGATATCCGCTGGTTTGTAGAAAATGATAAAGCAGGAGGATACAATGAGAAAAATCCTGTTTATGTTATGGATGAATATGGACGATATATGCCTGCACTTAATCGTTTTCCTTCGGCTAAAGATGGCAAAGGATTCAAAGTCCTGGCAGATTATGTCCACTCTAAAGGTTTGAAGTTTGGTATTCATATTATGCGAGGAATTCCTAAAGAAGCAGTTATAAAAAAATTACCCATCAAAGGTACAAATGGCATAACGGCAGACCAGATTTATTCTACCGAGCTTCAATGCCAATGGCTGCATGACAATTATACTGTTGTTGCTACCAAACCTGGTGCCCGGGAGTATTATAATTCAATATTAGAGTTGTATGCATCGTGGGGAGTTGATTTCATTAAAGTTGACGATTTATCCAGTCCTTATCATCAAGGTGAGATTGAACTCATCAGGAATGCAATAGATAAATGTGGCCGTCCTATAATTTTCAGCACTTCGCCGGGAGAAACACCGATTCAGAATGCAGATCACGTTAGAACACATGCAAACATGTGGAGAATGGTGGATGATGTTTGGGATACATGGCCTCATATCACTCATCTTTTTGATATAGCTCAAAAATGGTATCCGTATATTGCTTCCGGCACCTGGCCGGACTGTGATATGATTCCATTAGGTCGTATTTCACTTCGTGGAGAAAGAGGAGCTGATCGTATGACCCGATTAACCAAAGACGAACAATACACTTTGATGACTCTGTTTACCATTTTCAGATCCCCGTTAATGTTTGGAGGCGACCTTCCAAGTAATGATGCTTTTACTTTATCATTATTGACAAACAAAGAAGTATTGAAGATGCACCGGGAAAGTACCAAAGTTCATCAGATCTATCAAAAAGATAAGAAAGTGGCCATTACTTCACAAAATTCAAAAACAGGGGAAGTATATGTAGCCCTTTTTAATTTGTCTGATGATAAAGACCAAAGTAAAGTAAGTGTTAAACTTACTGACCTGGGTATAAAAGGCAAATGTACAGTTACTGATATGTGGACCGGTAAAAAGATCGGTGAGTTCACAAAAGAATTGTCTGTTTCACTGGTTGGTCATGCCTCAGGTTTATATAAACTCAAAGTAAAATAAACTTTTTGAAACGTGAAGCATCAAATAACTCTTAATTGGATAACTATATTTTATAAAACAGGAATAGAATCAAATCAATTATTAAATCCAATCAATAATGTCCTTTAATAAAATCAAAGTCTTGTTGTGTTTAATCCTTTCATTAAGCACTTTAACCTTTGTTCAGGCAGAACAATTATCAAATGCAGCCGGTAATAAAAAGAAGTCTGCATCAGTGAGTACAAATGGCAATTTCAGTGCCTATCTTTTTGTATACTTTACAGGTAATAGAAAGGAAGAAGAGCAAATTCATTTTGCAATAAGTGACAATGGTTACAACTTTAAAGCACTGAATCAGGACAAGCCGGTTATCAGCTCTGAAACGATAAGTTTAAGTGGTGGTGTCCGCGACCCGCACATCTTAAGGTGCGAGGATGGTAAAACATTTTACATGGTAGCCACCGATATGGTTTGTGGTAAAGGATGGAATTCTAACCGTGGCATGGTGCTTCTGAAATCAACAGACCTGGTAAACTGGACTTCGACTGCCATTCATATTCCCACTGCATTCCCTAACGAATTTGGTGATGTGTTACGTGTCTGGGCGCCACAAACCATTTTCGATCCAACAGTGGGTAAATACATGGTGTATTTTTCTATGTTAAAGAGCGGAGAAGGTGACTATGATAAGATTTATTACAGCTATGCCAATAAAGATTTTACTGCCCTTGAGACTACACCTAAACAGTTGTTTTTCAATCCCACGAAAACAGCCTGTATTGATGGAGACATTGTAAAAGCTTTTGGCCAATATCATTTGTTTTACAAAACAGAGGGTGCTGAAAAAGGAATTAAAAAAGCCGTTTCGGATAAGCTTACCGGTGAATGGAAAACTGTGGACGGTTTATTGCAACAAACAAGCAGCCATGTAGAAGGTGCGGGAGTCTTCAAACTGAACAACTCGAATTATTGGATTTTAATGTACGATATGTATACCAGTGGACGTTATCAGTTCACAAAAGGATCGGATCTTGAACATTTTAAAGTCATTGACCAGGATGTAACCATGGATTTTCACCCACGTCATGGAACGGTGATGCCCATTACCAGGGAAGAAGCTGAACGGCTTACAAATAAATGGGTATCTATTCCTGCAATTTTTGAATCGGCAAAAGCAAAAGGCTTGAAAAAGATCAATATTGTAGTAGATACTATTGCAAAAAAGGTTTGTTACCCGGTATCCACTACAACCGATTTAAGCTCGTTCAATCCAGGGTTAAACAACTTTGCAGGAGTAAGCATAGTACCCGATAAAGCTGTTGATTTCACCAAAGGAGGGGTAAAATACACGATAAAAATAGCTGGTAAGAAACCCGAAACCTATACGGTAGAAGCTGTAAAAAATCATAATCCTGTTTTGGATGGTTATTATGCCGACCCTGAAATTCTTTATTCAGAGAAAACAGGTAAATTCTATATTTATCCTACCAGCGACGGTTTTACCAATTGGTCGGGAAACTATTTCAAATGCTTCTCGTCCGACAACCTGGTAGATTGGACTGATCAGGGTGTGATTCTCCAACTGGGCAAGGATGTAAAATGGGCAACCCGCAACGCCTGGGCACCCTGCATTATCGAGAAGAAAATTAACGGGCAATATAAATACTTTTATTACTTTACTGCAGCACAACAAATCGGCGTGGCAGTTTCCGATAATCCAACAGGACCATTTATAGATCTTGGTAAACCGTTGATTGAGAAACGTCCGGAAGGAATTACCCGTGGCCAGGTGATTGACCAGGATGTATTTACCGACCCAAAGACAGGCAAAAGCTATCTGTACTGGGGAAATGGATTTATGACAGGTGCTGAACTAAACGAGGATATGACTTCCATAAAACAGGAAACATTGACCATTCTCAAACCTGATAATACTTTCCGGGAAGGCACCTATGTATTTTACCGCAAGGGTATTTATTACTTTATGTGGTCGGAAGATGATACCCGCAGTGAGAATTACCGGGTACGATATGCCACCTCTACCTCACCATTGGGAACATTTACCATATCCAAGGATAATCTGGTAATAGCCAAGGATACTGAATCCGCTATTTTCGGAACCGGACACAATTCTGTTCTTCAAATCCCGGGGAAAGATGAATGGTACATCGTTTACCACCGTTTTAATTATCCGAAAGGCATCACACAAGGTGATGCAGCCGGCTACAACCGCGAAGTATGTATCGATAAAATGGAATTTAATGTTGACGGAAGCATCAAACAAGTTATTCCAACACATAAAGGTATTGATCCTGTAAAACTGTAATAATCCTCACACACAGTTATCTGATTTCTAAACAACAATGATAATATTCCTGAAGAATGAAAAAATTACTTTTAATTACTCTCTTAGCTATATTTTGCTCAACCTCCTTTTCTCAAACTTCAAAATCCCCATTAATGGGTTGGGCCAGTTGGAATCAATTCGGGGCAAATATCAATGAATCCATTATCAAAGGACAAGCAGATGCAATATCTTCTTCCGGACTAGCTGCAGCCGGTTACAGGTACTTAAACATCGATGATGGATTCTTTAATGGCCGTAACACAGATGGCAGTTTAAAAACAGACAGCATTAAATTTCCGAATGGAATGAAGTTCCTTGTGGACTATATACATTCCAAAGGTCTTAAAGCAGGATTTTATTCCGAGGCAGGAGCAAACACCTGTGGTTCGCAATATAGCGGACAACCCGGTGGAGTTAATAGTGGGATGTATATGCACGACCAACAAGATGCTGACTTGTTCTTTAAAAGCTGGGGCTTCGACTTTTTAAAAGTAGATTATTGCGGAGGATTGGTTCAGAAATTAGACGAGAAAACCCGTTATGCTGCAATAAAAAAAGCAATTGATAATACCGGCAGAACCGACATTAATTTTAATGCTTGCCGGTGGCAGTTCCCGGGAACCTGGGTTACTACCGTTGCCGATTCCTGGCGTATGTCAAACGATATCAACTTCAGTCCGGGTTCAAAGGCTGAATGGAAAAGCATCATTGGAATTATTGACATGAATAAATACCTGGCACCATACGCCAGCCGGGGACATTATAACGACATGGATATGCTTGAAGTTGGGCGTGGACTGACTGCCGAGGAAGACAAGAGTCATTTGAGCATGTGGTGTATCCTTTCGTCTCCACTTGTATTGGGAAATGATTTAACGAATATGTCGGCAGAGACTAAAGAAATTATTACCAATGCTGAAGTTATTGCCGTAAATCAGGACACAACAAGCCTACAGGGACATTTGATTTCCGATAATGGCGCCGGCTTACAGGTTTGGGCAAAACCATTGAACGGTAAGCAAAGCAAAGAGCGCACTGTAGTATTGTTTAATCGTTCAGAAGCCCCGGCTTCAATGTCTGTAAAATGGAAAGAATTAAACCTGGTTGGCCCGGCTACCGTTCGTAATCTTTGGTCGCATTCTGATTTAGGCGGCATGGATTCCATCTACACAACCACTGTTCCTTCACATGGAGTTGCGATGTTGAAAGTAGTTGGAAAACAAACTAAATTGCAGGAAGTATTTGAAGCCGAGTATGCCTGGATAAACAATTTCAATCTGACTCAATATGGCGAAGTGCTTTCCGGACAAGGCCGGGTGATTGCTGATGCTAAATGTTCAGGACATGCAAAAGCAGCCTGGCTAGGCAATCGTGATGATAATTATATCGAATTCCGCGATGTTTATGCTAACATGACAGGAAACTATAAGCTTACAATTACTTACATAAGCGCCGGGATCCAAAGTGCGACATTAACTGTAAATGGCACCGATACTCTTTTGCAGGGTTTGAATTCTAAAGCGTTAACACCTGCCAACAAGACTATTCCTATAAAACTAAATAAAGGGTACAATACTATAAGACTTTCCAATGCAACCGATTGGTTGCCGGATATTGATAAGATACAGATTGAATTCAATAAATAAAGTTCTGTCCATACCGTAAAAAAGCAATTCAGAACTGAGTTGCTTTTTTAGTATTTAGGTAAATCTTGTTCTAAAAAGTATACAATTTAGCGTCATAATGTTGATTTTAAAAACCGTATCCGATTAAAATGTTATCTTTGTATTCTGTTTATTGTAAAAAAGAAATTGAATGAAGGGAAATGAAAATACGGCAGTGCTTTTGATTCACTGCCCTGACCGTCCGGGAATTTTAGCCGTTGTCACTGAATTTATAAACCAACACAAAGGGAATATCCTGTATCTGGACCAATACGTAAACCGTGAAGAAAAGGTTTTCTTCATGCGTGTCGAATGGGATTTATCAACATTTCAGATCCCTAAGGATAAAATTGAAGAGTATTTCGAAACATTGATTGCAGTCAGGTTCAATATGATCTTCAGGTTGTATTTTGCCGATACAAAACCGCGTATGGCAATTTTTGTATCCAAGATGTCACATTGCCTGTATGACCTGCTGGCTCGCTATTCTGCCGACGACTGGCATGTGGAGATCCCGCTTATCATCAGCAACCATCCGGACATGGAAAGTGTAGCCAAACGTTTCGGCATTGAATACCATTATTTCCCCATTACCAAAGAGAATAAAGCCGAGCAGGAAAAGAAACAGCTTCAACTGCTTAAAGAGAATGGCATTACATTTTGTGTGCTGGCCCGTTACATGCAGGTGTTATCCTCCGATTTCATTGACCACTACCCGGACAGGATCATCAACATCCATCACTCATTCTTACCTGCATTTGCAGGAGCCAAACCCTATCATGCAGCCCATGAACGCGGTGTAAAAGTAATTGGTGCCACCAGCCATTATGTTACCAGCGACCTGGATGCAGGTCCGATTATTGCACAGGATGTGGTTCATATCTCACACAAAGACACTGTGGAAGAATTAATAAAAAAAGGACGTGACCTTGAAAAGATTGTCCTTTCACACGCCGTTGAGAAACATATCGAGCGAAAAATACTGGCGTATAAGAACCGTACCGTCGTCTTCCAATAATTACAAACAGCTAGATTGCAAGAACCAAGAGCCAAGAACCAAGATAAAAGACAAAAGACAAAGGAGCAAGAGCCAAAATATAATACACAATATATTAGTAGATTGCGATATATTATGTCAGATTAATCTGTTTATTGTATATACAATTATTCAATCCTGTTTAATTACATCCTACTCATAGCCACTGTCTTTTGTCTAAAATCTTATTGCTTATATCTTGAATCCTTGCTCCTTTGCCTTTTGTCTTGATTCTTGGTTCTTGGTTCTTTTGTCTTTTGTCTTTTGTCTTTTGTCCTTTGTCCTTTGTCCTTTGTCTTTTGTCTAATTTCTTCAAAATATGAACGTAACCCGATTATTTGATTTACTGGATAATTACCTGGAAAAATACCCAAACCAGGATGCTGCATTGGCCTGTAAACGTGATGGTGCCTGGCTGAAATTCAGCATTCAGGAATATGTTGAATTGACAAACTTAATCAGCTACGGCATGCTGGAACTGGGCATTTCACCCGGAGATAAAGTGGGCTTGATCAGCAGCAACCGCCCTGAGTGGAACATGATTGATTTTGCGATCATGCAAATTGGCGCTATCTCCATTCCCATTTATCCAACCATCAGCCAGGATGATTACCGCCATATCCTGAATCATGCTGAAATGAAGATGATTTTTATAGAAGGCAAAGAACTAAGGAACAAACTACAACCTATCTTTTCAGAGACTAAAACGCTCAAGACGATTATCACTTTTAATGACCAGGGTGCAGAGTATAAATACCTCGATCAGGTCATTGAACTAGGGAAACAAAATCCGCAACCCGATAAGCTTGCAAGTTTAAAGGCTGCTATCAAGCCCAATGATTTAGCAACGATCATTTACACCTCAGGAACTACCGGAAACCAGAAAGGCGTGATGCTCTCACACAGCAATATCCTGGAGAACGTGAAACACCTGGCCTGGATACCATCAGCCTGGAGCAACAAGGCATTGAGTTTTTTACCGCTTTGCCATGCCTACGAACGCATGCTGGTATACTTGTACCAATACCTGGGAATGTCGGTGTATTATGCCGAAAGCCTGGGTACAATTGCCGAGAACATCAAAGAAATCAACCCGACCATGATGTCGTGCGTACCCCGGTTGCTGGAGAAAATATACGACAAGCTTTACCTGTCGGGTAAGAAACTGCCTTTAACAAGTAAGATGCTTTATTACTGGGCATTCGACCTGGCTACCAAATACCAGTTGGAAGGAATGGGCTGGTATTACAACCTGAAACATAAAGTAGCCGACAAGCTTATTTATTCAAAATGGAGAGCTGCCATTGGTGGTAACTTCGACATAGTCGTCTCTGGAGGTTCAGCCATCCAACCGCATATTGCTTCTTTCTTTTCGGCTATAGGAATGCCTGTGTTCGAAGGATACGGGCTAAGTGAAACGTCCCCGGTAATCTGCGTACACCAACGTGTGAAGAATGGTCGTAAATTCGGTACGGTAGGTTTGCCACTTGAAGGTGTAGAAGTAAAACTGGGAGAGCGTGATGAAATTATCTGCCGCGGGCACAATGTCATGCTGGGTTACTACAAGGATCCTGTCCTGACTGCGGAAGTCATTGATGCCGATGGTTGGTTCCATACCGGTGATACCGGGAAGTTCACCCCCGAAGGCCAGCTGATTATTACAGGCCGTTTAAAAAGCATATTCAAAACCTCTTTTGGCAAATATGTCAATCCACAGGCTGTAGAATCTAAATTCACCGAATCACCCTTCATTGAAAACATGATCGTACTGGGAGAGAATAAGAAATTTGCAGCTGCATTAATCTCGCCTGATTTCGTCTTTCTGAAGTCCTGGTGTGCGAAACATAAGATTAAGTATACCACCCATGAAGAAATGATCGAAAACCCTGCTGTGGTAAAACGTTTTCAGGAAGAAGTAAAACACTACAACCTGCATTTCGGTGATTATGAAAAGATTAAACGGTACCTGCTGGTAGCTGATGAATGGACCCAACCGGGTGGCTTCCTCTCCCCTACCCTGAAGATCAAACGAAATGTGATCGAAGCGCATTATGCTGAAAAGATTGAAAAGTTATTCAGTTAAATTTAAACCGCAACATACGAACTAACAACCCATGGAGATAGATCAATGGGTTGTTTTTAATATATTGACTTTCTACACACTGACTAATTATGAATTGTGAACTGTGAATTATAAATTAGTTATTCGTATCTTTGCACCGTGAATAAACGGTACTTCCTCTATTTTTCCTATAAAGGCACAGCTTATCACGGCTGGCAAATACAGCCCAATGGCATTTCAGTACAGGAAGTGCTCACAAAGGCTTTATGCACCATCCTACGAACCGATATTGAATTGACAGGGGCCGGTCGCACCGATACAGGAGTGCATGCTAGGCTTATGGTGGCACATTTCGACTACGAAGGCAACTTCCCCTCAAATTTTGATTTAGTATCCAAATTGAACAGCTTTTTACCTAAAGACATTGCTGTACTTAAGATCCGGGAAGTACAATCGGATGCCCATGCCCGCTTTGATGCCATGTCCAGGAAGTACGAGTATCATGTGGTGCTTCAAAAATCTGTTTTTAAGAATGAACTGGCTGCCCGCATCACCGACAAGCTGAACATGGATGCTATGAACATAGCAGCTGAATCGTTGAAAGAATACCGCGATTTCACAAGCTTCAGCAAGTTGCACACCGATGTAAAGACCAATAACTGCTCCATCAAGCATGCCGAATGGACACTACGGGAAGATGAATGGGTATTCACCATTGAAGCCGATCGTTTCCTGCGGAATATGGTTCGTGCCATAGTAGGTACTTTATTTGAAGTGGGCCGTGGTAAATTAACCATGGAGGAGTTCAGGAATGTCATTGAACTAAAAAACCGCTGCAAAGCCGGCACTTCAGTACCGGCACAAGGCCTGTACCTGGTGGATATAAAATACCCGGATAGCATTTTCATTGATTAGTAAATAGTAAATGCTTAAATAGTAAATATCAAATTATCACTTCCTATCTTTTCTTTAAATAGTAAATGGTAAATGACTAAATAGTAAATTTTTAATCGTAAATTATCACTTCCTACTACTCTTTAAATAGTAAATGGTAAATGATAAAATTGTAAATGTTTTGTAAATTGTAAATTAAAAATGTGGTTATTTCTCGCTTTTGTCTCTGCCATTTTATTAGGATCCTATGAAGTCTTTAAAAAAGTATCATTAGAAAAAAATGCTGTCATACCGGTAATTTTAGTCTCCATCTTATTTTCCTGCGCTATCCTCGCACCGTTCTTATTCATATCGGAGGTTTTCCCGGATGTTCTCAAAGGTGGCATCTTTTATGTGCCCCGTGTTGATTTCCATACTCACCTTTTATTCATTTTAAAAGCGGTTATTGTTCTGACATCGTGGCTTTTTGCATACTTCGCCTTAAAGCATTTGCCTATCTCATTAGCTTCCCCCATCAAAGCGACCCAACCGGTATGGACTGTGGTGGGTGCCATGCTTATTTTTGGTGAAAAGCTCAATGGGTATCAGGCTGCCGGGGTTGGGTTGACCCTGATTTCTTTTTTCATGTTCTCTGTAGTCGGTAAAAAAGAAGGCATATCGCTGAAATCAAACAAATGGTTCTGGTTTATCATCCTGGCTACCCTCACAGGTGCATTGAGCGGGCTGTATGATAAATACCTCATGAATAAGTTCGATGCCATGTCGGTGCAGGTATATTACACCTTCTACCAGGCAGCCATTATGGGGATCATCACCCTGTTCCTGTGGGCACCCACCCGCAATAAAACAACCCCATTTAAATTCAAATGGGCGATAGCATTCATTTCCATTTTCCTGGTGGTAGCCGATTTTGTTTATTTCTATGCCTTAACATTACCCGGGTCGATGATTTCAGTGGTTTCTACCATCCGCCGCTCCGGGGTGATCGTCCCATTCTTCTATGGCGCCATCTACATGCACGATAAAAACATACGCCTGAAGATTCTGGACCTGCTTGGAGTACTCATTGGGATGCTATTATTATATTTTGGGTCCAGGTAAACCTAAAACACACGAATGTTATCATCTTGTATACTAGTAAATTAAATTTAAAAATATCGTTTTCAACAACAATAACTCATCTTGCGGAATAAAAATCGTCGAAATTCTTTGATATTTAGATGGAAATTAGTACTTTTGCAAGCCGAAATAACAACACCGAAAAAATAAATTAAAACATAAAGATATGAAAAGCGGAATCCATCCAGAAAATTATCGTCCGGTAGCATTTAAAGATATGTCGAACGGTGACACCTTTATTTCTCGTTCAACCGTAAACACTAAGGAAACTATCGATATTGATGGTGTAACTTATCCTGTAGTAAAAATGGAAATCTCGAGTTCATCACATCCTTTTTACACCGGTAAATCGAATTTGGTGGATACAGCAGGTCGTGTTGATAAATTCATGACACGTTATGCTAAACGTGGTGAAAACAAAAAATAAGGATATCACTATCCATAAAAAAGCCCTGTGCAAATTGCACAGGGCTTTTTTTTATTATTTCCGTTTCCAGATCCGGCCTTTCAGCTCATAGGAGATATCTGTCGTTGTCACATACGGGGCAATAACTTTCCGGTCCTCGGCACTGATAAAATCAAGGGTGTTGTTTTTGGCTACCAGCAGTTGGCCTTTCTCCGCAAAATGCAACGAGATAAAGCCGATGCCCATTAAATTTTTCGCCCATTGCACATCAATTTTGTCCGCAGGGATACTCTTTACATCCAGCCATTCTATCGCTTTCGGCATGGTGAACTGTACCGGGATCTTATGCCAGGCCGTATCATAGAATTCTACCGAAGACAAACATACCGGAGCACAGACGGTACGGATAATTCCCACCACCGAAGTACTGTCTTCCAGTTTAAAAATCTTCATTTCAAAAGTAGATACAGGTGTGTTCTTAACCACTATCTTTTGTTGCAGGCTATCGTACCCCATCAAATAGGTCTGGTGTCCGAACCGGTTGGTGATGCTGTCTCCCTGTCCTGCCTTGTGGTATTCCAGCAGCTCCATCCGGTTTTGCTTTGTCAGGGTGGGATTGAGTACATCGGGCATATTTACGAACCACTTTTCTATGGTCTGCGATTGAACAAGAGGGCTAGCCAACAGGAGCAGGCCTGCTACCATCAGGTTATTTCTTAACAGCGGGTTTTTCTTCATTGGTTGTTTTTGTTTTAGGTGCGGTCAACAGGCGCCAATAGTAACCGAACAGATCCTTGACACTGACAAAGTCTTCCTTATAAATGAATCCCACGCCCTGTGTCTGGGTAGCCGTACGTAGCTGATACCTGTCGACAGTATGGTTGTAGGCCTTAAACCGCAGCTTGCCCGATTCAGTCAGCAGGTACTGGAAATCCACATCGCTGATAAAACGGTTGGTATTGGTGGTCAGGATATCATTCCGGTATCCGATATTTCCATTCACTATCCAACGGTTGTTGGGCTGGTAGAGTATCTGCGCCTGTACGTCACTGCTTAACTGGTCGGTTTGTCGGTAATCCACTCCCAGGGAGAAACTATTGCTTTTAAAGGTCTGGGAAATCCAGTTGTTCAATTGGGCGCTTAAGGTAGAAGTGGCAAATGACAAAGCTTCATTGGTCCCCAGGTTGGAAGTGGTGGCTGTCCGCATGTAATCAGGTGTATAGAAACGGTTGAATACCAACAGGTACAGGATCTGGCGGTTCATCATTTCGTCGGTATTGATCGTATTCCGCACAATCTGTTTGACTCCTTCATCACTTTGCGGCAGGTCAATGTCAAACCGGATTGTCGGCTTCATTAAATTATCAGTCAGTTTCAGCACACAATTCACAGGGACGCTGGTACGCATATTCCCCAGCTGGCTTGGGTCGATCAGGTCCTTGAGCGAAGCTGTCAACGGATACAGGGCCCTGATATTTACCTGGGCGCTGCGTGGGTTACCGGTCCATGACAGGGTGCTTCCCTGGTCTATTTTAAATTCCTTGCGGATCAGGTTCTGCAGCGTAAACAAATAATAACCCCTGTCTATCGTATAGGTTCCGTAAAGTTTCAGGTCGGTGTAAGTATCAAATTCCACACGCAGGCTTCCGTTTCCCGTACCGCTGATCATATCTCCGCCTTTGGGATCCACAATCAATTCCATTTCGGCATCAGGGGTACACTCAATCTGCAAGTTCACTTTTACATTCATATCCTTCCCTATGGACTTTTGAGGTGCAGTTGTATTCTTCGAATTGTTGTTTATCTTGTTTACAAAATTGATAAACGAATTGTTCGAGGCTTTCGAAGTCCCTCCCATTTGGATATAGCATTTGGTCTGGGGTTGCGAAATGGCATTGACAAAGATATTGGCTTCCCGCTCATCCCCGTAAATATGAACTGATCCGTTGGCGTAGGCTTTCCCGAAAAAGTAATCGTTATCTTCCGCCTGGGTATTGAGTGCAAGCATATTCTTACCTGCTATCCGGGCATCAAATTTCATGTGTTGGAAGAACCCATTGTGTGTGAGCATGGCATTCAGGGAAGCCGGATTACGCTCCTGGTCATAGATTCTTATATTCCTGAACTCGATGGTATTCCGTGTCAGATGCACCGAATCCTGCAGGAAATAAGTTGTATTCAGCATTTTAACCGACACCTGCCCTTTATTTACAATCCCGTCCCCATCAAAGCTGATGCCATGTTTCAGGGCACCAAACAGGCGGATATGCCCTGATAAATATCCCTTTAAATTCTGTACCACTGTTTCCAGGTATGGCGTCAGGAATTCTATGCTGAAATTACGGGCATCAAAATTCACAATGATGGTATCATTTTTGGGCGTGTAGACCCCTTTAGCCACCACAATGGTATCTTTCTTATCATTCAGGAACGAACCCCGTGCCAGCAGCTGGCTGTTTAATTTATCCCAATTGGAAGATATGTGGCCATTTCCCAGCCATTTATGGTTTAACTGAAAATTCTTTACGTCTATATTCGCTTCAAAGATAGGCTGTTTGAGCACACTCAACAAAGTAGCCTTCCCTGTCACTACACCACTGATGGCTATTCCTTTTAATTTCAACAATCCCATTACAAAATCCAGGTCCACATCATTCAACGACAGGTTTAAACTATCAGTCTGTTTTTTGGACAATGTCCCGTTGATATGCACAAACTGACTGTGATTATCGAAATTAAAATTATGGATCTGTATGGTACTGTCCGCCTTGAAGTCAACCTTGCAGGGATGGATACTCCAAATAGTATCCGAAATAATGATCTGCGAAGGAAATACAGATAGCTGGGCAGAAGTCTTGCCATTTTCCGATTTAAACCGGGTAACCGTATTAAATTCCCCGGCATTGGTTACCTGTTGGGCATTTTGCCAACCCAAATGGGTGGTCACCGAATCCCTGGCTGCAAATGCCCTGAGGAAGACGTTCTGCATGCCATCTTTTCCCTGCAGTTGCGCACGCGAGGTTAACTGGAGTTGTTGGGACGGGTTATCAAAATGCAGGGTCAGGTTATCCAGTTCCTGTTTGTTCGTTTTAAAAACCGGGATATTGGCCGATACATCCATCTTGTTGGTCCGTTCATCAATATACCCCTTCACAGTCGATACTCCTTCCAGGGAGAAAGGCAGCCCAAGGATATCCGAGATTTTTGAGATATTCTCAATCCTCAGGTCCATGTCAATGTGATTGGTGTATTTATCCGGTGTCTTGTTCTTGGTCAGGTTAGCCAGCGAGGGCAGGTATTTCTGTACGATCTTGTCGATGGTTTGCCCTACGGTGCTGTACTTGAAATTCCCACTGAATGCTCCGTTCACATAATCCGACACAATGGTGAAATGTGTGGTTTCGGCATCTATGCGCGAGATTAACTGGATATTATCTACTGCCAGCGTTTTATTCTGATTCGTGAACCGGATGCTGTCAAAATGAATTGCCCCGTTGATATTATCCAGCGAATTTCCTATAATGTTGGTATTCCCGTTAAACGACAGGATGGCTCCCTGGTAAGTGGTTATCAGTTTCAGTGCATTCAGGTTCACTTTCTTAACCCTCAGGCCAAAGTCATACACCGGCAGTTTTTGTGTCAGGTCAATCTTCCCCTCAAAATGTGCATCCAGGTTCTGGTCGGTCATATCCACAGTACCGTCATATCCTTTCCCATCGTACTTACCTCCGAGCAACACGTCACGGTAAGAATAATTATTAAACTGGAATTCCGATACTTTCCCTTTTACAGTTCCCTGGAATTTCGCATTGAATTTCTTTGTTCCAATGGTGTTTAAATTGAAGGACACTATGCCAAGTTGTTTGTTGTTAAGCAATTTGCCCAGTTGCAGGCTTGATGATTTTATCGTTCCGTTGTAAATCAAATCCCGCAGACGGTTTTCGAATTTCAGGAGTATATCCGAGGACACGCTGCCCACATTGGTAGTCAGGTTTCCAAAAACAACCAGGTTATTCAGGAATCCGGTGATATTCCCCTTGTAACGGATCAGGCCAAGTTGGTTCACTTCGTTAGGCAACACAAAAGGCTTGTTGATTATCTCCGATACGAGATCCTGCACATCGGATTTCTCAACCTGCAGGTCTTTTATCTGGCCGTAAATAAATAGTTCACGCGAATCGGGAAGTCCGTTGATATCAATGTCAGCATGGAATAAAAACGATTTCCCGTATCTGATCTTGATATTCTGGAAATGCAGGCTGGAGATCCTCCCGGTAATCAACCCGGTAATCTGGGCAGCTCCCCTGACATTCTTAAATTCAGGTACAAAGGCTTTCAGGTCAGAAAATGCCACATGTGAGTTGCTGATAAGGGCATTGATCCGTACCTTTTCTAAAAAGCGGTTCAAATCAGCCAGGTTCTCGTATTTAAGATGGATATCTTCCAGGTGAAGTAACGAATTAGGCATCTTAACGTCAAATTCAGGTATTTTGACTCCTTTTTTGGAACCATAAACTTGGGTCCTCAGGTCCGTCAAAACCAATCCGGTATGTTCCACGGCACTCAGACTCTTAATGCTGGCACTCAGCGAATCCTTATTCAACAGGTCCAGTGAAATATCAGCATTAATCGCCTTGAATTTCATTTTATTGCCATTGAACACCCCGTTGGGGAGCGGCTTGAATTGATTCAGATTGGTGAAATTGAAGGAGGAATTCTTTAGTTTGAAACGCTTTACCTGGTATTCCACGGAGGTAGTATCCTTACTGGCAGGTTTCTTAAAAGCATTAATCACAAAATCAAGGTTGGAATGACCGGCTTTATCAATGATAATATTCCCATAGAAACGATCCAATACGACAGAGGAAATAATGATCTTGCCATGAAAGAACTCCCACAAATCGAAATGGGCATCAACCTGCTTGACAAATAGCAGGGTATCCTTTTGCTGGTCTTCCACATACAAATCGTCCATCGAGATATCGTTAAACAGTTTATAGCGGATAGATCCCACACTGACATGCGAGTGCAACTTGTCCGAAAGTTCTGCGACTATCGCTTTGGTGATGGTTTGTTGTATACTGTTGGTCTGTAACAACATAGAGAGAATAACGAGAAATAATATTATTCCCTCGAAACTAAAACTTAATATGTTACTTCTTTTTTTTATACCTTTGGACTTTATTACGCAAAAGTAAAGAATAATTCGTGAAATCAGCAAGGATAGCCGGATAAGAATTCACATTTCATTAAAAAACATGAGGGTGAAGAGAAAATCTACCCTTGTTTATTTGTTTATCCATTTTTAGAATTTTAATATCGTTTTTAAATCATGAAACCAACTATAATATTAGGCATAGAATCGTCCTGCGACGACACTTCCGCATCAGTGATAAGCAACGGAATTATGCTGTCCAATGTCATTGCCAACCAGGCCGTTCACGCCAGTTTCGGGGGTGTAGTCCCTGAACTTGCCTCCCGAGCCCATCAATTGAACATTATTCCCGTGGTGCACGAAGCATTAAAGCGTGCCGGGATTGACAAAAAGGACCTGAGCGCCATCGCTTTCACCCGTGGCCCGGGATTGTTAGGGTCCCTGCTGGTAGGGACCTCATTTGCCAAAGGGTTTGCCCAGGCACTGGACATTCCGCTTATCGATGTGAATCATCTGCAGGCACATGTGTTGGCTCATTTTATCAGCGAAGGAAAACCCGACGAACGGCAGCCCAAATTCCCGTTTCTTTGCCTCCTTGTTTCGGGCGGCAACTCCCAGATTGTGCTGGTAAAAGCGTACAACGACATGGAAGTGATAGGCCAGACTATCGACGATGCCGCCGGGGAAGCGTTCGATAAATGTGCAAAAGTAATGGGACTCCCCTATCCGGGCGGCCCGCATATCGACAGGCTGGCAAAAACAGGAAATCCCCTCGCCTTCACCTTCAATAAACCGCAGATTCAGGATTACAACTATAGTTTCAGCGGGTTAAAGACTTCGTTCCTGTATTTGCTACGCGATAAGGTTAAGGAAAATCCGAATTTCGTGGAGGAAAACCTGAACGACCTGTGTGCTTCCATTCAGGCTACGGTAGTGGAGATATTGATGAATAAACTTCGTAAGGCTGCCAAAGAACTGAACATTAACCAGGTGGCAGTTGCAGGAGGCGTCTCGGCCAATTCCGCTCTGCGACAGTCCTTCCTCGATCATGGTGCTAAATATGGCTGGGAAGTCTACATTCCTCCCTTTGCTTTCACCACCGACAATGCAGCCATGATTGCCATTACCGGCAACTTCAAGTATCATAACAACGATTTTTGTTCTATCGAGGAAGTTCCGTATGCAAGGGTTTCAAACAAATTATAAAAAATGACAAATAAGCAGGTTTTAAATACATATACAATTATGTAACGAGCTCTGTTTCTATTTAATGACTATTGGATTTTGCAACCAATGAGAAAATTTTTACATTATTGTTTGATAATTCAAAATTGCCAGAGATCACATTAGATGGCTTGATCGTTTACTGCTTGAATAACTCTGTAAGAGTTCCCCGTGCATAACCCCAAGTGGAGCTTGCGGAACTGGGGGAAACTAAAATATAAACTAGCCAACTCCATAGGAGTTGACCAAAGGAAAAGTACTTAAACACTTGGTTCTGTTGGTGAACTCTTACAGAGTTCTGTCTTTGATTTTATTCATTAACCCCCAGTTCCGCAAGCTCCACTGGGGGTTATGAACAGTTAACACCTACGGTGTAATTTCTCGTTTTATTTTTAAGTGGTAATAGTTATTTCAATAACTGATTTACAACTTTACTCTTTATTCATTTACAATAAACCATTGATTCCGGCGTTATTTATCCGGGTAATTCACTTACTTTTAATACATTAAATGGCACCAACTACATTCGACTTTCAGAAAAAGCTTGAGCCGATTCGTGGCGTGCTTATCTTTTTTATTACATTACTGGTAGCCAACCTTTTTTGGAAATACAATGTACTGGGCGATGAATCACCCACTGTCGATTCCATGGTCACCTTCTGGGGTTTCAATATCTCCGCCCCTTTTGTATGGATGGCTCATCACGTGGCCCATGCGACCATTGCTTTCCTCCATTTCTTCGGATCTTCCGCAACTCTAACCGATACGAACAACATCCAGTTTGCGAACGGAAATTCTGTCCGGATCATTTGGGCATGCACCGGCATGAAGCAGGCTTACATTTGCTTTTGCATCATTGCCTTTTCCCGCGGCCCCTGGAGGAAGAAAGCCTGGTTCATTCCCCTAAGCCTGCTACTGGTGTATGCCTTTAATATTTTTCGTATCGCGTTTATCGTTGCCTGCATCCAGAATCATCCCAATTGGTTTCACTTCCTGCACGTCCACGTTTTTAAATACATCTTTTACGGTATCATCTTCCTTATGTGGGTGTATTGGGAAGAGATGATTGTCGATCGCCCCAGGAAATTAATGCAGGCAAAGGTGAAGTCGTAGCCTGAGCACCACCTCACACGGATTGTATAGTGACATGTTTGTTAAATACTTGGCATAAGCTAGATCCCTTTTATTTAATTCCTGACCCCCCAATCCCCAAAGGGGGAGTTAAGACGCAGTATCTGAAAATTTTCGAATCGTATATGGCTTGTGAAAGTGCACTCGTACTCTTACTCCTCCGTCGGCTGACGGATTGGTGGGCTAGGACTCAAAAAAAATCAATCAATTCTTCCAATTGCATTCCAGTTCAAACCTACTCAAAGTAATCAATTCCTTCCCTGCGATTTTATAATCTTTACCTCATTCAATCACAATTATATTCTCAAAACTAAAATGCCCTTATAGCAAGCAGCCATCAGGGCATTTTAGTTATTAAGTTTCAGCTTCCTGTTGGTTTCAAAATCAGGGCAGGATGTCTTCACGATGTTTACGTTGTATCTTAGATGTATCTTAGATGTATCTTAGATGTATCTTAGATATAACTTAGATATCTCATATCATTAAAAGGTTAAGATATCTATAGTATATTTATATCCCAAATAAGTTAAAACTAAATTAATACGAAAACATTGTGAAAACATCCTTAAACTTTCCCGCTTGAATGGCGGTTAACATAGAATGCCCCGCCATCACCCCTTGTCGAAATCGGTCTCATTGCCGGAAATGCCTGCCGGAAAGTATGCAACCTGCAAAAAATCAGGGATTAATACGCAGATCAGAACGTAGGTTTTGGTTTTGGAAAAAGCCAGGTGGGTAAATCAGAAATTAATTAAAAATAATGTTGATAATGTGAATGATTGTTTATATCTTTGAGGCTGAATTTAATTAAATAGGTGGATAATTGACACAGTTTATTTCAAACAGAGAATATACCTAATAAGCATAAATTCTAAAGCTCTGAACGTTAGGTAGCATAAAAAAAAAGGTAATATAGATACAGACAAATAATTAAAACTTGAAAATATGTTCGGAATACAACACATTAAATTTGATTCTATGACTTATGTGCTTCATTTTACGAATGGAAACATAAAAAGAGAAGGACGTGGGCTTTCATTCTTTTATTTTGTCCCAAGTAGCTCCATTGCAGCAATACCAATGGGAAGTAACGACTTGCCATTTATCTTTAATGAATCAACTTACGACTATCAGACTGTCTCAATTCAGGGACAGATAAGTTATAAAATCAGCAATCCAAAAACACTTGCCGATATACTTGATTTTACTGTTAAAGACAATGGACAATACAAGAAAAATGATATTGAGAAACTAAATCAACGAATTGTAAATGAAGCTCAAACAACAACTTCGTCTTACATACACAGCATCAAACTAAAAGATGCCATTCGATCTGCAAAATCCATAGAAGAAAAGATTTTAGAAGGACTTAAATCTTCACAAGCCATTGGGATGTTAGGAATCGAAATCTTAGGAGCAAATATCCTGGCTATTCAGGCAACACCTGAAATGGCGAGAGCACTGGAAACAGAAACGAGAGAGAAATTACAACAAGAAGCTGACCAGGCAATTTATGAACGCAGGAACTTTGCGGTAGAACAAGAAAGAAAAATCAAAGAGACTGAATTGAATACTGAAATTGCTGTAGAAGAAAAGCAGAAACAAATTGCCGAAAAGAAAATGGAGTCTAACGTGCAGAAGGCAGAAAACGACCGTAAACTCCGAGAAATGAAATTGGAAGCAGATATTGCTGTTGAAAACCAGAGAAAACAACTTATTGAACAAAAGACAGCTAACGACAAGATAGAAGCCGAAACGCAAGGTTATGTTATTGAAACTACGTTGAAACCATACAAAGATATTGACTGGAAGACTTTGACTGCTTTGAATAACAATCCTGACCCAAAATTCAATATCTCTTTGGCATTTAGAGAACTTGCTGAAAATGCAGGAAAAATCGGCAATCTAAATATCAGCCCTGATTTATTGGATTCAATTTTAAGCGACAAGAAAGATAGTAAGAAATGAGTGTAGAATATGCAATCATTGTAAAAAATAAAACAAGGCTTGAGTCATTAATTGAACGTTTCAATACTAAGGCACAAGCCAAATTTTACATTGAACGACTTGGAGGAAATTTTGAAGACTATGTAGATGAACATGAAACATTTCAGGCATCTTTAAATTCTCTTCAAACTCAGCTTTCAGCAGTAATTAAGCACAAAACACTTGAAAGAGCTTTTATGCCTTCATTCATATTTTCCGAAAACAATCTAATAATTGTTATTGGGCAAGATGGATTGGTAGCCAACACTGCAAAATACTCGAAAGGAATTCCAATTGTGGCAGTAAATCCGGACAAACAGAGATATGATGGTGTTCTGTTGCCATTTGACACATCGAACTTCATAGGAGGTGTGGAAAGTGTTATGTCTAAGAATTACCAATCGAAAACCATGAGATTTGCTGAAGCGAAACTAAATGACGGACAACGGATTCTAGCCTTTAATGACTTGTTTATAGGAGCTTCATCACATATCTCTGCAAGGTATAAAATATCATACAATAACAACCATGAAGAACAATCATCAAGTGGACTTATTGTATCAACTCCAGCAGGTTCGACCGGTTGGTTAAGTTCTATATTCAATATGGCTTACGGCTTGACAAGTATGTTTGAGAAAGATTTAAAACCAAAAAGACCAAAATTAAAAGACAATGAATTGATTTTTGCGGTTAGAGAACCTTTTCAAAGCATGAGAACACAGACCGGCATTACATCAGGAATAATAAAGAACCAACACGTTTTGACAATTGAATCATTAATGCCTGCAAATGGCGTAATTTTCAGTGATGGAATTGAAACTGACTTCCTGAAATTTAATAGTGGCTCCATAGCAACAATTGGAATAGCTCCAGAGACGGCGAAAATAGTAACAAGAAGATAAAAATATTAACGATTTGACTTTGAGAACAACCCTATTCATTTTAAAGGAAAATGAAATCATGAAAACATTAAAGACATTCATTGTACTGATTACTTTTGTTGGATTCATAAGCTGTGCTGACAACAAGGAAATCAGCAGTTTAACGGTGGACAGATATATTGAATTATTGAAGGCAAACCAGTATGATTCTTTAAACCTGCCTGCTTTTACTTACAAAGATATTCCGGTACTGCTTGCATACAGGAATGAAACCCGGGTAATCACGAACTTTCCCCACAATGGCATTTCATCGCTGTATGCACCGGAATGTAAGCTGGGAATGTATGTGCTATGGACCATTGAATCCATCAGGGCAGTGGCTATACAAAGTGACAGGTTAATAATGAGGTTTCCGTCCCAAAACCCGATACTGGCACTCAGGGATTCAACCGAAATGAAGCTGGTGTATGACACCCTGTCGCATGAAGTGGCAGCCAAGGCTTACAATGACTGGTGGGAAAACAACATGCAAAAGGATTTTAATGATTTTAAAAGTATTGACCCCTTAGCCGGTACAAACTACAAATGGCATTAAAATAAAAGGAAGAACCCCCAACCCCTAAAGGGGAGTAAGAAAAGTAAAAAAACAATCCATCAACCAAGATGTAGCACTTGAATCATTACAAATACTGGTACTTAACTCCCCTTTAGGGGTTGGGGGTTCTTATCTCTACTTTAGGGGCTGGGGGTTGTTTAATAAATTAATATCAAACGAATGCGATTAAACTGTATTATCTTCACACTACTATATTCTGTACTTGCCATAGCACAGGTGAATCAGGTTTCCCCATTTAAAAAGTGCAGGGTGCAGGGTAGTACGACCATTTACGATTACAAAAACAAAAAGTGGATATACAGTGATGAAGCCGATGCAAACAAAGCAACATTGCCTGCTTCCACGTTTAAAATTGTGAACCTGTTGATAGCCCTGCAATCAGGAGTTATTACCGATGAAAATGAAACAGTGAAGTTTACAGAAAAACAGGATACCATCCTGTATGGTTACCGCCCGGAGATTTACAGGGATATGACCGTCAAGAAGGCATTCGAGGTATCAGCCGGTTGGGTGTTTGTTGACCTGGCGAAACGGATCGGCAAGGAACGATACAGCCATGACTTGAAAGCCTGCCACTATGGGAACGGGAATCTATCGGAGAAAGGGACCGACTTCTGGAACTTTGGGTCATTTGGTGTGACACCCAGGAATCAGATAGAATTCCTGGTCAGGGTATACGAAGGGAAAACACCTTTTTCAAAACGGAATACCGACATTCTGAAAGTAGTCATGATTACTGAAAAGACTAAGAGGTATTGTATCCGTTCAAAAACCGGCTGGACCAGGGCGAACGGGAAGGATATCGGCTGGTGGGTAGGCTTTGTGGAACGCAAAGACAATGTGTACTTCTTTGCCACACGAATCACAAAAAAGCGCAGTGAGGTTAATCCTGATTTTGGTTCATGCCGCAAGGAAATCACCAGGGAGATATTAATGCAGATCCATGCGTTGGAATAAATTGCAATTTAATATCACGGTTTGAAAAATTCTGTCTATCTTCGTTACTGATTTAGAGTTGGGAAATGATTCAATTTATTCTTTCTGACTATACAAGTCCTGATTAAAAAAATTCAGGATAGAAAAATCGAACAACCAGTTATTAAAACCACCTAAACGATTTGATTATGACTCAAAAAAATGAAATCAAGATTTTCGATGAGAAACTTGTTCGAACAATTTGGGACGATGAACAAGAAATCTGGTATTTCTCGGTAGTAGATGTTGTAGAGGTACTGACGGATAGTCCCAGACCCCGAAAGTATTGGAATGCACTTAAAACAAAGCTTAATAAAGAAGGAAGTCAGTTGTCCCAAAATATAGGACAACTGAAAATACTTGCGAATGATGGGAAAAAGTATTGGACCGATGTGGCAGATACAGAACAGTTATTCCGGTTAATTCAGTCTATTCATTCTCCCAAGGCTGAACCTTTTAAATTGTGGTTATCAGAAATAGCCAGTGATCGGATTGATGAATTGCATGACCCGGAGCAGTCCATTAACCGGGCCATGTATCAATATAAAAAGTTGGGATACTCGGATAGCTGGATTAACCAACGCCTGAAAAGTATAGAGATTCGCAATGAGCTCACAGAAGAATGGAAACTTCGTGGAATGAAAGAAGGTCAACAATTTGCCACATTGACTGATATTATTACTGAAACGTGGGCAGGAAAAACGACCAAAGCTTACAAAAAGCTAAAAGGATTAAAAAAAGAGAATTTAAGGGATAACATGACCAATACCGAGCTAATACTCAATATGCTTGCGGAAGCTTCAACTAAAGATATTTCAGCAGTAGTAAAGCCGGAAACATTTGATGAAAATAAAAAAGTAGCCATTAAA
The DNA here is from genome assembly GCA_028710415.1 of Paludibacter sp. Taxonomy (GTDB): domain Bacteria; phylum Bacteroidota; class Bacteroidia; order Bacteroidales; family Paludibacteraceae; genus Paludibacter. Next base: position 244,532 of record JAQTUE010000003.1, on the reverse strand, counting down.
GGAGGAAATGTAGCCAAAGTAGCCCTACTGGAATTGGAAGCAAACACCGGTAAAAAAGTAGTAACAGCACTGAATGCAAAGTCGATTCACAGCTTAAATAAGAACAGGGAGGAATTAGAGCTGGAATAATGTAACAGTAACTTTTAGCAACGGGTAACCCCGGATTTTAAGAAAGCTGAATAATTGATTAATCTAAAAATCAAAATGTATAATAAAAATGACTATCGGCTTTTGCACCCATAGTTTGTTTTATTATATTTTAGTATTGATCTGATCATTGGATCTTAATTGAAATAAACATTCTATACATATATTACTCCGTAGGAGTATTCTGTACATAACCCCCAGTGGAGCCTGCGAAACTGGGGGTTAATGAATGAAATCAAAGACAGAACTCTGTAAGAGTTCACCAACAGAACCATGTGTTTAAGTACTTTCTCTTTTGGTCAACTCCTCTGGAGTTGGGTAGTTTATATTTTATTTCCCCCCAGTTCCGCAGGCTTCACTGGGGGTTAATCGAAAATACACCTACGGTGTAATTTGTAACCTCAAATTAGATTAAAACTGCCAATTCAGAATAAATTTAGAAATAACTGAAAGTTGGTTGCAAAAGCCGAAAGTCATTAAAAAAAAGATTCAGTTGTCCCATGTATTGGGACAACTGAATCTTATTCTATTTTTCAACTTATATAGTCCAGGTAAACTCAATCAACTCAATCAACTTACTACCAACTACCAACTACCTACTACCAACTACCTACTACCTACTAATCAATACTCTTTACTCTTCTCCCCTCTCAGCACCCTCAAACCACTCATGGCAAGTGCTTCCATTTCATCTTCACCGGGATAGACAGCAACTATTGCCAACGGGGAGATCATTGATTTTATGTAATCCACAATAAACTTGCTGTGGGCAATGCCACCGGTGAGGATCACCGCATCAGCTTCCCCTTTAAGGACTGCAAGCATGGCACCAATCTCCTTGGCAACATTGTAAGCCATTGCTTCCAGGACAAGCTTTGCCTTATGATCGCCCTCACTAGCCCTTTTCTCAGCAATGAGTTCTTCGTTTATTCCCAGGTGAGCCATTAAGCCACCATTGCCAACCAATAGTTTACGGATTTCATCCTGGGTATACTTCCCATCGAAACAAAGGCTGACAAGCAAACCTGCATCGAGGGTACCGGCACGTTCGGGGGAAAAAGGACCATAGCCATCCAATCCCTGGGTAACATCAATCACTTTCCCGTAGCGGTGGGCTGCCACTGAGATTCCACCACCCAGATGGGCAATGACCAGTTTCAACTTATCGTAGGTAGTACCGTTTGCAGCGGCATATTTACGGGCAATGGCCTTATGGTTCAAGGCATGAAACATGGATCGACGGGGTATTTCGGGCAAACCACTGATTCTGGCTACATCATCCAGCTCGTCCACCACAATGGGGTCGGCAATAAAAGCCTTGCAACCTTTGATGGAAGCAGCAATTTCATGGGCAATCACGCCACCAAGGTTGCTGGCATGTTCAGCCCGGTGGGGAGTCTTTAAATCAGCGATCAGCTTATCATTCACTTCATAGACTCCGGATTCCAGAGGTCGCACCATACCACCCCGTCCAACAACAGCGGATAAATCGGTTAAATCGATACCATCACTTTTCAGTTTATCGAGCATCAGGTTCTTACGAAATTCGTATTGGTCGAACAATGTTTTAAACGGTTTCAGATCGGAGGGAGTATGCCGGATGGTATGCAGACTGACCAGCGTTTCATCTTCATATACAGCAAACTTAGTGGAAGTAGATCCGGGATTTACGGATAAGATTTTAAACATAGTAGATAATTATTAATGAGTGATGAATAATTACAGTGTCACAAAGATAGATTAAGTTAAGAAGATTACAAAATAAATGCCGGATAGACTTCATTCTGAAAATAAGTAGAAATAGATTGAATAACGGCACTCAAGTATAAAAAAAATTAAATCGAAAGAAGCAGTTAGTAAATTTTTATCATAAATCTTTGTATGATAAAGAATTATTTTGTACTTTTGCAAAGAATTAGGATATGGAGGAGGGGACAACAGTCCCCTCGTTTGTTAATATAATACTCAATATGATTTCAAAAGATACTATATATCAAGTAATTGAACAATTCTTATCGGATAAAGATTATTATTTAGTGGAGCTAAAAGTCACTCCGGATAACCGTGTTTTAGTTGAAATTGACTCCTTCGAAGGAGTAACAATTGAGTTTTGCGGGGAACTAAACCGCCATATAGAATCACAAATTGACAGGGAAATTGAAGATTATGAACTTGAAGTAGGTTCAGCCGGATTGACAGAACCTTTCAAAGTATTGAAACAATATGAAAAGAACCTTGGTAACGAGGTAGAAACCCTGACAAAGGAAGGTAAAAAATACACCGGAGTCCTGGTTGAAGTACATGAGAATGAATTTGTTATTGAAATAGAGAAAACCGAAAAACCGGAAGGTGCAAAACGGAAAATTATAGTGAACGAGAACCTTACGTTTTCTTACGAAGATATTAAAACTACAAAATATATTATTAGATTCAAATAGGCCATGAGCAAAAAAGAAACAATTAGCTTAATTGATACTTTTTCGGAGTTTAAAGAGCTAAAAAGCATCGACAGAAGTACATTAATCAGTGTGATGGAAGAGTCGTTCCGTAATGTGATTACAAAATTGTTTGGTACCGATGAGAATTACGATGTGATTATCAACCCTGACAAAGGTGACTTTGAAATTTATCGTAACCGTACTGTTGTAGCCGATGAAGATCTGGAAGATCCAAATTTACAGATTTCGCTTACCGATGCAAAGAAGATTGATGAAGATTACGAAGTTGATGAAGAAGTAACCGATACGGTAGATTTTCTTAGTTTTGGACGCCGTGCTATCCTGACACTTCGTCAGACCCTGTCATCCAAAATACTGGAACTGCAAAAAGATAATGTATTTTCTAAATACAGCGAAAAAATCGGACAGATTGTAAGTGCTGAATTGTACCAGATCTGGAAGAAAGAAATGTTGCTCATTGATGAGGAAGGAAACGAACTGTATTTACCAAAATCAGAACAAATCCCGACTGACTTTTACCGCAAGGGAGACACCGTACGTGCGGTAGTTGCTATGGTAGAAAATAAAAACAATAATCCTAAGATTATACTTTCACGTATCTCACCTGTATTTTTGGAACGTTTGTTCGAACTGGAAGTACCCGAAATACACGAAGGGTTGATTACCATAAAGAAAATTGCCCGCATCCCGGGTGAACGTGCCAAAGTAGCTGTTGAATCGTACGATGACCGTATTGATCCGGTAGGTGCCTGCGTAGGTGTAAAAGGTTCACGTATCCACGGTATTGTACGTGAGTTGCGTAATGAGAACATCGACGTGATAAATTATACAAATAACATCAATTTATTTATTTCACGTGCCTTGAGCCCTGCCAAGATTTCTTCCATTCGATTGAATGAAGTGGAAAAGAAAGCAGAGATCTACCTGAAACCCGAAGAAGTGTCACAAGCTATCGGAAAAGGCGGATTAAACATCAAACTGGCAGGTATGCTTTCGGGTTACACGCTCGATGTATTCCGTGAAATGGATGAAGATGCCGAAAGCGAAGATATCTACCTGAACGAATTCAGTGATGAAATTGATCAATGGGTTATCGATGCATTAAAAGCCATTGGTTGTGATACTGCGAAAAGCGTACTGGCAATTTCACGTCAGGATTTGATTCGTCGTACCGACCTGGAAGAAGAAACCGTTGACGAAGTATTGGCGATTCTAAATGCCGAATTCGAAGACGAAGAATAAAGTGTTTGTGTTTTGATTTCTGTATTAAGTGTTGAAGGAATATCAGCCAAAAAACAGAGAGTATTGACCGGAGACTTTTAAAAAAAATAAGAAAAACTGTAATTATAGCATATGTCCATAAGATTAAGTAAAGCCTGTAAAGATTTAAATGTTGGGATGACCACCGCAGTTGAATTTTTGGCGAAAAAAGGTCATAAAATAGTCGTCGACCCCAATTTGAAGTTGTCGGACGACTTGCACCTTTTGCTTGCAAAAGAATTTAATAAAGATATGGCTCTGAAGATTGAATCGGAGCGATTAAGCCAGGAGCGTCTTCTAAAAGAAAAAGCTCCCAGCGTGTCTATAGAAGGTTACAACAAACCTAAACCTGTTGAGAAACAGGCTGAAACTATTCATGTGACTATTTCTGAAGATCAGTTGCCACATTTCAAATCTGTTGGACATATCGATTTGGATTCAAAAGACAAACATTCAGAAGTAAAAGCAGAAATAAAAACACCTACTCACGTAGCTGAAAAACCGGTTGTCGAAAAGCCTGTTGCTGAAAAACCTATCGTTGAGAAAGTAGTTGAAACGAAAGCAGTTATAGTAGAAGAAAAAGTTGTTGAAAAAGTTGTTGAGGAAAAGGTAATTGTAGTAAAAGAAGTTCCGGTTGAAGTAGTTCAACAGGTAAAAGAAGAACCTAAAAAAGAAGTGGAAGTTCCGGCAGCAGTACCTGCACCGCAACCAATTGTTGAAGAAAAGGTAATTGTTCCTGAACCTGTCAAAGTTGAAATAATCGAAGACAAGGTAATCAAGAAAGAACATAAAGCCAAACAAGAACCACTTCCTGAAGCAGAAAAACCGGTTAAGAAATTTGAAGTTCCTGTTGAAGCGGAAGCAGAAACAGTTGAACGGAATATTGAAACCAAGGACAACGATCACGAAGAAGATGAGATATTCTCTTTAGCAAGGCCAATCAGCGATGTTGCTCCAGTGGTCATTGGGACAATTGATTTGGAACTATTAAACCAAAGCACCCGCCCAAAACCAAAAACCAAGGAACAAAAAAGACGGGAACGGGAAGATAAGTCTAAAATTGTTATCGACAGTAAGAAACCGATTTTACCGGGTGATAAGAAGATATTACGTACAGCGGCTGAAGTAGCAGCTAATCCAACGCCGATACATCCTAAGAAGAAACGCGAACGCTTTTCAAATCAGAAGGTTGATATTACTAAAGTTCCACAACCAAACGGACCAACGCAAGGCTTTGCACATCCTAAAAAGGTTACTCCGGGAACTACCGGTGGTGCCGGCGTTGCCAAACCAAATAAAGACCGTCTGAAAAAGTCCATTAAAACGGCTGTAAACGAAGAAGACGTACAAAAACAAATTAAGGAAACTCTGGCTCGCCTTTCAGGAGCAAATAAAAAAGGGAAAGGATCGAAATACCGCCGCGACAAACGTGATAGCGTCAGTGCCCGTCAACAGGAACAGGCGCAACGTGAACGCGATGAAGAAAGCGTTATTAAACTGACCGAGTTTGTTACTGCAAGCGAATTGGCTGTGATGATGGATGTTTCGGTAAATCAGGTTATAGCAACCTGTATGAACATTGGATTGATGGTATCTATCAACCAACGTCTGGATGCTGAGACAATCAATATCGTAGCAGAAGAATTCGGATTTTCAACAGAATATGTCAGTGCTGACGTAATTGAAGCCATTGGTGAAGAAGAAGTTGACAATGAAGAAGATTTATTACCACGTGCACCGATTGTAACCGTCATGGGTCACGTCGATCATGGTAAGACTTCATTGCTTGACCATATCCGTAAAACAAATGTGATTGCAGGTGAAGCCGGTGGTATCACCCAGCATATTGGTGCCTACAATGTAAAACTTGAAAATGGTCAACGAATCACATTCCTGGATACCCCGGGTCACGAGGCATTTACTGCCATGCGTGCACGTGGAGCGAAAGTAACGGATATTGTTATTATTATAGTAGCTGCCGACGATAATGTGATGCCTCAAACTATTGAAGCTATCAATCACGCTTCGGCTGCCAATGTTCCAATCATCTTTGCTATCAACAAGGTGGATAAAGACGGTGCAGACCCTGAAAAGATTAAAGCGACATTAGCACAAATGAATTACCTGGTAGAAGACTGGGGTGGAAAATACCAATCACAGGATATCTCTGCTAAAAAAGGTCAGGGAGTCGCTGAATTACTTGAAAAAGTATTGCTTGAAGCCGAATTACTTGAACTGAAAGCAAACCCGAATAAACGTGCCATAGGCTCTGTAATCGAATCAACACTGGATAAAGGTAGAGGGTATGTTTCTACTATTCTTGTAAATAACGGAACACTTCACACAGGTGATGTAGTATTAGCCGGAACCTATTATGGTAAAGTTAAAGCCATGTTCAACGAACGTAATCAACGCATTACCCAGGTATTGCCGGGTGAACCAGCCTTGATTCTGGGTCTTAACGGAGCACCTCAGGCAGGTGATAACTTCAATGTAATGACTTCGGAACATGAAGCACGTGAAATAGCAAACAAACGTGAGCAATTACAACGCGAACAAAGTATACGTACTAAGAAACACTTTACGCTGGACGAATTAGGCCGTCGTATTGCCCTTGGTGATTTCAAGGAATTAAATATCATTGTGAAAGGTGACGTGGATGGTTCGGTGGAAGCCTTGTCTGATTCGTTATTGAACTTATCAACTGAAAATATCCAGGTGAATGTAATTCACAAAGCAGTAGGTGCTATTTCGGATTCTGATATTCTATTGGCAGCAGCATCAAATGCAATCATCTGTGGTTTCCAGGTTCGTCCGACTACTACAGCACGCAAGATCGCCGACAAAGAAGAAATCGATATTCGCCTGTACTCCATTATTTACGATGCGATTGAAGAAATCAAATCGGCTATGGAAGGAATGCTTTCCCCTGAAATCAGGGAAGAGATCACTGCTACAGTCGAAATACGCGAAGTATTTAAGATCACTAAAGTGGGTACTGTTGCAGGTTGTCTGGTTCGTGAAGGTAAAATTAAACGTAACAACAAGATCCGTATTATTCGTGATGGCATTGTGGTTTATACCGGTGAACTTGATTCATTAAAACGTTTCAAAGACGACGTGAAAGAAGTTGGTACAAATTACGAATGCGGATTGAATATCAAAAACTACAATGACATACAGGTAGGTGATATCGTGGAAAGCTACGAAGAAACTGAAGTAAGGAAAACATTATAAGAATTGACAATTTACTCATTGGCAATTTAATATTTAAAATGCCGGATTCGTAAAGAATCCGGCATTTGTTGTTTTAAGATGATTCAGGTTGATCAAATTGTATGCGATAATATTTAAATCGGCAAAAAAAAACTCACAAAAACTCACACTTATAAAAATCAGTTAAAATCATAGTTAATCATAACAAGTCTTTATATATCTTTGTGTTTTAAAACCTGAAAATCTAATACATATAAAAAGACATGACAAAATTAATTACATCTATTTTCCTGCTTGGACTTATCTTCACTCCAGCTATTTCACAAAACACTTCAACCAAACTTACCGGAACAATCATTGGAACCACCAATTACTACGATTATTCAAATAATACTTGCTCTACTTCTGCCAGTTTATCCAATTACGCCTTTGATGGCAACCTGACCAATTCATTTGCCACCTGCGATGTGAGTGGAGGATGGGTAGGCTATGATTTAGGTGAACCAACCATCATTACAAAAATATCATATTGCCCCAGGACCGGCCAGGCTGCAAGAATGCTTCTGGGAGTCTTTGAAGGTGCGAATAAACCTGATTTTGGAGATGCAATTCCATTATTTATGATCCAGATTACTCCCACCCAGGGCATACTCACTCCTCAAACGATCAACTGTTCAAAGGGATTCAGGTATATTCGCTATATAGGCCCTACTACAGCAAAATGTAATGTGGCAGAAATTGAATTTTATGGATACAAAGGTATAGGTGATAATTCGTTATTTCAACAAATCACCAATTTGCCGACCGTTATAATTCACACAAAGAATGCTCAGGATATCGTCATAAAAGACCTTTATTTGAAGGGAATTGTATCTGTAATCTCAGACAATGGGACAAAAATAATTACGGACAGTCTGGATGTGAAAGGGAGGGGAAATGCAAGCTGGGAATTTCCAAAGAAACCTTATCGAATGAAATTGTATAATAAAGTAAGTTTGCTTGGATTACCTGCAAAAGAAAAAAGCTGGACGTTGATAAACAATTATGGTGATAAAACACTCATGCGTAATTTATTGGCATTCGACTTAAGCAAAAAGCTTGACATCCTGTACACTCCAGCCGGTAAACCGGTAGATGTATTTCTAAATGGAGAATACAAAGGGACCTATCAACTTTGTGATCAGGTAGAAGTAGCTACAGGACGGGTAGAAGTTGATAAGATGGCAATAACAACAGTCACCCTGCCAGATCTTACAGGAGGATATCTACTGGAAATGGATGCCTATGCAAATGAAGAAATATCATGGTTTTCTTCAGCAATGAAGCAGGTTCCGGTAACAATTAAATATCCTAAAGATGACGAAATTGTATCTGCCCAGAGTGCCTATATTAAGTCACACTTCGAAAAGATGGAAACTGCTTTGTTTGCTTCAAATTATTTAGATCAAACAAACGGATATAAAAAATACATCGATATTGAAACATTTATCCGCCATTTTTTGGTAGGTGAAATCACAGGAAATACTGACACCTATTGGAGTACCTATATGTACAAAAAGAAAAATGATGATAAATTTTATTTTGGTCCGGTATGGGATTTTGATATTGCTTTTGAAAATGATTACAGGACCTTTCCCATCAATAATAATGTAAACTGGATATATGCTTCAAGTGGAAGTGCCGCCAATGGAGTTAAAGACATTGTCAATCGACTGTTTACTGATCCAATATTTATGAGTCGATTAAAAACTATTTATGCCAGTTACAGGAATGGTGGAAAAATTAATGCAAATGATATGTTGCAGGTCACCGATGATTATGCTGCTCAAATTGACCAGTCACAGAAATTAAATTTCACACGGTGGGACATTATGAATACAAAAGTGCACATGAATCCCCAGGTTTATGGAAGTTACTCTGCAGAGGTTACGAATGTAAAAAACTATATTAAAAACCGGATTACGTGGATGGATAATAAACTTAGTTATACCCCTTCTACCGGTATAAAGAATTTAGAATCTACCATATATCTTTGGAATGATAGAAACGTTATGCACATTGAAGGATTATCTGATAATGCCACTATTCAAATCATAGATATGGCGGGAAGAAAGATTTTTTCTGAAAAAGCAACAATCCGATTTGAAAAAGCATTGAATCAGGGAGTGTATGTGATTCATATCGCTGACAAAGTATATGGGAATAAAGTATTCAGAAGTATTATTCAGTAATAGCTCTCCTTAAAGTATAAACAGAAAAGGCAATTTGCATATCGCAAATTGCCTTTTTTGTTAGTGTTCTAAACTATTCAGGAGTAATTTTACTCCTTTCTCAACATCCTGTGTCTCCTGGAGAGCTTTGATAAATGCACTGCCTATGATTGCTCCTGAAGAGTATTTGCAAACCATGTCACGGGTTGATTTATTAGAAATCCCAAAACCGATAAGCCTCGGATTCTTCAAGTTCATGGCATTAATCCGGTTGAAGTAATCCACCTTATTATCGAACGAAGTCTGAGTACCTGTTGTGGCTGCTGACGAAACCATGTAAATAAAACCATTGGTATGGCTGTCAATAAGTCGGATGCGTTCCTCGGAAGTTTCAGGAGTAATCAGGAAGATAAATTCCAGCTTATAACGTTCTGCTATTTCTTTATATTCAGCAAGGAAATCATCCATGGGCAGATCAGGAATGATCATGCCATCGACCCCTACCCGACTGCATTCCTTGCAGAAATTCTCAAACCCAAATTGCATGACGGGATTTAAATACCCCATCATAATTAATGGGATATGGATCTCCACCCGGACTGCCGTAAGTTGATCAAAGAGTTTACGAATGCTCATGCCGTTTTGAAGTGCTACCTGGCTGCTGTTTTGAATCACAATGCCATCCGCCATCGGATCAGAGAACGGCACACCTATCTCCACTAAATCAACTCCATTTGCCTGTAAACATCTCAGGGTAGGGACAGTATCTTCAAGTTTAGGAAAACCTGCTGTAAAATATACAGATAGTATATTTTCTTTCTTATTCTCAAATAAATAATTTATTCTATTCATAATTATGTTGTTGAATTATACAAGTTCGGAAAGTTTTCTGCGCTTATAAATTTCCTATAAATTCCTTTAATAACGGTATATTCTTCATACCCGGTTTCACTTCAAATTTACTATTCAAATCAATCCCTGCAAACTTAGGATGTTCAATTTTCATAATGGCTTCCGCATCATCAACTGCAATACCGCCACTAAGCAGAAAAGGCGTTTCACCTTTGTAGTCTTTCAATATTTGCCAGTTGAACTTTACTCCTGAACCTCCATAGGAATCTGTTTTTGTATCAAACAGAAAATAATCACAGACTCCCTCATAGGCTTTTGTCACCTTAAAATTATACGCTTCTGCAACAGGAAAGGCTTTGATAACAATATATCCAAGTTTTTTTAATTCACGGCACATATCAACCAATTCTGTACCATGTAATTGCAACCCATCAAGTCTGTATTTATAGGCAATAGTAAGTATATTTTCAAGGTCCTCATTGACAAATACTCCAATTTTCTTAATCGTTGCAGGTAATGCATTCAAAGCTGTACTATCCAATGGTTCGGCATAGCGGGGTGATTTAGGATAAAAAATAAATCCCATAAAATCAGGTTTTAATGCAGATACAGCTTGAATGTTTTCGGGATATTTCAGTCCGCAGATCTTTAGTAGCATGGTTGATTGGTTAATTGGTTAATTGGTTAATTAGTTGATTGGTTGATTGGTTGATTATGCAATTAGGTTGTAGAAGCTGGAACTGATTTTCGGTTATGATTTAAGAGCATTTATAAATGATGCAAGTGCTACTGCCGGATTAGTTTCTTTCATGAAGTTTTCACCCATTAAAAAGCCTCTGAAGCCCACTTTACGCAATTCCTTTACTGTTTCAACTTTCGAGATACCACTTTCACTGATTTTCACAAAGTGATCCGGGATTTTATCCGCCAGATCAAATGAGACTTGTATGCTTTGTTCAAATGTTTTCAGGTTCCGGTTGTTCACGCCGATCATATCCACGAAATCATTTGCATGCCTGATCTCGTCGGTATTATGGACTTCCATCAATACTTCCAGTCCCAACTCATGGGCTTTACGGGCAAGTTCAAAAGTTCTTTTACCTGTTAATGCCGCTGCTATAATTAATATCACATCAGCCCCCATGGCTTTTGCCTCGTAGAGTTGATATTCGTCAATCACAAAGTCTTTTCGAAGGACAGGACAGGTAATGAATGACCGTGCCTGGATGACATCCTGAGGTGTTCCTCCAAAATAAGGCAGATCTGTTAGGATAGATATTCCCGATGCACCCGAAGCACTATATCCTGAAGTAACCATCAGCACATCAGCATCCTCATGAATCCAACCCAGGGAAGGAGATTTACGCTTAAATTCCGATATTATTCCCGTTTCTGATGTAAGCAAGGATTGTTTCATTGACAAGCATGTACGAGAGAATGCAGGTACTTTCTCCAAATCTGAAATTGAAACTATGAGTTTCCGTTCAGCAACTTCAAAAGCTTTATCAGCAAGGATTTTATCAAGAATTGTAGACATAAAAAGTTGTATTACTGGGATGTTCGACTATAAAGTTCTAAAATTTAAAATTGTATTTGAGAATATGACAGTTCTAAATTATCCGTAGATTTCTTCAAACTTCACAAATGCTTTCTTTGCCTGCCCGCTTTCCAACGATTCACTTGCTTCTGCCTTGCATTGCTCCAATGGTTTTTGAGGACACCGCGTCTGAATAGTAAAGGCAGAATTTATAATAACGGCATTTCGTTGTGCTTCTGTAGCTTTATTATCCAACACATTCATGAATATATGTGCGGCTTCTTCGACTGTATCACCACCCCATAATTCTTTCTGTTCTATTTTTTTAAACCCAAGTTCTTCAGGCGTATATACAAATTCACCACTGTTATTCACAATCTTGCAGGAATCCGTCAATGAGATTTCATCATACCCATCCAGGGAATGTACTATGGAATACTGACACCCCAGGTTTTGATAAATATAAGTATACAGGCGCATCATTTTCAGGCTGTATACTCCCAGGCTCTGATAGTTTGGTCTTGCCGGGCTGATAAGTGGTCCCAGCACATTAAAGAAAGTACGCACTCCCAGATTTTTACGTACAGGAGCCACATTCTTCATGGCAGGATTGCAAAAGGGTGCATGCAGGTATGCAAAACCCGATTCGTCCAATGAACGTTTTACAATATTCAGGTCGGTGGTGAATTTTGCACCAAAATATTCCAGTACATTTGACGATCCACTCACCGATGTAGCTCCATAGTTGCCGTGCTTAGCCACCTTGTAGCCGGCACCTGCCACTGCAAAACAACTGCAGGTAGAGATATTGAAGGTATTTTTTCCATCACCACCTGTTCCTACTATATCCAGCGGATCAAACTCCGATAAATCCATTTGAACGGCCATATTCAGCAAGGCATCCCTGAATCCGATCACTTCATCCAGTTCAATGCTGCGCATCAAATAAACGGATACAAATGCTGCTATCTGGGATTCATTATATTTTCCCACCGCCATGTTTGTCATAACCTCTGCAGCTTCAGCTCGGGTTAATGACTGATGATCGAATAATCTATTTAGTATTTGTTTCATAAATTTTAGGAGTAAGAAGTAAGGAGCAAGAGATAAGTAATTTGCCTCTTTACTTTTATATCATTTAATTATTTACTTGCGAACAATCTAGCAACGAACAATCTAGCAATCAACTAACGGAACGAAGTGACGTCCCGGTTGCGGGATCAACTTAATCAACCAATCAACTTAATCAACCAATCACCCACCTACGCTTCCAGCCAATTCTTCAACATTTTCTCACCATCTGGCGTCAATACCGATTCAGGATGGAACTGAACACCCCGTACATCATACGTTTTGTGTGCTAATGCCATGATCATACCTTCCTCATCTACAGCTGTAATGGTCAGGCATTCAGGCAAGGTGCTTTTCTCTGCAGCCCAGGAGTGATACCTTCCAACTTCTAGTTGTTTCGACAAGCCATTAAACAAGACATCCTTTTCCAGCACGTCCACCATGGAACTGACACCGTGATGCACTTCTGTCAGGTTAATCAATGTTCCTCCAAAAGCTTCAGCAATGGCCTGTTCTCCCAGACACACTCCCAAAATGCTTTTTGTAGGTGCATACTTACGGATGACATCCAATAGTATACCTGATTCCGATGGCACGCCCGGTCCAGGTGACAGGATGATCTTATCAAATCGTTCAATATCTTCCAACGCAATCTGGTCATTCCGGTGCACTTCCACATCCGTATATCCCAACTTCTTGACTGCATGTACCAGGTTATAGGTAAACGAGTCGTAATTATCGAAAACTAGTATTTTGACCCCTAGCCCCTGAAGGGGAACTAAGTTAGTATCTTCTTGTATTTTATCTTGTATATTATTCATATTTGATATTTTAAATAATCAGTAATGATATTTTTTCCTCCCCTTTAGGGGTCGGGGGTTATTTCCCCGATGCCACATCCACTGCTTTCTTCAATGCTGCCAGTTTGTTATTCACCTCCTGAAGTTCGCTTTCTTCGTCAGACTTAGCCACAATGCCGGCACCCGCCTGGTAATACAGGGTATTATTTTTACTGACGAATGAACGGATAGTTATGGCCTGGTTAAAACTACCATCAAAGCCAATATAACCAATGCACCCTCCATATGGACCCCGGTCATGTGGTTCAATCTGATCAATCAGTTGCATGGCTTTAATCTTGGGTGCACCCGACAGTGTTCCAGCAGGAAAAGTATCGGCAAATAGTTTAATAACCTTTGTATCCGGTTTGAGTTTACCACTCACGCTCGATACCAAATGCAGCACATGCGAATAATACTGTACTTCCCGGAACACTTCTACTTCCACATGGTCGGTATTGCGACTCAGGTCATTACGTGCCAGGTCCACCAGCATCACATGCTCGGCATTTTCCTTTTTATCCTGACGGAGTTTCTCTGCCAGTTGGAAGTCTTTCTCATCATCCCCTGTTCGCCTGAAAGTTCCGGCTATCGGTTTGATATATGCTTTTTGTTTTTTGGCATCTACCACCAAATGCGCTTCCGGTGAGGAACCGAATATACGGAAATTACCAAAGTTGAAGTAAAATAAATAAGGTGATGGATTTACAGACCGCAACGTGCGGTATAACATAAAATCATCACCCTTAAACTGCTGGTAAAACCGACGGGAAAGTACGATCTGGAAAACATTGCCTTTAAAACATTGTTCTTTTCCTTTACGAACCATTGCCTTATACTCCTCGTTGGTAATATCCGATTTCTCATCACCAACTGCCGCAAATTCATAGGTTGCTATATTATTGTTCAGCAATATCTGTTCAATCTCTTCAATTGTGGATGTCTCACCCTCAAGAAGATTCTCAATGATAGTCAACTCATTGTTGAAATGATTTACGGCAATAATGTACTTAAACAACACATAATGCAAGCCCGGCATACTTCCCGGAACTGTTTCCCTGGCCTTAAGTTTTACATCTTCAAAATACTGAACAGATTCGTACGATGAATACCCGAACAAACCATTGATGCCAACCTGATTATCATTTTCAGCTAAATCCACCGATTTCAGGAATACATCGAACCGCTCTGCCACTGTCAGTTTATCGGTTACAGGTGTTTCAATCCTGCTGCCATCCGGATATTCCTCGGTAATTACAAACCTATTCACTGATATGCCACCAATGGGGCAAAATCCAATGTACGAATAGCTGTTTTCCACTCCGTGATAATCCGAACTTTCAAGCAGTACCGAATTAGTATATAAATCCCGTATCTTGAGATAAATTCCAACCGGCGTCTGTAAGTCAGCCAGCATTTTCTTTGATTTGACGAATAGTTTCATGTTGTTTTGTTTACAAGATATTAATGAAGTAATTGAGTATGATTATTGAGTCTTAACCTAAGACACAAAACTCTCAAACTTCAAACCTCAAACTCTTTTATTAAACTCTTGAATATAAGTATCCATATCCTTGTCTCCCCTTCCCGAAACCGTGATTACCAAAATATCTTCCGTTTTAAAAGTATCCTTTTCTTTTTTCAACAGTGCCAGGGCATGTGCCGATTCAATAGCCGGTATGATTCCTTCCAGGCGGGTCAGTTCAAAGGCAGCATCCAGTGCTTCATCGTCATTGATGGCATGTACTTTGGTGCGCCCAATCTTTGCAAAGAATGCATGTGCCGGACCTATCCCCGGATAATCCAATCCTGCCGATATGGAATATGGTTCAATGATCTGGCCATCTTCATCCTGGATAAGCAGCGTTTTGGTACCGTGAATGATCCCGGTTGTTCCAATACTAATCGTTGCAGCTGTTTCACCGGTGTTAACTCCCAGTCCGCCTGCCTCTGCAGAGATAATCTTCACCCGTTCATCATTCAGGTAATGGTAATAGGTACCCATGGCATTACTCCCACCTCCTACGCACGCCATCAGATAATCGGGATAATCCCTGCCGATTTGCTCCTGTAATTGATCTTTAATTTCTTCGCTGATCACCGACTGGAAGAACCCAACCATATCAGGGTACGGATGTGGTCCTACGGTAGACCCGATAATATAAAATGAATCCGGGTTAGAACACCAGAAACGTATCGCTTCGTTGGTGGCATCTTTCAACGTATGGTTTCCACTGGTAACAGGTTCAACCGTGGCCCCGAGCATGCGCATTTTTTGCACATTCAGGAACTGGCGTTCCACATCTGTTTTTCCCATAAAGACAATGCACTCCAGTCCCATCAAGGCACAGGCTGTAGCAGTTGCCACACCATGCTGGCCAGCTCCTGTTTCTGCAATAATGCGGGTCTTGCCCATGCGCTTTGCCAATAGGATTTGTCCCAAAGCATTATTGATTTTATGTGCACCTGTATGGTTCAGGTCTTCCCGCTTCAGGTAGATATTGGTATTGTATTTTTCAGACAATCGCTTTGCATGATACAAAGGGGAAGGGCGTCCCACATAGTTTTTCAGCAAATCATAATATTCCGCTTTAAACGATGCATCGTCCTTAATCTCAAAATAAGCTTTTGTGAGCCGTTCTACAGTTCCGTGAAGAATTTCGGGGATGTA
This sequence comes from Paludibacter sp., assembly GCA_028710415.1. Classification (GTDB taxonomy): domain Bacteria; phylum Bacteroidota; class Bacteroidia; order Bacteroidales; family Paludibacteraceae; genus Paludibacter. The sequence goes on along the minus strand of JAQTUE010000003.1, from coordinate 228,270 downwards.
TGCCCCGCCAAATTCCCCGTAATACCCGTTGTCGTCGATTGAGTAAGTCATTTAGTTAATTGGTTGATTGGTTGATTGGTTGATTGGTTGATTGGTTGATTGGTTAATAAGTTCATCTGCATTCTCATTTCTCGATACTCAATGCTCAATGCTCAATGCTCGATTCTAAAATGCAAAAAAGGCTTATCGTGAGTTCGACAAGCCTTTTTTTATATTTTTTATTTTGATAATATATATAGGTGTTACATCTCACGAGTTGAATATTCGTAAGAGCCACCAAAATTTATTAATAGTCAAAATTGAGTTCATTATCTTTTTGTTTGTATTATGGGTGCAAAGATGATAATTTTATTTTATTTACGCAAGAAAAATATCATTTTTTCTTTGTCTGGTGCAAAATTATCTAATTTCATTCTTCAATATACGTATATCATATCCAAATTTAGTTTCAAGTTGATTCCATATTTCTTTTACTCCTTCTTCTAACGTTCTGCAACCTTCCGGGATCTCCTCCTGATCAGGATAGGAAAGTTTTATAACTCTCTTGTGTTTTTCCAGTTCCCTAACAATTTTTCTTCCGGTTGGGGTACTGTCATCTATGTTGGCTATTACTGACATAACTTCTAATTTTTATTCTGCAAATATACACACTTCTCATTAATCAGATAACAAAACATTCGGAATTATTGTTTAATGCTAAGTAAAATCTGAATATCCTTCATGAAATTAATTCAATTGATTATTCAGTTGCTGATAAAGAAACCTGTTTTTGCAAAAAAGTGTAGACGCTTATAAACCTGTTCACAAATTATAAGCAACAATCAGATAAGATTTGTTCAAATATTAAAGTGGTTTATCTTATTACAATATCAACAGATAAAAATATATCATATCTTTGTACAAACAAAATTACGTAAATGTATGGAAACTATAAACGTACAAATAGACATTAGCACACCAACCGGAAAGCGGTTATTGCGTGAAGTGGAAAAACATCCGCGAGTTGCTAAAATACAATATCCTTTGCCCAAAGAAATAGTCGGACAGAAAACCTACACACTCGAAGAATCTTTTGAAGAATGTTGTGATATACTGAGTGAACATTATAAATGTGATGTACGGAAATTATAAGTAACCCAATCCTAAAAATCATTTATGCATTACCGTCATTGAGCACTTTCCGATACATGCACGAGGTATTTGAGCAGATTTTACAGCCATATTCATGATGCTTCAGGTTCTTTCCAATCCCGATGATACCGCTGACTGATTTACGGGGAGACATCAGGCAGGAATCACTCAGTGTAATCCCGGTGAGGTTATCGCCTATCAATTCAAACAAGGCTTTTTGGTCGGTAAGAGGCCAGTTGCAATAACCGGGGCTATAGCGGTTAGAAATTTTCAGATGTTCTGTTTTATAGGACAGGCGTATATTTTCCTGTATTTTATCCATGGCATTCTCCACGGTAAGCGAACCAATGGCATCCAGGATGTAGGCTTCCATGATGTCCCCCTGCTCGTTCAGTGCATTGGTCATCCGGGTAAAATCTTCCCCTGCCGTACACAGGAACAGGGCAATACGGGTTGATTCTTTTATATAACCGCACACCTGCCTGCCAAGGTTCAAATCATGTTGATCGATTTTTAATATTCCATCTTTTACATTCAAATCATCAACATGAACCACCCGGTACCCGCCAGTAATCCCGGTATCGAAATTCAGTTCATCCAGTATTTCGCGGATAAAGATTACAGCCGGATGTTCTTCTTCCAGGTCCGTGGAACGAAGGAAATCGAGCACTTCGGCAATCGAGGGAGCTACTTCAGCAAATGTAAAATGAAAGGATTGAAAATCGTCTGACATAATTTAGATTCACCAGGTACATTTCGGGTCAAAGAAGAATTTTTCATTGAACCTGAAATGTCGAGGGTGGTTATATTACAAATTATAGATTGCTACTGTTTCCAGGAAAGCCCTGATATTTGCTTCGGGAACAAAAGGAGGCAAATCGCACCCACTTGAAATAACGAAGTTTTTATGCCCGGCTGTCTTTTGAAGCAGTTTCAACGTTTCCTCTTTGACCGACTCCACGCTTCCCTGTTTAAAGATACCTACCGGATTGAGGTTTCCCATTACAACAACATCGTCCGGACATTGTTTCAGGACTTCGGTCATATCAATGGCATTTCCAAAGTGCAACGCCCTGGCACCACTTGCCACCATGGCATCGGTACACTGGCCTGTGTTACCACAATTATGCAAAATTACTGTAAAAGTATCGTCCTGCACAGCATCAACAATTTGTTTAACATAGAAAGTTGAATAAGTCATGCAATCATCTCCCGACAGCAGTCCTGCAGCAGGCTCGGCAATAATCACGCCCAGTGTTCCGGTAGCCTTCAAAGCCTGACAGTATTTAATCAGGAACTCCGTGCATTTCGATAACAGCAACTGTATGGATTCCGGTTCAATATAAATGGCCACCATGATTTCCGACATGTCATACAGTCTTCCTGCCAATGAATACGGGCCTATACAACCTGAGAAAACGGGTTTATCATTGAAGTTGTCAGCAGCCAGTTTACTTGCCAGCAAATAAGCAGGCACACGTCCTTTGTCCAGCCCGGGTACTTCGAGTGCTTCGATAGCTGCAGCATCCGACAACAACCTTCCCAGGACCGTAGGCACTTCGTTTTCGGGCAGTTTTACCTCTGCACCAAAGGCTTCTGCTTCAACAGTCAGATCCATAATGACGGTACAGGCGGTGGTATCGAATTGTTCGGAAACAGCTTTTATAGCCTGAAAATGTACCTGTCCATCGGAAACTGCTTCCCTGACACTTTTCCCAATGACTTCAATACCCGGATGGGTCATAAAAGGTAAGGCAATACGTTTTTCACTGCTTAATATAGAATTTATCCAGTTTTGCATAATGTTTTAATTTGATATTTAACTAGCTATGGAGTCCAGCCATTGGATTCCTTCCTGTGGATTTTTACCATATGCATCAGCTCCAATTGAAAGCGCATACTCAGACGAAAGTGGTGCCCCTCCGACAATAATTTTAGTTTGTGGAACAGCTAATTTAATAGCATCAATCACCGGTTTCATATTCACCATAGTGGTAGTGAGTAAAGCCGAGATTCCAACTACTGCAGTCGGGTTTTGTTGAATGGCATCCACGAATTTCTCTGTTTTTACATCAATACCCAAATCGATGACTTCCCATCCGGCACCTTCGACCATCATTCCAAACAGGTTTTTCCCGATATCATGCAAATCGCCGAACACAGTTCCTAATATAAAAATACCTTTACGTTTGACAGTCCCATTTGCAAAGTAGGGTTTCAAATGGTTCATGGAAGCACCCATGGCTTTAGCTGACAACAGCATCTGAGGCACAAATATCTTGTTTTCACTGAATTTCTGACCAACTTTATTCATAGCAGTAATCAATGCTTCATTCAAAATCTCGGTAGGAGTAATTCCTGCTTCCAGGGCTTCTTTGGTATATTCATCAGCTCCGGGAAGTCCTTTCATTTGAGGTGGATAAGGCGATGCCAGGTTAATCTTACCGAACTCCACACATTCGGATAGTTTTTCTAATAAGTTTGTGTTCATATTCTGTTATTTTTGTGTTATTTTATTTCTATTATTTACTTTCTCATACCTATCAATACTTTTTTCACGCATTATTTACCTGCAAGGATTTGTTCCCCGTAATAACTTCCGTAGGATATAACAGCGGAAGAAATGAAAAGTAGGATCAATGCCAGGATCAGTATCATATAGGTAGGTTTGGAAACCTGTTTCCATTCCTTCATGATCAAGCCTACTATATAGCTGAAGAAAATCAACATTGACATGTGCAACACCCAGCTGATAAATTGAAAATTTCCCATTTGTACATGCCCTAATCCATAAAAGAAGAACTGGCCGCACCATAACGTACCCGCTAATGCAGACCACAGTGTATTCTTTACCCGTTGAGTGACTGCTATACCACTTGATTTGGTAAATTCCTTCAGTGTATTATCTTTAATTCCCAAAATGACGAACCATATGAGGTTCACTAAAAAGCAACCCGAAGTGGAAACAATCATTTTGGCATTCCCTTCATAATTCCCGGCTCCATAGCTGGCAGCAAGGTCAGCGATTGGTTTGCCTACTTCAAGGGATATATTAAAAACGGCTGATAATAACCCGGCAATAATGGCCAATGCCAAGCCTGTTCTCATATTGAAATGAACCGAGCTCTTCAATTCTCCGAGGTCACGTTCTTTCCTAAAACCTGCCAACCCGCAAAGCGATACCCCTATAACCGACAAAACCATACCTCCAAGTACGATTCCACTTCCCGGACGTGAGAAATACTCAGCAACCTGCCCTCTCATTATGATGGGTGTCAGGGTTCCCAGCACTGCAGAGATTCCGATTCCAATGGTGTAGGTAAGCGAATATCCGATATTCCGGATGGCATACCCAAAGGACATCCCGCCAAAGCCATATACCCCACCCAACAGAAAGGCACCCCAGAATGCACCTGCCGGAGCTTTATGCAATACCTCAAAGAAGCAAGGGACAGTCAGATAACCAACCAGCAACGGCATAAGTAGCCATGCAAAAGTGGCCTGTACCAGCCAGAAGGTTCCCCACGACCATTGTTTGGTCTTTTGGCTTGGCAAATAACACGTAGAAGCTGAGGCTCCGCCAACAGCATGCAGGAATGTTCCGAGTATAGGATTTGAGTTTACCATCGAGTTATTTACTATTTATTCATTTACTATTTACTATTTTATTTACTTTGCTACTTACTCTTATTAATCTAAAATAACCCCTAGCCCCTAAAGGGGGATTAAATTAGTATCGTCTCCTATAATTTTCTTTATTGTTTCATTTGATTTTTAGACTGCTATTCCCAGTATGTTATGCTACCGACTACCTACTACCAACTACCTACTTTTTTCGTCAAGCCATGTGAAATATCTCTTCCATATCCGCCCAGAACTCACCGGCATTACGGGTTTCTATTGGTTCCATCAGGGGTTTAACCACATCCCACCAACGTTGTGTTTCAGGATCGGCAGCCATGATAGCCATATCTTTTACAAAATCATCACCAACATATTCGAAATAGGCAAACAAGACAGTATCCTTTTTGAATATGGAATAATTGACTATATTGCAGTCTGTTATCATTTTTAGCACACCTGGCCAAACTGCTGCATGATGTTTTATATATTCTTCTGCTCCTACCGGTTTCAGGTGAATAAGTTGTCCTAATCGTCTCATAGTATAACTTTTATTTTTAAGAAACAATGCCTGAGTTTCTATAATTTTAATGCATCAAACAATGCTTTTATATTTGCAGGGGGAATGTCTTTTAGAATTGCCTCGTGGCTGGGTGAAATAATCAATCCGGTCGGGAATAATTGTTTCAGTTCGTTTACCTTTTGAGTAACTTGTTCCGGTGTTCCGTTTACCAGCAAGTGTTGTGCATCTACCCCACCGCAGAATGAAGTTTTCCCTTCAAAATGGGCTTTCAGGTTCGGGGCATCCATATCCTGGGCTAATGCCTGTATGGGATGAATGACATCCACTCCCAATTCAACCAGATCATCAATGATCGGGAAAATAGATCCGCAGGAATGATGAATGACTTTCAACCCATAGCTTTTGGCCTGGTCAATCAATTTCTTTGTTCCGGGAAACACGTAGGCTCGCAAGGATTCGGGATCGACCATCAATCCGCACTGGCTGCCAAAGTCATTGCCGATTAGCACGGCATCGAGATATCCTTTGGTGGCTTCGTAAAACAATTCGTTTGCTTTCAGGTAAAAATCCGTAATCCGGTCAATCACTGCAACAAACATGTCCGGATTCATCAACATGACCATCAGGGCTTTTTCCATGCCAAAAGCAGCACACGCATCCTGGAAATGGGCACTCCACATGATACCCATCCGGATATAGCCCGGGTCAACAGACCTGGACAGCCTGCGTGATTCTTCCACATCAAGGTATAAAGCAGGATCGGGCCATGGAAATAAATCCACATCAGCAGGATCGTCAATATCTTCAAAGAATCCGGGGGCTGTCAGTGTACGCTCTTCCGGTTTGTCATCGTGCGAGACTTTGGCAAACTTGAAGGCACAGGCAATGTGATTCGATGGTGGATAATGATATGGAACTTCAATAGGATAAATATCATCATCCAGCAATACTTTCAATTCATCAACCGACGCCACTTTAAAAAAGTCAAGTAATCCCTGTTGCGCTTCCGGTACAGGAAGGCCTAACCAGGAAGCAGGCCTGTCGACCGGCTGATTGGCAATGGTGGCATAAAACCGTTCTCTGTGTGTCATCTTCAACTTGAATTTAATTGTTTATGAATTTATGATGCATCCTTTAATTAAAAAACAAATACAATGAAACCATCACGATAATCAACACGATCCACGAAGCCCAGACTAACTTAGATGTCTTTGGCAGTTTTTCCAACCCAAGGGTATTCTCATCGGTAGCATGCTTATCAAGTTTGGAAATAATAATGGTCGCTATTGACAGGATGATAAACAGATAGAACGATATCATCATAAAATGAGGCCAGAAATGATATTTCTCTATCGGGAATACCCACCAGTACATGACTGCAACCGAAAGACAAAAAGCAGTACCGGCAGTCAGGATTAAATTCACAGCCTTTGAAGTTGTCTTTTTCCAGAAGACAGCAAATAAGAATACAACTGACATGGAAGGTGCTAAAAAGCCAAGTACCGACTGGAATATATTGAACAGGTTCAGCCCTTTTATATTATCAATGGCCAAGGCTACAATGACGGAAATAATGGCACTAAACAACGTTACCCATCGCCCTATCTTTACGATCTCCGAATTGGTGGCATTGGGCTTGTTCTTTTTCAGGTAAATATCCATGGTGTACACGGTACTCACCGAATTAAGTGATGAACCGATATTTCCAAGTAATGCTGCTAACAGAACTACGATAATCAGTCCTTTCATTCCTACCGGGAACAGGCTGGTGACCATCGTCAGGTAAGCTTCGCTTGGATCATGCAAATGCGGGTACAATACAAAACAGATAATTCCGGGCAGGATAAACAATGGCACATCGAGTATTTTCAACCAACCTATAAAACTGGCACCCAGCTGTCCCTGCTTCAGGCTCTTGGCACCCAACACCGATTGTACCATCGATTGCTCCGTACACCAGAACCATACCCCCATGATCGGATACCCCAGCACAATGGGCAACCACGGGAAGTCCTTATCGGTCATGGGTTGGAACAATCTCCAGTAATTTTCAGGTGTAGCATGGTACAGACCCGATAAACCGCCTACTTTCGAGAGTCCCAAAAGAGTCAAAGTTAACGAAACCCCTATCAGCAGCAGCATTTGAAATACGCTGGTATAGGCTATGGCTTTCAATCCTCCGGCAGCAGTGAGGATGGTAGCAAATACCACCATGATGATCACCGATTCCCACATGGGGATACCCAGGATTTGCTTTACCAGAATTCCTCCGGCGAACAATCCCAGTGATAACCAGGAAATCAGAATGGTAATCAGGGTATACCACGCCAGCAGATACCGGGTGGATTGCCCAAAACGTTTACCCATATACTCTGGAAGAGTCGATGCTTTGGCACCCAGGTACCTGGGAGCAAAAACAAACACCAGCATCATGATAAACAGGAAGGCATACCAGGCAAAATTACCGGATACTATCCCCGTGCTGTATCCTGCGCTTGCAGATGCCAGCAACATGGAAGGACCTACATTGGTGCCCCACATGGTTAAGCCGATAGCAAACCATCCCAGGCTTTTGTTTGCCAGGAACAGGTTATCGTTTTTATTCTTACGGGCACTGGCCCAAAAAGCAATTCCGAACAAAATGAGAATATAACCTACAATGACAGCTATATCAATAAAATTTAAGGCGATCTTCATACGTATTATTTGGTTGTGAGTTTTATCTGTAACGGTCAACTATGTTAAGTGCTTTCTCTATCTCTTTTTCAGTTTTGAAATCTACATTGATATGCAATCCCTGGTTTCCTACAGTATCGAGCAGGGGTTCCAGTTCGTCGAGTGTAACCCAGTTTGCCATCACCGACTTTCCACCGGCAAATATTTTTTTATACAGGTCGAACCATTGTTTGTTTCCTCCCTGTGGCTGTCCGTAGCCTGGAGTCCACTGAATAGCGTTCAGGTTTTCAATTTCCAGCACTGCATCCAAATGCCGTATCGCGTCCACCCCATCCAAATGGTAAAGCGTATAATCAATTTTATTGCATTGTTCCTGTAAAAAGGGTTTGCAGAACGTCCGGAAATCATCCTGGGATATCATGATGGATATGTCGGACTGCAACTTAGACACTCTTCCGGGTGCCCACAATGAGAAGTAACAGAAAGCCATTTCACCGTTCACATTGATGATATCGTAGATCTCGTCAAAAACCCTGAAATAGGCATTGTTTATTTCCTGAAGCTGCATCAGGGTATTGTCCGGGTCCATAATCAGGTCCATCAACACATTATCCGACCCTTTCAGGCTTGCCAGCACGTCCAGTCCTTCCACCAGGTCCGGACAACCCACCATGTAATTTGTCTGCGCTTTTGCCTTGCAGGCTCTCAACAGGTCCGTATGCAATTGCCACCATTTGTTTTTTTCGTCCAGTATTATCCGTCCGTCAAAATCAGCATTTTCACGAATCCAGATGGTATCTTCCCGTCCTTCAAGGTCTGCTCCCAGTATGGCAGCCAGTGATCCCGGCCCTAACTGGGTATTGGCAACAGGCAGGATATCGGCCATGTATGAATTGCGGGACATGGTATAATCCAGGTATTCAGCCCGCCATTGCGGATCAAACCAAAACTGGTTGATGTCTTTATGTGCTGCCGGCGGGGCTATTGGAGCATAAGGTGCACCTTCCTTTTCCAAATGTTCCCACATGGTGAGCACGATGCCTTTTTGATTCCACCAATTATTGTAATGCTGCTTTGTTTCTTCAAAATTTGATTTCCAGGTTTCCATAATATTTAACCACATAAGGCACATAAGGACACAATAGATTTTATTGCAAATGAAACTTATGAACTTATGCTTCAGTTTAAATTAATACTTATAAAAAATAACTAACGCCTTTTGCAACCAATGAGAGTATTTTTATTTTTTTTGTTTTTAAATCTATTCTATCAATGATTTCAATAAATTATACCATCTGCATCTATTTGAAAAACTCTGTAGGAGTTTACCGTGCATAATCCCCAGTGGAGCTTGCGGAACTGGGGGTAAATTGAATATAAACAACCAAACTCCAGAGGAGTTGACCACAAGCAAAAAGCACTTAAACTATTGATTCTGTTGGTGAACTCTTACAGAGTTCTGATTGTAATTTCATTTCTAACCCCCAGTTCCGCAAGTTCCACTGGGGATTATGCACAGTTAACACCTACGGTGTAATTTGTCGTTTCAAATTTTATTGTAACTGCCAATACGAAGATAAATTTACCAATGAATGAATTCTGTGTGTAATAGCCGATAAACAGTATAATTTATTCCTGTTTTTAATCAAAATGCATTTGAACTTTTGTGATTCTTTTGTCCCTTTTGTGGTTCAAAAGTTTCATTAGAATACTACTTCAATCACTTTTGCCAGATCCATTTCGTCCGTGCAATTTACATCTTCCGGATACATAGGTATGGAAGCACCCTGTTTTACAAAGACAGGCATTTCCTCCAGGGGTACATCCACATTTTTAAGCCATTGATTGCCTGTAAATACTTCATGGGTAAAGAAATGAACCCAGGCACCTTCCGGCAAATAGATGTCGCGTTTATTGTCGGAATTCATGACAGGTGCCACCAGCATGTTATCCCCAAAGTAGTACTGGTCGTCAATCTGACGGCAGGTCCTGTCATCCGGGTGATGCAATATAAGCGCCCTTAATACCGGAAAACCGGTGCAGGTGGTTTTTTCGCTTTGTTGCAGGATGTAGGGAATCAATGAATATCGTAACTTCCACCATTTCTGAATGATAGATGCTATGTTCGGGTAATGCCATGGTTCGCGCTTGTGTGACCCGTGATACCGGATATGGGATGAAAATACGCCAAATTGTGTCCATCGTACATAAATATCATCGGGCAATACAGAATTCATAAAGTCAGGCACTCCATGGAATCCGGGTACGTCGTGGCTCCAGAACCCAAAGCCAGAAAGCCCGATCTGTAAGCCACCTTTTAACGAACCGGCCATGCCATCCCACGAGCAGGCTGAATCACCACCCCAATGCAATGGATAACGCTGGCAACCGGCCCAACCTGCCCTTGCCCAGATGATGCCATCCCCGGTAACTTCCTTCGTCACTTCGTAAGCCGCTTTCTGGTAGAGCAATGGATATAAATTGTGTAATTTATCGGGCGCCATGGAATGATATTCAGCATCGAGGTGAATATCCTCTCCAAAATCGGTTTTTATGCACGATACTCCCATTTCAAGCAGTTTACGTAACAGGCCTTTATACCATTCGGTTGCCTTGTCGTACGTAAAGTCAATAGTCCCGGCAAAATCCTGTACACTGAAATTGGATGAACCCGAAAGGTTCCGTTCACTTTTGCTTATATACTCATTCTTATCAGCTTCTTCGTATTGAAGGGCTTTGTAGGAGATATAGGGCAATTGCCAGAGGCTGACACGATACCCTTTTTTATTTAAATTCCTGATAAACTTTTCTGGAACGGGGAAACGGGTCTCATTAAATTTCCATTCACACAACCAGTCCGTTTCAAACCAACCGGTATCAATGTGTATAACATCGCACGGATAATCTTCCTGTCGCATCCGGTCACAGATATCATTCACCTCATCAGCTGAAAAATATGTCATGCGGCTCATCCAGACACCAAAGCTCCACAGCGGGGGCATGGTAGGGAATCCTGTCAACTGACGGTAACCGAATAGTATTTCTTCGGGGGCATCACCACCTATTAAAAAGAAATCCACCACGGGTTCTTCCACCATGACCTGTGCTGACCGGGTTGAATGGTCGGCCAGTGAGAATTTGGCGAATGAGTTGGTATGTACAAACAGGCCGTAGTTTTCCGAGGATAGGTAAAACGGTACGCTTTTGTAAGTACGGCGGTTGTTTACTCCCTGTCCGTCCTGGTTACGCATTTGAAGTGTCTTGCCCGATAAGTCCATTTTTGTAAAACGTTCGCCGGTACCATAGAAACATTCATCAGCTTTAGCTGCTAATGAAAATGTTGTACGATGCGCTGTATCGTTCCGTTCCACAAAAGCCAGTGCAAAAGCATCATGACGTGCAGGTGAAAACATATCGGTAGCCGATAAGTTGACTTCTTTCTTTCCATCCGGGAAAAAACTAAGGTGTATGGTTTCGGCGGGTGCAGGCACCAAATCACTCCACCAGTCTGTTTCCGGTTGTTTCAAGCTAATGACTGCTTTCTTATTTCCTTTTAAATCGGTTATGATCCATTCCAAATCCTTTTTTTCAACTGACAGGGAAGTTATCATTAATTCCGGTGACAATTCAAGCATTTCCGATTGTTCCAGTACCGGTTCACCGATAGCCATGGACACCCTCAAAATCTTATCACCGTAAGCTTTCAGGCGCAGTTTGAATTCTTTAGTGGCAACTGTCAGATCAGGTGCAATTTCGTTGGAATTATTTTGCTTTTGGAATGGAATTGTGATAAAAACAGTACCTTTGACTTCTTCAACATGAGTTGGCGTGCAAGCCCTCCAAAGCCTGTCACCCTCATTCAACTCCGTGTTGAAGTCTAGAAAATCAAAAAGTTGGTAATTGGTTTGTTGCATGTGTATTTTTCAATTTCTTTAAAATAATTCTTTATCACTTACTTCGATAGAGTTGGAAGCCTGAATTGGTGCATTTCTTTTTCTTTATCTGCATAATCTAAAATTCTCAATCACTAAAAAGCTAAAATCACTGTTTAAAAGGTCTTTTTTCACCGGAATTCTGTTTGCTCTCAACTTTCACTTGTTCTCTACCTGATTTAGGTTGTATCTTAGATGTATCTTAGATGTATCTTAGATATAACTTAGATGTATCATATCATTAATAGGTTATTATATGTATATTATATTTAAATGTGATCTATGAAATATTTAACAGTATACGTAAATCGGGTAGTGAACCCATACATACTGTACTTCTTACCGGAAAGAACCGGGATTTTTTTAATCCTAAAATGACTACCGACTCTTTACTGTGCTAAACATGACCCACGTGGTTCCTTTAGGGGCGTCTTCAATACCTTCCTGGTAATTCCCCATAATTGAATTCCATTCTGTAACGCGGGGATTATTTTCTGTGGTCTTGGGGTTTAAGCGATCCAGGCTTTCACCTGCCGGAATGCTAATGACAAGCATCAATTGCCTACCGTTGCGGAAGACCAATACTTGCTGAAAGTTTGCATTATAAAAGCCTTTGGATATCTCCGGCCATTTTTCCTTTTGGGTGCGGTGATATTCCAGGTATTCTTTTTGTTTCAGGGAATCTTCCACCATATTGGCAGTCATAATGATATGATCCCACTTTGCGGCAGGTTTTTCGTTGGAGTATTGCCGGCGATTGAAATTGTAGAAAGGGGTATCGTAGAGTTTGACAATGACCCTTGGGAAAAGCGTTTCGAGTTTCAGTTTATATTTTGTGGCACGATTGAGATCACAATAGATCACCCAATGGTTTTGCCATTCGAAGATTGAGGAAGGCTCAATTTTATTATCTTTCGAAAATTTCAGCAGGTTTTGGGTGGAAAAATGATAATCGGTATCAATAATCTCGATGATCGCGGGTGTTTGTAAAGCTTTATCCGAGCACCCCGGTACCCAAAGGAGCAAAATAAAAGAATAAAACAGGATATTTAGATGTTTCATACTCAAAGGGTGGAAAGATTGTGATTTATAGAATTCAGATTTATCAAACGACAACCGATTTTTTCAATATAGGCTTCGTTGACTTAAATGACGTGAGAATGCGGTTTTTGTACTAACTGATTTCACCAAACCGGCAATTTGGAGGGAGGTTTAAAATGATTGTGAAGTTGGCTTTAGGTTTATTCTTAAATCTTAATACTTAATTTATTAGTTTCATTTTCGTTATTCAGTTTTTTTTCCGAAATTTGCAGACTTAAAAATACGAAACATCGTGTAGTAATTTTAAGTAAATAAAAGAACGTGAAAGAAACAAAGTATATTTTCGTAACCGGTGGAGTTACTTCCTCATTGGGAAAAGGGATCATTGCCGCATCCCTGGGTAAATTATTACAAGCCAGAGGGTTTAAAGTAACCAATCAAAAGTTGGATCCGTATATCAATATTGACCCGGGAACGTTGAATCCATACGAACATGGCGAATGCTATGTCACCGTGGATGGACATGAAGCCGATTTGGACCTTGGGCACTACGAACGTTTTCTGAACGTTGAGACCCATCGTGCCAATAATATTACTACCGGACGTATTTATCAGAATGTGATCAACAAAGAACGTCGTGGAGACTATTTAGGTAAGACCGTTCAGATCATCCCCCATATTACCGACGAGATCAAGCGCAATATTAAGCTATTAGGTGCTAAAGGCGAATTTGATTTTGTGATTACCGAAATTGGTGGCACCGTAGGCGATATTGAATCATTACCTTATATTGAAAGTGTACGCCAGTTGAAATGGGAATTGGGCAAAAACTGCCTGATCATCCATTTGACTTATGTCCCTTACCTGGCAGCAGCAAAAGAATTAAAGACAAAGCCTACCCAACATTCTGTAAAAGCATTGCAGGAACAGGGCGTTCAGGCTGACATCCTTGTATTACGCACCGAACACAACATCTCGATGGATATCCGTAAAAAGGTAGCCTTGTTTTGTAATGTGGAAACCAGTGCAGTCATGCAATCCATTGATGTACCTACCATTTACCGGGTTCCAATGAACATGCAGCAAGAAAAACTGGACGAAGTAGTATTGACTAAAATGGGTTTTGACCTTGAAAAAACCCCGGCTGCCGATATGACCAAGTGGATTGCTTTTGTAGAAAAGCTTGAAAATGCAACTGAAGAAGTCAGGATTGGTATTGTTGGAAAATATGTACAATTGCCGGATGCTTACAAGTCGATTATTGAATCGTTGTTGCACGCCAGTGCATACAATAATAAGAAACTGAAACTGGAACTGATACTTTCAGACAAGCTGGATGAAGAAAATGTGGATAAGAAACTGGGGACCCTGGATGGAATCATCGTGGCGCCCGGATTCGGACAACGTGGTATGGAAGGAAAATTCACGGCGTTGAAATATACCCGCGAACATAATATCCCAACGTTGGGAATTTGTATGGGCATGCAAACCATGTCAGTAGAATTTGCCCGCAATGTACTGGGATACGCTGATGCCAACAGCACTGAAATAGATGCTAACACAACTCATAATGTTGTTGACATCATGGATGAGCAGAAAGACATATTGAACCTGGGTGGAAGCATGCGTTTGGGTGCTTTTAAATGCAAGCTTAAAAAAGGAACCAAGGCCTATGAGATTTATGGCAAAGAAAACATCAGCGAACGTCATCGTCACCGCTTTGAATTCAACAATGCCTACAAAGAGGAATTTGAGAAAGCCGGAATGATTTGCAGTGGGATGAACGTTGAATCGGACCTGGTAGAGATTATCGAGTTACGCTCACACAAATGGTATGTCGGAGTACAATTCCATCCGGAATACAGCAGTACAGTAGTAAACCCGCATCCCTTGTTTATCAACTTTGTAAAAGCGGCCATACAAAAATAAGACCCCTAACCCCTAAAGGGGAATTTAGATGGTGAATGAAAAAGACTGATTAAATTATATACTAATTTTAAAGCCTCCGCCAATTGGTGGACTGGAGACAGCAATTATAACTTTATGGATAAAAATACGATTCTGGGATTTGTACTGATAGCACTGATAGTTCTCGGATTTTCACAATTAAATAAGAAATCGGACAAAGAGATTGCCTCCGAAAAGCGCTACAGCGATTCAATAGCCTTTGTTGAACAAAATAAAACTGCACTAGCGGGTAATGTCGCAAAAGCATCATTATCAAAAGATTCTGTAGCCGTGAATGACACAACTGCAAAAGCGAAGAGTGCTGATGCATTTGGTGATTTCAGTGTTTCTGCTCAAGGGGTAGAGAAATTTTTCACCCTGGAAAATGAACTTGTAAAAGTAACATTAAGCAATAAAGGAGGCCGGATTTATTCAGTCCTATTAAAAAAGTACTTTAAAAAGGATACGCTGAATAACTCCCAACCATTGATACTCTTTAATGACAAAGAGAGCAACATGGGTTTCACGTTGGTAACCAACAACAACCGGGTTATTAATAGTTCGAACCTCTTCTTTGAACCTGTATCAGGTATTTCAACAGACTCAAACGGAAACCAGACATTGATTTTACGTTTGAAAACCAGCGGAAATGCCTATCTTGATTTTGCCTATACATTGCCTAAAAAAGAATACCTGTTAAGCTTTGGTTTGAAAGCCAATGGCATGAACACAGTAATGCCGGCAGGTATTAATTCATTGGATATGCAATGGTACTCAAAATTACGTCAACAGGAAATGGGACGCAAATTTGAAGACCGTTATTCATCAATCAACTACAAATACGTAGCTGATGATATTGAAAAACTGAGCGAGAGCAAAAATGATGACAAGAAACTTACCAACAAAGTAAAATGGATTGCTTTCAAGGATCAGTTCTTCAGCAGTATTCTTATTGCCGATGATGCCATGAGTTCAACCACGTTGAAGAGTACACTGGAAGCTGAAAATTCAGGTTACCTGAAAGAATATACCGCTGAAATGTCGGTACCATTCGATCCGACAGGGAAAACACCAACTACCTTTCGTTTCTACTTTGGCCCTAACCAGTACAAGGTACTTTCGGCTATTGCAAATAACACAAAAGATGATGCAGGATTACAACTGAACAAACTGATTCCGCTGGGTTGGGGTATCTTTGGATGGGTAAACAAGTTTGCCATTATCCCGATGTTCAATTTATTCAGTAAGTTTATCAGCAATTTCGGATTGATCATCTTGTTGATGACCATAGTTATAAAACTGGTGCTTTTCCCATTAACGTACAAATCATATATTTCGAGTGCCAAAATGCGGGTGTTGAAACCTGAGATAGATGAAATAAATGCGAAGATTCCGGCAGATAAAGCAGCCGAACGTCAAAAGGCAACGATGGAACTGTATGGGAAAGTCGGGGTTAGTCCAATGAGCGGGTGTTTGCCGACCCTGCTTCAAATGCCTATATTGTTTGCCATGTTTAGCTTCTTCCCGGCTGCTATCGAGTTACGCCAACAGAGTTTCCTGTGGGCTACCGATTTATCAGCCTATGATTCTATCATGAAATTACCATTCACCGTACCATTTGGGTTTGGGAATCATGTCAGCCTGTTCTGTCTGTTAATGACTGCAACCAACATTGTCTTTACAAAACTGAATATGGCCAACACTCCTACCAACGACCAAATGGGTGGAGCCATGATGAAATGGATGATGTACCTGATGCCATTAATGTTCTTGTTTATGTTCAACAATTATGCTTCAGGGTTAAGTTATTATTATTTTATTGCTACCCTGATTTCAATTGGACAGACTTATGTAATCCGTGCTACAGTTGATGAAAAGAAAATGTTAGCCGAATTACATGCTAAACGTAAGAGCAACATCAATAAACCTGTTAAGAAAAGCGGCTTTATGGCACGTTTGGAAAAGATGCAACAGGAACAACAAAAAGCGGTAAAGAACCGTAAATAAATAAAACTGAATAAATAAGCGCAAATACAATTTTAAAAGTTGTATTTGCGCTTTTTTCGATACATACTTAAGGAAACTCCTAAAATGAAAAAGACGACTATACTGACGATTTCTATTTGTTGCCTGGTTATCCTACTGGGCTCGTGCAGTAAAAAAAACCGGTTTGAAATTGACGTTACCAAAAACCGTTATGAAGTAAAGATACACCGCTTTGATAAGGACCTGTTATCACTCGACACAACCAAAATGAAACCGGGAGTGGACCGCCTGTATGCAAAGTACAAAGATTTCCTGCCTGTTTTCACAGCTACCATACTCGATACCGCTGCAACTGATACACCTGCTGTACGTACCCTGTTTCATCAATTTCTGACTGATACAACTTTCAAAGCTGTCAATAAAAAAGCACTCCAGACATTCACGGATGTCTCGGACATTGAAAAGCAGGTTTCGGATGCCTATACGTATATCCATTACTACTTCCCGGAGGTACAATTACCCGAAGTATACTTTTTTGTTTCCGGATTTAACCGGTCGGTAATGATGAACAATAAGTTTATTGGCGTAGGGACAGATTTTTACCTTGGTAGCAATTACCCTGCCTATAAGAATTTCACCTACCAGTATATGATCTACAACATGCGACGTGAATGTGTGGCCACCGACCTGGTATCGGCGACCTTATTCAGGATGTTTGTCATGAACAGTTCGGAATACCGGTTGCTGGACAACATGCTGTTCAGGGGTAAAGTCATGTACCTGTTGTCGGTATTTATGCCCAATGAAAAACCTGAGAACATTATGGGCTATACCCAGGCACAATGGAAATGGAGCAAGACAAATGAAAAACAAATCTGGGGTTATATCATCGACCAGAAACATTTATTCTCAACTGATGTGCAGTTGATTCGCAAGTATATGAATGATGCGCCTTTTACAGCAACTGTATCACAGGATTCGCCGGGAAGATTAGGAACATGGTTGGGTTGGCAAATTGTAGAAAGCTATATGAGTAAAAACCCGAAGGTTTCATTGACCGATTTAATGAAGGAAAATAATTATCAGAAAATGTTGGAAGATTCGGGATACAGACCGTGATTTGGTTGATTGGTTGATTAGTTAATTGGTTGATTAAGTTGATTGAGTTTAAGAGAATAAAAATAGTAAAAGGTAAATAGTAAAATAGTAAATTGAATGGTTGATTGGGTATTAAGAGGTTTAAATAATTTATTACTCAAACGAAAATACAAAACAGAAGAAATATAAACCTGGCTTAGAGATTTATGCCGGATTGGGGTAAAAAAAAAGACCTATTCGTAAAACGAATAGGTCTTCAATAATTATTACGGAGTTTAATTATGCCGGACTGATTGCTTCTGAAGGACAAACATCGGCGCATGTTCCACAATCGGTACATACATCAGCGTCAATAACATAAATATCACCTTCTGAAATTGCTTCAACAGGGCATTCGCTGATACATGAACCGCAAGCAATACAATCTTCTGAAATAACGTAAGCCATTTTCTTGTTTATTTTTTTGTTAGTACTAATTAGTTCTGCAAAAGTATAACTTTTTCCAGTTCAAAAAAAACTTTTCTGTTATTTTTTTTGAGCATTAACTGAATATTAGTTGACTTGTTGATAATTTTAGCTTATTTTTGAGCATTCTAACGTAAGTTCAATATAATTCTGATTACTTCTCACTCAATCAACTAACATTTAAATTTCAGGCATCAAAATACGACATTGAGTAAAAAAGTATATTTAACACCTATAACCTACAAGTTATAAGCTATTTGCAACCATGTTACAATTCTATTAAATTTTCATGAAAATACGATTATATAAATCGGTTTTCGTAAATTTGCACCTGATTTAAGTTGAATTAAGTTTATTAATTCCAATACAAGTAAGATAAACAATAAATTATAAAAACAGATAATTACATCACAAATAACACAAAATCAATTTTGTTATGAACAATTCTTTTCTCAACAATTTTATTCCAAAAGAGCCTAAATTTTTTCCAATATTGAAAGATATGGCTGATGTTTTATTAGTTGCTTCTGATTTAATTATCGAATGTGTGCAACATAATGATCATGAATCGGCCATAGAGTATTACAGAAAAATCAAAGAACAAGAAAAAAAGGGGGATGTATTAAACAACCGTGTTTTTGATGAACTGAACACTACTTTTATTACCCCATTCGACCGCGAAGACATTCACCATTTAGCCAATCGATTGGATGATGTAACGGATTACATCAACAGTTGTGCAAAAAGAATTGTACTCTACAACCCTAAACAATTGCCAAAGGAAGCTATCGACCTGGCACTGTTAATCCGTGAAGGAGCCGTCTGCATTGGTAAAGCAGTCGATGAACTGGATGTTTTGAAAAAGAACTCAAAAAAGATCAAGGAATTCTGTGCAGAATTGCATGCCATTGAGAACAGGGCAGATGATGTATACGAAAACTTTATTATTGAATTATTTGAAAAAGAAAAAGATGGCATTGAACTCATTAAATTAAAAGAGATTATGTATGAGTTGGAAAAAGCAACTGATGCTGCTGAATACGTAGGCAAAATTATCAAAACGATTATTGTTAAGTACGCATAATAACTCCAACACTAAGAAATGACACTTTTAATAACCATAATCGTACTGGCCCTGCTGTTCGATTTTATAAACGGTTTTCATGATGCTGCTAACTCTATTGCAACCATCGTATCAACCAAGGTGCTCTCGCCTTTTCAAGCTGTAATATGGGCTGCTTTTTTCAACTTTGCTGCCTTTTTCATAGCAAAATATATCATTGGGGAATTTGGGATTGCCAATACTGTTTCTAAAACCGTATTTGAACAATATATCACCCTGCCTGTGATTTTTGCAGGTATTGTAGCAGCTATTATATGGAATTTAGCCACCTGGTGGTCCGGGATACCCTCTTCGTCATCGCATACGCTGATCGGCGGATTTGCCGGGGCAGCTATCATGCATAGTGGGATTGCATCCATACGTGGCGCAGTTATTATCAAAATTGCAGCCTTTATCGTACTGGCTCCACTGATTGGTATGATTGTTTCTTCCTTGCTGACCATGCTGATATTCTATATTTGCAAAAGGGCAAATCCTCATAAGGCAAACCTTTGGTTTAAGCGATTGCAATTGGTTTCATCAGGTCTGTTCAGTATCGGCCATGGGTTGAATGATTCCCAGAAAGTAATGGGTATTATAGCAGCAGCAATGATTGCAGCCCATGCCCGTGGAATTGATATGGGAATTTCCAGCATTAAGGATTTACCTGACTGGGTAGCTTTCTCTTGTTTTGGCGTAATTTCGTTAGGTACTATGTCCGGGGGTTGGAAGATTGTAAAGACAATGGGATCGCGCATTACCAAAGTAACTCCATTGGAAGGTGTTGCCGCTGAAACTGCCGGTGCATTTACATTATTCCTGACAGAACTACTAAAAATACCGGTAAGTACCACACATACCATCACCGGAGCAATTATTGGTGTTGGTGCTGTAAAAAGACTTTCGGCAGTACGTTGGGGTGTTACTAAAAACTTAATGATTGCATGGCTTCTGACCATTCCGGTAAGTGCTGCATTAGCTGCATTGATTTTCTTCCTGTTTGGATCACTGGTTTAAACACTGAAATCTTATATAATAAAAAGGTTGTTTCATTCTGAGACAACCTTTCTTATTATATTAAAATGATTATCTGCATCATGTCCTGATGACTCTAATTTACACAGATTAATTATTTAATAAAAGAAATAAAATATAAGAGATGAATGTAAAAGATTGTCCACTGATTACACTGATTTACACAGATTATTAATACTGCTTATCACTTTCGTTCAAGTTAAAGAAAAACGAACCACAATAGTTAGAACACAATAGTAAGAACACAATAGAATGCAATAATAAACATTCATTGAAAACTGAATTTTAAGTAAGCAATAAAAATACAGAGTGATTTTTAACTATTGTATCCATGTAATATGTTGATAATCTATTTTTATATCTATCTATTGTGGCAATTGTGGTTCATATATTTGTCCTGTTTAAATTTAGAAAAGTAGAATTACTAAATGCCAAAAACAACAATAGAACCATCAAAAAATCTATAAAGGTCTTCCTATTAACCTGTATATTTGTGAAATAATAAATTCATTAGCCTTGAATATCCAATTTCATGAAAAAAACTATTATCCGCCTTTTACTTCTCATCGTTTTATTTGCAAGTTCCCAATCAGTAAGTGCTAGAGTTACCCTTCCCTCCATTCTATCCGACAACCTGGTGTTACAGCAAAAAACAATTGTAAATATCTGGGGCAATGCCACTCCCGGTGAAAAGATTTCAGTTAAACCTTCCTGGACATCAAAACCTGAACTAACAGTTGCTGACAAAGAAGGCAAGTGGAAGCTCAAAATCAAAACGCCTGCATCCGTAAGAAATCAATCCATATCCATTCAGGGAGAAAACACCCTAGTTATAAACAATGTCCTGATCGGGGAAGTTTGGCTTTGCACCGGGCAATCGAACATGGAATTTCCGGTCGCAAAAGATAAGGGTTGGAGAACCGGGATATTGAACGAGGAGGAAGAAATGAAAGATGCCAATTATCCTGATATCCGATTATTCATTGTCGAACATCAGCTGGCTACGGATGGTGAAATGGAAAATTGCGTCGGGGAATGGAAGCCCTGCAACAAAGAAAACCTGGAAAAATTCTCTGCTGTTGGATTTGTCTTTGGAAGAAAACTCTATAAAGAATTAAAGACGCCGGTTGGATTAATCCAATCCACCTGGGGCGGAACCCATGCAGAATCATGGACCAGGATGGAGGTTATGAAAAACAATCCGCTCTATGCCGATGTGTTGGTTGATTTCAGGAAAGAAAAAGCCACAGGAAATAATTTATGCAAAATACCTTCAACACTTTGGAATGGAATGATTGCCCCAATCTGCAACTATACCATGAAAGGGAATATCTGGTATCAGGGCGAATCAAATTCCATACGCTATGAAAAATATCAGGAAGTTTTTACGAATATGATTCAAAGTTGGCGTCAGGAATTCAAACAACCAACCCTTCCTTTCTATTTTGTACAAATTGCACCCCAATACAAACAACCTGCCGGAATCCGGGAAGCACAGCTAAATACCTGGAAATCGGTTAAAAACACAGGCATGGCAGTTATCACCGATGCGGGTGATTCAACTGATATTCATCCACGAAACAAGCTTGTTACCGGCGAGCGTCTGGCTGCCTGGGCATTAGCCAAAGATTACCATAAGAAAACAACCTATTCAGGCCCGCTTTACAAATCAATGCATGCAACCGGGGATAAAGTAATACTAACATTTGATTATTCTGAAAGCGGATTGGACAGTAAAGGCCAAACGTTGAAAGGATTTCTGGTTGCAGGAACAGACCATCGTTTTTATCCTGCCATTGCCACCATCGTAAACAATAAGGTTGAACTAACTTCCCCGGAAGTAAAAAGCCCGGTAGCAGTTCGGTATGCCTGGGGGACTTATTTCAGGGTAAACCTGTTTAATAAAGCCGGATTCCCGGCATCACCCTTTCGCACCGACAACTTTGCAAAAGATACATATGCCAGGCATTTTGCTGATTCCGAAATACGCCGCTTCCCAAAAGCATGGCAGCTTGACTATGGGAAAAGAATATTTTTCGGATATTCACAGGGAGTAGGTTGTTCAGCCATGCTTCAACTTTGGAAAGCAACCGGTGATGATCGCTATTTTGAATATGTAAAACAATATGCCGACAGTGTTATCAACACCAAAGGTAACATTTATCTGTACAACGCCGAAAGTCAGAACCTCGACTTTATTGAACCGGGAAATATGCTTTTTGATGTATATAAAAAGACCGGGGATGAAAAATACAAAATAGCCATGGACACATTGATTGACCAGTTAAAAAGTCAACCCCGAACGTCAGATGGTGGATTCTGGCATAAAAAGATCTACAAAGATCAAATGTGGCTGGACGGAATCTATATGGCATCTCCATTTATGGCACACTATGGTTCTGCTTTTCACAAACCGGAATGGATTGACGAAGCCATCAAACAAATCACGTTATGCCACTTGCATACTTTTGATCCTAAAACAGGGCTTTATTACCATGCCTGGGATGAAAGTAAAAGCCAGCGATGGTCAGATCCTGTGACAGGAGTATCCCCGAACTTTTGGGGAAGAAGCATTGGCTGGTATTTTATGGCAGTAGTAGATGCAATGGATTACATTCCTGAAAATCACCCCAGACGTGGAGAACTCATTTCCATCATTCAGGGATTAGCTGATGCGCTTCCCAACTATCAAGCTAGCAATGGACTTTGGTCCCAGGTCATTGACCAACCAACCCGCAAGGGGAATTTTCCTGAAGCTTCGGTAACCACCCAATGTATGTATGCCTTGGCGAAAGCTGTAAACAAAGGGTATATTGACAAAAAATACAAAGCATATGCTGAAAAAGCATTCAATGGCATCATTGACAATTTATTGGTAGAAAACATGGATGGCACCTTAACCTTAACCCGCTGTTGCGCGGTTGGAGGACTAGGTGGAACCCCCTACCGGGATGGCAGCTTTGAATATTATACCGGTGAGAAAATCAGGGATAATGATGCCAAGGCTACCGGACCCTTTATTATGGGTTGTATGGAGTTAAATAAATAGTAATCTTAAACTTATAATTTCAGTTTGAATATGCAAATCATGTCTCGAAGACTCTGATTTACACAGATTATTTCTTTATTAAAATTAAAAAGAGATGAATGTAAATAATTGTCCACTGATTACACAGATTTACACAGATTATTAATTTAATCTTTTAATGCAAGAAATATATTTAACTAAAAAGCAGATCAATAGACGGTTAAATATCAAATAAAAGAGTGTGACAATCAAAAGTCATAATACTTTCAATTCCATTTATGACTTAATTTGCATACAATTGATTCTAATACTAATTAAAATTATACCATCATGAAAAAAATTACCCTTCTTACTTTAGTTGGGGCTGCTATTTTAGTTGCAGGCTCATTATTTGCAAAAGACCGCCGTATATGGTTAGGTGGAGTAGGTGTTCCAGTTCCTACAAGCAGACTATGGGATTTAGTTAATCCGAACTGGACTGACCCTGATTCTCCTCTTTATTTTCTTGCCAATACTTATGTTCCAGGTGCAACTGTTACATTTGATGACTCTACTGACTCAACCAATGTAAAAGTTTCAGGCTTAATGTCCGTAGATAGTATCCTTATTAATTCTACAAAAAATTATGTGGTCGACACTCTTGCAGGAGCAAAGGCTGGTTTAACAGGACCCGGTATATTAATCAAAGATGGTACAGGAACTTTCGGAATGAATGTAAGAAACTCATTATTAGGTGGAACTATTATCAAAAATGGTCGTCTTAAAATGACTAATTCTGCAGCAATATCTCCTAATATATTTGGCTCATCACTGACTTTTAACGGTGGCATAGCTAATTTTGCGTCCTCATCAGCCAGTACATATCCAACTGTAACAGTACCTGTAATAATTCCTGCCGGGGTAACTGCCTATGTTGAACTTTCCCGTTATAGTTACTGGGCAAGTCCAATTACAGGTAGTGGCGATTTAGTCATTTCAGTCGGAGGAGAAAGATCCATGCTCGGAACAAACAAATCTGGAACTAAAATTGATTGGTCCAATTTTACTGGTAATTTAACCTTACAACGTAACAAAGTGACAGGGGTAACTCCTGGTTATTATGGATTGCTAATTCCAAGTACAAAAACATATGATTACACGAATTTAGCAACCGTAGATTCATTATTATCAAATAAAAAAGTTTTATTAAAATCAGGCACTGGTTTAACCGCTTGTAGTGGAACTCATTGCTGGATGATTGGGGAACTGACGGCTGAAAATGATTCAAGTTTTGTTGCAGGTTACGGAGCTGGGGATTCTGGCTCGCCTATTGTAACTTGGATGATTGGCAGTTTAAATACGGATGTTGTCTTCCCTGGTACAATTAAAGATGCAGGAACGAAAAGTCAAGATGTTGTTGGAATCATAAAAGTAGGTACCGGCAAATATACATTTACAAGCACAAAAAGCATTACTTCTGTATCAAGAGGAATAGAAGTCAAAGCAGGGACTCTTATTGTTGATATTCCGGTAACCAATACTACAACAGGATTAGGACGTGTAAAAGTTGGAAATGTGCTGACAATCAGAGCTAATGCAACAGCTGGTGGAAATGGCCGCTTAACGGGTCCTTTACAAGTTGATAGCTTAGGAACATTAGTAATTGGTAATAATGGAATTGGCCAGATTGTTCTTGGTGATACTTTAACTGGAACAATTAAAAGCCCATTAAACATAAGCCATGGAGGTAAAGTTATTTTTAAAATTGCTTCAAAAAATAGCTTTGATAATATTACAACAAATAGCTCTGCAATTTTTAATGGGAGTACAATCTTAGTAAAACCTGCATCAAATTTATCATTGCATGACGGAGATTCACTAACAATCCTTACTACAAAAACAAGAACTGCTGTTGATTCGTTTACCGTAACAACACAAGGTTTCCCTGTTGGAACATCCATTACTTATGCTAAGGACACTATAGCCAATAGTGGATACAAAATCACTTTAATTGTTCATGGCAGCACGGCAGTTGCAAATCCGTTGGAAAACAGTTCAATTTCTGTTTATCCAAATCCAACAAGAGGTGAAGTAAACATTAGTTCAAGTGAAGCCGAAATTGCAACTGTTGAAATAATGAATGTACAAGGCCAAAGCATCCTGAAAAGAGACGTTCGATCGAATAAAACGAATATCAAACTTGATAGTTTTGCTGCAGGCATTTATTACACGAAAATAACAACAGCAAAAGGCACAAAGGTCCAAAAGCTACTAATACAGTAGTTCAATAATGGCAACTAAATAAAAGCGAAAGGCTGTCTTCAAAAGTTGGAAGACAGCCTTTGGTTTAAAATTAAATCTAAGAAATCAATACTTCTTCTTAGTAAGAAATTGAGATATTAACATTATATTTGCATAGATTTTCAACCGGTACAATAATGGTTGAATATCTCGTTAATAAATACATAAGTATCCTGTCTACTCATGAAAAAAACATATCTTCTTGTATTTTGCTTTTTATCTTTAGTTTCATTTGCCCAGCGAACAGAGACACTTTATCTGTCCGGTACAGGCCTTGGAAATGAAAAGGAATGGCGATTCTATTGTTCCGATGGAATGAACAGCAAGAAATGGAGCAAGATCAAGGTACCTTCCCAATGGGAGCTCCAGGGTTTTGGAGAATACACGTATGGCCGTTGGTACAAGGCAGGGTTGAAAAACCCAAGCATGGAACAAGGATTCTACGAAACTACATTTTCAGTTCCTTCCGGTTGGAAAAACAAACAGATATCCATTATATTTGAAGGTGTCATGACAGATACCGAAGTAAAAATAAACGGACAATTAGCCGGAGACATTCATCAGGGAGGCTTTTATCGTTTCTCGTATGACTTAACCGATAAATTAAAAATCGGTACAAAGAACAAACTGGAAGTAAAGGTTTCAAAGCATTCAGCAAATAAATCGGTCAATGGTGCCGAACGTCGTGCCGACTGGTGGCTGTTCGGGGGAATATACCGCCCGGTATACCTGGAAGCAAGGCCTCAAATTCATATTGAACGAATTGCCGTAGATGCACAAGCTGATGGAAAACTTACAACAGAAGTTTTCACCACTCCCCTACCCGATCATTATTCATTATCAACGACCATCAATCCTGTAAAAGGTAGCGGGCACTTTATCAATCAGAATACCGGATTAAAAGGTTCAACTTCCTCGCAAACCGTAACAACCCAATGGAACGGGATATCTGCCTGGACCCCTGAAACACCCAATCTTTATAACCTTAGAATGGAATTGCGGAATGAAAAGAACGAAGTAATTCATGTTTATACCCAACGCATTGGATTCCGAACCGTGGAATTTCGCAGGCAGGATGGCATCTATGTGAATGGCGTAAAAATAGTAATGAAAGGTATTAACCGTCATTCCTTTCATCCTGATGGTGGAAGAACCACAAATCGTGAAATAAGCTTACAGGATGCCCGTTTGATAAAAGAAATGAACATGAATGCAGTACGGTCCCATTATCCACCTGATACCCATTTTCTGGATATGTGCGATTCACTGGGATTGTTTTACCTAGATGAACTGGCAGGCTGGCAGAATGCGTATGATACACCCACCGGTGAGAAACTGGTAAAAGAAATGGTAGTCCGTGATGTGAATCATCCCTGTATTGTTTTGTGGGATAATGGGAATGAAGGAGGATGGAATACGAAGATTGACAGATGCTTTGCTCAGTATGATCCTCAAAAACGCCACGTCATACATCCCTGGGCAGATTTTGATGGTATCGACACCCACCATTACCCGGCCTATCTCACCGGGATTGCCAGGTTTACGAATGGATATAATGTATTTATGCCAACCGAATTTATGCATGGATTGTACGATCAGGGACATGGTGCCGGTTTAGAAGATTTCTGGAATAAATACACGGAGAGCCCACTTTTTGCAGGTGGATTTATGTGGGCCTATTCAGATGAAGCTGTAAAAAGATCGGATAAGCATGGAAAACTTGATTCGGATAATTTCAATGCTCCCGACGGCATTGTTGGCCCCTATCGTGAAAAAGAAGCAAGTTTTTACAGTGTACGTGAGATCTGGTCCCCGGTACAGGTAAAGAAAATGATGATCACTCCTTCCTTCAATGGTGAAATAGGTGTTACTAACAAGTATCTCTATACGAATTTCAATCAATGCACCATGAAATACCGTCTGTATTCCATTGGTTCGCCACTGAATAATGCACTAAAACAATTAGTAGAAGAAGGTAATGTTAAGCTACCGGACTTAGAACCCGGCGATGCAGGGAAAGCCAGAATAATGGTTTCTGAAAAATTCTTTCAATCTGACGTACTGGAACTTGAAGCATCTGATGCCTCGGGAAAAACCATCTGCAACTGGACGTGGCCTATTCAGTTAGCAGGGAAATATACTCAAAAAGAGCTAAAAACTGTTGATAAGTCAGGAAAGGCAACCGTTACAAAACAAGACAGCATTGCAACCCTGTCCGGTAAAAACGTATTTGTAAGTTTTAATATACTATCAGGACTTATTGTCGATGTGAAAAACAAAAACGGAAACGTTTCATTTACGAATGGTCCAATTGCAGTTGGAATGAAAATCAAACTAAAAGAATCAAAAATCCGTCAGGAAGGTGATAATGCCATTCTAACATTTTACTATCTGGGTGGTATTGATTCCATACGTTGGGAAATGACTCCGGAAGGATTATTGCATATGCAAGCATTGATGTTGAACCGTCCTGCCGGTGGTGGTGGATTTGATGATTCGTTTATGGAAGAAAATATCACTAATTTTGGCCTGACATTTTCATATCCGGAAGCAAAAGTAGAAGGCATGAAATGGTTTGGACGCGGACCGTACCGGGTTTGGAAAAACCGTATTCCCGGTACAAATTATGGGCTTTGGGATAAAGCGTATAACAACACCGTTACGGGAGAGAATTTTGAAAATCTGGTATATCCTGAATTCAAGGGGTATCATTCAAACTTATACTGGGCCAGCGTGAAAACAAAAGAATCTACTTTCAGCATTTACAGCGAAAGTGATGGTGTATACTTCCGGTTACTCACCCCGGAAGAACCGAAAGGCAGACAGGATGGAATAAACACCATGCCGGATTTACCATCGGGTGATCTTTCGTTTTTATATGAAATTCCGGCAATCCGTGATTTCAAGCCAATCATACAACAAGGCCCGCAAAGCCAGCCGGGTATGATCCGGATAAAAAAAGGAGATGAAGGCATCAGTATGAAATTATGGTTTGATTTCAGATAGATTAAAATGAATAAAGAGATTACACAGATTCGAATGTGAGAGATTGTCCACTGATTACACTGATTTACACTGATTAATTAATTATTTAATAAAAGAGATTTACACAGATTCGAATGTAAGAGATTGTCCACTTATTACACTGATTTACTCCGATTATTTATTTAAAATCTTATTATAGGGACTCGCGATTTCCATATCGCGAATTTGAATTTTAGTACTTAAAATAATGAGCTTTACATCCAAAAACACATGAAAAAGATTCAATTGATTATTCTATTGGCAATATTGCCAGTTCTCTTGTTTGCCCAAAGCACAACATGGCCGGAAATAAATACAGAGATGCTGCCAGGAACCCGTTGGTGGTGGTTAGGGAATGCCGTTGATAAAGGCAATCTAACCTACAACCTGGAAGAATATGCCCATGCAGGTATTGGAACCGTTGAAATAACTCCCATTTACGGAGTTCAGCATAATGAATCGAATGAAATTCAATTTCTATCCCCAAAATGGATGGAAATGCTTCAACACACCGTTGCTGAGACAAAAAGAGTAGGCATGCAAACCGACATGAATACCGGTACCGGTTGGCCTTTTGGCGGACCTGAAGTAACGATTGAGGATGCTGCGTCGAAGCTCTTAACCAACGAGTACAAAGTGAAAGGAGGTGATCTATTTTCCAATGTTCTTATTCCGGAGGATAAAAAGCAACAAGGCAAAGCTAAACTTAGTAAAGTTATGGCATTCGGATCAAAAAGCCAATGCCTGGATTTGACATACAACGTAAAAACAGATGGCAAACTAACCTGGAAAGCTCCTGGTGGAGAATGGACAATCATTGCAGTATTTTGTGGCAAGACTCTTCAAAAAGTAAAACGTGCAGCACCCGGTGGAGAAGGTTATGTAATGGATCATTTTTCAAAACGAGCCGTAAAAAACTATTTAAACAGATTTGATAAGGCATTTGCTTCAACAAAAACGCCTTATCCTCATAATTTTTTCAACGATTCCTATGAAGTCTATGGGGCAGATTGGACTGAGGATTTTTTTGAACAATTCTTCATCCGTCGTGGATATAAACTCGAAGAATACCTTCCTGAATTCCTGTCCACAGAACGGACAGACATAACTGCGCGTTTGGTTTCTGACTATCGTGAAACCCTGTCCGATTTAATTCTGGAGAATTTCACCAATCAATGGACGGACTGGGCTCATTTACATGGAAGCAAGACACGCAATCAGGCTCATGGATCTCCCGGAAACCTGATTGATTTATATGCCACTGTGGACGTTCCGGAATGTGAAAGCTTTGGAATATCCGACTTTGGAATCAAAGGATTACGCAAAGATTCACTGACCATTAAAAACTTCTCGGATATTTCTATGTTGAAGTATGCCTCATCAGCCGCTCACATTTCAGGAAAACCTTACACCTCATCCGAAACCTTTACCTGGCTGACAGAACATTTCCGCACATCATTATCGCAATGTAAACCGGATCTTGATTTATTATTTGTTTCCGGAGTCAACCACTGCTACTTCCAGGGGACACCTTATTCACCTAAAGAAGCTGCCTGGCCGGGTTGGCAATTCTATGCGTCAGTGAACATATCGCCGAATAACACCATCTGGTATGATGCACCGGCTATGTTTTCGTACATTACCCGTTGTCAATCTTTTTTACAACTGGGGAAACCGGATAATGACTTTCTGATTTACCTGCCGGTTTATGATGCATGGAATGATTTGGATGGACGATTGCTTCAGTTCGACATACATAAAATGGAAAAACGGATGCCTCAGTTTATTCATACGGTACAAACCATTTACCAAAAGGGATATGATGTTGATTATATTTCAGACCGCTTTATCCTGTCGACAAAATGTATTAACGGTAAATTGGTAACACAAGGTGGAAGCAGTTATGAAGCCCTGATACTACCGGCAGTAAAGAAAATGCCTGTAGCTGTACTGAATCATTTGCTAAACTTGGCGGAACAGGGAGCAAAAATTGTTTTTATGGATAACTTCCCGAATGATGTTCCCGGGTATTCTCATTTGCCAGGGCGTAGAAAGCAGTTAAAGGCAGTTTTAAGCAAACTGGATTTAATGACTGATTTCAATAATATTACTTTAAAAAAATTGAAGAAAGGAGAAATTATAACCGGAAAAGATATTGAATCAACCATGCTGGCTATTGGCAGAGATCCTGAGGAAATGAAGACCAAATTTGGGTTGCATGCCCTACGTCGTTCAAATGATGATGGGTATCATTATTTCATTAGCGCGCTGCAAAATAAAGATGTAGACGATTGGATGATTTTAACTGTTCCTGCAAAATCAGCAATTATTTTCAATCCATTGACCGGTGAAAGTGGTAAAGCAAAAACACGTATTGAGAATGGTAAAACTCAGGTCTATCTTCAACTTAAATCCGGGGAATCGTTGATTTTGAAGACTTACACGCAAGCCGACGTGAATTGTCCGGCATGGGAATACCTGAAAGATATCACACAAATCATTGATTTAAATAAAAACTGGAACTTACATTTCGAACAAAGCGAACCAGCAATAAAAGGCAATTTTGAATTGAACTCGTTAGGTTCATGGACCGATTTAAATGTTGCAGAAGCTAAAATCAACCGTGGAACCGGCATCTACAATACCAGCTTTACAATTGATGACCTTAATTCAAATGAATGGGTACTCGACTTGGGTGATGTCCGTGAAAGTGCACGGGTGATTGTAAACGGGCAAGTTGTTACAACTTTATGGTCCGTACCGTTTGAGTGTAAAATAGGTAAATTTATTAAGAAAGGAGTAAACAACCTGCAAGTTGAAGTCACCAATTTACCAGCTAATGCCATTGCCGATTTAGATCGTAAAAAAGTACAATGGCGTATATTCAAAGAAATTAATTTTGTGGATATAAATTATAAAACGTCTACTTACGGGAATTGGCAAACTATGCCAAGTGGGCTGGTTGGACCGGTAAAACTAAAACTACAACAAAAATTTTAAATAAATTATAAACTAAACACCCAATGAAAAAAACATTGTTGAAATGTACTCTTTTAATTGCGATCATAACTCTTACATTGAATACGCAAGCTCAGAAAGCTTACCAATACGGTTATTTGTACAAGGATTTGCCGTTTGAAATGCCAAAGATTGATATACCTGCATTACCTGAATGTAGTGTTTCTATTACTGACTTTGGAGCCAAGGGTAACGGAATGGATTTATGTACCAATGCTTTTTCGAATGCAATGAATTCTTTGTCTTCCAAAGGTGGCGGAACAGTAGTCGTTCCTGTTGGAGTATGGTTAACCGGACCCATTGTTTTCAAGAGTAATATAAACCTGCATCTTGAAAAAGGAGCAATCATCCTTTTTTCACACAATAAAGACTTGTATCCAATCGTTGAAACAATATTTGAAGGGTTAGCAACCAAACGCTGCCAATCACCAATTTCAGGCCGGAACCTGACCAATGTGGCTATTACAGGTGATGGAGCTATCGACGGCAATGGACAGTATTGGAGACCATTGAAAAAGCAGAGTGTAACCGAAAGCTATTGGAAAAAATTTATTGCTGGAGGGGGCGTTTTCAGACGTGCTGATTATTGGTATCCTTCGGAACAGTACCTGAAAGGCCAACAAATGTCCGACATGAATGTTCCACGCAGTTTAAAAACTGATGATGAATGGAATTCTATCAAAGATTTTCTACGTCCGGTGATGGTGAATTTTATTGAATGCAAAAACCTGTATTTACAGGGAGTTTTATTTCAGAATTCGCCGGCATGGAATCTGCACCCACTCATGTGTGAAAATGTAATTCTGGATGGTGTGACTGTCCGCAACCCGAGTTATGCCGAAAATGGTGATGGCATTGACCTGGAATCATGCAAAAACACCCTGATTGTCAATTCATCATTTGATGTTGGAGATGATGGAATCTGTATTAAAAGTGGTAAAGACGAGGAAGGCCGAAAACGTGGGCGTGCTTGCGAGAACCTGATTGTCGATAATTGTACAGTTTTCAAAGGCCATGGAGGCTTTGTAGTTGGCAGCGAGATGTCAGGAGGTGCTAGGAATATGAAAGTAGCTAATTGCAAATTTATAGGTACGGATGTAGGATTGCGATTTAAAAGTAAACGTGGTCGTGGTGGTGTGGTTGAAAATATATTTGTTGAGAATATCGCCATGATGGATATTGTAACCGAACCATTATTATTTGATTTATACTATATGGGAAAATCGGCTGTTGAAGCACAGTTCGACTCCATTACCGGTAAACCTGTACTACCTAAAGTAGACGAAACGACCCCGACATTCAGGAATATCCATATCAAAAACATTTCGTGCACAAATGCTAACCGTGCCATGTATTTCAACGGATTACCCGAAAATCAAATTGAAGGGATTTATGTTGAGAATGCCACCATCAGCTGTAAGAAAGGTGGTGAAATTAAAGAAAGCAAACACATTGTTTTAAAAAACATTTTGATTAAACAATCGGAAGGGCCTGCTCTGAAAATTTTAAATTGTAAGGATATTGATATGAAAGATGTTCCGGGTGAAATAATAAAGATATGAATCAGGTCTTTTAAATAATTTATTGATATTAAGTAGCGCTTATTCAATGAATGGAAAAATTGATTTGCAAATTCAATTAATTATGTTGATTCTACCAAAAACCATATCTATAACATCAAAAAAAATAATTATTCAATTCATCTAAAAGCATATATTTGTCAAATCAAAATCTATATTTACTGAAGAAACTCATTTACTTAATTGCAGCATTATTTCTATGCACACTTCTTCAGCAATTATAGCGCAAAAACAAATTTCCTGTTTTTTTTAGGATAGAATGATGTTGGTGCAAAAAAACTTTCCTAAATCAGATAAGGTAAATTTTTCCAATGACAATTATTAGGTTGCCAATACAGTTGTTTTTCGACCTTAATCAAGACTAAGAGCAATCGAAAAATAAAAGGCAGTTTGCACTTTTAAATATTTCAGTATAAGAACGATGACAGTTTCGAATTAAAGTTAAACAAAATATAAGGCTTAAAATAAATAACCAAAAAACAATAACAAATTACTATCATGTCAAACGAACAAATTAATAAAGCTTACGAATTAGCTGTAGCTCAATATGCAGCAATCGGCGTTGATGTAAACAAGGCCGTAGAACAATTGGATAAACTTCCTATATCACTGCATTGCTGGCAAGCCGATGATGTAAAAGGTTTTGAAGTTTCATCAGGTGACCTGACAGGTGGAATTCAAGCAACCGGAAATTATCCGGGAAGTTCCAGAACCATTGAAGAATTAAGAACTGATATTGAAAAGGTTTTGACTTTGCTTCCCGGTAAACATCGTCTGAATTTACACGCTATTTATGGCGATTTTGGTAGCGAATTTGTAGATCGTGATCAAATTGAACCTAAACATTTTCAAAGTTGGATTGATTGGGCAAATAAAGTTGGGGTGAAACTTGATTTCAATTCCACCTTCTTTTCACACCCTAAATCGGAATCCGGTCTTACTTTGAGTAACCCGGATAAAGATATTCAATCATTCTGGATGGAACACTTACGTCGTTGCAGGCATATCGCTGCTGAAATTGGACGCCAACAAGGTTCTGCCTGTATTCATAATATCTGGGTTCCTGATGGAAGTAAAGATCGTACCGTGAATCGTCTGGCTTATCGTGCCAATCTGAAATATGCATTGGATACAGTATTGGCTGAGAAAATTGATACCAAGTACCTGGTTGATTGCATTGAATCAAAATTATTCGGAATCGGGTTAGAAAGTTATACAGTTGGTTCACATGAATTTTATCTGGCATATGGTGCTAAGAATAACATGGTAGTTACCCTGGATGCCGGACACTTCCACCCTACTGAAGTAATTTCGGATAAAATATCTTCCCTGTTGCTGTTTTTACCTGAAATCATGTTACATGTAAGTCGTCCTGTTCGTTGGGATAGCGACCACGTTGTAATTCTTGATGATGAATTATTACACTTAACTCAGGAAATTGTACGTGCGAATGCGCTTGATCGTGTTCATATTGGATTAGATTACTTTGATGCTTCTATCAACCGCATCGGTGCTTATGTAATTGGTGTCCGCGCTACCCAAAAAGCATTGTTACAGGCATTACTGGAGCCAATTGACCAACTACGTACTTTTGAAGCTAACGGTCAAAACTTTGAACGTCTTGCTCTGTTGGAAGAATTAAAATCAATGCCTTGGGCCGCTGTATATGACTATTATTGTTCAAAAAATGGTGTTACAGCAGGGAATGCATACATTGCTGAAATTCAACAATACGAAAAAGACACTACGTCTAAACGTGTATAATAATTTATGATTACTGACACGATAGAAAACACCGGGATATTTTATTCAGGTGTTGGCTATTGTGTCATTTGTTATAACTTTGCCTTTTATCTAACTTAATATTCATCTCCGGTTTTCTATCTTAATTTATAAATTAAGATGTAAATTGTAAAACGAAAATCATGAACACACTTCTCGGATTATTCATTATTGCTATTGGAAGTATGGGACAATCAAGTTCATACGTACCTATTAAAAAAGTAAAAAGCTGGGCTTGGGAAAGTTTTTGGTTGGTACAGGGTATTTTTGCCTGGTTACTTTTTCCTTATCTTGGTGCATTACTGGCAGTCCCAGAGGGACATTCCCTGATAGAAATTCTTTCATCCGGAAATGGAGCAGCATTCCACGCCCTGTTTTTTGGAATGTTATGGGGAATCGGCGGATTGACATTTGGATTAAGCATGCGCTATTTAGGAGTTGCTTTGGGTCAATCCATTGCCCTGGGTACTTGTTCTGCATTTGGAACGATTATTCCTGCATTAATGAACGGAACGGATTTATTGTCAGGCAAAGGTCTCTTGTTACTGATCGGAGTAAGTATTGCTATTGCTGGTATTGCTGTAATTGGATTTGCCGGAAGTCTACGGTCAAAAAATATGACTGATGAGCAGAAGAAAGCAGCAGTGAAAGATTTTGCTTTAGGAAAAGGGTTGTTGGTTGCTTTGCTGGCAGGTGTTATGAGTGCATGTTTCAGTCTTGGGCTGGAATCGGCTGAGCCAATTAAATTAGCAGTTATTGCCATGGGCACAAAATCATTATTTGCAGGTTTGCCGGCTATTTTGATAATAACTGCAGGGGGCTTCCTCACAAATGCTATCTATTGCATTTTCCAAAACATTAAAAATAAAACCATAACAGATTACTTTAGTGTTTCCGGAGGAGTATTTGTCAATAACATTTTATTTTGTGCCTTGGCCGGTATACTTTGGTATTCCCAGTTTTTTGGGTTGGCAATGGGTAAAAGCTATTTCACCGAAGGAAGTGTCATGATGGCATTTTCATGGAGTATCCTCATGTCGTTAAATATTACATTTAGCAATGTCTGGGGTATTTTGCTCAAAGAATGGAAAGGCGTTACCAACAAAACGATTGCTGTTTTGGTACTTGGAATGTGTATACTAATTATCTCACTGGTTATACCAAATCTATTTTAAAAACAATTCAACTCTATTTTCCAATTAATTTATGAAAATAGTGTTTGTCTTACTATAATTATTCGAAGAGTTCAATATTTCATTCACCGGATGAATATTGAACTCTTTTTGCTTAAACTTTTAATATGTATATTTGCAAGTTGTATAAAATTTAAACCGAATGAAATCAAAAATCTTCTTTCTATTTGCCTTAGTTATCACTGGTATATCGACTTCTGATGCACAAAACAACATGACAGCCCGTGAAACAGCAATAAAAATAGCAAACCGGATACTAAACTCTACAAGTTATTTATTTGAGAATAAGAAGACGGGCGAAACATACACTTGTGTTAAAGATCTGCCTCTATCAAAAGACATTAAAGTTCAGTCGAAATACAATCAATGGCATTATTCAAACGGTGTAACTGACATAGCCCTTTTGGAACTCAGCGACAAGCTGAACGACAAAAAATATGAAAAATATGTCTTGAAAAATATGAATTTCGTATTCAATGATGGCAATTATGAATATTATCATAATCTTTATGACAAGACATTAGCTGAAGGGGGCTGGGATGCTATTCGGAATATAAGCTGGGGTATGCTTTTCAGGGGTAAAAGGCTTGATGATAATGGACCGTTGGGAGCTTGTTTAATTGAACTTCAACAACGACATTCAAACAATGCTTTTTTAGAATATATAAAAGAAACAGCCTTACATTTGGATAAATCCGAACCCCGCTTAAAAGATGGTACTATTGCCCGGATTTGGCCTCATGAAAACACCATTTGGGCAGATGATTCGTTTATGGCAATTTCATTTTTATCCAGGATGGGACAATTTACAGGTGATAAGAAATACTTTACAGATGCTGCCAATCAGGTGTTGAAATACAACAAATACCTCTGGTGCCCTGAAAAGCAAATTTACTATCATTGTTACAACACCGACAACAAAGAACATGGTGTGGCTCATTGGAGCCGTGCAAACGGTTGGTTGTTCATGGCCCAGGCTGATTTATTATCACGGATGCCTAAAAATCATCCCATGAGAAATGCTGTTATTAAAAACTTTCAGCAACAAGCTTCCGGAGTTGCACGATATCAGGGTAAGAGCGGACTGTGGCATCAATTACTCGACAAAGAAGATTCCTATGATGAAATTACCGGTACAGCCATGTTTGTCTTTGGAATAGCCCGTGGTGTCAGGGAAGGCTGGCTCCATCCTGATTTTATTTATGTGGCAGAACAGGGATTGAAAGGTATGATGTCAAAAATCACTCCTGCAGGCGATGTAACAGCCATTTGTGTTGGCACCGGCATTATGCCTTCCCTTCAGTACTATTATACCCGTCCTACGCAGGAAAACGACCCTATGGGTGAAGGTCCTGTACTACGCGCATTAGTTGAAATGATGGATGCACCAAAATACCAAGAGATTAAAGCTGAATCTCAATATGACAAAATCGGGCAATAGAAATTATTACTAAAGCTAAAAATTTACTGTATCTGATAGAAATATCCTGAGTATTAGCCGGTCAACCTGATTAAGAATCTGTAATCTCAGATTAAAACACATCATTAAGATCAGACAGCTTGACCTCTTGAGGGCTTTGCAGATACTTTTACAACAAAAAAATACCCTCTTATCTCATAAAATTGAGATAACAGGGTATTTTTTAGTGTCAATAATTGCCACTTAATAATTTATTATTTTAGCCACTTGAACTCCCGAATCAGTATTCACTTTTACGACTAAAACTTTTTCACTGATTGGACATTTGAAATTATATTCTTGTCTTTCAACTCCATTTAGCTGTAACACTAATTTTCCTAATAAAGAATATACCGAAACCGAATGAATGAGTTCTGAAGAATTTATGATCACTGATTCACCCGATTTATAAATCACTGCATGTTGTGAAGATATATTCTGTACGTCACTTATAGCCAACGGATCATACCTTGGTGTATACATGGTTGGTTGCGGAACATTATCCAACCCATCGCCGATATAAAATCCCAAATGAGGTGGTTGATTGTATGCAGCGTTTTGCCAGGCTATCCCCAATCTGTAAACCGGATCGTGCATCAATGTGTACAACCTGTTAGTGGTCGGTATTGTAGTAGTATAGATCCGCAATTTACTGGAATCCGAAGTTTCCCATAACAGGACTTCTTCCCGCCAGTCTCCCAGGATATCGGCACTCAGGTTAGGAGTAGCTTTGGTACTGTTGCAAGAAGAGACACCGCTGGCAGTCAATAACGTTGAAGTTCCACTGCCTGTCCACTTTGTGATTTTTACCCCGTCCAGTAATTCATCCTGCAAATCCCCATCCCAGTATACCCTGAAATTATCAGCGGATGGTTTTGAAGTTGATATTTGTACTCCTTTACAGGAATAGGTTCCTGTACTTAATGAGCTCCACATTTCAAATCCACGGTACCTGGCATCAATATCAGCGGAACATCCACGGCCATTATCCCCGGCCACATTTCCTCCCCAAACAATTGAACCGGTGGCAGCATCATGCATTTCCCAACGGTAAGCAGAAGCAGCATCTTCATGAACATCCCATACCTCCAATCCCGGTCTGTCGGGATCTAAATCGGATACATGCATGGCATCCCCATGACCCAATCCTGTACTATAAAGCAGGGTACCATCATTATTGATGGCACTCGACCCATAAATAATTTCATCTTTTCCATCCCCGTTCACATCCCCAACACTTAAATTATGATTCCCCTGTCCGAAACCACCCACCCCGGCAGTATTCCCCGAATCATGGAACCAACGCTGAACCAGTTTTTTATCTTTCACATCAAAGGCGGCTAAACAAGCACGGGTATAATATCCACGGCACATTACCGCACTTGGATGAACACCATCCAGATAAGCTACACAGGCCAGGAAGCGGTCGCTACGATTTCCATACGTATCGCCCCAGGACGAACTGCCCCGAAGAGGATTATATGCAATTGTATTCAGTTCTGCTCCTGTTTTTCCATCAAACAGGGTAAGGTATTCAGGTCCGGTCTGGATGGTGCCCAGCATTCTGGAACCGGTGATCTGCGTGGTATCAATGTTTCGGTAATCGGCATTCGGGTCGTCGGTATTCATGATTACATTGTGACCCTTGCCATCGATAGTCCCGGGAGCTGTCTTGCAGATTAACTCAGCCAATCCATCACCATCAAAATCGTATACCAGAAATTGAGTATAGTGCGCCCCGGCACGTATATTTTTACCTAAATCGATGCGCCATAATTGTGTTCCATCCAATTTGTAGGCATCCAGATACACTTTTCCGGTAATACCATAGTACGAATTATCCTGTGAATTGGACGGATCCCATTTTACAATAATTTCATATTCGCCATCACCATCTACATCGCCTACGCTGCAATCGTTTGGTGAATATCCGTAAGGCTGGCCTTGAGGATAACTCCCCGTTGCAGCTTTTCCGGTGCTTCCATATTTGTTTGGAGTTGTCCGTCCATTCGCCGGACGGTTCAACTGGATTGATTTGTATTGTTGTTGCCAGGGAGTAACGATTGAATTACTTTCTGTCAGATCTTCCACATTATTCAAAACTGGCCTGATGGTATAGGTGTCAGTCAATAATCCACTTGCATCCGCATAATTGGTAACAGTAGTAAGCGGAGTGGAATTTACAAGTGTCGTTTTATTTTTGTAGATATTAAAGGCAATATTCTTTGCATCATTTCCCAATAACCTCCAACTGAGAAATACTCCATTGCTGACTTTAACAGCCACAAGGCCACGGTTAAGGTATTCCATCTGCCGGTTGTCAGCTCTTAAAGAACCAACTGAAACAGAACAAAATGCAATAATGAACAGGAAGGAGAGGAATTTTTTCATGCACTATGAAGTTAAATAAAATATGAGATTCAAGGATACTACTTATCGAGTCAAAAATACTTGCAATACTACATCCTATATATAGATTATTTGACAAAAACAATCTTGATTCTGACATTTTCTGCAGTTACTACCTGTTGAAGTGCAGCCATGCATTAATTCTTTATGACAATGACATGATGTTTTCATGATGTTGCACGTATTGCGTTATAGTTTCCGCAACCTTATGCGGCAGATACGTACATATTACGCTCCTTTATAGGCACGGGACATATACGAGACATATACGTATCTGCCACGTATCTACCACGTAATACGTGCAACATCATGAAAACATCATGGCAATATCATCAAGAAAACGTTCCGTGTTTGAAGAGTTTGAAGAGTTTGAAAAGTTTGAAAGGTTTGAAAGGTTTGAAATATATGGAAGGGGGCAAATGATGCATTTGGTGGACATTCGGGATTTTCAGTTGTGATTTTGAAGACTATCCGGTATTAATTTCAAACTGTTATTATTTGATTTTATTCTTTGGAATTATTC
Organism: Paludibacter sp.; assembly: GCA_028710415.1. Classification (GTDB taxonomy): domain Bacteria; phylum Bacteroidota; class Bacteroidia; order Bacteroidales; family Paludibacteraceae; genus Paludibacter. Next base: position 187,417 of record JAQTUE010000003.1, on the reverse strand, counting down.
AATTCAAATCTAATTTACAATTGCGTGTTGAATCGACCAAAGAGTTTACATATAAGCATTTAAAATCCGGTTGACATAAATGAATAAATCATTTATTACAACCGGATTCTAATACCATTTTCAGATCTGTTCTAATTCTTTTTGATAAAATTAAAAGATGAATTTGAATGGTTGGTTGTAACTTTTAGCATGAAAGCACCATCATTTAGTTTCGAAATATCAATTTGTTGATTCGAACCTGCTTGTTTGGTTTGGCCTTTCAATGCCAGCCTTCCTGAAATATCATAAATCTCGTAAGTAGCGGCATCTGTATTTTGTAATATAAGAACATGAGATGCCGGATTAGGATAAATACTGACCGCATTTTTCAGCTCATTAATGCCGTCCGAAACGTTATTTGTAACCAATACAACAACAGAATCCGTATAGGAAGTGTTATCCGATCCAGTTACAGTGAACTTAAATCCTCCCAATCCTGAGAAATTTGCAGCAGGTATAAAATGCACCGTATGATTATTGGTTAGTACCGCTGTACCATTCAGGTTATTACTGATCTCAAAAACCGGAGAAACAGAACTGAAACCACCAGTGAATTGATTCAGATCGATATCGACTGAAGCATTGATTTTAGATACTGAACGAATTCCAGCCAACCAATTCAGGTAATGTTCAATCAATGAATATCCGTCAGGGGCTATCGTCATTGCATCATTGACATTGACATTCGAGCCGGTGGCAACTTCCCAATAATCGGGCATACCGTCATTATCAGAATCGACATCCTTCACACCGCTGCGGATAATTCCATAGCCATTGTTCGAAAGGCCCAATTGTGTCTGATCGGTATAAAGTCCACCTGATGGGCCAACCGTTCCTGCTGTAAAGCCCACTGTCCCTAAACCGAGTGTTTTAACCTGGTTGATGATCAATGAATCCATTTGGTCATAAGGAAGCGTACCGGTTGACGAAGTGGCAATGCGATAAGCTGAAGGGGCACTTACGGTTGGAATCATTGAAGTCAAAGGAGACCAGGGTACTGTTAATAACGTGCCAACACCTGAATACCAGTAAGGAGTAGTTTCACTTCCATTTAATATACCATCCAGGTTTTTATCCTTCAAATTACCGGAATAATAAATACTTTGATTGGCATCAACCTGAAACCAGGTATTATCGGTACTTGTTGAAGCCGGTCCATGAACAAAATAATTATTTACAATATCATGTTTAAATGTTGTACTGGTATGGGTAGTAAATCCGGCTTCATTGTTATAATGCACATTATTGATAAACTCTTCGTTTATTTTTGCCAACGGGTTTCTATTGTGTGAATTAGCAAAGATATTCCTGTAAAAAGTCCATTGGCTGATGACCGATTCGCAATGTGCCCCAAATTGTTGATAAGTAGGATTTGCATCAATACAATTTTGAATTGTAATGCCGGTAACAGGATATACGGTATAGTTGTCACTAACACCATCAATATTATTCCAGGGTGCAAATTCAAAAGAACAATGGTCCACAATTACATTCCGGGCAAGATACAGGCTCAAGGCATCATCACCGGTACTGGGAGTTTCACTTCCCGGACGAATCCGGATATTCCGGCATATAATATTGGATTGATTGGCGAAGGATATTTCACCTCCACGGAACCCGATACCTTCTCCGGGGGCGGTTTGCCCGGCTATGGTCAGATTGCTTTTAGCTGAAACGGCAGTAATTAAATTTATATAGCCACTCACATCAAAAACAATAATACGGTTTGAAACACTAACTGCATCGCGGAATGAACCGGTTCCACTGTCATTCAGATTCGTCACATGATACACCGACCCGAAACGTCCACCGGTGGCATGGGACCCATATCCAACTGCACCCGGAAATGATGGTAATACAGCAGCAGTGGCAGAGGATACGATTTTACCCGTTAAAGCGGGTGTAACAAGAATGCCATCGGTAGAAGTAATACTGTAACCGTAGTTTCCGGTTACGTATGGCATTCCGGAAATTGTAACTGTTTTAGCCGTATTATCAGTTGTAACGGTAATTCCGGCAGGTGAAGTACTGGAAGCTGATGTTCCGGTCCATAGTATAGATGCAGAGGTCGCAGATCCACCAAAAGTATAAACTATACCGGTAATTCCACTACAAAAAGGAACGGTTTGATTGTCAGACCCTGAAGTTAATGACAAGGTCGGAGGAGGAACTACTGTCAAAGTACCTGTTAAGAAACCACTTACCAATGTTCCATCCGTCGATGAAATAATCCAGCTATAGGTTCCCGGGATTAACGGGCTACCGGAAATAGTCATCTTTTCATTTACTGCATCACTGGTTACAATTATTCCTGAGGGTGGTGTAGAAGCGTTTTCAGTACCTGTCCAGATGATAGTGGCTGAAGTAGCAGAACCTCCCCAGGTGTATTGAATATCCGTCATAGCACCACCGGCAGTTGCTTTTTGAACGTTCGTTCCGGCTACCGAGGTCAGGGATATTAATGGAACAGGAGTATTCACTACTTTGATAGTTCCGGTTAATACCCTTGAATTAATAATACCATTTGTGGAAGTCATGTTGTACCCATAGTTTCCAACGGAAGTTGGGGTACCAGAAAGGGTAACAGTTTTTGAAACAGGATCGGTAGTTACGATTATGCCGGCAGGCGGAGTGCTGGCATCTGCCGTACCAGTCCAGCTGACAGAAGCCGAAGTAGCAATGCTTCCCCAGGTATAAACAATGTTGCTGATCGATTCAGTTAAAGCTGTTGTGACAGTTTGATTATCCGTCCCGATTCCGGAAGTCAGGTTCAATGCAGGTTGAGCAGTCACCAGCACATCATAAATATATAAATTGGAGTTCGTATTGCTGGAAGTTGTACATACCAGCTTAACCAGCAACTTGTCAATACCCTGATACGTGAAGATATTCTTGTAAATAAATTTATTCGGACCGACCGAAGTACTCCCTTGTGAAACATAGGTAGTTCCGCCGTCAGTACTAAAATACATATCATATTTCTGGGTTGTTGAGTTACCCGAAGCACTCCAAACAGTGATATCGGCAGGCCCCTGAACCTGTGGCAAAGTGATGTATCCACCTGCTGCTGCCGAAGCACCGGCTTTCAGGAAACTAAATGCTCCTTTTGTAGCTCCATCATCATTGGCTGTTGCCGATACGTATGAAGTTGCACCACTTCCAAACTGGCTGGCGCTTTGTCCGGCATTCATATTGATACGTTCTCCATTAGGTCCTGCACCAAAGACTACAGAATTAATTGTGTTTGTTTTGTTTGCATTCCCGGTAGAAGCAGTATAAATATCTCCGGTAGTAAATGTCCCGGGTTTAGTATTGAAATCGACATAAAAAAGGGTATCAGTCGATACTTCTGTTACAGAAGCAATGGCTCTTTTTGGAACATTTGCTGCATTTACAGAAAAAAAGCATGCCGATAATACAAAGATCAGGCAAAGCAAGTAATTTTTTCTCATTGTAAAATGTGTTTAAATAGTAAAAGATTAAATCGTTTAAAAATAGATTTATGGGTACTCAAAAATTTTGATGTATAATTGTATGTTTAAGCTCAAAGGTTAGCGTAATTGATTTCGGGTTTTCCAAACTGCTTATTTACTGATAAATACTCAATCGACAGGAAACAAAAAATCTCATGTACAAAAATCCTTATTCTAAGGATAAAATAAATATCGTAATTGACTTTTAAACTTCGATATTTGATATATAATTATTTATGGTATTTGGATACAGGTATTATTTTGCTACAACAAACTTACAAATAACAGATAACGCTTTATAAATCAGAATCTGCACCCTAATTTAAAAAGCGTTCCCTGTAATAATTAATCAAAACTTGCTCTAACCAGTATGATTTGTTCTATTTCAAGTTTAGTCCATGACAAAAAATAGTATCATCACTAACAGTCGCAAAATAAATATATTAAAGCAAAACATCACCACAAAAGTCACAAAAAAATCACAAAAGTTAAACTTACATTCAACCAAAGTCAATATTAAGTGCACATAAGAACCTTCTGTTTTTAATATCAGATTTTAAATGCTTTTAGTATTTTCATTTTTCGTATTCTTTCTTGTAAAACCTAATTGCTTTTGTGATTCTTTTGTGACTTTTGTGGTTAGTCTTTTCTTTGTAAGTCACTCAATATAAATCTATTTTGTGATTATTGCTTTTTTTGTCATGTACTTAGTATTTCAAGTTATAATATTAATTCACCATTTAAAATTGTAAACTTTTAAACATTAACGTTGTAATGTAACAGACATTAAACCGATAATAACATCATTCGCCACCGTTTCAATCTGTAAGTGAGATAATATTTTCGATTTATTCAACGGCATATCGAGAAGAATACCAGCTCCACCCTCAATTTTTCTTCCATATACCCCCTCTATATTCAACTCTTTTTCAAGATTGTTACTGACCAATCCTGTTTTGAAATGAAGTCGATAAGGACGTGGTGCATTTAATTTAAATGCAAGGCCGTTATCAAAATAATCCTGCTCAATGGGACACCAATTCTCGGGATTAATGAGCTTTAATGTATCACAGGTTCCATCCATGTATTTTACAACAATACGCCCGTTTTCAAAATGTGTTTGCATGTGGTTGGTGGTTCCTGCCAGGAGCAAATAGGCATGGGTAGCAGTACCTGAAAGCGGTATTTCAATTTTCTTTGGAAAATTTGACCAAAGGGCTGTAAATGCAATATTCTTACCGGTTGAAGGGGTCCTGAATGGAAATCCAAGTTTTAGTTTTATTTGATCATTTTGAACCTTTTTTCTTAACCCTGAATCATCTATATCAGCCGTAAGTGTTGGATGACACCATTCTCCAATACCCTGGGTAGGCATCTGAAGCGTTGTATAGGGAGATCGAGGTGAAAGATATTTGTTTTTGAAAATGTTATTGACGGAATCATTTAAATATTTATCGATATTTACAACTTCGCAGGTTGATGAAACTAATTCTGAAAAATCTGCTGTTGGTTTAGTTTCAGTAGTGATTATAAAATAATTAAGAGGCTGCCACCAGGTCATTTGTCCGCGTGAAAGTTGGACGAACAAAGTATGATGCCCGGCATTCGCTGAAACTATACCTGTAATTGAATTATTAGTTTTGACAGACTGTTTCAGAGTCCGTTGGGGATCAAAAACATTCAGTACTTTTGATGTTGAAGTAAAGCTAAATTTATCATCTGCATGAATAGTAGTTTCCTGTACAGGTTTTTCTATTGCAGCACCACCCCATTTTATTTCAACAATTCCTGATAATGAATCAGGGATAGTGATGCTTATCATAGGAAAACCAGTTGCAGATTCTACCTGTTTCCAGTGTAAATTAATCCCTTTGATACTTACTGAAACTACTTTATCGTAATAAGCTTTCACCTGTAATTCAACAGATAATCTTTTTTGAAAGTGTTGTTTAATATTATAAGTATCAGAATTATTGGTTCGTTTATAATTAAAATCGATATCAGGAGTTTTAATGGAAGCATGATCCCATAATGCAGGGAAGCCCGGACGAACAATCAACTTCCCGTTCATGGCATCGGGAATTAACCCGAAAAGTCCCTGAACCAATGCGCGGGAAGCTACTCCTATCGGATCACCAAAATCACGGTAACTTTCACCCCTGGCAACATCATAATAACTAATCTGCCCAACATTACCCGGACTATCACCCAGGTACATACCATCCAATATTGAACTCTTCAATAGTTTAAAAGCTTCTTCACTCCGTCCCACCTGCCAGTACGACAGGGAAGTATGCATGACTTCAGCAAAAGCCACGTTGTTGATGGACCATGAATATGGCATCCAATTGCTGGTTGAAATGGTAGCGTACCCTTCGTCCTTTAAACCTTTGGCTAAAACAGGAATATGTGGTATTTCCGTATCAACATACCGGGTAGCCTGATAGCCCTGGAACGGATCCTGAATATCCGAATCAATGGCATGGTAAATAGTCCAGATGGCAGCGCTTTCATGAAGTTTCTTCTCACCCATGAAATCCTGATATTCTGCCCAATGTCCTTTGGAAGGCAACCAAAGCCGGCTATTCAGACCAGTAAGGATTTTAGCTGCTTCATCAGAATATGGTTTTGGATCCTTACCAATTTTAAGTGCAATTTCTGCAGCCATTTTGTTTGCCCTGTAATTGTAGGCTGAAGAATGGGTAACCGCACCACTATTATAATACAAGGCATCACTGGCCCAAATGCAACAATAAGCATCATAAAGCCCGTCATTATCCGGATCAAAATTTCGTTTCTCCCAGGCTAAACTACTTGTAATTACCGGCCATATTTTTTTTGCATAGTCTAAATCGCCTGTCCAGTTTAAATGCCATAACAGTTCGTCTATATAACAAAGATTCATGTCATAATGATGCATCTTATTGTTGTCATGAGGATTGCGGCAAATATAACCGTTACTATACATTTGTGTTCCCCATTTTTTTTCTGCACGTGCAAGGTTTAATGCTGTATCCTGATTTGGATGAGGATAAATTGGTTCAATAGATGTAACCTGGGAATCGGCGTATGCATCGAAATGTTTTTGTGCACGATCATGCCAGCCAAGCGCATCACCTACATAGGCAGCACGCCATCCACTCAAGGGCATCCTCCAGCCAACTGCACCATGCAACCATGTTTCTCCGCTCCAGATGGCATCGGCAGCAACCGACAGTGTTCCTCCAAGTGTATTGAAGTATGGATCGGGGGTATCTATTATTATTTGATTTGCCAGATTCTTTCTATATGCTTCCGATCTGTCAAAAATGGATGAAAGGGTGGAATAGGATAACTGTTCCGGTTTATCCGATACTTTTATTGCCAAATAATACGTTTTGGACCTGCTCAACGACATTTTACCCAAGAGTACTGGCAAACTGTTATCGACGGATAATTGTGCGTCTGTGGGAAAGGTACCTATTAGTTTTCTATCTTTCTTACTTCCAAAAATAAGATTGAAACTATTCTTGTCAATTGAGATTACGTTCCCTTTGCAATATTCAGGCTTTAAATAGAAACAATCAAAAGGATCCACACCTAAATCACCTTCACGGCTGAACCTTTTATCGGCTGCACCACCAAATTTCCAGGATAGTTTAATATTATCAGGGATATTGAATGTTTCAATTTTAATAATTAATCCTTTTGCGTCATTGATCGGCAATACTGTAAGATTCAGATTCCCTTTTAGAAGCATTGGATCTGAAATATTGTAGATGCGTGTTCCTGCCCTGTATCGGCTTTCAATAGTAGCAGCATCATTTAAAGAAATTGTTTTCTGGCTATCCCCAATTGAGAAACTAAGATTCCCTCCCATTCGAGGCAAGTACATGGCAAATTCAGGGACATCACCTGTTTCAACCCTAAAACCGGTATTTGTACTATAAAGGGCACGATTAAATTTATTCTTTCCATTCACAATTACAAAATCCTGTCCTTCAGGCTTATAGCTTAAGCTACGTTCTTTGACAGTTATTTCTTTACGTGCCACATATTGATTTAGCTCGGGATCAAAAATCCTACCTTTTGTATCCTGGGCTGTAAGAGTCTGGAAGCTAAAACTTAGTATTGTAACTATAATGGGAATAAAATTAAATCTATTCATTGCTTTACTAATTAATGATGACAAAAAAGGTCCAAGAGTCACTTTGAAGTGTAATCCTGAACCTTTAGTTTCATTGTTATATGTTTATTAATTCAGTTTATATTTTATAAACCAATTATTTAAATCAGTTGATAATGATGATGCTACTTTTGTACCTGAACCATTGGTATATTTAGCCCCGACTTTCCCGGCCCAAACATTCTGAACATCAGATCCCCATAAATTATTGGGATTAGCTGTTCCAACGCGATCAATCCATTTTTGAGCCCATGAATTTTGAGCAGTATTGCTCCATCTTCTGGCCATACGGTTCATGGTATAAAAAGCTTTAGCTTCACCTGCAAATTCCAGGCATTCTTCTTCTACAAGTAACGAATCCAAGCGCCGCATGTTTACCAGAGTATCAATTGCAGTTTTAGAATTTAATGCAAAAAGTCCAACATTTCCCAGGGAGACACGGAAACGAACCCCTTGATTTGCTCCCCTGGTATTATCTGCTTTAAATAAAGTAGCTGGATAACCTTCGAAAGGATGATTAAATTTACCCGCTGTGTTATCATAGTATGAACCTATTCCATTGTTTAATAATGGAAGTGCCTGATCAAACTGTCCTAATCCAATTAATGCTTCAATCAGGTACATATGAATATCGGCTGCACGGTAAAGACAAAATTGAACATCATTGGTATAAATGGTTGTTGAAGTTTCATTTCCAGCCAGGAATTTTTCAAGAACCCATGCACCATTTACCATCTTATAGGTTACACCATTGCCACGGTATTTATCGCCCAGAGCCCCGCCACTGGTATACTGGTTTTCAAAACGTTTCATCGCGACTGTAGTTGGACGCAAATAATACTTATTCGGATATGTATTCGAATAGTAATCTATCAGGTGATTCGTTTGGTGCAGTGAATAGTTATAAAAAGCTACAGCAATATGTTCATACCGTGCAAAAGCATAATTATTTGGTGCCCATTGTCCGTTACCACCCCAGAGGTTTAATTGATATGACTGTTGTGCACCTCCACTGGTGATCAATTTTAAACAGTTTTCTTTTACTTTTTGATAATCATTTTGATACAGATAAATTTCTGCTAATAAACATTCTGCCGGTGGACAGATTCTATCCCATGAAAGGGAAGTAGCAGAAGCACCCTGATTTGGAAACAGAGCTGCGGACCATTGGATATCACCTTTTCCATTTACTCCATTCACCCCTGTTTCAACTAATTGACGGCATTTTTCGATTATTTCATCAAATTTCAATACCGGATATTGATTAATATCCTGATAGGATGTCAGGGGATTATCCAGGTATATTGCTTCTCCATAAATTTTGGCCAGCATTAAATAAGCCCATGCTTTATATCGCAATGCTCCTCCGACCAAACCATCAAGGGTTGTCTTGCTTAATGTAGCCGAGTCTTTTTGATAATATTTAAATATATGATTGATATAATCATTTGCATTTAATATTACATTGTAATAACCCTTAGGATCAGCCAGGGTATTATTATTTAAATCAGTTGCATGATTATAGACATCCCACATTTCCCGGGGAGCATTATCGGTTGGCTCCAATAGATCACCCTGCAATCCTTCCAAAAAAGAACCTTTATCGGCAACAGCCTGAACACTGGCTGTAATACCCATATATCCGGAGTACAATTCTCCGTACTGACCAACATAACTTTTTTCAAGCAGGACATCGTTCGTGACCGGATTAAAAAAATCGGTACACCCGGAGAATGATACTACTGCCATAAATATGGCGATTGAATATATTATTTTTTTCATATATCTTATTATAACTGAAGTTTGAAACCTAATTTAATTGAACGTGGCAGAGCAACTTTTGCATAATCAAATCCCCTTAATGAGGCATCATATGAAAACATATTCTCAGGATCCATGCCCAGATAATTGGTGAAGGTCAATAAGTTTTCACCCGCAATAAATACTGTTGTACCAGACATAAAATTAAATTTATAACTTAACATTACCTCCTTAAGTTTTAAGAAAGATGCATTTTCAATCCAACGATCTGAGAAACTACTGTTTCCCATTGGATCGCCATAGGCTGCCCGGGGAATATCTGTAATTTGTCCTTCACTCATCCAACGCCTGTTTACTGAAATCATTTGATTGCTAAAATCACTCATTGACTCAAGATTTCTACGGGTCGCATTGTACATTTTGTTCCCAACACTATAAGCAAAATTTGCTGTTAATTCAAAATTCTTATATTGAAGTGATGTATTAAAGTTCCCGAAGAAAGTCGGATCTGCACTGCCTAGATTTACTTTATCACGATCATCGATTACTCCATCGTGGTTTTGATCAACAAAATGCATATCACCGGCCTGATAAGCTTTACCAACAGCATTCGTCAATGGTGCAGTTCCATTTAAACCTGCAATAGCTGCTTCTTGCGTTGTTGCGAAAACACCTTGAGTCTGGTATCCGTAAAAACAATACGTCTGTTTGCCAACTTCGGTGATAATAGCAGAACCATCATCCATGGAGAGTTTCAGGTTATCCTGATTACCCAATGATAACACCTTGTTTTTGTTAAGTGTAAAAGTTCCGCCTACATTCCATTTTAAATTTTTAGTTTGGATTACTGCAAATTGCACCCCTGTTTCAATTCCGCTATTCCGGGTTGAAGCTACATTGCTGTATAAATAATTAAACCCATATGCTGAAGAAATGGAAATTGGCATGATCAGATTACTGTTAGTCGTATTAAAATAATCAAATGTCAAATCCAATCGATTGTTTAACATTGACAAGTCAAATCCGAATCCAAGAGTCTTGTTTAATTCCGGAACGATATTGGTATTCGGAATTCCAGCACGGGTAAGACCTGAAAGTTGTTGAAAAACTTTATTTACATATCCATATTTACTCAATGTGGAAGAAAACCGGCTATTCCCTGTCGTAACATATTCTGCACGAAATGTCAATTTATTAATTTGATCTATATCTTTCAAGATTGAATTTTTTGCTAACCAGGCAACATTTATTGCCGGGTAAACCTGCATCTGTTGGGCATCTGGTCCTGTTGTTGATGAACCATCAACCGAAAGGCTTGCTCCCAACGCAATTTGATGGTTATAAATATATTGGGCATTGGCATTATAGTTCATCCAATTCCAGATATCGTTATACCCAAAGTATGTCCGGCCATTTGAACTTACATTATTCAATGTTTTATAAAAATCGTTTGCTGTATTATAACCTGTCCCGGCATCATACAGGTCACTGTTCATTGCTACCTGGGCACCTATTGAAGCCTTGAATGTATGAATGCTATTAAATGTCCTGTTATAATTAGCATTCAGATTATAATACGTATTGTAGGTAATAGCTTGTGCAGAACGGACTGTATTGATGGCAAGTTGATTTGTCAGTGGCATTACTGTCTGATCGGTGACACCGGGAACAAATAAATCTTCACGGCTTAAATAATAATATAAACCTACCTGCCCTTTCAAACTAAAATAATCTGAAATTTTATAATTTAAACCTGCATTAATTTGAATATCGTATGAATGTTCCTTAGCAACAACTGAATTTACGATTGCTAACGGATTACTGACCATGTTGTTTTCAATTAAATTACCGTCTGCATCACGAATAGTTGCATAATTTGGGAGCAAATTATTGGATGCATCCTTTTCAAATGGGGAAAATATCGGACCTTTTTTCATAGCTGCCAAAATAGGATTCGTTTCCGGAACTATTCCCTGTTCCTGAACATTATTATTTTGATATGCCATAGAAATTGCTGAAAAGAACGATACTTTTCTACTCAAATTTACGTCTGAATTAATTCGGGTATAGTACCTGTTATAGTCTGTACCTTTTAATTGTCCTGTCTTCTTTTTGTACCCAATTGACAAGTCATATTTGGCAACTGCATCACCCCCTTTTATCTTTAAGACATTATCAGTCGTTAGACCCGGTGAATAAATTTGTTTTTGCCAGTTCGTGTTGTTATTGTATTTAAAATTATAGTAATAAGTAGGATCATCTATCAGGAAAGGAAATTTACTTAATACGTTTGCCATGTCATCGTATTTAGTCAGAGCTTCATTGCCAATATAACTTTTATAATCCTTTACTCCCATAACAGGTAAAGTTGATTGATTCATGTCAATTCCATATTGACCAATAAATTCAACTTTAGTATCTAAATCGACTGCTTTATCAGTTTCAATCATGATCACACCATTTGAACCTAAAGAGCCATACATAGTAGCATCTGCACCTTTTAGAACGGTGATATTTTGTATATCCTGAGGATTAAGTGCCCCCAAAGCATCCTTGGAGAATCCGCCTATAATTCCTGACTCATGCATATTTGGCATATAGGGCACTCCATTGATAACAACTAATGGCGAAGAATTGGCCGAAATCGTATTAATCCCTCTCAAACTAAAATAATTTCCTTCACCGGGCATTCCACTCTTACCAATTACCTGTAGTCCGGGAATATTATTAAATGCCTGGGTTACTTCTGTTTTATTCAGATTGATATCACTCTTTTGAATTGAATAAAGATTGGTCTGTTTCTCCCGGATATTAGTCAGCCCTTTAAAAGGTAAAAGCATATTATCCGAATACCCTGGTTTATTCTCAGAAATCAAAACAAACTTAATCTTAGTCCGGTTGGCAATTGGTTGCAAATTGGTATAGTATCCGGGGTACCAGACACTGATTAATCCCTTGCCTGAAACTAATTTTACAAAGAATTTTCCATCTTTATCTGTTTTTAAAGAAGGCTCGTGACCTGAAACACTTACAATAGCACCTTCTATCGGTGAGTTTTTAAAAGGGTCAACCACCAATCCTTCCAATTTAATAGAATCTTTTTGTCCAAAAACTGAAATACAACTGATAATCAGTGTAAATGTAAGTGTTATAATTTTATACTTATTCATACTGTACATAGATTTTTCGATTAATAATTGTTTGCAGTTGGTTTCAAAGCCCAATGGTAGACACGAAGACTCTTGACTCCTCCGGCAGCTTCGAGCGCGTTAAATTTAACTTTAATTCTGAAAGAAGCCAGGCCTGCTTCTCCATCAGCCCTTACTACATGAACTACACCAACTGGTCCACCAAGGCCATCCCATTTCGCGATCCCACTTATTGGATTTAAATCTTTATCAGTTTCATTGACACGGTCAAAGTTCCATGGAGTCGATAGATCGACTGCAATTGTACCTTGTGTATTGACCTGCACATCATTAAAAAAGATATCTACAAACGGATGCCCGGCACTGTGAAAGCCCATATACAGATTATATTCTCCGGTTGGAACTTCCATGACCCTGACTTTAGTCACTCCATTTTCAACATATTTTTCCAACGGTGGAAATTCCATGGAAAACTCATCGGTAGTAGCAGTATTTCCGGATATGTTTAACGTAATGTAGTTAGGAAGTACAGCTGGTTTTGGAGTTGCCGAATCAACAAATGTAGAGGGAGTTCCAACCATACCTTTGAAAACATAAAGATCTGCCGGATCAGGATACACTTTCTCCTGATATTCCCAATATTCTACCAATGATTTTATCTTAGTAATGATCACATTGTTTGGAATTTTAATTTTTGTAACATTAAAGAGTCTTCCATTACTTAGTTCTACAGGATTATTTAAATCCAATTGTTGAATCGTTGTACGCCATACCTTGCCAAATGCAGAGTTGATATCAATTGCACTTAAATTTGTTTGAGTCAATGTTCCATTATAGAACATGGCTTGTTTAATCCACGTAAATGCTAAAATGGTATCACTTTTCGAAACAACTTTTCCCATTTTTTGATACTGGGCATTCAGCTCATTAAAACAATTGGTAATTACTTGATTGTTTGGTAAAAATGCAGTAAACTGACTGAATTCCGAATTGAAAGGCACTGTAGCAAACAGTGGGTTTGAAACATAAAAAACAGAGTCATAAACCGTATTTCCTGTTTTATCAACGCTAACGGGTATTGAATTTGCCCTGTCAAATAATTGAACATTGTATTTAAAAATTGAATCACGAATGATAGAATAATCCGACCCTAATTGTTTTAAATAATCATACATGTTAATCTTTGATTTCATCAATGAATTAAGTTCATGTACTACACCATTATTTAAACGGAACGACTTTGTTATTTGAGAATTATTAGCAAATAAGCCATCAGTATTTTTTGTAATTTGAAAATAGATGCCATTCAATGAACGAACCCTTAATCCACTTTTTAAATCAGATTGTAATAGTGGCAAATAGTTCATATGATATTTCATACGCAAGGTATCAGTGTCAGTAATTCCGGAAACATCCATGCCCTCATTTTTAACCACCCAAATTGTAATTTGCTGGTCTTTCGTAAGTTCTTTGTCCAATCCGGTTTTCTTTAGCATTTCATAATATTTCGAATACTCCGGATGACCATTGAAAAACTCTGTAATGGTTATTGAGAGTTGAACCTCACCTTTTGGCGCCCCAAAATAGTATTCTGACCATTTATCATTACACGATGAGAAGACAAATGCAGCTAATGCAATTAATATATATATCTTTTTCATATCGGCTTCTTTTATTTTGTTGGTTCAAATGTCAAACAATCTAATGTAGACTCGTAAGTATCACCTGCCAAAATTCTTAATTTATGTGTTGTCGTGGAAGTAAAAGTCACTGTTCCGATTAACGTTTTTAGGAATGCATCTGCTTTTGCAGATGAACCGATGGTTGTAATCTGACTCCCAACAAATGCTCCATCCAGGATAAAGGATAGTTTCCCTTGTAACACAGCATTTTTAGGATTGAAATGTTCAATGAAAACATTGTATTTACCTGCAACGATGGCAGGTGACTGCATTTCTACCCACCCAAACATTCCTAATGAGAGAACCAGATAATCCGAATGTATTGCTTTGATCCTGACGGCATCATTTTTATTGGATATTTCATAATACAATCCTACTTTTGATTCGGGTACTGAAAGCCAATTGTAACAGGTCAAGGCTGTAGGTGAAAAATAATATAAGTAATTGGAAGTGCCTGATGCAACCCTGTAATTTGGAATTATTGATGCTAATTGAGGGAAATCCGTTAATTCCCACTGTATTTTATTGGGCTTAGGTGACTTTACCGGCATTAACCCATCTACCACGTGCATGACTCCATTCTTACAATTTCGATTCAATTGCACTAATTTAACTCCAGTCAGTGTTGTAGCATCATAATTAATATTGAGCACCTTGGATACATCTTTAATGTTAATCAATTGATTTGGAGCCATTGTACTCATATTTTTTGAACGTACTGTATCATTTAGACTAAATGCAGACAAGTCAGAATAAGAAACCTGCTGGTTTAAAAGGTGATAAGCAACATAATTGCTGAGTGCGTTTTGCGGAGAAGTATAATCACTACCTGCATTCAAATAAATTACCAAAGAATTCAAATCCGTAATATTGTTCGCAATGAAAACATCATTCGGAACTGCAAATAATGTATACCGGTATTTATGAACAAGATAACCAGCCATTGTATCAACGGTAATCACAGTATTAAGTATGTTTTTGAATCCGGTTGCTTCAATTGCCTGTTTGAAAATTGAAAATTCAGGAGCTTGCATTTTATCCCAAATTGTTTCTGTCACAGGAGTCAGTACTTTATCGAGAATATGGATATACCCATTCGTTACTTTAATTGTCTTCGAGATCGATGATTCCATATTTATTTGAATTGCCCCGCTTGTTGGTATAAAGGCAGAGCTCAGATAGTCCCCGGTAGCGGTAGTATCCGGCATGACACCATCTGTAAAATCAACAGAACTGTATAATGCTCCTTTGATGGTATGATAGCGTACCAACAACCTGGCATCGTCTTTATTCAATTGGTTCACTGAAGTGACTCCTTTTAATGCCAAATAAGCTTGCATGGCATTATTACTCGGCACAAAACAGGTATAACTGGCCTGTAGATTTATCGTGTTGAATAAATCAGTATATTTAAGTAAATCAACCCACAACGAAACCTTTAAAGAATCCGTTTTTTCCATATAAGTTGCAGCAGGAAGATTTGCGGCAGTAGTAGAATACGTACTGTTGTCAAATGGATCTGTACAGGAACAAAATATGACTGTTGATAAGATTAATAAGTTTATTAATTTTTTCATTTTGATATTTCAATTTGTTAGTTACCTAAATTGTTGTAATATGGATTTTGGACCAAATCAGGGTTAGCACTTAGTTCATCGGCATGAATTGGTAAATACCACGAATTAGAATCTCCAAGTTTCGCTCTAAGCATACCGATATTGTTTGCAGATGCTACCTGCAATACCTGATTAATAAATAAATCTTTAAATCCTGTACCCGATCTTCTTCCAACTCTCAATAAGTCGAACCAGTTTTTTCCTTCAGCAAAGAATTCCCGTTGACGTTCTTCCAATAATAAAGTCATCATATTTATCTGATCAGAGCTCCCTGTTACCGGCGAAATACCTGCCCTGTTTCTGACTGCATTGATAAACCCTAACCCGGTATTCATTTCTGATTCTGTTCCTTTCATTATGTATGCTTCAGCTTCCATTAAATAAATATCTGCCAGGCGATAAATAATCCAGTTCTGGTCATTTTGCAATGTACTGTTTCGTTTTGTAGATCCATCAGGATTTATACCTATATATTTCCAGATTTTTCCTGTTGGGATATATGATGCGTTTAATCCTCTCAGGTCCAGTTCACTCGATTCAAATAATGACTGAGTGTATGGAGATATATTATAATAGTTGTTTGTGTCAAACCAGGAAATAAATGAATTTGTTTGTGACAATGGCTTGCTGAATTGTAATTCAAAAATACTTTCATTGCTGTTTCCCGGAAAGAAGTTTGTAAACCATAACGATCCGCTGATTAAACCAACACGTCCTGAATTTATAACATGATCGCAAGCTGCAACTGATTCATCATAATTCCCCAACCACAGGTTTATATCCGCTATCAATGAATAGATGGCCCATTTTGTTGCTCGTCCTTTTGTATTCATGGGATTTGTCAGTGAACTCTCCGGAAAAATCTCTTTTGCTGATTCCAGAGCTGCTGTCAGGTCAGTCAGACAACTTTTCAAAATTTCATTTCCATCCGTTTTGGGTAAAGCATAAGGCGCAGCATCATTCACATAGGGTTCTTTTACAAATGGTACATCTTTCCACAGACGCACCAGATAAAAATAAGCCAATGACCGTTGAAAATAGGCTTCTGACAAATCTGAATTCATGACATTAATATTGAAAGACTTATCTTTATCGACTACTGATGGTCCATATTTTATAACTGAATTTGCCATATTGATAGCAGTATAAAGCTGATCCCATTTAGCTAAAGCATTCGTTGGGAGTATGTCCATATTCTGGAGTTTTTGAGCAGCTAATTCACCCTCAGAACCGTTACCGGTTAAGTAAATGCCATTCCCTCTTGCTTCACCCCATAAAAACAGATACTCCTGGCTCGATCTTAGTTTCACATAGCCAGCCCCTAAAACGGCTTCCACTTCTTCTTTATTTTGCCAGTATTGAGCACTGCTTTGATTATTCTCTGGTAATATCGAAAGATAATCTTTACACGATGTACATGATAATGAAAGAATAAGCATTGATATTAAAAATTTATTTATTTTCATATCTGTATTTTTTTATAAGTTAAGATTAAAACCACATGCTATTCTAAGTGGTTTTGGAGTTTGAGCACCATCCAGATAAACCGGATACAATTTATCAACATAGGACAAATTTATTTCAGGATCCTGTCCGATATATTTGGTGAATGTAAGTAAATCATAACCCGTTACATAAACCTGCAACCTTTGTATACCAATTTTTTGAACCATCTTTCTCGGCAAATCATATTTCAATGTTAATGTTTTCATTCGTATGAATGATGCATCCTCCACAAAACGGTCTGATCCCAATGTATTGTATCCAAGTTGGTAAAGAGCCCTCGGGATTTGAGTATTGTCCCCCTCATGCCTCCAACGGGTTA
The DNA here is from genome assembly GCA_028710415.1 of Paludibacter sp. Taxonomy (GTDB): domain Bacteria; phylum Bacteroidota; class Bacteroidia; order Bacteroidales; family Paludibacteraceae; genus Paludibacter. The sequence goes on along the minus strand of JAQTUE010000003.1, from coordinate 169,707 downwards.
ACACTGCAACGCTTTGGTTATCGGTACCATACATATACTCATCATTCATCTGGGCCTGGTTTATAACTTTTTGACCGGCACGTCCCTGAAAGCTTGCAACCAGTGCGATTCCTTTATAACTGACATTAAAACCTCCACCACCTGTGAAAAGGGGATTCGAGTTGCCAATATAAACAATATCGTTCTTATCAATAACTCCATCGCCATTGACATCCTGATATTTTGCATCACCCGGATAAGCCTTGGCCGATCCGTTCTTCATGATTACCGGCGTGCCATTTATATCATTAATGATATTCCCATTCAAATCATGGGCATAAGTCTCGGTTACATTTTGATAAACTCCCTTATATTTATACCCGTAAAATGAACCTAGTGGATCTCCTACGACAAATTTATATGCATAATTTTTATTCCCAAAGGTATAATTTACGCTCTGCTTGTTTGTTGGCAGATCCAGGATTTGATTTTTGTTTTGAGAGATATTGAAATTCAGGGAGAATTTCCAATCTTTTTTCCGGATTACATCAATATCGGTACGAAACTCCCAACCCTGATTTGAAATTTTACCTGAATTATAATACGCTACCGTGGTATATCCGGTTGAAGTAGGTAAATCGATGTCTTTTTGTAATAAATTGGATGTAACCTTTTTATATAAATCGACAGTAAAGTTCAATCGGTTATCGAAGAACCCGACATCAACTCCTAAGTTTGTTTGTGTAATTGTTTCGAACTTTAGATTTTCAAGCTGTATTTTAACAGGTTGTATCGCTGAGATTTCTCCATATCCGTTCGGGATAGCACTAAATGTACCGACATAAGGCGAAGCACCTGATGGTGAATTTCCACTCTGACCCCAGTTGGCCCTTATTTTGGCAACTGAAATAATTTTAAGTTTCTTGATGAAATCTTCATCCCCCAGTTGCCAGGCTGCTCCAATGGTTGGGAAACCACCCCAACGGCTGTTTACATCCAAACTGGAATTTGCTTCCAAACGATAACCTGCATTCAGGATATATTTATCTGAAACAGTGTATTGTGCATTTACAATGCCACCTACATCTCTTGTCATGACTCTTCCTGATCCTCCGGCATAGTTTTGGGTATTACTCCCTACGATTGGATCGGACAATCCTGCACTTGCATTTCCGGTGGTAATACTCGTATAGGATGACGATGTCTGATCATTTGTTTGCCACACGGCACTAAGTGATATCCTTTGGTTATCGGTAATGGCTTTACCAAAATTTAATCTGTTTTCCGTTGTTAAAAATAACACGTCTGATCCACCATCAGAACTTATATTTACATACTTGTTTATATATGACTCACCTGTTACTGACTGAGGCAAGTACTTTTGAGTATTATTACCCGTGGCATTAAATCCTACAACTCCGAAATAATCCAATCCTTTAAAGAAATTATAGTGTAAATTGAAAATCATTCGACTGGATATGGCAGTTGTCCTGTTCTGGCTCTCATTCACCATGGCCACCGGATTATATAGCTTATTTGTTGCGAATGATCCCTGGAAATATGAAAAAGGAGTAAAATATTCACTGGTAGGATTTCCATCCAAACCTATCGTATACGGACTCATATTTGGCATTTTGGTAAGTGCCTGTCCACGTACTTTTGAACCATCGACATAGCTATCCGAATAATTTGCATCTTTAATACCTCTTGTAAAACTATAATTTGCTTCAATGTCCAGTTTGTTGGAGAATTTATATCGCATGTTAAACGAAGCGCTAAATCGTTGGTATTTTGTACCAATGGTAGTTCCATCCTGCAATAAATGATCCAATGATAATCTGAAATCAGCCTTATCACCACCTCCGGAAATGGACAAATTATTATCCAACGATAATCCGGGTTGTGTAATCAAATTCAACCAGTTGGTATTCTGATTGTATTCCTTAAAGTTTACCCAGGTCGGGTCGAAGCCAATTTCCTTGGTATTATACAATAATCCAAGTAATGTAGTGGATTGGCTGCTACCCTGGCCGACAACATTTATTGAATTCCAGATGGCATCCTGAACCATGGAGGTATATTGGTTTGCATTCAACAAGGGAATTGAACTGCCTTCCTTACTATATTCATATTTTGAGTTATACGAAAAAGTAGTCCTTCCTTTTGACCCCTTTTTAGTCGTAAATAAAAGAACTCCATTTGCTCCTTTTGATCCCCAGACTGCCGTTGCAGCTGCATCTTTTAATACTTCAATGCTTTGAATATCACTGGGTGAAATATTTAAAAGTTGCCCGTAATCTTCAGAATTTGCTGTAGCAAAACTAAAATCAGAAGATATATTCACTGGAAGTGGCACTCCATCAACTACAAATAACGGTTCCGAGGAAGCACTCAGTGAAGAAGTTCCACGAATACGGATGGTACTTCCCGAACCCGGGTCGGCACCGGTTAAGATATCCACATTAGCCATCGCTCCTTGCAAGGCTTCAGTTACATTCGCAACACCTGCCGACTCAAGTCCTTCCATGGATAATTTCTGTGTCGCCGAAACCAGCTCCTTAGGCGTCTGTCCAAATGAATTCCGTTCAATCTTTTTGGCTGTGACTTCTACATTATTTAATACATAAGCATCATCCAACGAAACGTCAAAAGTCTTTTGTCCGGTATATTTCATTGACTGTGATTTATATCCAACAAATGAAAAAGTAATGGTTAAATTCTTTTGATTTGGAATTTTTAAACGGAATTCACCGTTTAAATCAGCGATACAACCTCCTAATGAACGATTGCTTGAATTCACGACATAGATATTTGCCCCGGGTAATGGCCCGGAGTCTTTTGAATCTTTTATTGTTCCGGTAATTACTGTCTGTGCCATGGACTGAACTGCAATTAGAACAAAAAACAAGGTGAGATATTTTCGAAATATTTTCATGTTTTTTCTATTAATGTTATTCTACAACCAATAATTTATCAATAAGGTAAGCGGCACCATCAGCATAGATACGGGGGAAATAGCTTAATACATTTGCTATATTTCCTTTTGCATCTATTATTTGTAAACCTGTCCCGGTATCAACTAATGTAAATGTTGCCGGTTGGCCATTGGATTTTGTTCCAAATGATACCAGTTTCCCCTGGACGCCTTCACCCGGGAATGGATAATCCACCAAATTACTGGCATTTACATCTATAAAATAAGGTTTTAAAAAACTCACTACTTTTTCTGCAGGGGTTGTTGGGATTTGTTTTGCAGCATAACCTGCTAAAATTGCTGCCGAAGTAGGTATCAGTACTATAAATCGTGCACCCTGCATAAAACTATAAGGTGGTGATGAGGCACTCATGCCCGAAGAAGAGATAACAGCCTTAAAATAAGTATAATCTGTTGGACATGCCAGTGAAGTAATCACATTTTTAAATTGATTGGACTCAGGAACTAAGGCCGAAGCAGTGCCTCCGGACAATGAATACGCATCGCCATTTGTCCAGTTACCTGGTATTTTTGTAAAAGTGGGTGCTTTGTTAACATCACCACTATTGAATATGGCCGACGAATAAATTTTATCGCCTTTTATATACAGGTAATTGAATGGATTCAAGGTTCTGTAAATAGCCTGGTCACCCTGGCTTGAAATTTGCTGGGTTGCAACATGCCCTCCGGCAAAACTTTTCTTCTGGGACACCTGCATTGGTACAAAAGGGATTACATCACCTTCAATATCAAGCTCCTGGGCACCAAATTTTTTCTTATTTGTATTCATATATTGAATTCTCTTCCCTTCCAATGTAGTATTCAACGAAATCATTTTATTGTTCGGATAGTACACGCTGAATTTCATCTGGTTGGTTGTCAGGGTAGAAATTAAGGAAGAATACACCATCATATCCAATATGGTTGAATAAGTCGAATCACAGAACATCGGTGATGTCACTTTAGTGAAAACGGGAGGTACCATAACATGATCTATTCCGTAAAGAGTTCCGTTCACACACATACTTTTCATTTTAGCTGATGAGCGGTTAAATTGAATAGCGGTTCCCTGACTCGATAGAAAGAGTCCTTTTTCTATTGGTTCAGGGAATAATGGTACTCCGCTGTAAACATGATTGCTCAGCAAATAATATAATGGTAAAAAATTAACATCATTGATACTGCTGTAATAAGGAGCCCAGTACGTATTGAAAAAAGCCTGCATGGAAGTATTATCGGGTGAAAAAACATTATTAGCACCATATGCCAGAGTCGATAATTGAGTGTAATCTAAAGATCCTATCGACGAACTGGTCCATTCCGAACCAATCTGGGGAAGGGTGCTGTGATATTGTACAAATAATGAATCTCCTTTCCCATAATCAGTTGTCGACTGGGCATCATAAACAAATGACACAAACCGGTCATAAGCTTGTTTAAAGATGCTGAAATCAGGGGATTTACTCAATTGGGTATACACCGTTTCGAGTGGCTCAAGTACCTGATTAATCGAATATACATATCCGTTGTCAGTTACGATGGCATACTCTTTGACACTGGCATTTGAGACATTAAATCCGGTTGCACCGTTCCATGTTGAATTTGGATAAAAGAATTCATAATTTGATTTGGCATCAATTCCTAATGATGTAAACAAATTAAATGAGAATACCGGTAGAAACCGTTCCTTATGAATCACTTTTACCGAATCAAGAGTAGATACTGATGGATCATTCATCTTAGAGATAGCATCCTTACTTTTGGTCCTGAATTTATAATAAATACCTTTGGCGAAATTCTCAGATTCAACGCCAAAGGGCTTGTAATTTTCAAATGCCTCTTTATTAAATGAATAATATACCAAATGATAACCAACCAACTTTTCCAACACATCTTGTGGAATATCAGCTACTGTTGCATACTTGTGTTTATCCAAATACACTTGAAAAGCAGAATCAGTTGGAGCCATTACTGTGATTTGACCTTTCCCCTGAACTAAATCTTTGAAAGCTGACTTAGCAACTGCTGACTGAAATAACTTATAATTGCCTTTTGCTTCCATTACTTCCCAGGCATTTCCTTTCAGCCCGGCAGGTGTTGTGTAGTATTTATCTAATTCACTCACACAGGATGTAAGTGCAATCAGGATACATACTAAAATTGGAGTCCATTTTCTCATTATTTTTTCCATATATATTGATTTGTTGATTTTATTTTGTCTAATGTCTAATGTCAAAAGTCTTTTGTATTGAGTCTTGAGTCCTGTATACTATATGCTGGTTACCAACCAACTACTTACTGCTTACTACCTACTTCTTGCCTCTTGGTTCTTGGTTCTTGGTTCTTCTATCACGGCAGTGGTGCTAATCCTTCCCATTTCACATCCCAATTTCCATCGTTAGGGAATCCCGGATTTTTAAGTTTATTGCCATCCCAACCGGCACACATCATGGCTACTGCAGTAAGTAATCCTCCATTCCCGGGGAGATAGATCCGAAGTCTGCTATCCTGATAATTATGTCCGTTCGGCAAATAGGTGTTTGTTCGCTTATCCATTAACAAGGCTCCCACTGCTTTTTCGGTATCACCCAGACGCGCTGCATTCATGGCAGTCATTGGAAAATCCCAGCCCCATGTTTTATCCCAGTTCCAATTTGTCCAAATCCAGTTTAATGTATTTTGCATATAATCAGATCGAACCAAAGAGCATTTAGGTAAAATACCGTATGCCCCCAAAACAGCCATATGATCTGACGTGAAACGGATATCCTTATAAGTATCCGTGGCAGTTTCGGCTGCCAGGTATAGGCCATCCTTCGCAGCCAGGGGTGAGAGTTTGTTGATCAGTTCATCCCATTGCGGGTTACGCTTTTTGCCGGTTCTTTCACGCCATTTCTGGGCTGTACTCATAGCGAAATGCCAATAAGAAAGTTCGAAAGGAGGATTGGTTGTTTCCGAGGCACGCAGTGTTTCCTGTGCCGGAATTGCACCTTTTAAAATAAAACGTCCATTCTTTTGATCATAAGTAGCAAATGAATACATGAACTTAGCCGACTCTTCAATCAACTCACCATATTTTTGCAGGACTTCTGTTGAAGGATGACTCCGGTAAACCAACTCAGCCATGTAAATGATATGTGGCTGTTGCCAGATCAGGAATGATCCTACTTTTGATGGTGCTTCAATGCCCGAAGGATCAGTCATTTTCATCCATCTTACTCCTTCAAATCCTTGCCTTTGTGCAATTTCTTTGGCTATTGGCAACGCTTTTTTGTACCATTCCAATGTCCGTTCCAATAATGCTGATCGTCCCCAAAGGGCAAACTGGGCTTCATGCCACCAGATCATTTCCAGATGAAATTTGCCATACCAGGAATTGTAGGTCAAACCGGTTTCCTGAGGGGGCACAGACCCTGCACATTGAATGGCCAACAGATATTGTGATAATACAACGCGTCTTTCAAGCTCGGGTGCCCGTTTGTCCTTGCAGGCGGAAAAATCAATTGCTCCTCCGGTTGTCCAAAATGAATTCCAATATTTTTCAGAAGCAAGCATTGTTTCTGAAACAGTCGGTTGCACTTTCTCCCCTGGTTTTATGGGCGTAAACGATGCTGTAAACGAAAAATCATCAGATGTTGGTTGTAAAACGAAATAGTTTTTTTCTTTTTCAATAAGTTTTGCTTTTCCTTCCCAACTTATTTTGACATAGTAAATGGTTTCATCAACTTTACGTTCCAACAATGCAGAGTTTTCGGTTTGCTCGACAAGTGATGTACTGTGCTTATTATTACTATCCCAGTCGCAGGCATCATCGGTATGGCCACCTGAAGGATAGGGAAAATGAAATTTAATTCCGGTATGAGTCACTGATTGTATGCGGACACAAATCATGTCATCGGTTGGATGACAGCTGGTTTGAACTGAAACAGCTTTTCCGTTTAAATTAAACTTGCTGGCAATCTCACCATTCCATAAGTCCAGGTGTTGATGTAGTTCAGTGATGGCTTTAAAATCTTTCGGATCGGAAAGTTCGAATCCTACAATCCCTAGATGAAGTCGGTGTGAATTGATGCGAAACCATTCGGAGGCTTCTTTTGGCCTGCCGGGTTCGTTGAATTGTGTGGAGTAAGGTTCAACCTTGCCTCTGAAGTTATAATTTTTAAGAGTTTCTTCGTGACGATAGTTGTTTGGGTTTGCAAAACTATGCCATCCCCATTGGCTTTGTGTTCCGAGTGGAACGCCGGTAGTGTATTTTTGCGGAAATGTCTGGAGCCCCGTGGCATCTACTGTAAATGCAAATTCTCCATTACCAACTGATAATGAGGATAGGGAATCAAACGAATTTATTTGTGGATTATTTCTGGATACTAATGCTTTACGATCAATTATTGTAGCTTCTGCGTTAAAATAAGTCAGCGAAAAGATTAAAATAATTACATAGAAAATTTTACTCATAGCGTTTTTTTCAGTTCATTGATTTAAAGTATGACAAATATAAGAGGTCAGTGGCACTAATTTTGTATATCGAATGATATTAATCCTATTGAATTTGATTGTCTATTTTGTATTTAATTTAACAATACTTCAATATTAAAATCGCCTACGGAGTTACGTGAAGAAAGAATATTTATCTGAAGTCCCGGTATTAATTGGCTTTAAATAACTGATTAACTGACATTAATTGTTCATTCAAATTCTAATCGTCGCATATTTTGAATCTTAAAACCAACAATTTAACTTTATTGCAAAAATCTAAATAATCTTTTCAAATCAGATATGAAAGCAAATCCTGATTTTTCGTGACTTCCTACTTTTCGACCGCAAAAGTTGAAACATTAAACCCGGAAAGATGTCTTCATGATGTCGTCATCCCATTACTTATAATTTATTAATAACTTAATCGTAAACCAATAATAATCCAGATATATTCCATATCTATATAAGTATGGATTATATATGGATTATTATTGGATTATATATGGATTATATATGGATTATATACAACATCATGGCGATATCGTAGCAATATCACAGTTACATCACCAGATAATGAATATTTATACATGGAAGTAAATATTTGGCTAATAATCAAACTTATTACAGGACAGACAATACAGGCAAAGATTACTGTCAGAAAATTTAAAGGAAAGTACTTAATGGGATGCAATATCGAATTCAGAGAATAGAAGTATGAAGACGTGAAATTTAGAGATTTCTAAATCAACGCCGATTTACAGGAGTATTAGGGGCACTCTTTACCGTCTTGATTTCAAACGGATTAATAAAATACGGAACGACAGAAACCGGGACCGATTAAATCAAAAGAATATTGGGAAGGATTCTAACCGGGCCCTACAATTAATTCATGCATTTATAGAACGGCTATTTCCAGGGAATAAAAAGCTTACAATTCTTCTTTAAAATCAGCAGTTTCCCGCCCGAACAAACGGTATTCCAACGGAGTGTAGCCAGTCATTTTTTTAAATAACGAAAAGAAATGTTCGGTTGAATTATAATCGAGCATAAAGGAAATTTCTTTCACAGTATGGGAGGTTCCCACCAGCAGTTGTTTTGCTTTTCTGATTTTTAATTCCTGGAAATACTTGGCAGGTGCATAGCCGGTATAATCTTTAAACACTTTTCGAAACCAGGAATAGCTGGTATTTAAATTTTCTGCCAGTTCTTCCGGGTCAATGTTTTTAAAAACATTCTCATTCATGATTATTTTAGCCTGTTCAATTTTTTGAACTACATCACCAACTTCGAATATTTTATTCTGAGAAACAGATTGCACCAGGCCCAAAATATGCAATACTATCCCGGACAGATATTGCTGGGAAGATATTTTATCTAATTCGGCAACTTCCAATGCCCGGGTAAACAGATTGACTAATTCTTCATTAAATCCGACTTCCAATACCTGATTATTTTTCGATATGAAATCATTTTCAACAATACTATCAATTATTGGCCCTTCGAAACCTATATAATACTCATTCCAGCCTGTTTTGAGAGAAGGATGATAAGTATGCCATTGTCCAGGGAAAATTATAAAAAGAAGTCCTTTTGAAATAGGAATTTCTGTTTCATTATCGAATGAAAGCACACCTTTGCCTTTTGTAATATAAAGGAATTGATATTCTCTTAAAATCCGTCCTTTTGCAGAGTTGAAAAAATAGCCGGATGGATGATCTGATATTGGATATGGTGAGTTTGGTTGTATCGATTGAAATCCTACCGTATTGACCGATATTCCGAATTTCTTATCTTTATCGTTTACAATCAGATATTTAAACTCAACACCCAAATCATTAAAATTCATAGTCATTTGTGATTTTTAAAATTAAACAATACAAATCTAAAACAATTTCTCAATTTTCCGACATCAATGTCTGTTAATTATTACAATACCGTTTATTTGTCTAACAAATTACATGATTACTTGAGAGAATAATAATCATCTTTACTTTAAATTAAATTGCAATATTTTGGAATTGATCTACCTTGATAAATGAATAATTTAAAATGGAATTAACGAACTGAATGATATGCTTTTATAGTTATAAAGATCATTTCTGAATATTTACGGAGTTCTATTTATGCATGAATTATTTTAAGTTATTTTGCACTTGCACTAACTAAATCAAGGCCTTTTGCTGAAATTACAAAAGTACACCCTAAAGTTACATTACCCCTGAAAAGGAAACAACCTGCTGAAGCTTTCTGTGTCTCCAGTAATCTAATATTCTATTTATTGCTTTTTGCAATCTCTACTGCGTAAACACTTTCAAACCCTTCAAAATTGGCTCTGAAGATGATCCATTTCCCATCCGGGGAAAAATGAACGTTTGGCTCCAGATGATACTGATGGTATTTCATATTGACAAGACGTTCGAAACTAAAATGAGTACCCATTGGAGTAAACAAGTTTATCCATTTTCCATCTTTTGCTTTGGCAACTGCTGTTGAGTCTCCTCCATCACCGGCAAAGAGTTTTTGATCCCAGGAAATAGTATAATGGACACTCCATTGATTCCGTTCCAATTTATATTTAATTTCTTTTCCACTTTTCACATCAGTCCCTCCTACAAAGAAAGTTCCACCACGAGGTTGTTGCAAATCATACCAGATAATCTTACCATCCGGGCTGAACCATTCATGGCCTGCAATTTCCATATCTACCGTACGCTTGTGCATCAGTTTTACTTCTTTTGTATCTAACTGAATGGTCCATATCCGGTCTACTTTATGCCAGGGACCTTCATGACAAAACATCATTAATTTCGGATCGGCAGGTGAAAACTGAACGTGATTCAGCCATGCATTATCAGAGAAAAGTTTTGTCAATACTTTTGTTTTAAGATCAATGGTAAATAAGGTTCGTTTAAGTTTGGCATCATAGATTTTATTGAAATAATCATGCTTTAATGGATTTTTGCGTGATATTTCTTTTTCTTCATTTGAAGCACAAACGCCACCTAACAGTGTTTCGTCGGCATTTAATGTTGTAATTGCCCCCTTGAAATCTGTTGGAAAAACAAATACCAGAATTGCCATGCGGGTATCAATATTGATTGAAAAAACCGAATCGTTTACCTGATAATAAACATTATGATTTTTCTTACCAACTATTTCTCCATTTTTACGAAAACTTTTATCCGTCAATTGTGTGATCTTAAAATCCGAAAGATTAACGGTGAACAATTGCATTCCGACTCCATCCGCCTTATAGACATCATTCCCATAAAACACCATTCGATCTTCATTTTTTCCATCACCAGAGATAAACGGATTGTTATGGAAATAGAAACTGGCGCTATTGCCTTCGCGTTGGGTGAGTCGCATAACTTTGTGATGAGTATCTTTGTCAATCCAAACAGCGGGCATTTTCATTCCACCTGTTTGAATGATTGGTTGAGCGGCTAAATAAGAAATTGAAATGAAAATTGATATTAAAATCAGACTGAATTTATTTTTCATGGAATGATATTTTTAAACTTTAAAGATTTGTTTTTCTTCAAACCGAGGTGTATTTTGAATATTTCAATAGAACTCACCTGAATGAAACTAATACGCTAAGGTATAAGAAGAAAATGAAATACCCATTATTAATTCTATATTAAGATGATTCTTTATTACTTGATAGCTAATTCATTTAAGTATTCTTCAAGATTTGTAAATCCATCTTGCTTAACTAAAACAGCATCTGCCGGATCTTTCGGGTTTAAATGATGCTTTGATTCCCAACTATCCGGAATCCCATCACCATCGGTATCATTCTTTGCTTTTGCCGGTTTATACTCCTTTTGTCCACCCACTTCAGCTTCAGCTTTAATAACCATCCCATTTGTTCCCAGGGTTTTCACATAACCAACAAGTCGACTGTCGATATCATCACGCTTTAATGAAGCTCCTGCCTGAGCCAACACATTTTTGTAGGCAACTTCCGGCAGTTCAATGCCCGATAATGCAAATGAAGAGTTTTGAGTTTTTGGTTCAAGTGTAGCTCCTGTTTTTATAAAATCCTCGTCGGTTATTACACGACCATTCAAGGCTCCATCTTTGTTCATATCCACTTTATTCCCGGAATGATAAACATGATCGGTAGCCGAGAACATTCCTATAAAAGCATGGCTGGAATTAGGTCCTGCAATAAAATAATTGTTTATGATATCCTGATGATGCAAGGCTCCTGAATGGCCACCTACCAGACCATTACTGCCCCAATTATAAATAACATTATTGATGATTTCAATTCCTGCCTTTGCTTTTGGATTGCGGCTTTGATTGTCCACCCACAGGCAATGGTGTATGGTTATATTTGTTGGATTTTCGAGCAGTGCACCAAACATTTGCGGGTTGATACCTTCCCCTAACAAACAATACTGAACAGTGATATCCTTGCTGTCTTTGATGTGAAAATTATCCCAACGCCCCCATTCAATTGACACATGATCAAAAATGATATCTTTTGTATTATCTGAGGAAACGGTACAAACTCCTTTACCCATCGTAACTGAGCCTCTGAAACGGATATACCGAATGATAACATCAGTTGCACCGGTCATTGAAATGCCATTGCCATATACTACAATGCCATCACCGGGAGCCGTTTGACCTGCAATGGTAATAAAAGAAGAAACAGTCACTTTGCTTTGAATCTTAACCACTCCGTTAACATCAAATACTACAGTACGTTTGGGTTGACTCACAGCATCCCTGAAGGAACCCGTCCCTGAATCATTCAGGTTGGTAACATGATATACTGATCCTCCACGACCACCTTTGGCATATTTACCAAAACCATCTGCACCGGGGAATGCAATTTGTTGGGCTGATAGAAAACTGACACAAAGAGCTAAACCCAAAAATAAAAAGAATTTTTTCATGATAAAAAAAGAATTTTCTTCTCGAAAAAGAAGAATAAAAATTATTAGAATTGATTATTTTGAAAATGTATGGATATGAGTATCATCAGACTGAATTTACACCCTATGGTTTAATGCTAATCGCTTATTCATTCTGGTTTATACCGAATTTAACCACCCGTGAGTTTGCATCTCTACAAAAATGATAATTAAAAGATATTATTTTTTATCCGGACACCTCCACTAAAGTATATTTCTTGAAATTAATAAAACCAATATGATCAATTGTACAGTTTAAGACAGCTATATAGTTGAGATTAGACCTGAAATACATCGCAATAAATTCAACCACCAGCCATTCAAGTTCCTGTTTTGGGAAGTGTCCTTAGTCATTGCAGAAAACCCATCGAAATCAACAGGATCGTTTCCCGTCTGTATAAAAAAGTCCTAATAATTTCGAATATTTTAAATTCATAATATCCTGATTACCTCATCAAAACTATTTTTATCAATTGTCTTTTGTCACCATCCTGAAGATAAATAAAATACATTCCGTTGGAAAGTAATGTACCATTATTAGATTTTCCATTCCAAATCAAAGTATCACCGATCTTAGTTGCTGAATTAAATCTATAAACCTGTTCACCTGATGCATTCAGGATTATTAAAACAGGATTTTTTGATTTCGTGGTACATTTTATATTGAGCTGATCCGAAAACGGATTTGGGTATGCACACAGTTTGAATTCGTTATTCCCCTGGAGATTAATGCCTGTTGAATTCTTTGTATCGGAGCACAATCGATAGACTTCACTACCTGCCAGCAGAAAGCCACCTAATCCAAAATCTTCAAAATCGGACATTTTTGTATACGATAAAGGTTGCCCATCCGCCGGTTTACTTCCGGAAGATTGCATATACCCAATGCTGCCATCCGTGTGAAGAGCATCATTAACCAGGCCATTCCAGGCTTTAGCTACATAGGGTGAATAAGTTATTGAATCCAGCAGGCCATGATTAATTCCCCAGGCCAAACCGAATGTAAAGAAAACGGTTCCGGAACTTTCCTTACCTCCAAAATCATTCGGATCGCCCAGGTTGCAATTCCAAAATCCATCGGGACGTTGAAGCCTGATTAGCTTGGCAGCCATTTGTTTGAAAGTAACCACATAATCATCCCGGTGGGGTGCACTGAACGGGAGTACATCCAGCGTGCGGGTCAATGCTGCAAAAACCCAACCATTCCCTCTGGACCAATAAACAGGCAACCCGTTAGGACTTGTTTTTGGGGGTAAATACGTACTGTCGCGATACCAAAGTGAGTCGGACGAATTGTACAGGCCTGAACCTTTGGCAAGATTTTTCGTATAGTTGTACAAATCATACATTTTCTCAAAATACTTTGCATCATTCTTGATGACCCCGAATTTTGCAAACACCGGCATAGCCATTTGCAAAGCATCAACCCACCACCAGTCATTCACTTTCGTGGAATTTACCATGGCATCGATACTGGTTTGCATGGTAGCAATACGTTCAGTTTCTGTTGGATCTAAATTAAAGAGCTCAAGGTATGTCTGTCCGCAACACTGATTATCAGCAATCCGGGTTGCCACAGTTCCTGTATAGGTAGGTTGCCACAAGTGGGAAGTACCCCAATCAACAGAATATTTATAAAGCGATGCATCCTGGGTCAGGTAATAAAGCTGCATCAAACCTTCATAATATGTTCCCCGTGTCCATAAATTACTTGGACGGCTCTTATTAGTCACGATGTTAACAGAGGGATCCGGCCATTTCGCTATAAAATAGGAATTGGCAGATATCATTTTTTCCAGGACCTGTTGCCTGGTAGGTAGAACCTGGGCATTTGATACACCAACTTGATAACTGCAAATAATTAAAAGCAAGAAATATTTTTTCATAGAACTTTGTTGAACCTATCTTATTTTGATATTAAAAGTAATTACGCGTTACAAAGTGACTTGCAACGCGTAAAAATAAATTAAAAAAAATACTTATTGATTATTGTTGAATTTCACCACGATAAACCTTTTTAAAAGAGTTTGACCCATCGGTATAAATTGATTTTTCAATCAACAAACCACGACTGTATTCATTTACTTTTTTACCAGTGATATCAAAAAATTCTTTAGAAGATATTGTTTTAGAATTCTGAAAACTTTGAACGCCGGTATTAATGGTGATTGTAAATAATCCAGAGAGTGAAGGTGCTAAAGCACCGTCTGTAGCAGAAACAGTATACCCATAAACACCTTCGGTAGTTGGAGTGCCACTAATTGAAATTGTTTTAGCAGCGCCATCAGTAGTAACCGTAATGCCATCAGGAGCTGTTGTAGAATTAGCTGTGCCGGTCCATATAATATTTGTTGACGATACGGTTCCACCATAGGTATAAATTACATTTGTAATCGCAGTATTTGGAAGTTTAGTTTGTGCACTTGAGCCTGAAGTTAAACTTATTGTTGGTACAGGTGCGATAACATACTTTGCAGCATTAACTGCTAAAGCAATTGCATCTGCTGTTAGAAGATTAGTGGTATTGAAGGTAGCTTCACTTAAACCTAAAACTATTTGTTTTGCTGAAGTAGGTGTTGACATTCCATTCATGGTTGTTCCAACAGGAATTTCGAAATAACCACCAAGTCCGGTTATTCCTTTCACTGAAGATAAAACTGTTGGAACTACAGGAGTTGGAGTTCCCGACCAAGCAGTTAAATTTACAGCCATATTTCCTGAAGTAGCAGTTGTCAATATTATTTCATTGGATAATGCACCACTAAAAGTTATACCGGAATACATTGGATGTATTTTTGCTGCATCAGGAACAACGATAGTCGTAACAGAAGTATTGGCTGGAATTCCCCAGGCCCAGGCTGATGCTTGTAACTGAAATTCCTTCATGTTTACAAATGGTTTTGACAAACATTTTGTTTTAAGTTCAGCTAATCCGGCACTACCAGAAGCTGGAATTGAACTCTCAAGGATGACATCATAGATAGAATAATCAATTCCGGTATCAGTTGCATTAATATATGTCAGGTCGAAATCTTTCGAAAGGCCGTCATTACCAGGATTATTGCTAAAACCGTTTATAAAATATAAGTCTCCTGCTGCAGGTGCACCACTTGTCACGTTAGAAATATAGGCCATCTTATATTTCGTGGTAGTTTTTGTATTTAATGTTCCTGTAAGTGCAGCTGTTGTATTTGTACCATCCGTAGAAGTAACAGAATATCCGTAAGTTCCTAAAGCATTTAATGCTCCGGAAATTGTGATAGTTTTAGCAGTCGTATTTGTTGTAACTGTTATTCCATCGGGTGGCGTGTTGCTATCATTAGTACCAGTCCATGTTAAGGTCCCAGAAATTGCTGTGCCTGCATATTGATAGACTATTGATTTAATTGTTTGTGTTTGATACAATGTTTGTGCATTTGAACCGGATGTTAAAAAAACTGAAGGTGTTGTTTTAGATGTATATGAAAAATTGAATAATGAAACATATGCACTGCTAGAATTTATACCCGTAATTTTGATTTTACAAGGCACTTCTTTGTTTATAGCAATAGAAAAATCATTACAAGCATTAGTACCATTGAGTGTTACTGCACTTGCGCCATCTATGGAATAAGTTATCCCACGACCTGTAGCAATATTGGCATTAATAACCATGACATCACACTTAGCTAACCAAAATTCAAGTGAACGGGTATTAATAATATTAAATGTTGAAGTTACAGAAGAACATTTGCCGGAAGTATTGGATCCAGGAAAACTTACTGCGGTTATCCAACGAACATCAACAGCTTTTGCTTGTTCTGTATTTACAGCATCATAGCCCATACTTATTGAACCTCCAACAGTAGATAAATCAAAATAGATTTGTGAATTTGCTGTAAAGCTAAAAAGAGACAGGAACATAAGAATCCCTAAGAATGTAATTTTTTTCATAATAAATTAAATTAGTATTAGATGAATAAAAGGTATTTGGAAATAATTGATTTATTTCCGAGCCAAAGATAGGCGGTAAGCAAACCACAAAATATGGGTGTTTTGATTGTTATAATTTGTTTTTTGATATTAATGTTATCGTGCTAAACATCAAAAAACACAGAATCAAATGAATGAAAATGGTCTGGCTCTATCACGGATTGCTTTTCAGGTAGGCAGTTTAAGAACCCTGGCTTCCTTTTATATAGCATTATAATACTCCTAACCTGACCTTTTGTATTATTTTCATATCGGGATTGAAAAACAGTATGTTCTGAGGTCATTCGGGTTTTATGGTCTGCTTTCAACATAAATTAATAAAATGAATTAAAATAGTTCCTCAAATTATTGTGCAATAATCTATATTATTGTACGTTTGTATTTTACTTAACGAACGAAAAATATGGTCATTCATAATCTTAAGAAATATATTCTGTTGGCATACATTATGCTAGGAATATGCACGACAATGCAGGCAGAAGGAAATTTGCCTTACGTGGATCAAAAAACTATTCATTTTGGGTTTTTACTCGGGATCAACACCATGGATTTCAGTGTTACGCCCACTGAGAGTGCGAGAATTTCAACGCTTAAACCAGGATTTACGGTAGGGATTATTAGTGACCTGAGGCTGAACCGCTATTTGAACCTTCGCTTTACTCCAACACTACATTTTGGCGAGAGGGAATTAAGTTATCCTGATAGTATATTCACTGACTTAACTTCAACCAGATCATTGACTATATCTTCGATTCCAATTTGCCTGCCAATCTATTTGAAATACAGTGCTGAGAGGAAAGGGAATTACCGTCCTTATTTAATTGGTGGTGTGGGAATTAGTTACGATTTAGCAACTGCAGCTAATGCTGAGAATCCGGTGCTATTAAAACCATTTGATTTTTATACAGAATTTGGAGTAGGGTGCGATATTTATTTTTCGTTTTTCAAACTGGCACCTGAATTAAAATACTCTATCGGATTTAATGACATGTTAACTCACCAACGTTCCGGGCTAAACCCGAAAGATGAAGTTTATACAAAGATAATACAGCGGCTGACTTCAAGAATGATCACGTTGAGTTTTAATTTTGAATAAGAACATTATAAAAGAGAGTTAAAAAAAAGAAACAACAGATAGTTCTATTGTTTCTTTTTATGTATTAAATCTTTTCAATTTCTTTAATTACTTTTTCCATGGCGGCTTGCCAATCACCAAACAATTTGCTGAAATAAGCTTTTACAAGTTTTGGATTGTCTTTACCATCAGGACGATTAGCACGTAATACATACTCACGATTCAGCGACATAATGTCAACAACTAAATCGTCAATCTTTTTAGCTTCGGTATCTTTTGAGGTCAAATACCGAAAATAAATATCAGTAATCAATTCAAATGAAACAAATTTAATGGTTTTTTTTAATTTTCTACGGCTTGCCATTGGATTATTTTTTTTAATTAGGTCTACAAAAGTAAGTCATTATTATGATAATGCCATCTTTTACCGTAAATTTGCATAAAAATAACTGAACCTATTTACAGATATCAAAAAAATCTATTCTGCACTATATGAGCTCAATTTCAGGAAAAATAAATTTCTCGTTCATTGTTGTAATTCTATTTATAATGTCAATTGGATTTACAGCTTGTAATGACGAGAACTTTTCTACAAATTCAAAATACCAGCTTTCATTCTCCAATGACACGTTGAATTTCGATACTGTCTTTACCACCTTGGGCAGTGCAACTTCAAAAATAATGATTTACAATCATAACAATGTCGCTTTAAAGATTAGCCACATAGGAGTTGCCGGAGGTAAAACTTCCTCGTTCAAGATCAATGTAGATGGTAGTATTAATGCTGACAACCAGTTTAATGATATCGAGATTCGGGCTAAAGACAGCATGTATGTTTTTGTTTCGGTAACCGTAAATCCCACCAATGCAAATTCACCGGTAATTATCAAAGATTCATTGGTTTTACAGACCAATGGTGTCTTGCAAAATGTAAAACTTCAGGCCTACGGGCAAAATATTATAATCCTTCGTGGTAAAAGATACAATGATGATACTATATTAAAAGAAGACCTACCGTATCTGGTTTACGATAGTTTGATTGTCTCACAAAATAAAACCCTGACATTAAATCCCGGCTGCAAAATATATTTTCATAATAATGCCAACCTGAAAGTTTATGGGAATCTGAATGCAATAGGAACTGCTGAGAAACCTATTATTATGCGTGGAGACCGTCTTGATAAAATCAAGTTTGCAACTCCGTTTCCTTACAACAATATTGCCGGTCAATGGGATGGAGTTTATTTATTAGGGAAAGACGGAAAACATGTTCTGAGACATGTAAATATGAACAGTGGCTATGTCGGGATTTATTTTTCTAATAATGACAGAAATGCAAACCCTAATTTAGAAATATCAGATTGCCGTATTCAGAATTTCTATTTCTATGGATTAGTCGTACAGAATGGAAATGTGCAGGTTGTAAATACTGAAATATCAAATACCAGTAGCTACAGCGTCTATTTAAGTGGTGGAAAACATAGTTTTATACAATGTACTATTGCCAATTATTTCGACAACAGTACTGTAGAACCAATATCCAGGGACAAGAAGCCAGCAGTAATGATTATGAATTTGAATCGTGTATCACCCATGGAAACTGTTTTCAGGAATTGCGTGATCAGTGGTAATGAAGATAATGAATTCAGCTTAGCATCCAGATTTCTTGATCAATACAAAGGAATTTTCGATCATTGTTATATTAAGAAAGCTGACTCGCTAAAATTGCCCCAGTTTACTAAAATCCGTTGGGCCGAAAGGAAAGATACAATATTTAAAAGCACACGTTACAATTTAGAGGAAAACACGTATTTTAATTTCATGCCTGATTCGGTATCTCCGGTCCGTGGATTGGCAGACCCGAATGTTGCAGCTCAGTATCCCCTTGATTTGAATGGGAAGAGCCGTTTAAGCGATGGAGCTCCTGATGCCGGTGCGTATGAATGGCAACCTACAAAATAATTAGGAGCATGAATAAAGGGATTATTTTACAAATAACTCTGTTGTTGACTTTTCAGCTCGTTGCCCAAAAGCAGGATAAGCAGAATTTCAGGATCATGTGTTATAATGTAGATAATTTCTTCGATTGTGTCCACGATTCAGTATCCAATGACACTGAATTTCTACCTACAGGTACACGAGCATGGAATTACGCTAAATACCAGAAAAAACAAGCAAATATTGCAAAAGTAATTACTGCTATCGGGGGTTGGGAAGCACCTGCTTTGGTTGGATTGTGTGAAGTCGAAAGTAACAAATGCCTTTATGATCTGACTCATTATTCAGGTTTGAAAAATTTCAGGTACAACTACATCCATTATGACTCGCCAGATCCAAGGGGGATTGATGTAGCATTACTTTATCAGCCCATTCAGTTTAAGCCAATACATCAACAGGCAATAAGGATTCAATATCCATTAAACCCGGAGCTGAAAACAAGGGATATTTTATTTGTTTCCGGATTAATACCTACGGGCGATACACTGAATGTTTTTGTGTGCCATTTCCCATCAAGGCTGGATGGTGAAAAAGAATCCCAGGATAAAAGAAAGTTTGTTGCCTCGGTATTACGAACGAAAGTGGATAGCATATTCAGTGCCGGCAAACATCCCAAAATCATAATCATGGGTGACTTTAATGATTACCCGACGAATTCAAGCATCAGTGATGTTTTAAACGCAAAGCCTCTGACAGGTTCCCTTTCATCGAACAATTTATATAATTTGATGTACAAAATGCATGTGGAAGGTAAAGGCACCAATAAATACAAAGGTGAATGGGGTGCCTTGGACCAGATTATTATTTCCGGGGATCTACTGAATACTGGGTCATTTATTACATCACAGGAGCATGCACATATATTCGATGCCGGTTTTTTACTTGAAAACGATCGTTCATTTATGGGGCAACAGCCTTTTAGAACCTACACAGGTTTTAAATATCAGGAAGGTTTTTCAGATCATTTACCGGTTTATGCCGATTTTTGGTATTAAATAATTTCAATTATAAAATATGGATATTCAACTTTTCATTCCTTGCTACATAGATCAACTTTATCCCCAAACAGGATTCAATACAGTCAAAATACTTGAAAAAGCAGGCTGCACGGTCCATTATAACCCCAAACAAACCTGTTGTGGCCAACCTGCCTTCAATAGTGGCTATTGGAAAGAAACAGCAAGCCTGGCAGAGAAATTTCTGACTGATTTCAATCCGGATATGCCCATTGTTTCACCTTCCGGTTCCTGTTCCAGCTTTATCATTCATCATTATCACAAAGTCCTGGCTGAACGTCCTGATCTGTTGGAACGTCATGCACAGATGAAAAACACCATCTATGAATTAACCGATTTTCTTGTAAATGTGCTAAAGGTTGTAGATCTGGGTGCCATATTTCCTCACAAAGTAACTTTCCATGATTCCTGTTCTGCCTTGCGCGAGTATGGTATTAAAGATGAGCCAAGGATTTTACTATCCCATGTGGAAGGGCTGGAACTTGTAGAGATGGAAGAAAGTGAAACCTGTTGTGGTTTTGGAGGTACATTTGCAGTAAAGAACAATGCAATATCTACAGCAATGGTTGAGAAAAAAGTACTGAATGCATTGGCTACCGGGGTTGATTATATCATCAGTACCGAAGCATCCTGCCTAATGAATATCAATGCATACTGCAAAAAAAACAAACTTCCCATCAAAGGTATACACATTGCCGATATTCTGGCAAGCGGTTTGTAGGCATGATAAACTTTTAGACCAGTTTAAATCCTATTTTTGAATCTTTTGTTTCAACTCCACAGTCACCGCACTTCCGGCATAAACTTCCTGTGGCAATGGAATGACAAGTTCAGTCTGGTTTTTTACACGATTATATGTTGCGTATTTTGACACATATCTTCCACTCACCATTAATTTAAATGTCTTCTGTAGTTGAGTTGGATCGACAACTGTGATGGTCAGGTTGGTTGTCCCGTTTCTTTCTATCATTATCAAACCCGGTGTTTCTGTTTCAATAAATTCAGTATCAGAATAAGTATTTATTCGTGCCGGTTTATGAAAAACAAATTGAAACAATGTATTATCTTTCAGCTTTACTGCCTGAATCGTTTTACTGTTAGCAAGGATAACAACATTCGGATTTTTAATGTAATCAGTTAGTTGTTTTGAGGAAACGGATGGTAGTACAAGATACTCATAGGCAGGGATTTTAGCATCAACCCCATGATCGATCCATAGCTTAAAAACATTTCCCGAAATTAAATCAGTAGAATATGGATCTGCAATATCATGCCAGGTGCCGTTTTGTTTGTTGACAGAAAGCGATATGGCTGATTGTTCCGGAAAATAATAACCAATTGAATCATGCCACACTGATTGAACCGAAGTGGAATAAATCAAGGTATCAGTTACCGAAATTGCCTTACTTTCACGGAAGGTTATTATCGCTTTCCCTTTCTGATTGCATTGGTTTACAGCGGTAACAATTTCTTTTCCTTTATTTGCTTTTATATCTGTTCCCAGACAAACGAAAACACTGTTCAAATAAAACCATGATTTCTTAGCATCTATTCCATTACGGTTCAAGTGGAAAGTGGATAGTCCATTGCCGGTATGAGCTAATCCACCCACAAAAGGATTTGGATTATGGCAATCATCATCTTTGGTATTAGCTTTAACCGGATCAATAAGTGGTGCAGTGACTCCGGGCAATTTATTCCAGTCCCAGACAGGAAATATATCCTTGTATTCATCCCCATTTCTCATGAATATAGTACAACCATCCGATATAAAATGACCTTTCTTATTTTCATTATTTGTAAATTCAGTTCCTTTTACCCTGGGGGAACAGGCTCTGACAGATACATAGCTTCTACTACCACGAAAAACAGTTAAGTCTGATCTCCAGAAATGCTTTGCCATTGGGTTTTCAATCAGGCCTTCAGGTTTCAGATTACGTTTCAAAAAATCATTGTATTTTTCTGCATAAACCGTGTCTACCTGTTTAAACTGGCTTACCGCAACACAAAGTGCCATAGCCTTTCCCACCTGGGCCTGTTTAAACATCTGGCGGTTACAGGCACTGACATCCATCGCACCCTTCCAGACAATCCAGTTTTCACCATCTAAAATATAATTCCGCAATATGCCCATTTGATCCGGTGAGAATGCAAGTGATGATCCTCCAAAAACATTGGTGTAATAGGCCATGCTGGATATAAATGCCAGTCCGTAGTTCCCAAATTGTTGTTGCGGACCGTGCTGGTGAAAACTATAATCTGCCTGAATACCTTCCTTTGAGGTGACAAATATTTCGGAAGCGATCGAATCACGTGCCCTGAGAGCCAGTTTTTCGTCATTGATCAACAAAGCTTTCAACATGACATTTCCGGCCAACCAGACTTTGTTTTGTCCGGTCATTCTAAAACCGGAATTATTCATTACTGTAACAGCTTTGGTTTTTTCTTTTTGAGTTAATTCATTTTCAATAAATATGAAAATCAACCCCATAAATCGTGGTACTCCGATCTGGTTATACCACCAGTTTGGACAAACCGGTTTGACAGTAAACCAATAATTTAATCCACGATGAATGACTTCCGAAACGTATTTCTGTTGATAGAATTTTGAATTTGGGGTGATATAGGCTCTGCTTAAGTACAATATGCGAGAAACATGGTTGGTAGGACCCCAGCTGCTGCGTGCAGAGTCTGTGTAATCAATATCCAACCAGGAACCATCAGGTTGTTGGGTTTTAATAAATTTGTCCAGATCGGAATTCTGTTGGAATGTATTCCAGTATAATTCACGCAAGCTTAGGTCAGTTGTATTCCCTTTATTCGAAATCACTGAAGCTAAATTATAATGGTCGTTTGTTTGAAAAAAAGGAGTGCGGTTTAATTCAATGATCCTGTCCTTTAATTGTTGTACCAATTGGTTGTCAGCGTTTGAATTTAAGCTATAGAAGGTAAGTAGAAAAACGAATATGAGATTTCTTTTCATAAGTATTGATGTGAAATTTCGTTCTGATTGGATTTTGAGAATGCTGTCAGACAAAAGTATTAAATTGAAACGACTATTTATTAAAAAGCATTCTAAAATCCTTGAATACCGGGAATGAGTTTTATTAAATACGGGTTGGTTACTTCCACACACAAATGTAATTATTTAAAATGAATTTAGACTGTTAATTGAAGCAAAAACAGACGGATTAAATGAATGTATTATTTCTAATACTCTTACTAATTCTATTTTACCAAAATAAGGAACGAAACCATGACATATGTCTCAGACGGCTGAAAAACTTTATGTGGAATTGAACCCGATGTTTAACCCGAATCAAAATTACATCTGATTTTGATTCGGGTTTTGCATTTTATGCATTTGGCGGTTATTTTGAATTTGAACTCAATCCATTCTTTGTTGAGAGACCTTTCAAAGGGAGTTGAGAGGGGGTTCAGTGAGGGTTCAATGAGGTTTACCTATCCTTACCCTCACTGAACCCTAACTGAACCCTAACTGAACCCCGAACAGGTAAAGAACAAATAAAGACAGAATTCAGAGCATCCGTTTTTGAAAAAGTGCTGCAATTTCGGTCAGTTTTTCTTCTATTTTCAGAATTCAGTTAAGATTTTCACCAGTTGAATCTGTCAGTTGGGATGAGTAGTTTTGGGGACAATAAAATAAAAGGATAATATAAAAAAATGACTATCGACTTTTGCACCCATAGTTTGTTTTTTTATCCTTTAGTAATGATCTGTTCTTTGGATTTTTATTGAAATAACCATTCTATCGATAATTACTCCGTAGGAGTATTCTGTACATACCCCCCAGTTGAGCCTGCGAAACTGGGGGGTAATGAATGAAATCAAAGACAGAACTCTGTAGGAGTTCTCCAACAGAACCAAGTGTTTAAGTACTTTCTCTTTTGGTCAACTCCTCTGGAGTTGGGTAGTTTCTATTTTATTTTCCCCCAGTTCCGCAGGCTTCACTGGGGGTTACTCAAAGGTTACACCTACGGTGTAATTTGGAGCTTCATAATAGATTATAACTGTCAATTCAGAGGTAAATTAAGAAATAACTGAAAGTTGGGTGCAAAAGCCGATAATCATTTATAAAAATAGAAAGTAGTTGAATCTTTCCAAACAACATACTTTTAAATTTAAAATGCAATATATACCAGTGTCAATTACTCAACATGTATGGTATAAAAAAAAGACCCGATCGATCGGGTCTTTTTTTTATACGTGGGTAACAAACAATGGGATATCTGAATGAAGAACCATTTTGTAGGCCAATCCAGGGTTAAATAGCCTTGCAAATAAATTCCGGCGGTGAGAATTAAATGCCAGCACATTAATCTGGTGGTTTGTCATATAATTATTCAGGAATTCAGGGGTATCGTTTGCATTCAACAAATCATAATTGGCAACCAGCTGAGGATAATGGTTTGCAAAATAGGATTTAATACCGGCAAGCATTACTTCATTCCAGGCAACATTTTTATCGGAGGCATGAATAAAGTAGAGTTCAATATTCTCAGGTCCAAATAATGAAATTGCACGATCAACGGATATGAGATCTTTCTGATCGAAGTTTGTGAGGAAAGCAACCCTTTTAATATCATCAGGCGATTGCATGGTCATTAAGGTTGGCACTGCAAACACAGGCGAAACACATGCTTCCATAACTTCAGCGGTAACACTTCCCACCAGTTCGTTGGTCAGTTTACGTCCATGTGTTCCCATAACTACCAGGGCGGGCTTATGTTTTTTACAATAGTCCTGTATCTGATCTTCGGGTACTCCTTCTTTCATTTCAAAACTGAATGGGATATTTGGCAGTTCTCCGTTAGCAATCCTGTCGTGAATACGCTTAGTCATGATTTCGATTTCGGCATTGGCAGTACTCAGGATCTTTTTAAGCAACTCACTGTCACTAATACTGTACGTACTCATATCATTATTGGACGATATGGTAAATGCGGGGCTAAAATAAACATACAGATAGATTACTTCCGCTGCAAGCAAATCTGCAAAGTGGAATCCAAAATCTGTAGCTTTAGGTACCTGGTCAGAGAAATCAATTGGGATTAGCACTTTTTGTGTGGAGGTACTTCCGGTAGCAGGCTCATGTTCCCATGCACTTTCCATTTCTTCCACAATTTTCAAGGCTCTGGGTAAATCGCTCTCTTTGATACGAACCCTTACTCCTACTGACATTTCCGGTTGATCCAGATTCAGGTTGTGAATAACAGTCTCAATACCATTTTCTTCCAAAACGGTTTTAATCATTTGTGCCCTTTTAAAAGTGCGAATTGCGAGGGTAACCAATTTGTCTTCCATAATAGTTTATTATTTATCGATTTACAACTCAATATTGAATGTTTTTTAAGTTGATTCCACAACGGTCCGAAGACTTGGTAAAGATAGCCAAAATTAACTAATTGATCGTTTATTTTCCGATTAAATTTTAAAGAAATCGAAAAAATGACTTACATTTGTAACATTATCTATTAATAATTGAAAACATGAATCCAAAAATTAAAAAGAGCCTCACTATTGCAACACTTGTAAGTGTTATTGTGTTCGCACTATTTATTATTTTCAAATTTTATTTTGTGTTTGGCGAGGGAGTTAAAGCCGGTGAGTTGAATTATTTTGTGCATAAAGGCTATATTTTCAAGACTTATGAGGGTAAAATGATTCAATCGGGCTTTCGGTCACAAACCAGCGGAACCATCCAGTCGTATGAATTTCCATTTTCAGTGGAAGATAAAGTTGTTGCCGATTCATTGATGCGATGCAGTGGCAAACAGGTTGAATTACATTATAAAGAATACCTGGGTACACTACCCTGGAGAGGAGTAAATAAATTTGTGGTAGATAAAATCGTTTCTGTCAAATAAATGGAATGAAAGGGATCATGGGTTGATGAGATCATGCGAAGAATAAAACTAATTATCCGTTGGCCATTTCATTGCCTGAGAATTCTTGATCCGGGGACCTTTATAACATCTCGAAAAAAATAACTACTTTTGCAGAAGCGGAATTGAATCTCTGCGAATTATTCATTAATACGTATTTCATTGGAAACGGACGCTTTATATTCTACCTTCGGGGGCATTACGGTTCACTCTTTATCTACTACCGACTTACTATCGGCCATCATATCTTTGACTGTCAGCCTTCTGCTCCTCGGACTTTCGGCACTAATCTCGGCTGCCGAAGTTGCATTCTTTTCACTTGACCCCCAGACTATAAATGAAATGGAAGAAAGTGAGCGAAAAACCGACAAGGACATCCTGCGGTTGCTGCAAACCCCTCAACGCCTGCTGGCAACTATTCTGATTGGCAGCAATTTTGTGAATGTTGCTGTCATTCTGCTGCTTACCCATTTTACGACTTCCATTCTGAATTTTGAGGCAGCACCGATACTTGGGTTTATTTTCCAGGCCATCTTTATTACTTTTTTAATATTACTCTTTGGAGAAATCATGCCCAAAGTGTATGCAACTCAGTTTGCCAAGAAAACAGCTTTGAAAACCGGCCCTTTAATTACCTCGTTGGGCAAATTGGTAAGTCCGTTTGTAAGCCTGCTGGTAAACTCAACGTCAATAGTCAACAACAAGCTTGCAAAACATACCCGTTCAAATATTTCCATGGATGAATTGTCGCATGCACTGGAACTTACCTCAAACAGCAAGGACGAAGACACTGAAATTCTGGAAGGGATCATCAAATTCGGGAATATCCAGGTGGTGGACATTATGACATCCCGGTTGGACATGGTGGTGGCAGATATTAAAACAAATTACAAACAATTGCTGGATATTATTATCAAATCAGGCTATTCGCGCATACCGGTCTACAGCGAAAACCGGGATAATATCAAAGGATTGCTGTACAGCAAGGATTTGTTGCCTCATTTGGACAAACCTGCTAATTTCCGTTGGCAAAGCCTGGTACGCCAGGCATATTTCGTGCCTGAGACTAAAATGATTGATGATCTGCTGAGTGAGTTCCAGTCAAATAAAATACATTTGGCACTGGTGGTTGATGAATACGGCGGTACTTCCGGATTGATAACCCTGGAGGACATCCTGGAAGAAATTGTAGGCGATATCAGCGATGAATATGATGATGAAGAACAATTGTTTACTAAAATCGATAATCACACCTTTATTTTTGAAGCTAAAATTCTTCTCAATGATTTCTTTAAAATTGCAGAAATTGAAAAAGAAGATTTTATAAAGATTATCGATGAAGTTGAAACCCTGGCAGGACTCATCCTTGAATTAAAAGGCGACATTCCGGCAAAGAACGAACGGATTGATTATGGCCGTTATGTTTTTGAAATCACCTCTGTTGACAACCGTAGAATAAAAAAAGTAAAATTGTTTATTAAAAATGATTTCGACAAAGAGGATGCCTGATGCCATCCTGTTGAAATGACAAACTGATAAATAATTCCATTCTTAAACAAATGGCAAATCGTAAATTATAAACTTTTGTAAATGAAATTGTTTCGTCCTACAACTATACTACTGCTCCTTGCATTTGCAAGTCTGTTCAGCTCCTGCAATAAAACAGAAATTCCCCGGCCTTACGGATATTTCAGGGTCGATTTACCCCCGCATGCGTATAGGACCATCGACACCCTCAATTTGCCATACCGATTTGAATTACCTCTAAATGCTAAGTTAATCAATCGCAAAGCTGAAGGTGAAATGTATTGGATTGATTTATACTATCCCTCACTGAATGCAAGCATTTATTGCAGCTATAAGCCTGTAAAAGGAAACCTGGTTAATTTACTGGAGGACACCCGTAAAATCGTTTACAAACACAGTGTCCGTGCCGATGGCATCAGCGAGAGGGTCTTTGATCATACCGAAAAAAACGTACATGGCATACTCTATGATTTAAAAGGAAATACCGCCTCTTATGTACAGTTTGTATTAACCGACAGCACACGCAATTTTTTCCGTGGAGCCTTATACTTCAACAACGTACCAAACAAAGATTCTATTGCTCCAATGGAGAATTATATTCGCGAAGATGTCATCAGAATGATGGAAAGTTTTGAGTGGAAACGATGATACACGAAGTGATTGCATATAAAGACGCCAATATATTGGTTTGGGAACTTACCGAGAGTGTAGAAACCCTGAATGAACAATTGAATCTTAGTAAACAGGACCTGCTTGCATTTGAAAAAATAGTATCCGATAAACGCAGGCTTGAATTCCTGGGGATCCGGGTAGCACTGAAAGCATTGCTTGGAAAAGAAATTCAAATTGATTATGACACTGATGGCAAGCCTCATCTTTTGGATCGGAGTTATCATATCAGCGTTTCGCACAGCAACAGGTGGATTGCCGTAATCACGCATCCTTCCAGAATAACAGGCATCGACATTGAATGTCCGACCGATAAGATACAAAAGTTATACCGGCGTTTCCTAAGCCTTACTGAACAAAAGGAACTTTCCGACGGGAAAGATATCAGGCAGATGTTGCTGGCATGGTCAGGGAAAGAAGCTTTGTACAAAATTATCGGGAAAGAAGCCATCGACTTTGCAAACCAACTGAGGATTTTCCCTTTTGAAGTGAAGCCTTCAGGAGAAATGAAAGCACAACATATTCCTTCGAATACTGATTACCAGTTATTTTACCATCTAACGGAACATTACGCGCTGGTGTATTGCCTCGCTTAAAAACATAATACGACGTGAAAAACATCTACAAAACCATTCTTGTAAACAGGGAAAAAAACCATAAAATGCTGGCAGTCCTATTGGATCCTGATCAGTGTTGGGGAAGTGTATTAGCTTGTACCATTGCCGCATTAAAAAGTAATGTTCCTGATTTTATTTTTGTGGGGGGCAGTCACACCGTAAATTCTGTTGATTCATTGATTGAATTGCTGAAGGATGAAATCAAAACTTCGGTTGTTTTATTTCCGGGAAATGCTATGCAATTTAGTTCTAATGCTGATGCATTGCTTTACCTGTCGCTCATATCCGGTCGTAATGCCGAATTCCTGATTGGGCAGCATGTAGGGTCTGCAGTAGCTATCAAAAAATCAAAAGTAGAAGTACTCCCTACCGGTTATTTACTGATTGATGGAGGGAAACACACATCCGTGGAATATATCAGCAATACACGCCCCATTCCGCGTGACAAAAAGGAAATTGCACTATCCACAGCAGTTGCAGGAGAATTATTAGGCCTGAAATTAATCTATCTTGAAGCAGGAAGTGGTGCTGACAATCCTGTTCCTTCAGAAATGATTGAGTATGTAAAGGCCGGTTTATCACTGCCACTCCTGGTTGGTGGTGGCATTAAAACCATCCCGCAATTAAAAGATGCATTCGATTCAGGTGCTGATGTTGTAGTTGTAGGTAACATTTTTGAAACTGTACCTTCCATGATTTCTGATTTTGTTGCCTTCACAAGAAACTATGGCATCGAAGAATAATGCTTTTCAAGGACTAAAGTCTAAGGTCAAAGGACAAATGTCTTGAGTCTTGAGTCTTGAGTCTTGAGTCTTGAGTCTTATGACTTTTGTCCTTTGACCTTAGTCCTTAGTCATCGCAGTTTATACCGGTCATAATGCGGTCCTGCTATCCGCATGAAAAACAATAAAGAGAATCCTGTTGTAAAAGCCCCTACCAGATAAGCCAATGGCAACCCGCCATGGGCATCAGCCAACGTGCCACCCATTACAAGGCCTAATCCAACACCCAAATCCCAACTGGTTAGATAAGTTGAACTAGCTGTTGCACGACGGTTATTCTGCGCCAGATTTACAAACAGGGTATTGTAAGCAGGGAATAACATTCCATAACCAACTCCCAGGACAATGGCAATTAAATAGAACAATCCTTCCACCAACTGTGCATTGTAAAATTCAATGCTTTTCAGCGCTGCCAATATAAAAAAGCCAATCAAACATACCAGGGTTCCGTAACCGATGACAGGAATCATTCTTCCACGATCGACCAGCTTGCCTGCAAACAAGCGCGATCCAATCAGTCCGACTGCCATAAGCGAAAAGAAGATACCCATCCCGCTGGTTATACCTAATTCCTTGCCATAAATGGCCACATAGGTTGTCAACATTCCATAAGGGATTCCCAACATTAACAGGCATAACCCTGAGTAAAATCCTTTCAACAGAAAGAAGCGGTCAAAAGCAATGGGTTGTTTCTGGCTTCGTACAAATGTCTTATCCGATTTTATGGTAAATACAACCAGGAATCCAAGTACCCCACTGGCAATAGCCG
Organism: Paludibacter sp.; assembly: GCA_028710415.1. Taxonomy (GTDB): domain Bacteria; phylum Bacteroidota; class Bacteroidia; order Bacteroidales; family Paludibacteraceae; genus Paludibacter. The sequence continues at coordinate 139,016 of JAQTUE010000003.1, read as the reverse complement.
TATAGAAAATGGCATTAAAGCTATAATAGTCGTGCATGAACAGGCTGATCATAGGACCAATGGCCATGGCCAGATTATTTGCCACCCCAAAATACCCTAACCCCTCTCCCCTTCGCGAAGCAGGCATAATATCTACGATCAGGCTGTTCCCGGCTGTTGTTACCATTCCGAAAGTAAATCCATGAACGATACGCAGGAATAGAAACATGCTCACAACAGATGCAAGAGGGTAGCCTACAAACGAAAGTATAAAAAAGAAATAGGCAATGGTGTAGATTGGCTTACGCTTGAACATATCCAGGATAAACCCTGCTGCGGGACGTATCAGTAATGCTGCCAGGGTGTAACACGACAGAATGATACCAACAAATGATTTCGAGGTATGAAATTCTTCAATTAAATATAACGGAAGAACAGGCAATAACAAATAAAATGCAAAGAAAAGAAGGAAGTTACTGGTGCAGGCGCTTATAAAGCTTTGCGTCCAGAGTCTATCCTTTTGTAAAAAATTATCTTTATCCATAAAACTATAAATTAACCGGCCAGTAATTCATGAAACAATGAACCGGTGCAAACAAACATAACAACAACTATAAATTCAATTATTCAGCAATTTAGCAATAAAAATAACAAATGAATCTATGAACTTGAATTGAATGTGAATTTTTCTGTTAAAGCATATGGAAATTAAAGTGTTTTTTTATTCAGAAATCACTGTTGGTTTAAATACCCTGTCAAAGAAAGGGTTCTTAGTGGATCCGCTGATTGGGATTCCGAAAATAGAACTGCAACCGGGCATCATGTTTAATTCCTGGGCTACCCTTCCTACGGAGAACATGACCCTGCTGTCCACACGGTGATCTGCTGCCACCGAACAGGCTGAACCGACAGCAATTCCTACATCAACAGTGTTCAAATCACAGGGAACTTCAGGATACGTCAGTTTTTCGGCACAGGTATCAAACCCGCAGTAGCCGCAATTCAGGTTCTGTACTTTTGATTTAGTCCCGATAAGAACAATCGCTTCAGCCTCAAGGATATTTTTTGCATCCCGGATCACAAATTTCATCCCTGTTTCCTGGGAGTATTTAAGCATGGCTTTCGACAGATAATCGATGGTTTCACCTGTTACCATCATGACTTCGATGATATCAATTCCTTTCCCTTTCGGGGCGGTACGTGCTGCTGTCATCATTTCATTGGCCACTTGCAGCAGGCGTTCGTGGCGTGTATCCCGTTCGTTGATTAGCATAATATAAATAAAAAGAACCCCTAGCCCCTAAAGGGGGATAAGAAATAATTGAATAGTAATTATTTAGAAAATAATAACCGATTGTAACCTTTTACTCCCCTTTAGGGGGTTGAGGGTCATTCCATATAATTTCCAACCTTTTCAAGCATCAATTCTGCCAGTAAGGCATTGGAAGCAATAATCTCCCCACCAAAAATATAGTCTTTCCCGCCCTTAAAATCAGTGACTACTCCACCGGCTTCTCTTACAATCAAAGCACCTGCAGCAACATCCCAGGGTTTCAGGTCATATTCCCAGAAAGAATCAAACCTGCCACAGGCCACATAAGCCAGGTCGGTAGCAGCCGAACCAAGCCTGCGAACCCCACGGGCATTGGTCATGGTCCATTTCAGGAGCTCCAGGTATTCATCCAGTTTACTAAAATCGTTATATGGAAAACCTGTAGCCAGTAACGCATCATGAATATTATCCCTTTCGGACACCCTGATAGCTTTGCCATTCAAATAAGCACCGCCCTCTTTCCAGGCATAAAAACATTCGTCGAGCCCCACTTCATACACCACACCCACCACCAATTCATCACCATCCATTAATCCGATACTGACAGCATAAATAGGCACACCCTGTATAAAATTAGTGGTTCCATCGAGCGGATCAATCACCCAGTTATACCGTTCACCATGTTTGGAGCTTGTTCCTTCCTCGGCAATAAATCCCGATTCGGGCAATATCTTCGACAGTTGCTCGATTATTTGCTTTTCCGATTCCTTGTCCACATAACTCACCAGATCGTGCAGTCCCTTTGTTTCAATCATGGATATATCAAAACTCTTGCGTTCCCCAGCCATGAACTTTCCCGCAGAACGGGCTATTTCACAGGTAAGTTCGCAAAGTTGCCGGTAGGTAGCTGACATAAAGTTTACATTTAATAATATCAATGCAAAGTTAGAGTTTTCAAATTTAACTGGCAAGGAATTGTACCAGAATATCGGAATATGAATTTAAAGTAATAAGATGAAGTTATATCCATTTTAGAGAACACCTTAAGATGAATTGTAATTCATTTATCAAAATGGGTTAAATCAGTTGTTTTCAATGGTAGTGAATAAACAATACATTATTATTCATTGTTTTTAATTTATTGTCATAATTTTTCTTAACAAAAAGTTGTTTATATATTTTAATAGTATATTTTTGTTTCTATTAATATATATTTTGATAAATATCCCGATTCCTCTCATTTATTGATTACAAGACTAAACATGCAATCATCATTCCCAATTTTTTAGTCAACATTATTAAAAGTTTCTTCTTTAATTCTTCTCGTTTCTTATATTTTAAAGGCTACAATATCTTTAAATGCAATTAAATGTTATTCAAGGAATTCATTATAAACACTTTAAAACCAACAACAAATGAAAAAAATCTTATTTCTTTTCTTTGCATTCATACTTATTACCACAGGTAATGCACAAACATGCACATTTGAAACTTCAGTGGAAGGGGTAAAATCTTATAATTTACCCAATGGATTAAAAATTTTATTAATACCCGATCAAACCCAATCGAACGTAGTAGTTAATATTGTTTACAATGTCGGTTCAAGACATGAAGGTTATGGTGAAACCGGAATGGCTCATTTAATTGAACACATGATGTTTAAACGATCCGCTAAATTTACTGACATTAAAAAAACTATTGCTGACAAAGGTGCTTATGCCAATGGAACAACCTGGTATGACAGGACAAATTATTATGAAATCCTTCCAGCTACTGATGAAAATCTTAAATGGGCATTAGATATGGAAGCCGACAGAATGGTTACCTCTGCCATTTTGCAATCAGATTTAGACAAGGAATTTAGTGTAGTACGCAATGAATTTGAAATTGGTGAAAACAACCCTGCTTCAATACTCGAAGAAAGGATACTATCCACTGCTTTCTTATGGCATAATTATGGCAAATCAACAATAGGAAGTAAAGAAGACATTGAAAGAGTGCCTGCAAACAGATTAAAGAAGTTCTATCAAAAATATTATCAACCTAATAATGCCACCCTGATTGTTGGTGGAAAATTCGATGAAAAGCAAACACTGACATGGATAGAGCAATATTTTGCTTCAATTCCAAAACCAACAACAGTCATTGAACAAACTTATACGGTGGAACCTCCTCAGGATGGTGAACGTTATGTGGAACTAAGACGAAACGGGGATATCCAGTATGTAGGTATGGCGTATCACACTCCTTGTTTTTCAAATAAAGATTATGCTGCAAATGATGCCTTACTATCCATTCTGACAAACAATCCATCCGGAGTACTCTATAAAGCATTGGTAGACACGAAACTGGCGAGTAAGGTTTATGGATATACTCTAACGTTGAAAGATCCCGGTTTTAGTTACTTTGCCTGCGATGTTCCTAAAGATAAAGATTTAGGTCTTGCTCAGAAAGCTTTTTTAGAAACAATGACTAAAGTGCCTGAAATGATTCTCACTGAAGCAGATTTAACAAGGGCTAAAAACGAATTACTCAAAAACGTTGAAAACACGTATAATAAAACTGTCAACTTTACCATTGCATTAACTGAATTTATAGGGGCTGGCGACTGGCGTTTATTCTTTTTATACCGTGACAATGTAGAAAAACTAACTTTATCAGACATTCAAAGAGCCGCTAAAAACTATTATTTGACAACAAACAGGACATGGGGTAAATTCATTCCCGATACCATTACTCTACGTACAAAAGTTTCTGAATCAGGTGACATTTCTGGTATGGTAAACAATTACAAAGGTAAGATTCAGGATAAAAGTGCCGGGAACTTCAATGCTTCAATTGAAAACATATTAAAAGGAACCGAAGAGGGTAAATTAACCTCAGGTGGTAAGTATGCAATCTTAGAAAAGCCAACAAAGGGTGATAAAATTGAAGGGAAAATATTAATGCGTATGGGCAATGAAACTTCGTTAAGTGAAAAATCTCTTATCGCTGGTCTGACAGCCAGAATGCTTAAAACAGGAACTAAGACAAAAACCAAACAACAGATTAATGACTTGCTGGATCAGTATAAAACGAATTTATCAATCTATGCCAACGTTGATGGATTATTTGTCAATTTAAGTACTGACAAATCAAATTTCAAGAATGCAATGGATATGGTGAATGATATACTTCGAAATCCAACTTTTAATGCGGATGAATTTGAAAAGGTGAAATTAGAAATGAAAGCAGAACTGGAAACATACAAAAGTGAACCCCAAATGGTTGCAAATGAAAAGTTACTTGCAGCAACTGCCAAATATCCAAAAACACATCCCTACTATTCAGCAACAACAGATGAAAGTCTGACAAAACTGAGTAATGTGAAGCTAGACGAGATAAAAGCGTTTTATGATACGTTTTATGGAGGGTCAGCCACTTTTACAACTTTTGTTGGAGAAGTAGACAAACAGGCTGCAAAGGAATTTATTAATACCACCTTTGGAAACTGGTCTCCTCGAATAGCTTACAAACGGATAGCCACTCAGTATTTTGAGGTAAAATCGCAATCTCAATCTGTTCAAATAAATGATAAAACAAATGCAGCAGTTTTAGGCAATTTGAATCTGAAGATTGGTGAAAACCACCCCGATTATCCTGCAGTAGATATTGCAAATGAAATGTTGGGTGGTGGAGCATTTTTATCATCCAGAATTCCACAACGGTTACGCGAAGCTGAAGGAATGAGCTATGGCGCCGGAACTTGGGTATCAGGCAATCATTTTGACCAAACCGGAAACTGGGGTATTTATGCATTCTTCAATCCAACATTCAAAGCCAAAATGGAAGGTGCAATAAAAGAAGAGATTCAAAAAGCTATTGATAAAGGATTTACAAAAGAAGAATTTGATAGTTCTCTGAAATCATGGCTGCAGGGCAGGCAAACCAACCTGAGCATGGACAACTTCTTATCCTATCAGTTTATTCAGTATTTGGAACAGGATAAAACATTTAAAGATTATTCTGATTATGAGAATAAAGTAAAAGCGTTGGATGTAAACAAAGTAAATGCCACTCTGAAAAAGTATTTTGATATGAACAAATTCGTATTAATCTATGCAGGTGACTTTACAAAGAAATAAGAAATATCCGGAATCAATTAATATTCATAGAATCTATAAAGATCACTAATGAAATGATTCCTATATCGCACTTATACAAATGGACAAATTCGAAGTTTCGGATTTGTCCATTTTATATGGTTGAGTAAATTTCAGTAACAATAGAATCATTTTTTTTGGTATCAAATTTAGAGTATAATATTTCAGTTCACCAAATATTCAATCTTTTCTTTCACGATACAATCTGCATCATTTATTTTATCGAGCAATCCCAGGCTATTTATCAAGTTGTTTCAATCCCGAAACAGGTGTATTTCCCAGTATGGATTTCATTTGTGTTATGGCAACTTTGTTCAGCTGTACCAGCCGTATGCTTTGTGGCAACCCTTGCGAAACCAACAAGGCATTGATGCTTTCCAGGTTGCTCAGTACGACGAGCTGCTCTATGGTAGCTGTATCCCTGATATTTCCTTTTTCATCGGGATGACCCTCCCTCCAATGTTTAGCTGTCATTCCGAACAATGCCACATTCAGCAAGTCGGCTTCCGATGCATAAACCATTCCTGCCTGCATTTTGGTTACTTCTTTTGGAATCAGGCTTTGTTTTATGGCGTCGGTATGGATCTTATAGTTGATCTTTGAAATCGTTCGTTGCAGGTTCCAATTCAATTGTAACCGGTCACTTTCTTCGTTCTTAAGACGTTGGAATTCTTTTGTAACATACAATTTAAATTCAATGGATATCCACGAAGCAAACTCAAATGCAATATCTTTGTGTGCATAAGTCCCGCCATACCTTCCAGGCTTAGAAATCAAACCAATAGCATTTGTTTTCTCAATCCATTGTTTAGGACTAAGCACAAAGCTATTAAGTCCTGCTTGCTTTCTAAACCCCTCGAATTCGAGGGGGTTAAATTTCGGATTATATAGTTGCTCCCAGAAACCAAGCAGTTCCACCGTGTTTCTGTTTCGTAACCAATTCTGAATTACATAATCTGTACGTTCTGCATCTTTATGCTTCGCAATATCAGTCAACGAAATAAAATCTTCTGTATCAATATGCAATATCGATATTTCTGAACCTTTTACAACGATCTTATTATTTTTCATAAGTTCAAGATTTAGTAAGAATTACAAGTTGTTAATAGTGTTGAATTCAAGTTCTAATAATTGGAGGTATATTCTAAACCCGTCGAATTCGACGGGTTTAAAATTGAATGTGAAAAATCATCAAAAGGGAATGGAACCAGAATAAAACTATTTTTTATAACTAAAAGATTCTCCACCATTAATTGAATAGATATAATCTTCCGGTTCTTTTAAAAAATCAAATGCAGGATCCAAAGACACAGCATTCAGCCACAACTTCTCTTCCACATCAATATCTGTATTATCTTCTACAAGAATGATAATCCGTACATTCTGTTCCTTTTTATGCAAAGGATAATTCAAAATTAATTGACCTTGATTATCAGTTTTTGCGTTAATTTCTATTGCTCTCATAATTTTGAGGTTGATAAATTAATCAGGCATTGATCACATAAAAATAATTCATTGTTTTATTATTAATCATTTAACCACATTTGATTCAAAATAGTTCAATAAAAAACAGCCAACCTAAATTTATAACCTCACATTTATCCTTTTATTATTATCTGATAAGTATCAAATAAGATAACTCAAAAGCTTATAATAACTTACATCAAATAAACTACCACTGAGCTGATTGATATGGCTCTTCATTATTTCAAAATAAAAATGGTATTATTCATAAATAAAATATTTATTTAATAAAACACACAATATTTTTCGACCATTTATTACATTTGTCGTATCATATATACAAACAAAATTTATAAAATGGATAAATCAACTTTAAACGACTTGATAACATCGAGTATACGGAATGATGAAAAAGCATTTCGAATAATCGTAGAAACTTATCAATCTATGATTTATTCATTATCTTTTAGGTTATTATGCAACGAAGAAGAAGCGAAAGATACTGTTCAGGAAACGTTTCTTAGGGTCTGGTTAAATTTAAACAAATACCAGTCTGACAAAAAGTTCAGTACCTGGATATATGCCATTGCTTCTAATCTGTGCCTGGACAAACTAAAGAACTTAAAACATAATCAATGTAGCAATTCGAATGATGAATCAATAAACTACATGATCTCTTCCGATAATATCGAACAAACAATAATCAATAAGGAACTTGCAGAAATCATTTTAAAGCTCACAGATAATCTTACCCCAAAACAAAAAATAGTATTTATTCTACGTTATCTGGAAGATATAGAGGTCAATGAGATAGTTCAGATCACAGGAATGCCACCAAATAAGATAAAAAGCAATCTGTTTCTGGCACGCCAATCAATTCGCAGGAAATTAGAAACTCTTTAAGAAACAAAGTTATGAAGAATAGAGAAGATAAATTTGATATTTTGATAGGTAAACTTCAGGAACAAAAACCAGAATTAAATGAAGCAGAAGCACTTACCAACAAAATAATGTTCAAAATAAGAAATAAACCCCGTCGTCAAGGTATCAGTTTTTTGAAAATGATTCGTGTTATTTCGAGTGCAGCTGCCATTTTGTTACTGGGTTTATTTATTATACAACAAAATGAAGATAATACAGTAGCTACAAATAATACACTGACACATTTGAATGATTATATGATCAATATTGATTCAATATGCATTCAACATCAAAGTAACAAACAGGTTGATTTGTTGGAAACCTATTTATGTTATATGCAACAAAATTCAATCAAGAATAAACAGTTACAATCATTCACTCAATCTTTAACCAATTAAACATTATGAACTCAGCACTTAAACTTCTGATTTATTTTGCTATTTTATTCGCTGTATCATGTATTCATCCAAATGACATGTTAACAGTCATTAATTCTGATGGTTCCTGCTACCGGGAGTTTACAGCCAATGGCAACCCGCAATTTCTTTTAGGGGATACTGCTGCAAAACTGAATCCTTTCCCTGTTGAGATTGATGGCAACTGGAAAATTACCTGGAAGTTTAAAAACTCTAAACTACATTCTGACTTTCCCATAAAAAAATCGGTCTACGATTCGATTAATAATAAAATAAAACAGAATAAAGAACTCCAAAAACATGGTTCTACCGGGAACACATCAACTGAATTATTAATTTATGCCTGCCACAATTATAAATCTGTTCCGGAAATGGCCGATCAATTCAAGTTTAAACATTCTGACGCATGGAGTAAAATGAAGGTAAAATACAAACTGATAAAGAAATTCCGATGGTTTTATACTTATTTTACTTATCAGGAGACTTATCCTAAAATGAAACTCAATTTTGAAATTCCAATAGAAAAATATTTGACTAAAAATGAAGCCCTATATTGGTTTACGGGAAAACCAAATATCATGCAAGGGAAAAACGGAGTCGAAGTTCGTGATTATATTGGTAATATAGAAGACAATTTCAACGAATGGTTTAGTCAAAACACATGGAATAATGAATACAAAGTATTAATCAAGAACTACGACCGAATTGATCGCAAACCTGTCTCCAAAAAACGGTTGATACTTATGAGGGACACCATTTTCAATAGTTTCTCAGGTAATAAATCGGATAATAAAATGGAGTATAGCCTGAATAAATACTTTAAAACCGATGTATTTTCTGAGTTATGGAAGAATGAGAACAGTCCAATGAAAAAATACGAAAAAGCCTTTGAGGATCAGAACTATGTTCAATATTTTACAAAGTCAACAACTTATAAATTAATCCTCCCTGGAAAAGTAATCAATTCAACTGATGCAACTATTCATGGTGATACATTATCCTGGAAACTTACAGCTTACCGAATGATTCCAGCCGATTACATTATCGAAGCACAATCGCGTAAAGTAAATATCTGGGCATTTATTCTAACAGGAATTATTATTCTGATTGCTGTTGGAAGTTTTTTATGGAATCCAGGTAAAAAAGTTGGTTAAAGCAAGATAATAGTAAAAAATTCAGTATAAAGAAACCGGACAAACCCAAAGTCACGCTTTAGATTTGTCCGGTTATTATTTTCCTTTATGTAGAAAAAAAAGTATTTACTTCAACAACCCTGCAATTCCTTCTTTCAACGACGCAATCTTGCTTTCGGCATCCGCCTGTTTTTTACGTTCTGCATCTACCACTTCAGGTTTTGCATTGGCTACAAAACGTTCGTTGCTTAGCTTTTTAGCTACCGATTCTAAAAAGCCCTGGTAGTAAAGAATGTCCGCTTCCATTTTCTCAATTTCTTCCTTCACGTTGATCAGGCTTCCCATCGGAATGGCAAATTCTGTGGTACCAACAAGGAATGAAATAGAACCTGCAGCCTTTTCAGTGACGGTTTGAATGCTTTCCAGGTTACCCAGTTTGGAGATTATGGCATTCATTTCAGCACTGTGCCCACCAATAATCTGCAAATTTAAGTGTTCCTTATTCGGGATATTCTTTTGCAAACGGACTGCCCGCACTCCGGCAATAATTTCTTTTGCATATTCCACGTTTGAAATCAATGTTTCATCTACCTCACCAGCTGTTGGTTGCAACTGGATCATGATGCTTTCACCGTCCTTGCGTTCTTCCAGGGCCTGCCACAGTTCTTCGGTGATAAATGGCATGAACGGGTGCAATACTTTTAAAAGCGTATCAAAGAAACCAAGGGTAGCCTCATAGGTCGTGCGATCAATGGGTTGTAGGTAGGCAGGTTTTGCCATTTCCAGGTACCAGGCCGAGAATTCATCCCAGAACAGTTTATATACCGCCATCAATGCTTCCGACAACCGGTATTTCTCAAACAGGTCTTCAATTTCAAGCAAAGTCTTGCCAAGTTGAGCTTCAAACCATTTCACAGCTAACTTCGCTGATTCAGGCTGTGCTATCTCGGCTACCTCCCACCCTTTTACCAGGCGGAATGCATTCCATATTTTATTATTGAAGTTACGTCCCTGTTCGCAAAGGCTATCATCATACGGCAAATCATTTCCCGCAGGCGATGTAAGTAACATACCCAAGCGAACTGCATCAGCACCAAAGTGTGCAATCAGGTCGAGTGGATCAGGCGAGTTACCCAATGATTTGGACATTTTGCGCCCTTGTTTGTCGCGTACAATACCCGTCAGATAGACATTCTTAAACGGCAGATCTTTCCGGTATTCGTATCCGGCAATGATCATTCGGGCTACCCAGAAGAACAGGATCTCAGGGGCTGTAACCAGATCATTTGTAGGATAATAATATTTTATGTCTGCATTATCGGGATTGTTGATGCCATCGAACACGGATATCGGCCACAACCACGAGGAGAACCAGGTATCCAGCACATCTTCATCCTGACGCAGATCGTCCATTGTCAATGGATAATTTACCATCAACAATGCTTTTTGGTAAGCTTCTTCAATTGTTGAAGCCACCACATATCCACCTTGTGGCAGGAAATAAGCAGGAATCCGGTGCCCCCACCATAGCTGGCGTGAGATACACCAGTCCTTAACATTTTCCATCCAGTGACGGTAGGTGTTCTTGAATTTCGGAGGGTATAATTTAATATCGTCTTCCATCACTGCTTTTAGGGCAGGTTTGGCTAATTCTTCCATTTTAATAAACCATTGCATAGAAAGCTTTGGTTCAATCACGGCATCAGTACGTTCCGAAAATCCGACCTTATTGGTATACGGCTCTGTCTTTTCAAGCAAACCTGCTGTTTCAAGGTCTTTTTCAATTTGCTTGCGGACATCAAAACGATCCATACCGGCATATTGGGCACCATTTTCATTCAATGTACCGTTATCATTGAAAATATCAATGGATGGCAAATTGTATTTTTCACCCAGCATGTAGTCATTCACATCATGGGCCGGGGTTACTTTCAGGCATCCAGTTCCGAATTCAATATCCACATAGTCATCTTCAATAACCGGAATCACCCGGTTAATCAATGGAACGATAACTTTTTTACCGCGCAGGTATGCATTTTTGGGATCATTAGGGTTGATACACATGGCGGTATCGCCCATAATGGTTTCAGGACGAGTAGTAGCAACCACCGCAAAACCTTCTTCACCCTCAATTTTATATTTCAGGTAAAATAATTTTCCCTGTTGTTCTTTAAAAATCACTTCTTCGTCCGACAAAGCAGTCAATGCCTTTGGATCCCAGTTCACCATGCGCACCCCCCGGTAGATATTTCCTTTATTGTGCAAGTCGCAGAATACTTTGATCACACTTTCCGAGCGGGCTTCGTCCATAGTAAAAGCAGTACGATCCCAGTCACACGAAGCACCCAGTTTCTTTAATTGTTCCAGAATAATGCCCCCGTGTTTATGGGTCCAGTCCCAGGCATGCGACAGGAATTCCTCACGTGTCAGGTCGGTTTTCTTAATTCCTTCGGCAGCCAGTTTCCCAACTACCTTTGCCTCGGTGGCTATGGAAGCATGGTCCGTTCCCGGCACCCAACAGGCATTTTTGCCCAACATTCGCGCCCGGCGCACCAGAATATCCTGGATGGTATTGTTCAACATATGGCCCATGTGCAATACCCCGGTCACATTAGGCGGTGGAATGACAATGGTATACGGTTCACGTCCATCAGGTTGCGATTTAAAAAAGCCATTGTCTAACCAGTATTGATACCATTTCGATTCGATGTCGGTGGGATTGTATTTGCTTGCGAGTTCCATATTTTTTATTTACAATTTATTTATTTACAATGTACAAATAGGAATAAATAAGTAAACATGTCTTGTTTTTCAGACAGATAGCCTTCCCTATTATTCTTTAAAACGAAATGCAAAGGTAAGAAAAAAAGACGTTTAGTGAAACGAATCGTCAAAAAACAAAAAAGGCCATCTCAATACTAGATTGAAATGACCTCTCTTAAGTAATGTAAGTATGATTATTGTACCAATACTCTACGAGTTTCTCCGTTTACTTTAAGTAAATAAACTCCGCTTTTCACAGAATGTGTGAATTGGTTCGTAACTGATGCAGAACGTATTAATTGGCCGGCTACCGTATACAATTGGACATTGGCTGCTCCATTAACATTAACCTTTATGTTCCCATTTTCAGTAATAATGGTCAACCCCTTTTTTTTTTGGTCCAACTGAGTAGTAATTGATTTTACAAAAGTTGCTTTATAACCGGCTGTTGTCGAATTATAAGCTACGCCTTGTCCCCCCGGAACCATACTTAACCAATTTCCTCCGGTATAAAACTGATTCTTTGACATCACTACTTCCAGGGTATAAGTATTAGTTCCCCCGGCTGTTGCCAGGGCCAGAATATCAATATTAGCATCAGATTTATCATACCGCCTGTCATTTCCGGAACTGTATGTTTGATCAGGAAGGGCAATTTGAGACCAGCTGCCAGGTGTTTCTGTGCTTACATATACCCTGTAATAAATGACAAAGGAGGTACCATCATACCAATCACCCGCATCAGCCCAGGCGCATCCTGCTCCACCATTTAACACTAATGTTGCTGGCGTACCAAAATCAAAAGCGTTAAAAGCCGTATTTGCAGAATAATTATTTCCATCAGGTTTAGCCCAACCTTCATTATTAAGTAGATAAAGATAAGCAGTACCGGCATCTTTTGTGATGGAAACTGCTGTTGATGCCCAGTTACCACCGGCGTGAGCGAATGTAACAGTTAAGGAGAAAGCAAAAACCAAAATAGTAATTTTTTTCATAAACATAAATTTTAAAGGGTTAATTATTCAAAAGCAAATGTAGGAATATTATATAATATTACAATCTATTAAATACTTATATTTAACATATTTCAATGCAAACGTTTGCGTTACTGCATTATATCCCTGCCATTTCAAAGAAATAAAAATTAAAATGTTGTAAAATAACGTGAATACAAAGGGAAATAGTATCCTATAACTCCGTTCATCAAAATAACCAACAGGTTTTATTGCCATAATCAGTTGAAACAAATATTTTAAGAAACAAATCTCCATTATTCCTTGAGAGTATTCATAATTTAAGGATTTTTTAAAATATATCTTTTCTAATTTAAATTAAATAGCTTTCATTCCAGGCAAACAGGAGGCTCCGAGAAGGTTTGGATAGGGCATAGATAGGGCAAAGAGGGGTTTACCTATCTTAACCCTATACCAACCCTATACCAACCCCCTCTCAACCTAAAACAAAAAGAGAACAAATCAGGACCATTTTCATATAGAAATTTGATTGTTATATTTGGCGGAATTTAGAAAATTGAAACTTGAAATGGATCAAAATATGTGTTTCCAAATCGTCGATTCAGAAATATGATTATCTTTGCATTAACAAAAATAAAAAGGGAGAATATGAAGAAAGTAATCAACACCCCAAAGGCACCGGCTGCCATTGGGCCGTATAGCCAGGCAATAGAAGCGAACGGGACATTGTATGTATCAGGCCAGATACCGATTAATCCGGCAGTGGGTAAAATTGAAGCAAACGATATTACAGGACAAACGGAACAGGTTTTTGAAAATATAAAGGCTATTCTGGATGAAGCCGGATATACTTTCGGGGATGTGGTAAAATCGACGGTATACCTGTCGGATATGGCAGACTTTGCCGGGATGAATGATGTGTATAAAAAATATTATCAGGCGGAATGTCCTGCACGGGCAGCATTTGCTGTGAAAGGACTGCCATTGGGATCGTTGGTGGAGATTGAAACGATTGCGGTAAAATAAAAATAAAAAACCTCAAAGCGTGCGAAGCACCTTTGAGCGTTTTTTTGTTTGAAGTTTGAGGTTTGGAGTTTGACAGTTTGAAATTTGGGGTTTGAGGTTAGCGCATGCCACGGAGTAATTCGCCAATATCCATGCGCTTCTTGCCGGGAACCTGTACTGACTTCAACCCTATAAAACCATCATGCAAGGCTATGCGGGCAAATTTCTTACCATCAGTTTCAAGGGTTCCGACAGTTAAGTTATGCACTTCCGGTACTTTTTCTGTTTCATAGACTTTCAATGTCACTTTATCCGGTTGTCCGGGGAATTGAATATCCAGCCAGGCAGCAGGATAAGGGGATAAGCCACGTACAAAATTATAGACTTTATCGACAGTCCAGTCCAGCTTAATCTCACAGGTATCCTTAAAGATTTTTGGTGCAGGTTTCAATTCCATTTCAGGATGCATGAACTGTGACTGGTCGATGCCTTCAATCTGACCTTGCATCAGCAGGTCAACGGTCTTTTTCACCATCCCTGCTCCCATTGCCATCAACTTATCGTGAACAATGCCTGCATTATCAGTATCGGAAATCGCTATTTTTTCCTGTAAAATGATTTTACCCGTATCGATCTCATGGGTCAGGAAAAAGGTAGTGGCCCCTGTTTCCTTTTCACCGTTTATGATGGCCCAGTTGATAGGCGCTGCACCCCGGTACTGGGGTAATAATGATGCATGCAGGTTGAAGGTACCGTATTGGGGCATGTTCCAAACCACTTCGGGCAACATCCGGAAGGCAACAACAATTTGTAAATCTGCGTTTAAGCTTTCTAACTCTTTTATAAAAGTTTCATCTTTCAAACTTTCGGGTTGAAGAATTGGCAAATTATGATCAAGAGCATATTGTTTTACTGCAGAAAACTTAATTTTCTGTTTTCTCCCTGCAGGTTTATCCGGCATTGTTACAACTCCAACAACATTATATTTATTTTCAACTAAAATTTTCAGGCTTTCCACCGCAAACTCCGGAGTGCCCATAAAGACTATTCTCATTATATGATATTTACTATTTATTCATTTATAATTTACTATTTCTTATTGCCCAAAAACCATTCATCGAATTAGCTCATTCATCCACTCAACTTAATTAACCAATTAACTAATTAACCAATCAACTTAATCAACCAATTAACCAATTAACTAATCACCTAGTTTCTCTTATCCACACCCCACATTAATTTATTCTTCAACGTATCAAAGAAAGTATGGTTCAACTGTTTTATAATCATCACTGTATAATCAGCTTTACGAATGCGCAATTTTGTTTTATGCTCCAGCACCATTGATCGGCCATCCAAAGCTACCAGGTAATTCTGGCTTCGGCTGTGAACCTCCAGGTCAATGATCCAAGAATCGGGAACAATCAATGGGCGGACATTCAGACTGTGGGAGGCTACCGGGGAAAGAATGATGTTTTGAGCCTGGGGAACAACCAACGGACCGCCTACACTCATGGAATAGGCCGTTGAGCCTGTCGGGGTTGAAACAATCAGCCCATCCGCCTGGTAGGTATGTACCATCTCCCCATTCACACTGGCATTGATACTCATCATGGATGAACTGTCCTGCTTGAGCACTGAGACTTCGTTCAAGGCATACGGATATTCAAACGGAGTACCGTCGGAGGTTTCTACAAAAAGCAGGGTACGTTCCTCCACGCTGTAATGATTTGCCAGGATGGAATCCAGGGCAGGAATAATATCTTCACTGGACACGTCTGCCAGAAAGCCTAACCTGCCGGTATTGATTCCCAGGATAGGTATTTGTTTACGCCCGATACGGGCAGCTGTATTTAAAAAAGTACCATCACCACCAATGCTCATGGCCAAATCGGCTACAAAGTTATCATTGTGAATAATTTCAGTTCCTTCAAGGTCAATCTGACCATGTTCAAAAACAAATTCATACAGTATTTTATCGAGTATAATGGTGACCTGTTTTTGTTTGAAATACTCATACAAAACCTGAATATGGGACAAAATCACCGGACGGTATATATTTCCAAATATGGCAATTCTCATAATGTAAACAATTTAAAATAAATTCTGTTGATATTAGAAAATATCAGGGTGTAAGTTCCCTGTTTTGACAGATAATGATTAAAAAAGATTGAAAGTTAAAAGTTTCTGATAACCTTCTGTTATTTTTTAGCTATTTTTGCAGCAAATTAGTCTTCTGTTTAAGCAATACAAAGAAACTAAATGAAAATGAAACCCGCAAATAAATCAGTTAGGAGTTATTCAAATATAAAAGATATAAACAAATATAAAACAGTGCGTGTTTAAAATAATAAATCAATTTTCATAGTAATTTTGAACTTCAAAATCAAGAAAAAGTAATAATCCTATCCACAAAATGACAAAATTAAGCGTCAATATTAATAAAATTGCCACCCTGCGGAATGCCCGTGGAGGAAATACACCCAATGTATGCCAGGTAGCACTCGATTGCGAACGTTTCGGGGCTGAAGGCATCACTGTCCACCCACGCCCTGACGAAAGGCATATCCGACGCACGGATGTATGGGACTTAAAATCAATCCTTAAAACAGAATTCAATATTGAAGGGTATCCTTCAGCAGATTTTGTCAATTTAGTAAAATCGGTCAGGCCTCATCAGGTAACCCTGGTGCCTGATCCTCCGGATGCTATCACCTCGAGTGCCGGCTGGGATACGGTATCGAACCTTGAATTTCTGAAAGATGTGGTGGCCGATTTTCAAAGCGTAGGCATCAGGGTTTCCATCTTTGTGGATACAGATCCTAAGAACATTGAATATGCCGCCCTGACTGGAACCGACCGGGTGGAACTGTATACAGAGCCTTACGCCACCAATTATCCGAAAGACCGGGAAGAAGCTATTGCACCCTTTCTGGAAGCTGCCAAACTGGCTAAGAAACTGGGACTTGGATTAAATGCCGGACATGATTTAAGCCTGGAGAATTTGGCCTATTTTCACACACATATACCCTGGATTGAAGAAGTGTCTATTGGGCATGCCTTAATATCGGATGCACTCTATTTTGGACTGGAGGACACAATAAAACGCTATAAAAAGCAGTTAGAATAGATGTAACAGGTAAAGACGGTTCAAAATCCCGGTATTTTATAAAAAAATATCCAATTTAAACCCTGAAATGAATAAAATTCATTGACAATAAATCTGTAATTTTTAGTATTCACTCCAATTATTGAAAAATAACAGCGTGCAGAAATCAAAATTATATGGTCTAATAGGCTCAACCCTATCGAGTACAATCATCCTGCTTGTTTTATGGCTTGTTGTATTGTCGGCTCCCAGTTCAATTGAAAATGAAGGTTTTTTAGTCAGTTTCGGGGATGATGCCGATGGTGGTGGTTCAGGCTATGTATCGGTACCTTCACGGGGATCCTCAACAAATAATGTTTCCACAGGAACAAGAGCTAAAACAATAAATGCGTCACCGGCATCAACCACCACGACCCAAACATCCTCCCATGAGAAACAAACTGTATTCACACAAACAGATAATTCTGTTGCCCTGAACGAACAAAAAGAGAAGGCACGTGTTAGTAAAATTCAGACAGAGATCAACAACCAACGGATAGAGACTGAAAAGCGCAAGGCAGATCAAAACAGGAAAGAGCAGGTGGCTATCAATAATGCCAATGCAGTAAACGGACTGTTTGGAAATAACGGTGCAACCGGTGGGAAAGGAAGTGGCAATGGCAGTGGTACCGGTACAGGAAAAGGAACCGGCTCGGGTTCAGGAAATGGCGTACAGGGAAACCCTGCAGGGCATGGCGCTTCGGGAGTCGGATCGACTTTCAGGCTAGGTACCCGGAGCTATTATGGTAATCCGGCAAAACCAAACTACCCAAAGGATGTGGAAGGCAAGATAACCGTCATTATCCGGGTGGATGAGAAAGGAACTGTTACCAGCTCCTCAATAGGATCACCGACGACGATATCGGACTCAGAAATGCGACGGGATGCCATGTCAGCAGCTAATAAAACAAGATTTACAGCAGGGAAGGGCGTAGAGACCGGATCGATCACCTATAATTACAAACTGGAATAACACAACCGCAAAACTGTAACAGGAGAAATTATTAAAACAGTAACTTGTTAATTAACAAAACAATGTCGTATTATTTAAATTTAAATAAGGGAATAAGGGTTAGACTTTTTTGCTTAATATTTCTACTTAGGGTGTAAAAACAAAAATAAGGTTTTTAATTTCAAACCCTCATATCAAAACTTTAACCCTTCGTAGAAAACCAATCTACCCTATATCAAAACCCTTATTCCCTTTATTAGAAAAGCTGTTTAATGACTTTTTTTCATGATATAAAACAGGAAACTATATTGTTGCAATTACTTATATTCATTTTTTAAATCGCTTAAAGACATTGACCTATGAAAGTATTTATATTTCTTGCAGAGGGCTTTGAGGAATTGGAAGCAATAGCTCCTATCGACATTTTCAGAAGAGCTGACATTGAAGTAACTACCGTCTCTGTTTCAAAGGAAAAAACAGTACGAGGGGCACATGGTATTTCGATGCAGGCAGATAGTTTGTTTTCAAAAACCGATTTCAGTGATAACGACCTGCTGTATTTGCCGGGTGGCATGCCCGGGACCAAAAACCTGGAAGCCCATGAGGGACTAAAGAACCTGCTCCTGAAGCAAGCAGCTGAAAACAAGCCTATCGCCGCCATTTGTGCTGCGCCCTCCCTGTTAGGGAAAATGGGCTTACTCATGGGAAAAGAGGCAATATGCTTTCCCGGATTTGAGAACCAGCTTACAGGAGCCATCCTGTCAAAAGAAAAGATTGTGCAATCGGGAAATATCAGTACTGCCAAGGCTGCCGGGGTTGCCGTTCAGTTTGCGTTGAAATTGGTGGAAGAACTGAAAGGCAGAGCTTTATCAGAAAAAATTGCATCAGCCATTTGCGTGTAGTAAAGAATTGAAAGTAAACCTGTGATTCCCTTCAAATAAGGAAAAGACCGAACATAAAAAAAGGAATATGGTACCATATTCCTTTTTTATAAAAAAACAAATGCACGAATTCTTAGTTGATAGCTGCAGTAAATTCAGCTCCAGCTTTAAATTTAGCAACTTTTTTCTCAGCGATATTAATTGGTTGTTTTGTAGCAGGGTTAATGCCCGGACGAGCTGAACGAACAGCTACAGAGAAAGTACCGAAACCAACTAGACTAACTTTATCGCCTGAAACCAGGGCGTCAGAAACACTTTTAACAACTGCGTCAAGCGCTTTTTTTGCATCAACTTTGCTAAGACCTGCTTCAGCAGCGATGGCATTGATTAATTCTGCTTTGTTCATAAGATTTTGATTTTTTATTAGATTCTACAAAAATGATTTTTGATATTGCAAATGTAGCAGATTGTAATTAATATACAAGCGTTTAAATTAAAAAAAATCGTTTTATTTTATATCTTTTCGAAATTTATGTTAGAAAACATATTTTCGACAGTATTTTCACTACTTTTGTGTAGTAAAATGTAGCACTACAAGGGTTTTAAAGGACTTTTCACCCTATTTTTTATTTTGAAATTGTCCGAAAAAGTGCAAATTCTGAATTAAAACAAATAAATCAGTTAAAATATCGCGTTATTTATCAAATTTCATCCACTCAACTTTACAAAATGAATAGTTACAGACCTTCTTTTTTAAATTCCATACCGCCTGTAGTCAAGAATTTGATTGCCATCAATATTGTTTTATGGCTGGCAAGCATCGTAGTTCCGGGTATATTCATGAAATGGGGCTTAAATGTCGATTTAACGGATATACTGGGTTTGCATTACTGGGAATCCTCCAAATTCAATCCGGCACAACTGATCACTTATGGGTTCATGCATGGCGGAATCGGGCATATATTCTTTAATATGTTCGCATTGTATATGTTTGGTGGTGTGCTGGAACAATTGTGGGGCACCAAACGTTTTTTATTTTACTATTTACTGACCGGTGTAGGTGCCGGACTTGTACAGGAATTATTTTGGTCGTTTGAATTTCACTCTGCCATTTCAGCTATCGATACAGCTATCTCATCCAATGTACTAAATGCACCGGCACTTTTATTACAGAAAAAGGAATTTCTAAACTCAGCCATAACCATTGGAGCTTCAGGTTCTGTGTTTGGGTTGTTACTGGCTTTTGGATGGTTGTTCCCGGAAGTAAAGCTAATGATGCTGTTCTTCCCGGTCCCTATCAAAGCACGTATATTTGTATTGATATATGGAGTAGCTGAACTATTCCTGGGTGTTGCACAGTTTTCAGGAGACAATGTTGCCCATTTTGCCCACCTGGGTGGTATGATATTCGGAGCCGTCCTGATATTGATCTGGAAAAAGAAACGGACACTTTAAAGACCGGAATCTGACATGAATATACTCGATAATATCAAACAAACCTTTAAACAGGGTAACTCACTTATCAAGTTGATTTATATCAACGCCAGTGTGTTTATAGTATTAAAACTAACGTTAATCCTTCTCCTGCTATTCAACATATCGGGAAGTTTTTTAGTATCCTACCTTGCCCTGCCTGCCGATACGACATTGTTGCTGTTCAGGGCATGGACACCCCTGACGTACATGTTCCTGCACGAAGGGTTCCTGCATATATTTTTCAACATGTTTACCCTGTTCTGGTTCGGGAGGATCTTCCTCATGTACTTTTCCGAAAAACAACTGGTCGGTTTATACCTGGTTGGCGGATTCATGGCAGCCCTGGTGTATGTCCTTTCCTATAACCTTTTCCCCTATTACGCACCGGAATTGCATCAAAGCCTGTTGCTGGGAGCCTCTGGATCCATCATGGCAATCATTGTGGCAACAGCCTTTCGTTCACCGGATATGGAATTGCAGGTACTTTTTCTGGGAAGTGTAAAGCTTAAATATATTGCGATATTCTTTGTCGTGACCAGCCTGTTTGGCATTACTTCCACCAATGGCGGGGGTGAACTGGCTCATTTGGGTGGAGCTTTGGCGGGTTATTTATTTGTTGTATCTTTGCGTCAGGGTAGAGATTTAACGAAAGGATTGAACCGAATCCTGGATGCCATCTCTACATTATTTGGCCCAAGGAAACTCAGGGTAAAGCCAAATCCCGGTCGCAGTACCTCACCCATGAACGATGCTGAGTTCAATATGAATAAGGCCCGTAAAATGGCTGATATAGATAAAATCCTGGATAAAATTAAAACCTCCGGTTACGAAAGTTTATCTACCGAGGAAAAGAAGAAATTGTTTGAACAAGGAAAAAAGAACTGATTCACAGGTTGATAATGTGAACCGGGAATTAATTGGTAGTCATGTTTGGAAGAGCGTTAGTAAAATGGATAATGATAGCATCAAATATGGTTGCAGTCCTTTTTATGCTTATGACTTTAATTGGATCGGTGGTAAGCCCTGAGAAACTGACCCTTCCAGCTTATTTTGCATTAATCTTCCCACTGACCATCCTTGTCAACATTGCATTTGTAATTTTCTGGCTCATAGCCCGAAAGTGGCTTTTTCTTCTTTCACTAAGTATCCTGTTATTTTCATCCTCAGAAATCAATAACACTTTTCCCATTCATATTGGAAAAACAGAAACAGCACCAACAAACAATCCGGTCACGTTGCTAACTTATAACACAAGGATGAGCGGTGAACTAAAAAAACATACCCGTCGTAATCCAAACAAGGTTATTCAATATATTTTAGATACAGATGCTGACATTGTCTGCATGCAGGAATTTACTGTTAGTGCAAACAGGGAATTCCTGACAGAAAATGATATCTTTCGTATTTTTAGGAAGTACCCTTACAAACATATCCAATACAAGCAAAAGGCAAAATACAATTTAAGCCTGTCAGGAGTGGCTACTTTTTCAAAATACCCGATCATCAACAAACAGGAAATCAGGTATCCGTCAAATTATAACATATCGATCTTTTCGGATATAAAAATAAAAGGTAAAATAATCAGGTTGGTAAATAATCATTTGGAGTCAAACAGGTTGACAGAGAATGACAAGGACATGCCCCTTACCCTGAAAGAGAACTTCGACACTAAAAACCTGAAAGGAATAACGCTGAATTTCTCTCACAAACTCGGGGTAGCTTACAGGTTACGCTCCCAACAGGCTGATGCTGTTGCCAAAGTTATTGAAGGATCACCCTACCGGATCATTGTATGCGGCGATTTCAACGATGTTCCCACTTCGTATGCCTACACGATGGTGAAAGGCAAATTGAAAGATGCTTTTGCTGAAACAGGTAATGGCCTGGGATGGACTTTCAATGACCGGTATTACCATTTCCGTATTGATTATGTATTGTATGATTTTGTAGGATTTACACCTATTCAGTACCAATCTGACAAGGTGAAATACTCCGACCATTATCCGGTACTGTGTAAATTAAATATCAATGACATTTAAATATATATTACAAACTAAAAAAACTTATTATTATGAATGTACCTGCTAATTTAAAGTACACAAAAGAACACGAATGGATTCGCCTGGAAGGCGAAGTTGCTTTTGTAGGGATTACGGACTATGCCCAGAGCGAATTAGGCGAGATCGTCTTTGTTGAAGTAGAAACAGTAGGCGAAACGTTAAACGAAGGTGAAGTATTTGGTACTGTGGAAGCAGTTAAAACGGTTTCGGACCTGTATTTACCTGTCGATGGTGAAATCATTGAATTCAATGAAGAATTGGAAACAAATCCTGAACTGGTAAATGATGATCCTTATGGAAAAGGCTGGATGGTGAAAGTTGGTGTTTCCGACATTGCACAGTTAGATACGTTGCTTTCGGCAGCAGAATATGAAGCTTTGATTGGAGCTTAAATCCGGGACTGGCTTGTATTTTCCGGGAAAGCTCATTTCTCATCAATTGATTTTATCCGGTCAATACTGATAATATCTCCCCGATCAGCATTAAAAGAATTAATCGTTCAACAATTCAACAATTTATGAAACCTAAAGTAAGTATTATCATGGGCAGCACTTCCGACTTGCCTGTCATGGAAAAAGCGGCAGCCCTGCTGAATGAGTTTGAAGTACCTTTTGAAATAAATGCATTGTCGGCACATCGTACACCTAAGGAAGTGGAATTATTTGCCACAAACGCACAGGATAACGGCATTGAGGTAATTATTGCCGCTGCAGGAATGGCAGCCCATTTGCCTGGTGTAATTGCCTCTATGACTACATTGCCTGTTATTGGGGTGCCTATTAATGCTACACTCGATGGAATGGATGCTTTGCTGGCTATTGTACAAATGCCTCCGGGAATCCCGGTAGCTACTGTGGGGATCAATGCTTCACTCAATGCAGCCATTCTGGCAGTACAAATGCTGGCAGTTGGTGACAAAGAACTGCAATCGAGACTGAAGCTCTATAAAGAAAGCCTCAAGAATAAAATTGTAGAGGCAAATGAACAGTTATCGCTGGTAAAATACAAATTCAAAACGAACTAAAAATAACTTTTTTAATCCCCTAATGTGTTCATTGAACTATTTAGGGGATTGTAAATTTACATCAATGCCATGAAAAAATCACTAATTCTCTGTCTGATAGTTTTAGGCCTGGTTTCCTGCAAGCAAAACACTAAATTTTATATTACAGGCACCGTAAAAGACGCCAAAGGTGAAAAGCTTTATTTTGAACATAGTGGATTGTCAAATACAACCGTACTTGATTCGGTCCGGTTACGGCCTAACGGATCTTTTAAGTTCAAATCCGACCGACCGGCATATCCTGATTTTTATCGCTTAAGGTTAAACGACAAAGTGATTACTTTCGCTGTTGATTCGTGCGAAGAAATAAACATTGATGCCAAATCAACGAATTTTGCTACCGAGTATACCGTGACAGGTTCCGCCACCTCCAGTCAGATTCAGATTCTACGCAAATCAGTCATGAATATCCAGCAGTTAGCCAACGAACTGACTTCGGATATGGAAACCAATGCACGCAATGCAAAAATTACAGTCATTGAAAAAGATATTGAGACCCATAAAGACATGGCTCGTAAAATGATACTTCAGAATCCCCGTTCGGCAGCCGCCTATTTTGCACTTTACCAGAAAGTGAACGACACGTATTTATTTTCTCCCTACATCAAGTCGGACAAGCCTTATTGCGCTGCTGTAGCTACATCCTACAATACATTTATGCCGGAATATGAGCGTAGCAAGAATTTATATGCTCTAGTGATAGATGCCATCCGCAAAGAACGTCAGGCGAAAGATAAAGAAGCCTGGAATGAAGTATTTGCAAAACAAGGCACAGGTTATATCGATATTGCCTTACCCGATAAAAATAATGTGGCACGTAAACTATCCTCCCTGATAGGCAAGGTTATTTTACTGGATTTTTCAGCCTACGAAGCAAAAGAAAGTGTGGATTACACCTTTGCATTACGCGCACTCTATGAAAAATACCACAAACGTGGATTTGAAATTTACCAGGTATCACTCGACCGAAATAAGCAACTTTGGAAACAATCCAGCGAAAACATACCCTGGACCTGTGTGCGTGATGAAAACGGACCCAATACCAAATTTGTCAATTCTTATAATATTTCAGAAATCCCTACTACTTTTTTAATGGATAAGAAAGGAAACATTATCTCCCGAAGCCTGAGTTTTGAAGAATTGAGAAAAGCGATAGAACAGCTTTTATAATTCATGTGATTCGCAGTAATTCGTATAATCCCTAACCTGGACAAGCCAGAATTAAGATTAGAACGCGGATGGTACATTCCGGTTTTCGGAATATACGTAGATTTGGCGGATGGAACATTCCGGTTTTCGGAATAAAAAACGGATTATAAAAATACTACGTATTTTGATTTTAAGACCTTATATGGAATAGTGTGACTAAAATAGTTAGAAGTTAATTCTGTAATATTGTGCCAAAAAATACACGAAATTGAGAGTTAAGATACTAATATGATAAAACAAACAGCCCTTTCACTTGGGTTTGACGCCTGCGGCATAGCCCGGGCAGAAGCCTTAACGGAAGATGCTTTGTACCTGCGTCAGTGGCTTGAGGAGGGAAAGCATGGGGACATGCATTACCTCGAACGGAATTTTGAGAAGCGCACCGACCCACGCATTCTGGTTCCCGGTTGCAAGTCTGTGGTAGTTGTACTAATGAATTACTTCCCTGATCAGAAACAAAGCCCCTCAGCCCCTCAGATTGCGAAATATGCCTATTCGGCTACCGACTATCATGTTGTGTTGAAAAACAAATTATCCGAACTGGAACAGGCTATCTGTGCAGCATATGGTCCGGAGAGTGTAAATAACCAGGTACAGCATTCCTTTGTTGATTCAGCCCCGATACTTGAACGGCGTTGGGCGGAACGTGCCGGACTGGGTTGGATAGGTAAACATACCCAATTAATTCACCCGGGTTTAGGGTCATACACTTTTATTGGAATTCTCCTGTTGAATATCGAAACGGAATATGATACTCCTACAACTCCCCACTGCGGAACGTGTACCCAATGTATTGATGCCTGTCCTACGAATGCATTGCTGGATGGATCCATGGATGCCCGCCGATGCATTTCCTACATGACCATAGAACGTAAAAGCGACATACCTCCTGAATTTCAACCCTGCCTCTCGGGTAATGCCCTGGGCTGTGATATCTGTGCGGATGTTTGCCCATGGAATGCCAAATGGGTAATACCCCATACTCATAAAGAACTTGCCCCAACTGAAAGTATGTTATCCTGGGATAAAGAAAACTGGGAACAACTCACGGAAAAAGAATTCAATCAAACCTTTTCCAAATCAGCCATTAAACGGGCAGGCTTTACAAAGCTGAAATACAATATCCAGATGCTGGATAAAACTCAGGGTACATCATAGCGTTACCTATTTTATTTATCCCAACAAAAAAAGAAGTTATCCATGTGGACAACTTCTTTTTTTGTTGGGAATAGAATCAATAAGTACTTACAGAATCACTTTAGCAAAACGGTCGCCTACTTTTACCAGTACGACACCTTTCGCAGAAACAGCAATACTGTTTAGTCCTTCAACGGCTAACTTTTGAATTAGTCGTTGACCTGTGGCATTAAAGATCTGAACTGATTCACCGGTATGGGCTGAAAAAAAGATACTATTATTAGATGTATATATTGTTGAAATCATTGAAACTGGTTTTGTTGATGTCACAGTTGACGAAACCATATCAGCTGCTGTACGTGGCACCAAATCAACTTCAGTAATACTATTGTTTAAAACTATACCTGTAATATCTTGCGCACCGGTTGGAATTGCTGTAGCAATATATGGTAAATCAGTATATGCAGTACGTAAGAAACCTGCTGCTCCATCATTTACAGTATAATTAGTAGATGCAGCAAAATTTCCAGTCCCTGTTATCGCAACATTTTTTACAGTAACTAGTTGGGAAGGATAATTAGCTAAAGTAGCAATGGATGCAATTGCAGGAATCACAGTATTATTCGTTGATGTTGCAACACCGGGATCAGTTACTGGATAAAATTCTAACAAATAACCATTATAAAGAGATAGAGTTCCAATAAGTCCTGTAATTCCATCATTTAAATTATAATTTGTCGAAATTTTAGCTCCACTATCGTAAATTAAAATTCCACCAGTTGCATCTTGGATAAATTTTGGTTTTCCAAAAGTAGCAGGTGATTGATAAGTAAGTACTGCTTCGCCAGTTAACTTGTAAAAACCACTGGTAGGAGAAGTTCTTAATGTTGCAATATTAGCTATTGTTGTAGGAAATGTATAAGCTGCGGAATTTATTGAACTTGCTGTAAATCCAGTAGCATAAGCAATAGCTTTCAAAGTTTGAGTTAAATTTACGGCTATTGCATCTGTGAACAGAATGCTTGTTGGGCTTGTATTACTTGGAACTGATCCATCAACACTATAATAAATTGAAGAACTTGGAGTACTACAACTAATAGTTACATTCTGTGGAGTGTAATAATTACCCGTTAAAAGTGAAATTACAGGTGTAGCTGCTACAGGTACAGCTGGTGGAATTCCATAAATTGCAATATTATCAAGATAAAGTCTAGATGTTCCAGCTGGAGCTGA
Organism: Paludibacter sp.; assembly: GCA_028710415.1. Taxonomy (GTDB): domain Bacteria; phylum Bacteroidota; class Bacteroidia; order Bacteroidales; family Paludibacteraceae; genus Paludibacter. The sequence goes on along the minus strand of JAQTUE010000003.1, from coordinate 111,787 downwards.
AGTATATGTTAACTGAAATTTAAATCGAACTGGTGAAACAAAACCTGCTGGATCCGTACTAAGAGTATAAGTATAGGTTGTTGAAGTTGTTGTTAATGTGAATGTTTGAGCTCCAGTATAAGTTGAACCTCCATCGGTAGAATAAGAAACTATTAAATTAATACCTGCCGTATTTGCTGCATTAAATGTAACTTTTGTTACATTTGGTTTATCGAAATTTGTAAAAGTATACCCCAAACTTGAAGCCGTAGTAGTATACCATCTCAATTGAATTGACTGTGAACCTACAATTGGACTTGTTGTTGAAGGTGTACCAAAGTAAGTTCCCCACTGATTACCTGATGCACCTGTATATGCAATAGTTGAATTGTTATACACAGTACCTGCAGTGAACCCATCTGCACTTTCAAACCCAGTTGAATAGATTATTGACTCTTGAGCTTTGACATTCGCACTTCCAACCACCAGTGCAATTGCAACGAGTAAAGTTTTAAAAAAAGTAATTCTTCTCATGTTGTTTATTTTAAAATTATTATAAATTAATTTATCATTTACTTACTTTACAATTGCAAAAATAGGCCTGCGATCTGACAGAATGATTACTATTGCATGAAGATACTATTAAAATAGAATGTTAAGGATTGATTGTATAAAATAAAGTCAACAAATATAAGTTTATTTTTTTAATAAGAAACTAACAAATACTCGGATGTCATAGTATTTGCCACATATTTATGTTAATTACTTTCAAAATATAACAATATCGATATTGCATGATTATTCATCTTTGTGATAAATCAATTAGAATCAGAAAAAGTGAATGCACTCTGAAAGTGATTGCGGGTAACAGTCACAAAAAAAGCTACCCATCAGGATAGCTTATCTTTAATTCTTGAATAAGTCAGAGATTAAGACAACAAGGAATGGTTACATAATTACTTTTGCAACCTTGCTTCCAATTTTCACCAGTATAACACCGCGCACAGCAACCGGGATCGTATTTACACCCTCCATAGTCTGCTTACGGACCAACTGCTGGCCAATAGAATTGTAAATCTCAACTGTTTCACCGGCAGATGTATTAAACAAGACATTGCCATTTTGGGAAGTAACTACCAAAGTCGTTTTTAGGTCATCTAACCCGGTATTCACTGAGGCAATCCCGTTTAAAGTTCGAATAACGGGCATTGCACCGGTACTGGACATGGTCAGATAGGCGGTATTGGTGCCTACTGCATTGGGAGTATAGGTAATGGTTACAAGCGTATTCGGAACATTTCCTCCCGTTTCGGTTACCGTATAGTTCGATAGTGAAAACAAACTGGCATCGGTTCCTGAAATAGCAAGCCCCAGATCCATGCTTAGATTGACCCCGCTCACATTTATTGTCTGTGAAACCGGACTTCCCTGAACAGTATTCAGAGTTGGATCGGTTACATCCGTCAGTACTATGGAAGGATTTGCAGTGACAGTTCCTGTACAAGCTACAGGACTTGAATTACCACCTATCACAGCAACTGTAATATTTTCATTATAAGTCCCGCTTATCAGTCCTGATTTTAAGCGGGAATAGATTGTTGTAGTGTTTACAATCCCTCCCGCCTGAGTCAAAGTTATTGGATTTATTGCAACAAACGACGCTCCTGAACCGATGGATACTTCATAATCCGAGGGTGGTGTGATACTAATGTTGTTAGTCAGACTACTGCCACTTACAGTAAATGATTTTTCAGCAGAAGGCCCGCTACCGGCAACATACCCAAACCCGGAAAGGGTATTTGTTGAAATATTCAGGATAGAACTATTCCCGGCTGTTAAACTGATAGCTCCGATTCCAATATTTCCATTCGATTTTGAAGTATAGATCCACTTTAAATAACGTGTAGCTGACAGCAATGTAGTAACTGATTCCGTAACAACTGATCCATTGGATAAAGCCGTTCCGTTGGTCGCATTATACAATCGAACGGTTGTATACGTTGTACCATCTGCTGATTCCTGCAATGTAAAATCCCCGGGGAACCTGGATAAAGTTGTACTTTGATTCCATTTAATCTTAAATGAAAGAGTTCCAGGCACACCTGAGAAGTTCAGAATAAGATTAGCCCCCTGAGTATCAAATTTCATTTTAGGACTTGTGCCATAATCATTACCTAACCCGGATTGTGTTAATCCGGTGATAGCAGTACCCGGATTCCCACTATCATACGCGAAAGGCAGTGTAGCTTGTCCAAAGGTAAAAAAGGATATCAGAACGAGTATAGTCGTCAGACAGATTCTTTTATATAAATTATTAATTCTCATGTTGCAGTTAAATAGTGGGTCAATAATCACCTTCCAAAAATTATCAGATTTATTATTCTGTGCAAATATAACAGAGTTTCTGATATTCTGTTTAATTTATTATGAAATATAATGATAATATCCTCCACTATGTTTCTGTAATTAAATTTGTTAATTGTATATGATACATTATCATCTTACGTTTTCCATTCATTCAGTATTTTATTTCTTCCATTTATTGCCAGGCAAATACATGTTTCTGTGGAAAAGATTGTGGAACTTCTTACAGCCTTCGTGCAACATTGAATCCGATCCTGAATTTGAATTTCAATCACTCCTGAATTTGATCTATTTTAGTTCAATTCATCCTTTGGAATAAATTTTGAATTTCATCGTCATTCATTCACTGTATAGAGACCTTTCAAAGGGGGTTGAGAGAGGGTTGGTTGAGGTTTACCTCTCCTAACCCTCAATGAACCCTCAATCAACCCTCAATCAACCCTCAATGAACCCCCTTCATGTTTCAAACAAATAAAACGCAAATTCCGGGGAGCCATTCTTGAAAAGACACTGCATCAGTATGCCGTTTTCATTCCATTTTGAGATTTCAGTTTAGATTTCCATCTGTTGGATTTGCCAACAGGAATAGATGGTTTTGGAGCTAAATGGAAACAAATGGGTTATTTAAAATAAGCTATTTAATTGATTTAATCATTTAATCAAAACTTTCTAAAGAACCTATCATACAAAGTTAACCCCTGAGCTAAGTTTTTATATCCAAACAGATGCAACTTGCGATGCCGGAAATAATTGAACAGACACAGATAAAATCCAATAAACTAAAAAATATCACTTATCACACGCAGTATTTAAAATTAATGGTTACTTTTGCAAACTTTTTCAACAAATTCATTTCAATCTAACTTACTTGGATGAATATTTTTTATTTCATCCAACTCAATTACATTATATACTATTTTTAGCCAATAGAAAGATGAAGAATAAATATAAAGACCTCATTGAACAAAGTTTTGAATTTCCAAACGAAGAATTCAATATCATTGAAAACGAACTGGAATGGTGCGGTGTACCCTTGATGGATATTATTAAACAATACGGAACCCCTTTAAGAATCTCCTATTTGCCAAAAATAGCCGACAACATTCGCAAAGCGCGCCGTATGTTTAATGTTGCTATGGCCAAGGTAGACTATGAAGGAGATTACAATTATTGTTATTGTACCAAAAGTTCACACTTTTCATTCGTGATGGAAGAAGTGTTGAAACACGACGTTCATATAGAGACTTCTTCGGCATTTGACATCAATATAATGGAGTCATTGTATGAACAGAAATTACTTAAGCTGGATACTTTTATCATATGCAACGGATTTAAACGCCCTCAATATGTTGAAAACATTCAGAACCTAATGCGTCAGGGATTCACAAACGTGATACCTGTACTCGACAATAAGTTTGAACTGGACTTGTTCCTTAAGGACTTTGATATCAAATTCAAGGTAGGTATGCGCATTGCAGCTGAAGAAGAACCGAAGTTTGACTTCTATACTTCACGCCTGGGCATTCGATATAACGACATAATCCCATACTATACCAAACACATTGCCAACAATCCGCAGGTTGAACTGAAGATGCTTCATTTCTTCATCAACACCGGCGTAAAAGACACCGCTTATTACTGGAATGAATTAAACAAGGCTGTCAACCTGTATTGTGAACTGAAAAAGAAATGCCCACAATTGGACAGTTTAAATATCGGAGGCGGATTCCCTATCCAGACTCACCTGGATATGGTGTACGACTACGAGTACATGGCGGAAGAGATTGTTGCTCAAATCAAGACTATTTGCACACAGAACGGCGTACCCGAACCACATATCTTTACTGAGTTCGGATCGTACACAGTTGGTGAAAGCGGTGCCATGCTTTATTCCATTGTAAATCAAAAGAAACAAAATGACCGGGAGCTCTGGAATATGATCGACAGTTCATTCATGACTACCCTTCCCGATACCTGGGCAATCAACCAACGATATGTTTTCCTGGCTATCAACAACTGGGATTCGGAATATGAGCGTGTCAACTTAGGAGGCTTAACCTGCGACAGCGAGGATTTCTACAATGCCGAGGTACATTCGAATGCAGTCTTCCTGCCTAAAATGCATGATGAAGTAGAACAATATATCGGGTTTTTCCATACAGGTGCTTACCAGGAGTCCTTGAGTGGATTTGGTGGTATCCAGCATTGTTTGATCCCCGCGCCAAAGCTGGTGATCATTGATCAGGATGAAGATGGCGAGTATTTCACGAAACTATTCGCAAAAGAACAAAGCTACAAATCGATGTTGAAGATTCTGGGATATTAAACCTAAATTTTCTGATTTACATCTTAATAGCTTATACAAAAACAAAAAACGTGTCCTGAAATTCAGGACACGTTTTTTGTTTTTGTATTTATTCACCTTCTTCTAAATAGGAGGCAGTGGCACTTAGTTGATTAATGAGCGGATTAGCATACATTTCGAGGAGTTTTGACCTCAGGAAATCTACATCTTTATTTTCAATATCTATCTTAGCTATTTGCAACGACAGGTATCTTTCAAAATCTAATTTTTCTATGGTCGTATACTCACCTGAGAAAAGTTTGCTCTGTTTGATAGTGTCATAAGCTATTTTATTGTTTGGATAAATTGTATAATTTGAATGAATCCGTTTATCAATCAATTCGGTAACCAGTGTTATCTGTTCATTCTTGTTTGAAGTTTCAATTGCAATCTTCTTCAAATCCTTATTAATAGATCCGGTTATTTCATAGACGACGCTTCCCTTGTAACCCATTACTCCGGTTTCCATATTAAGCAAATCATCCTGAGGGTTCTTTTTAAAATTTGGATCATCCCTGCGTAACTGCATTTCTTTTGCTTTCAGGTAATCACAAGGATCGTACTCATACGAAATACTTAACGGGCAAATGTTCAATTGAGTCAGATTTTCGATAAAATTACCGTCCCCAAACATATTCAACATTTTCAAGAGGCTTTCCTGTGTCCGGTCATTTGAGTCTTTTGCACGCCCTTCACGCTGGGCAATCCAAATAGATTGATTCCGCGAAATAGTATCAGCTATATAGGTTGACAATCGCTTTGAGCTTTCGAGGATTTGGCGGGCACCTAATCCACGCTTCACAATAAAGCTTTTGTTTACCTTCACCAGATCTTCAATCCAGGGGTAAATCAACAAATTATCGCCAATTGCAATCTCGACAGTATTCATCTTCTTTTCAATAAACTTACCGCACAGGAATGCCGAGTCCAGAATAATATCCCGATGGTTCGAGATATACAAACAGGATTTGGAAACATCAATCTTATCAAGTCCATTGAGTTTTATCCCTTTTGTCATATTAGCTTCCAGGTACTGCAGGAAAGGATAAACCATATCAGTTTGAAAAGCATAATTGGAATTAAAGCTCATCAAACGCTGTTTAATGACTTCTTTTGGCAAGAGCGGATAGATCGTGCTCAACACCTTCATAAATTGCTTTTCTTCGCTTAAACGGGTCAGTACTTCGTGTACTTCTTCGTTTTTATAACATCTTATTTCTTCAAAATCATATTCCATAGTCTATTAAAATTAAAAAGAATTAATACTCTTCCAAAAACTATTCATCTATTTAATGACATGATTGAACAACAGTGTCAAATATATAAAAATAACCGGAGCTGCCAAAATCATACTGTCAAAACGGTCAAGAAGACCACCATGTCCGGGAATAACATTTCCAGAATCTTTTACATTCACAGTCCGCTTCATCAACGATTCAATCAAATCACCGAAAGTACCGAATACTACAATTATTTCTGAAAATATAAACCAATCGATCAAACTAATCTGAGGGATTAACATCGAGAAAACATACCCGGAAAGTAAGGCCGTCAAAGCACCTCCTACAAATCCTTCCCATGATTTCTTTGGGGAAATGCGTTCGAAAAGGCGATGTTTTCCAAGCGTAACACCTACCAGATAGGCACCGGTATCATTTACCCAGATAGTAACAAAAACCGACAACAAAAGAAGCGGTTGCCACTTATCAAGAAAAAGAATATAGTTTAATAGTGCAAAAGGAAGAGCGATTAAAATCTGTCCCAGAATAAAATACGCCCAGTTATCAATTGGATTTTCCTTTTTGCGGTATAGCTCGGATATTAAGACAATCACAACGTAAAAGCCATAAATTGTATAGACAGGGAATTGCCAGATACCAGAAGAATATAAAAATGAACCTACGAATAACAACACCGCGCCTATTGAGCCAATCAGGGGATTGACCGTGATGCTGTGATTATGGTTCGATAAAATATGGAATTCATAAACGATCCATCCGCTGATTAATGCAAAGAATGGTGCAAAAGTATAGGGACTCAGCAAAATAGAACCGACAATCAGCGCAACAAATAAAGATCCGCTCAAAGTTCGTTTTACAAAGTTATTCATAGTATTCAGATATAATAGGATACAAATAATCGAAAATAGTTTATCACTAGTTAGTCTTGAGAAGTTTCATAAGTTCATCGAGCTTTGGCGATAAAATTATTTCAGTTCGTCGGTTGCTTGCCCTGCCTTCGGGCGTTGAGTTTGATGCCCTTGGGGTAAATTCACCCTTCCCGGAAGCTGTCAGCCTGAGTGGTGAAATCTTATATTCATCGGTCAGAATCCTGACAATAGATATAGCCCTGGCAGCACTTAAATCCCAGTTATCATGGTATTGTGCTGTTTTAATGGGGATATTATCGGTATGGCCTTCGACCAGGATATCTATATCGTTGTTTTTATTAAGCACATCAGCCAATACCTGGATGGCTTCGGTACCTTTTGTTTCGACAGCAGCACTCCCTGATTTAAAGAGCAATTTGTCGGACATTGAAACATATACTTTCCCGTTTTTAATATACACGGAGAGCTCATCGGATTTGAAACCCAGCAAAGCCTTACGCAATATATCATTCAAACGTCCTGTAATTGAATCCTGACGGGCCACTACCTTCTTCATGTCATTCAAGGCATTCTCCCTGCTGGCCAACAGCTTTTCTTTAGCAATCAACTCCTCTGACTTTTGCTTTAACTCTTCCGATTTCTTTTTCAACGCTGAACTGTATTGTTCGGATTGTGAAAGTTTGTCGCTAGAAAGGTTATCATATCGTTTTGTGAGATCCCTGATCTCATTGCCTAATGTTGTTGTATCGTTCCTGAGCTTATACAGTTCGTTTTCCCTAGATGACAAAGTGGTACATAACGAATCCCTTTCATGAATTACATTCATTACTATTTTTGGCAGGAATAACCTTTTTTCAGGTTTTGCTTCACCGCATTTATAAATGGGAGTACAAGAGAATAAAGAAACAGAAAGAATCAAGGAGAAAAGAATCGAATCAGATAGTTTCATTTAAATGATTTTAAATAATTTGACAACAATAAATTTATTGCCCGGATAAATTACTAGAATAATACAGGCTAAATTCAATCTAAAAATAGACTCAAAACACCTTTTCAAAATTAAAAATTGTCGATTTTAATAAATAAGGAAGAGAACTAAAAGAATACTGTACAAAGATAGCAAAAGTTTATTCTTTGCATAGAAAAACAACAAATTCTTTTGGCCCGTGAGCCCCTAGCACAAGGGTTTTTTCGATATCGGCTGTCCGGCTGGGACCGGTGATTGTAGAAATGGTTGAAGGCAGTGAATCTCCATACTTTTCCTGAATTGCATTGTAAGCATCTTCGGGATAATTTACGAGTTGTGATACATGAGCCAACACGATATGAACCGGTGGAAAGACATTCATTTGCCTGCCCGATTCGGTTGCAGATGATACCAGCACACTCCCTGTACGGGCTATCAGTAATTCGCAACCGGTAATGCCGGCCTGCATATTTTCAAAATCAGAATCTGTATTTGAAAAAGGGATATTGCATTTTCCAAGCTGGCCTGCGATATAAGAATCCCGGCAATACAGATAAGGGAATTTTGCTTGTTCGACAAAGGATCGAAGTCTCGAATATAAATCCGGCTCATCCTCACACAGGATACATTGCCCGTTGATTGATTCCAGTTCATTCCTGAAACATGTTACAGCATCAGGTAAAATGGGTTTATAGATTTCATCAACATTAGAATTTAAAACAACAGCAGAAACCGGTCTGTTTTTACCGGTTTCTGCTATCAGTTGTAAAATTCTTTGACGGGAAGAATCAATTGGCATTTTCCTCAGTTTTTTCAACTGATGCAGCTTCAGTTAATTCAGCTTTATCAGATTTTGATTCTTCTAATTCTTCCGTTTCACCGTTTTGAGCCATTAACTCATCATTACGAGAAGTCCAGGGACGTTTACCAAATATCTTTTCAAGATCTTCAGCAAAAATGACTTCTTTTTCAATCAACAATTCAGCCAGGGTATTATGACCAACTGCATTATCGCTCAGAATCTTTTTTGCACGGTCGTATTCAACTGCAACTATATTCTTAGCCTCTGAGTCAATCAATTCAGCTGTCTTTTCACTATAAGGTTTGGTAAATCCATAATCGGAATTGCCGGTGGAATCATAATAGCTCATATTGGCGAGTTTATCACTCATTCCGAAATAAGCAACCATAGCATAAGCCCTTTTTGTAACCCGTTCCAGGTCATTGATTGCCCCCGTTGACATTTGATTCAAAAAGACTTCCTCAGCAGCACGGCCACCCAGTGTGGAACACATTTCATCAAGCATATGCTCCCGGTTTGTCAACTGTCTTTCTTCCGGCAGGTACCAGGCAGCTCCCAACGCTTCCCCACGGGGAACGATAGTCACTTTAACCAGTGGATTGGCATGTTCCAGCATCCAGCTAATGGTTGCATGTCCTGCTTCATGATATGCTATAGATTTTTTCTCAGCAACAGTAGTAATCTTGGTTTTCTTTTCCAACCCTCCCACAATACGATCGACGGCATCCAGAAAATCCTGTTTTTCAACAAATGATTTGTTTTTTCGGGCTGCAATCAACGCTGCTTCGTTACACACATTGGCAATATCTGCCCCGGAGAAACCCGGAGTTTGACGTGATAAGAAATTCACATCGACAGTTTCGTTTATTTTGATTGGACGCAGGTGAACATTGAAAATTTGTTTCCGTTCATTCACATCCGGCAAATCAACATGGATCTGACGGTCAAACCTACCGGCACGTAATAATGCTTTATCCAGGATATCTGCCCGGTTGGTAGCTGCCAGAATGATTACTCCGCTGTTAGAACCAAATCCATCCATTTCGGTGAGCAATTGGTTCAATGTATTTTCACGCTCGTCATTACTGCCCATATTTGGGTTTTTACCACGGGCACGGCCTACAGCATCAATTTCATCAATGAAGATAATACAGGGTGCTTTTTCTTTTGCCTGACGGAACAAATCACGTACACGTGATGCCCCTACCCCGACAAACATTTCAACAAAGTCAGATCCTGACATGGAGAAAAAAGGAACATCAGCTTCACCGGCAACTGCTTTAGCAAGTAATGTTTTACCGGTTCCCGGAGGGCCTACCAATAAAGCACCTTTTGGAATCTTACCACCCAATTCTGTATATTTGGTAGGATTTTTAAGGAAAGCAACAATTTCTTCAATTTCCTGTTTTGCTTCTGCCAATCCGGCTACATCCTTAAACGTAATTTTATTTGTTGTATCCCCTTTATCAAAAAGCTGTGCTTTTGATTTACCAACATTGAATATTCCTCCTCCTGAGCCACCGCCCATTTGTCCTGACATACGACGGTTCATGAATACAAAGAAAAGAATCAACAATAAGAAAGGCAAAACGCTGTACAGAAATACGTCAAAATAATTGCGGCTTTCTTTGTATTCAACAGCACCTTTGAAACCATACTTATCTTCAGCGCTCTGTATGAACCTAGATATTTCTTCAGCCGGAACACTTACGGTAATTAACCTGTCCTTTGAATACATATCGAATTTATCGCCGTAAACCTTCTTCAGGACTTGCGTATCTTTCCTGGTCAATGAATCCTTCAGAACCTTCGGATCAAGCGCTAACGCCTTGTATTTATCACCAAAGGCTTTTCTCAATGCAGTAGTATCCGTTGAAATTTTAGAATAATCAACTAATTTGGCTTCAATGGCATTCTTGGAATTATAGACATCGATTTTTAGAATCATCCCCTGCTTAATATATTCTTTGAATGTCGTAAAGGGAATTTCTTTTGTGGGTGTATTTTCGTTAAAGAAGTACGAACCCAACAAAACTAATATGATGATACCATATATCCACGAAATATTAAATTTAGGGAATTTACCCGTTGGTTTTACCGGACTTTGATTCGGGGTTTTATTTTCCATTCTTCTACTATTAATGTTATCTTGTTATTTACAATTAAAACAAAAAACTCATTTCTTGGTTTTGCATTGAATTTACAAATCAAAAAGAAATTAGAGTATATCCTCCAATTTCTTCAAATCGGCGTCGGACCATAAATGTTCGATGTCGTAAAATGCGCGTATGGGACGTTGAAACACATGTACAATGATTTGTCCATAATCCATGGCTATCCATTCGCAGTTTTGAAAACCATCAGTTGCATACGGTTTCACCTGTATTTGCTCGCGGACATAGTCCTTAATGGATTGTGCAATGGCATTAACATGAACATTTGAATCTCCTTCACAAATCACGAAATAACTGCATGGAGCTTCCTGTAATTTAGTCAGGTTAACAACTACTATATTTTTTCCCTTTCGTTCCTGTATACCTTCAACAATTTTATTTACAATTTGTTCGTTTTCCTGCATTATGTTGTTCTATTAATTTAAATTTGAAAATGGTTACAAAGATACAGTTAAATGACGGAAAATGAAAATGTTGTTGAGATTAATATCCTACAATGTTCATTAAAACTCTCATAAATAATATTTAATAAATAATCTGATTGATTTGTAATCCTGAATTTTTGATTGATTGCATCCAAATGAATCTGGTAAAATGTAAAAAAGTCCAATGCATATTCTGCATTGGACTTTTTTATAAAACTTTGACTTGAATCAATTACTTAACGATCGAAAGAAATGTTTCGTCAGTAGCAAATTTCGAGAATTCAATATCTTTTACTGCTTTTGCAGCTAATGAACCATCTTGTTTCACTGCATTCCTCAAATTGCTGTAAACGGCATCACGGTCGTTTGTACGGGCACCAATGATAGCTCCAAGGTATGAAGTCATAGCATTAGGTCTTGCAACAGCCGCTAAGGTTGTACGCGCTCCGCTGTAGTCAGCATTCAGGATTTGCAATAAGGCAGCATTATTCGAAGCTGTAGAACCGAAATAAGTTTTTGCTTTTGAATAGTCTCCACGGATAGTATAGATAGAACCTAGTCCTTCACCAACGTTACCGCTTGTTCCGGCAGCTTTACCGAAGTATACTTCCGATTTAGCCAAATCACCTTTTGCAAGTGAAGTTAAACCTGCATTGTAGTTCATATCCACATTAGTTGGATCAATTTCCAGTGCTTTTGCAAAATAACGAGCAGCATCATCTGTATTTCCCTGTTGGAACTTAACAACACCTAAGTTATTATAACCACGTGCATCAGCAGGATATTGTTCAGTCACTTTTTGATAAATAGCAGCTTTTTCGCCCAAATCAGTAGTTAAAGTAGCAGCATAAAGCAATTCTTCAACCGAAAGTTTAGAAGCATCTTCATTCGCTAATTTTGTAATTTCAACATCCGATTTACCGGTAACATCAACTGTCAGTTTCAATTTTGAACGACGTAATTGTGGAAGTATTTCTTCGGCAATTTGTTTGAATGCAGTTGAGATATTCTTAATTTGACGGTCTCTTTCTTCAGGATCAGTATACATGGTAAGAACACGTAAAATTAATTGTTTATCCTGGATATTCGATTTTTCCATTAAAGCCTGGAAACCTGCCCAATCTTCCGGTGTAAATTTAGAATCAATTTTTACACTGGTTTTCAGTTTTTTCATTTCCTTGTTCATGAAATCAACTGTCACTTTTTCACGGCTTTCTGCCAAATTGGTATTCAATTTTAATGGACCGTCTGGAGAAGCATAAGCTGACAAATCAAATCCTGCAACTTTTTGGTTCGGGTTTTCCTTTACTTCCTTGATCTTCTTTGTCAATGAAACCATATCAGCTGAACTGGTTTCTGTCTTGCGAAGTTTGGATTGTTGGATCAGGAACATGATATCTGCTTCCTGTTGTTGTTGGATAACACGTTGAAATTTATCAGGTACAATCACTGCATTCATTTCGGATGCATTGGTTGAAACCAGTTGTGAAGTAGCAATCACACCATCGGCAACCTTTACACTTGGAATCTGATATGTTTTCTTTTTCTGAACAACACTGAATTCAAGATAAAGCTCTGATTTTGCCATTTCCGCCACATAATCGAACGAAGTTTTCAATGAGTAATTTCCGCCTGTTTTGAAAGCGATGGTTTTGTCATTGCCCTTAACTTTTTCTCCCTGGAACACTACAGGTGTACCTTTGACTTCTTTTCCTTCAAATTTTAATACCGGAGTCACAGTAACAACTGCATTTTTGTTGAAATACTTCACCGGGAATGTTCCGGTAATAGTGGCATCAACTTTACCACCTTTTACTTCCAGTGGATTTGGATTACATTTAAATAAGCTAGGATCTAATGCGGTCAAGTCTTTGCTACAAGAACTGAAGACTAACGCAAACACCATCGAAACCGCGAAAAATAATTGCTTTTTCATAACGTTGTTTTTTAATTATAAATTATTTAATTTTTATATATGATCATTCTGGCCGCAAATATACAATCTTTCAACGAATTTTACCTTACTTTGCAATCGATTTTGACATATTTTGTTAATATCAAATCAAAAAAGCACAAGATTACTTCTATAACAACTTATTAGTACTTTTGTTTATCATTAAAGTTAATATGAAATTACACTATATTAAATCCCTAAGACTTTTTAAGTTAACCAATTACCTCTCTATTCTTAAAATAACAAATTGGCTAAAGTTAATTTTTTCATATTTATATTCATCTGTTTTATTTCTTAAAAATCGGAATATTTATCCACATTTTATTTCTATTGAAACTTCAAACTTTTGCAACCTGCATTGTCCGGAATGTCCGGTAGGAAAAAACAGTATACCTTCACATGACAAATCAACATTTAAATTTGAATTATTCAAGAAATTGATTGATGAATTAAAGCCGACCCTGCAGCATGTCATTCTCTATTTTCAGGGTGAACCTTTCCTTTGCAACCAGTTGATGGAGTTCATTAAGTACACCCACGAATCAGGCATTTATTCTTCCACATCGACGAATGGTCAATTCCTGAATAAAAAAATTGCCCGTGAAATAGTACTTTCCGGGCTGGATAAACTGATCGTTTCAATAGACGGTACTACCCAGGATGTTTACGAAACATACCGTGTAGGTGGAAATCTTCAAAAAACGCTTGTTGGGATCAACAATATTGTGGAGTGGAAGAAAGAATTGAAATCAATCACTCCCCTGGTGGAAATTCAATTCCTGGTACTTAAAAACAATGAACATCAGATGACAGAAATGAAAATGCTGGCTAAGTCATTGTCAGCTGATCGCTTAACTTTCAAATCTGCACAACTCTATGATTTTGAAAAAGGAAGTGATTTATTGACAACAAAAGACAGGTATGCACGGTATAAGAGAACAAGAAACGGACAATACAAGATAAAGGGTCGCCAACCTAACCGTTGCTGGAGAATGTGGAGTGGAGCCGTGATTAACGTACATGGCGAGGTTTTGCCCTGTTGTTTTGATAAATCTTCCGAACACTCCTTTGGAAACATCAATGAACAGTCATTTTTAGACTGTTGGCAAAGTTCAAAAGCCAATAATTTCAGAAGCCGGATAATCAATAACCGGATGCAGTTCGATATGTGCAGGAATTGTACAAGCTAAAAGAATGTACTATTTATTCATTTACTATTTACAATTGAAGAACCGGCGAATACGGTATTTCGTTCCGTGTTCCATGTTCCATGTTCCATGTTCCATGTTCCGTGTTCCGTGTTCCGTGTTCCGTGTTCCGTGTTCCGTGTTCCGTGTTCCGTGTTATTAGTCTAACAAAAAAAAGACTTAGAAGAAACTCCTAAGTCTTTTTTATTCTGTGACAGTATGCTATATTTATCTGAATATCGCTTTGAACAGGTCATTCCCATTCGCATAAAGCAGCAATCCGAACAGCAGCATCATCCCTACAGTCTGGGCATACTCCAGGAATCTTTCATTTGGTTTCTTTTTGGTTATCATCTCATAAATCAGAAAGAGTACGTAACCACCATCCAAAGCCGGTATAGGCAAGAAATTCATAAAGGCAAGAATCACCGACAACAAGGCTGTTAATCGCCAGAACGACTCCCAATCCCAGGTTTTAGGAAACATTTTGCCAATACTTCCAAATCCACCCAGTTGTTTTGAACCTTCCTTCGTAAATACCAGTTTAAATTGTTTTACATAACTGGTCAATGTTTCCCAACCCAGGTTTATGCCTGCAGGAACTGATGCCAGAAAACCATAGCTTGTATGTTTTACAGGTAATATTTTCGTGCTTATTTCCTTCATGACTCCAAGTTTAGCCGTTTCATCCAATTGAACTTTCGTTTGCATGACAGCCCCTTTTCGAACATAACTCAGGTTGACTTCCGTATTGCGTGATGCATCAAGTTCTGCTGCAATATCCTGGAATATAAACAATGGTTTCCCATTGACACCAATAATACTATCTCCGGCCTGGAGCTTCGCTTTTTCAGCAGGTGAGCCTGCCGTAACTTCTGAAATCACAAATGGAATTCGAATGGAGACAAGCTCTGTTTGATGGGCAGCAAGTACTTTTTGCGCCATATCTTCAGGTAATGTAAATTCTGTTAATTTACCATCCCTTGAAACCAGTATATTTCTTTTCGCGTCAAAAAGTATTTTCTCAATGACTTCTGAATACTGTTCAACCGGTTTACCATCTATTTTTTCAATATTATCACCATTCCTGAAACCGTTTTCCAACATTATCGGTGCAAAATGCAATCCGTATTTGGCATTTTTCAGAGGTAGGTAATCCTGTCCCCAGGTAAACAATACCGCAGCATAAATCACCATGGCTAATATGAAATTGACCAGTACACCACCAATAATAATGGGCAACCGTTGCCATACCGAACGGGAACGATATTCCCATACTTGTGGTTCGTCATTCAGTTGGGTTACATCAGTCGTTTCATCGACCATCCCTGAAATCTTGCAATAACCTCCAAGTGGCAACCAACCAATACCCCATTCTGTATTGTCAGGATATTTACGCCAATCTCCCTCCGGAAGATCCGCCTCCGGTATTTGTTCCAAAATAGGTTTCCCTTTTGAATCGTGCATCACGTCGCCATCAGCATCCATTTTAGGACGTTCATTAGCCGGTATGTTTTTAGAAAATAACTTTATATCCCAATGTCCGTTTATCTTTTTTGCACGGATTAATGAAAAATTCGGATTGAAAAACATATAAAATTTCTCTACACGAACCTTGAAAAGACGGGCAAAAGCAAAGTGTCCAAATTCGTGTAAAACCACTAGAATTGATAGACTAAGAATTAACTGTAATGCTCTGATTAGAAATGTTTCCATAGGAAATGTTGAATTGTTGACTAGTTAAGATGTAAATTAGTTTTTCGTAAGCCGGTCTTCCGACCCGGAATTAGATTTATTGTTTATTGAATTTATTTTTATTCTGTTAAGACCTGTCTTTCCGACCGGCTTCCTTTTATGTCATTGTTTTTCCATTAAAAAGAGATATTCATGATGTCTTTCATCACTGTTTATCCATTCTTTTGTGGTACGCATGCTGCTCATTACATTTTTTTTATAATCAATCAGTTTAACGTCCAGCAATTTACCCGACCCGGACAGGATCTCCAGCAATTGTTGCTTGGTTGCCCTTCCTCCGGAGCTGTACGACAACAGCAAATAATGTGCCTTTGTTTCCTCAATTAATCTTCGCAAGGCATCCATGGCTAAAAAATCACCCGTTTCATTCTTCCTGAATTCTTCAAAAACCGATGCCGACCTGTCATCCCTCGAATCCTCCCGCCGGTTTGCTTTTCCAAATAGAGCCGGCTTATCATGCTGAATGATCGTAGTCCACAAATGGTAATACGATGCATAACGTACTCTGCTTGGCGGCATCTTTTCGTTATTCGATCCGTAAGGCGGATCAAGATAAACCAAATCGAACCGGTTATTAGCTACCGTATTAAATATATCATCCCGAATAACCCTGTTGCTGCCTTCCAATGTGAAACGCAAGGGCAGTTTCAGTTTTAAATCATTAAATGAACGCGGTGACCAGTCTGACAAATAGGCAGCAAAATGACCTAAGGTGCTGTCCACTTTATCCATTGCATATATCAAACTGGTAAGCATCACGCATTTATCTTCCCAGTTCAGTTTCAGGTTGTCAATTTCGTCACGGATAGTATCCAGCTTCCTGGCATTTTTTATCTGAAACGGTTTTTTTATATCACTTTCGGCTCCTCCGTAGTGTTCGGTATACCATCCTTCTATCCCGGTCAGGTTGTTCAAATGGTCAATCAACTCCTGATAATAGGAATTTGATTGGTTTGAAATCAGGTAACACGTTGCAAATACTTCCGACCAGACTGAAATATCATTCGAAGTGGTGGAATAACCCAATTGGGCAAATGCCTGCGAAACCCGCGTTGAACCGCTGAAACCATCGAGCACCGTGTCAACATCTTTCAGTTCGTTTACCAGCTCAAAAATGTATGGCAACATCTTAAGTTTTGACCCCGCGTATTTAATGCCCTCAGTTTTGGGAATTTCCATCATGCATATAAAAATTTCAACTATTTAGTTACCTTCCGGCTTTTGCATGAATCTGCCTGATATCGATTCTCAACACCTCCATTTTTGAATAATATTCGTTTGATTTCAACAACTTTTCCTGAATCAGTTCAATATCATTTTCCAAATGATTCAAAAGTATTTTCATACCGTGTTTCTTTTCTTCAATATCTGTCACAAAAGAAATATCACCCCAAAAAACAACAGTCTTATAATTATGGGCACATTCATCAATTGCATAACCACCATCCTCAATTATCGTAGCACAAATCCTGTTATTTGATTTGAAAAAATCAATTTTCAACCCCTGGGGTGCACAATGCACATAGATAGATCTTTCTTTAGCATCAAATCCATAACTTAATGTCACAATGTAAGGTTCGTTGTCCCGGCACATTGAAATGACGACAAATTTACCTTTTTGTAAAATATCATTTATATCACTATCCGATATTATTTCCCTGTTTGGCCTGTTTTTCAAATGATATTCCTGCATCGCTATAATATGTATGGTCCTGAAATCTGTGTATACTAATATTAATCCGACTTTCTACTTTCCACTAATTTCTACTACTTTCTACCTACTACCTACTACCCACTACCCACTACCCACTATCTAATCATCTCTTTAGTCAGTATCCTCACAATAGCATCCGTCTTCACATAATCATCATACGTAGGCTTGGCAATAAAATCAGCCTTTGCCAGTATTTCTTCAATAATATCGCTCATCTGAAGAAAACCAATTTTATCCTTTAAAAATTCAGCTACCACAATTTCATTGGCAGCATTCAGGATACAAGGCATGTTACCTCCTTTTTCCATCACATAATAGGCAAAAGCCAGGTTCCTGAACCGTTCTTCATCCGGTTTTTCAAATGTAAACTGCGAACAGGCATCGAAATCAAAACGCGGAAAATTAGATTTTATGCGTTCAGGATATGTAAAAGCATATTGTATCGGCAATTTCATATCCGGCATTCCCAGTTGGGCCTTGATAGATCCATCCACAAACTGAACCATGGAATGAATGATGGACTGCGGATGTACCACTACCTGTATCTGGTCGGGTGTCACCCCAAAAAGCCATTTTGCTTCAATAATTTCAAATCCCTTATTCATTAAACTGGCCGAGTCGATCGTAATCTTGGCACCCATATCCCAGTTTGGATGTTTCAGTGCCTGGGCACTGGTCACATGTTCCAGTTCCTGAAGCGACTTTGTCCGGAAGGGTCCTCCCGAAGCTGTCAGGATCACTTTCTCTATCGGGTTGTTCCCTTCACCTGCCAAACATTGGAAGATGGCTGAATGTTCCGAATCAACCGGAATGATGGGCGCATGATAGGTTGAAGCTAACTCACAGATCATTTCTCCGGCCACTACCAGGGTTTCTTTATTTGCTAATGCTATTTTCTTTCCTGCTTTTATGGCATGGATGGTCGGCTTTAAACCCGAGTATCCAACCATGGCAGTCAATACAATTTCGATGGGTTGCATTTCTGCCACCTGGGCTATGGAATCAGCTCCTGCAAATACTTTTATCGGCAGGTCAGCCAATGCCTCTTTCAATGCCTGGTAATGTGTCTCGTTGCCGATAGCCACCATTTCGGGCATGAACTTCCGCGATTGTTCTATCAATAAATCAACATTGTTGTTTGCCGTCAGGGCATACACCTCGAACATTGAATTATTATCTGAAATCACTTCCAGGGCCTGGGTTCCGATAGAACCTGTAGATCCCAGAATTGCTATTTGTTTTTTTTGTTCGTTCATCTTGGTAACAAGTTAGAAAATTATCACCTCTTCCGGATCAACAGGTTTCCCTTGTTTCCATAGTTCAAAATAAAACTGGTTGCCTGATTTTTTAGCGGTTGCATCTCCGGTGATGGCAATGCTTTCGCCTGCTTTCACTTCATCCCCTACCTTTTTCAGCACACGGGTATTATTTTTATAAATGGAAAGATAATTATTTTGATGCTGCACCTGTACCACCCATCCGTAATCGAATGTAAAAGCTTCATAAACCACCGTTCCTTCCAACACACTGACTACGCTTTCATTCGGTGAAGTAATCAGGTAAATGCCATACTTCTCTTCACCCAGGTTAAACGATGAAGAAATGACTCCACGGGTCGGCCTGAAGAATACATATGAATTTTCGGTTGGCTTTGTATCGATGCTTGCCAGGTTATATTTCTCTTCTTTCTCGAAATTATCGACAAAGGTTTTTTCTTTCTTCGATTTCTCCATTAAAATCTTTGCCCGCTGTTTCAGGGCTATGGAATCCAATGAGGCTATGGAGTCAGGGCTCATCTTCCCGGTGATGATGCCTTTGATAATATCAACATATCCTTCCTGCAAATCAACCTGTTGCACCAGTGAATCGGCACGCATGGATTCATTGATAATGCTCGACCGGTTTCCGGTTTCACCATATCCGGGTAAATAACGGCTTATCGGGGTGGTAAAAATCAGGATAGTCAGCACTATAAAAGTAAGGGCAATAAAGGATGACACAAACATAAAAACACTGAAACGGGACAATCGTACATGCCACGATTCTTCCAGCGTATTTTCATTTAGTATCGAAACACGGTATTTAAACCGTAATTTCGCTATAAAAGGCTTGAGTTTATTCGTTTTCTTTTTCATTGCAATTTTATCCTTCATGCCAAAAGTGTACAAAAGTAGCGAAATTCGATACATAAACAAAATGCTGTTTCCCATTAATTGTAGAAATAATTCAATTCCTTGTAACAGTTACTTTTTTTGATGCCTTTATTGTTCATTTTTATTACTTTTGCCCTCATTAGGAACATAAAATAACCATATCATGACACGTATCGGTATACTTTCGGACACTCACGGGATGCTTGACGACCGTATTCTTGAACATTTTGCTAATTGCGACGAGATATGGCATGCCGGCGACTGGGGCTCGATGGATGTCGTCAACCGTTTGCGTGCCTTCAAACCTCTTCGTGGAGTCTGGGGCAATATCGATGGCTATGATATCCGGGCTATTTTCCCCCAGCACAACCGCTTTACGTGCGAAGGTGTTAAAGTCTGGCTCACCCACATTGGCGGTTACCCCGGCAATTATGATCCGTTGGTGCGTCCTGCCATCTTTCAGCAACCTCCAAAGCTTTTTGTTTGCGGGCATTCACACATCCTGAAAGTTGTGAACGACAAAAAGCTGGACCTGCTGCACATCAATCCGGGTGCTGCCGGCAAGTACGGTTTCCACAAAATACAAACCCTTATCCGCATTGAAATTGATGGTGATAAGATCCAGAACCTGGAAGTTATTGAATTACAACCAAAACAAGTTAAACCATTAAATGACGTGCAATAGAAAAACCAGGCTATTTAGTTCATTGGAAACAAGAGATCTTATTCTCCTCTAATGTTCCGTGGGTTATAACTTTTGACTGTTCATTTTAGCTCTATCTCAACAAAAAAGGAAAAACTCGTGGATACCGTATATCTTCTGTAACCTTAATTACAAAGCCTGACTTTTAACAGGTATTGCATAACGACCTGCTTTATCGATGATAAAGCAGGTCGTTATGCAATACCTGACAGTAACTTAGAATAATGGGGACGTTTATCGTTTGTAAAAAATCAAAGATATATTTCATTAAAAATACATACCTGTCATATTTTACACTACATTCAATTTGTCTATTTAGCTTTTTGATGTCATATTTTTTATTGTAATGTCATATTTTTTCTAACAATTATATTTAATTTTTATGTGTTATTCATTTCGTTGGTTAATATTTTTAATTACCTTTGCCGTCATTATTCAGTTAAGGTAATTTCTCTGATAAATGAAATAATAACTCTATTTTTAATTATTGCCGTAGCATTTTTTCCCAATAATTTTCAACTGCGAAATTCTTAAATTACTATATACAAATAATCAATTCAAATGAAAACTGTCAGATTTTTATTATTGGCTGTAATAGCCACATTATTTTGTAATTGTACAAATTTAAAGGGACTTCATAGTACAAGTAACATCTTCAAACAACCTCATAGTAAAAGCAGTTCTGTTAATAATAATGGGCTTTACGCTTCAAATCAAAAACAAGGGCTGTGGCAGTATTAGAATTTTATAGTCAGACATAAAAAAGAACTGTCTATCATCGCATCTATCCCTACTTTTCGTTCATAATTCTTCTCATAGATATAATCAGCGAAATCTATAAAAGAAGCTTTTTTTCACCAATTTAATCCGGGTGCCTAAGGTAATACGGCTTCCACAAGGTACAAACCCTGATAAGGATTGAAATTGCTAGCGATAACATCCAGAACCTGGAAGTTATTGAATTACAACCCAAAGATGTGAAGTCGATATAGTCTTCATTCCATTTCCCAATTGTTAGCCTGCTCCAACTAAAACGCTTTCATGTATCAAACCTCAAAACATAAGAAGTACTTTTGAGCGTCTTCTTTTTCTACCAAGGTACGGTGTAGTCTCCAGACTACGTCGTGCTAAAATAATTGCTCCGGCTTTTAAAAGTATATTTCAGTATGCAAGGTAAAGCCATGCTTCTAACTTGACTTAGTCTGGAGATTACGTAAACAAACACGCTACACTCAACAGCGTTTTTTTAATTTGTTGTTTCCTCATTATCTAAAATATACCCAATCCGTCGCCGGGGTTTACTTGTTGTATTATTATTTACCTGCATTTCTGCCAATGTTTGATTGATAAGTTCAAGTTGGGTGCGTGTATCTTCGTTTATTTCGTTCTGATCTGTCAATACTTCCTCCATGTACTTTTTAAGTTCTCTTACCTCTGTTTGTAGCTCCGCTGCACTGTTAATTGGAGGATTAAACATCAATTGACGCACCGTTACGAAAGCCCGCATTATTCCTCTGTTTATCTCTATGGCTGTTTTTGAGTTCAACACACTACTGAGCATGGCCACGCCTAATTCGGTAAATGCAAAAGGGGCATACTTAACATTTGATCCTCTGCCTCTGTTCAAGGTCACAAATTGTGATCTTGAAAACTCCTGCACTTCATATGCTGTAAGTTCAAACATGAAATCATCGCCCTCGAAGCGGTCAACATTACGCCTTACGGCTTGTTTCAATACCCTGGTTTCAATACCATACATTTCGGCCAAATCAAAGTCAAGCATTACTTTATAGCCCCTTATTGTATAAATTTTACTCTGAATAAGTTGTAATTCCATTGTTTTATGCTTTAAACTATCTTTTTTTGTAGTCAAATAGCTATTCTCTTCTTAATGAGATTCTTATTTTGTCATTTTCTCATTCAGTTTACACAAATACATAGGCGTTCTTCATCATTATTGATTGGACTGGTAGCACCCATCGTACCCCGTTCCTCCGGATTTTTACAAACAGAATCAACTGCACAAAGGTTCATGCCTTTGTTGAACATTTGCTATTTTTCTTCCCGGTTTTAATTCCTTTTTTGTCTATTCGTGAAAACTCCTATCTATTAATCTTTTAGTTTGTGGGGTTACCCTTCATACGTATGAAATTCAGTAATAGTCAAAAAATATCCGTCAGGGTCACGAAAAGAAAACTCTTTTCTCAGGGAATTTGTATTTAAGTGAATATCTTCTTCTATCAGACAACCTGCTTCTAAAGCATTTTGGTAAATATCATTCAGATTCTCTGTTCTGAAGTAAAGCAATAGTCCATTTCCAGGCGTTATACCTGGATTTATCATTGTCGGATGGTTATGTTCTTCCCATTTGTGAAGGCAGAGAATAATTTCTCCATTGTCAGAAACTAAAACGGAAAAATGGTTGCCACCGTGATTCTTTTTAAATCCAAATATTTTTTGATACCACTCCGAACTTGCTTCAACGTCAGTTACTGCAATTATTGGGTCTAATTTTGTCATTTTATATTTTAATTGTTTGCGAATGCTTGTCTGGTTGATTACAATGATTCAAAACGCCGGAGTTAGGGCATTTGGCGGTTTGTAGGTGCATTCGCTGTCGTGAAACGAAAAAGTGAATGCGGGAGCAAAACTGCCGGAATGCACGTCAGTCAGCCAATTCCAATAGAGCGTATGTTAGCAGCATGGCCGTTTTGCGATTAATTTGGTCGTTATTTCCTTTTCTACGGAGGCTATTCGCTTTTTGTACAACAATTACTCAAAATAATTTACTGTATACCCATCTTTTGATTTAAAAATATTGAACTTTGATACCTCATTAAATATCAAACAATCTGTAAAACAATCAGAATTCATTAACTCAAATTTACTGGTTACCTTGTTTGCTTTGTAAATCGCTAATACTTTATCCTTTAAAACAGTATCCATCTTTTTAAATACTATATATTCATCTCCAATTGTGTCTTTCCCATTTACTAATTTGTAACAATTTGTACTAACGAAATAACAATTATCGGGCGCATAAATCAAATCTACTATCTTACTAATTGCTTTTCTACCCTTCATTCCAACATTCAACTCTAAGGTAAATATTACAGCATTCTTGTATCTAAATCCACTAATTCCGAAGCCATGTTCTGAGTCAATGAAATAGTTATTAAACGAATTTGGACTTCCGATTTCTTCATAATCGGAATACTTTTTCCCAATTAAAGTATTAAAATCGCTAATTGAATCCTGCTCTTGTGAGTGCAAACAAGAGCTGAGACTAATTAAAATTAATAAATAAAGAATCTTTTTCATATGGTACATTTTTTTTATGCTATTGACTATTGAGCGTTCATTGACCTCTGTCCAAAATATTGCTCTCTTTCATTTGTAATAGCACTAGTCAGGAGACCCGAGCCAGCGCGGAGAATGTTGTCGAGGTTTTGTTCTAAAGTCATGATTCTATTTTACTGATTTCGGCTGGGATTACCGCAGTCGTTTCTTTCTTTTTCTTTTTTTTTTACGGCTTGCTGCTAACGACCGAATTATGGGCATTTGGCGGTACCGTTTCTCGGCATGTACCTTTTGCGGGAGGAAGCATTCACTGTCGTGAAACTACAAAGTGAATGCAGGGCAAAACTGCCGGAATGCACTGCTTGCCCCGCCTTAGCGGGGTCAGCCAGCAAATGACCATAGGCGTGTTTTCTTCAAAAGAGTCTATTTGGAAACTCAACGAAACACACCGATAACTCAATAGTAAACAAACGCTTTTATTTTTCTCTCCACAAAAAACCTCTCAGGGATGTAGTGCAACCGAGGCTTCATGCTGGGTCGTACCGACCGCACGAAGCCCTATGTATTAGCAGCCGTTATTTGGTCAGTCTGTAATCAAGTCTATTTTCCACAAAATGGACAAGTGGCATTAGCTGTTGGGCCCAGTATTCTTTCATTTCTTTGAGTATAAGTCCGAGTGTTACTTTCTCTTCCCACAACCGATTCCCTATATCTTTTGAAAAACTCAGCTACTTCAATTTTGTCTGATTCTGATAAATTAGCGAAATCATTAATTAGTCTTTGTACATTAGGTGTCATTTGTTATTGGTTTTAATTGTTAGTAATTGCCGCAAGTATTGCAGTCTGTTGGTGTCATTGATTGTGGAATAGTATTACATGTTGCGCATTGTCTTTTCAATATGTAAAGACCATATCGCATTCCTTTCCTATTCTCTTTACCTGTGAATGTTATTTTCTCATCTTGCACTGTTCGCGCATTGTCTTTTACTTTTAAAATGTCAAATTGTTTCTCAAGTTCCAAAATATCTGTTGTCGAATATTTTGCTAGTTTTTGATATTCGTCAAATAATATTCTGTTTTCTGTTTGAGATTCTAATGAATAAGCTAATAAATCGTCCCATTTTAAGACTAGAGATATTCCTGATAATACGATTTGTAGAATTGCGATTGGAGCTGTAATGAAAATTGCGATTGTCAAGATAGAAGAGTTTTGTCCATAAGCAGCAACCAATGCTCCTAAAAGCAATGGGACGATAAGTCCTAAAATTGTAATCGTACGAATATAAATTTTGTATTTTTTTGCTTTTTGAGTAAAAATATATGAAGTTCCTATTGTCATTAGGGAATTATCCCAACAGTCTAACTTAATTTGCTCTTCTTTTGTCATTTTATAAACTTTTGTTATTATTATTTTTTTCAACCGTAATTGTCAATACTTCTTTTTCGTAGCTAATAATTAAATCTGCTAGAACTACATTTAGCATCTCTTGAAATTCAATAAATGTATGCATTGAGTATTTAATCATTTTAATGTAAATCGCACATTGTATTTCAACAGTATTTTCTCTCGTATTAGACTCTTTTATTAGTGAAATAAATTTTTCTTGCTCTTCAATAGTTAAGTCGTCGAAAATAGATAAGTCTAAATTTACGTCATATTTCTTGAATGATACACCTTGGTGAATTAGCTTATTTCTAATCTCATATATCGTATCAAAAGCTTCAAAATAGAATCCAACAAAAGCTTGTTTAGCTTTCTTGTTAAGAACTCTCTCGTAAGTCAACAACTTCATAAATATCTTAGATATTTCTCTCATTCTAAAAAACTCTCCAAAAAAAGCTTGAAAAAGTAATTCGCTTCTTACAATAGGATTACCTTTTAATGAGTTTTTGTCCTTACGTAAATCAGACAAGTCTGTCAATATGATATTCATTCCATCAATAATATCGTTTAAGTCCCCAACCCAGAGGAAAAAATTTGCTCTAATCTTTCCTGGAAAACTATTATTGAAAATCTCTGCAATATCGTTTTCTGTAAACTTCACACCATTCTCAATACACTTTTGCTCTATTTCTTTTGCAAAGTTTAGAAATCCAGACATTAACTGTTTGGGTGGTTGAATATATCTTATTTTCGTACTATCTGTCATTTTTTTTATAATGGCTGCTAACGACCGAGGCTATGGGCTAGGTTTTTAGTCATTTTTCTGATTTGACAACTTGTTCAGCAATTTTTTCTGTTAGTTTTATTCTGCTTGTTATACCTATCATCTTATCATTTGAATCCAAAACAGGTAATATCTGGTCGCTAAATGAAATAACGACATTTTTAGTTCTTTGAAACTTCTTGTATGCAACAATTAAAGAGTCGCTTAATAAAATTGTTTCAGTGATAATGCTTCTATAATAATCTTTGTAGTCTTCTCTCTCAACACTTTGTATAAGTGCCTCAATTTTTTCTAAATTGTCGTTGTTTTCTAAGCGACTATGATTTTTCCTGAAACTATTCACAGATAATAAAGCTTGAAACCTACCATTATTATCAATAAACTCTATATACTTTAATCTGCGCAAATTCTGAATATATTCGTTTAGTGCGTAATAATCATAATAATTTATCTTGCCAGAAATAAGCTGCAATCGTTCAATTGAATTTCTTCTTTCTTCAGACATTGAAAATAAAACGTTCGTAGATTGTTTAGTTAACTCAGTAGTTGGAAAACACTCAACTCTACCAATTAATCCCGATCCCGATTCAACTTTTTCTAATAAATTCAATTCTAGTTCAACTCCAAATCCTTTAAAAGATTTTATGATACCAGATAAAATCAATCCAATAATTACAGGTGAAGCGGAAACAATAATCCACTTTACATCTAAATCCAAAACATCAGAATTAATTAGTTGGAGAGCAAAGAAAATTATTAGTAATCCTAAGGATATCAGGCTTGTTACGACAATAATATTATTTTTTTCTTTCATGACAGTTTGTAAATATGTGATTCAAATTAGTAAAATGATTGTTAGAAAATAAAATTCAGATTAATTGTTTTCAATGTAGATAGTTTTCAATTAATTCAAAATCTCGGTCTAATATAAAATTCAAGCGAATATCTTCAATTAGTAACGGTTTCTTGCTTCCAATTTGATTTTCAGTTGAATAAGTTGCAAGCCAACTGTCGAAGCCGTCATTGTTTTTATTCTTTGAGTTGAAGTGATTAAAGATAAGATATTTATTCTCTCCAACTTTTTTATAGTAAAGCGGATTGTTTATGCAATACGTACCAATTTTGTCAACAGTTGATTTGAATTTCAATTCTTCAAGCTTTGTCAGTAAATTCTCTGTATTAAATTTCCTGGTTTTGTTTTTAGGATCAACAGGTACTAAAATTTCACCCTCAAATTCAGTTAAACTGTCCTCTAAGTAATGATTAAAAAGTCCATTTTCTTTAATAGGTCTTCTATTATGATACCAATTTAAGACAGAATCATATCTAATGTCATCTGGGATATTTGTGAACTCATATTTTTTAAGTATATCTCGAAATGCATCTTTCATTTCTTGAAATGAGGAAAGAATTACAGTGCCACTTTCTCGTCGAAAATAAACATATTTCTTGTTTAATTTGGCTTTTCTAAAACCGAGGTCTCTCAATAGTTTGTAAATGTTACCCTCATTTGAAAGATTATGAGTAATTTTTATAATTCCATTTTTTTGTCTAACAATAGTTATAAAGTCGTTAATGTCTCTTTCCATATAGTTTCTGTTTTTAAGGTGTTTGTTTGCTGTCAGATTCTAATTTTTCGCGCTATCTTTTTTTTTCTAAACTTGCCCCTAACGACTGAGGCTATGGGCATTTGGAGGTACCGATTCTCGGCATGTACCATTTGCGGGAGCATTCGCTGTCGTGGAGCGACAAAGTGAATGCGGGAGCAAAACTGCCGGAATGCACGTCAGCCAGCCAATGAACATAAGAGCGTGTGTTAGTGGCTGGCATTCATTTAATCGCAGTTTTAATACTTTCTAAAATTCTCATGTTTCTGCTATTCATTAAACCTATTGTATGATTTTTATATTGTTTGTATTCGTCAACAGTCTGAGGTAATGCAGGTCGGTTAAAGTTGTCAAACTGCAAAGAAAAGTTTATTTTCTCGTTGTCATAAATAAAGTCATGCAACATAAAGAAGTCAACATATCCACTAAAGTCAATGAACAAATCAAAAAAATCTTTGTATCTCGTAAGTGTGTCATAAAGTGGACTGTGTTCGTTTTTGTAAAAACGTCTAATACATTCTAATGTTAAATCAAATCTGTCGCAAATTATTCTGCTTACCCCTCTGGCTTGATTTACTGTAAAACCATTTTTCTTGTTAGCAGGAAAAATTATATGTCCTCCAATAGTGCGAACTTTATGTTTCAATTCTTCTCTTTCAAAGTCAGAAAGCCAACCGTCAAATTTCCCGTTATAATTTCCATCAAAATGTGGACACATTCTGTCGCTTGATAAATTTGCATACAAATCACTATTTATCAGTATCCTACCGTAACTGTCACCTATAATTTTCAATTCAAAATTTTTCCCACAAGGCAATGATTTGCTCCACAATAATTTATGAGCTTCATATAGTTTTTGGCTGTCTGCATCAGGGTCACCACATTTACTGTCTTTTCGAAAGTCAAAGTCTACATCAATTTCAGTCATACTTATTTACTCTTTGGTTGTATGTTTTTTTTATGCTTGCCACTAACCCGTGAATATGCTTAGTTGAAAATGGATATGTTCAGTTAACCGGACATAGTTCGCATTTAGTTTTAGTTTCCGATTTATTTTTTGTTCTTAATATCAGCAAATCTATAAAACTGTTGACATTAACAAAACCGGGTATGTCCAACTTTAACTATTTATTTATTTAGTAATGTTTTGAAGTATTTTTAATAAAATTTTGTCCAAAGATAAATACAATTTTTTACATTAACTATAAATTGTTATTTTATTTTTAATTTATCTAACTGATTTTTATCTGGCCGAATCTTTGGTGGTAATGTGTGTGTATCCCGGTGGTTTTACTATTGATGTATCCGGGTAAACTTTCCGCACCGGGGGTAGAAAAAATAAAGTGGAGCCGGTATAATTGCGCGAACAATTAATATACCGACTCCGCCTTTTTATATTGAAGCTGTATCAAATGCTTGTTTTAATCTTCCGAACACTCGTAATTTGTAATCCCAGTTTTTGTAGTCTTTGGATTTGTAATCCAGTAACAGGATTTGTTTATTTCGGATTGAAATGTATTTTTAATAGAATTCTATCTTTTTTATTTAATTAAGCCCTCAAAATTACAATATTTATTAACAATACCAACCGTTTGACTAACTTATTTTAAAATAAATTTATAAAACGCCTGTTTACGGGTGTTTCCATGCATTAAAAAACCCGGACGGGTTGGTTCGGGTTCTTAAAATTAAAGCATATAGCAGATTACTTCATCCCATTACAACAAGGGGCTGTAGATATTCCCACTTGAGATTTAAAGTTGTCAAATTCGATCACTTTAATTTATTTGGCTAAATAACTTGCAAGTCAAAATGAAGTTGCAGCTTACATTAATTCCTTTACTTTTTCCCCTCCACAATTCCCACTTCCTCTTCCGTCAACCCATACAGCTTATACACCATTATGTCAATCTCTTTATCGGTTTCTTCAATCTGATTTTTAACTTGCATGGCTTTAACTTGTTCAGCATTGAAATACTCTTCCCATTCAGCTTCCTGGGCAAGGGTTAGTTTTACTTTTTTCTTGCCTAACTCAGCAATAAATTCTTTATACGACAGTGTGTACCAGTTTTGCAGTTTTATGGGTAAATCTTCCAACTCAAACTTACGTTGCAACATACGCTGGAATTTCTGTGATACTTCATGCAATTCAGTATTTAAAGAAAGCATTTCGTTGGCTTTTACAGCTAATTCATCAGTTGTATTTGCAATCGGTATCTGTCCAAAATATTTCCAGATTAATTGAACACCATTCTGTATTTGAGTGCAGTATTTAGTGATAAGCCACCAACCAAGCTTCGAATTTAGTATTGCAAGTAATCCTTTATTTTCTGAGGGTATTATCCACATTGAATCATTACAATAAAGACCTTGTTCATCATAAATAAAACAAGGTTTAACCTGAAACTTTTGATACATTATTTTAGGTTTAGAAAACTCTTTCCAATATGCAAATGTATCTTGAGTTTCAAACCATTTATTATTTGCTTTCTTTCTACTACCTTTTTCGCCTGATTGTTCAAGTCTTTTTTTTCCAAAACTTAATAAGTAATTTTTAATTGAAGGATAATTTTCAATATCAATATTTAATGCAGGAAAAGTACCAATTATATAGCTATTACTTTCAATAGAAACCCATTTATTGATATCTCTTCCTCTTAAAACAGGCTTAATAATATCTTTTGCTCCAGAGTGTTCCTTAATTAATTGTTCTCTAATTGTTTCATCAATCAAAAAGGCCTCAGTTAGCCCGGTTTTCATTCCATAGAAAGCTTCACCACTAATAAACTCAAATAATGAACTAAACTTATTATTAAGACTTTCTATTAACTTCTTTTCTTTCCAGGAAGATATCACCCAGGTGTCACCTGAGAATTGATTGGTTTTAAATGTTTCGGCAGATGAAACAACATTTGAATAAAAATCTTCTTTACCGGCTTCTGGTAATACTGAAACCGTAAATTCTTCTTTGGGTTTTGCTTTGCGGGAAACAAAAATACAGGGATAGGTAGTAGCACCTTCAAAGATTTGAATATCTCCAAAATCGATTAATTGATTGAGTTCATAACTCAGAAAATACTCTCTTAATGACTTCCCATATCCTGCTTGTAACCATTTATTAGGCATGATAAAAGAAATTACTCCATTCTTTTTCAAGATATCAAAACCTTTTTCAACAAACAGGCAATATAAATCTCCCCGTTTCTCAAATGTCTTATAATTCATTTTCGACATAGATTCCGATAAGTCTTTCATAGTTTCAAGTCTTACATACGGTGGATTACCTATCACCACATCAAAACCCGAACTCTGCTTTTCATAATCTTCTTTGGGTGCGGAAACAGATTCTAACTTATCAACATATTCAGTCAATTTCCTGGTAATTTCCAGAGCTTCTTTGGATAATTCAATTCCTTGCTCCGCTTTTGCCTGAGCTTCCAATGACTTTTCTTTAATAAGTTTCAGATAATCGGGTGTTTCATTTTTTTCGATGATAATTACCTCCTCTGTTTTTCCTTTACGTCCAAATACTTGTGGAAATTCTTTGTACCAGTCAAATGCTTTTTCTCCGGCTACAGTAGGATCGTTAATCAGAGAGTTTCCACACTTTATGTTGTCATTCAATGAAGACAGTTTACGGTGAGGTTTAGCCGTTCGAAGCCACAACGACAGTCTGGCAATCTCCACACTTTCTTCGTTAATATCCACCCCGAACAGGTTGTTTTCCAAAATTGTGTTTTCGATATTGGATAACTCCATAGAATAGTGCCCTTTTAGCCCGGTTATCTTTTCCTGTTGGCTGTCAATCCAGGCATGTTCGGCTATTAAAAAATCAAGTGCTGTATTCAGAAATGCTCCACTCCCGCAAGCCGGGTCCACGATGGTAATTTGTAACAGCCAGTCACGATACTTGTCAAACACTTTCAGTGCCTGTTTCTTTTTGTCGGCACGCTTATATTCAAATAGTTCCTCGCCAATACCCAGTTCAACCTTCTTTTCTTCACACAAACGTCCAACGGTATTTTCAACAATATACTGGGTGATATAACGTGGGGTATAAAACACTCCTTCCTGTCTACGTCTGGAGGTAGTCTTTACGCCGGTGGTTATTTCATTAGTAACCTCTTCAATTTCATTCAGACTGTTTTCAAAAATATGTCCAAGTATGTTTACATCTACTTCAGTACCGAAATCGTATATTGTCAATTTAAGTATATTCTCAGACAAAATAGCATCATCAATCCTGATACTATTTAAGATTTCGTCGTTTGCAAATAACCCTCCATTATAAGCATATATCTCTACATTGGCATCCTTATAACCTTCATCCAACAATTTGAAGTATCTTACAAATCGACTGTACAACGTGCGATAGTCGTTCATTGGGTCGGAATTGTATCTTCCCCACTTTTCTACAGT
This sequence comes from Paludibacter sp., assembly GCA_028710415.1. Classification (GTDB taxonomy): domain Bacteria; phylum Bacteroidota; class Bacteroidia; order Bacteroidales; family Paludibacteraceae; genus Paludibacter. The sequence goes on along the minus strand of JAQTUE010000003.1, from coordinate 79,662 downwards.
GCTTTTTACAGAATTGGCAGGAAGTAATTCTTTATCTTCTGCAAAAAACAGGAACAGGAATCGGTCCAACAGCTTTTGTGTCTTCTTAAAAAGCAGCAGTTTATCGTATTCCGGATTCAATAATACGATATTGTCAAAAAGGGAACGTTTAAATACCGAATAATCCTTATACAGTTTCTTGGTAATAATATCCTCGTTACTAACTGATTCTTTTTTTACTTCCAGTGGTAGGTCCTTCAGGATACTTTCATATGAAAGGCACAACCACAACCGTTTAAAATCATCGTAAGTAAGATTAAATAGATCGAATTCAATAAACTCCACTGCATTCTCAATATAAAACCTCAGCCGTTCAAAATTTGAAGTGACAACATACCGACAGTTACTATGATTGTTTTTATAACCGAAAGCCTGTGGCTCAATCTTTTTCAGATCCTGTGTTTTATGGTCTTTCAGTTCTATTACTGCTACAATTTTATTATTGACAATGATGGCAGCATCTGCACTTTTTGCATCTGTTTCGTTTTTCTTTTCCCTGAGCAGATTATAATTTAAATGGGGTTGGGCGGTATATCCCAATATATCTACAAATAAAGCACGGATAAATTCACCCTGATATTGCTCTTCCTTAACCTGTAATATATTTGCCTGTATATCCTGATTGCCAAAATATGCAAGATACTTTTCATATATCGGGCTCAGGTTAGTTGTGATTCCTGCAATATATTGACGTTCAACTTGAATTTGAAATAATGACATGTTATTCAGTTTATTTTAGACTAATGATGTAACTGCGTTTTACTTTTTCAACTCATATTTTCCCGCCCTCAAAATTACAAAACATTTTAACAATATCATCTAAATATGAAACTTTATTTATACAAATCCATAAAACAGCTGTTTACGGGTGTTTTCATGCATTAAAAAACCCAGACAGGGTGGTCCAGGTTCTTAAGTTAAAGGTAATAGAGAATTAAAGCATAAAGCAGATTACTTCATCTCATTAAAAACAAAGGGCAGAAGATATTCCCGTTCCGAACCCACAAAAGTCAATGTATCAACGGTATTTTTTTATGTTCTCGTTTATTTTAGTTGTATTTCTTTTCTACGTTGTTGCCAATAAAAAGACTTCTCCGCTTGCAGGTATAAGATTGTCGGCTCTGTTTTTAAAATAAATTTGTTCCATATCTTTTGTTGATATTGTTTTTGCATCTTTAAAACCTGCTTCACGGGCTAAAACCATTATTTCATTGGGTGCAAAAAAACTTATCATTGGTGTTCCTGATGCATTTGCACCCTTTATTGACATTTCTATTAATGGTTTATCTTCTTCATCAACAAGTTCAATTGGCAAATTAAATGTTAGGGCAAGTGTTGAGCCAGATGCAAATGTTGCAATTTGGTTTAGTGTTGAAATTATCGCCTCTTTTGTAAGATACAAAGTAACTCCTGTGCAGGCAACAACAGCGGGTTTGTTTAAGTCAAATCCTGAGTTCAATAGCTTTTCCCACCAGGATGAAGTTTCAAAATCTACCGGCACAAAATGCAAGTATTTAGGTACGCCAAATCCTAATTCAATTAATCGTTGTTGTTTCCAATTCAGCATATCGGGCTGATCAATTTCATATATCTGAAGTTTAGAAGCAATATCTGGTCTACGTTGTGCAAAAGTGTCAAGTCCGGCGCCAAGAATAACATACTGACTAATTCCGTCTTTACTTTGTTCAAGAATCAAATCTTCAATATAACGTGCACGTGCCAAAATAGAAGCCCGAATCCGTTTTGTGAATTTCATATCAGGTCGTTGTTGCCAATCATCAGGTGGTGCTATTAATCGAATTCCCACTTCATCTTCAAATATATATGGTTTGTCATCAACTTGAATGTGTAAAGCTCTCCATAAAGCAGTTCTTACAGCTGTATTGTTTGGTTTTGTTATTTTATTTTCCTCCATATATTTATTTTCTTAATTGGAACTCAAATTGTTTTTTTAAATTACCCGGTACGGCGTAATCTCCAGACTACGTCGTGCTAAAATATAAGCCCAAGCTTTTAATAGTATATTTCAATATGCAAAGCAATTTCTTGCTTGTAACTTGACGTAGTCAGGAGACTACATAAACATACACGCTACACTCAACATGGTTCTTTAATTTTGTGTAAACATCTTTCACTTCATTTTACTTATTAAATGAATCGGCTGAACTTTTATTGGAAAGGTTCAGCCGATTGTATTAATTCAAGTTACGCCAACTTTTCTTTTGGTCGGATACTTGTTGTCAAAATTCGTTTCACTTTTGTTTTAGACTTACGGTTTTTAAGAAAGTCACTAAATTCTTTCTCTTCCTGAGCAGTCAAAGGTTTGTTTATGAACTCAAAATCTTGATCGTCCATTTTTTTAAAGTTTGCCATATTCGAAGTTATTAAAATATTGTTTTACTAATGCCAGTGATTCTTTCGTATCAATGAACATTTGGTTTCCACTGCCAAACTGTTTTGCTCCTAAAGTCTGTCGATAATGTTCAACAAGTGCTGATTTGGCTAAAAAAGATACTACTCCATCATAGCCTTTCTCAAACGAAACTTTGCAACTGAAAGCTACTAAGTTACCAGCAACTCCTCTATAAAGTTTGTTTTTACCTTTATTGAATTTTGCACTTTCAATGAGAGAAATAAATATATGATCATGCTTGTCAGTAAAACAAATTAACCCTTGTATAATTGTCGAATTGTTAATAATGTTCAGTTTATAAATCTCTTTTGCCGAATCTTTAAATTCATTTTGCCAGTTAAAAACCCATTCTGTCTTTTTGATCTGTTTGTTGTCTTTAGGATATAGTCGTGTTATTTCTGTATAAAACACCTCATTAGTCAACGAATTCTCAATGGAATTAGTCAACTTATCAATCTCGAAATCCAGTTCTATTTCTTGAGGTTCTATCACTTAACAAAGATACAAATTAGTGTTGAAAATGTTCATCAAATACTCTTTATTTTTAGGATAGGATAAGTTGAATTATCAAACTACAATTAGTAAAGGATATAACGTAGATTAACAGAGTTAGTTTCGTATCCTACACTTAAGGGGCAGAAGATATTCCAGCTTGTGATTTAAAGCAGTCAAATTCGACCACTTTAAAATTGGGGTTGTGAATCATTTCCCAGGTACTCCTAAATTCGAGCGAATGCCTGTTTCGGAGCCAGTTTTTTATACTGACAGTAACACGGGTCACACTTTCTTTAGCATTTACCGTGTCAGTTTGTGAAATATAGAGTTATTACCAAAAAATCAATTGTTGTTTCCTACGGGGAATATCCCCCATTCTTAGCTGCCCCCCTGAATTCATTTTTCCTATCATCACTAAGTTTCTTCAGGTATCGCTGGGTAGTACACAAACTTTTGTCAAGTGTGGCTGCAAGAGCCGGGGTATTCAGTCCTGGTAGTTGTAACACGGTTTCCAGGATTTGTCGTTCAAATGAATTTATACCGCCAGTTTCAAGTCCATTACCTGATTTTACACCGCCACTTGTTGATTTTACACCGCCACTTTCCTTCAATAACCTCAGTAAATCCAGTTGAGGATTTGTAATTCGATAAATTCTTCAGATGAATCATCTGTTTATTTTTCTGGGCTGAATTATTCTAAATAGCCATAAGTTCACGACCTACCTGATGTAATGCTTCTATTATTTGTTGTGTGCGCTCCGGGCTGGGCTGTTTTACGTTGCAAGCATAGTGCCGCATTAAAGTTGGACTGATACCAATACGTCTGGCAAGTTCGGAAATATTTAGTTCAGGGAACCTGGCCAATACTTTTTGAATCTCAGATTTTTGGGCCTCTATTTCATCTTTATTGAATGTAAAAAAACCTTCAAAACTCAAGTCCTCGTCAAGCTCAGGCCAATGAATCCCAAAATGTGATAACTCAAAATTGTTTCGTTGCTCAACAGTGGCCTTTTCTAATCGGGGAAACCAACGCAATGGATGGCTCTTTACGATTCCACTTTTAGTCTCGATGGATATCAGGTTGTCTGAAAACCAAACTTTTAGTATGTTGTTTAGTGTTGTTTCCATATTCTTTTAATTATTAAAGTATTTAATCCAATGGTCAATAATTAAATCCTGGTGTTGTTGGATTAATTTCTCTGCCATTTTTAAGTCTTTGCTTTTCATTCCCCAGCTTTGTTTTAGTATAATTTCATCGGTTGCAATTTCAAATTTTGCTTCACCAGCTCCATTTTTAACATGTACATGAATCGGTAAATGTTCATCTGAATAAAAGAAAAATCGTAATCCAAATATTCTAAAGATTTCAGGCATCGTTCTTTATATTTTATTTACATACAAAGATAGGTATCTTTTTAGATACCTATTAATGTCTACTCAACTTTTTTCGTCAAATAAGAACTATTTAACTATACAATCACAAAAACAATGCTCCTGCACAGTATGTGGCTCTTACGTTAAGGTATTAGAGAATTAACTAACAAAGCAGCTTACTTCATCTCATTTCTAACAGTTTTCAGCTAACAGCAAATAATTTTATTTGATTATCCGCAATGTGTCCCAAAAGTGACAAAAATAGGTTTCGGTGCTTCCGATAGACCGGAATGTTCCATCTGCACCTTTAATTGCTTTTCATTTTAATCCTATCTACCAAAATATCGGAGCTTCCGTCAAGCCGGAATGTATCATATGCTCTTGTGTTGGCATTGTAAAGGGACAGAGTCCCGACAGTTTGGTAGAACTAAATATCAAGAACTAATAAAAAGGTGCGTAGCACTGACAGTTTGGTAGAATCATTACAAAAGAGAAAGCCACAAGTAGTATATGGTACATTCCGGCTTGACGGAACCCCCAGATTTATCTGGTGGACAATGAATACAGACTATATATACTCTATAAAAGTTTCCCAATTAAAACAAGTATTTTACTTGCAATAAGTGAGTTGTAATGACATATTCAATGATGGTAAACTCCTACGGAGTTTTTTATTTAGATTATTCTTTCCCCCAGATAAATCTGGGGGTTATGCACAGTTTACTCCTACGGAGTAATAAATTAGGGTGGCAAATAATTAAGAAATTCAATTACCCACCTAAAACGTTATAGAGCTTTTCTTTTTAACCATTGGCAGTTCAGTCCTTCACTTCCACATACACCGAATCAGAGGCTTTTTCCCCATCCCCGCTCCGTACAAATACATAGCAGCAAACCACGTCATCCGCCTTAAGGTTTGAATGGTTGAGATGGATAGTGCCGATGGCTTTATGCCCGATAAATTGACGGGCCATCAGCAATCCACCGTTTAATAAACCGGCACAGGCAATGATTTCATCAGTAGCATTTAAATCAGGAGTCAAAGCAAGGGCATCGTATTTCAGTGTAATTCCATCGGCATCGGTCAGGGCTTCCGTAATGGTTACTTTGGGCAACGAACCTTTGGCAAGCAACAGAAGGGGATAATTGATCACCGGAACTTTATCCACCATCACGAAAGCAGTCGTGAAATTGACCGAAACCAACATGTTTTGAGGTGATTTTGTTACATCACGTTCCGGGAATCCCAGGACAAGAATGCTTTTGAACTTGTGATACGTTTTAGCAAACAGGCTAATACGCGCCCGATTGTTGAGTTGCTTTTCAGTCTTGGGATCTTTGACCTTGAATGGTTTCGAACGGACAATGTTCATCCCGTTTAAGGTATACATTGTAAAATTAGCCATTGAATTTCTCATTGGCCCCAGTAATGGATTTTGTGCGACACTCATAGTTGTAAAGTTTTAAATGAATAAATGGATTCCGGTTATTTGTTCTCAGTTCTTGAAGGATATAGTGTCCTTCTATGTTTTAAAGAATGGAACGCGGATATTCGCTGATCAGGCGGATGTTTGCGGATTCTTTAATTATTTTGATTTTATTCGGATTAAACTCCAACAAGTTGGAGTTGATCAATAGGAAAGAATCAATTCTAACTTGTTGGAATAAAATCCATCTTAAATCCGCCAAAACCGCGAATATCTGCGTTCTAATCTTTGATTTTTTTATAAGACTTAAAATTATTTTACTTACATTGTTGACCCTAAAGGTATAGTTCTTAGAGATTACCCTGTAAAGATAAATAATATTTAATTAAATTGAACCGAGTTGAAATAGTGTTAAACGACTTTTTTTTCAGATGTTGCAACTCCTGACGTCAGTTTGCGTCTATTTGCGTCTGTTTGCGTAGTAATTGTCTTGCAATTTATTGATTTTTAACTTTTTCGAATCTCATATTTAACAGTCAGTGGTGCGTCCAATCCCCTGTTGGTCATCTGTTTTCGGCATTTCAAACCCAAAAGATCATCTATACCTAACTACAATCCGTTTTAGTTTTGAGACCTTTTCTATTCAGTTTGCCTGATTGGTTCTCTAAGTATTCACTTAGTTTTAGTATCGAGGGTATTTCGAGAGTGTTTCCTTAGGGTTCAGTGAGGGTTTGGAGAGGTTTACCTAACTGAACCCTAACGAAACCCTAACGAAACCCTAAGGAAACCCTAACTGAACCCCCTCGATACTTAAATCGGGACAAAAGCAAATCAAAAGCGAGTCAAAAGCAAATTCGGGTGCAATTCCGGTTTCAATTTCATAATTCAATAGATAAAATCAACATATGAGTTCAATTTAGAGTAAGGTCTGTCGATATAAATGGAACCTATTAAAACAAAAGAATCCCCTGCCATACTTCCGGCAAGGGATTCTTTTTTATAATTTCAATTCAGGACAACCAATTGATCTTTGACATTTGTTGAAAAGAATCATTTATTCTGGTTCTCTTGTCTTTTGTCTTTTGTCTTTTGTTTTTTGTCTTTTGTTCTGAGTCTTGTATCTTGACTCTTGGTTCTTGACTCTTGTCTCTTGACTCTTGTCTCTTGACTCTTGTCTCTTGACTTTCTACCTCACCCCATTCATCAGTTTCTGCAACCACTTTGACAGCCCGAAAAGAATAATGGCAGCTACCCCTGACATGATGACGAAGAACATAAAGAAATCGTACAGGGTAGTGATGTGATATCCCAACAGGACTTTTGTTTTGCCTGCCTCCGGATAATATCCACTCAGCATTCCGGCAAATTTATTGGCTGTGGCATTCGACATGTACCAGACACCCATCAGCAAGGAGGCAAAACGCATCGGGGCCAGTTTATTCACCATCGACAACCCAATTGGGGAAAGCATTAATTCACCCATGGAGTGGATAAAATACAGACTTGTCAGCCAAAGGATACTTACTTTCATGCCCGGAGCAGCATCTTTCACGCCCAGTGCAATCACCAGATAACCCAGTGCCAGCAGGAATAATCCCATTGCCTGTTTAATCGGTGATGCGGGATCAAGGTTCTTTCGTCCCAACTTAGTCCACAACATGGAAAGAAGCGGTGCAAAAAGCACTACAAATACCGGGTTGAACGATTGAAACCAGCTGGCAGGCATCACCCAACCAAGAATATTACGGTCGGTTTGCTCATCAGCAAAGAATGTCAGCGATGCACCTGCCTGTTCGAATGCCGACCAGAAGAATATCACGAAGAAAGCAATGATATAAATCACCCAGACACGTTGACGCTCAATTTTAGTCAGCGAACTGTCTGTAATGATATAAGCCGGGATGATAATACACAACGAAAATATAACGGCACCAATTAAATCGAACTCAAAACCATAATGGAATACTGAATACAACACGATGGCTCCAACTGCCCATTTTACAAACGCAACCATGTTTTGTTGTTTGCTCTTCTCCGGTGCTGCTTCCTTTTCAGATTTATGAGCTGCTATTTTCCCTGCGGCTTCAACACCCAGCTGTTCACCATTCGGGCTTATCAGGTATTTATTTTTCCATCCTACAAACAAGATCAGACTGCACACCATACTCAGCGCAGCAGCCATGAAGCCCCACTTGAAATCTGCCGGATTACCGGTATCCCCGACAAAACCGCAGAGCAATGGTGCTATAAATGCCCCTACATTGATCCCCATGTAAAAAATCGTAAATGCTGAATCCAGGCGCTTATCACCGGGTTCATACAGTTGGCCCACAATGGCAGAGATATTTGGCTTGAAAAATCCATTCCCGAAAATAAGCAATGCCAACCCACCATACATCAACCATCGTGCTATTTCACCGCTCTGATAGTTTAATGCGCTGACAAACATGAATAACTGTCCCAGCACCATCATGATGGCTCCCCAAAAAATTGAACGTCGCATTCCCCAGAAATGATCGGCTACATACCCGCCAATCAGTGGTGTCAGGTATACCAGTCCGGTATAGTTTCCATAAATGGTGGAAGCCAGTTGCTTGTCCATCATCAAAGCCTTGATGAGATAGAGTACGAAAAGTGCACGCATCCCGTAATAACTGAATCGTTCAGACATTCCGGTAGCGAAAACAAAGTATAACCCTTTCGGATGACCTTGTTTTGGTTCAGTAGTTGACATAAATTAGTTGTTTATTATTTTAGCAGATTGAATAAAATGAACGCAGTTGTTTGTGCATCCGGGTGTTTTGTGTCTCAAGGGCACTAAGAGTGTGCAAAAATATACTTTTTGATCGAATTACAAGGCATATCAGGAGATAGAATTTCATTTTTATGCAAATACGTGGCAAAACAATTCATTCTTACTGAGTATTCTGTTTAATCTGACTTTAAATCCAATGTCAGCTTACAATTCAATAGATTTATCCGATTATCTAAAATAAAAATTTTTATGACTCATTTTATAATCAAGCCCCAGGATTAAGGATCAAATATCAATTAAGATAACCGGGAAAATTAAATAAACATCATATGGTCATCTGATTAATAGAACCTTACAACTTTCTTAATCATTTTTTATTTGTTGTATTTCATTTCTTATATTTAAAACCTTATTTTTTTGTTCAACCTTAGTACCTGATTGCCACCAGTAAAACCAAACCTTATTCTTTGACAGATTGTCTACGGATAGTATTCCAATCAAAGAATAAGGTTTAATATAGGGCGTTGGCTGTGCTACTAAGGTTCAAATAAATAAAAATAAGGTTTTTTGATTTTTAAAGTATAGCAAGGTTGTAAATGTAATTTAAGATCATCAAATTAATAATGCATGACAATTAGTTCATTGATAGAAACAAAAAAAACACCTGCACATATTATTACGCAGGTGTTTCTCATTACTAACATACAAACTTATTAAAAAATCACTCTTGAAAAATAGATTTCAGCAATTATTTTCTCCACAGTTTAGTCATGTCTTCCAATGTTTTTCCTTTTGTCTCAGGAACCATCTTCCATACAAAAATAGCCGACAGGACACTCATCACCCCGTACAGGCAATACGTAAAAGTCATGCTGATGGATTGCAAGGCAGGGAAACTGGATGAAACAATAAAGTTGGATATCCACTGTGCTGCAACGGCAATAGCAATTGCTTTTCCACGGATGGTATTCGGGAAGATCTCCGAGATAAGTACCCAGCAGATTGGTCCCCATGACATCATAAATGAAGCCGAATAGATGACAATGAATATCAAGGTACTCACTCCGATTATCTGGAGATAAGCCAATAATCCAATGGCAAACATACCAATAGCCATACCCACCGAACCAATGATCAACAACGGTTTACGTCCGAATTTATCCACCGTAAAGATAGCTATCAGGGTAAACACAATATTGATAAATCCCATGATAACTGTCTGATACATGGCTGCATCATTCCCAAATCCAAGGCCTTTAAAGATCGTAGGTGCATAGTAAAGTACCACATTGATACCTACTGCCTGTTGGAAAACAGACAACAGGATTCCTATCACCAATACTTTCCAGCCATACGCCAACACTTTCTCAATCTTTTCATGGGCAGAATCCTTGATATCCTGTAAAATTTCCTTGGCTTTATTCGAACCGTTGATTTTACCAAGGATGTGCAACGCTTTTTCTTCCTGGCCAATCAATGCCAGGTGACGCGGTGTTTCGGGTACAAAAAACAACAGGATGCCAAATACGGCTGCCGGTACTGCGTTCGAAGCAAACATATAACGCCATCCGGTAGCATCAATCCATTCCTGGGTTTGTCCTTTGGTGATAAAATAATTTACAAAATAAACTATCAACATACCAAAGATAATGGCGAACTGATTCCAAGAAACCAGTTTACCACGAATTTCTGCCGGTGCAATTTCTGCGATATACATAGGACAAATGGCTGAAGCCAACCCAACACCGATACCACCTACAACGCGGTAAATATTGAAAGCTAACAATACCGATACAGAGCTATCCCCTTTTGCAAAGAAAAAGAATTCAGGATAGGCAGCACCGCATGCAGATAAGAAAAACATAATGGCAGCAAAAAGCAACGAGTTTTTACGCCCCAACTTTTCTGCAAAAATGCCTGAAACCGCACTACCGATAATACAACCTATAAGCGCACTTGCTACCGTGGCTCCATGATAGGTTGTTGCCATACTGCCAAAAGTAGCTTCATTCAGGTGAAATACGGTTTTCAATGAATCAACAGCGCCTGAAATAACCGCTGTGTCATAGCCAAAAAGTAAACCACCCAGGGTAGCCACCATTGTAATACCGAAAATGTAAAGTTTACTTCCGTTATGTGTGTTCATATTTTTAGAATTAAGAGGTAAGGAGTAAGAGGTAAGGAGTAAGTAGTAAAATCAAACAATTGACTTACTTCTTACCTTCTTACCTCTTGCCTCTGATTATTAGATGTACATATTTACAATGGCTTCGTAAAGCTCTTGTTTACCACTGATTTGTGCCGGTTCGTCTTTTGACTTTGCATAGGCAACACAATCTTCGAAAGATAATTTTCCTTCTTCAAATTCTTTACCTTTTCCTGAATCATACGAAGCGTAACGGTCAGAAACCATTTTGCAGTATGGGGATTCTTCCAGGATAGCAGCTGCAGCTTCTAACGAGCGTGCCATAACATCCATAGCTCCAATGTGAGCGATAAATAAATCATCGTTATCGGTAGAGTTACGACGGATCTTAGCATCGAAGTTAGTACCGCCACCTTGCATACCACCACCTTGAAGGACAACCAACATAGCCTGTGTCAATTCATACACATCAACCGGAAATTGGTCAGTATCCCAACCGTTTTGTACATCACCACGGTTCGCATCGATAGCACCCAACATACCTGCGTCAACAGCACATTGCAATTCGTGTTCGAAAGTATGGCCGGCCAAAGTGGCGTGGTTTACTTCAATATTGATTTTGAAATCATTCTCCAAACCGAATTCTTTCAGGAAGCCGATTACTGTTTCAGTATCCACATCATATTGATGTTTCATTGGTTCCATTGGTTTTGGCTCAATCAGGAATACTCCTTTGAAACCCTGTGCACGGGCATAGTCACGGGCTTTCGTCAACATCATACCCATGTGTTGTTTTTCACGTTTCATGTTAGTGTTTAACAACGACATGTAACCTTCGCGTCCTCCCCAGAATACATATGCCTTGCCACCTAATTCGATAGTGGCGTCAATAGCATTTTTAATCTGTACCATGGCACGGGCAGCTGCATTAAAATCAGGATTGGTGCTGGCACCATTCATATAACGGGCAGGAGAGAAAACATTGGCAGTACCCCACATAAGTTTGATACCTGTAGCAGCTTGTTTTTCTTTTGCATAGGCAACGATAGCTTTCAAATTAGCTTCGTATTCTTCGATACTATTACCTTCGCTGATTAAATCCAAATCGTGGAAACAATAGTATTCGATTCCAATTTTTGTCATGAATTCAAAACCTGCATCCATTTTATCTTTAGCAGCCTGCAAAGCATCAGCAGCTCCTACCCATGGGTGAACTTGTGTTCCTCCTCCAAATGGATCGCCACCTTCGGCACACATTGAATGCCACCAGGCCATGCTAAATTTAAACCATTCTTTCATGGATTTACCATAAACCACTTTTTCAGCATCATAATAACGGAATGCCATTGGGTTTTTACTTTCTTTACCTTCAAATTTGATTTCTCCCACTGATGGGAAATAAACTTTTGCGCTCATAATTTTTAATTGTTTTTATTAATCTGATTTAATATTATTTATTTTACGTTGAATACTCGTGATACAGGTGTTGCTGCTCCCAGTTTTATTGAAAGCTCCGAAGGTGAACTGCCTGTAATATACACCTTAAAATCACCCGGTTCGATAATTCGATCCCCTGTTTCAGTGACTAGCTCCATCATTTGAGGAGTCACTTCAAAAGTAACATCCTTTGATTCTCCTGCTGCAAGCTTTATGCGTTTCATGCTTTTGAGAGAAAAAACAGGTGTTGCAGCACTAGCTTTCAGGTCGGTAATATAAAGCTGTGCAACCTCTTCACCACCGGATTTTCCTGTATTTGTTATGGTAGCTGAAACTTTCACCGATTGGCCTTTCTTGATTTTTTCCTTCTCTATCTTCATATTGCTGTAGGCATACGACGTATAGCTCAATCCAAACCCAAAAGGATAAAGTGGTTCTTCCGTCATATAGCGATAGGTGCGCCCTTTCATGCTGTAGTCTTCGAAAGCAGGCAACTGGCTAACCGATTTTGGAAACGTGATACACAACCTTCCTGAAGGATTCACATCCCCGAAGATAGCGTCGGCTACTGCCCTGCCGCCTTCCTGTCCCGGATACCAGACAAAAAGTATCGCATCGGCAATTTCCGATAGTTCAGGTGTACAAATCGGACTTCCACCGGTAAGCACCAGTATGATCGGTTTCTTGCATTCTTTCTTCAACAGACGGAGATAATCCAGTTGATTTTGAGGCAAGCCTAAATCAAGACGGTCCCCCCGGGTAGTAGAAGCTGTTGATTCACCTTCTTCCCCTTCAAAAAGTCCGGATATTCCGAATACAGCCACCACAGCATCGGCTGCTGCAGCTTCCCCTAACGAATAGTTCATTGAGTTTTTATTCGCTGCACTGGGCTCAACCCCAATCCGGTAGTTTACTGAAGTACCTGCGCTTACCTTGCCAACTATGGCTTGCATCACTGTAGTCAGGCGATCGCTCACTCCGTTGTAATTACCCAGCAACACATCCTGGCTGGCAGCATACGGGCCAACAACATACAGTGATTTTAAATCTTTCTTCAAAGGAAGGATATTCCTATTGTTTTGCAACAGTACTAAAGACTTTGCAGCAGACTCATAGGCTAAATCAATATGTTTCTGGCAACCGATGACATCTTCACTGATCTTCGAATAAGGATTCTGGTTTTGTTGATCGAATAACCCAAGCCGGAATCTGGTCCTTAATAATTGGCTCAGTGCTGCATCGACTTCCTTCTCAGTCACAAGTCCCCGTTTCACTGCTTCGGGAAGGCTGTTAAACTCATTCCCGCAATTCAGGTTCACACCACTTTTGATTGCCAACGCACAGGCTTCTGCCGCATCTTTTGCAGCCCCATGGTATTTATAGAAGTTCTGGATAGCCCAACAGTCGGTGGTCACATAGCCTGTGAATCCCCATTGTTTGCGCAACAGATCATTTAACAGATAGGAGCTTCCGCAACATGGTTTGCCAAAAGTGCGGTTATAGGCACACATCACACTTTCCACTTTTCCCTCCTTAACCAGGGTTTCAAAGGCTGGCACATAAGTCTCCATGAAATCTTTCATCGGTGGTTCTGCATCGAATGAATGACGCAATGCTTCCGGTCCTGAATGAACTACATAGTGTTTTGCACAGGCAGCTGTTTTAAGATATTTAGGGTCATCACCCTGCATTCCTTTCACATAGGCAACGCCCATTCGTGATGTCAGGTAAGGATCTTCACCATAGGTTTCCTGTCCCCTGCCCCAACGTGGATCCCTGAAGATATTTACATTGGGGGCATAAAAGGTAATCCCTGTATATATGCTGTAATTCTCCAAGCGCTGTGCAATGTTATATTTCGCCCATGCTTCATCCGATATAGCCTGCCCGATACGATAGACCAAATCTTCATCAAAGGTAGCTGCCAGCCCTACATTTTCAGGAAACACTGTTGCCCGGCCTGTTCGTGCCACGCCATGCAATGCTTCGTTCCACCAGCTGTAAGGAAGGATGTCCAACCGCTTAATGGCCGGGGCATCATGCAGCATCTGTGTCGCTTTTTCTTCTAATGTCAACCGCCCTACAAGGTCTGTCACACGTTCATCAATTGTCTTTTTAGTATCCTGGAATGGATATTTCACAACTGATTGTGCACAAAGAGCAGTACTGAACAGTAGAAATACTGCTGCAGTACTGAATTTCAGATTGCGGTTGAAGGCTTTAAATAATCGCTTTTTCATTTTAATATATCTTTACTGTTCCCCTCTCCTTGAGGAGAGGGGTCAGGGGTGAGGTTATATCAAATATATTTCTCCCACTTTTCGTATGCTGCCATGCTTGCTGCAACATTTTCAGGTTCCGGAGTTACAATGATGATTTTCTTTAAAGTAACAAAAGCTTCTTCGGCATTCTTGTAGATCCCTGCTCCTATTCCTGCTCCACGGGCTGCACCTACTGAACCATCAGTATTGTACAATTCAATGGTTGCCCCGGTGATATTGGCCAGGGTCTGGCGGAAGATCGGACTCAGGAACAGGTTGGCATGACCTGCCCGGATAGTCTTAGTTTCAATACCCATTTGGTTCATAATGTCCATGCCGTACTTAAACGAAAAGGCGATTCCTTCGTGGGCGGCACGTGCTAAATGAGCTTTAGTATGGCGGTTGAAATTAATTCCATGGATGGAACAGTTTGGTTCCTGGTTTTCAAGGACCCGTTCGGCACCATTACCAAAAGGAATAATGCTGACTCCTTCGCTGCCTACCGGTATCTGGGCTGCCAGTTCATTCATTTCGGCATAACTGATACCTTCGGGTGCCACGTTGTTTTTAATCCAGGTATTGAGGATTGCGGTCCCATTGATACAAAGCAACACCCCTACTCTGGTGGCAACATCTGTGTGGTTCACATGGGCAAATGAGTTTACGCGTGATTGCGGATCATATTTTGCATCATCGTTCACTCCGTAAACAACTCCGGAGGTACCTCCTGTAGCGGCAATCTCTCCGGGATTCAATACATTTAATGAAAGGGCGTTGTTCGGTTGGTCACCGGCACGGTAGGTGACAGGTGTTCCTGCTGCCAATCCGAGTTCAGTTGCAATATCGGCTTTCAGGTTGCCCTGTTGTCCAAAAGTAGGAACCAACTCAGGAATCAACGCTGTATCAAAACCATAATAATCAAACAAGAATCCGGCAGGAGCATCTTTCTTAAAGTCCCAGGCTATTCCTTCTGATAATCCGGAAGCAGTGGTACTTGCTTTTCCGGTCATACGCATGGCCAGGTAATCACCCGGCAACATATAGTATTTTGCTTTTGCAAAGTTTTCAGGCTCATGTTCTTTTACCCATGCCATTTTCGACAAGGTAAAATTACCCGGGGTATTCAGTAAATGGGACAGGCATTTCTCACCTCCTATTTCTTCAAAAGCCTTTTGTCCGTAAGGTACTGCACGGCTATCACACCAGATAATCGAGTCACGGATAGCCTGTTGGTTTTCATCCACCAATACCAACCCGTGCATTTGATACGAAATGCCAATGGCTTTGATAGCTGCCGGATCTTTCCCAAATTCAGCCAGTACAGCCTCTGTTGCCAGTTTGAGGTTTGTCCACCATGTTTCAGTGTCCTGTTCAGCCCAACCTGCCTTTACAGACTTAATCTCCATTTCTTTCTTTGGAAAGAATGCACTCGAAACACACTCGCCTGTCGCGGCATTCACCAGACTCGCCTTTACCGACGAACTTCCTAAATCATATCCAAGTAAGTACATAATGATAAGTTAATATAACAACCCCCAACCCCTAAAGGGGGGTAAGAAAGTTAGTATTGTTTATTTATATTCTATTTCAAAAAACATTTCAGATCCGAAAGTAATTAAGTTCCCCTTTAGGGGTTAGGGGTTCTCTATTTTTTATATTTATATAATCTTGCCGCCCTGTGAGGTACCCCCTCTTCCAACTCATCCAGCATGACCAGATACGGCATTTGCGCTACTTTCTTCTGGAAATTCCGTACATCCGACTTGGTCTGGTGAATTACATCATAGAGCGATCGCAGTTGGGAAATCGTGAATTTACGGGGTAAGAGTTCAAACAATAAATGCGGTTCCAGGTCCAACCGGTGACGGATATGCTGCAATCCGTCTGCAATAATCTGATTATGGTCAAAAGCAAGTTGCATGCCGGCAATTTCATTCACATTATACCAGCTTGCTGAGGTATCTTCGGCATTGAATACCAGTTTCCGGTCAATCTTAATCAGTGCTACATAGGCAACGGTTACTATCCGGCCTATTTTTAGCTGGGTAGTACGTTCCAGCCAAAGGATATCGCGTGGATTAGCAGTCCGGTTAGGGCTTCCAAAACTCCGAAACTGGCTCAGATAGATATTTTTCAGTCCAGTCAGCTCGTTCAACACACGTGAAGCAGCATCATCCAAATCTTCCTCATAGAAAATCACGCTTCCCGGCAGTTTCTTATCGTTGTACAATTCGTTCTGTTCGTCGATACTCCGTTCGATCAGTAATACCTTGAGGTTCTCTCCATCAAAACCAAACACAACACAATCGACAGAGATGTGGGGATTGTATAAATTTTCGGTCGTCATATAGTTCTATCAGGATTAGTATGACGACAAAAATAATCCATTATATTGAAATAACTGCAACTTTATTTTATGTTATAAAACACATATTCAATTAATTAAATTATGTACTAAATACAATAACTAATTTTTATTACTGTGTTTTATACAATAAGTATTTTACCTTTCAATTCACTAAACTCTGAATTATGAATGCATTGATTCTGTCATTTGAAATCAGGCGTCCGGTTTAAAGAATACAATATGTACGGAAAGAAAACATTGAAAGGAACAGCAAAATATTTTTGCATATTTCTGCGTTGACAACCAATAATTGTGTATCTTTACTTTTGATAAGTAAACTATAAAGTTTGAAGCAGTCCGGAAAGCATGCCGAATTTTATTCAGTTACATTGCTTCATGTTCAATTCCCCCTCTTCTAAACCCCAAACCTTTCAAACCCCAAACTCTTCAAACCTTTCAAACCTTTCAAACTCGGAACGAATTCGCTACGATGTCGCTGATATTACAGTGATATTACAGTGATGATACAGTGATGTTACAGTGATATTACACCCTAATATTAGGAGTGTAATATCACTGTAACATCTCTTTAATATGTCAGTAATACCAGCAACATCGTGAAGACATCGTGGAAATATCGTTCCGAGTCCTTCATTAAGCGTTCCGAGTTTGAAGAGTTTGAAAGGTTTGGGGTATTCGATTATGACTATAAAATAATAAACTCCATTTTTTGTAATTTCTGTTAGTTATTAGTTCTATTTCTGGATGCAAGGCGTATAAGTCATAGTTTAGCATGTAAATCTATTTATATTTCAATATCTTAAACCTGTTTTTCAATAGAAATACTTGTTTGCGAATGGCACTATCATACAAGCCAGAAGAGGGCCAGATGCAAGAATATTTCTGGTTGATCACATTCTATTTGTTATCGTGATAATCAAAAACAAAATCCGGATAATAATAAAATGAATCAGAATAAGGATACAACAAACCCAGGTAAAAAATAGATTTTAATGTTGATGCAAAATCTGCAAGTAACGCTTAACTTTGAACCTGACAAGGAGCTTTACGTATTATTTTCAAAATTATGTTGTACAACATAGATTCAAATATACATAAATCAAAAAACAAGTGTTTACTTTACACTTGTTTTAGAACAACAACTGATTTTTGTTTACAGGAATACTTAACCATTTATATATAAATTATTTATGTATAAATAATTTTAACCGGAATTTATTCAACATTTTAATGAGTGCAGCATTTTATAAAAATAAAGATAGTTTTTTAGTCGCAGTTGATTGTATAATTATTGGATTTCGTGACAATGAATTGCATATCCTTGTAGCCCGCAGGCCTTTTGAGCCGTTTAAAGGTGGCTGGTCATTGATGGGTGGGTTTGTAAATGCACCTGAAAACATTAAAGAAGCTGCCAAAAGAGTGGTGGTTGAATTCACCGGGATTGATGACATTTACCTGGAACAGGTAGGTGCCTACGGGGATATTGACCGTGATGTAGAACGCGTAATTTCGGTTGCTTATTATGCATTGGTGGATATCGACCAATTTGACACCTCCTTAGCCCAAAAATATGATGCCCGCTGGGTCAGGATCACGCAATTGCCGGAACTTATATTTGACCATAATATGATGGTGAAAGATACTATGACATTGTTGCAACGCAGGACTGCCGTAAAACCGATCGGGTTCAACCTGCTGGGAGAACAGTTTACATTGCCTACTTTGCAATGCCTATATGAATCTATTTTTCAGGAGCCTATTGACAAACGCAACTTCCGAAAGAAACTGCTTACCATGGACATCCTGGAGAAACTGGATGAGAAAGATAAAAGTTCTTCGAAAAAAGGAGCGTTCTATTATAAATTCAACAAAGAGAAGTACGATCAGTTGATTCAACAAGGATTGCATTTTTCATTGTAATTTTTTTAATCATTTAAGTGTAACAGATACACATAATATAGAACGCAAGAATCAAGAATCAAGACATAAGATGCAGTATTAATATTTTGCAGATTATTATGTCAGATTAATTAATTCGTTGTATATAATATAATATAAAAATTAAAAGTATATGTTAGAGAAATTAAAAGCAGAAGTGTTCAAAGCAAACCTGGATTTGGTGAAACATGGTTTAGTGATATTTACATGGGGAAATGTAAGTGCTATCGACCGTGCAACTGGATTGGTGGTTATCAAGCCTTCCGGGGTTTCGTACGAAGATATGAAAGCCGAAGACATGGTAG
Source organism: Paludibacter sp. (assembly GCA_028710415.1). Classification (GTDB taxonomy): domain Bacteria; phylum Bacteroidota; class Bacteroidia; order Bacteroidales; family Paludibacteraceae; genus Paludibacter. Next base: position 60,704 of record JAQTUE010000003.1, on the reverse strand, counting down.
TTATTGATATGAAAGGGAACGTAGTGGAAGGAAATCTGAAACCTTCGTCCGATACGGCTACCCACCTGGTATTATACAAATCATTCCCCAATATCGGAGGGGTGGTGCATACCCATTCTACCTACGCTACTTCCTGGGCACAGGCAGGATTGGACCTTCCGAATATCGGTACAACGCATTCCGATTATTTCAGCGGTGCCATTCCCTGTACCCGGGATATGACCCAACAGGAAGTGGAAGGGGAATATGAACTGGAAACAGGGAATGTAATTGCAGAACGTTTCAACGGTTTAAACCCGGACTTCATACCCGGGGTACTGGTAAAAAACCACGGGCCATTCTCCTGGGGTAAAGATGCCCATGATGCCGTGCATAATGCTGTAGTCATGGAACAGGTTGCAAAAATGTCGTACATAGCGCATGAGGTTAATCCGGATTTAACTATGAGCGACCATTTAATACAGAAGCATTTCTTCAGGAAACACGGACCGGATGCTTATTACGGACAGTAATTGGTTGATTGGTTGATTGGTTGACTAGTTGATTGGTTAATTGGTTAATTGGTTGATTGGTTGATTGAGTTGATTGGTTGATTGGTTGATTGGTTGATTAAGTTGATTGAGTTGATTAAGGTAATTAGGCAAATTAGGAGACATAAGTTGATTAGTTAATTGGTTAATTAAGTTGATTGAGTTGATTGGTTGATTGGTTGATTAGTTAATTAGTTAATTGGTTAATTAAGTTGACTGGTTGATTGAGTTGATTAAGGTAATTAGGAGATATAAGTAATTAAAGTGAATAAGTAATTACAACGCATTTAGATATAAAAAGGTGGAAATTTAAAATTAAATCAAATTATAGTATAACATGAAAAAAACATTCCTGGCTTTTATGTGCCTGTTGACCTTAACAGTGACAGCACAACCCACTACCTCAAAAATTACGATTCATGCCGACCAAGGCAAAAAAGTCATCAACAAAGAAATATACGGCCAGTTTGCCGAACACTTGGGAAGCTGCATTTATGGTGGCATCTGGGTGGGGGAGAAATCACCGATTCCGAACACAAAAGGATACAGGAATGATGTTCTGAATGCATTGAAACAATTGAACATTCCGGTCTTACGTTGGCCGGGCGGTTGTTTTGCCGATGAATACCACTGGATGGACGGCATTGGAGCACGTGAAAAACGCCCTAAAATGGTAAACAACAACTGGGGCGGAGTGGTTGAAGATAACAGCTTTGGTACCAATGAATTCTTCAACCTTTGTGAAATCCTGGGTTGCGAACCTTACCTGAGCGGGAATGTAGGCAGCGGAACTGTTGAAGAAATGGCTAAATGGGTGGAATATATCACCTCGGCCGGTGACAGCCCAATGGCGAATCTTCGTCGTCAAAATGGTCGTGAGAAACCCTGGAAATTAAAATACATTGGGGTAGGAAATGAAAGCTGGGGCTGTGGTGGAAGCATGACTCCGGATTATTATTCAGATCTTTACCGCCGGTATTCAACCTATTGCCGTGAGTATGATGGAAATAAACTTTTCAAGATTGCCAGTGGTGCCAGCGACTACGATTACAAATGGACTGAAACATTAATGAAAAATGTAGGTGACCGGATGCAAGGCCTTTCGTTACATTATTACACCTGCAAAGGCTGGAATGGAAGTAAAGGGTCTGCTACAAAATTCGACAAGGCCGATTATTTATGGACCATGGGCAAATGCCTGGAAATTGAACCTGTCGTAAAAAAACACATTGCCATCATGGATAAATACGATCCACAACAAAAAGTAGGATTGATGGTGGATGAATGGGGTACCTGGTGGGACCAGGAGCCGGGAATAAATTCGGCACTTTATCAACAGAATACGATGCGTGATGCTTTTGTGGCTGCCTTAAGCCTGAATATATTCAACAAATATACGGACAGGGTTAAAATGACAAATATAGCCCAGGTGGTGAATGTGCTGCAGGCAATGATTCTGACAGAGGGTCCAAAGATGCTGTTGACCCCGACTTACCATGTGTTCGAAATGTATAAAGTGCATATGGGCGCAACCTATTTACCCATGGATATCCAATGTGATTCATTGGCATCTAATGATAAGAAATTTGCTGCAGTAAGTGCATCAGCGTCAAAAGATGCAAACGGTAAGATTCATATTACTCTTGCCAATATTGATCCGGACAAAGACCAAAAAATAGAAATTGACCTGGCAAATATTAAAATTGGGAATGTATCCGGAACTATCCTGACAGCAAACACCCTGGATGCGCATAACACTTTTGAGAATCCGGCAACAGTTCAACCTGTGGCTTTCAAAGGAACCAAAGTGAGTAAAGGAGTGCTGACTGTCAACATACCCGCCAAAGCGATTATATCCCTGGAATTAACTACAGGAAAATAAAGAATATCGAATAAATTGGATTTGAAAATGGACTACTAAGTCCGCACGATCTCTAATAAGGGAAATAAGGGCAGATTCGTGGGGTGCTTGATTTTCTACGAAGGGCAAAAAAAAAAGAAAAATAAGGTTCTAATTCAAACATGAAAAAGTGAAATAAATAACAATAAAATACAAACAAACAAATAAAAAACATTATTATGAACTACAAAGATTTAGAAGTATGGTTCGTTACAGGAGCACAGCTTTTGTACGGTGGTGATGCAGTAGTGCATGTGGATGCACATTCATCAGAAATGGTAAAAGGATTAAACGATTCAGGACATTTGCCTGTGAAGGTGGTTTATAAAGGTACTGCAAACTCTTCAGAAGAAGTGTCTTCCATTTTCCGCGCTGCCAATGGTGATACAAAATGCGTGGGTGTTATTACCTGGATGCATACTTTCTCACCTGCTAAAATGTGGATTCACGGTTTGATGGATTACAAAAAACCATTGTTGCACCTGCACACTCAATATAACGAAGAAATTCCATGGTCGGAAATTGACATGGACTTCATGAACCTGAACCAATCGGCTCATGGCGATCGTGAATTTGGATTTATTACCAGCCGTCTGCGTAAACCACGCAAAGTAGTGGTAGGTTACTGGAAAGACAAATCAACACAGGAAAAAATCTCCGGATGGATGCGCGTTTGTGTCGGTTGGGCTGACTCTCAAAACATGCTGATCATCCGTTTTGGTGACAACATGAACAATGTGGCTGTTACCGATGGAGACAAAGTAGAAGCAGAAATCCGCCTGGGTTACCATGTGGACAATGCCCCGATTGCAAAACTGGTGCCTTATGTAGAAGCTGTTACAGAAGCTGAAATCGATACTTTAGTATCTGAATACGAACGCATCTATGATTTTGCTGCCGATTGTAAAAAAGGAGCTGCAAAACATCATTCAGTACGTGAAGCAGCAGCCCAGGAAATTGGATTGCGCCGCTTCCTGGAAGATAAAGGTGCAACAGCCTTTACCACCAGCTTCAATGAACTGGAAGGCATGAAACAATTGATGGGATTTGCTTCCCAGCGATTGATGGCCGAAGGTTACGGATTTGGTGCCGAAGGTGACTGGAAAACAGCAGCTATGACCCGTACCATGTGGGTAATGGCGCAAGGCCTTCCCGGTGGATGTTCATTCCTGGAAGATTATGTATTGAACTTCAATGGTGCAAAAAGCTCTATCCTGCAATCGCACATGTTGGAAATAAATCCCGAAATTGCAGAGGGGAAACCACGTATTGAGGTTCACTTCCTGGGTATCGGTGATGCCGGTGTTTGTGCCCGTCTGGTATTCCAGGCTCACGAAGGGGAAGGCATTGCAGCAACCATCGTGGATATGGGAAACCGTTTCCGCATGATTGTAAACGAAGTGAAAGTGATTGAGCCTAAGGCTCTGCCTAAATTGCCTGTTGCCTGTGCGTTGTGGATTCCGCAGCCAAACCTTGAAGTAGGTGCCGGTGCATGGATCACAGCAGGTGGCACGCACCACTCAAGCTTCTCATTCTCGCTTACCACTGAAATGATGGAAGATTATGCTGAAATAGCAGATATTGAAATGCTGATTATTGACAAAGATACCAATATCCGCAATTTCAAACAGGACATCCGCAATAACGAGGTGTATTACATGTTAAACAAAGCGCTAAGATAATAATCAGGAGCAAGGAGTAAGAGGTAAGGAGTAAGTAGTCATGAGGCTCATTTTACTTACCTCTTACCTCTTACCTCTTACTTACTAAAAAATATTATGAGCAAATACGTTATAGGTTTAGATTATGGGAGCGATTCAGCCCGTGCGGTGATCGTAAACGCAGAAACAGGTGAAGAAATGGCTTCATCAGTAAAATATTATCCCCGATGGATGGAAGGAAAATATTGTGTTCCTACAGCCAATCAATATCGCCAGCATCCGCAGGATTATGTGGATGCCTTGGAATACACCGTGAAAGATGCACTTTCAAAATGTCCTGCCGGAACAGCTGAACAAGTTGTTGGTATGGCATTCGATACAACCGGTAGTACTCCTGTATTTACCGACAAGAACGGAACTCCGCTTTCATTATTGCCTGAATTCGCTGAGAATCCAAATGCTATGTTCGTATTGTGGAAAGACCACACTGCCATCAAGGAAGCACAGGAAATCAATGATCTGTGTGCCCGTTGGGATATCGATTACAGCTCTTACGAAGGTGGGATTTATTCTTCGGAATGGTTCTGGGCAAAAGCATTACACGTGCTTCGCTCGGATGAAAAAGTGCGCAACGCAGCATACTCTATTGTAGAACACTGTGACTGGTTACCGGGCCTATTGGTTGGAAAAACCAAACCGGAAGATATTTGCCGCAGCCGTTGTGCATCAGGTCACAAAGCTATGTGGTTGGAGAAATGGGATGGACTACCATCAGAAGACTTCCTGATTACCCTGGACCCAATGTTGGCAGGTTACCGTGAACGTCTATACACTGAAACATGCCCTAGCGACAAAAAAACAGGTGAATTAACCGAAGAATGGGCTGCGCGTCTGGGTTTAACGACCAAAGTTGCTGTAGCTGTCGGTGCATTTGACTGCCACATGGGAGCTGTTGGCGCAGAAGTAAAACCCGGTGCATTAGTACGTGTAATCGGAACTTCTACCTGCGACATCATGGTTGCCAGCTATGAAGAAATGGGCCACAAACTGATTCCGGGTATTTGCGGACAGGTTGACGGATCGGTTATTCCCGGAATGGTTGGTCTGGAAGCAGGACAATCGGCTTTCGGGGATGTGTATGCCTGGTTTAAAAACGTATTGGCATGGCCGGTAGTGAATATCCTGGCTAAAACTACCCTGATTGATGAGGCTACCAAACAAAAACTGATTGACGAAACCCTGGATCAGATTATTCCTTCTTTATCTATCGAAGCAGCAAAAGTTCCGGTTTCAGAATCAACCATATTGGCAACCGATTGGATGAATGGTCGTCGCACACCTGATGCAAATCAAATGGTAAAAGGATCTATCACCGGATTAAACCTGGGTAGCTCTGCTCCTCTTATCTTCCGTGCATTGGTTGAAGCTACTGCTTATGGTTCAAAAGCAATCGTTGACCGCTTTATCGAAAACGGTGTGGTTATCAATGAAATTATCGGGATTGGCGGTATCGCCCTGAAGTCGCCTTTTGTAATGCAAACATTGGCAGACGTATTGGATATGCCTATCAAAGTGGCTAAATCAGAACAAGCTTGTGCATTTGGGACTTCTATGTTTGCAGCGGTTGTAGCCGGGGTATACGAAAAAGTGGAAGATGCCCAGAAAGCAATGGGTATGGGATTTGCCATGGAATACTTTCCAAATAAAGAAAATGTAGTATTATACGCTGAATTGTACAAAAACTACGTCAAATTAGGTCAGTTTACTGAAAAAGAATTATTTTCTTAAATCAATAATAATAAAAATAATACTATTAAAATATGAATTGGAGTTCACATGAATTTATTTGGTTAGACTGGGTGATTCTCGCCTTCGGAATATGTGCTGTAACATGGGCTGTATGGCGTGCGGTACAAAAAGATAAACGTTTGCAAAAGGGTCCTAACAGCGAAGACTACCTGTTCGGTAAAGGCGAACCATGGTATATTATTGGTGCAGCTATCTTTGCTGCAAACATTGGTTCGGAACATCTTGTTGGGCTTGCCGGCACTGGTGCAAAGTCAGGTGTAGGCATGGCACATTGGGAGATGCAAGGCTGGATGATACTCATCCTGGGTTGGCTCTTTGTGCCTTTTTACCAACATATGAACATGAAGTTGGGTAAAATCATTACCATGCCTGACTTCCTTAAAAATCGTTATACACCTCGTACAGGTTCGTGGTTATCTATCATTACACTGATAGCCTACGTGCTAACCAAAGTGAGTGTAACAGCATTTACCGGTGGTATTTTCATGGAAAGCCTTATTGGCTTGCCTTTCTGGTACGGAGCTATCGGCTTGATAGTCTTAACGGGTGTCTTTACTATTTTTGGCGGGATGAAAGGTGTGATGACCTTGTCGGCAATTCAAACTCCGATCCTTATCATTGGTTCATTCCTTGTGCTTTTCTTAGGATTGTCAGCACTCGGAGACGGGAGTATCGCTCACGGTTGGACGGCAATGATTGACTATTCAAAAACGCTGAGTACAGGACTAGACGGACATGCATACGGCACAAACCATATGTTCCACTTAGATACAGGTGATCCCCTCTATGATGACTATCCGGGTTTTTGGGTATTTATTGGGGCTTCCATCATCGGTTTTTGGTATTGGGCTACTGACCAACATATCGTTCAACGTGTACTCGGACAAACAAAAGGCGAGTCAAACGATGTTGTGATGAAACGTGCACGAAGAGGTACTATCGCTGCAGGTTATTTCAAGATATTACCTGTGTTTATGTTCCTGATTCCCGGTATGATAGCCGCTGCATTGGCAGCACGTCCGGGCAGTGGCTTTACGTTAACCAACCCTGATACCGCTTTTGGATCTATGGTTAAGTTTGTATTGCCCGCCGGTGTGAAAGGTATTGTTACCATTGGTTTTATCTCTGCATTGGTTGCTTCGTTGGCAGCATTCTTCAACTCATGCGCTACGTTGTTTACAGAAGACTTTTATAAGCCAATGTTCAAAAACAGAACCGAAGCACGATACGTTTTGGTAGGCCGTATTGCAACTGTTGTAGTTGTAGTGCTTGGAATCATATGGATACCGGTCATGATGAGTCTTGGCAGCCTTTACTCCTATTTGCAAGGCATTCAATCGTTGCTTGCTCCTGCCATGGTGGCAGTATTCGTAATGGGTATATTTTCCAAAAGAATTACACCTAAGGCAGGTGAAGCAGGTTTAATTGTAGGCTTTCTTATTGGTATGGCACGCTTGCTGACCAACATCTTTACAAATACAGGTAAAGATGTAATGACAAGCCCGATCTGGGTATCCACTCATTGGTTCTGGCATACCAACTGGCTTATCTTTGAGATCTGGTTGCTTGTATTCATCATGTTAATGATGGTAGTAGTATCACTTTTCACTAAGAAGCCAACCGCACAACAGGTAGATTTCATTACTTTCGACGGTGACTATAAGAAACTCATCATGAAGAGCTGGAGCAAGTGGGATGTAATTGCCTCACTGGGAGTGGTTGCTATTTGTGCAGCATTCTACTGGTATTTCTGGTAAATGAATATGGACAATAACCTGACGAAATTCAAGTTATTGTTATATATTATATAGAACACAAGAATCAAGATCCAGGAACAAAGACATAAAACACACTATATTAGCATCTTGCAAATTATTATGTCATATTAAATTGTTCATTGGAAATAAATTCAAATAATTTAGATATTCTCCAGGCACATTTTCAAATAATAGAATCATGTGCCTGGAGGATTTTTGATATTATTTCAAATGAATCTCATTAACACTTAAACTATTTAAATTCATAAATGATCATGAAAAAAACATTTTTATCATTTTTAATTTTAGTACTCGTATTTAGTGCATGTACCGGTAATAAAAAAAGCGCACAGCTTTTTCCACAAAGTAATTTTGATACCATTGTGGATAGCAAGAAAGTATCCCTGTACACCTTAAAGAATGCCAATGGAATGACGGCTCAGGTTACCAATTACGGAGCCAGGTTAGTTGATTTATGGGTGGCTGATAAAGCAGGTGATTTCAAGGATGTCATCTGGGGATTTGAAAACATTAAAGGATACCTTCATGCAACTGATATGTTTGCAGGCCCAATTGTTGGACGCTATGGCAACAGGATCGGCAAAGGACAATTTACATTGGATGGCAAATCCTATCAACTGACATTAAACAATAACGGCCATCATCTACATGGCGGCATCAACGGATTTTATAAAAAAGTATGGGATGCCCGTCCATTTAAAAATGACAAGGGAGAAGATGCTGTTGAACTTACTTATCTGTCACCTGCCGGTGAAGAAGGTTATCCGGGCAATCTGACCATCAAAGTGACCTATGCCATCACTGCAAACAATGAACTGACAATAAATTATTCAGCAACAACAGATTCAGCAACGATTATCAATCCAACATCCCATTGTTATTTCAATTTGCATGGTACCACAGCACAATCAAGCAATTCGCATGTTCTGACTATTTTTGCAGACAAATACACTCCTACCGATTCATTGTTAATCCCAACGGGTGAAATTGTAACGGTTGAAAATACACCCCTTGATTTCAGAAAACCGACTGCTGTTGGTGAACGTATCAAGACAGACTTCATGGCGTTGAAATACGGAAAAGGGTATGACCATAATTTCGTATTAAACAAAAAAGCAGGTGAAATCACTTTAGCTGCAGAAGTATTTGAACCTGCAACAGGAATCGTTATGAAAGTGAGCACCGACCAGCCGGCCATTCAATTCTACAGCGGTAACTTCATGGACGGTAAAGATACAGGCAAACGTGGTGACAAACATGATTACCGGACAGGAATTGCTTTGGAAGCACAGAATTACCCTGATGCACCGAATCATGCCAATTTCCCCACAGCAGTATTAAAGCCAGGTGAAACCTATAAACAAGTAAGCATTTATGCTTTTGAAGTAAAGAAATAAATCTATTTTTTCCTGTGTGAAATGAATATTAAAAGAACAAAAGAGTACCTTTGGGACTCTTTTGTTCTTTTTGTTTTATACCCTGTCATGACAGGATATAAGAATCTAAATCTAAAAAAGACTTCTTATTAAACTATAAAATTCACAATCAAGTATTTATGAAAAAGAAATGGATCTTAACCGGATTTATCGCTGTATTTGCAATGATTGCATTTTCACAGGAACAGACTGTAAATGACTGGGAAAACCCTGCAGTTTTCCAGATCAACCGGGAGCCGGCACGTGCAGCCTTCCTTCCGTATGCTGATACTCAGTCGGCTATTGCTGATGACTACGCCCGTTCACCCTGGTATATGACCCTGGATGGCAACTGGAAATTCCAATGGTCCCCTACCCCTGATCAACGCCCAAAAGACTTTTATAAAACTGACTTTAATGTTACTAACTGGAAAGAAATCCAGGTCCCATCGAATTGGGAACTGAAAGGATATGGCATTCCTATCTATACGAACATTACCTATCCTTTTCCTAAAAACCCTCCCTACATTGATCATTCCGATAATCCGGTCGGCTCATACCGTCGCGATTTCACTTTACCTGATGACTGGAATAACCGACGTGTATACCTTCATTTCGAAGGTGGAACTTCGGCTATGTATGTCTGGGTGAATGGTAAAAAAGTTGGATATTCCGAAAATACCAAGAGCCCTGCAGAATTCGATATTACACCTTATGTGAAACCCGGAAATAATCTGGTGGCTGTTGAAGCTTACCGCTGGAGCGATGGCTCGTACCTGGAAGACCAGGATTTCTGGCGTATATCAGGCATTGACCGGGATGTTTATCTTTACAGTACTGAGAATGTACGTATCAATGATTTCTTTGCCCGCCCTGACCTGGATGCAAAGTATAAAAACGGCAGCCTGGCAGTGGACATTAAACTGAAAAACATGAATCCTGTTGAAAAAAACAACCAGACTGTGGAAGCCCGGTTAGTGGATGCTGAAGGGAAAGTTATTTTCAGCAAATCAGTCAAGATGAATGTGAGTGCTTCTGCCTTTCAAACAACAACCCTTAACCAACAGGTATCAGCACCCAAACTGTGGAGTAATGAAACACCTAACTTGTATACCTTGCTATTGACTTTAAAAGATGAAAATGGCAGGTTTATTGAAACAGTAGCATCCCAGGTAGGTTTCCGGAAAGTGGAATTAAAAGAAGGCCAACTCCTGGTGAATGGAGTACGGATTATGGTGCATGGGGTAAATATCCACGAACATAACCCAATCACAGGACATTATCAGGATGTTGAAACCATGATGAAGGATATAAGATTGATGAAACAACTGAATATCAATGCGGTTCGTTGCAGCCATTACCCGAACAACCTGAGATGGGTGAAACTTTGCAGCAAATACGGCCTGTTTATGGTGGACGAGGCAAATATCGAAAGTCATGGCATGGGTTACGGACATGAGAATATGGCCTATCACGCCGAGTGGGACAATGCCCATTTGGACAGGACTTATAGCCTGGTGGAACGGGATAAGAATTTCCCTGCTGTGATCATCTGGTCTTTGGGAAACGAAGCTAGCAATGGAGATGTATTTAAAAAGACTTACAAATGGATTAAGGAACGGGATAATACCCGCCTGGTTCAATTTGAACAGGCTGGTGAAAAGGATAATACCGATATTGTTTGCCCCATGTATCCGGGCATAGATCACATGAAAGAATATGCCGGCAGGGAACATGTAAAACGTCCGTATATCATGTGCGAGTATGCACATGCCATGGGCAACAGCAGTGGTAACTTTCAGGAATATTGGGATATTATCCACAGCAGCAAGAACATGCAAGGTGGTTTTATCTGGGACTGGGTGGACCAGGGATTTCAGGTGACGGACGAAGTTGGTCGCAAATACTGGGCGTATGGAGGCGATATGGGAAGCCAGAATTACACGAACGATGAGAACTTTGATCACAACGGGCTGGTATGGCCTGACCGCACACCCCATCCCGGAGCTTTTGAAGTAAAAAAAGTATACCAGGACATTTTGTTCAAAGCTGTTGATATTGAAAAAGGATTCATCAAAGTGGAAAACAACTTTGCGTATACCAACCTCAACAACTACCTGTTCAGCTATGAAGTACTTGAAAACGGGAAAGTAATCAAACAGGGGAATCTGGATATAAACCTGGCACCTCAATCTCAAAAACAAGTACAGTTACAACTTCCTGTTCTTTCTACTAAAGATGGTCTGGAATATTTTCTGAATGTATTTGCCTATACCCGGGCAGGGAATGAAATACTACCGCAACATTCGGAAGTCGCCCGCGAAGAGTTTAAATTAGGGCAAGGTAAATACTTTGTAAAATCATCCTTAACAACTGGTACGGCCACTCTTACCGATGCTAATGACCGCATATCCATGGCTGCCGGTGGTGTACAGGTAAGTATCAACAAAAGAACCGGATTCATGGATAGTTATCGTGTTGAAAACAAGAGCTATTTCAATTCGAATCCCAAGCCTAACTTCTGGCGGGCACCTACCGATAATGACTTTGGAAACAACATGGGTGCGAAATGCAATATCTGGAGAACAGCCGGTGATAACACTTCGCTTAAAAATATTTCCTCTAAAGCAGAGAATGGGAATGCTGTAGTTACAGCCGATATTCAGTTAAAAGACGTGGCTTCTGACTACCGGATTGAATATTCATTAAGCGGTGATGGTGCATTGACAGTCAATGTAACTTACAATGCTGGACAAAACGAATTGCCTGAAATGCCACGTTTTGGTATGATTATGAGCCTGAACAAGGAATTTGAGAACTTCAACTATTACGGACGTGGACCATTGGAAAATTACTCTGATAGGAATACAGCATCCTTTACCGGGATTTATGAAAGTACTGTAGCTGCACAGTACGTCCCTTATACCCGTCCACAGGAGAATGGATACAAAACAGACGTTCGTTGGCTTACACTGACTAACAATGCAGGAAAAGGGATACGTATCGTAGGGTTACAGCCTGTCTGTGTAAGCGCGTTGAACAACTGGCCCGAAGACTTTGATCCGGGGCTGAGTAAAAAGTACCGCCACACTAACGATATCACTCCACGGAAAGAAGTAATACTTTGTGTTGATTTACTGCAACGTGGTGTGGGTGGTGATAATAGTTGGGGAGCCCTCCCTCATGGGCAATACCGTCTAAAGGAAAAAACCTACAATTACGGTTTTGTTATTATGCCTGTAAAATGAAAAGAATCTAATCTTAAAAGCGACGGCTCACAACAATGGGCCGTCGCTTTTATGTAATAGGAATCAATAGTGTGCTATTATTAAAATTTGAGTTTAAAATATTCCGTTAACTACCAGCTTCAACTTATTTTACTTGTTTTCCATCAATGCTGATCTTCGCTTTCGTAATTGCTAACTTGTTTTTACCCCAACCGGTAATTATTTTGCAATTCAACAGTTTAACATCATTTGCAAAGAATACTCCAAATGGTAGATCAGCATCGATATTGACATTCTCAAAATGAATATTGGAGATAGGAGCTTCAGGCAAACCCCAGATCAAACCTGCCCGCTTACCCTTGGCTGCTGTAGCGGTAATGTTATAAAAAGAAATATTCCGATAAATGGGGGTCAGGTTTGTAACCGGTGCCGAAGGATATGTTTCAGCAATCTCAGGTGTTATCATTTGCAAATTTCTATATTCACGCTCCTTTGCCATATAGGTAGCATAGATTAAGATTGGAATGCCAACATTCTTCATACGCAGGTTTCGATAGGTTAGATTCTGAAGGACTCCACCCCGGTCGCGATCTGATTTTATCCGTATACCACAATCGGTATTGGTGAAAGTACAATTTTCAACGGTAATATTCGATACGCCACCTCTTGTCGGACTGCCAATAGAAACGCCATGTCCGTTGCCATAGGTACAATTTGTAATGAGAACATCAGAAGTCCCGCCACCACACGTAAAGTTATCGTCACCCACACTCACATCACAATTTTGGATCAATATCTTTGTACCGCTTACATCGCAGGCATCGGTATTATGGCTTGGATTCACCGGATCAGTTGATGACGGTGCCCGAATTATCACTTCCCGAACAGTCACATTGGAGGATTTGCCACTGATGGCTATGTGAAACATCGGTGAGTTAATTAATTTCACTTGTTCAATCAAAACTCTCTCGCAATCCCTGAAAGCAATCATTCGTGGACGTTTTGCGTTCTTGGTTTTTGCAAACGGCCACCAGGGGCTTCCCTGGCCATCAATCATCCCTTTGCCACTTATAGCGATATCATGTAATTGCGAGCCACTGATAAAAGCGGTTCCCTCAACTGTCCCTCCGGGATATCGATCCAATGGTAACATCCTGAGAATTGCAGCTGAGTCGATCTGCAGGTTCAGGTTATTTTTAAACCTGAGCGGACCACACAAAAAGCTACCCAATGGCACTACAACCTTACCCCCACCTGCATTCGATGCTGCAGATATGGCATCGTTGATGGCCTTGGTATTATCCGTTTTATTATCGCCTACTGCTCCAAAATCTCTGATATTGAATGTCTTATTCTGTATTATTGGAAGTGTGGGGGCAATAAAGGCGTTTTGAGCTTTAAGGGTTGAATAATTTGTTCCCGCTAAGGATAAGAATAGAATGAACGAAATTAACTGATATTTTTTCATAGCGTTTTTATTAGATAACTGATTTTCAATAATGGATTAATAAAACGATTATATGCAACAATTTGATTTACAAACTTTAATAATTAATTAAATAATTTATTTCAGTATTTAATCCCGTTCTTGTCGATCAAATAAACTAAACTGGCAATGGCGGCTGTACCCAGTTGCATTTCCCTACGACTGACATTTTCAACCGTATCATTGGCCGAATGGTGATATTCAAAATAACGCTGGCTATTCGTCATAAGTCCTACTAAAGGAATCCCGAATGATTTCAAAGGTGCAATATCCACACCGCCATATCCTTTTCCGGTTTTATAAATTCCATAGTCAACTAATGGTTCTGCGAGTTTTTTCAGTGAATTGATGACCGAATCGCCGGCATCTATTCCAAAACCCAACGGCAACAGGCCGCCTGCATCCGATTCAATAGATACAATATGTTCCCTCTTTTCCTTGCCCACCGATGCAGCATATACTTTTGAACCGGACTGGTACATTTCTTCATCCATAAACAACACCAACCGGATAGTATTTTCAGGCTTAATATTCAATTCCTTAAATATGCGGAAGACATCAATCATTTGTTCGCAGCCGGCCCCATCATCGTGTGCACCCGGGCTATTAAACCAGGCATCCATGTGAGCCCCTATTAAAATAATTTTCTCGGGGTGCTTGCTTCCTTTTATCTCTGCAATTAAATTGGAGGTTCGTGCTGAATCAATTGTTTCGGTATCACTCTTTACCCATACTTTTACACCCGCGTGTTGCTTATTCAGGCGGCTTAGCATTTCGGCATCATTGGTGCTGATGGAAATGTTTGGTATTTTAGTTATACCCTCCTTATACCGGCTCACCCCGGTGTGTGGAAAATCATACTTTTCAGTGGACAGTGAACGGACAATAGCACCCGAAGCACCATATTGTGCGGCTTTCGCAGCACCACCTGCACGCTGGTCAACTCCCCCACTGTACGCTTCGAAAGTATTGGTTTTTGAATTATCCATCGCCCTGTTGAAAAATACTATTTTGTCTTTCACAACCTTACTTCCCAGGCTATCCACAGCGTTGAGGCTATGCACTTCAAGTATTTCCCCTGTAATTCCGGTTAAAGGTGTACTAACCGACAAACCAAGGTTGACCACATTCAGCGATTCTGTTTTTGAACCGTATTGAACTGTTGCCCGGCAAGGTGATTTAACCCGCCACGAAGGGGTTGTGTAATTCTGTAGATAGCAGGTATCGGGTTGAAGTTTCCCCACCTGGGCTTTCAGTATCTGAATGGCAAGCTCTGATGCCGGGGAACCTACCAATCTTCCGGGTGCTTTGGTGCATAATTCCCTGAGGTTATTGTAGGAGTCGTAGTTGGTCAGGGCATTTTGATAGATAGCCGATATCGTATTTTTTTCAGTATCCTGTGCCTTTACTATAAAAGCCCCGAAAAGGAGAGCTACAAGTAACACAGTATTCAATTGTCTTTTAATCATCTTTTTAGTATTCAAAATCTATACTCTTTTTAGTGTTTGGAAATAAATAGCCTTTAGCTCAATCTGTTTTAATTCAATTGACTTCACCCCGCTCCTTTTCCTGCAATGCTTTGATGGTTTCTTCCATAAGTTTTTCCAGGTCCCATCCCAGCATTTCTGCTCCGTGCTGAATCACGTCTCGCGAACATCCAGCTGCAAATTTCCTGTCCTTAAACTTTTTCTTTACCGACGAAACGTTCATATCCAACGTACTTTTACTCGGACGCATCAGGGCTGTAGCTCCTATCAACCCGGTCAGCTCATCCACGGCATAAAGCACCTTTTCCAGTTCATGTTCGGGTTTTACATCCACCTGGTGGCCATAAGCATGCGAAACAACGGCCCGTTCAATTTCCGGATCTACATCTTCCTGTTCCATGATTTCCTGCACTTTGATGCAGTGTTCTTCCGGAAACATTTCGAAATCCAGGTCATGAAGCAAACCCACCAGCCCCCAGAATTCTACTTCTTCCTGATATCCCAGGGTACGGGCAAAATAACGCATGGCAGCCTCCACGGTTTCGGCATGCTGCAGGTGAAATGGTTCGAGGTTATATCGTTTTAGCAGTTCCAACGAACGTTCCCTGGTCATCTTCGGGTGTAACCTTCCTGAATTATCTATCGGTAAATGTTCAATTCTCATGGTGTTATATGTTTAAATAAATCCTACCGGCTGCTGTTTATTGTAAGACAAAAGCCGAAGGTAATGCCAGTAACTGGTATTGAATAGTTTTTGCCAAACGATAATCGCCTACCGCATTCGGATGCAACCGGTCCGTTTCTTTGTTGTGGAAGTATTGCGATTGGGCATCAGCCAATGGGAACAGCCCACTTATCGAATAGAGGTCGATCAGCGGAACCGCCCAATAGGCAGCCGCTTGCTTTAATCCATTTATATATGCATCGATATACAATCCCTGACCGTTTGCATAATTTTCATCAGGTTGTACATTTTTTTCATTAAAAGTAGCAAATCCCCTGTGAATAGGAGTCATGATAACAATCTGCTGTTGAGGGTAATTGTTTTTCAGGTACGACATCACTTTGTTAATGCGTCCGCAAAACGTAGAGTCATTCAGGATCGGAGTTCGGTATTTGCGAGTTACCTGATTGCCATTGTAGTTGGTTTGCCTGGTAGTTTCACTAAAAAATTCTCCCATTGGGATGCCGTGGTTAAAGTCATTCGTACCTGCAAAAATCAGAATGGCATCAACATCTGTTCCTTTTTGCTCCTTCAACTTCAGGGCCTGCTTGTAAATGCCATCCCACTGAAGTCCACTGACAGCATATACAAAAGGTTTTATCCCCAGTAATTCATTCAGGTACTCCCAGTAGATACAGGTAGTGCCAACACGACGGGGATCGGTCATCGAGTCGCCCAGAAAAGCCACTCGTTTACCTTGCCACTGTGAGTCCTGTGTTTTTTCTGCTGTTGTAACTGTTACTTTGGGTGCATCTGCCGGTTTAGCCAGTTGGGCGTATCCAGTAAAACCAAGTGCCAGCATAAAGGTGCAGGCACTTGTCAGTATTCTTTTCATATATTGATAAATTTATAGATTTTCAAAAGTAGTTTTTTGATAATAAGGCAATGTTGAAATTAATTTATAAACTGGATGTTTGCTAAATTTAATCCGGATTAGTATCTTTGCGAGACATTTTTCCAAACGAAAAAACGTTTAATTGATTAAGGATAGTTTCAAATCTTTTCTTGCGGATACACCTGTTCCCAGTTAAAACTTCCACCCCTATCCGTTATCCTGACTCCGTTATCCAACCAGTCTGCTTCGAGAGTCACTAGTCTTGGACCCATGATGATTCCTTCTTTTGGATGCCCGGCCGGATATTTGAAACCTCCAAAATACGGGGGTTCTCCTTCAATCATTTTTCCCTCCTCCACATTTTGTATTTCTACCACTTTAGCAAACCTTTCCGGCTTCCACTTTTCACTCCGCACATAAAAACCAAGTTTACAATTGTTTTTTACATACATTTGATAGATATTTATTTTATCTGACATAGTCATTGATTTTAATGGTTAATAATTCATTGCAATTCGAATTTTCCGGATTATTCTATTATAAATAACACGATTAAAAAAAATCATGAAATTGATAATTGCTTTCTTTTTTACCAGAAGTTTCAAGCATATATCTTTGACATTAAGCGATATACTTATTCTTTACGTATTTGCTGATGTTCAAATCCCAAAGTTGGCATAAAATTTTTGGGCAGTCACTTGAGACTGATTATTTCAACCCCCAAAACTACTCATTCCTGCCGACATGTCCAACAGGTGAAAATCTGAACAAAATTTTCAGGAATGAAGGAAAACACCATGTGTGAGCAGTCATTTTTGAAAAGAAAAATATCGTTTTAGCACCCCTTCAACTGTTAAATTGCTTTTAAACTCACTTTTTGCTCACTTTAAGTATAGAGGGGGTTCGGTTAGGGTTCGGTTAGGGTTCAGTTAGGGTTCAGTTAGGGTTCAGTTAGGTAAACCTCATTGAACCCTCAATGAACCCCCTAGCAACCCCCTAGCAACAGCAAATGGATGGTTCATGGGTAAAAACAAAAAAAAAACACCTACACAACTGAATGTGTAAGTGCTTGTTTTACTTTGTGGGCCCAACTGGGCTTAAACCAGTGACCCCTGATTATGAGTCAATATTTAAACTTTCTAATGGTTTTCATTTTCATTGTTTTACCTTCATTCCATTGTCACTGTTTTCCTAAAAGCCAGCGTGAAATCTGGCGTGTTTTCAAAATTCTTTAAAGATTCGGAAAATTATTTATTTTTAGACTTATAGAGATTTATTATATTTAAGTTGTTTTTTTTAGAACGCAGCTATCAATATAAATTAATGCTGATTTATGAATATGAAGAAAGTTATCCAAGAAGATACCAGTAATTACTTCATTACGTTGATATATTTACTATTAATTCATTCAATTCATTGAAGATAATTATAGTAATCATGCGTTCTATTTTCAAAAAGTTGTATACTTGCACAAAAAAATTGAATTGAAATGATTAAGCGCATAATCGAGGATAAAATCTTTAATCGTTTAGCAGCGAACAAAGTAATGCTGTTTTTTGGACCTCGTCGAGTGGGAAAAACCGTATTAATGCGACAACTTATTGACCGATTTGAAGGCAAACATTTGTTATTAAATGGCGAAGACGCTGTTTCTTTGGCTTTATTAGAGTCAAAATCAATTTCGAATTATAAACGATTATTGGATGGAATTGACTTGCTGTCAATTGATGAAGCACAAAACATAGCTGAAATAGGACAAAAGTTGAAATTAATTGTGGATGAAGTTCCTGGGATTAAGGTAATGGCAAGCGGCTCGTTTTCTTTCGATTTACAGAATAAAGCAGGTGAACCTTTGGTTGGTAGAAGTACTCAATTTCAATTATTTCCTTTTAGTCAAGCAGAACTTTCGCAAAAGGAAAACATACTCGAAATTAAGCAGAATCTGGAAGACAGATTAATATATGGCAGCTACCCTGAGGTAGTAAATATCACAGATTATGTACAAAAGAAAGACTATTTGAGGGATATAGTGAATGCCTAATTATTAAAAGATATTCTATCGATTGATGGGTTGAAAAACTCAAAGAAAATGATTGAATTATTGCGATTGGTTGCTTTTCAAATTGGCAACGAGGTCTCTTACGATGAACTGGCAAAACAATTAGGATTAAGCAGAAATACTGTTGAAAAATATCTTGATTTACTTGCTAAAGTTTTTGTAATCTATCGATTAGGAAGTTATTCCCGAAATTTACGAAAAGAAATTTCGAAAGCCGGGAAATGGTATTTTTATGACAATGGCATTCGAAATGCACTGATTGGCAACTATAATCCAATTGCACTTCGGGACGATATTGGACAACTTTGGGAAAGTTATCTAATAAGCGAAAGAATCAAACAGTCAAATTATTCCTCCAACAATAAATTATTTTACTTTTGGAGAACTTACGATGGGCAGGAAATTGATTTAATTGAAGAATCAGAAGGTAATATTAATGCATTTGAATTTAAATGGGGTACTAAAACACCAAAAGCTCCATATGCATTTTCAACAAATTATCCGAATTCAAATTATCAAGTTATCAATAGAGACAATTATCTGGAATTTATTGAGGAGTAAATTCCAGATAATTTAAATTTATTTTCAATTTCATGCTGTAGGTTATGACTAACTTCTTTACAATCCTATCGTTTGTCGTATAGTTTATGTTCCCATAAAACAAAATTATTACTTTTTAATCAAAAACACAACTTTTAGGATTGATCCACATGGCGCAAACCTGGCGCAAACAAAAAAAGCACCTACACAAATGAATGTGTAAGTGCTTGTTTTACTTTGTGGGCCCAACTGGGCTTGAACCAGTGACCCCCTGATTATGAGTCAGGTGCTACTAACCAACTGAGCTATAGGCCCCACTTTTGCGAAATATTTGTGTATCTTTGCAAAGCGAATGCAAAAGTAATAAATTTTGTCATACTGCAAAAATTATCCTTCATTTTTTTTAGTTGAATATGAAACATTTTAAAAACATAAGTACCCTGATTTTTGATTTCGGAGGGGTGCTTATCAATCTGGACATTAACCAATGTATTTTGAATTTCAAACGCTTAGGCCTGCAAAACTTTGAACAATACCTGAATAACTTTGCACAATCGGGGTTCTTTATGCAACTGGAAAAAGGTGAAATAGGTGCTGAAGAATTCAGGAATGAAATCCGCAAACTGACCCAAAACACGCTTACCGATGCCCAAATCGATGAAGCATGGTGCTCTTTCCTGCTGGAAGTGCCCGAAGAAAAGCTGGAAATGCTGATCGAACTCCGCAAGAAATTCAGGGTACTATTGCTTAGTAACACAAATATCATTCATTTCCCAAATTCTGAGAAGATTTTATTTACGGATAAAGGCAGAAAACTATCCGAATATTTCGACAAATGTTATTTATCGTACGAAATGAAGATGGCTAAACCGGATATTCATATTTTTGAAAACATCCTGGCTACTGAAAACGTTCAAGGTAGTGAATGTTTGTTTCTGGACGATGGGTTGAAAAATACGCTGGTAGCCCAGACATTAGGAATTCAAACTTACCTGGTGATTGAACATGAAGATTTGAGTTTTCTTTTAAATCCTGAAACCTGGGGATAATTGAAATCGGTAGTATAGAATGCGGATTTAAAATATAAGAATAGAACGCGGATTATCGCGGGTTTAGCTGATTAAAACGGATCTAAATCCAATAAATTGGATTTGAATTTTATTAAAGGATCATCTCTAATTTGCTGGAGCTTTAATACGGATTAAATCCTTAAAATAAAAAAATCCGTTAATATCCGCCTAATCAGCGTAAATCAGCGTTCCAATCTTATTTTTAAATTATAATCTTACATTCAATTTATTAACCTGGCTGTGTTCTATTTTTAATTTCAAATGAGGCAATAATTTATTCTCACTACATTTACTTTCATGCAAATAATATATCAATCTGAACTAAAAACATTATCACCCTGCGTAGCTACAGTTGGGTTCTTCGATGGATTGCATGCCGGGCATCGCTTCCTGATTGAAGAACTGAAGGCTATTGCAAAACTTCAGCATCTGAAGAGTGTGGTCATCACCTTTTCAGTTCACCCCCGGAAAGTACTGAATTCAGAATTTAAACCGGAACTACTGACCACCCTGACCGAAAAACTCACTCAGTTGGAATCAACAGGAATAGATACCTGCGTGGTACTTGATTTTACACTTACCATGGCCAAACTATCCGCTTATGAATTCCTGGACACGATCCTGAAAAATAAATTCAATGTACAGACATTGCTGGTGGGACATGACCACCGGTTCGGGCATGACCGGACGGATGGTTTTCCTGAATATAAAAAATATGGCGAAGCTTTGGGGATGGAAGTCATCCAGGCAGCCCAATATAATACTGAGATGGATAAACACATCAGTTCTTCCGAGATACGCAATGACTTAAAAAAAGGGGATATTGAGCCGGCAAACAGATTACTGACGTATGATTATTCCATCCACGGCAAAGTAGTGGAAGGATTTAAAAACGGAAGATTGCTAGGTTACCCGACTGCCAATATTGAACTGTTTGATACGGATAAGCTAATTCCTGCGTTAGGGGTATATGCAGTTCGGGTTCGATGGGGCAACTGCAGGTACAAAGGAATGATGAATATCGGCCATCGCCCGACCCTGGATAATGGGGAGAATATCAGCCTGGAAGTTCATATTCTCAATTTTGAAGCAGACATTTACAACCAGTCGGTTGAAATTGATTTTATACGAAAGATCAGGGATGAACAAAAATTTAATGGGTTGGATGAATTAAAAATACAACTTGAGAAAGATAAGTTGTATGTAATGGCGATGGACATTTACTAGAGACAAGAACCAAGAGCCAAGAGTCAAGAACCAATATGCCTTATATTAGCATAATGCATTTTATTATGTCAGTTTAATTTGTTCGTTGTATATAATTGAAACCTGAAAGAGGGATTTAAGCAGCAAATGGGATAGATGGAGGTATTTATTACTGATTTGAATGAGGATGATGCATTCTACTCTGAATAGTTTACTTTATTCTTCCTGCAACACGAACTGATTTAAATTATTTATACACATAATATTCAAAAAATATTGAATAAAACAGATCGGATTAAACACTGTTAAATACATAATCATTATCTTTGTGGCTTAAATAGAATTAATCATCTAATGCATTATTCAAATGAAAAAAACTTTATTAACTCTAATGATTGGATTACTCCTTATGGGATGTGCAAAAACTGACAATCCGTTTTTCGAAGCGTACAAAAACAAATACGGTGCTCCACCGTTTGATAAGATCAAAAATGAGCACTACATGCCTGCTTTCAAAGAAGGTATCAAACAACAGACAGCAGAAGTTGATTCAATTGCAAACTGTACCGAGGCCCCTACTTTTGAAAACACCATTGCGAAACTTGACTTTAGTGGCGTATTGTTAAAAAAAGTATCGTCGGTATTTTTCAATTTATACGGTTGCAACACCAACGAAGGCATGGAGAAAATTGCCACCGAAATTACCCCTATCCTATCGGAACACAACGATAATATTAATCTGAACGAGAAACTTTTTGCCAGGATAAAAACCTTGTACGATAACCGTGCAAAACTTGGTTTAACTGAAGAACAAACCAGGTTACTCGAAAAATACCACCGTAATTTTATCCGCAGTGGTGCAGCCTTAAATCCTGCACAAAAAGAAAAACTGCGTGCCATAAACAAAGAATTGGGTTTAGCCCAACTTGCTTTTGGAAAAAATGTACTGGATGAAACCAATGCATTCAAAAAGGTAATTGACAAAGAATCCGACCTGGCCGGACTTCCTGAAAGTGTTCGTCAGGCAGCTGCTGAATCCGCTAAAGAAGCCGGAAAACCAGGCAAATGGTTATTCACGACCCACAAGGCAAGCTTTATTCCGGTACTTCAATACAGCGATAACCGCGAGTTACGCAAGGAAATGTTGATGGCGTACACTACCCGTGCCAACCACGACAACAAAAACGACAACAAAGCCACCATCAATAAAATCATGAAGCTACGCACCCAAAAAGCACAACTGCTTGGATTTGCCACTTCAGCCGATTTTATCCTGGACGACACCATGGCTAAAACGCCAAAAGCTGTTTATGCTTTATTGAATACAGTATGGACTCCTGCAGTGGCAAAAGCCAAGGAAGAAGCTGCCGAACTGCAAAAATTAATGGATGCCCAGGGAAAAGGCGAAAAACTGGAACCATGGGACTGGTGGTATTATTCTGAAAGACTGCGCAAAGCAAAATACAACCTGGAAGAAGAAGCCCTGAGACCTTACTTTAAACTGGAAAACGTTCGTCAGGGAGTGTTTGGCCTTGCTTCAAAACTATATGGCCTTAAATTCAAAAAGTTGAGTGATATGCCGGTTTACGACCCGGATGTGGAAGTCTTTGAAGTAAGTGATGCCGATGGGTCATTGATTGGCATTTTGTACACCGATTATTTCCCACGTGCCGGAAAACGTGCCGGTGCCTGGATGAACAACATTACCGACCAATACAAGAAAGATGGAGTCAATCACCGTCCGATTGTCTGTAACGTTGGGAATTTCACCAAGCCTACTTCCACCAAACCATCGTTACTCAATATGGACGAAGTGGAAACCATGTTCCATGAATTTGGCCATGCCATCCATGGGTTGTTGACACAATGTACCTATCCCGGCCTTTCAGGAACAAATGTTTCCCGCGACTTTGTAGAACTGCCATCCCAGGTGATGGAGAACTGGTGTTGGGAACCTGAAGTCATGAAGACTTATGCCAAGCACTATAAAACAGGTGCCTTGATGCCAAAAGAACTTATGGATAAAATTCAGCTTGCCGGAACATTCAACCAGGGTTTCATAAACACCGAATTGCTTGCTGCTTCTTTCCTGGATATGGATTACCACAGCATGAAGGACACTGCTAACTTTGATGTGAATTCATTTGAAAAAGCATCCCTGGATAAGATTGGCATGATCCCACAAATCATTACACGCTATCGCAGCAGTTATTTCAACCATATATTCAGTGGGGAATATTGTGCAGGATACTATAGCTACACCTGGGCAGCCGTTTTGGATGCCGATGCATTCCAGGCTTTCAAGGAAACAGGGGATATTTATAATCAGAAAGTTGCTACTGCCTTCCGTAAAAACGTCCTTGAAAAAGGAGATACGGAAGATCCTATGCAATCCTATATTAAGTTCCGCGGTGCAGCTCCGAAACCGGATGCTCTATTGAAGAAACGGGGACTTAAATAGTTTCAGGTTGATACTTTCAGATTCAAATAATTGCAGGTACCAATTCCAGGAGTTGGTACCTGCAATAATTTATTTTATATACATTTTCAACAGTATAAATTCTAAATAGCAAATGCGGGTTTCATTAAAAAATCTTATCATTCCAAGCATTCCTTTGGCTGTATTTTTAGTAGGAGCATGTTTTGTTCTTTGGATGTCAGCATTCGTAGGAGCCCGTTATTCTACTTTCACAACTGAGCATACTTCCATTAGTGAAGGGCTGCAAGCTATATTTTTACCCAATTCACTCCTTTCAAACTTAGTCTGTATTGGGTTATCTTTATTGAATGGATTTCTGATTGCCCAAATAAATAATCGCTTTACAATCATTCGCACCCGCACTTTTTTACCCATACTTATTTTCTTGTTATTGCTCGGCACCTGGAATCAAACCCATGTAATGATTGCCTCACATATCAGTTTGACTCTGTTTATTTTAGCCCTGTTCTACTTCTTCAGCATGGCACGTGACCGGAAAGCATCCGAAGAAGCCTTTATGGGTAGCTTTCTGATCAGTTTAAGCAGCCTGATGATCAACCCCCTGATTTTTATTATTCCGGTTTGCTGGATAGGTTTCATGATGTTCCAAAGCTTTTCGTTAAGAACCTTTTTAGCTTCATTATTCGGAATGCTATCCCCCTGGATATTGTATGTATCGGTGGTTTATATGCTAAATCCTCAACTGGAATATACTCAACTTTTCAACTTGTATGTCAATTCTAATTTAAGCATTTCCAATATTTCAATTGCCCAAATCATTTATACAGCTTCCATAGGGCTGATTCTTATCATTGGCATAGTAGGCATGTTTTCAATTTCAACAGGTGACGCCATCAACACCCGCAACAAATTGAATTTTTTGGTCTTTCTATTCATTGCCCTGGTGATACTATCCTACATATTCAGGAATCAGTTTATTGCCTTCCTGCCCATCATAGCATTGGTTTATGCTCTGTTGATTTCACACCCATTGACGTTAAAACAGAACAATTTCTATGGCATCCTGTTTCTGATTTTCTGTCTGATTAATATCGCATTTGTCATTTCCAAATACTTCATATCATAAATGTTAGGACTCACCGAACTCGGATATCTCGGGCTATTTCTCGCTTCTTTTCTGGCTGCAACTGTTGTGCCTTTTAGTTCTGAAGTCATATTTTCAGCTATGGTCTATAGTGGCCTTGACCCCTGGACCTGTGTATTAGTAGCTACATTAGGTAACTGGCTCGGAGGAATGACCAGTTACTATGTCGGGCTACTCGGAAAAATAGAATGGATAGAAAAATACTTTCACATCAAAAAAGAGAAAATGGAGTCATTTGCTGTCCGAATCCAGAAACATGGTGATTGGCTGGCATTTTTCTCCTTTGTCCCATTTATTGGCGATGTTGTGGCTGTGGCAACAGGGTTTTTCAAATGTAACTGGTGGAAAGTAGCAATTTATATGCTTGTCGGTAAATTTTTGCGGTATGTAGTTTGGATGTATTTCAACGGGTTGTTTATGTAAAAATAAATATATTATATTCAGGACAATGTGATTATTAATCTATTTATTTTGTTAATTTTGTAATCAATAAAATAAAACTAACGTTATGAAAGCACGTATTTCCATTCTGATCGTAGTTATTTGTCTTTCTTTAAGTAGTTGTGCCCTTTTATTTAGTCCATACATCACTACCCTGGATGATTTTAAAAATACAAAAAAGAGCATTTTTGAAATAACGTTGATGCCTGCCGAATACATGCAACTGTCACCGGTTCAGAATGCGAATATCATATTTGAGCGCATCACTTCCGCAACCGGCGAAACTTCAAATGTTTATTTTGTCATTTCACGCTCTACAACCAGCTTTAATATGGAACCGAAATGTTATGTAAGGGCTGACGGTAAAAGTTACGAACTGGAAATTGAAAGTGAAGGCACAGAGTTTAAAACAAAACATGAAACCAGTTCTACCACTACTACAGTAAAAGACAGTGTCAGGGTAAAAACTGAATCGACCTCCAAATCAAACAACTACGATTGGTATGAGGACAAACTGATTGTCAGGCTTACTCCGGAGATTAAGAACTCACTGTTAAACACAAAAGAGCTGTCATTCCGCTTCTATTTTGGACCAAAGGAAGCTACATTTAAGTTTAAGGGATACTCACTAAAAAAGGTGAAAGGACTTTTTGAAATATAATAATGAATCTGAATCGTAACATTCGAATTGCAATTATTAGTTTATTGTTCGTACTAAACTTTTCAGCTGCCAGTAGCCAGACCAAACTAAACATTATCGATAAAACGGTGAGTTTTGGAATGCGGTCTACTCCATTGAGAAATATCAATACCATCATTGTCCATTCAGTGTACAACGCCATGGGTGGTGACATTTATGACATTAACCTGATTATCAAACAATTTTCGCGTTATCGTGTCAGTTCACATTATGTAATAGGACGGGAAGGCAACATATACCAACTGGTTCAGGAAAAAAACATATCATTCCATGCAGGGCAAAGCAACTTGCCGGATGGCAGCCAGGGAGTAAACTTATGCTCCATTGGCATTGAGCTCGTTGATTCAATTGGCACATCACCAACAGAATTACAAATACAATCACTTACAGCGCTTGTAAAAGACATTCAAAGCCGCTACACCATAAAATATGTCCTTCGTCACAGTGATATTGCCCCGGGTAGAAAGACGGACCCATGGAATATGGACTGGCCCGACTTCATGAATCGTATTGGTGATAAGGGCTCCTTCATCAACTTTAAAAAGGACTCAATGTTCAACCTGAAAATTGACACCTTGTTTAAATTGGTGCATTGAATCTTTCTGATTCTAACTATTAGTATAAGTCAGCTTCTTCTAAATAGATATTAAAGACATAAAAAAATCCACACCTGTTTCAATTCAAGTGTGGATTTTCTGTATTATATGATCTGTCATTAAGCTTTCAGGCTTAACAGATAACTTTTGAACGATTCAAAATCTTTGGTTAAAGGCAAACTTTTCTTTTCTCCCTTCATAAATTCCTGTAACTTCATTGGAATCTCAACTTTCTCACCAATGATATTCTCCACTGTTTCCAGGAACTTGGCAGGATGTGCTGTTTCCAGGAATACCCCTGTTTCATTAGCTTCCAGTCCTTCTTTCAAAGCCCTGTAGCCACATGCACCATGGGGATCGAGTAAATAACCGGTTTCAGCGTAACAGGCTTTCAATGTTTCGGCTATTTGAAGATCGTTATAGCTCACGCCGCTTATTTCCGATACAATGGCGTCATGCGACCCATCAAAGAGGTCCAGGACACGTGCAAAGTTACTTGGATCGCCTACATCCATGGCATTGGCAATGGTAGATACCGAAGGACGTGGTTTGTATACACCCGATTGAAGGTATTGAAGGAAAATATCATTCCGGTTATTGGCTGCAATAAATCGTTTTACGGGTAATCCCATTCGTTTAGCAAAAAGCCCTCCGGTGATATTTCCGAAGTTGCCACTTGGGACACACATGACCAAATTTTCTTCCTTGCCTAACTTTTTCAATTGGGCATAAGCATAGAAATAATAAAATGATTGTGGCAGGAAGCGGGCAACATTGATTGAATTAGCTGAAGTGAGTTTCATGGCAGCATTCAGTTCTGCATCCATAAATGCCGATTTTACCAGAGCCTGGCAATCATCAAAAGTACCATCCACTTCCAGAGCTGTGATATTCTGCCCTAAAGTAGTAAACTGGCATTCCTGAATCGGACTTACCAGTCCTTTTGGATACAGGACATAGACATGAATACCTTCCACACCCAGGAACCCGTTTGCGACAGCACTACCGGTATCACCCGAAGTAGCCACCAGCACATTGACATTTGTTTTACTTTCCTTCTGTATGAAATAATTCAGCAAACGAGACATAAACCTACCACCTACATCTTTAAATGCCAGGGTAGGTCCATGGTACAATTCAAGGCTATAAATATTATCGGCAACATATACTAACGGAACATCAAAGTTCAGCGTATTATACACTATTTTCTTTAATGCTTCCGCTTCTACATCATCACCAAAGAATGCTTCCGCAACGGTATAGGCCATTTCCTGAAACGAAAGGTTTTCAATATTATCAAAGAATGTCTGTGGCAAGACCTTAATGGAATCAGGCATAAACAGGCCTTTATCTTCGGCCAGGCCTTTCACAACGGCGTCCTGTAAACTCACGCCACTTACTTTTTTGTTGGTACTGTAATATTTCATTGACCCCTAACCCCTAAAGGGGCATTTTGTTAGTTATAATGATCTTAATAATAAATTTAAACTTCAATATGTTTGAAAAGTGCACTCTGAAAATTCCCCTTTAGGGGTTAGGGGTGGTATTATTTCCTCCATCTTTCCAGACGACTCATTCCCCGGGTGAACAACCAGGCCATCCACTTGGGAGAGCCTTGTTCAACCATTTTACCTTTACAATATTCCTGCATTTCTTCAACGGTACCTGTAAAGGTATACGTCCCGTTTTGGTAACAATAACTGCAATACATTTCACTCTGGGTTCCGTCAGAATTAGTCCCACCATGCAGTGGATCTTTTTTCATGGGCATTCCGCAACTTTGGCAGAATTTGTTTGGTGATTCCATAATACAAGTTTTTTATGATTGATACTAGCAAGTAAAGATTTAACCTATCAGTTCCTTCATAAACTCGGCTCCCTTCAACAATCCATAACTCCCAGTCTCAGCTGCAAATTCATCATAGACAGTCACATCATCAGCTATTACACCCGGCTTGTAAATGATAAACGGCACCGGTGACTTGGTATGCGTTTTATACACACAGGGTGTCGGATGATCGGGCAATATGGCAATCGTAACCGGTTCTTCCCAGGTAGATACTTCTTCGAAGATAGGTTTTACTACCCGGTAATCCAGGTATTCAATTGTTTTTATTTTCAAGTCTACATTTCCTTCGTGCCCGGCTTCATCGCTGGCTTCGATATGCAGGTACACAAAATCATTCGTCCTCAAAGCATCAATAGCCGCCTGCGCTTTCCCTTCGTAATTGGTATTGTACAACCCGGTTGCTCCTTCCACTTCAATGACTTCCAGCCCTGCATAGACTCCTATCCCTTTAATCAAATCAACAGCAGAAATCACTGCACCACTTTTCAAATGATACGTTTCGAGCAATGTCTTCATTTCAGGTTTGTATCCGGGCGACCATAGCCAGATGCTGTTGGCTTTATCCTTGCCGGCAGCAGCACGCTTTAGGTTCACAGGATGATTCTCAAGCAGCTCCTGCGACCTCAAAGTCAGGTCATTCAGAAAATCTGCAGTATCTTCCGCTTCGGGTGTCTCTGCCAGGATCATGACATCGGTAAACGGTGTTCCGGGAACATCGTGTGGAGGTGTGCAGTCAAGGTGTTTATTACCCCCTTTCATTTTAAATAAATGACGGTAGGACACTCCGGGAAAGAAATTCACCCCATCAGATCCCAGTTCATCCTGTAAAAAAAGAATCAGTTCGTGGGCTTCTTCATTGCTGATATGCCCGGCCGAGTGATTCTTTATCTTTCCATCTTCAATACAAATCAGGTTGCACCGCATGGCCATTTCACCGGGTTCAATCACCACGCCCATGCTTGCCGCCTCCAGTGAACCACGTCCTTCGAACACCTTGTTCAAATCGTACCCAAGAACACTAAGGTTGGCAATTTCACTCCCGGGCAAAAAACCTTTTGGAATGGTATCCAGTAATCCGTTTCTTCCCAATGCAGCTATTTTGTCAATATTTGGTGTATTCGCCGCCTGCAGCGTTGTTTTATTTCCCAATGAAGCTATGGGCTCATCTGCCATGCCATCGCCAAGTATAATGATATATTTCATAACCCCTAACCCCTAAAGGGGAATTAAATTAATGTGAATAATATTCTAATTAATAGTTACTTTTCTTAAATCCCCTTTAGGGGTTTGGGTTAACTATTCCAAAAAATCTTTGTATTCCGGCAATGCATCTTCAAATTTCTTAACCGAGTCTTCCAACGAGAGATAGCTTTCGCCACCCGCAGCATTTAAATGCCCACCACCGTTAAACAGATCTGCCGCCACTTTGTTTGCAGGGAAAGTACCTTGCGAACGAAATGAGATCTTGATCTTATCGGTATCTTCACGCATAAAGACTGAGAAATCAACCCCTGCTATCGAAAGCGGGATATTTACAAAACCCTCGGCATCACCATTCGTATAATTAAACTGGTACAATTCTTTTCCGGTTAAAGTAATCAATGCTGCACGGTATTCAGGGTACACTTTCATTTTATGATACAAACAAAAACCCATCAACCGCAACCGATCAACCGAATAGGTATTGAAAACTTTTCGGTAAATATCGTCCTTATCCACGCCGAGCTTGATTAATTCGGCGATAATGATATATATTTCCTGATTTGTTGAATTATAGGTAAAACCTCCCGTATCGGTCATCATGCCCGTATAGATACATTCTGCGCAAGCCAGGTTGATCATTGAAAAATCACCCATGCGGCATATCAACCGGAATATCAACTCGCTTGTCGAAGATATCTCGGGATAGGACACCCTTACTTTTGCGAAAGTATCCGGATTTAAATGATGGTCTACCAATATCTTATCGGCAGGTGCCTGAATAATTGCATCTGCCATTTTGCCCATGCGGCTTGCCGTATTAAAATCCAGCGTAAATATCAGTTCAGCAGCTGCAATCAGTTCATCCGACTTTTCCTTATGATCATCATAATTAAGGATACATTCCGACCCAGGCATCCACGACAGGAATTCAGGGAATGGATTTGGAACAATCACTACCGGCTCCTTATCTATTGTCATCAAATAATGCCACAAGGCAAGCGATGATCCAATAGCATCTCCATCAGGGCCTACATGAGCCACAATAACTATTTTGTCAACACCATCAATGGCTTTTTTTACCTTGGAGATAAGTTCCTCAGCTATAATTTTCGAAATCATATGTCAGGTTTTAATTTGAATGCAAAAGTAGCAAAAAAATACGATTTTGAGAGTAATTTAAGTTTTACAAAGTTAATCTTTAATATTCAGGATATAAGCACCCTGTTCCGCTACCGGGTAAAATCCAATACTCCGCTTCTGGCAGCATTGCCTGATATTTTCGGTGTACCATCGCGAGATACTTTTATCTACTATTATTTTTCGGGGATGCACACATTCCAGGATTTGTTCTATCCGGGGCTTTAAATGATTGCCGATGATCAGGTAATCAAGTTCGAGGGGCATTCCGGTTGTAGTTTTCTTCAACAGTTCCTGCGTTAATACCAATACCCTGGAACCTTCATAACAGGCGAAACCATCACTGAACCAGTTATTATTCCGGACAAACACTGGTTGTTCAAGTTTCTGGTTCCGCCAATAGGCCTTCGCCAGTCTCTCCAACTCAACGGAGTCAGTCGTAAAAACGGTATTCTGATTCCGGTTAATAAAGCTCACATGCGTGTTTTTCTGACCCGCATAGACAATCATACGTTTGGTGGTCAGGGTATGATAATTTACCTCTAAGCTGAACAGGCTGGCTGTTAACAAGCATGACAGTCCCACTGCCAATGGTGTAAACTTCCGACTGAAATAATACCCTGACAGGCAAAAGATTGCCAGAAACAAAACCAATGATTGCCTGATATCCAACGAAACTGGAGATACAGAATAAGGTAAATCCTGAATGGTAGCAATCACAACGTTCAACAACCAGACAGCTTTATTCAACAGGAACCCTGCACCCACAGACAAATAGGGAACAAAGGATACAAATAATAACCCGATGGCCAGGTAAATGATAATTGTAGAAAGCGGAATGGCTATGAAATTGGTAAGCAGGAAGTAATTCGGAAACTGCTGGAAATAATACAAGGTGAA
The DNA here is from genome assembly GCA_028710415.1 of Paludibacter sp. Classification (GTDB taxonomy): domain Bacteria; phylum Bacteroidota; class Bacteroidia; order Bacteroidales; family Paludibacteraceae; genus Paludibacter. The sequence continues at coordinate 28,567 of JAQTUE010000003.1, read as the reverse complement.
GGGTGTGGTACCTACCTGGGCTGCCAGGGAAACTGTAAACATGGTCCAGACAAATCGCGTTGTCCTGGTTTCAGGCCTATAAAGTTTATCCAGGATCGGCTTAAAGAAAATAATGCTCAATACAGCTGCATAGCTCAACTGAAATCCAACATCATACAAACTGGCAGGATTCACAAGTAACATGGCAAGCATGGACATAAAAATTGTATTGTAAATCTGCGATTTTCGCTCAAAGCAGTCAGCTACTGAGATAAATGAAAACATGAGGGAAGCCCGGATCACAGGCAAGGATAATCCGGAAAGAAATGCATAAGCCCATAGAAATAACATGATAATTACAGCCCTGAATACCTTTTGGCGTTGCGATCTATTCATAAAACCCAACAGGAAAACAATCACAACATAAATTATCCCTACATGCATCCCACTCACCGAAAGGATATGTACCACACCTGTTGCCGTGTAGCTGGCTCGTAAGTCAGGATTTAAATCGTCGGTATACCCAAACGTGAGGGCCGCCAAAGCTGCAAACTCATTCCCCTGAATATGGAATTTTCGGTAAATATCCAACAGGTATTTCCGGCAATTATCGGCTGTCCTGGGAATTGAAAACGAAGTATTCTTATCTGCCATCATCCATGTACCGGAAGGGATATAACAGGTCGCTCCTACCCCTTGCCGCTTCAGGTATGCAGCATAATCAAAACCATCCGGATTCAGCGCCCTGTCAGGAGGTGCAAATTCTGCGTCCATCAACAAGCGGTCACCAAACCTAAGTGTTGAAGCCGCCTTGTCTTTTTGAATGTAAAGGATGGCTTTCCCACAGGCAGGCTTCCACGAAGTATCATAGAACCTAAACACATCCACCTTGCAAAGGAATGATTTTGCCTTTTCAACCGGAGCAGCTATTAGCTCCACCTGGTAAATCCCTTTTTGGTGCAGAGAATCAAAAACATTTTCCTTTTCCCGCTCCGTGGATAACAGATAGCCCAGAGAGAGCATAAAAACAAAAATCCCGCAGCCAAACAGCCAACGGAATTTAAATTGTAATACAGGTGTACGAAATAGAAACGATACAACTAACAACAGGACTGACAATCCTAACATTGCATAAACTACCCCGTGAATTAACTCCACATATTGATATAAAATTATACCAACAATGAACGGGAGCAACAAACGAAAAAACGGGGTTCGTTGCAAAAATTCCATATGCTAGGTGTTTAACATACTGTGTATCGTCTCTATGGGATTAGGGGTATTAAATACAGCACTTCCGGCAACCAGCACATTCACGCCACTTTCAAAAAGTTTCGCAGCATTCTGCACGTTTACTCCACCGTCAACTTCAATAATACACTTTGCTTGTTTCTTTTTTATGATTTCTTTCAACTCGGCAATGCGTTCATAACTCGCTTCAATAAACTGCTGCCCGCCATAGCCGGCAAACACAGTCATCAACAGCACCAAATCAACTTTATCGACAAATGGCTCCAGCACACTCACCGGAACATCCGGATTAATGGTGATCCCTACTTTTATTCCTTCTGCTTTGATCAGTTCAATTACTTCAAGCGGATTTTCAGTTGTTTCGTAGTGAAAAGTAAGGATATCAGCACCTGCCTTTGCAAAACGCGAAACATATTTTTCAGGATGTACAATCATCAAATGCACATCCAGGGGCTTTTTGCAATACTTCTTGGCAGCTTCAAGCACCGGGAAACCAAAGGATATATTCGGCACAAAGGTTCCATCCATCACGTCGAAATGCAGCCATTCCGCTTCACTGGCATTAATCATTTCACAGGCTGCCTGCAGGTTCCCGAAATCGGCGGATAATAAAGATGGAGATATTATTTTTTTCATAATTTATTGGATACAGTGGAGTGTATTATAGAAAACGAACCACATTAGGCACAATAGTACACAATAAATATTCAAAGTTAATATCACAATAGTAAAACAACTGAAATACTATTTATCATCAACCATCTGATTTCTCTTGTTGAAAAAAGATCTATTGTGTTTTATTGTGCCTAATGTGGTGATTTTTTTTATCCTGCAAATATAACAAAAAAAAGACTTCCAAATATTTGGAAGTCCTTTTTTTTAATTTAAATACCATTCAACATACTGACTTTCGTTAATCTGTTCTGCCCGGTAAGAAGAAGCAAACTGAAGAATCTTTTGCAGGGTGGCAGCCTTGGGCTGCACTTGCAGGCGGTTTTCAAGCCTTTTTTTCTCGGAATTTAAATCAGTTTTTTTTGGTGAGGTGGAAAGATTTTGCATAGGCACTGTGTAAATTTTAGACATTATAAAGCTAAAACGTAGACGAATGCAAATTAGTATATTTTGATTGCTTTTTTTTATTGGGTTCAACATTATTTCCTGTGAATTCAATGAATTCCTTCTGCGATCTTTTGCTTCTTTACTGATAAAGGAAACCGCAAAGAACCTTTTATCAAATCTCCGGACACGATCAGACATAGAAACAACTTTTAAAAAAGATCATTTTCAACCAAAGCAGGTTTTACTTTTATGGTCAAATGACATGAATTAAACGTGGTTTATGCCTGAAAATTATAAAATACTCTTCCTATTCGTTGAATTTAATTGGTTGTTATGATAATTGAATGTGGAATATTGTGTGGAATTCTATTCCCGTACTAAAATTCTTAACTCCCCTCAAACTCGGAATGTGAATCACTAATCAAAATTCAACATTCCCATTAATTCAGACAGGTTATACTGAAAACGAAAACAGTTTGGAACTATTATTTGTTAGAATACAAAAACTACTTAAAATATATTTCTTTTTAAAAACAGACAGCTACGATTCAAGTTGTCAATCCATTGTGTCATTTTCCAAAACCCTTAAATGAAACTTGTATGAAAAACTTCATTGTAACTGGATTGATTGGTCTCTTTGCCTGTTGTGTTTTTGGACAGGAAAAGGCCTGTATCTCTGCAAATGAGATCATTTTGGGCAGGAACTACATATCGGATGCGGATATCAAAGCAAAAAAATATGTTTTTCCTGAAAGTATTTACCGGTGGTATGTGGATGATTCGGCAAAAACAATGGCTCTGCAATTGCGTGGCACGAAAGAATATGGAACCGACTCAATTGGAAAAGTATCGTTATTGAATGGTACCGGGGACATTCTATTATTTGATTTACAATCCGGTAAAGTTAGGTGGAAAAAGCCGGTTGATTACTCCGGCCCGGAGATTTATCATTACGACCGGATGATACTTAAAAGTGACGATTACCTGACCAGTTGTGTGAATTTTGAAAATGGCGAAGAATTATGGAATTCTTATAAAACAATCAGTTACGTTAATTCTGCGAAAGGAATTGGAGTTGGAAACAGGCGCTCCTCTTCAGGTAGTTTTACAAATGCAGTGGATGGGGTTAATCTAAAAAACGGGGAATCAATCTGGAGAAGAAAAATCAACAGGGATTATAACCTGAATGAGATTCTGCCATTGAACGATTCGGTGGTGTTGGTTTCGGCAAACGGCCTGCACGCAATGAACCTGAGAACCGGAAAAGGTTGGGATTACAATGCCCATACCGGGAAGAAAGATCATACCAATACAGTGCTTACTAATGTATTTAATATAATCTTAGGGATCATCCTTGGACAAAGTGAATTTGAATTTGCAACCGGCCATGATCTGATAACCGATCTGGTATCGAATACCCTGGTGGATAGTACCGGAATTTATATGGCGGACAGGAACTCGATAGTCCGAATAGATAAGACCGGAAAAGTCCTTTGGAAAAGTCATATCCCCGTAGGAATGGTAAGCCATTCATCCTTGTTCTTTAAAGACAGCCTGGTATGCATGGTAAACGAAGGAACTGCTTCCATCAATTACGAAACCGTAAAATATGGAAAGGCTTTTATAGCTGCCTATTTAAAGAATAATGGTAAAAAAGTATTTCTCACCAAGGCAGGTTATAAAAAAGAACAAATCCTTTCCTATCAGATTCAACAGGATACATTGTTTCTGCTTTCAATGAACAGGGTTTTAAAATACTCGCTGGCAGATGGCAGTGAGCTTTACGAACAGACTTTTAAAACCGATTCTGTGGGAGAATTAATCCAATTCGGGAATGTCGACATGTTTTTCAATTCCGATTCAGCAACTATCAGCCCAATCCTGTCAGGGTCGAACAGCGTGGTTGTGCATACCGGCAAGAATCAATTTCTGGTACTTGATAACCTTCTGAATATTAAGTATATTATTCCTGATAACGAGGTCTATTATTGTTCACTGAAATCGAAAGGAAACAGGTTTATCAATATTGGGAATACAACCCTGGTAATCGATAAAAACAATAATCCGGTAGCAGAACTGGATATTTCGGGGAATACATTGTTACTTGGCAATAAACTTTTTGAAGTACAGGGTAAAAACTTTGTGGAAATTGATTTGAATCAGTTAGTTGGTTATTAGTTGATTAGTTAATTGGTTGATTGGTTGATTGGTTGATTGGATAACTAGTTAATTGGTTGATTAAGTTGATTGGTTAATTGGGTGACTGGTTGATTCATTTGAATGGTTGTTATGTATGTAAGAAGGAACTAAGTTGGATTTACGTTTTATAGGACTCAAAAGTTTTAAAATTGAATTTCAGGCACAAATTAAATATATAAATAGGATGAAAGAATTTGTTTTACTTTTTAGAATGGATATTACCTCCGGGGAAGCACCACCATCTCCAAAACAAATTGAAGTGAACATGGTTGACTGGATGGAATGGATGGATTATATAACCGATAAAGGCCAACTTGCAGAAGGAGGCAACCACCTATCCTACAGTGGCAAGGTGATTCGACCATATAATAGGATCAGCAATGAACCCTATATAGAAAATAAAGAATCAGTAACAGGCTATATTATTATTCTGGCAAAGGATATGGATGATGCTGAACATATTGCAAAGAAATGCCCGATATTACAAATTGAGGGTAATAGTGTTGAAATAAGGGAAACGGTTACGCCATGGGCCATTAAGGGTCGGTTAATTGGTTAATTGGTTAATTGGTTAATTAGTTGACTGGTTGACTGGTTAATTGGTTGATTGGTTGATTAGTTGAATAGGGAATCAAATAGAAACAAAATCCCCTGAAAGTGATAAAGCTTTCAGGGGATTTTTTATAATTTAGGAAACAGTTTTCTTTTATTTTATTTCCAGGTACACGTCTTTTTCTGCAGCAATCCTGCGCATGTTCAGCAAGGCATAGCGCATACGCCCAAGGGCTGTATTGATGCTTACATCTGTTTTCTCGGCTATTTCCTTGAAGCTTAAGTCTTCGAAGAACCGCATGCGAATGACCCGTTGCTGCGATTGTGGCAACAACTCAATCAGATGAACCACATCCGTAAGCACTTGCTCGTTGGACATAGTATCCTCTACACTTTTCTCGGAAAGCTTAGCATTGTTTACTATATCGTAATCCACAGCGTCCGCAGAGAAAGTATTTTCGTTTTTCTCACGCCTGAAGTGATCGATGATCAAATTGTGTGCAATGCGGTTCACCCAGGCTAAAAACTTGCCGGACTCCACATAGCGACCTTGCTGAATAGTTGCAATAGCTTTAATAAACGTGTCTTGAAAGATATCTTCGGTGAGTTCCCGGTTGCGTACAATAAGGTAAATGTATGTATATACCTTTGATTTATGACGCAATAATAAAATTTCAAACGCTGCGTTATTGCCTGTCTCATACAATTTTACCAATTCATCATCGGTTAATTGATTCAGATTATTCATTACTTTTAATTTTGAGGTTTCAAAGTAACTATCGGCAATAGGCGTTTAAAATTTAGTGGTTAGTGTTGGATTGTTTATGCTGCAAATATAATGATTCTATTCATTAAAAAAAACTTTTTAGCAAATAATTTGCAAAAAAGTACCGATACCTCAACATTTATGTTAAATCAGGCAGGCGTTATTCCACCCAAAGAACCAGTCCTTTCAGGTATTCACCCTCGGGATGATAGATATTAATGGGGTGATCGGCAGGTTGCGAAAGCTGATGTAGTATCCTGACGTTCCGTTTACTTTCGGCTGCAGCACTGAATACAGCCAGGCGGAACTGATCTTTCGTGATCACCTGTGAACAGGAGAAAGTGAATAGTATTCCTCCGGGTTTAATCTGCTCAAATGCTTTTGCATTCAATCGTTTATATCCTTTCAATGCATTCCTGATTGCTTCCCGGTGTTTGGCAAATGCCGGAGGATCGAGAATGATCAGGTCGTATTTCTGTTCATTGTGCTGCAGATTATTCAGAAACTTGAAAGCATCTTCATCAAACGAAGTATGACGGGGATCGTTCGGGAAGTTTGCCTGGACATTCTTTTCTGTCAGGTCAATCGCTTTAGCTGAGCTATCCACCGAATGCACCAGCTCTGCCCCACCACGCAATGCATAGACTGAAAAACCACCAGTGTAACAAAACATGTTCAATACCGATTTGCCCTTTGAGTATCTTTCCAGCAAAGAACGGTTTTCACGTTGGTCTACAAAGAAGCCTGTTTTTTGACCCCGTAGCCAATCGACATGAAACTTAAGTTTGTTTTCAATGGCAGACAGTTCGATAGTTTCCTTACCAATCAGGTATCCATCAACGGGAGTGATTGGAGCATTAAAAGGCAGTGTGGTTTCCGATTTATAAAATACATTCTTCACTTCAGGGACATTTTTTACTATGGCTTCAGCCAGTGTCTGCCTGATTTCGTGCATCCCTACCGAATGCGCCTGCATAACTGCCGTATCATCGTACACATCAACGATTAATCCGGGTAAAGAATCTCCCTCCCCATGAATAAGGCGATAGGTATTGTTTTGCTTTTCAACAATCAACCCAAGCGACAGTCGCATGGTATAAGCTTGTTTGATCTTCAGGCTCCAGAAATCATCATCCACGGGAACATTATCGAATGAAACCACCCTGACAGCAATGCTTCCGATTTGATAATGACCAATAGCCAGGAAATTACGTTTATTATCGAGGACTTCCACCAAATCACCCTCGGCAGGGCTTCCTTCAATATGTTGAATGGCACCTGAAAACAACCAGGGGTGAAAACGTTGTAAACTTTCTTCTTTTTTAGGTTTAAGCTGTATGGAAATCATCGGATAAGGGACGTTTAGTTTGTTTATAGTAAGGGGGTTTCCTGCTGTTGATTGTTCAATGCTTTCTGTTCCAGAAAGTTTTTCATCACCATTTTCTCAATCTCAGTCTTGGATAGTTTCTGTTCATTCATTAATTGCAGGTAAATCTGCAAACTGGCCCAGGCATCGGTGGCTGCATAGCGTTGCTGCTGTTCGGTCAATTCCGGGCTTTCCCAGTTGCTTAAGCGTTGTGATTTGGATATTTTTTTGCCAAATAAAATGGCGTATATTTTTTGCAGGCTGAGTTCCATAATGCCATAGCTTTGGGCAATGGTCTGAATATCCACAAAGTTTGCAGGTTTAAAAATGTGGTGTTTATTTAGTCCGCTGAAGTCATCGCGGAGTGACAGGCCTATCTTCTTGACACTTTCATCGGCAAGGAAGTCTGCCAAAGCAGGTGGAAAATTAGTTTTGTTTAAACGAAAAAGAAAACAATGATCCAGGGTGGAAATTTGAACCAGCGAGACTTTATGATGGGTTCCCCTTGTAAAGGAAGGTTTGGTCTCGGTATCGAGTCCTACCACAGGGCTTCTTCTCAATTCTTCGATTGCCGGATCAATTTTTGACAGTTCGTCCACAAGGGTTATTTTACCTTCGAAGATAACCACCGGCATTAAATTCACCTCGTCTTTTGTAATTTTCGTTTTAAACATAGTTTATATTTACAATAAATTTGTCAGTTCCTCATCGTCATCATGCTGAAAATTGAGAAAAGAATTCCTATCGATAGATTTTCTTTCAACACTTTCAGTTTCTTCTTCGTCAGAACCAAATCCATCACTAAAGCGTAAAGCATGTAATGCCCGCAATGCATTGAGTAGTTTTTGCCCCCAATGTTCGCCAAACGCCTCCAGGCAGGCAACCAACGCATCGTTCATGATATCGATATCGCCCAATTGATAATTGGCAGCAAAATCTTTTAATTCCTGGTAAGTATCTGCCATATTTTCAGAAACAAAAGCAGCAATAGGGGTATCGCTCAATGCCATATCGGGATGAAAAACTTCCAGGTACGAGTCATCATTGCCCAAAAGTTGTTCCACCAGCCCACGAACATATTGATAATCTTCTTCGTTTACAAACCGTTCCGGGATTTCTTCAAAGACAGGTTCGGGTATTTCCAGCAAGGAAGCATTCAGATACAAAAGCGGTAAAATCTTGACTGATTTTTGAATAAAATCAGTTTTGGTAAATTCATCAGCATGCTCCAGAAACAAACATGTTTCGGCAGCAACTGTGACGAATTCGATCACTTTTTTGCTGTAAACTATATGATCTGGTAATTGGTCAGTATCCATTGTAACGATAAAATTTTATATTCTGTTGCAAAAGTAAGAAAAAATATCCATTTTTGGGCGAAAATTAAGCTTTCATAAGGTGTTACGTCCTTAAAAGAATAACAGGATTCATTTTAAGTGGATTTTATGTAATCTTTGACATAATTTAAATTGAAGCGAAACAAATCAAGCGCTAAAACGTTTTATTTTAACGGTTTCACAATTTATTTCATATTTTAAAATTAGCAGGATAAAATAAGAAAAAAAAACAATCTCAGAATTAAATTGTTAACTAATAACAATTCTTTGATGCACGTTCCAAAACAGAACGAAGGAACGTCCTGTTTTTAGGTTGGATCCTTTATTTTTACTTTGATGATGTTACCATGATGTTTTCACGATGTTGCACGTATTACGTGGTAGATATGCAATAGTTACGTATCAGATACGTATATATCTCGTACCTTATAAGGAGTGTAATATATACATATCTATAACATAAGTTTACCGGACTGTCAAAATAATACGTGCGACATCATGAAAACATCATGACAACATCATGGCAAACAAATGACAGGCAAGATGGAATATGAAATGTTGGCTGATTTAATTTTCGGTTCAGATTAAAAAATCTAAATGGATTAAATCCGCAGAAAAGGATACGTTACTATTTGAGGGATGAAAGAATCTTTTACGAATCAATTGTTTTTTGAATGCGACATTCTCATTACTCTTTTACTTAAGAAAAACACTTATCATGGAAGATCAAATTATTACCCTAAAAACCTATGAATCGACTGTTGATGCGATGGTTGACCAGGAAATCCTCCGTGCCAATGATATTGAATGCTTTATCAACAATGACCAGCTGGTGGAATTATATCCCATGTTTAAAGCCATTGACGAAGGGCTGAAAATAGTAGTCTTTGAAAAGGATTTTGACAGGGCATTAAAAATATTAGCCGATCTACGTCAGGAAACTTCAACTCCGGAGATTCAACCTGAGAAACAGGATATCGAAAGGATAGCAGAAAACCATTATTTGTATAGTTTTTCGGACAAAGATATCATTGATGTTATTGCAAACCCCTCTGACTGGACAAAAGAGGAACAAAGCATTGCCAATGAAATCATCAATAAACGGGGGCTGACAGTTACCATGGAAGCACTCAGGTTGGCGCATTTACGCAAAACAGAACAGGAGAAATTGGAAACAAAACAGGCAAATAAGGTTTCGAACAACTCCTATGTGTGGTTCTACATTATCGGGATTCTATCCATGCTGAATACCGTGCTTTTAGCGATGCATACCAGTTATCGTTTTATTTTTGGACTGGGAATAACTCAAATGATTGATACGTTTACGTTTCTAATCAGTGATAACTACAAAACAATAGCCTTTTTTCTCAGCTTTATAATTTCAGGCATCTTTATCATCCTGGGTTACCAGGCCAGGCAAAAGAAACAGGGGGCTTTTCTGGGTGGGTTGATATTGTATGGCCTGGATTCCATCATATACATTGCTGCCATGGATTTAATGAGTTCCGCCTTTCATCTGTTTGTTTTTATCATTTTAATCCGGGGATATATTAAGCTGACGGCAGAGAAAAAAGAATCAACATCCGCTTAATTCATTTCTTAACTCCTCCATGCTTTTACCCTCGACCGGATGCACCAACCCCGGAGCAAGTTCGGCTAAGGGAATGAGCACAAAATCACGTTTTGTCAGCAAAGGGTGTGGAATGACCAGCGTGGGCTGGTTCAGGATTAAATTGTCATAGAACAAAATGTCAATATCAATGAGTCTATCCGCATAGTTACCGCTTGATTTGACGGTGCGTCCCATATCCCGCTCTATTTGTTGTGTCCCGGCTAATACTTCGAAAGGTGACAGGTTTGTTTCCACCAATGCAACCGCATTCAGGAATTCATTGTCAGAATCAAATCCCCATGGCTTTGATGCATAAAAGGAAGATACAGCCAGCACATTCCCTATTTCCAATGATAATGAACTGACAGCATTATTCAGGTTGAGTGCTTTGTCCCCCAAATTGGTTCCTAATCCCAGATAAACAAGTGACATAGTTCTTTTTTTATACAAAGATAGGAAAAAGTCTGAGCACTGAGCATCGAGCATCGAGCGTTGAGCGTTGAGCGTTGAGCATCGAGCGTTGAGGAATGAGAAATGAGAAATGAGAAATGAGAAATGAGAAATGAGTAGGTAGAAGGTAGTAAGTAGAAAGAACAAGGACTTCAGCATACCAGGTTTAACGTTAATGGAATTGAATTGTTTTGGAATAGGAAGAATAGACCTGGTTATCAAATACCTTTTGAACGAATCAACCAACGGAACCAGGTAACGTCCCGCTTGGATGATCAACCAATCAACCAATCAACCAATCAACCAAATTAACCAATTGACTAAATAATTGCAGGTATTTAAAACCCTTATTTTTGATTTTATACCCTACTATATAACATGTTGTAATTTGCTATCAATCAGCGGGTCATAAATCCTATTTTTCAACCCTACTATATTGTAATATATGTTCGGGAAACCATTTAGTATATTAATCCTTTTCTTAAATAATGATTGACATGTTTTACAAATACACAACTTGTTGATTTTATAACTGTTATAACATAAAAACCTTATCATTTTTTTATTGTAACCTTAGTAGCAAAGTTGACCCCTAATATTAAACCTTATTCTTTGAATGGACTTTTATCCGTAGACAATCAATCAAAGAATAAGGTTGGATTTAGGGGAGTTAATCTGGCTACTAAGGTTGAACAAAAAAATAAGGTTTTAAATATAACAAATGAAATACAACAAAAAAAATGATTTAAAATAATTGGAAAACCCTATTAATCATATCACCATAATTTTTATTTTTACTCTTCACGTTTATCTTTATTGTTGTTAGACCTCAGAAAGTGGGGACTCAGTAGAAAAAATGAACCCGCCAGACCCAGCCCTTATTCCCTAATTGTAGCAATGTGTATTAGGAATATAAATAAGTTTTTTAGAAATGTATTTTGAAGTTTGTAGGTAGAAGGTAGAAAGTAAAAGATAGAAAGAAGTGGGTTGTCGTAGAAAGCAGCTTTAATCAAAAGTGTAAACAACTTTCAATACGATACAGTAGGGAGAAAGTAGAATACGTGTGTTTCAATTAAAGCTGTGAACAAATCTCAGGGCGATACGGGGGCAACAAGACAATTTTCTGCCCTTTTGTCAGTGCACGTGTTGGCTTTTCTTAAACTTTGTCCTTATTTTCTGTCAAAATCTGAAAGTAAGCTTCTTTTTTCCGGTTGGCATATGGTTTGTAAAACAGGAGTCGTATTAAAAACATATCAGAAACAACTGAAAAAATAAAATAAATAAAAATTATGGGAAAGATTATTGGAATTGACTTAGGAACCACAAACTCTTGTGTTTCTGTAATGGAAGGTAACGAACCGATCGTTATTACCAACAGCGAAGGAAAACGTACTACTCCTTCGGTAGTTGGATTTGTGGAAGGCGGCGAACGTAAAGTAGGTGATCCTGCAAAACGTCAGGCCATTACCAACCCTACAAAAACTGTATTTTCTATTAAACGTTTTATGGGTGAAACCTACGACCGTTTGACAAAAGAAATTGGACGCGTACCCTTTAAAGTGGTTAAAGGCGACAACAATACTGCCCGTGTGGACATTGATGGCCGCATGTACTCTCCACAAGAAATTTCAGCTATCATTCTTCAGAAAATGAAGAAAACTGCTGAAGACTATCTTGGAACTGAAGTTACCGATGCAGTGATTACCGTTCCTGCTTATTTTAATGACGCACAACGTCAGGCAACGAAAGAAGCCGGTGAAATCGCAGGGCTTAATGTTCGTCGTATTGTAAACGAACCAACAGCTGCTGCCTTGGCATATGGTTTGGACAAAACCAACAAAGATATGAAGATTGTTGTTTTCGACTGTGGTGGTGGAACACATGATGTATCTGTACTGGAACTGGGTGATGGCGTTTTCGAAGTAAAATCAACCGATGGGGATACCCATTTAGGTGGTGACGACTTTGACCACCGTATTATCGACTGGTTGGTACAGGAATTTAAAAATGAAAACAGCAATATCGACCTGAGCAAAGACCCTATGGCATTGCAACGTTTGAAAGAAGCTGCTGAAAAAGCAAAAATCGAATTATCAAATACGACTTCTTCGGAAATCAATTTGCCTTATATCATGCCGGTTGATGGTGTGCCTCGTCACTTGGTACGTACCTTGACCCGTGCTAAATTCGAACAACTGATCGATGATTTGATTCAAAAAACTATTGAACCATGTCGCACAGCATTGAAAAATGCAGGTTTGACAATCGGTGATATCGATGAAATCATCCTGGTAGGTGGTTCAACCCGTATCCCTGCTATACAGAGTGCCGTAGAGAAATTCTTTGGTAAGACAGCCTCAAAAGGGGTTAATCCTGACGAAGTAGTTGCAGTAGGTGCTGCCATTCAAGGTGGGGTTTTATCCGGTGATGTAACTGATGTATTGTTGCTTGATGTGACACCATTATCACTGGGTATCGAAACCATGGGAAGCGTAATGACGAAACTGATTGAAGCGAATACTACTATTCCAACTAAAAAATCGGAAACATTTACTACAGCTGCCGACAACCAACCTTCAGTAGAAATCCATATCCTGCAAGGCGAACGTCCATTGGCTAACCAAAACAAATCAATCGGCCGTTTCCACCTGGATGGTATCATGCCTTCCCGTCGTGGTGAACCTCAGATTGAAGTAACTTTTGATATTGATGCCAACGGTATCTTACACGTTGCTGCCAAAGATAAAGCAACCGGAAAAGAACAAAGCATTCGTATCGAAGCTTCGTCCGGCCTTACTGATGCAGAAATCAAACGTATGAAAGACGAAGCAGCAGCCAACGCAGAAGCTGATGCCAAAGAAAAAGAAAAGATCGACAAATTGAATCATGCCGATAGTTTGATTTTCCAGACAGAGAAACAACTTACCGAAATAGGTGACAAAATCCCTGCTGACAAAAAAGGACCTATCGAAGCTGCCCTTGTGAAACTGAAAGAAGCTCACAAAGCACAGGACATACCAACTTTGGATGAAGCTACCAACGAATTGAACACAGCATTCCAGGCAGCCAGCCAGGAAATGTACAATGCTCAAAACGCACAGGAAGGCCAGGCACAACCAAATGCTGACTTTGGTGGAAAACAAAGTTCGAATGATGGTAACAAACAAGGTGATGTTACCGATGTGGATTTTGAAGAAGTAAAATAATAATTGGTTAATTGGTTAATTGGTTGATTCAGTTAACTGGTTAATTGGTTAATAAAGAATAAGAAGACCAACTTGATGAAAATCAGGTTGGTCTTTTTTGTTTATAAAAAACAGTACTATTAAATTGACTCTCTCTTTTTGTCCGTTCACCTCTCAATAAATAATCACTCCCAAAATTGACTATTCAGAACAATACAAGGTTTTTTAAATCTCCACTAAAAACCTGTATATCAAATCCTAATACATAAAGATATATTTCCTTATAAAATCTTTATATCCAGCCCTATGTTTTTGATTTTTCCTTTATGACTATCAAACTATTTTTGCAACGTAAAAACATGGAATCAAAAAGAGAACATGTTAAGTTCTCATAAACACAAAAAAACATGAACACAACAATTGAATTGGTATTAGAATTAGTTGGTGGAGTAATTCTTCTTTTAACAGCCGGTTATGTACTTTCACTTATAAGTGGCTATGATGAGTATTATGACAAAATGCTGTATGACAATAAGGATGCAAGTCATAAAATCAAAAAAAAAAAACAAAATGTTATATGACAATGAAAATTCAGTTCGTATAATTAAAAAAATACACAAAGATGCTGTATAACTATGATTTAAATCAGATAATTTTTAAAGAAAAGGACTACTAAAACGTTAATGACATGATGCTTCAGGCATCAATTTAAAAATGACTTAAAATGGAAACAAAACTTTTAATGGTAGCGACAACAGAAATGAGCACTCCGACGGGATACATCATTGGAGCAATTATAGCCTTGGCTATACTGGGATATTTAATTTATTCACTGATAAAACCTGAGAAATTCTGATTTGGATTAAACTCTTAACATTATAAAAGTATGTTCACAACATTTGATTTATTGCAAATACTGATTTTTCTCGGATTATTGATAGGTTTGACACCTATTTTAGGAAGTTACATGTTCAAGGTATTTACAGGTGAAAAACACATTCTGTTTCCTGTATTGGGTTGGTTTGAACGATTGACCTATAAATTCATTAAAATCGATCCCAAAGAAGAATCTAACTGGAAAACATACACTTTCGGTTTGCTGATATTCAACTTAATCGGTTTCCTGTTTGTATTCCTGCTTCAGCTCACACAGGCACATTTACCATTAAACCCTTCAAATTTATCCAATGTATCGTGGCATTCGGCGTTTAATACCGCTGTGAGTTTTATGACTAACACCAACTGGCAAGGTTACAGCGGTGAAACCACATTAAGTTATTTTGTACAAATGCTTGGTCTTACGGTTCAGAACTTCGTGAGTGCCGCCACCGGAATAGCCGTGTTGTTAGCTCTTGCTAAAGGCCTATCCCGTAAAACAACAGATAAACTTGGTAATTTTTGGGTCGATCTAACCCGTTCCACGCTGTATGTACTGTTACCACTCTCAATATTATTTGCAGTTTTCCTGGTCGGACAAGGTGTCGTACAGAACTTCGATTCTTATCAAACGGCTCACACACTTCAGGGAACACAACAAGTGATTCCCATGGGTCCTGCTGCCTCACAAATAGCCATCAAGCAATTGGGTACCAATGGAGGAGGTTTTTTCAATGCCAATAGTGCCCATCCTTTCGAAAACCCGACTCCATTGAGCAATTTACTTGAAATGCTGGCAATCTTATTGATACCCGCCGGATTGACTTTTACGTATGGTAAAATGGTAGGCTCCAAGCGGCAGGGTTGGACAATTTTCACAGTCATGTTCATATTATTAGTTGCTGGTTTAGCCATTTCATTGTATGGCGAATATTCTGCCAATCCTATTTTCGGTCATTCAGCTCTGATGGAAGGGAAAGAGACCCGATTCGGCATAACCAATAGTATTCTTTGGTCAACCTCCACCTCAGCGGCCTCAAACGGGTCCGTCAATGCCATGCACGATAGTCTGTCTCCATTGGCAGGTATGGTGGCCATGATCAATATAATGCTTGGCGAGATCATTTTTGGTGGTGTTGGTGCAGGAATCTATGGTATGATTGTATTTGTAATCTTAACTGTATTCATAGCCGGATTAATGGTTGGACGGACACCAGAATACCTTGGCAAAAAAGTGGAAGCATTTGAAGTTACTATGGCAATTCTGGCTAACCTGGCTACGTCTTTCGTAATCCTGCTGTTTACGGCTTGGGCTTCTGTAAGCACCCTGGGATTGTCAAGCCTGAACAATGCCGGACCTCATGGGTTCTCGGAAATTTTATATGCTTTCAGCTCTGCTGCCGGGAACAATGGCAGTGCCTTTGCCGGATTGAATGCCAATACGGTTTTCTACAATTTATTGATTGGATTTGGGATGTTGATAGGGCGTTTTGGAGTGATTATACCCATTCTGGCAATTGCCGGAAGTATGGCAAAAAAGAAAATTACACCTGTTTCAACCGGGACTTTCCAAACTGACAATTGGCTGTTTATCTCGTTATTAATTGGGGTGATACTGATTGTCGGAGGTTTGACTTATTTTCCGGCTTTATCATTAGGACCGATTGTAGAACATTTATTGATGAATAACGGAGTTACTTTTTAAACCCATAAATCCCCGAAAGGAGAATTAATCAATCAGCATTATGACAACAAAATCAAATAAAGGCATCTTTAATAAGAAGTTACTTGCACGGGCTGCTAAGGACAGCGTAAAAAAATTAAGTCCTGCTTCACTAATAAAAAATCCGGTCATCTTTATAGTTGGTATCGGAGCAGTTCTGACAACTATCATTGTCGTTATCGGCTTGTTTCAGGGTGCATATTCGACTTTCAATTTACAAATAGCTATCTGGCTTTGGTTTACGGTACTTTTTGCCAATTTCTCCGAAGCAATAGCCGAAGGGCGTGGAAAAGCACAAGCTGAAAGTTTGAGAAAAAACCGGACGCAAACAGTTGCCCGTAAAATGGTAGGTGACAAAGAAACTGAAGTGTTGGCTCCCGATTTACGCAAAGGCGACATTGTGGTTTGCGAAGTAAATGATATAATTCCTTCGGATGGAGAAGTGATAGAAGGAATTGCCAGTGTGGACGAGTCTGCCATCACAGGCGAATCAGCACCAGTAATCCGCGAAAGCGGTGGTGACCGTTCTGCTGTAACGGGTGGTACAAAAGTACTAAGTGACCGTATTCTAATCCGTATATCAGCCGATGCAGGCGATACTTTCATGGATCGTATGATTGCACTGGTTGAAGGTGCCAAACGTCAGAAAACGCCCAATGAAATTGCATTGACTATCCTGCTTTCAGGTTTAACGATTATCTTTCTTTTAGCAGTGGTGACTCTTCCAGCATTTTTCGGATATAGCTTAGCTGCTTCTGGAATACCCCAGTCGCACAACTTGTCAATTCCGGTATTAATTGCCCTGTTGGTTTGCCTTATCCCAACTACCATTGGCGGATTGTTGAGTGCAATCGGTATCAGCGGCATGGACCGGCTTATCCAACGGAATGTAATAGCAACCAGCGGACGTGCCATTGAAGCTGCCGGTGATGTAGACGTGCTGTTACTGGATAAAACAGGCACCATCACATTGGGAAACCGTATGGCAACTAATTTTGTCCCTGCAGAAGGCATTTCCATTGAGGAACTGGCTGATGCCGCCCAACTCTCTTCCCTTTCTGATGAGACTCCCGAAGGCCGGTCAATTGTCATACTCGCAAAAGAAAAATTCAATATCCGGGGCAGGGACATCACCAACCTGCATGCTACTTTCATTCCTTTCACCGCACAATCTAGAATGAGTGGAGTGGATTTAAAAACTCCCGAAGGGAAAGTGCATCATATCCGTAAAGGTTCGTCGGAAGCTATTCGGGCATTGATTGAAGAAAACAACGGCGTTTTCTCTCAAAAGGTAATCGATACAGTATCGGATTTGGCACGTCAGGGAGCTACTCCGTTGGTAGTAGCTGAAGATAATAAAGTACTGGGTGTAATTCACCTGAAAGATATTGTAAAAGGGGGTATCAAACAACGGTTTGCAGAACTTCGTCAAATGGGAATCAAAACTGTCATGATCACCGGAGATAACTCGTTAACTGCTGCAGCAATTGCTGCCGAAGCAGGTGTTGATGATTTTATGGCAGAAGCCACACCCGAAGATAAACTGCGCAGGATACGCGAAGAACAGGAAAAAGGACATTTGGTGGGAATGATAGGTGATGGGACAAACGATGCTCCAGCCCTTGCCCAAGCTGATGTAGGTATTGCTATGAATTCAGGAACCCAGGCTGCTCGCGAAGCCGGCAACATGGTCGATCTGGACAGTAATCCAACCAAGTTGATTGAAGTTGTGGAAGTTGGCAAACAGCTGCTTATGACCCGTGGTGCGCTAACCACTTTTAGTATTGCCAACGATGTGGCTAAATACTTTGCAATTATCCCGGCCATATCCATTGCTCTTTATGCCGGCACGAACGGGCAGGGACCTTTGTCCGCCCTCAATATCATGAAACTAGGTTCACCCCAGAGTGCTATCTTAAGTGCCATCATTTTCAATGCGCTTATCATCATTGCGCTAATTCCACTTGCCTTAAAGGGGGTTCCGTACCGTCCGATTTCGGCGAATAGGGCATTGACTAAGAATTTGCTAATCTATGGGCTAGGCGGTCTGGTAGCACCATTTATCGGAATCAAAATTATAGACCTATTGATTAATTTATAAAGATCCAACGAAATGAAAACTCTTAGTATAGCTTTAAAAATATTTCTGGTATTTACTATTCTTACCGGGATCATATATCCACTTTTAGTAACAGGAATTGCGCAGGTGATTTTCCCGTATCAGGCTCATGGCAGTTTGATTTTAAAAGACACTAAAATAATAGGGAGTGAATTGATCGGACAGCAATTCGATAGCACTATTTATTTTTCTTCACGTCCTTCGGCAATTGGAAATAATCCATTACCTTCGGGCGGCAGTAATTATGGTTTGACCAACATCAAATTAAAAAATCTGGTCAACGACAGAACAAGTAAATTTATCAAATTCAACAAGCTGGATCAAAATGCAGTAATTCCCTCTGAAATGCTATTCGCTTCTGCCAGTGGACTTGACCCACACATTTCCCCGAAAGCAGCTGATTTACAAATCAATCGGATTGCAAATGCACGAAGATTCAGCAATGTACAGAAACAAAAGTTGAAAATACTTGTTGAAAAGATGAGTGAAGCACCTCAACTGTTGTGTCTGGGAGAAAACCGGGTGAATGTATTGTTACTTAATTTAGAATTAGATGAACTAAAATGAGCAATTTCGAAATTGACAGGCCAAATCCCGATGAACTTCTTGCTGCAATAGCACGGGAAGAAGAAAAAAGCAAACGTGGGAAACTAAAGATTTTCTTCGGAATGTGTGCGGGTGTAGGTAAAACCTACACCATGCTCCAGGCAGCACACATTGAGAAGAAGAAGGGAAGTGACATTGTCATCGGGTATGTGGAAACTCATAAACGGAAAGAAACAGAAGCTTTAGTGAGTGGTTTTGAAATAATCCCCCGAAAGTCTATAATTTACAAATCCACTTCCGTTCATGAGATGGATTTAGATGCTATCTTAGCCCGTAGTCCAGGGATTGTGCTGGTGGATGAACTGGCGCACACCAATGCTCCGGGAAGCCGCCATAACAAACGCTATCAGGATGTGCAGGAACTTCTTGAAAACGGGATCAATGTGTTCACAACACTCAATGTACAACATTTGGAAAGTCGTACAGATACAGTTGCCCAAATTACAGGGGTCATAATTCGCGAAACCTTACCTGATTTTATATTCGAGAATTCCGATGATGTGGAATTGGTGGACTTAACTCCTGACGAACTCCTTCAACGGCTCTCAGAAGGGAAAGTATATACCCCGGAACGGTCGAAAGAAGCGGTGAATAACTTCTTTCGCAAAGGAAATATTACTGCGTTGCGCGAAATGTCATTACGTATTGTTGCTGACAGGGTTGATAACCAGTTGCACGATTACATGCAGGACAAACGTATCCGTGGTCCATGGAAAACCGGATTGCACTTCCTGGTTGCTATTGGTGTCAGTCCTTCTTCAGCAGGATTGCTGAAGTGGGCAAAGAATCTGGCCTATACTATGGGTGCCAATGTTGAAGCCCTGTATGTTGAAACTTCACAACGCATATCAGAGAAAGACCATGTACAACTCGATTTGAATATAAACCTTGCCAAGGAATTAGGATTTAAAGTCAGGATTGTTACCAACGATGATTTGGTAAAGGCAATTGTCAATTATGCCCAGAAAGAAAATATTACGCATATCATTGTCGGAAAATCACGTTTAAATAGTGTCAGGTCCCTGTTAAAACTCGGTAATTTCGTAAACCGCCTGATTAAATATAGCGGGAATATCGATGTTTATATCTTAGGTTCGGACACACCTGCTGAAGATAAACTAACTGTAAAAGCAACTATTCCGGAATTTTCTTCGCGTACTACACAATATCTGACTGTTTCGGCAATAGTGATATTAACCTCACTAATCTGTTATTTTCTAAATCCTATTATTGGTTACCAGTCGGTTTCCTTTATCCTGTTATTTTTAGTTTCATTCCTTGCACTTTTTTATGGTACAGGACCAATATTATTAGCTTCTACGTTAAGTGCACTAATCTGGGATTACTTTTTTATACCACCTCAATTTACATTGCTTATCCAGAAGCCATTGGATATTTTACTATTGGTAATGTTCTTCATTATTGCCTTGTTGAATGGGACGTTAACATCAAGGGTTCGCCGACAGGAGAAAAAGATCCGGATACGCGAAGAACGTACCAATGCATTGTACCAATTGACAAAAGACCTGAATGCCATTTCTGGTTTTGATGATGTTATAAAAGTTGCTGCCGATTACATTAAGAGGTATTTCAAACTGGAATGCAGCATTGTGGTTAAAAATGATCTAAATCAACTGGAAGTTAAACACCTTGAGGATTCTAATATCCAGTTAACTGAAAACGTGATGAGTATCATTAACTGGGTGGTGAAAAATTCCCTGAAAGCCGGGAAATTTACAAATACCTTACCTTCCAACGATTATACTTTTTATCCCTTGATTGGGAGCAATGATACCCTGGGTGTGATCGTGGTAAAACAAGCAACTGTTTTTACACACGGGGAAGAACAGTTCTGGGAATCTTCGCTGTCACAAATTACAGGCAAATACGAACGTGAATTATTACGGAATGCCACTAAAAAGGCCTATTTAATAAGTGAATCGGAAAAGCTGTATAAAACACTTTTTAATTCAATTTCGCATGAATTGCGGATTCCGATAGCTGCCATAATGGGGTCTTCCGAAACTTTGCTGGAGCAAGAAATTCCACTACAAATCCAGAAAGAATTATACTCAGAAATTCATATAGCATCGATCAGATTGAACAGGTTGGTTGAAAACTTATTGAACATGTCCCGTCTTGAATCAGGCAGGATAACTCCTCACCCCGATTGGTGCGATGTGCAGGATTTAGTGAACTCTGTATCGGATATGCTTAAATATGAATTGGAGCCATTCACTTTTAAAATAAGCATTCCCAATGATCTCTCTCCGGTTTATGTTGATTTCGGACTCATGGAACAAGTACTCCATAACCTGATTCTGAATGCTACCCAGCATTCCCCTGTTGGTAGTATCATTGAGCTGAAGTTTCAAATTACCGGTGAGAATCTGGTAATCAAAGTGATTGACCAGGGACCTGGATTTAAAGAATCTGAGTTAGCAACTGTTTTCGATAAATTCTACCGTGGGAAAGATGCAAAAGCCGGAGGTACCGGTCTTGGCCTGTCAATTGTAAAAGGATTTGTGGAAGCACACAATGGAAAAGTTACTGCTTCTAACGGTGAGAAAGGAGGAGCAGTATTTACCCTGAAAATTCCTAACAAAAGAATGGATTTGCAACAAAAATAAATCAGAGTATCAAAAAAAGTCCATAACGATATAGTAGTTATGGACTTTTTTATTCACCACTAAACCGGTATCCGATTCCCGATTCTGTAATCAACAATTTTGGTTTTGACGGATTATCTTCGATTTTTTTACGTAACGTGGCAATAAAAACCCTCAGGTATTGGGTTTGCTCGGTATACCCATATCCCCATATTTCCTGTAGAATATACACGTGCGTCAGTACCCGTCCTTCATTTTTGGCCATAAGTGCCAGTAACGAAAATTCGGTAGACGTCAGTTTAATGATTTCGTTGTTCTTGGTAGCTGTGTGCTTTGCCAGGTCAATGGTCAGGTTATCAAATACCATGGAAGCTTCCTGTTGGCGAACGCCCTGATGGGTGGCTACATGAATCCGGGCAAGTAATTCACGGTTCCGGAATGGTTTAGTCAGATAATCATTGGCTCCACTTTCAAGGGCTTTTACAATGTCCTCTTCCGAATTTCTAACCGAAAGAATGATAATCGGTGCAGTATACCATTCCCGCAATTTCTTCAAGACATCCAACCCATCCATATCAGGCAACCCCAAATCAAGGATTATGAGTATGGGGTTGACAGATGCTGCCAACTGAAGGCCCTCTTTTGCATTTTCTGCTTCGATAACCCGATATCCGTTTGCAGACAGATTTATCTCAAGCAGCCTCCTTATCTGTATTTCATCATCAATGATCAGTATCGTTTGCTTTGTATCCATATACTTGATTATTAGCGTTAATTTACTAAATCACTCCCAATGAACTATTAATAATTACCTTGTTTTTAGGGTTCTACTTAATACAACAAAGATATAGCCTTTGTTATAAATATTTTATAAAGATTCATACCGGGGATATAATTTTTTTATCACTATCAACCGACTAAAACTGAAAGTCTGTTTATTGTGTTTTTCTAATGATAAATTCAACTTGTAATTTGTTACTGCAAAATTAAAACAAAAGCCGCAAGGAATGGTTTTCCCTGCGGCTCAAACATTTTTGCTGATTGGCTCAATTAAATCAATAAAATTATCAAATTAGTCAATACATTTCCTGTTCATTTGGAAAATCTTTGCTTTTGACATCGTCGATATAATGTTTCACTGCATTTGTTATGATCTCATTCAGATTCTCATACTTACGTAGAAACTTTGGAGCAAAATTATTATTTATTCCCAGCATATCGTGCATTACCAACACCTGACCATCTACAAATGGTCCGGCACCAATTCCAATGATGGGTATAGAAACTTTTTCCGTAATTTCTCCGGCAAGCTTTGCAGGTATTTTTTCCAATGTAATGGCAAAACATCCGATCTTTTCCAAGAGCTGAGCATCACTGATCAGTTTATCAGCTTCTTCCTTTTCTTTAGCTCGTACAGTGTAAGTACCATATTTGTTGATGGATTGAGGCATAAGTCCCAAATGTCCCATAACAGGAATACCGGCGTTTATTATTTTACGGATATCTTCAATAATTTCTTCGCCACCTTCAATTTTCAACGCGTCTGCACCAGTTTCTTTCATAATACGAATCGCTGCCTCAAGTGATTTCACCGGATTACCCGAGCAGGTCCCAAATGGCATATCAACAACTACTAACGCCCTTTTTACAGCCCGCATCACCGAAACGCCATGATAAATGATCTGATCAAGCGTCATTGGTAAGGTCGTTATATTTCCGGCCATTACATTCGAAGCAGAATCTCCAACCAGTATTGCGTCCATTCCGGCCTGGTCTATAATAGAAGCCATGGAATAATCGTAAGCTGTAAGCATTGATATTTTTTCTCCACGATCTTTCATTTCTTTAAGCCGGTGCGTAGTCACCTTTCGTTTATCGTCTTGTATTGCTGTTGACATAATTGATATTTTTTAATTATTTACTATTTCTTCAAAATTTTCCTGAGCCCAACTAATCATCAGTTGAACAGCAGGTAGAATGTCTTTGCCCATTTTCCTCAGGGGATATTCAACCCTTGGAGGTATTCTGCAAAAGCTTTCCGAACAATCAGTTTATCCTCTTCCAGTCGTTTAAGCTTACCGGATAATACTTTTTGGGAGATGTCAGGTATTGCTTCATTCAAATGTATATAACGTATTGTCCCAACAGCCTCGAGCGAGATCGATATCAACAGGGACCATTTATGACTGAATCGGCTTAACACATTCCGTATCAGGCATGTTGGGTATTTTAGTCTAACTGACACATAATTATTTATATTTGTCGGCACAAAAGTATAAAAAAATCCCCTCAAGAGAGTATTTTATTTGTCATGATTGTAACAACTAAAAAATATTTTTTAATTCTCAACAACCCGTAGCTTTTAATACGTTCTAATTATCTTCCGGAAATCGTACTCCGCTGATTTGCTCACACAGTGCAAGAAATTTTTCCTGTAAACTTGTATCCCCAGCCACCGGTAAGTAATGCGCTTCTTTCCGGTGAAAGAAATAACGTCCGCTTACGTTAGCCTGGTCTTCATTGCTCACTGCCAGCCATGCCTGTGTCTGGAATCCTTTCTCCAGGTCGTCAGGCGCACCCGGACCACCCATCCGTGTTGGTACCCAGCCAGGGTCGACAGCATTTGCATACACTTCAGGCCATTTGCGTGCTACAGCCATGGACAACATTAAAACATGAAGCTTGGAATCGGAATAACTGCATTCTTTTTTGTCAAAAGATAATTTCAGTGTATCCGGATTGCCCTGCATGTGCATGCCGGAACTCAGGTAGATCAGGCGCTTCGGCCTTTGAATCAGGCAGGTCAGTATATAGGGTGCCAGGCTATTTACAGCAAAGATCTGCTTATTTGGTACCTGGTACACACCGGCATTGTGGATCACTGCGTCAAATCTGCCCAGTGCGTTCACTTCCCCGGCCAGCCTGATCGTCTCTTCCATGCTGGAGAGATCGGCTATCAA
The DNA here is from genome assembly GCA_028710415.1 of Paludibacter sp. Classification (GTDB taxonomy): domain Bacteria; phylum Bacteroidota; class Bacteroidia; order Bacteroidales; family Paludibacteraceae; genus Paludibacter. Next base: position 3,918 of record JAQTUE010000003.1, on the reverse strand, counting down.
TACTTTTTCAGCTCCGGAAACTTTGTCCAAAGTCTGGTGATACCGTTCCATATTGCGGGCATGCAGGACAACCTGATGACCCTGGCTTATCAACAACTTTGCCGCCATATGCCCCAGCCCATCGGAAGAGCCGGTAATGAATATTCGTGCCATATTTGATTAAGTTGATTGGTTAATTGGTTGATTGGTTGATTGGTTGATTGGTTAATTGGTTGATTGGTTAATTGGTTGATTGGCTGATTGGCTGATTGGCTGATTGGTTGATTGGCTGATTGGTTGATTGAGCTTTTATTCCAATTGCTGATGCTTCAATCCCCAAAACGCGGACGCAGAACGTCTTTAAAACTGATATACTGATCATGCAAAAGTAAAACAAAAGCCGCAGGGAATGGTTTTCCCTGCGGCTCAAACATTTTGGCTGAACAGCTCAATTTCTCTCTTCCCACATCTGACTGATAGTCTGATTACCGAAAAGATAAGTATAAAAATGAGGAACACCTTCACCCCCACCGGTTTCCCGCAATTGATGAAGGCGTTTCTGTATAAATTCTTTGTTTACTTAAGCTATCGCTTCGGCCAACACAGTAGCCAGGGGCGTTGTCGGGCGGCCAATCAAAGCAGAGAGTTGCTTCTTATCATCAAACAATCCTCCTTTGGAAGCACCGGTATCAGAGTCGGATAACATCTGTGCTATGCCTTCCGGCAACCCGAAACTCTTCAGGATATCGGTATACTGGGTTTCAGTCAGGTTGTTATAAGGGATAGCTTTTCCTGTCTGACGTGAGATTTCAGCAGCCAGGTCGGTCAATGTATACGCTGTATCCCCGGCCAATTCATAGGTTTTATTTTCAGTACCTTCGCTTGTCACCACTATCGCTGCTGCCTCGGCATAGTCCGCCCGGGCTGCTGATGCAATTTTACCATCACCGGCACACCCGATAAAAGCACCGGCACCAATGGCCCCTTTCGCCGAACCGGCATAGTTTTCGGTATACCAGCCGTTACGCAGGATCGTGTATACCAGGCCTGATGCTTTCAGTGCATTCTCTGTGGCCAGATGCTCTCCCGCTAATCCAAGCGATGAAGTATCGGCGTGCAAAATGCTGGTATAAAAAATCTGCTTCACGCCAGCCTGTTTTGCGGCTGCAATAACTGCCAGATGTTGTGGCAGGCGCTGTCCAATTTCATTACCCGATATCAGCAACAGCTTATCGATCCCAACCAGTGATGCTGCCAGGCTTTCCGGTTTGCTATAATCAAATGCGCGGGCTTCTACCCCCAACCCTGCCGCCTTTTCAGGGGTACGTACTAAGGCTGCAATACTTTCCGACGATACTTTTTCTTTCAATTTGCCTACTACCAGTTGACCCAATTGACCCGTTGCTCCGGTTACTCCGATTTTCATTTTTTGTTTCCTTTCTTTTTATAGTTTATAAACCTGTTTTTATTTTGTCCACCCTCGCAGGTCAGACTTTAGGAAATTAAACAACCCCGGTGCTGTTTTGATTGAACTCTCATAGTTAATTATTGTTTCATTCCACCAACAACCCAACCAAGTGATTAATATTATCCTTACTTTTGTTACGCAAAGTAACTAATAATAGTTTATATCTGAAACAGGTTACTTTTTAGTAACCATGAAAATAGTAGTAACCTAAAAGTAACCATTATGCCCAGGCTCAAAGAAGAAACCCAATGTCCGGTGACGGCAACTCTCCAACTGATAGGGGGACGGTGGAAAACCATTATTTTATACTCCCTTACAGCAGGAACCAGGCGGTTTGGCGAAATAGCCGTGCGCATTCCTGACATTTCACGCAAGGTACTCACCGAACAATTGAAAGAACTGGAAGCCGATGGTCTGATTCTACGGGTACAGTACAAGGAAATACCTCCACGGGTAGAATACTCGCTTACCGAACTGGGCAAAAGCCTGTCACCGGTGATACGTGAACTGGAACTGTGGGGAATGGAAAAAGTGATGGCAAAGAAACAGGTGGTTGTAGCATAAGCCTTTTAGCTTCCTGAAAAACCTCAAAAAACCTCAAAACGTACGAAGTACTTTTGAGCGTTTTCTTACAAAACAAACCCATCAACAATACTCTTGTTTCTTTTTATTTGCTTGGAGCTATGCCATATTGCTTTTTATAAGCGGACGAGAAATGCGACAGGTTTTTAAACCCTACCTCCAGGTATACATCCGATACTTTCATGCTATCGTTGTGTATCTTTTCGTGTGCTACTTTCAGCCTCTTGTCTATCAACCATTTTTGTGGCGGAAGCTCGCTGATCTTCTTAAAGTCCCTTTTGAAACTGGCCAGGCTTCGTCCTGTAAATCCGGCTATTGCTTCCACCGAGAGGTCGAACATATAATTCTCATCCATATAATCCAGGATATCTATTTTCCACGGTTCGGTAAAGTCAAACAGGGCCGGATAGAATCGCTTGTCAATGCTCAGCAGCGAGTACACCCCTTCGTGCAGTTTCAGTTGCATCAGCTCCCTGGCAGGCACCTTGTCCGAATCGAAATAAGGCGTCATGGAGTGAAACAGGCTTTCGATATCGGCTGCCTTAGGTAGTTTTATCACACTCGGCTTATGCTTTTCTGCTTCCAGAGGGAGTTCTTTCTTATCCAGGTTCTGATAAAAGTCACGTAAAAAATTACGCTTGAATATCATGAATATACCCTGAAACTGCTCTTCTCCCAGGGGCTATTTGGTCATCTTCACCCGGTTGTCCCTTCGCAGGAATACACATTCCCCCTTATGAACCAGCGTCATTTCATCACCTTCCTCTAAAATCAGCTCACCCGAATAGACATACGCCATCATGTGATCTGTAATCATCTGGGTACAACTCCGTTCATTGTTGAAGTAGTAGCTGAAGAATATATCGTGGTAATTGAATCGCAGAGATTCGGAACGTTCAAAATCCATAATGCTATTTTTTAGACAAAGATAGTGGTTGTTTTTTTATCTGCAATTGATTGAAGTTAGTAGGTTAATTAGTTGATTGGTTAATTAGTTGATCGGTTGATTTTATTCCAATTGCTGATTGCTTCTATCCCCAAAACGCGGAACGAAGAACACGGAACACTGAACACTGAACACTACCTACTCTTTATGATGTCTATACCATAACACTGCAATTCAATAAATAATTCATTCATTTTCCAATAATATTCCATATATATTCCATATCTATATAATATTGGAATATATATGGATCATATATGGAACACATATGGAATATATATGGAACACCACCGATATGGTAGTGGTATGATTAAGAAACCAACATACGGTTGTAATAAATAAAATAACTAAACCTTTTCTTTAAAAATCATTCAGCACCATTCTTTTTAAGTATGTGAAAATAAAACGTACATTTTTAGAAATTATTATAATTAATGTGTATATTTGTAATCTTTTAAGCAGCCTGACTTTTGAATACTAAATTGTTAACCAAAAGTATCCACTCAGGAGGAGATGATAGCCTGTACCTTGTGAAAAACCGGGGAACTGCTGATTGCCAGGCACCCCCGTGGAAATGAAGCAACCGGAACAATGCTCCTGAAATATCAAAACCTGCAGGCTGGCGAAGTGGAAGGATGCTATGTGTTTGCAAGAAGTACGGATGGGAAAAAGGTCTTGAAATCAACGTATGTGGAAGTGAAGGAGTAAAGTTGGTTTGAAGTAAAGAGTTTAACGAATTTCAAAACATTACAACAAAAACAGTTGAGATGACACATTTCAACAAAAGGAATGAATCTTTGTACATTTAATTAAATGGGCATATTCGGAGGTAGAGGGACAAGCTTGCTTAAGGATGACAATCAATATAAATTTTAGATAAGGGAGTAGTCTTACTAAAAAATGGAATTACCCAAAAATCCATAACAGAGTAGGGAGCGTATGC
>JAQTUE010000094.1 GCA_028710415.1 Paludibacter sp. | reverse complement strand
AAAAGAACAAGTCTCTGGATATCCATGAATACAACGCTTAGCTATAAAAATGATTAAGGTACAGGATCGTAACCACCCGTATTATGTGGATGACAACGCGACACGCGCTTTATTGCTAACCATCCGCCCTTGAATGCACCATGTTTAGCAATTGCTTCAACAGCATATTGCGAGCATGTGGGCGTAAACCGACATCTGGGTCCCAACATAGGACTGATAGTGTACTGATAAATCTTTACAATTAAAATCAGGAATTGAGACATCGCTTAGTTTTTTGCAATAATAGAATCAGTTCAGCACGAACTACTTGTGATTCATTTTTATTGAATGGCTTCATTACCCGGACAATATAGTCCAAGGCAGGCAAAACCGGCCGCTGCAGGCGAAATACATCGCGCACGACTCGCTTTGCCAAATTACGCGTTACTGCCGTACGTAATTGTTTTTTACCCACGACGATACCTAAACGTGCTGTTTCATTGCCATTTGGTTTGGCATATACATTAATGAATTGTCCGCTTCTGCTACAGCGGAAATTAAAAACGGATGAATACTCATCCGTTTTTAACAATCGGCAACTTCGCGGAAAAGTATACCGAATATTCATTTCCTGGCTATCTGCGGATTACCGAGACTCACCTACAGCTAAACGAACACGGCCTTTAGCACGACGTGCATTAATAACAGCACGGCCGCCTTTGGTTCGCATTCTGACCAAAAAGCCATGAGTACGTTTGCGGCGAATAACGGAAGGTTGATAAGTACGTTTCATAACAAAATCCTAATAAAAATAATTCCGTAGAACATAGCATTAGACTATTTTATTACCTACCTTGTCAAGAATAAACGATACTTTTCAAATAAAAATAATTCAAAAGTTGATAGATATCTTTTGTTACGCAGATTAAACTTACACTGTTTTACCACAACCGATAACGTGCTTTTTTAAACACGCTAGACATCAGTAAATTCACTTGCATTTTATCTTTTAAAAATTAATTTTATGCATAACATATTTTGGTTAACAAATTTTGATCTTACGTTATGAATGAATTTTGGCAAGATTCCCTATCCAAACTTTCACATGAGCTGCCTGCACAGCAATTCAACACTTGGATTAAACCATTAAAACCGGTTGTCACTAATAATGAATTAAATTTAATGGCGCCTAACCGATTCGTTTTGGATTGGGTCAAAGATAAATTTCTTTCCCGCATAGAGGAGCTTGCTCTTGCGTATTTTGGTACTTCGACGGTTATAAATCTTGCGGTCGATACCACACTTAAAAATAAAAACCACAATATAAACAATACAAATACGATTCCTGTTGAATCGATTATTGCTGCTCAGAAAAAGGATCCTCCCAAACGGCTTAATCCGGCATTTACTTTTGATACGCTGGTAACCGGCAAAGCCAATCAATTAGCTCGTGCTGCAGCCATACAAGTCGCTGAAAATCCAGGTGTTGCTTACAATCCGCTATTTATTTATGGTGGGGTAGGCTTGGGGAAAACCCATCTAATTCAAGCTATAGGAAATTTTGTACACGCTAACAATCCTGATGCCCGCATCAGTTACATACACGCGGAAAATTATGTATCCGATGTAGTTAAAGCTTATCAACATAAAACTTTCGATGAGTTTAAGCGTCATTACCATTCTCTGGATTTATTATTAATCGACGACATACAATTTTTTAGTGGAAAAAATCGTACTCAGGAAGAATTCTTTTATGCTTTCAATGCACTAATTGAGGCTAAAAAACAATTAATTATTACTTGCGACACCTATCCGAAAGAAATTTCCGGTATGGAAGATCGTTTAAAATCACGTTTCAGCTGGGGATTGACCGTATCCATTGATCCACCAGAGTTGGAAATGCGGGTGGCGATTTTATTAAAAAAGGCAACCGCAGAAGGAATTACGCTAGAAGAAAATATTGCTTTTTTTATTGCAAAACAAGTACGCTCTAACGTACGTGAACTTGAAGGTGCCCTTAAAAGGGTTTTTGCGTATGCGCGATTTTCAAACCGCCCTATTACGCTTGAATCTGCAAAAGAAGCTCTCAAAGACTTGTTAGCTGTACAAAGCCGTCAAATTTCTATAGAAAATATTCAGAAAACTGTTGCCGACTTTTATAAAATAAAAATTATCGACTTGCATTCCAAAAAAAGAACGCGTGCTTTAGTACGCCCTCGACAAATAGCCATGTCCCTTGCCAAAGAATTAACCAGTATGAGTTTACCGGATATCGGTTCATCGTTTGGCGGCCGTGATCATACAACTGTATTGCATGCTTGTCGTAAGGTAACTGAATTAAAAGAAGAAGATGCTAATATAAACCGTGAATACGCTTTATTGTTGCAAGTACTTACAAGCTAGTGAATGCTATTTTATATTAAGTATAACTTGATAATACATTGTGGATAACTCAGGATTTTCAGATTTATGAAAAGTTATCCACAATTACTTAACACTGCTATGATAGTTTATCAACATCATTAATATATCAATAACACTATGTTTATAAATATAAATAGTAACTTATTGTCGAAAACCTAATTCTCTTATTATTGTTATTAAGGTTATATATGTTATTACTAGAAACTAATCGAGATGCACTACTCGGGCCATTACAAACGGTCACTGGCGTTGTAGAAAAAAGACATACCTTGCCTATTTTGTCTAATGTGCTTATTGAAAAAACGCATAATCAATTATCAATGCTGGCAACAGATCTTGAAATTCAAATCAAAATCATTACTGAAACGAAATCTTCGGCAAATGACTTTGCAATTACAGTTGCCGCTAAAAAAGTCGTCGATATTTGTCGTGCATTTAATGACAAAGCAATTATTTCTTTGGAAAGCAATGATAATCAATTGCAAATCAAATCTGGTAAAAGCCGATTTAATTTGCAAACTTTACCGGCTCAGGATTTTCCAACAATAGAAACCGGCATTGATGCAGACAATCATATAAAGATATCGCAAAAAGTATTAAAAAACCTGATTTCCATGGTGCAATATGCTATGGCCCAACAAGATATCCGCTATTATTTAAACGGCATGTTATTGGTATTGAATGATAATGAAATTACTGTCGTAGCTACGGATGGACATCGATTGTGTCTTGCAGCCGATAAATTAGCCGATACTGCAAGTAAACAGGAAATTATTATTCCGCGTAAAACCATACTGGAATTGACGAAATTACTAACCGATACCGATGATCAAATTACGATTACCATTTTCAAAAATCAAATTAAATTTGATATTGGCAATATTCAATTAATATCAAAAGTCATAGACGGCAAATTTCCAGACTATAATCGGGTTATCCCCACAACCCATACAAATATCTTAACAACCGATAGAATGTTACTGCAGCAGGCATTGCAACGCGCAGCTATTCTATCCAATGAAAAATTTAGAGGCGTACGCTTAGTTCTCGGACAAAATGAGCTAAAAATAGTTTGCAATAATAATGAGCAGGAAGAAGCGCAAGATGAGATCGAAGTTGATTATCATGGCGACCCGCTTGATATTGGATTCAATGTGTCATATTTACTCGATGCATTGAATCATTTGAGTTCAGAAAAAATAAACTGCCATTTTGGCGATGCTAATAGCAGTATGCTAATGACGGTTCCTGAAAATGCGAATTACAAATACGTTATAATGCCCATGCGTATTTGATCTTGAAGTAATCAAAATAAGTTATTGTCCTCATGTTTCACGTGAAACATAATAATCGATCGAGTGTATCCATATGAATAAAGAATATGATTCAAACAGTATCCGCATCCTTAAAGGCTTAGATGCCGTACGTAAACGTCCAGGCATGTATATTGGGGATACGTCAGACGGAACTGGTTTGCATCATATGGTATT
>JAQTUE010000030.1 GCA_028710415.1 Paludibacter sp. | reverse complement strand
ATTTTCAACATAAAAAAATGGTGGAAACTATATGAATTAGAATAAAAATTAAGTAGTTTTGTAACCGGATACCGGAAAGGTGAGGAGTGAGAAATTTTAAATCAGGGAGGTAAAACTATGGAAAAGACCAACAAATTCAGCATTACCATCAGCCGTCAATTGGGATGCGGTGGAGCTTATATCGGACAACAACTGGCTAAAAAGCTGGATATATTTTATGCGGACCGTGAAATCATCGACCGGGTGGCGCGTCAGTATGCCGTATTGGAAGAGGATGTGGCGCAGAATGATGAAAAGATATTCTCCTTCTGGCAATCGTTCCTGCAATTTAATACCATCGCTACTGACTTGTATGTACCACCCAAACTGCTCGCCCCGACCGACAAAGAGTTATTTCAGGCGGAAGCGGAAATTATCGAGCACATTGCAGACGAACGCTCCGCAGTCATCATTGGCCGGTGCGGATCGTATATATTGCGGGATTATCCGAACAATGTCAAGGTGTTCCTGCACGGGGACATGGAATCGCGCAGAAAGAGGGTTCAGAGCCTGTATCAGGTGTCGGAGGAATCAGCAGAGATCATGATTGAGCATAACGATAAGGACCGGGCGCGTTATTGCCGCACCGTGACTGCCCGGGAATGGGACTGGAATGATTTGAGGAATTACGACCTGACTTTCGATACCGGAAAGCTGGGTGTGGATAAATGCGTCGATTTTATCATCGATTATCTGAAACTGGTGGGATTGTTGGGATAAGCATCCAGCAATATCCTGTTTATAAAGAATTGGTTTATCGTTTAGATTGGGAAGTCATAAATCAGATGAGAAAGTATTCTGAAACCATTTGAGGTAATATAAAGAGACAAAGGACAAAGGACAAAAGACAAGAGACAAGAATCAAGAATCAAGAATCAAGAGTCAAGAGTCAAGAGTCAAGAGCCAAGAGCCAAGAGCCAAGAATCAAGAACCAAGAAAAAAAGCAAAGTATTAGCGTCATGTAATTTGGTAAGTCAGATTAATAATAATAAAGTATTCAGAAAATGGTGGATGAGGATCCACCATTTTTCGTTAATAGTGGATTTCAAGGCAACAGATGGATTTATATTCGTTAAATAGCACAATTTTCAACTTATTTTAAACATACTCTGAGCCTTATGTGTTATAGATGTCCGTGTTCATTAACCACGTAGCAACAATGAAAACTAAATTGATCTTTTTATTTCTATCGCTGGCATTGGTATGCAGTGCGCAATCGCAGTTGAAATTTATTACTTTCAACATTCCTGACGTACGTCAATTTTCGGATAGTATCGCCATGAATGCCAAAGAGACATTTAAATTTGACAGTCAGGGTGTGCCATTGGATAACCGGATTTATTATGTGGTTACGTATATCAATACCACCGATGCGAGTGATTCGATCGTGGTAATGTTCAGAATCAACTATATAGGAGGAACGGGGGATGCCGTAAACCCTGGGACACCGCAATACTCGTATACCCGGACCACCGGCAAGTTGCAGAACCTGTATCCGTTCTGGTTGAAATTCATGAATCCGGCAGCCGAACTATCCGTTTTGCAGGACAAGAAAAAAGATGAAGCGATTGTGAAAGGGGCGACCTATGATTTTTATCAGGAAAAAGCGCATTGGAGAATAGAGAAATTCTGATGAATTGATCAGATCCCAGCCAGATAGCCAAAAATTAAACCTAAGAAACCTAAATTAAATATTTCAGCCTTAGTAGAGAGATACGGAACTTATTATGTTAAACCCAATTTCTTTATGCTATGAAAATTCAAGCCCATAATCTGTACACCCATTTTATATTTATGACTCTTCATAAATTGCCCCTGATACCTGAAAAGAACAGGCAGCGTATCGAAAAATATATAACCGGGGTGGTGAATCATTTGAATTGTAAGATGTATGCCATCTATGCAAATCCGGAGCATGTACATTACCTGGTATTACGAACTCCCGACATGGATGAAGAACGGTTGGCCGGAATAATAGAGACTTCGTCCAACCAGTTTATCAATGAATACAAACTGAGCCTGGGCAGGTTTCAATGGGAAGATACCTGCTCTGCCTTTTCAGTATCGAAGAAAGATGTGAACAAGGTGAGTGAATTTATTTTAAGTCAGAAAGAACATCATCAGGTACAGAAATTTGCAGAAGAATATGAGGATTTTATGAAATTCTATCAAAAGCCGATCCTGCACTCGAAAGTAAGGGTGTAAGATGTTTTTTTATAATTTTTTAATCAGGATATAACAGATTGAGTTTTATTGAAAAATACACTTCTGAAAAATAGAATTGATTCATTTGTAATCAATCAATCAATTTAAAGGACCTTCTTTTTAAAAACAAGGTTCAAAAGAAATTATGATGGTACCAATTTTATCGCAGTAAGATAATTGCTATTCCGTTTAAAGTGCTACATTTGCGTCTGATTATTCCATCAGATAAAAATATACTGTCTTCATGAAATTGAAATTTTACGTATTGCTTGCATTCTTAGTCATTTCCTTCTCCTCGTATTCCCAGATCAGAATTTTATTTGATGCCACCAAAGCCGAATCAGCCTCGAATGCCGATTGGGTGATTGATGCCGACCTAAACAACCTTGGTTTCTCAGCGTCAGGAGCTTCCGTGGGCTCGGGTACTGAATCAAATCCCCAGCAATTCCCGACACCCGATCAATCGACCGTGACCAGCACCACACCTGAAACATACTGGAAGGGAGCTATTTCGTCGTGGGGCATTGATTGTGCAAAACAGGGTTACCAGGTAGAGACACTTCCCTACAATGGAAAAATAACCTACGGTCTGAGCAGTAACCTGCAGGACCTGAGCCGTTACAAGGTATTTATTGTCTGTGAACCCAATATAGTATTTTCGGTTGCCGAAAAGGTAGCTATCCTGAATTTTGTAAGAGACGGCGGCGGACTGTTCATGGTGTCCGACCACAATATTTCCGACCGGAATAACGACAGTTGGGATTCGCCTCATATCTGGAATGACCTTATGACCAACAATATGGTTGAAACTAATCCATTTGGCATTGCATACGATTATGTGAACATAGTGGGTGCCAGCACGAATATCAACTTGTCGGAAAAGGACTCCATCCTGAAAGGACCCATTGGGACAGTAAGCCAGGCGGAATGGTTTAATGGAACAACTATGACCTTGTCGCCAACGAAGAACGCTTCGGCAACAGGCAAGATTTTTACGACCGGTTCTTCGATTACCGGAACAACCAATGTGATGTTTGCCACAGCGCGCTATGGAAAAGGGAAGGTTGCAGCTATCGGGGACAGTTCACCTTGCGATGATGGCACGGGCGATACGGGCGATACCTCCCTGTATAACGGTTATTGGACTGATGCTGCCGGGAATCACCGTCCATTGTTGATGAATGCCACAATCTGGCTGGCTACTTCGAAAACTTTAACGGCTATCGATGAACATAAGTCCGAACATATGGAACTAACGGTTTACCCAAACCCGGTCAGGGATGGTAACTTGCATGTTCAGTACGTTGGAAGTGAATCAACCCCTGCTAGCCTTAGGATCATGGACCTTGCAGGCAAAACGATTAAAATGGTGCAGACAAATACTAATACTTCCCTGATTGATGTTGCGGGTATTCCAACAGGGACCTATATGATCCGTGCTACTTCAGAGAAATCAGTTAGTTCGCACTTGATTGAAATCGTACAATAACAGCTATAAGCATTTTGGATAAAATAAAATACAAGAGAGACAATGCTTACCGTGTTGTCTCTCTTATATTTCAAATAAAACATTTATCTTTGCCATTGAAAAATTAAGAAAATGAATAAACAGGTACCGGTTGCTTACATGATGTTCGGGATGCTTTTTACAGTATGCCTGATAGTTGCCAATATTGTCGGACAGAAACTGATTACTGTCGCTGGCATTGATGTAACTGCCGGTTTGCTCATTTTCCCTGTCACCTATATTGTTAACGACCTGATAGCTGAAGTGTGGGGTTACCGGAAAATGCGGCTGATTATCTGGACCGGGTTCATGATGAATTTTATGGTGGTGCTGATTTTCAGGATTAGTATCTGGGCACCTGCTTCGAAGTTCTTCCATAACCAGCAGGCTTTTGAACTGATACTGCATAACACGGAGCGAATCACGGTTGCCAGCTTTATTGCCTTCCTGTTCGGATCATTCCTGAATGCCTATGTGATGAGTAAAATGAAAATCCTGCAACATGGACGCCATTTCTCGATACGAGCGGTTGCCTCCACCATTGTGGGGGAAGGGGCCGATTCACTGGTGTTCTTTACCATTGCCTTCTCTGGAATCCTGCACCGTCATGAACTGATGATCCTGATCCTGACTCAAACCGGATTGAAGACAGCCTATGAAATACTTGCCCTTCCTGTTACCAACTATGTGGTGAAGCGGGTAAAGAAACACGAAAAGACCAATGTATTTGACAATAAGATATCATATAATCCGTTTAAGATCAAAGATATTTGAACCGGTAATTACATTCTGATAAACATGAATAAAACCGTTTCCGACATTAAGTCAGGGACGGTTTTTTTAATTTCTTTAAGATAGTTTGTGATAGTAAAAATTATTCGTATTTTTGAGGCATGGTAACTGACGACAAAAGACTGACTATCCGCGACTGGGCAGAAGATGACCGTCCCAGGGAAAAGATGCTCAAGAAAGGCACCCAAAGCCTTTCGGATGCAGAGTTGCTGGCTATCCTGATTGCCATTGGAAGTAGGAATGAAACAGCTGTTGAGTTGGCACGCAGGATATTGAATGACTGTCAGGACAACCTGAATGAGCTGGCGCAACTAAGTATTGCCGACATGTGCAAGCGATTCAAAGGAATCGGAAAGGCAAAAGCGATTACCATTATGGCAGCCTTGGAGTTGGGGAAAAGGCGCAAGACCAGTGAAATCCTTGATCGTAAGAAAATAACTTCCAGCAGGGATTTGTTTGACTTGTTTGAACCTCAATTAGTTGATTTACCCCATGAAGAGTTTTGGTTGGGGTTACTTAACGGAGCAAACAAAGTGATTGAAATAAAACGGTTGACGCAGGGTGGGACCAAACAAACGGTAGTAGATATACCCATGTTGCTTAAAATAGCCCTTGAAAAATCGGCACAGGCATTGGTGGTGGCACACAATCATCCATCGGGACAGAATAGGCCGAGTCATGAAGATGATCTAATAACCAGGAGGATTAAGTCTGGTTGTGAGGCGATAGGTATTGCACTGCTCGATCATATTATCATTGCACGCGGGGAATATTATAGTTTTAGTGACGAGGGGAAGATGTGATAATTTGAAGATGTGTTGATTTGAAAATTTGAAAATGAAGGTTGGTAAGCAGTATTGTGTTTTTACCCTAAAGTTCATTATTCTTCTAGAACCAATTAACTCAATTAACCCAATTAACTCAATTAACTCAATTAACTCAATTAACCCAATTAACTCAATTAACTCAATTAACTAATCAACCAATTAACCAATTAACATGATATTACTTGAGGTAGAGAATGTAGTAAAACAATTTGCAGGGCATCTGGCGTTGGACAGTGTTAGCCTGACAGTTCCTGAAAATACGATCTATGGGCTGCTGGGACCCAATGGTGCCGGGAAAACAACTTTGATACGAATTATCAATTGTATCACAGCACCGGACAGCGGAGAGGTTCGGCTTAACGGAAAACGGATGACCCCATCGGATGTGGAGCATATTGGGTATCTGCCAGAAGAACGCGGACTATATAAAAAGATGAAAGTGGGCGAACAGGCATTGTACCTGGCCCAGTTGAAAGGAATGACGAAGCAGGATGCCCTGAAAGCCTTGAAATACTGGTTTGAGAGATTTGAAATCCAGGAATGGTGGGGCAAGAAGGTAGAAGAACTCTCGAAAGGAATGGCTCAGAAGGTTCAGTTTATCACGACCATTTTACACGATCCGAAGCTTTTGATCTTTGATGAACCTTTTAGTGGTTTTGACCCTGTGAATACTGATTTGATGAAACGTGAAATCCTGAACTTACGGGATAAAGGTGCCACCATCATTTTCTCAACGCACAATATGGAAACAGTGGAAGACCTTTGTGAGAATATATCGTTGGTGGATAACGCAAAAATAGTGTTGCAGGGTAATGTTGCTGAAATCAGGGAATCGCATGCCACCAAGACTTTTGTTGTACGTTCCTCAAGTGCTGTGTTGGGAAATGAAATGTTCAATTTGCTCTCACAAACAGATAAAAACGGAGTTGTGGAGAGTATCATAAAAAAACAAACCACAGAAGGGAATAATGAATTAATTAATGAACTGATGAACCAAACCAATATCCTTTCCTTCGAAGAGCTTTTACCCAGCATGAATGATATTTTTATTGAAACCGTAAGAAAATAACACTATGTCTAAAATATCGCTAATCATAAAACGGGAATACACAACCCGTGTGATGAAGAAATCATTCATCATCCTCACTTTTCTGACGCCTTTGCTTTTTGCTGGAATGATAACAGTCCCGTTGTGGCTGTCGAGCATCAAAGACAGTAATAAGAAACATATTGTGGTGATCGACAAAACCCATACCTACTCTCAGGTGCTTAAAAGTAATGAAACCTATGTTTTTGACTTTGTAGATAAGCCTGCCGACCAGATAAAAAAGGAAAATGCTGATAAGAAGAATGCTGAATTTACAGCTCTGCTTCTGATTAATGACGATTTGTCAAAAAACCCAAAGGCAGCTGCACTTTACTCCGATAAACAGGTAAATCTGGAACTTAAGAGCTACATATCAGGATTGTTGAATAAGTATGTGGAACAGCAAAAGCTCGAAGCCTATAATATCCCGAACCTGAAAGAAATGGTAGATAAATCACGTAGTAACATAGATATCCCAACTATCAAATGGGGCGATAACGGCCAGGAAAAACAAGGTTCGGCAGAGCTGGCACTGGTGATTGGCATGATATCCGCATTCGTAATTTATATGTTTATCATCATTTACGGGGCTCAGGTGATGGCTGGTGTGGTACAGGAAAAAACAAGCCGTATTGTGGAAGTCATTATATCCTCGGTTAAGCCTTTTGAATTGATGATGGGTAAGATTATCGGCATTGCGCTGGTAGGACTGACCCAATTTTTTATGTGGGTCATTCTGACTGGAGGCATATTATTCATTGGTACCAGGTTTATTGGTGGTGGGGTAGATCTGGCGGCCATGCAACAAGCGAACCAAATGGGCATGCAATCGATGGCTTCAACTCCTCAACCCGGTGAAATGCAGCAACTCTTCGCCATGCTCCATGGATTTGACTTTATGGAAATCATTGTACTTTTTGTACTGTACTTCCTGGGCGGATACCTGTTGTATGCTTCCCTGTTTGCAGCCGTAGGATCGGCAGTTGACAGTGAAACGGATACACAACAATTCTCATTGCCCTTAACACTACCCATCATATTTGCCATTTACGCCGCCATTTATAGTGCCCAGAATCCCGATGGACCCCTGGCGTTCTGGTGCTCAATGATACCATTTACATCTCCAATAGTCATGATGGTGCGATTACCATTTGATGTGCCTGCCTGGCAGATAATACTTTCATTATCTATCCTGGTGCTTTCCTTTATCGGTACAACCTGGATGGCAGGGAAGATATACAGGACCGGAATCCTTATGTATGGGAAAAAAGTAACCTGGAAGGAAATGTGGAAGTGGCTGAAATATTAGTAAAATAAAACCAACTGATAGAAATACTTTGAAGTTAGAAAAAACAAACGCAGCAAGGATACTTGACAGGGAGAAAATAGACTATTCATTGATCCCTTACGAAGTAGATGAAGACGATCTGAGTGCAGTTCATGTTGCCGGACAATTGAATGAGCCCATAGAAAAAGTTTTCAAGACTCTCGTGCTTAAAGGTGATAAGACAGGGTATTTTGTTTGTATCATTCCAGGGGCGGAAGAGGTTGACTTGAAGAAATCTGCCATGATTTCAGGAAATAAAAACTGTGAAATGATCCCCATGAAAGAACTGTTGCCCATCACCGGGTATATCCGTGGCGCCTGTTCACCAATTGGGATGAAAAAACATTTTCCAACCTATATTCACGATACTTGCCTGAATTATGATGCCATCTATGTCAGTGCCGGAAAAAGGGGATTCCAATTATTGATTTCGCCGAAAGACCTGATTTCTGTGATAAAAATCAATGTTGGTTTTTTGATAAAGGCTGAGGAATGAATAGAATAACAGGAATCACTTTAAAATATTCTAACGTTATCAGTTAATCAATAACAATATGAATGAATCTATTCTCCAATCAGACTATAGAAACTGGCTTGTTGGGTTAAAATCGACGATCAAACAAAGACAGATAAAGGCAGCATTATCTGTCAATAGTGAGCTGATCAGGTTGTATTGGGATATGGGACGACAAATAGTTGAAAAGCAACAGAATACATCCTGGGGAAGCGGTTTTATAGATCAATTAAGCAAAGACTTAAAAGAGGAATTTCCTCAAATGAAGGGGTTTTCAAGATCGAATTTGTTTGCTATCAAGAAGTTTTATCTTTTTCATAATTCAGCAACTGGAATTGTCCATCAAGTTGATGGACAATTAGAAAATGAAATAAATCTCAGGCAGAACGTTCAAAGTAATAATGAATCTTTAGAGTTATGTGCCCAAATTCCCTGGATGCATAATGTCTTAATTATTGAGAAAATCAATGAACCAAAAGAAGCGAAGTACTATCTTGAACAAACAATAGCCAACAACTGGAGCCGTTCGGTATTGGAATATCAGATTGAAACAGATCTTTATCACCGGCAAGGCAAAGCAATTACAAATTTCAAGCTGACTTTACCCAGTGTAGAAAGTGATTTGGCAAGTGCCCTATTAAAAGATCCTTATAATTTTGATTTTCTGACACTTTCAACAAACGTAAAAGAGCAGGAGCTGGAAGAGAAACTGGTTCAGCATATCACGCAATTTCTGCTTGAACTGGGAAAGGGTTTTGCTTATATGGGCAGGCAATTTAAATTTGTAGTGGGAGGTAAAGAGTTTAAAACCGATTTGTTGTTTTATCATACCAGGCTCAAATGTTATATAATCATTGAATTAAAACTATCCGGGTTTGAACCTGAACACCTTGGGAAACTCAATTTCTATCTGACTGCCATAAACGAGATGGTTAAAGCCGAAGATGATAAACCCACCATCGGTATTCTATTGTGCAAGCATAAAAATGATGTCGTGGTAGATTTTGCCTTGAAAGACATTAATAAACCTATGGGCGTTAGCAATTTTACATATAAAGAGTTATCTTTGGAAATTAAAAATGCACTGCCAACTATCCAACAATTTACCGAACAACTCAATATAGAATAACAATACAATGAATCCTCCTTCACTTCAGCCCAACGACCAGATACGAATTATTTCACCTGCAGGTACAATCGATCCTGAATATATTGATGGTGCCATAAAAGTTCTTGCAGGTTGGGGATACTCTGTAACTGAAGGAAAATATTGCCGTTCAGAATACGGACGGTTTGCAGGAACTGATGAACAAAGATTATCGGACTTACAAGATGCCCTGGATGATACAAGCGTGAAAGCTATTTTATGCAGTCGCGGAGGTTATGGCATTGCCCGTATTATTGATAAAATAGATTTTACAGGGTTTGTAATGTCACCAAAATGGCTGATTGGATTTAGTGATATTACTATTTTGCACAATGCCATTACAAATCTTGGAATTTCGTCTATTCATGGCGTTATGGCAAAATATTTCGCCGAATTGCCTGCCGAATCAGAACAGTTGTTCCGATTAAAAGATATCCTTGTAGGCAACCATCCGACTTTCAGTTTCCCTGCAGAACCAAATAACAGGATTGGCAAAGGGCACGGAAAATTAATAGGTGGAAACTTATCGGTAATGATGGGTCTACGGGGAAGTCGGTATGATTTAAACTATTCAAATGCCATTCTTTTTATTGAGGATATCGGTGAAAAGCCATACCAGATAGACCGAATGATTCAAAACCTTCGATTCAGTGGGGTATTATCCCAACTATCAGGACTGGTAGTCGGTCAATTCAGTGATTGCGACGAAGATCCCCTTATGATGCAAAGTGTTCAGGAATTGATACTGGAGGCTGTCGAGGAATATGATTATCCGGTTTGCTTTAATTTTCCGGCAGGTCATGTTGATTACAATTTGCCTGTTATTCTGGGAGCAGAAATAACCCTGAATGTCAGTAATTCCGTAGCTGAACTTATATTTTGATGGCCTTTATTATGATTTTAGATGGGTTTCTAAAGAAACACTTTTTTTATTAAAAAGAAGAAAATGAACTTTGGTTATTGGTCAAAAAATATATCTTTGCAAGACATAAATTATAAGATTCGTAATAATTATGCACTTGAAAAAACATTTACTCCTACTTACCTGTCTTCTTTTTCTATCTGTTTATTCGTTTGCAGGCATGCTTCCGGATCCGGATAATTCAGCCAATAACGACTCAATAAAATACAAACATAATATCGCTAATCATTTAGTACTTACTGATTCTATTGTGAATTACGGTAAGGTCTTCTTGAAAACGCCCTATCATTTTGGATCCCCCGGTATATCCTCATTCGATTGTTCCGGGTTTACATCCCATGTATACCGTAACTTCGGATACAACCTTGAACATTCCTCAGCAGACCAGGCCAAACAATTCGATACAATCGACAGGACTCAATTAAAACCGGGAGATTTGGTTTTTTTCTCGGGCAGCCATCGAAGTAAAAAAGTTGGACATGTTGGAATAGTTACCCAAGCCAAAGAAAATGGTGAATTTGAGTTTATCCACGCAGCTGTACACAAAGGAGTAACCATTTCCAACTCGAACGAATCCTATTACATGAAGCGCTTTGTTAAAGCAAGCAGGGTAATATCTGCAACAAAAGTGATGGCGTTTTCAAAATTGGTAGCCGGTATAAGATCTTTAAGAAAAGATACGCTCGTTACAGCTCCGGTAAAGACATCAACCCAAACAACCCGAAAAGTTCTTCCTGCAAAATACCACAGTGTAAAATCAGGAGAAACATTATCTTCAATTTCTGAGAAGTATGGGGTACCTGTTGCTGAACTTAAACGGATAAACACCTTAAAAGGGAATAAATTAAAACTTAAACAAAGGATTAAAGTAAAAGACGAGGAAGCGGTTCTTATTGTTAAGACTATTCAGTCATCTGCGGAGAATCCTTCTACAAATGCTGAGCAGGATAAAGTGGTGTCACAAAACAATAATACCCATTCTGTTAAGAAAGGCGAAACATTAAATAGTATATCACGGCTTTATAATATCTCTGTTGACGAATTGAAAAAGATCAATAATAGTATTAAAGGTAAATTACATCCTGGACAAAAATTGAAAATAAACCAGCCTGTCGCAATTGCTAAAAATGAAGCACTTGCCAGAGCTGATGTATCAGATAAAAATGAAACCCCTGCAAAAAACGAATTGTCTGATAAAAAAGGAACACATGGGAAAGTTGATGAAACACCAAAAGTGACTACGCACAAAGTAATTTCCGGAGAATCGCTTTCAGGCATTTCAAAAACATATAATGTGTCGGTTGATGAATTAAAGAAAATCAATAACATTTCAAATTCAAATATTCATGCCGGTCAGGAATTAAGGCTGGTCCCGGATGCTGAAGACAGGAAGCAGACTTTTGTTGCTGAGAAACCATCTAAAAAACAAGACAGTAAGATTGATGCGGATGAAAAAACAGTTACTCACAAAGTTAAAAAGGGAGAAAATCTCGGGAGTATTGCTAAGAACAATAATACAACTGTTGAGGAATTGAAAAGAATTAATAATTTATCAGATTCAAAAATTCATCAAGGTCAGGTCCTAAAAATTAATAATGGGGTCGAACCTGCAGCCCAACATTCCATAGCAGAAAAGTCCGATAAAAAAAAGGATGCCAAAATTGAAAGTAAGGAGAAGGAAGTAACGCACAAAATAAAAAAGGGAGAAAGCCTGATCAGCATTGCCAAGGATAATAATATGTCGGTTGATGAATTGAAAAGGATCAATAATATCAATGACTCAAAAATTAAATCTGGTCAGGAGTTGAAGCTTAGCCAAACATCTGAAAGAACAAGTTCTAAATCTGCAAAGGCTGAACATGATTTCAAAAGTATTCAATATAAAGTGAAATCAGGAGAATCTTTTTATACTATTGCCAAAAAATACGGTTGTACAGTAGAAGACCTTAAAGACTGGAACAGTAAATCAGGAAGTAAAATTAAAGTAGGCGAAGAAATTATAGTTCATAAAAAGGCCAATATTTAATTCCTTCCATTTAATCAAACAAGCTTTGCAGTACTGCGAGCGAATGCAGCCCGTGAAAGTCCGGAATATGCAGTTGATAGTACTCAACTATGCTTTGAAGTAAATTCGCCCTCCTTGCCCTTGTAAATGCCAGATTATGCATGTTTGCATAGTCGGCATTTAATACCCTGATAAAATCAGACGTAACTTCCGGAAGAACAAAATGTGCATGCAAAGGTTTTTCCCTCAAAAACACCCCGTTCATTAAATCGAAATAATTTACCTGTGCTTCATCCTGGTTTGGTTCAAAACCCAGGTAACGGGTCAGTTTGAGTAGAAATACCAAATGAAAATTTGATATGCCTGTTTCACAGCAATCAAGTTGAAGGATTGAATTTTCAAGAAAAAGATACAGGCTGTCGTCGGGTTCGGTTTGTCGAAGTGTGCGGTACAGCAATTCTGAAAGGAATAATGCCAGTGAGTTTTTGACCGGGTTATATGGAATGCCTGTAAAGGGTTGTTCCATTCTCATTTCTTTTAATCGTTGGATATTCTTCCCAGGAGTATGAACCACATCCATTTCTACGATAGATAACGGTTGAAGAATTGCAGCCCGATTGGCAGACTTTTTTTTATTAGCCCCATGCACCATGTAGGAAGCCCTGCCGAATAGACGTGTATAAACTGTAATAATATTCGCCGAATCGGAGTATTTTATTGAATGAAGTACGATTCCGGAAGTTTTTACTTGCATAATAAACGGTTTAGATGACAAATATAACACAAATAATTCAGGGAAATTCCATATCCGGGCAGAATTACAAACAAGAGCGTTTCTCTGAACGATTGATAAATAGCGATTTAGGAAATAAATAAAATATTTATCTGAAAGCCCTTGTCAATTCAAAAAAGTCCCGTATATTTGCACCCGCAATTGAGGTCAACGTTATCTCAACAAGCGTAAGGATTACAAAGCCGAAAGGCCCATTCGTCTATCGGTTAGGACGCCAGGTTTTCATCCTGGAAAGAGGGGTTCGACTCCCCTATGGGCTACAGAAAAAATAAAAAATTTAAAAATTAGATTGCGATGGCAAATCATAAATCATCTATCAAAAGAATTCGTCAAGCCGACAAGAAAAAATTGCACAATCGTTATTATGCAAAAACAGCACGTAACGCTGTCCGCAAATTACGTATTACTGCAGACAAAACTGAAGCTGCCGGAATGTTGCCTAAGATAAGCGCTATGCTCGATAAATTGGCTAAACGTAATATCATCCACAAAAACAAAGCAAGCAACTTGAAATCAAAGTTGGCTGTTTATGTAAACAAATTAGCCTAACAGCTTCTTGTAAATTATACAGAAGCCCTTTTCCTTATGGAGAAGGGCTTTTTTGTCATCTTTCAATTGTAGTAAAGCTTATAGTTTATGTAGATCAAAAAAGATTCACATCAACTAAAATTGCTTTATTTACCCAATGTCCAGGATTGATACGAACTTTACACCTGGTTTAATTTGTTATTTTAAGGCCTGTAGCAGGATTGAATCACTGTAAGGCGACTTGTTTACAGTGATTGTTTTTTCAATGTGTTTAAGGCGTTCATTTCGGTAGGATTTTTATATGTATTGATCTTGCAAACGATATTGAAATCGATACTGATCCATTCATTCACCCGAATCAGGCCCATCATTTCTACTGGTGGTGTTAGTCCGAAATCACGGATATTTAGTTTCTCGGTACCTTTTAGAATATATAACTCGCCTTCACGATTGGAAGTGATTGGAATATTGTATTGTTTTGTTTTTCCCGTAATGGTTATGTCTATTGAAGCATTTGCTTTAGAAATATCTCTGTTTATAACTTTGGGATCTACTTCAAAATAATTCAGTTTCACATGAAAGGTCGGGTAGGTGTCTGCCTTTACAAGTTTCAAAAAATCACGCAGTGCCAGTTTATTCGTGGAATTAAAATCTCTCACACTGATAGAATGCTCATTTTGACTTAAAACAATCTTGTTCTGGCTTTGCGTGGCGTTGATAATGAAATTCCTTTTGGCTAATTTATCACCACCCTGGGAGAGTTTAAACGATATCAGATTAGTTGTTCCATTAATTGTAATAGAACTCGATTTCTGGATATCCACAAAAAATGTTAGTTGTGCGGATAAAGTATGGAATGTAAATATTAAAAGCGCGATAAAAACAGTACCCTTTTTCATAATCCTAAAAATAATCAGGTAAAAGTATAAAAAATAAACCGGTAAGACATAATCTTACCGGTTTATAATTTTTACAGCTATTTATTTAGAAAGAAATTACAGCTTCTGCGGTTAATCCTTTGAACTGTGCTCCATCATATATGTTTGCAGCTGGGAAACCATTATAATTTTGTTTCACATATTCAACTTTAGCAAGAATGTTTTTTGTAACAAACCAACCGGCACTAAAAGCCAAACGGTCAATTCCAACAGAATAAGCAGGAACTGCAGCTACAGCAGGAACTGGTTTTACTGCCAATGCAGTAACTCCTAAAACTGGATCAACCACTGCTGGTTTACCGGCTACAGCAGCTACAGCAGCTGAACCAGCTACATCTGCATTTACTTTGTTATAACGTGCTCCAACAAAGAAGTTTTCGTTTTTACCAAAACGTACAACTAAATCAGTAGCAGTTTGGGTTGCGTTTCTTTCAGTTAATTCAACTGAGTTGCGACCTTTTGCTTTTTCAATTGTAGTGAATGATTCTATTGATAAATTTTCAATTGGGGTGAATTTGATAAACAAGTTACCCATTCCGGTTAAAAGCTTATCGGATAACCCTGGATTGTAACGGCCATTGAAAGCAGTTCCGGTGCCAGGACCAGCAACGTACATTACGCCTGAATAGTTAGAACCTGTACGGTCACCACCAAACAAAGTGTTTGATACAGAACCAGCAGTATAGTAACCGGAAGCAGATAAACGAACACGAAGTTTTTCGCCAATTTGTTTGTCATAAGCTAATTTACCAATAAATGCAGGATTGTGTGAACCATTTGAAGCCGGGCTTTTAGCTGGGTCTATTTGTTGAAGGTTACCGTTTAATTCACCATCGGTAACACTGGCAACAACTGTGAAATCTTTCACGTGAATGTCAGCTTCAGCTCCAATTTCTGTAGCAAATTCATCCATGATGTAGTTTTCCATAAATGGATTGTAGATTGCATTACCACCATCTGAACGACGGAAATGTGCATCACCATAGTTTACTTCCATTTGACCTACTTTGATAGTAGTATACTTCATAATGTTGTCAACTAAATCTAATTTGATAAATGGTAATTTGTCAAATTGAACAAAACCACCTTTTACCCATGTTTCATTGTGGTGTTTTGAAGCTAAATAAAGTGTAAAGTTAAGAGTTACCCCATCGGCCAAATAAGTATTTAAATACAAATTAGCCATTGCTAATGAAAAATTACTAGCTAATGGAAACAAGGTGTTTGAGCTATTTGCATTATATGGCAACGCTGAGCTGCTGTTGCTGTGACTCAAACCAATGTAAGGCTGAGAGAAAGATCCACCAATATCAACTTTTAAGCCGCTGAACTCAGTAGGAGTTTTCGGTGTCTCAAATACGTTAATACCTGTTTGATCAGTAGGACGAATCTGTGCAAACATAAAGCTGCTAAACAATAGAGCAACAGTTACTGTAAAAATTGTTCTTTTCATTTTACTTGATTTTTTTGTTGTTAGTCAAACTAATTTAAATTACTTGATTTTTTTTATTGGTTGTTGTTAGTTTATTCAAAAGTTACATCATATTTTAATGTAATGGCATCACCCACTTTCATAACTCCAAGCATTGCTGTTGGTGGTTTCATCTTGTAATCAGTCATCTTAAGGGCTACACTCCCTTTAAATACGTACACACCGGGTTTTGTGTTTTTACCTGTAGTTTTAAAACTGATTTTTCTTGTAACGCCTGCTAACGTTAAATTCCCGTTTACAATTGCGCTGATATCATCCCCGTTTATTTGTAGGGAAGTTACATCAATCAACGAAAATAAAATAGTAGGATACTTGGCATCGTTAAAAGCTTCATAGGTTTTGTTATCCATAAGCTTTTCACCACTTTTAATCGAGTGTACCGGGATCTCTAAACTGGCCGATTGAACTTTCTTTGCGCTGTTTATGACAACTTCGCCTTTAATTTGTTGAACGCTCGTTTTGAAATCATGTACATTCGTAGTGCCGTAAATGGTCATTGAAGAAGCCTTTGGATTAATCTTAAGACTTTGTGCCGACAAGTTGCCAGTGATAAATATGAAGCTGATTAGTAGCGTCATAAAGATTTTAAAAAATGGTTGCTTGATCATAAAAGTTGATTTTATAGATGTTATAGTTTGAAGTGAAAAATTTCGAACATTTAAGTTGATCATATTAATGCTATAACATTAGTAGCATTGATTATTAAAAAAATAGGCAAAGTGATAAGTGTTGCGTATTATGTGTTTATGAGAAACTTTTTTGAATTTTATTTAAATAACACAAATGCTATAACATTAGTAGCATTGGGATACAAAAAAAATAGTAGAGTGAAAAGTTTGTGTTTTTATAGGTATAACAAATTATAAGATAACTTGTTTACGGAGCAAGTTCCAAATCTTTGCATTCATAATATGTATCCTGCATGATTTGTTCCAGGCTCTTTTTGTGTAATAATTGCCTAAACTCTAAGCCAAATTCGTTCCAGTAACTTTTAGCTTTGCATTCGTGAGTTGCTCTTTCGCAAAAACCCTTATTATTAATACATTCTACCACGATAATTTGTTCAAATGCAGTATAAATATCTAACATGGTGATATCTTTCGGCTCACGGGTAAGTTTGTATCCACTTCCCCTTCCTTTTGAATTTGAAACAAGCCCTTTTAATTTTAAAGCGGAAATGATACTGTCCAAATATTTTAGTGAAATGTGCTGATTTTTAGCAATATCCTTTTGCAACACACCGTTTGGGTCTGCAGAATGTGCAATCTCAATTAATGTTCTTAAACCGTAACGTATTTTTGTGTTGACTCTCATGATTAGAGAAATATTTCTACAAATATATTGCAAAAAAATGAATGCTATCACTTTAGTAGGATTCGTAGTATTAATTTAGAGTGCATTCTAAATAAGATGCAACAAAAAGACTATTCTAAACTTTATACTACATTGTTATACAACAAAATACATTAAAGAATTATTTATGTATTAAAAATCATTAATTCCCGATGTCAAACCAAAATATGTGGCCTAATTAACCAAAATAACATAAAGAATTTCTTAAGTCATATTCACAATTTCTGAATATTTCAGAATTGCTACCTAAAATAATATAAATTACTTCCTTCTAAAAAAGACTTTTAATTTCTGTTTGTTCTCTTCTGAAGATCCTTCAAATTTCAACTATATCTTCAACTCTGAAATGTACTGCCCAACAATATACATCTGCTTTTTCTTTCTTTTTATTCAGATCCTAATTTATAGAGAACATTATTTTACTACACACATATAAAATTCAATTTGTTGACGTTAATATATTCAGCGCGATACGATTAATAAAAAATACTTCTTAAAGCTTCATAGATTAACTATGAATTTTGAATTACATTGCAACTACACTGTTACTGCTTTCAACCTTCAGTTCACCACGATGTCGCCACGATGTCGCAGATAATCCATATATAATCCAATAATAATCCATATATGATCCATATATAATCCATACTTATATAGATATGGAATATAGTTGGATTATTACTGGTTTAGTATTTTGTTATTAATTGAGCATAAGCAATATGATGAAGACATCATGGCGACAACATCTTATTCCGTGTTCAATGTTTCGCGTTCCGTGTTTGAAAGGTTTGAGAGTTTGAAAGGTTTGAAGTTTGAAAGTTGAGAAAAATGCAGCATGAAGCAATTTGTGATTTATGCTTTTCAAGGATTAATAGCAAAAAAAAGAGCCTCCCCTTTTGAGGAAACTCTTTTGTAAGTAAAGCAAGACTTTTCAAATCTGAACGAAGCGTAGATTCCGATTCTTAGGGACTCTTTAACTTTTCAAACCTTTCTAACTCTTCAAACTTCAAACTCTTCAAACCCTTCTTAATGTGCTTCCAGCCAGTTGTCGCCTACTCCACAATCAGCAATGAGGGGGACGTTCAGCTTGATAGCCTGTTCCATTTCATCAACAACTATCTTTTTGACGGTTTCCAGTTCCGCGGTAGGGACTGTAAAGTTCAACTCATCATGTACTTGCATGGTCATTTTGGATTGCAGGTTTTCCTTTTCCAACCGGTTCTGGATACGTACCATCGCAATCTTGATGATGTCAGCGGCAGTACCCTGGATAGGAGCGTTGATGGCATTGCGTTCGGCAAAACCACGCACCACGCCGTTTTGTGAGTTGATATCGGGCAGTGTGCGCTTGCGACCCAGCAATGTTTCCACGTAACCCATTTCCTTGGCGCGTTGAATGCTGGCATCCATATATTTTTTGACATCAGGATAGGTTTCGAAATAGCCATCAATCAATTCTTTCGCTTCACCGCGTGGGATGCCCAGACGATCGGAAAGGCCAAAAACTGATATTCCGTAGATAATCCCAAAATTAGCGGTTTTGGCTTTGCGACGCATCTCTGTCGTGACTTCGTCCAACGGGATCTTATATATTTTCGCTGCGGTGGCGGTATGAATATCCAGTCCGCTGATAAAAGCCTCCATCATGTTGGCATCACCACTTAAATGAGCCATGATGCGCAATTCAATCTGCGAATAATCCGCACTGAGGAACAAACTGCCGGCATCAGGGATAAAAGCCTTACGGATTTCCTTGCCCTGTGCATCCCGGATCGGAATGTTCTGAAGGTTGGGATTAGTGGAACTCAATCGCCCCGTGACAGCTACCGTTTGATTGTACGAAGTGTGTACTTTCCCGGTTACAGGGCTTATCAACAATGGCAGGGCATCGATGTAGGTGCTTAATAGTTTCTTAAGACCACGGTAATCGAGGATTTTTCCAATGATAGGATGCTTGGATCGTATTTTTTCAAGCACATCTTCCGAAGTGGAATATTGGCCGGTCTTGGTCTTGCGGGCTTTATCGTCCAACTTCAGGCGATCGAAAAGAATTTCACCAACCTGCATGGGGGAGCTGACATTGAAGTCGTATCCGGCCATTTTGCGGATCTCTTCTTCCAGTTCCAACATTTCCTGGGTCAGGATTTCAGAACTTTGACGCAGTGCCTCGCTGTCAATGAGGACCCCGGTATGTTCCATGGTAGCCAGTACTTTCATGAGTGGCATTTCGATATCGTAAAACAGGCTTTCCAGCGCGTTGGCCTTTAATTCTTTTTCAAGGATTTGCTTGAGACGGAAAGTGACATCCGCATCTTCAGCTGCATATTCACACAGTTTTTTCAAGTCGACCGAACGAATATCCGCCTGGTTTTTCCCTTTGGCACCTACCAGGTCCTCGAAGTGAATAGTGCGGTAATTCAAAAGTATTTCAGCCAGGTAATCCATGCCATGCCTCAATTCCGGCTGAAGGAGGTAATGGGCAATCATTGTATCGAAAAGTTTCCCGTTGAGTTTAATGCCGTATTGCATGAGCATGAGCAAATCGAATTTCATATTCTGGCCAATCTTTTCAATACGGTCATTTTCAAAGAACGCCTTGAATTCGTGCAGGACTTCCTTCGCTTCATTTTTATCCACCGGAAGCGACACATAATATGCTTCCCCTTCGGCATAGCAGAATGACATCCCAACCAGGTCGGAGGTAAACATATCCAGTCCGGTTGTTTCGGTGTCATAACAGACCGATTTTTGAATAAAGAGTTTTGAAATAAGGTCTGAACGCTTTATTTTCGTGTCGATTAAATAATATTTATGCGGGATATTTGCCAATGACAATAATCCGGATGTCGATGGTTGAACAGAAACTTCAGTTCCTTCCTCATGTACAGAAGTTGATTCAACAGGTTCAGCATCTTCATTATCAAAGGCATCGAACAACGACATCTGTGCACTTGGTTTGGGTTTAGCAGAACGAAGGCTTGAGATGGGATGGTCGGGAGGCAATGAGGTAAAAGGTTGACCCATTTTAGCGGACATAGTACGAAATTCCAGTTCGTCGAACAAAGCCCTCAGTTCCGGTTCATTCCGTGGCTCGAGTACCAGACTTTCTTCATCAAAAACAATAGGCACATCAATTTTGATAGTTGCCAGGAAACGGGAGAAAACAATTTGTTCCTTATTCTCTTCAATTTTAGTTTTCAATGCCCCTTTCAATTCATCGGTACGCAGAAGCAAGGCATCGATACTTCCGAACTCCTTTAAAAGTTTCACGGCAGTTTTCTCACCAACACCCGGACAACCCGGGATATTATCGGAAGCATCACCCATCAGCCCAAGCAGGTCGATCACCTGTTCGTGGCTGTCCAGTTCATATTTTGCTTTCACTTCAGCCGGGCCCATAGTTTCAAAACCGCCGGTGTGTTTCGGGCGGTACATGTAAATATGATCGGAAACCAATTGGCCGTAGTCTTTATCGGGTGTAAGCATATAGACTTCAAATCCGGCCTGTTCCGCCTGCTTGGCAACCGTACCAATCACATCATCGGCTTCATACCCCGGAACTTCCAGAGCAGGGATGTTATAGGCCTTGATCAGGTTTTTGATAATAGGCACTGCCAGCCGGATATCCTCCGGGGTAGCTTCCCGTTGTGCCTTGTAGAGTTCATAGGCTTCGTGGCGGAAGGTCTTTCCTTTGGGGTCGAATGCAACCGCAATGTGGGTTGGCTTTTCACGCTTCAATATATCTTCGAGCGTATTAATAAATCCAAAGATGGCCGAAGTGTTTAATCCTTTGGAATTAACACGTGGATTGCGTATGAACGCATAATACGCACGGTATATGATGGCATAGGCATCAATCAGAAATAGCTTTTTCATTTACAGGGATAATTTGGGTCGTTGGATTTGTCACAATATAGTAGTAACAAATTATATTGCAAATTGTGTTGATAGTTTTTAAACTTTTTTACCCGAAATGCCGTTTATTGGATAAAAGTTTCCTTCCCGGCAGAGGTATAACACAACTTGAAAATAATAATCGACGGTAAAAGTAATTAAAATTTATACAGAAATAAACATAAACCGTTAAACGAACGGCAAATTTGCTTACTTTTGTAGTGCACATATTTATGAGCAACCCTATGAGTTTAATCGAAGCTATTAGAATTCCGATCCTTACAGAAATGCAGATGTTTGAAAAGACATTTGTGGAAGCACTTCGCACGGACAATCCGTTACTGTTAAGTGTAAATGATTATGTCCTTCAAAAAAGCGGGAAACAGCTTCGACCAATGCTCGCACTACTGGCGGCTAAACTGATGGGTGAAGTAAATGAATCGACTATTTTTGGAGCCTTGTCGCTGGAATTGTTACACACTGCCAGCCTGATTCATGATGATGTGGTGGATGACACCCTGGAACGTCGTGGCAAACCTTCAGTGAATGCCCGTTGGACAAACAAGATTGCGATACTTTCAGGGGATTATATTTTATCAAAATCACTTACCTGTGCAACACGGACTGACAGCCTTCCAATATTAAAATCAATTGCCAATATCGGCATGCAACTATCGGACGGAGAATTATTACAATTGGTGAATGCCCAATTCTCGGAAGAAACAGAAGCAAACTATTTTACCATTATCCGTAAAAAAACAGCCCTGTTGTTTTCAACCTGCACAGAAGTAGGTGGATTGTCGGTAAATGCCGATGAAGCATCCTTAAGCCATTTACGTAACTTTGGAGAATACCTGGGAATTTGTTTCCAGATAAAAGATGATGTATTTGATTATTATGAAGATATTCAAATCGGCAAACCTACCGGGAATGATATTCGCGATGGAAAAGTTACTTTGCCATTGATTTATGCTTTGTTAAGTACCAGTGGGACAGAAAGAGAGAAAGTTTTAGCTGTCATTGAAAACAAGGATTTTACTCCTGAGAACATCCAGTTTGTAACCCATTATACCATTGACAATGGTGGAGTTCAGTATGCTTTGGATTGTATGGAGACCTACAAAAACAAAGCCATCGAGGAACTCAATGGCTTTGCAGACAGCGACGTAAAACAGTCACTTATAAAATGTGCGGAATACTCTGCTTCCCGCGAAATTTAAGAACAGAAACTTAGAAATACTTCACTTCTTTTCCTTCGATGGAAGTGATCAGGTTATTTGCCAACCGGCTTGCACCAAAACGGAACATCGTATTGTTCAACCATTCATTTCCTAAAATTTCCTTTACCAATGTATAATGCTTAACCGCATCTTCGGTAGTCACAATTCCACCTGCAGGTTTATAGCTTACTTTGACATTGTTTTTCTCATTCCATTCCCTGATGGCATGGCACATTACATACGTCGCTTCAAGGGTAGCAGCAACCGGGATTTTACCGGTAGATGTCTTGATGAAATCAGCACCCGCCTGCATGGCTAAAATGGAAGCTTTCATGATATTGCTTGCCGTTTTTAAAGCACCTGTTTCAAGAATTACTTTCATGTGGGCATCACGACATGAAGCCTTGATTTCAGTAAGTTCTTCATACACTTCCTCGTAGTTGCCTTCCAGAAATTTACCAATTGAAATCACTACGTCAATTTCGGTAGCTCCTTCCATCACACTCATGGCAGTTTCGGCAATCTTAACTTCAATAAAAGTTTGTGAGGCAGGGAATCCGGCTGATACAGCTGCAATGCCGATGTTTTCAGTCAGGTGTTCTTTTACAACAGGGACCAGTGCCGGGTATACACAAATAGCACCTACATTGGGAAGGTTGGGAAATTCGTTTTTAAAACCGTTCACCTTATTCACCATCGAAATGATTTCAGCATGGGTATCGGTACCATTGAGTGAAGTCAGGTCAATCTGGCTCAGGCATTGCTTGTAAACTTCCTTGTTATCATTTTCGGCATAATGTGCTGCCAGTATTTTTTCAATGTCTTTTGATACAGTTTCATCATTCAAATTGCAATTATATTGCAGGAAGAGATCGTCGTATTTACTCATTTCGTTAATTGGTTAATTAGTTGATTAAGTTGAGTGGTTAATTGGTTAATTTGGTGGATTGAGGATTCGAATCGTATCCACTAACTAATTAATTTTTCGTTTTTCAGGTGGCGGGTACTATCCCGTTCTGTTTTCTTTTGGATGTTTTTTTCAAATGCTTCGGTGAGATTGATGCCAGTTTGGTTGGCCATGCAGATCAAGACCCACAATACATCGGCCATTTCGTCGGCAAGGTTTGCTTGTTCATCTGATTTCTTAAAAGACTGCTCGCCATAGGTGCGTACCATTACCCGGGCAAGTTCGCCGACTTCTTCGGTAAGGATAGCCAAGTTGGTTAATTCGCCGAAATATCGTACCCCGTAAGTTTTAATCCACTCGTCGACTTGTACCTGGGCTTCCTGGAGTGTCATTTAATCTTCGTTAAGGCGGGCGATGATGGTTTCATTGCCGGTTGTTGATTCACCCACGGTGACAAAAATTTCTGTATCCATGGGGAAGAAAAGATCGACACGGGAACCAAACTTAATAAAACCAAGGTGTTCGTTCAGATGGCATTTTTTACCGGCATGGGCATACGTTACAATACGACGTGCCAGGGCACCGGCTATTTGACGGACCAGAATCTGGGTTTTACCTTCAGATTCAATGACTACAGTTGACCGTTCATTTTCACTACTCGATTTAGGCAGGAAAGCCGCCATGTGACGTCCACTGTGGTGTACCGACTTCAGGATGGTGCCTTTGACAGGATACCAGTTGGCATGTACATTGAATACAGACATGAAAATGGAAACCTGAATACGCCTGTCACCAAAATACTCCATCTCGTCGGTTGGTTCAACCACCACAATCGTTCCATCGGCAGGTGCAATAACCAGGGCGGGATCGTCCAGGTAGACCTTCCGGGGTGGATTTCGGAAGAAATAAGCGAAGAAGAATAACAGGAAAGCCGAAATAACAATATTTACCACCAAAGCCCCAATAGGGAATTTCGTGTAAATATACAGGTTCAGCAGTAATAATACCAAAACCAGTGAACCTAAAATTAATCGACCTTCTTTATGAATTTTAATGTATCTCATTTACTCTTTAGTGTTTTCATAGGGAAATGCAGCATTGTTTGCGGCAATTAACATGCATTCCGTATATTAGTATGAATTGTGTAGCAAAAGTATAGAAAAAGAATCAGTGTTGCAAGGGAGTCATACAAACTTTTCTAATCCGGCAGATTTGATTAACTTTGCGCTTTAAATTTCATGTACATCCGGAATGCAAACTATCCGGTAAAATTAATACACATATCATTATGAATTTGTCGTTACTTACAGCTATTTCACCGGTTGATGGACGTTATCGTACCAAGACGGAAGCTTATGCCACTTACTTTTCGGAATATGCCTTAATACGTTACCGCGTACTGGTGGAAGTTGAATACTTTATTGCCTTATGCGAGATTCCGCTCAAACAACTGGTTCAGGTTCCTGCCTCTGTGTTCCCTAAACTCAGGTCCTTGTACGTTAATTTTACTGAAGCTGATGCCCAAAAGGTGAAAGAAATAGAAAAAGTAACCAATCATGATGTAAAAGCGATTGAATACTTCCTGAAAGAAAAATTTGATTTGTTGGGTCTGGAAACATTCAAGGAATTTATTCACTTTGGCTTAACGTCCCAGGATATAAATAATACTGCCGTTCCTTATTCTATCAAAGAAGCATTGACCGACGTTTATTATCCTGAACTGGAATCACTGATCATAGAACTAAACCGTCTGGTGGACGAATGGCGTGATGTTTCCATGCTGGCAAAAACCCACGGACAACCTGCATCACCAACCCGCTTAGGAAAAGAGTTCATGGTGTACGTAAACCGCCTCAACCAACAGCTTGCAGTTTTGAAGCAAACTCCTAATTCTGCTAAATTCGGTGGTGCAACGGGAAATTACAATGCCCATGCAGTTGCCTATCCTGCTATTGACTGGAAATCGTTCGGTAACCACTTTGTTGCTGATAAACTGGGACTGGAAAGGGAACAAT
Source organism: Paludibacter sp. (assembly GCA_028710415.1). Taxonomy (GTDB): domain Bacteria; phylum Bacteroidota; class Bacteroidia; order Bacteroidales; family Paludibacteraceae; genus Paludibacter. The sequence continues at coordinate 42,936 of JAQTUE010000030.1, read as the reverse complement.
GGACGACTCAAATCTCAAATTACGATAACATGGCAGCCCAGTTTGATGCCATGAAACGTATCAATACCATATTGATTGACTTGTGCCGGGATATCTGGACGTATGTGTCGATGGAATACTTCAAACAACGGATTAAGGAAGGCGAAGTAGGATCATCTGCTATGCCACACAAGGTGAACCCGATTGACTTTGAAAATGCAGAAGGAAACCTGGCCATGGCAAATGCCATTCTGGAATTCCTGTCCGGAAAGTTACCTGTATCCCGTCTTCAACGTGATTTAACTGACAGTACGGTTCTGCGTAACGTAGGAGTGCCTTTTGCACATACTATGATTGCCACACAAAGCATCCTGAAAGGCCTTAGCAAATTGCTGCTGAATGAAACTGCCATATACCGTGACCTGGATAAGACATGGGCGGTGGTAGCCGAAGGTATCCAGACTATTTTACGTCGTGAAGCCTATCCTTCTCCGTACGAAGCCCTGAAAGCCCTGACCCGTACCAACGAAGGAATCAATGAAAAATCAATCCGTGACTTTATCGAAACACTGGACGTCAGCCAATCGGTGAAAGAAGAACTGAGAAGAATTACACCAAGGAATTATACGGGAATTTGAGATTGGTTGACTGGTTAATTGGTTGATTGGTTAATTAGTTGATTAAGTTGACTAAGTTAATTGGTTGATTAAGTTGATTGAGTTGATTGGTTAATTGGTTGACTAAGTTGATTAAGTTGAAAGGTTATAAGTAGTGCAAATGCTCATGGCTTGATGCATGATGCTCAATACTTGATGCTCAATACTCAACGCTTAACGCTCATTTCTCATTTCTCATTCCTAAACTAAAGAAAGAATGTTTAAATTCATAACGCTCCTGAAGCGATTTATACCGCCCTATAAAAAATATGTCCTGTTGGCATTGTTGTTTAACGTGCTGACTTTGATATTTAGCCTGTTTTCATTTGCAGCAGTGATACCTGTATTGCGATTGCTGTTTAAGATAGAAACAGCAACGAATGTTTATCAGCCATGGTCGTGGGATAGTAGTTTTAAGGTAATTACCAGTGCGATACAAAATAATTTTTTATACACCATCCAACACTTTATCGGATCGGTAGGACCAAGCTCTGCCTTGTTATTCCTGGGAGGATTCCTGGTAGTGATGACAGCCTTGAAAGTTGGAACTGCTTATATGGGGTCGTATTATATCATTCCGATCCGTACAGGGGTGTTGCGCGATTTGCGTAATATGCTTTATAAAAAAATTATCAGCCTGCCGATTGGTTTTTTTACTGCTGAACGGAAAGGGGATATTATGTCTCGTATGACAGGTGATGTGACCGAAGTGGAAGCATCGATCATGAGTTCACTGGACCTGGTATTTAAAAATCCGATCCTGATCCTGGGTTACCTGACTGTTATGTTTGTCATGAGCTGGAAACTGACGCTATTTGTGTTGGTGTTATTGCCATTCAGTGGGTGGTTGATTGGTAAGATCGGTAAATCCCTCAAGCGTCGTTCTAAATTAGGGCAGGAGCAAACCGGTGAATTATTGTCACAAATAGAAGAAACCTTAGGAGGATTACGTGTTGTAAAAGCATTTAATGCTGAATATAAACTGGAAGCACGATTCAGCAATCTGAACGAAAAACTCCGTAAAACCTTTAACCGTCTCAACCGTCGTTATAACCTGGCACATCCGGTAAGCGAATTACTGGGTACCGTAGTTATTGCCTTGTTGCTTTGGTTTGGAGGTGTTCTTATCCTGAGTAATCAAAGCAGTATTGGTGCGGCTGAATTTATTTATTACATACTTATTTTTTACAGCATTATTGCTCCTTCAAAAGATCTGTCGAAAGCATCCTACAGCATTCAAAAAGGAATGGCATCCCTCGAAAGGGTGGATAAAATCCTGATGAGCGAAAACAGTATCAAAGAACCTGAAAAGCCAAAAACATTGCATCCATTCTCGGATAAGATTGAATTCCGTCATTTAAGCTTTAAGTACCAAACTGATTGGGTGCTTCAGGATATTAACATCGTAGTACCGAAAGGTAAAACAGTAGCTTTGGTAGGACAGTCAGGTTCCGGAAAGTCAACACTGGTGGATCTGTTGCCCCGGTATTATGATCCTGTAAAAGGAGAAATATTGATGGATGGGGTAAATATCAAGGAATACAAGACTCATGATATCCGTTCTCAAATGGGGAACGTGAATCAGGAGGCTATCCTGTTCAACGATACCTTTTTCAATAATATCTCTTTCGGGGTGGAAAGTGCTACGTTGGAACAGGTAATTGAAGCAGCTAAAATTGCCAATGCCCATGACTTTATCATGGCTACCGAAAGTGGCTATGAATCCACCATTGGTGACCGTGGCAGTAAGTTGTCGGGTGGACAACGCCAACGGGTGAGTATAGCACGTGCTATCCTTAAAAACCCTCCCATCCTTATTCTCGACGAAGCAACCTCTGCCCTGGATACGGAATCTGAAAAGATGGTACAGGAAGCACTCGAAAACCTTATGCTTAACCGAACTACTTTGGTAGTTGCTCACCGCTTATCCACCATTAAGCGTGCTGATGAAATCTGTGTCCTTCATGAAGGTAAAATAGTAGAACGTGGCAAGCATGATGAACTGATTGCACTTGATGGATATTACAAGAGGTTGTGTGATATGCAATCGTTTTAAAAAAGAGGTAAGGAGTAAGGAGTAAGGGGTAAGGAATGAGGAATGAGAAATGAGCGTTGAGTATCGAGCATTGAGCATTGAGCATTGAGTAATGAGCTTGGAGCATCTGGCCATGAGCATTTGCACGATCTATTACCCTTTCAACTTAATCAACCAATCAACTCAATTAACCATTCAACTAATGAACTCAATCAACCAATTAACTAATCAACATAATTAACTAATTAACAAGTAATTGCAGGTATTTAAAACCCTTATTTTTGATTTCACACCCTCAGTAGAAAAGTTGCCCCCCCCCTGGACCCAGCCCTTATTCCCTTATTATAGCAGTCGATATTAGGAATATATATATTAGGTTTTGAAGAAATGCAGTTTGAAAGTTTAGGTGTTGAAAGTTAGAAGGCAGTCGGTAGTTTAATGCTGGAAAGTAGCATCAATCAAAAGTGCAAACAAATTTTGGGACGATACAGAATTAGTTATCAAGGTAAAAAACAAATCGTGCTGAATTTCGTTATAGAAATTCAGCACGATTTTTGTATGTAATAATTCATGACGAATACTCTGGATTTCAATTTGAGGGATGAACAGCTATAAATAGTTAAAACTAACAGCTTAATCTGAAATAACAAATTACAAGGTGCTGACATCTTTCTTATTATGTCTTGGTTCTTGGCTCTTGGCTCTTGATTCTTACATTCTATATAATATTTTTAATCTTCTCAACCTGCAAAGATTATGATACACATTGTAAAAATAGACGATAAAACACCCGCAGGAAAGAAAATAATAAAAGAACTTCGCAAATATGATAAAGTTGTGACGTTCGAAGATCCTGCAGATACTGGAATTAAACCAGAAAGATATGTTACAGGAGAAGAATTTAGAAAAACTGTAAAAGAAAACCTTAGGAAGAAGTTTGCCGAAGATGATCATATGTAATTTCTTTTACGATTGATTCTTTATCAACAACAAAAAACAGGTGCAAGATTAAACTTGCACCTGTTTTTTGTTGTATTTATCCTTATTTATTTCAGCATAGAATCAATCACTTTTGTCATTTTAGCAAACTCTTCCACATCATACAACCTGGTCAGGAAAACGATCTTCCCGGTTTTATCAATGATCACATTGCGGGTAATGCCGGCTTCACGGGCTGCATACAGGGCAAAAATATCGGCATGAGGGTCTAATCCGATCGGATAGGTAATGGGAATAGCTTTTGCAAATTTCAGGACTGTTTCCCGTGGTTCGTCACGGTCAATAGCCATCAACGAAAAGTTAGGGTTGCTTTTGTGTTTCTGCCAGATATCCCGTTCGATAAATGGCATTTCTTTCCGGCAAACACTGCACCAGCTTGCGGTGAATTGCAACATAACCACTTTCCCTTTCAGGTCGGATAGCTTGACAGTTTTACCATTGGTTAATTTCATGCTGAAATTGGGAGCCTGTTCGCCTACTTTTACCAGATAGGGCCTGTCATCTTTTGATTGGCTAAATGCTGACACGGATAGAATTAGTGCCAGGAGTATGCTAAGTTTTTTCATGGATCTTGATACTGAATTTTAGTTTGTAATATTATACCTGTCTGTTTTATGAATAGTACAAAAACCGGCACAAGTAAATCTCGCACCGGTTTTCTTGTCCTTTGTCTTTTGTCTTTTTGTTACATATCCCACTGTTCGCAGGTAGCAATCAAATCGTCGAAAGTCTTTATTTTTGATTTAGCTTGTACTTCTGCCATTTGTCTTTCCATCGCACCATCATAGGTTTCTTCTTCCACATCACGGATAACACCCACCGCTATCGGCATTTCAGGGCCTTCCATCAATGCCAGCATCATATGAAGGGTTGTATCTTCACAGGTTGCGTCATGCACCAGAATATCACTTTCCTTAACCCCGTTTTCGCCAAGGGTCACTACCTTTAGTTTAAAACCATCGAGTACCAGACCTTTGTTTAGGTCCTTGCCAAATATCATAGGTTTGCCTTGTTCCAGCATGATCAACCTGTCAGTACGGAATTCACGTTCAGAAAGCCAGCTATGGGCACCATCATTAAAGATGACACAGTTTACCAGGCATTCCACAATCGAAGTTCCTTTGTGACGGGCAGCAGCCAGCATGGCTGTTTGTGAATTCTTTAAATCCACATCCAACAGGCGGGCAAAGAATGTACCACGGGCTCCCATGGTGAGTTCAGCAGGACGGAAAGGTCGTTCCACTGTACCGAATGGAGATGATTTAGTTACAAACCCTTTTTTGGAAGTTGGAGAGTACTGCCCTTTGGTCAAACCGTAAATTTGATTGTTGAAAAGCAATACATTGATATCTACATTCCGTCGTACACTGTGAATGAAATGATTCCCACCAATTGCAAGGCAGTCACCATCACCGGTAATTTGCCAAACTGAGAGGTTCGGGTTAGCTACTTTTACACCGGTAGCTACAGCAGCTCCACGGCCATGTATGGTATGGAAGCCATAGCTGCTCATGTAGTATGACAATCGTGATGAACAACCGATACCTGAAATAATAGCAGTTTGATGAGGTGGAACACCTATCTCTGCCATCACTTTTTGAAGTGTGTTCAGTACGGCATAATCCCCGCAACCCGGGCACCAGCGCACGTATTGGTCGCTTTTAAAATCCTTGGCTGTATATTGTTTTATTGTTGTTTCTGAAGTTTCCATGATTTGAATGTTTTAAAGTTTGAACGGAAAAAGTTGATTTTTTATTTCAATAAATTATTGAAACATTCTTCCAGCTCAGCTACCGTGAAAGGTTGACCCTGAACTTTATTATATTGTAAAAATTCAACTGCCGCAACTTTTGAACGCAGCAAATTAGCAAATTGTCCGCTGTTTAATTCACAAACTACTACTTTCTTATACTTTTGAATTACTTCTATGGTATTTTTTGGTAATGGGTTGAGATAATTAAAATGCGCCAAAGCAATTTTCTTCCCGTTTTTATTGATAGAATTTACTGCACTCATCAGGTGGCCATGTGTTCCACCCCAACCGATAACCAGCAATTCAGCATCTTTATTGCCTTCCACTTTCAGTTCCGGAAGTATCTGGCTTACATTATTTACTTTTTGTTCACGGGTATCCACCATTAGCTGATGATTCAACGCATCTGTTGAAATGCCACCTGTTGTATAATCCTTTTCAAGTCCACCGTTGCGATGACCAAATCCTTCTGTCCCGGGTATGCTCCAGTAACGGACTTTTGTTTTCTCATCACGGGAAGCTACATTAAACCCTTCCATATCTGATTTTACAAAGTTGGGTTTTATCTCCGGCAGATCTGCCAGTTTTGGGAGTTTCCATAAAGATGTCCCGTTGCCTATGAAAGCATCACTCAACAGGATAACAGGAGTCATAAACTCAAGTGCTATCTTTCCGGCCATAAATGCCTGTTGGAAACAATCATCCGGGGTGCTTGCTGCCATAACTACGGCCGGGCTTTCGCCATTTCGTCCGTATAGTGCCTGTAACAAGTCTGTTTGTTCTGTTTTGGTAGGAAGGCCTGTCGAAGGTCCGCCACGCATGACATCGACCACTACCAATGGCAGTTCAGCCATAACAGCTAAGCCTATCGCTTCCGATTTTAATGCTAATCCGGGGCCTGAAGTACTCGTTGCTGCCAGGTAGCCTGCAAATGAAGCACCAATGGCTGAACTTACTCCGGCTATTTCATCTTCTGCCTGTACTACTTTCACTCCGAGGTCTTTTCTCAAAACCAATTCGTGCATAATGTCTGTGGCAGGTGTAATGGGATAACTTCCAAGGAACAGATCCAGGCCTGCTTTTTTGGCAGCTGCTATCAATCCCCAGGCAGTAGCTTTGTTTCCACTGATGCTGGTATATTTTCCTTTTGGTGTTTCGTGCGATTTCTCAACAAAATAAGTCGATATGGCTAAATGTAAATTGTTGCCATAGTTGAATCCATCGGTAAGCACTTTTACGTTTGCATGAAGCAAATCCGGCTTTTTACCGAATTTATTGGTCAGGAAATGAATGGCCTGGTCGATAGGGCGGTTGAATAACCAACAAATCAATCCAAGGGCAAACATGTTTTTACTGCGTAACACTGTTTTATTGTCGAATCCAAATCCTTCCAGGCTGCTTTGTGTCAGTGTTGAAAGGGATGCCGGAATCAATTGTATGGTGTCGGATATTCCTAATTCTTCGAATGGGTTTTCAGTGGTGAATCCTGCTTTGTCAAAACCAGACTTATTAAAGGTGTCGGTATCAAAGATGATGACTCCGCCTTTTTTTATTGCTTTTGCATTCACTTTTAGTGCTGCAGGGTTCATAACCACCAACACATCGGGATCATCTCCGGGCGTGTATATTTTACTGGAGCCTAAGTGTACCTGAAATCCGGATACTCCACCCAGGGTTCCCTGTGGTGCACGAATTTCGGAAGGATAATCCGGAAATGTTGATATTTCGTTTCCTAAAATTGCCGAAAGGTTCGAAAAGAGTGTACCTGTAAGTTGCATGCCATCTCCGGAGTCTCCGGAGAATCGAACGACTACATTATCCAATTCGGTTTTATTGTTTGTACCCATGTTTCGTTTTGTATTTAAAATGGACTTGTCAAAAAATAATTTGCTTATGTACAAAAGTAAGCAAAATCGTTTATTTTTGCAATTATCTTAACCAAAGTAAGCTATATTTGATTGTTTATTAGCATTGTACCCTTTCATTCTGTATTATTATACTAAAAATACGTATGAAAGATAATTTTTAGGTTCATAAACTTTTTGAAGGCTCATGCAATGTAAACAACAAGGATATAAACTCCCGGGAATCAAACTGCAAATATTATTGAATGAAATAACAAATTAGAATTCTGCATTGTTCGGAGTACGTGGAAATGGAATTACATCACGTATGTTGGACATTCCGGTTACAAATAACAAAAGGCGTTCGAAGCCCAGGCCAAAGCCTGCATGAGGTGCTGTTCCGAATTTTCTGGTTTCAAGGTACCACCAGATATCTTTGGTAGGAACACCCATTTCTTCCGCCCGGTTCTTTAATTTTGTATAGTCTTCCTCGCGTTGTGAACCACCTATGATTTCCCCGATTTTTGGGAATAATACATCCATGGCACGTACCGTTTTCCCATCTTCATTTTGTTTCATGTAAAACGATTTGATTTCTTTCGGGTAATCGGTCAGGATAACCGGTTTGTTGAAATGTTTTTCTACCAGGTAGCGTTCGTGTTCCGATTGCAGGTCAGTTCCCCAACCTACCGGGAATTCGAATTTCTGTCCGTTGGCTATGGCAGCTTCCAGAATCTCTACCCCCCTGGTGTAAGTCACGCGTTCAAAATCATTGTCAACCACTGAGTTCAATCGTTCGATCAATTCCTTGTCGTACATGTTACACAGGAAGTCCAGGTCGTCTTTACAATTATCCAGTGCCCAGCGGATACAGAATTGGATAAAATCCTGGGCCAGTTGCATGTTTTCCTCTATTTCGTTGAAGGCCACTTCCGGTTCTATCATCCAGAATTCTGATAAATGGCGTGGTGTATTCGAGTTCTCTGCACGGAATGTCGGACCAAAGGTATAAATAGCGCCCATGGACATGGCTGCCAGTTCACCTTCAAGCTGACCGGACACAGTCAGGCTGGCCTGTTTTCCGAAGAAATCGTTGCTGTAATCAATAGCCCCTTCACCGTCCTTTTTCAGGTCGTAGAGGTTCATGGTGGTTACCTGGAACATTTGTCCGGCACCTTCACAATCCGAAGCGGTAATAATCGGAGTATGGAAATAAAAGAATCCACGTTCATGGAAGAAAGTGTGTATCGCCATGGCCATGTTGTGGCGGACGCGGAAAATAGCCCCAAAAGTATTGGTACGTGGGCGCAGGTGAGCTATCTCACGTAAGAATTCCAGTGTATGGCCTTTCTTTTGTAAAGGATATGTTTCAGGATCAGCAATCCCGTATATTTCAATTTTTTCGGCTTGTATTTCCACTGACTGTCCTTGTCCCATGGAGGCAACCAGTTTTCCGGTTACGCTGATACAGGCCCCGGTTGTAATCGGTTTTAAGTATTCATCCCCGAATTTTTCATTATCTGCCACAACCTGTATGTTGTTGATGGTCGATCCATCATTCAATGCAATAAAACTAACATTTTTATTTCCGCGACGGGTACGGACCCATCCTTTAATATTCACTTCAGCGCCAAAGTCGGTTCTTTTCAGTGCCTCAACAATAATTGTTCTACTCATACTATTTTGTTTATTGAAATTTCAATGATTTATCCGGATTTATTTTAAATGCAAAAGTACAAAATTTCATTGGAAAATATACCTAATATAATACAAAGAAGCACCAGATCAATGCTGAACCGGTGCTTTTTTGTTTTTTATAGGAACATTCTTATTTTCTTCTGGTCTGATCGATACTTCCAATCATACTCATGGCGCAACGGAATCCTATGTCATTGCTCGATTTGTTTTGTTCCATGTACCGGCGTGTTGAAGGATTCAACCAATATGCACGGTCTTTCCAGGATCCACCTTTATAAACACGGGTGTTGTCGGTTACTGAAGGTCTCAGTACATCGGTCGGGTCAATTTTGACATTTTTTTTCAGATTTGACATCCCGATTGAATCGGTCAATGAGAAATCAAGTTGTGAAGTGGCATCACCATCTTTAAAATTACGTACATCATCGCCTTTAGCAACTTCAGTAGCAATTCGTCCCAGTGAATCTACTTTGTATACTTTATTACCCAAAGCATCAGTACTGGCAATAATCGGAGTTAAATAAACATTTCCCCTGAATGAATTGTACTCAGCCATTTCATCATACGAGGTTGAACGGTATACATCCAATACCCATTCGTTGACGTTTCCTGCCATGTTATACAAACCAAAATCATTTGGATAATAGGAATTAACCGGTGCTGTTATAGTCGCTTTATCATTCAGGCTTCCTGATGTTCCCATCATATCACCACGTCCACGAACGAAGTTAGCCATCATTTGTCCCATTTGTTTTTTAGATGGGTTCCTTACCTGCGAACCGGCCCAAGGATATAGTTTGCCTTCCGGAACCATTCCGTTTTTACCGGAAGTTAATGCGTACGCTGCAAATTCCCATTCCGCTTCTGTTGGTAAGCGGAAATCAGAGAAAAGGATACCATCTGACATATCCACCTTTCGGTTTTTGCCGTACAGGTCCTTTTTAGCATTTTTGCCAACTGCCGGTTGGTAAGCTTCTTGTTTTAAGTATTTTTGAGTATTGAATACCCATCTGTTTGAAATGGAGTCCTGATTGGTTTGATTTTGGAGCTTCGAGAAATCAGGAGGTAATATCACCCCTGCCTGAACCAGTGCCAGTTCGTTCACACGGTCGGTACGCCATTGGCAATAATCCATGGCTTGTTCCCAGGTTACACCTACTACCGGATATTCATCAAAGGCAGGATGGGTGAAATAATTTTCAAGGTAAGGCTCGTTATAGGCTAATTCTTCACGCCAAACGGTATAGTTAGGCTGTGATCTTTGAACCAGCCTTGGGGCGGTCTTGCTGAAAACAGCCTTCATCCAGTTGGTATATTCGCGCCAATCGATGTTGCGTATCTCAAATTCGTCCATGTAAAATGAACTTACTGTGATTCTTCTTGGTTTGTTATCCCGGGGAGCGGTGATATATTCACCCTTTTCGCCAATGGTGAATGACCCTCCTTCGATGGCAACCATACCGGTTGGTACTTCGGATATGTAGCCTTTCTTAACCGTAAAACCTGCTTCAGTTTTGTCGTTATATTTCCAGCCTGTAACTCGGGAATAACCTTCTTTAGAAGTTTTGCTGACGCAAGCAATCATAGTTATTGCTAAAGATATCGATGCTAATTTAGCTATGGTTATCAATTTCATATGAGGTGAAATAAATTAAAGAATGTAAAATGTTTAAAACAACTTTGCAAAAATAGTATTTTTTTCCTGTATTTAATCAAGGAAAAATGTTTTTTTGGAGTTTTCCGAAAAAATGTTCCACTATAATAACTTGTTTTCTACAAAAAACGTATACTTTGACCTAAAATTTTCAATTATTTCGTATTCTAACGTCTCTATCGCTATATTTTCTTACTTTTGCAAGTGTATTAACATCACGCAAAGCCTGTTGATATTTTTCAAGATTATGAAAACTAATTCATTGCAATTAAATCTGAACAACCACTTGGTTGATTTATCTATTCCTGTGGTGATGGGAATTGTAAATGTTACCCCTGATTCGTTTTTCGAGGGCAATCGTTTCATGTCCCACAAAGCCATTTTAAAAGGGGTTGAAACTATGATCCGGGATGGTGCAGGGATTATCGATCTTGGAGGCTACTCCACCCGGCCGAATGCAGAGTTGATCAGCCAGGACGAAGAAATCAGGCGATTGTCCGAAGGATTGGAAGTGATCCTGAAAAGTTTCCCGGATGTGGTAGTTTCGGTAGATACTTTCCGTTCAGGTGTTGCCAGGAATGTAGTGAAGAACTATGGTGTTGCCATAATTAATGATGTCAGCGGGGGTACCCTGGATGATTTAATGTTCGAAACGATTGCCGAATTACGTGTAGCCTATGTGTTGATGCACATGCGCGGAACACCCCAGACTATGCAGAACAATTTAAACTACGAGGACGTTGTGTCTGAAGTATTGCGTTTCCTTGAAAAGCGCCTGGCACAATTACATTTGTTTGGAGTCAACGATGTGGTGGTCGATCCGGGGTTCGGTTTTGCAAAGACCATCGAACAAAACTATAAATTGCTGAATAAGCTTCCTTATTTTAAGGAATTAAATGTCCCTTTGTTGGCAGGCCTTTCACGCAAATCCATGCTCACTAAAGTCCTGGGCATTGATGCAACCGAAGCCTTGAATGCCACAACCGCTGCCAATATGTTGGCCCTGGTGGGAGGCGCATCTATTTTGCGGGTGCATGATGTGAAGCAAGCTGTGCAGACAGTAACCATTTATCAAAAATACATGGAAAAATAACAGGTTTTCAAAGTGGGAGTATGAATCGATAAATACAAGATACATGGGATTTCAAATTGGTTTTAAGGATGTTATTGATATTTTCCTGGTAGCGATATTGCTCTACCAGACCTTTAAACTGCTCAAACGTTCGGGTGCGGTTAATATCTTTGTTGGCATCATTGCGTTCCTCATTTGTTGGTTTCTTGTGTCGTATGTCTTTAAAATGGAACTTCTCGGTGGTATCTTCGACCGCATCGTGAGTGTTGGCGCCTTTGCGCTGATCGTACTGTTCCAGGATGAACTCCGCCGTTTCCTCACAAGAATAGGTTCACGTCGTAAAGGCAGCATTATCCATACCATTAGACGCATTTTTGTTAACGATAGCAACGATAAGGAGAGAACTGATTTTGACCTTGTGCAGATTGTACTGGCTTGTCGCAATATGTCCAAAACGGCAACGGGTGGCCTGATAGTGCTTACCCGCAACAATAACCTGGAGTTTTACACCCATTCCGGCGAACAAATCAATGCTGCCATCAACTCCCGGTTGATCGAATGTATCTTTTTTAAAAACAATCCCCTGCATGATGGTGCACTGATTGTTTCCGACCGTAAACTTAAAGCAGCTGCCTGTATCCTGCCTGTTTCCAAGAATCAGTCAATACCAAGGCGAATGGGTTTAAGGCATCGGGCTGCGCTGGGCATAACCGAACATTCCGACTCCATTGCCATTGTGGTTTCCGAAGAAACAGGGCATATTTCATGGGCTATCAACGGCCAGTTAACCACGAATGTAAAACCCGAGCAGTTAGAACATTTCCTTTCAGAGGTGATGGTGCATTAAGAATGTTTCTTAATCCAAATCTTCCAAAAATAAAATGAATCGCCGGAGTGGACAGTTTTTTTCAACCCATTCCGCTTCAAACATATATAACATCACCTCAGGCTGACAATTGATTGTTTTGTCCTGTGTTTCCAAAATCAAATTCAACTTTTTTGAATCTGGGTTGTTTTAATAGATTACGTTTTAATTAATAACATATAAATAAATTGATTATGGATAAGATTTCAGGTGTGATTAAACCAGGTGTTGTAACCGGAAAAGATTTACAATATCTCTTTCAGGTAGCTAAAGCTAACGGGTTTGCAATTCCTTCAGTCAATGTGGTGAGTTCTTCCACCGTAAATGCAGTGATGGAAGCTGCTAAAGTTTCCAATGCACCGATTATGATTCAGTTTTCGAATGGTGGAGCTGCGTTTAATGCAGGCAAGGGATTAAAACTTGAAGGTCAGCAGGCTGCTATCCTGGGAGCTATTGCCGGTGCAAAACACATTCATACCTTAGCCGAAGCGTATGGGGTATACGTAGTGCTGCATACCGACCATGCCGCAAAAAAATTACTTCCCTGGATTGACGGACTCCTGGATGCAGGTGAAAAAAACTTTGCCGAAACAGGCAAACCGCTTTTCAGCTCTCACATGCTCGATCTGTCCGAAGAGCCTATCGAAGAAAATATCGCCATCAGCAAACGCTACCTTGAGCGCATGAGCAAAATGGGAATGACCCTCGAAATTGAATTGGGTATTACCGGTGGTGAAGAAGACGGCGTTGATAACAGTGGTGTTGACAACAGCCTGTTGTACAGCCAGCCTGCCGATGTGCTTTATGCTTATCAGGAATTGAGCAAGGTATCCCCAAATTTCACTATTGCTGCTTCCTTTGGAAATGTACATGGTGTATACAAACCGGGTAATGTGAAACTGATGCCGATTATCCTTAAAAACTCACAGGATTATATTAAAGAAAAATTAGGCCTTTCTGAACAACATCCTGTAAACTTTGTATTCCACGGTGGATCGGGTTCTACCCATGCCGAAATACGCGAAGCCATCAGCTATGGTGTCATCAAAATGAATATCGATACCGATACCCAATGGGCTTATTGGGATGGCGTACGTGCCTTCGAAGCTGCTAATCGTGGCTTCCTGCAGGGACAGATTGGTAACCCTGAAGGATCAGAAAAACCTAACAAGAAATACTACGACCCACGCGTATGGTTACGCAAAGGGGAAGAATCTCTTATTGCACGTCTGAAAGTGGCTTTTGAAGACTTAAACGCAATGAATAGTTTGTAGTAGGTAGAAGGTAGTCGGTAGAAAAAAGTCGGTAGTAGGTAGCCGGTAATATATAGAAAATTAAAGGTCGTTTCAATTAAGAAACGACCTTTATTATTTAGATAAGTCTGGGTAACCAAATAGCCTACTACTTACTACCAACTACCTACTACCTACTACTTTCTTCTCACGCTTTTCCTGCGCTACCCAAAACATTTACAGTTTTGTGAGCATACAATTTTTTCAATTCGTCACGTGCAGGTCCGATATACTTGCGTGGATCGAATTCGCCGGGTTTGGTTGCCATTACTTCGCGGATAGCAGCGGTCATCGCCAGACGGCCATCAGAGTCGATATTGATTTTACAAACTGCGGATGCAGCTGCACGACGCAATTGATCTTCAGGGATACCGATTGAATCTTTCAATGCACCTCCGAATTTGTTGATAGTTTCAACATATTCTTGTGGCACTGAAGATGAACCGTGTAATACGATTGGGAAACCGGGAATTAATTTTTCAATTTCTTCCAAAATGTCGAAACGCAATGGAGGTGGAACCAATGTTCCGTTTTCGTCGCGGGTACATTGTGCCGGAGTGAATTTGTTAGCTCCGTGTGAAGTTCCGATAGAAATAGCCAATGAATCAACACCGGTGCGGGTTACAAATTCCACTACTTCTTCAGGTTGAGTGTAGGTATGGTGTTCGTGGGATACTTCGTCCTCAACACCTGCCAAAACACCTAATTCGCCTTCAACGCTTACGCCATGAGCGTGTGCATAGTCAACAACCTGTTTTGTTAAAGCAACATTTTCTTCGAATGGTAAATGTGAACCGTCAATCATAACAGAAGAAAAACCTGTTTCGATACAGCTTTTACAAAGTTCGAAGCTATCACCATGATCCAGGTGAAGTACAACAGGAATATTCATGCCCAGTTCTTTGGCATATTCCACAGCACCCTGTGCCATGTAACGAAGCAACGTTTGGTTCGCATATTTGCGTGCACCACTCGATACCTGCAAAATTACGGGTGATTTTGTTTCAACACAGGCAGCAATAATTGCTTGCATTTGTTCCATGTTGTTGAAATTAAAGGCAGGAATAGCATACTTTCCTTCGATAGCTTTTTTGAATAAGTCACTGGTATTGACCAATCCAAGTTCTTTGTAATTTACCATTTTCAATGAATTTTATAGTTTGATAATTTGTCCGCAAAAGTAGTCTTTTTTTATCAAATATGAAAGCAAACGCTCTCATTTTGTATTAATCTTTCATTGCTTCGGATAGGATTGATAGAATATCGTTATAAGTTGTCACTTTGTTCAGCAAAGTTATTCCGTTTTTTTATTTTATGGGGGCATTTATTCTTCAGGATGTTTTCGTTATATCTTAGATGTATCTTAGATGTATCTTAGATATAACTTAGATGTATCATATCATTTATAGGTTAATATATCTATATTATATGGATGTTGAAAATGAGTTATATTTTAATTAAAGCTAAAATATGATGAAGAATACTACCAACCCGCAACTTCTTTTTCCGGCCTGCCCGGTCTATTCCCCCTCCATTCGTTAAATCAGACGGGTCGGTAAAGTCAATTAATTTTAAGAAACTAACGCATTTATGTATCCAGGTGTGAGAAAATCAATACATTTGCAGGAGTCTGAGGTTTCGGGGTTTTTTGATAAAATCACCTAAAGCCTTTTGCAAACTTTCCCTTGCTATAGAAAAATTGGAGAAGGTAAATTAAAATTAAATTATTTTCATTTATTTTGAACAATATGTTTAATTGCTTGGTTTTAAAAAGATAGGATATCGTTTAATTCATAAATTAATACTTACTAAAAATTATTTAAAGCCATGAGTGTACTCAAAGATTTTAAAGATTTCGCCATGCGTGGCAATGTAATTGATTTAGCTGTCGGTGTGATTATTGGTGGAGCTTTCGGTAAAATTATTGCATCGTTGGTGGCAGATGTCATCATGCCCCCGATCGGATTGTTAGTGGGTGGGGTTAATTTCGTAGACCTGAAATGGGAAATGAAGCCTGCCATGATCGTGGATGGTGTAAAAAAGGCAGCCGTTACATTAAATTACGGTAATTTTTTACAGGTGACTTTCGATTTCCTCATTGTGGCTTTTTGTATCTTCCTGTTTGTGAAAGGCATTAATTCCATGTCAAAGAAAAAAGAGGAAGCTGCTCCTGCCACTCCTTCCAAAGAAGAACAATTGCTGACAGAAATCCGGGATTTGTTGAAAAAATAAACTCAATTACGAAATATTAAATTCCCTGATAGCACTTGGTAAGTGCATCAGGGAATTTTTCTACAGGCATTATTTCAGGTCTTCGTCGGGAATATACACTTTGTTCATCGATTTTTACTTGTACAGTATGTTGTCATGCATGTATCTTTGCAGCATAATTTTAAAAAAATATCATTATGGAAAATGAAGTGAAAAATTCGTTCCGTTCGGGCTATACTAAAGGAATGGGCTTCGGACTGGTTTTGATGGTTATCGGGGTAATTTTTCTGGGTTTTAATTCAGGAATTATCCCTGAAAAAATGAAAAGTATATTGATATCGTGGCAAATGTTTCTGATCTTTCTGGGAGTGGTCAATCTTTTTAAACGACAATGGATTTTCGGTATTATTCTAATTGTTATAGGTAAATTTTTCCTGGTACCTAAGATTATTGAAGCTTATCCAACCACTTTTCCGGGATTGGATGTTCATTTCGTTCATTTTTATTGGCCAATATTATTTATTATTGCAGGGATAATCATAATTGTGCAACGATTATTGTATCCAAAGTGGGGTTTTGAATCCTGGGAACGTAAATGGCATCACCACCACCATCACCAAAACCATAACCGGTCATACAAATATGATCATTCCAGGTGGTCGGGAAATGTAAACGGCGAAGGATTTTCAAAGAACAGTGTTTTCGGCAGTGGCGACCATATAGTGCTTGATCCAGAATTTAAAGGAGGTGAACTGAATGCTGTATTTGGCGGCCTCACACTGGACCTGCGCCGGACAAACCTTCCGGTAGGTGAAACTGTTTTGGATGTGAATGCCGTTTTTGGAGGAATTACCATTTACGTACCCAGCGACTGGTTTGTAGAAACCCACCTGGATGCTGTGTTTGGTGGATTTCAGGATAACCGCTTGCCCAAGGATCCGCTTGATACTACCCGCAAGCTGATTATAACCGGTTCATGTGTATTTGGAGGAGGAGAATTAAGAAATTAATATGCTGACAGGAGCATGTGATAATGTGTTTATAGATTCATAAGTAGTTCATACGAAGTGACTATTCAGGCATTAGAAACAAGGCCTGTGAAATTTAAACCGGTTGATTCCTTACTTTTTTACTGATAATTGAGAACTGAAAATGATACATCCATTTCTGGAAAATACATCAAGAATAATTCAATATGTCCTCCTTTGGATAGTATATGCCTTGTTGCAAACATTTGTACTGCAGGGGTTGATAGCACTTCCCCTGTGGATGGTGCTGGTTGATGGGGTAATCCATGCAGCAGTATTTGGAGTAATTGGCATCCTGCTCTGGAGCGTTGTGAAATATGGTAACTTTGAAGCCCTGACACTTTACCAACGGTTGGTAAACAGCATGGCGATGGCGCTTTTGAGCATCGCCCTATGGCTGAGTGTCGGATATGGCATTTTTTATTTAATTTTTGGAACGGAGTTGTCCATTCTGTTTGTCCCACTCTTGCCGATACGCGGATTGATTGGCCTGTTCATTTATATACTGATTATCCAACGATTCCGCCTGTCGATGCTGCAAAAGGGTCAACCCGATGAAACTTCTGATACCCCTATGTTGGTGGAAGAAATTCAACAAAAGAAGGAACTCCAGGTAGAAATGCTGGAACGTATTGCTGTAAAATCAGGGACTAAGATTCATGTGGTGATGGTGCCCGAAATACTGTATCTTCAGGCCGATGGTGATTATGTGCAGATATTTACCGCCCAGGGGAAATACCTGAAAGAACAAACCATGAAATATTTCGAGGAGCATTTGCCTGATAACCAATTTGTCAGGGTACACCGCTCGGTGATTGTGAACGTGGAAATGATCTCACGGATTGAGCTCTATGAAAAACAAAACCAGCTGCTGACGCTTAAAAACGGGCAGCAAATCAAGACCAGTCCGGGTGGATATAAGGCATTGAGGATGGTGTTGAATTTGTAGACTTTTATCATATTTGCACATCTACTTTAGTAATTACAAGATACTTATTTACAGAAAGGGAGGTGGTTATAATGGTATTGATAAGATTTGGAAGAAAGAATTTTTAAGAAGTTGGTTCGTATAGAGTTTTTTAAAAACCTTATTTTTTAATTTTTTACCCTTCGTAGAAAAATAATCCCCACAACCACAACCCTTATCCCTTATTTTATGAAAATAGAATATAAAAACCTGTATACGCATTTTGTGTTTACCACTCTTCATAGATTGCCTGTGATTTCGGAAGAACACAGGCAACGGATTGAAAAGTACATGACAGGAATTGTCAATCATCATGATTGTAAATTGTATGCAATTTATGCCAATCCGGAACATGTTCATTTACTTGTTTCACGGGTATCGAATATGGATGAAGAACAATTGGCAAATTTAATTGCGGAAGGGTCTTCTCATTTTATAAATGAAAATAAACTATGTGTTGGTAATTTTCAGTGGCAGGTTTCGTGTTCAGCGTTTTCTGTATCGAAGGGGGATGTTGATAAAGTATGCAAATATATTCTGAACCAAAAAGAATATCATCATAAACAAACATTTGCAGAAGAATATGAAGCATTTCTTAAATTCTATCAGACTGCATTAAATCCGATTAAAAGTAGGGAATAAGGGTAGGGGTTGGGGAGAACATTTTTCTACGAAGGGTGAAAAACAAGAAAAATAAGGTTTTAAGAAAAGAATAAATTCAGAATTCCTGACCCCATGATAAAAATCAATAAGTTAAAATGTCCATTTTGCAAATTTGAATGTCCCATCTTTCGTAAATTTGTTATGTCTTATCTTTACTTCTTTGATATTCAGAAGGAAATAATATACTTTGTAGTGCATTCGAAATAAATAATGACAGATGAATCGCAAGAAATCAGTAAGTTTATATTGGTCTTATATTTAAAACCTTATTTTTTATTTTTCACCCTTCGTAGAAAACAAGACACCTACACCCCACCCTTATTCGCTTATTTTTTAAATAGATCAACTTTCGTATTAGAATCTAATTGCTACGACTAAATTTGCAAGAAGTCAGGACGTCTGAAATTAATTATTAGTGCTTCGCTAAATGGATAAAGAATCGGAATTCTAGTCTTGTAAATATTTAGCATATTAAAATATTTATCAGTGATTTCAACTTTAAAATGAGGGAATAAGGGTATGGGTACTGGGAGATTATGTTTTCTACGAAGGGTAAAAAACAAGAAAAATAAGGTTTTAAGAAAAGAATAAATTACGAATTCCTGACCCATGATAAAAATTAATAATTTAAAATGTCTATTTTGCAAATTTGAATGTCGAATCTATCGTAAATTTGTCATGTTTTATCTTTACTTTTTTGATATTCAGAAGTAAGAAATATACTTTGTAGTGCATTCGAAATAAATAATGAAAGGTAAATTGCATGGAGTCAAAAAGTTTATATTTGCTTTATATTTAAAACCTTATTTTTCTTGTTTTTTACCCTTCGTAGAAAATATGACCCCCTAAGACCCACCCTTATTCGCTTATTTATATACAGATTAATACTTGCATTAGAATCAAATAGCAATAACTAGATTTGGAAGAAGTCAGGTAGTTTGAAATTAATTATTAGTGCATCAATAAATGGATGTAGTAGTCGAAATGAAGTCAAGTGAAGATATTTAGCAGATAGAAATATTTCTCAGTGATTTCAATTTTAAAAGTAGGGAATAAGGGTGGGTCTTAGGGTGTCATATTTTCTACGAAGGGTAAAAAACAAGAAAAATAAGGTTTGAAGAAAAAAAAGAAAAGGAATAAGTTAACTATTAGTATTTCTTTTGATAGTTGAAAAATAAAAGGCTGACTCAAATAATTAATGAGTCAGCCTTTTCATTTAATGTGCATTAATAGAAATTATTATTCTTCTTCTTTCTTGGTAGCTTCGTATTCCTTGAGTAGTTTATCCTGAATATCCATGGGTACCAGTTCGTAGCTTGCAAACTTCATAGAGAATGAAGCCCGGCCACCGGTCAGAGAACTCAGGGTAGTGGAATAACTTCCCAATTCTTTCAAAGGTATTTTAGCAGACAACTTTTCGTACCCTTTCTCACTATGCATGCCCATGATGACTGCACGGCGTCCCTGGAGATCACCCATAACATCACCCAACCGGTCGGAAGGGGCTTGAACTACCACATCGTAGATAGGTTCCAGCAGTTTAGGACCCGCTTCCTTGAAAGCTTGCGAGAAGGCGTTACGACCTGCAAGACGGAAGGATATTTCATTGGAATCAACCGGATGCATCTTGCCATCATAGACAATGACACGCACGTCACGGGCATACGAACCTGTGAGTGGCCCTTGCTCCATACGTTCCATAATCCCTTTCATGATAGCAGGCAGGAAGCGCAAATCAATAGCGCCACCGACGATACTGTTCACCAGTACCAGTTTACCACCCCATTCCAGTTGTATTTCCTGGGAGTCACGGTTACTGATCTTAAACTCTTGTCCATTAAAACGGAAAGTATCAGGAGCCGGCATACCTTCGTAATATGGCTCCACAATGAGATGTACTTCACCAAACTGACCAGAACCACCCGATTGTTTTTTATGACGGTAATCGGCACGGGCATTCTTGGTTATGGTTTCACGATAAGGAATCTTTGGTTCCTTAAATTCAATCTGAATCTTATCATTATTTTCAACACGCCATTTCAGGGTACGCAGGTGGAATTCCCCCTGGCCATAGAGTATGGTTTGCTTTAATTCTTTAGACTGTTCAACAATCCAGGTTGGATCTTCTTCGTGCATGCGGGTAAGCACTTCACTTAGTTTTTCCTCATCCGATTCCAGCTTGGCCTTAATAGCCCTGCGGTATTTGGGTTCCGGATATTTAATTTCCTTAAAGTCATATTCGCAACCCTTTGCATTCAGGGTATTCCCGGTGCGGGTGTCTTTTAGTTTCACAGTGGCACCTATGTCACCGGCAACAAGTAAATCTACTTTTGTACGGATTTGACCGGCTACTGAGAATATCTGGCTAATACGTTCCTTGGAGCTACGGTCAACATTCACCAGGTCATCACCTTCTTTGAGCGTACCACTCATTACCTTAAAGTACGATACTTCACCAATATGCGGTTCAACACTTGTTTTAAATACATAAATGCTGGTAGGCCCCTTGGCATCAGCAGTTACTTCAATGCCATCGATAGTCTTAGGTTTCTCGGTTTGGTTTACACTTGGAGATACGTTGCATACAAATTCCATTAACCGGCGAACACACATGTCACGTCCGGCACATACGCAGAAAACGGGGAACATTTGGCGGGTAAGCAATCCTTTGCGAATACCGATACGCATTTCATCTTCAGTCAGGGATCCCTGGTCGAAGAACTTTTCCATTAATGCCTCATCATGTTCGGCTGCCGCTTCTACTAAGAGGTTATGCAGGTTCTGTGCTTTTTCTATTTCATTATCGGGAATTTCCAGCACATCGGGAACACCACCTTCAGGTTTCCAACGATACATTTTCATTTTCAACACATCAACCACAGCATTAAATTGTGGACCTACAACAATAGGGTATTGGATCTGAACAATTTTATTGCCGTAATTATCCTTCAATTGTTCCAGCGTCTTATCGAAATCAGCTTTTTCCTGATCCAAATGGTTGGTAACAAAAATAACGGGTTTATTAAATTTTTCGGTATAACGGAAGTGATTGTTGGTTCCGACTTCGACACCGTATTGGGTGTTGAGAAGGATAAGGGCGGTATCGGTTACATTGAGTGAAGTCACTACGCCCCCGATAAAATCGTCAGAACCCGGGCAGTCAATAAAATTCAGTTTCTTTTCATGCCATTCAGTTTGGATGATGGTGGAAAAGACGGAATAGCCATACTCTTTTTCAACAGGGAAATAATCAGAGACAGTGTTTTGGCCATTCACAGTGCCTCTGCGTTTTATAACACCACTCTCGAAAAGCATAGCTTCAGCGAGAGTGGTTTTCCCCGAGCCGGACGATCCCAGCAGTGAAATGTTTTTAATTTCATTCGATTGATATACTTTCATACTGTATTAAAATTAAAAGAATTAATACTAAAAAATTGTTGTTTTTTATAATGAAAAAATCGTATGGCAATGTATGAAATCTCTATGAAAAGTGTATTTCAGTTTTGTATGTTTTACAACATGGTTTTTAAAAGAACCCCCGACCCCTAAAGGGGAGTAAAGAAAAGCCCCTGATCTTTATAAAGATCAGGGGCTTTTAATAGGAGACAAAAGTAACTTAGTTCCCCTTTAGGGGTTAGGGTTTTTTATTCCCCTTTAGGGGTTAGGGGTCAACATTTTCTTAGTCTCAATCCAATATTCAGGAGACTTTTTTAGGAAGTAAAATGTTACCAGGAGACATGTGGCGAGAATAACTCCAAATACAGCAAAACTGTTTTCGGAAGTAAAATAGGTAGTCAAGGAGAATAGGAAGGTGCCCAGGAGCACAAACACAAACGTGATAAGATTCAGGTAACCAATCATATCGCCCAGTTTACGACCCAGGTTTGCATTTTGGAGCATCGACAGGCATGGTATTTGAAACAGTCCTCCCAGAAATGCCACGCTGAATACACAAAACACAAAGAGCCATAGTACAGGGTGGAAGTAGGTCAGTATGAAAAACAGGATGCTCATGCCACCGATTCCTATGAGTATTAAGCCTTTTTTTACTTCTTTGCCTGAGATCCGGCCCGCTGCCCAGCAACCGGTTGCAATGCCAATAGCTGCACAGGCCATTACAAGGCCCGTAGTGGTATTCGAAGCCTGATAGACATGCTTGCAGTGGATCACCAGGTTCATTTGCAATATGCCTCCGATAAGCCAGAAGGCGGACGCCCCGAATACAGCACTGTTGACATTTGAATGTGAGCGGGCAAAACGGTAGGATTCTATTAAAAAGCGTATGGGGTTTAATGTTCCAACACCTTCTTTGTTCTCGGGTAATTCTTTTGCCTTGATGGAACTTGTAACCAGGTAACCCAATACAGCTAATCCAATAAAGAGTCCGAAGACCAACCAGGAATTATAAATGTCAGAAACTATAGAAGCTGCTACTGTACCGGTGAGTATGCCCAGAAAAGCCATCATTTCGAAGACACCGCTACCAAACGAAACACCTTCTTCACCCCCGATATCCCTGATCAAACTGTACTTGGAAGGTGAATACATACAGCTCAAAATGCCCATAATCAACACTGTAAAGACAGCGACCATGACCCATTGAAAATAAAATGCAACACAAGCTAATAAAAGTACCGGGATTTCAAGCAACTTGCACACGCGGAATACTTTCTTTTTGGAGTAGATAACCGCCAACCGACCCGCCCAGGGTGAAAGGAACAGATAAGGTACTATCAGGGAAGCTGAAACCAGGGATATCAGTTGCGACTGTGTCATCCATCGGGGCATTGACCAACCTACAGCAATAAATATGATGCAATTCTTTACAAAATTGTCATTGAAAACTCCCAGGAAGTTGCTTAAAAAGAGGGGTGTCCATTTATTGCGGAATACAGGCATAGGTTGTCTGGATTTAGTGGATTAATATTTCCGTAATGAAAATATAAAACTGAGTCCACCCGTTGGAACTAATTTGGCAGAGATCTTGCCCCGGTGGTAAAGCACTGCATTCTTCACAATGGCCAGTCCAAGTCCGGTACCACCCATCTTGCGGCTACGACCTTTATCGACACGATAGAAACGTTCGAAGAGCCTGTTCAGGTGTATTTCATCTACCCCAACACCGTTGTCGCTGAACGAGAAATAAAAGAACTGTTCGTCTTCCCGGTAGCAACTAATATCGATGACCAGTTTATCGCCGGCATAGGTGAGGGTATTGTCAAACAGATTGCGGAAAATGGAATAAATCAATGAGCGGTTACCCAGAATTTGTATATCAGTTCCAAAGTTATTCAGAACTTCACATTCCTTTTGTTCTATCTCCAAATGTACATCATTGAGCACATCCTGAATGACTTCAGAAACATTGCAGGGCTCTTTTTCAAACAACCGTTTGGCTTCATCCATTTTATTGAGGGTGGTAATATCCTGCAACAGGGCACTCAACCTGAGAGCCTGCTGAAATGAACGTTCCACAAAGAAGCGCTGGCGTTGCGGATCCATATCCGGGTTCTCCAGGATACTTTCCATATAGCCTAAAATACTGCTTACAGGAGTCTTCAATTCATGGGATATGTTCTGTGTCAGATGACGTTTCAGTTCATTCTCATGTTCCTGAACGGATATATCATTAATGGATATTTCGAATGTATTATCCTGAAAAACGATACATTGCACTGAAAAGACATGGCCGCCTTTCTCAACAATCAACTTCTTACGCTTCAGTTCGTTGTTCTTTAAACTTTGATCGATAAACTGATTGATGTCAGCAAATTCGGGAAGTGAAAATATCTCATCAGAACTCTCGCATTGCTGGTCGGACAGGATATTGGTATACTGGATAAAGTGAGTGTTGGCAAGAATTTCTTTTTTCATGGAGGAAAAGATGCCCAGTCCTTCCTGTGAGATTTGAAGATGCTTGATAAGTTTTTCACGTTCACGGTTTACTTCATCCTTGGTGACCAACAGTAATTTATAAAGCTCAACAATGTTCTTGCTGATTTCACCTAACTCATCGTTGGGGAATTCAATGTCTATGTCAGGCATTTCTTCCTTTTCTGCTTTCTGGGTGAATATCCGTAACCGGTCGATGGAGCGTGTGAAATTCCGGGAGATAAAGTATAGGGCCAACACTGCCAGGATCAATACAAATCCCATAAAATAAAGGAAAAATGTATTGGCTTTGAGCATGCTCACCAGGCTTACATTGTACGGCAAAGCACTGCGGACGTAGTTATGCTTAAAACGATGGGCCAGGTAATAATAATCTTTACCGGTGGATACAGAGTGGCGGATAGCTTTCCCATTAACAGAGAAGTTTGCCATTTGAATCTCAGGGCGATTCAGGTGATTCTCGAGTACCGTGTCTTTTTTAACCGATGAATCAAAAGTGACTACACCAGTAGTATCAATGACCGTAACCCGCAACGTGCTGTCAGGGAAAAGGCTTACATAATCCTTAAGTTTATCCCAATTGGGATGTTGTTCCTCGATAAACCGGTTTATGGTAAAGTTGTAAGTGGTCAGTTGCTGGTCAAGTTGCTCTGTGCGGAATTCCTTCTCACGTTGGTATTGAAAGAAACAGATAATGGCCATCATCAAAAAGAAGATGCTGAAGAAATACAGGAATATGCGTTTGTTTAAATTCATAGAACCCCTAACCCCTAAAGGGGAAATAAATTAGTTATGATATGTTTTGTAATAATTCTGTTCTCAGCAAATCACCAAAAGTCCCCTTTAGGGGATTTAGGGGTCATTCCTCAAAGCAATACCCAAATCCCAACCTGGTAACGATATTCTTTCCGTAAGGGCCTATCTTCTTGCGCAGCCGGGTAATGTTGACATCAATGGTACGGTCGAGGACAATTACTTCGTCACTCCAGACTCTGTTGAGCATTTCATCACGCGAAAAGACACGGTTCTTATTTTCCAACAGGAGCCTGAGTATTTCAAATTCTTTCTTGGTAAATGCTATTTCAACACCTTCGAGCATGACTTTTTTATTGTCCAAAGACATTTCCAGTTTTTCATGGCTCAATAGTAGTGGAGGAAGTGAGGTCGTTTTATTTGATTCAATTCTTCGGATGACAGCTTTTACACGTGCCAATACTTCTCGGATAGAGAATGGTTTTGAAATATAGTCATCTGCCCCGATATTAAATCCGGTTAACCGGTCGGTCTCTGTATCTTTGGCAGTCAGGTAAATAATTGGAACGTTTGCAGTCTTTGGATCTTCATTAAGGATACGGCCCATTTTAAATCCTGAGATTTCACCCATCATGACATCGAGTAACAACAGGTTGTAACCGGTAATGTCTTTTTTCAATGCTTCCTCTGCCGAATAGGCTACATCAACCGTATATCCTTCGGTTTCCAGGTTATATTGAAGAATTTCACATAAATCTTCTTCGTCGTCAACAACTAAAATACGATATGGATTCATACACTTATAGTATTATAAATTAGATACAAAGTAACAACTTAGATATTTCGGGACTGTGTAATAACTGTTACAAAGATATGACAAAAAAATAAATTCTTTTGTAAATCAGCAGTTTTAAACTGAAAAAGAGATAAACCAATCACGATTTATCTCTTTTCCATTTTTTATATATGGATGGCTCAACGATTCAACAATAAAAGACAAGAGTTATTTTATATCTTTCGGACTGTGTTTAAGCACTTTGGCGTCAATGTAGAAGAATATTTCTTCAGCAATATTTGCACAATGGTCCCCAATACGTTCCAGCTTACGGAAAATGCCGATCAATTCCAGGCATTCGTATGACCTGTCTGGATTCTTTTGGATATATCCGGCAATGATTTTTACAGCACTATCATTAATTTCATCCACCTTAGAATCTTCATTAAAAATAGCCGCTGCAAAGTTTGATTTCTCATTTTCAAAAGCCTCCAATCCTTGTGCCAGCATTTCATTGACCTGCTCAATCATATTTTGAAGCCGGGTGTCCGATATCACTTCTGCATCGAGTATGATGGAAGGGTTATCAACCAGTATGTGCGATATGCCATTGGCAAAATCGGCAATACGTTCCAGGTTGGAATTTATCTTAAAAACTGCCAGTACAAACCTAAGATCAACCGCAACAGGCTGATAAAGTGCTATTATATTTTCACAAAATCCATCTATTTTCAGTTCGTATGCATCAACTTTTTTCTCACGCATATTAACTTTTGCGGCCAGATCTTTATCGAACGACACGATGGCTTCACCGGCATTGGATACCTGCGAAATCACCAATCTCCACATGTCTATTAAATCCTGGCGTAAGCTTGATAATTCTTGTTCTATGTGTCTCATAAATATTGTCGAATGTCTAAAGTCAAATGTTTCCAGACTTAGACGGTTATTTGTTTAATAATTTATATTTCTGATAAAAAGACAGTCTATTGTCCTTTGACATTAGACTTTTGACCAGTTTCATCAACCAAACCTTCCTGTTATGTAGTTTTGGGTGGATAATTGTTGAGGATTGGTGAATATCTTTGTTGTTTCATCAAATTCAATCATTTCACCCAGGTAAAAATAAGCAGTTTTATCACTAACACGCGAAGCCTGTTGCATGTTGTGTGTTACAATGATAATCGTATAATCTTTTTTTAGTTCATAGATCAAATCCTCTATTTTAGCCGTTGATATAGGGTCAAGTGCAGAAGCAGGTTCATCCATTAAAACCACTTTCGGGGAAATAGCCAAGGCACGTGCTATACAAAGTCTTTGTTGTTGTCCACCTGAAAGTGCAAAGGCTGATTTCTTGAGTTTATCCTTTACTTCATCCCACAGGGCAGCCGATTTGATGGATTCAATGACCCGCTGTTCGATGTAGTCCTTGTCATTTATACCATTCACACGCAACCCATAGGCAACGTTCTCGAAGATCGATTTAGGGAATGGATTCGGTTTTTGAAATACCATGCCCACCTGTTTCCTCAATTCATCCACATGCACATTCGGAGCATAAATATCTTCCCCTTCCACCAATACGGTTCCTGTCATGCGGGTTCCGGGTATCAGGTCATTCATTCGGTTCAGGATACGTAGGAAAGTTGACTTGCCGCACCCTGAAGGTCCGATTAGGGCAACTACCTTGTTCTTCTCCACCTCAATATTTATGTTCTTCAGCGCATGATACTCGCTGTAATAAAAATCAACATTCTTTGCGTCAATCGTTAGCATGTTTTTTAATTGAACGACCCCCAACCCCTAAAGGGGGGTTAAAGACCAAGTTTATTATATTTAATTACTTCCGAAATTATAAACACCCTCTTACTCCCCTTTAGGGGCTGGGGGTTATCTTATCAGTTCGTTTTTACCTTCTTCGAAAAATAGCTTCTTAATGTTGTTGCCAGTATGTTCACCAACAATACTATGACAATAAGTACCAGGGCAGTTCCGTATGCAATACCACGGGAAGCTTCAATGTCGGTTCCGCTGGTTGATATTACATACAAATGATATGGCAGTGCCATGACCTGGTCGAATATGCTGGTCGGTAATTTCGGCAAGAAGTAAGCAGCAACTGTAAATAGAATTGGTGCTGTTTCCCCCGATACCCGGCCAATGGATAAAATCAATCCGGTGATGATATTTGGAAATGCCATTGGCATTACGACTTTTCGAATGGTCTGTAACTTTGTTGCCCCCAATGCCAGGCTTCCTTCCCTGTATGAGTTCTCAATCGCTTTCAATGATTCCTCGGTAGTCCGGATCACCAAAGGTAATGAAAGTAATCCTAATGTCAACGAACCTGCCAGGATTGAATCCCCGAACTTCATGGTGTTGACGAATAATGACATTCCGAACAATCCGAAAACAACGGAAGGCACGCCACTCAGGTTATTGGTCATGATGCGTATAAAGGTAGCGATCTTGCTTCCTGCTGCATACTCATTCATGTAGATGCCCGACATAATCCCGATCGGGAAACTAAACAGACTGCTTCCTGCAACCAGGCAAAGCGTTCCTACAATGGCAGGGAAGATACCTCCTTTTGTCATACCATCCTCAGGAGCTTTTGACAGGAAGTCCCAACTGATAACCCCAATCCCTTTTGAAACAATAAATCCAAGAATCAGTATTAAAATTGCAACCACTGAATAACTCATCAGTTTAAAGATTGTAAAAGCAATGGCCTGTGACCATCGTTTTTTCCTATCGTTTTGTTTTGCCTGTATAATTGGTGTCATAATGTTTTTTGAAAGACCCCCGACCCCTAAAGGGGAGGAAGGAAAATTGTGTTATTGTAGATAGTATATAAACTTCAAAGCCTTCTTACTCCCCTTTAGGGGCCGGGGGTTCTTTATTGATATTTCTTTCTCCCTATAAATTCAATGCTGATGCTGATAATCATGGTAATGATAAACAGGATACAGCCCAAAGCAAATAATGCCTGGTAATGTCCGCTGCCTGCCGATGCTTCCCCTAATTCAGCTGCAATAGTTGCCGGAATAGTACGTACAGGTTCTAATAAAGTGTGGGGTATGACAGCTGCATTTCCTGTAACCATTAAAACAGCCATCGTTTCACCAATGGCACGTCCGATTCCAAGTACGGCAGCTGAGGTAATCCCGGATTTTGAATAAGGAATGATCACTTTGTAAATGGTTTGCCAGTGGGTGGCTCCCAGGGCAAGGCTTGCTTCTTTCATAGCCCGTGGTACTGTACGCATGGCATCTTCAGCTACTGTAATGATGGTTGGTAAAGCCATTATTCCCAGAATAATACTTCCTGCCAGTGCTGTTTCCCCAACGGGCAACTGAAAGGTACGTTGTAAAAAGGGAACTACTACTACCAACCCAAAAAAACCATAAACAACAGAAGGTATGCCTGCCAGCAATTCAATGACAGGCTTTAAAAAGTTTCGTACCCGGAACGAAGATATCTCAGCCAGATACACAGCCACTGCAATCCCGAAGGGTAATGAGAGCAGGATAGCTCCCAGGCTGACCCATATAGTGCCTAACAAAAGAGGTAATAAACCGTATTGCGGGGAAGGGGAAGCAGTCGGGTACCATTCTTTGCCTCCAAAGAAATCACCCGGCCGCAAGGTTTCTTGTTTCAGCAATGTCCCTTTAAAGTTTTTAGCCACATATTGTTTTGGTAGAAAAAGGATAATACCGGGATGTTTGCTAGTCAGTTCACTGGCTTTGGCAGGTATGTTTTCAAACGAAGCACCAAGTTCGGCTTCAGTATAGTATTTTGTCATATCACTCAGACGAACCAATTCAATGGCCTGGTCTTTTCCCCCTACTTCATCCCAGTTCGTAATCTTGCCATCAAAGATTTCTTTGATTTCATAAGAACTTAGTTTTTTAACCGGGTTTGCATTGTTAAATGCAAGCACATAGCCATTTTCAATCACCGGGCTATTGAATAATCCGGAGGCTTCCTTGAATAAAAATATTACGATAAGTAAAATGGTGATACTGGTTATGCTACCACTAATTAATAATGCACCTTCTACTAATTTCTCTAAAAATCGTTTCACGCTGTATGTTGTTTAAAAAACACTGCAAAGAAATAGCTTTTATATTAAGATGGAATGAAGAATATGTTACAAAGGTGTTACGAAATATTATTTCATGCTCTTTTTTTTCTGCTATATTATAAGGTCATGTTACACTTGTTTTTAAAAGATTGCTTTGTCTTAATTGTGAGCTTTTTAAATTGTAACAACAATGTAACACATTTGACAAAACACTGTAATCTGGTCACAGTTTCTTTGCATCGAAAATAAAGGGGAAAATATTTATAAGTAAAAAACTAAATTCTAAATTAAAATGAAATTAAAAAATTTTACAATTATCGCATTAGGTCTTCTTAGTTCGACCTTTGCTTTTTCACAGGAAGAGAAAGTAGATCCAATTGATGTACACGAACAACGTATCAGTTTACTTGAAGATGCCGCTACTCAAGCAAAGAAATTAAAATTCAGCGGTTATATTCAGGCTCAATGGCAGTCTTCCCAATTAGACTCAGCTCTCAACAAATCGAATGACATGAAAGTTGGTATCGTTAACAACGGACCAGAAAAAGTTGCAGGAACTAAAAATTACAATCGTTATGGTGTACGCCGTGGACGTTTGAAAACTACATATGAAGATTTCGGTTGCCAGGCAGTTATTGAATTTGACATTTCTGAAAGCGGATTAAAAACCAAAGATGTTTACTTAAACGTTCTTGATCCATGGTTAAATACTTTTGCAGTGAAAGGTGGGGTTTTTGATAATCCATTCGGATATGAAATCGGATATTCTTCTTCTAAACTCGAATCTCCTGAACGTAGCCGTTTAATCCAGACCCTTTTCCCGGACGAAAAAACACTGGGATCCATGTTGACTATTCAGGCTCCTAAAACCTCTCCCTGGACCGTATTGAAACTGGAAGCTGGATTAGTTGCCGGTAATGCCATTAGCAAAGACTATAAAGGCAAGAAAGACTTTGTTGCCCACCTGACTTACAACAATTCAACGGCTACAATGAAATATGGTATTGGTGCATCTATGTACTCAGGCACAACACTTCAAACAGATACAAATGTTTATGTAATGAAAAACAACGCTTTTAGTAGAACTATTGGTACAAAACCTAATGGTTCCGCTGATCGTCAGTATTTTGGGGTTGATGGTCAATTCAGTATAGTTTCTGATTTAGGCTTGACTCAGATTCGTGCGGAATTTATTACTGGTACACAACCTGGATCTGCTTCAAGTTCTGCAAGTCCGAATGCTTTGGATCCAACATCTTCTTCATTTGTTGCTTCTCCAACCTATATCCGCAAATTCCAAGGTGGTTATATCAATTTTGTTCAAGATATTGCTAATACAAAACACTCAATTGTAGTCAAATATGATTGGTATGATCCTAATACAGATGTAACCGGAGATAAAATTAGTTATTTGACTAATGGTACAACAAAACTAAGCAAAACTGATATGGCTTATTCAACTCTTGGCTTAGGCTATATGTATCGCATGAACAATAATGTTCGTATTATGGCTTATTATGATATGGTTTCAAATGAAAAAGTAATCCTGAAAGGATTTATTGCTAAGAAAGACCTGGCTGATAATGTAGTAACTCTACGTTTACAATACAAATTCTAAGAATATAAATAAAAAAACAAAATCCTCAAACTCTTCCAGGGTTTGAGGTTATAAAAACAAAAAGCAAAATGAAAAAACTTATTTTATCGCTTATGATGGTTTGCACACTTGCACCATCATTCTATGCTCAGAAAATTAAAGGAAGTGATACCGTATTACCATTAGCTCAAAAAGAAGCTGAAGTATTTGGTAAGAAAACCGGCAAATCGGTTACAGTGATTGGTGGTGGTAGTGGTGTTGGGATTGCTGCCCTTTTGGAAGGCACAACCGAAATTGCCATGTCTTCCCGTAAAATGAAATTTGATGAAAAAGTAAAATGCCAGGAAGCAGGTAAATCTATCGTGGAAAAAATTATTGCTTATGATGCATTGGCAATAGTAGTGAATCCTTCCAATCCTGTTTCTAAATTGACACGTGCCCAGTTAGAAGGTATTTTTACAGGTAAGATTACAAACTGGAAACAAGTAGGTGGTGCTGATTTGAAGATCACTCCTTATTCCCGTGAAACCAGTTCAGGGACCTATGATTTTATCAAAGAATACGTTTTGTTGAACAAAAACTATATGAGCTCAATCCTAAGTATGCCTGCAACCGGTGCTATCGTTCAGTCGGTAAGCCAGACTAAAGGTGCTATAGGTTATGTAGGATTAGCTTATGTGAACAAATCAGTGAAAGCTTTACATGTTTCATTTGATGGTAAGAACTTTATTGAACCGAATGAAACCACAGCCAAGAATAAAACTTATCCTATCGTTCGTCCATTGTTCTTCTATATGGATAAATCAACTGTAGCAAAAGCAAAACCACTTTTAGATTTTATACTTTCTGCCGAAGGTCAGGCAATCGTTGAAAGAGTCGGTTATGTTCCATTGAAGTAATTTGTGTTATTAGTCAATCAGTGAAGCCGCTGTCGAAAACTTGATTCGACAGCGGTTTTTTGTTTTCATAGTGAAGGCTCACTAACTATGATTCTGATCGAATTGAAGCCTTCACTACTAATGCAATATGTCATACTATTTTCATTGTTTTGTTGTACTCCCGCAATATGATAGCTGTTACTTTGCAATAAAAAAAAGATGTACAACCAAAAGTTTTATCCTACCATTGTTATTTCCGATCTTCATCTCGGAACCGAACATTCTAAAACACGCGAACTTGCTGAATTCCTGAAAACTGTCAATTGTAATACCCTTATTCTGAATGGTGATATTATTGATGGCTGGAGTTTACAAAAAGGAGGAAAATGGAAGAAAGAAGATACTGATTTCTTCAAGATCATCATGAAAATGATGGAAAACCACAATACCAAAGTCATTTATGTCCGTGGAAACCATGATGATTTTATTGACCACATAGCTCCTTTCTCGTTTGCCAATATATCTATTGTCAAGGATTATGTGCACGAAAAAAATGACAAGCGATATTATGTGGTACATGGCGATATATTTGATAATATCACTTCCAACATGGTCTGGCTGGCAAAGCTTGGTGATGTGGGGTATACTTTTTTATTGTGGATAAATCGTCTTTACAATATCTACCGTACCAAAAAAGGTTTGCCTTATTACTCTTTGTCGCAAAACATTAAGCAGAAAGTCAAATCGGCTGTATCGTACATCTCCAATTACGAAAATGAACTGGTAGAGTTGGCACGTTTGCGTCATGCTGATGGTATTATCTGCGGGCACATTCACCAACCAGCCGATAGGATGATTGATGGAATTCATTACCTGAATTCAGGCGATTGGGTGGAAACTATGTCGGCATTACTCGAACATGAAGATGGCAGTTGGGAAGTGTATATGCATCGCAATGCATCGGTAGAAACTGAAACAGAAGATATGAAAGAACTATATCCTTCAAATCAAAAGCTGGAAAGGGTTGCTTTTACAGGCAATAGCTTTCATCATTTTTTCTAATTAAACCAATTTATGAAATACTTATTTGTAGTACAAGGGGAAGGTAGGGGCCATTTCACCCAGGCTCAGAGTTTGAAGTCAACGCTCGAACGTAATGGTCACCAGGTGGTGGCAGTAATGGTCGGTGGAAGTGCCAAACGTACCTTACCTCTTTTTTTTACTGAAAAGATAGGCAGTGAAATTATTCAGTTTCAAAGTCCTAATATCTTACCAACTCCCAAAGGGAAGCATTCTTCGTTGTTGATTAGTATCCTGTATAACCTGCTGCTGTTGCCAGTCTACATTCGTAATTTGTTTGCAATTCGCCAAACGATACGAGATAAAGAACCTGATGTAGTCATCAATTTTTATGAACTGTTATGTGGTGCAACTTATGGATTGTTCAATCCAAAACCACCCATGATTAATGTGGCGCATCAGTATTATTTTATGACGCCTGCTTTTCATTATACCGGAAATGATACCTGGCAGTTCAACCTGCTGAATTTTTACTCCGGGCTTACTACCATGAATTCATTAAAAATACTGGCACTTTCTTTTCGGGCTGATGATACGATCCAGTATGGCAAGATTTCAATTGTTCCCCCGCTATTACGTCAGGAAGTACTGCGACAGAAAGTAAGCACTGGAAATTATATCCACGGATACATGCTCAATTCAGGATTTGCATCTGAATTGACAACCTGGAGCTATAATAACCCGAAACAATACCTTCATTTCTTTTGGGATAAAAAGAATGTGGAGAAGACCAAAAAACTTACCCCTGAGCTCACTATGCACAAATTAAGCGATTCAGGCTTCCTGAAGTTTATGGCCGGATGCAAGGCATATGCCACAACCGGAGGTTTTGAATCGGTTTGTGAAGCTATGTATCTTCAAAAACCCGTTTTGATGGTCCCCACTCACATTGAGCAGGAATGCAACGTGATTGATGCCACACGCTCAGGTGCCGGGGTTTCAGCCAATGATTTCAATCTTGACCTGTTGCTCGATTTTATCCCAACGTATACTAAATCCATGGAATTTATCCACTGGACCAGGGCTGCCGAAGCCATGTTCATGTATGAATTGACGCGCATTGAACGTCAGGAATCCAATATCTTTGCCACTATGTAACATGTTTATTTGTTTGTATTCTCTTCTCTTGTTTGCGAAAGCTGTCTCCTTGAAAGGCAGCTTTCATTGCGATGATTTGCTCGACTCCAGATTTTTCATCCTTTTCGGAATGCCTTTTGTATGCCATAATTCGATTGAGATTACAATGGTTTTAATTCATAAGGGTAGAGTAGAAAATTGATTTATTAATTATGGACAACTCTGATTTCAGGCAGGATTGGCTTAAATTCAAAGACAAGTACTTGCAGGATTACGTGAAAATAATGATTGATCTTGAATTACAGAAAGAACATAAAGATAATCCTGCCTGACCAATTATGGATTCTGGGTATATAATGTCTCTGATTTTAGATATTTTCATAAACAAACATAAAATATCATTCGTCTATGCTTTTAAAGTCGTAATATTACATTCGTTATAAAGTTTTAGTTTATAAAGAATTAGCATTAACACTTAATACCCTTCTCATGAAAAGTTATTTACGCCTCCTGTTCGTGTCAGTTATTAGTTTTTTTCTTGTCATTCAGGTTTCTGCTCAGGATACGGATACCATAGCTGTAAAAAAGTCCAGCTTTGTGGTTGGGTTGAAATATCTGTCGAACAATGTGTATCTGGGGCGTATTGACTCTGCCAATATCATGTACCTGGTTCCTTCCATTGGCTATGCCCATAAATCGGGATTGCATATCGGTGCTTCGTTGGCCTATCAGCTGGATGCGGGATTAAATAAAATAGATGCCATTGCCCTGGAAGGTGGATATGACTTTAAGATTGGCTCGAAATTTAGTGGCGGGTTATCCGTTGAGAAATATTTTTTTGATATGAACAGTATCTCGCTGAATTCGATGACTGACCTTGGAGTGGGTTCCAACTTTGCCTACGATTTTGATATCGTGACATTGAATGCTTCGGCCGGGTTGGGTTTTAATGAAAAAGTTGATGTTATTACAGAAATAGGAATTACCAAATCATTCGAGTTTGGGAAGTTTGCAGTGGAACCGGTGATCAAGCTTTTTGCAGGCACCCAAAACTATTACAACCAGTACCTGAAAGCGGGAAAGTCCCATTTGTCCGGCAACAAGGGTCATGGAAAAGGATCGACAGCAGCAAAAGGCAAATCGGGAATGACTACCACCACTACAACGGCAGGTACTGTTGCAGCAACGTATACTGTTGCAGCGGCATCCGCATATAAAGTCCTGGATTATGAACTCAGTATCCCCATTGCCTATACTTTTCAGAACCTGAAGTTCGACCTGGTGCCTACCTATGCCATTCCGGTGAATGCAGCCACCATTCTTTCCTCAACGGGTGCAGTTGTAAAGGAAGCTATTTCAAACCGTTTTATCCTGCAAGTAGGGGCTACCTATACTTTCAAATAACCTAAGGCACATCCATAAGAAGCAAGTATCCCTGATTTCGTGAAATTTCATACTGATATGAGATTTTACACATCATTTCAGATGAAAAGGAATCAGGTTATCGTTTCAGGCAGCTTAACCTGTCCTAAAAAAGCTTATGCCCCTTTTCTCAAAATAAGTAATATTACATTTAAAATAATCATATTACTTGAAAAAAGTATTACAACTGTTTCAAAGAAAGACGCAATTTTTAATGCTTTCATATTGTTTGTTTTTAAAGTGACGAATAAAAATTAAATATTGATTGACTGTAGAATCAATGATACAAAAGTATAGTTACGTTGTTTCAAATATGTTTTGAATACAAATCAATATCATTAAACTTACCAAAGTTCCTGTTTTGATTTTTCTTGTCGATTTTATTATTTAATTCATAGACAGACAGAACAGTTAAAAGACTCTTTTTTGAATCTAATAAAAATGACTCCTATGGATGTTTAAAATAAATCTGCTTCAACTAAAATTCATTCATTTAAAAAGAATTGTTATCTTTGGTTGGA
The DNA here is from genome assembly GCA_028710415.1 of Paludibacter sp. GTDB lineage: Bacteria > Bacteroidota > Bacteroidia > Bacteroidales > Paludibacteraceae > Paludibacter. The sequence continues at coordinate 6,138 of JAQTUE010000030.1, read as the reverse complement.
AGTTAATTTTATAAATTAAGTACCAGAGAAAACCAATGTTTTTATAAATGGATTCTTTAATCTTATGAAATCAGAACTATTAAAGCAGTCATTCAATAAATTCGTCCCTCTTACCAATGAAGAGTGGGTGATTGTGTCATCGTACTTGCATTTCAAAACCTATTCAAAAGGAGAGAATTTATTAAAACAAGATGAGGTCTGTAGTTTTATAGCTTTTATGCTTTCAGGGAGCGTGATTTATTATCAACTGACTGAAAAAGGAGACGAAATTACTACTGATTTTGCTTTTGAACAAGAATGGGTGACCGATAACCGGAGCAGAATAAGTCGAACGCCTTCACATCTGAATATAAAAGCATTTGAAGATACCCGGGTTGCATGCATCTATCAAAATGAACTTGAAGAGTTATTTCATAAAGTGCCTGCCATGGAACGGGTTGGTCGCTTACTGATTGAACATGCTTATGTGAAATTAGTACAACTAAGCATTGATTTGCAGATTCTCTCAGCTGAAGAACGCTATCAGAAACTTGTAGCGCAATCTCCCCGGGCGTTTCAGCGTCTTCCACTGTATCATATTGCCAATTACCTTGGAATAGCTCCAAAATCACTTAGCAGGATCAGAAATAAAAAATAACTTTCATATAATTTGGTAACAAATGTGGAGAAGATTCACTTTCTCATTGCCGAACTTTGCATCATAAAAAATCAAAGTTTATCAGTATGAAAAAGAAAATCTTATTTATTGTTTGTCTGACAATTACATCTCTAAGTATGTATAGTCAAAGTGACTCCTTGCACGTGAAATCTGTTGTAAACTCTCATTTAAAAAGTTATGAAGTAAAATCAGCCATAGAGGTGGAGAGTCTGGTGCCGATGTTTCTGACTGGTGGCTACCACTTTGCAGTAGGTTACCGGTATGAGCGATTCAGGGTACGCCTGAGTGTTATCAATGGCGGAACTTACGATGCAGAAACAGCAGGTGTAAATAATTCTTCTGCCGGCTTCAAAAGATACTATAAGACTTCGCCTGGAGTGTTTCTTGGATATAATATCTGGAGAAACCTGGAACTATATACCTATTTAGAATCTCACACTTTCGGGATTGAACAGAAAAGCACCGGGATCCGTAAGGATATACATTCCACAGATACCGGATTAGGTCTGAGTTACCAGTTTTTTATAGGTCGTTACTTCTACATTCAACCCGGAATGCACGTTTACCTTCGGGGTAACAAAAGCATTGATTTCGGAACGGTTAATTATTCCATTTCTAATGTTGATCTTTCACCGGTTATCCGGTTAGGTGTCCGGTTGTGGAGCAAAGATAAATAATGGTTTTATGCGAATAGCTGTAATCGTATTTTGAGAAAGTGGAATATGGCTAATATTGGGGTGTGAATGATATAAGTTATTGCCTGCATCTTGTAACCTCATCAGAATATGAAGTCAGTATCTTTGTAATCTTTTAAGATTACAAAATTATTCCTATTTATGAGTATGAAGAAAATATAGATACTAAATGGCCACCCTGATAAAGAAAGTTTTTGTTTGGCTTTAGCATTAAGTTATAAAGCAGGAGCAGATATGACAGGTGCAGACTGCAAATTAGTCAATTTGTTTGATTTAAATTTCAATCCAATATTGATGAATGGGTATCGACAACGGACTGATTTAGAACCTGATTTGTCAATAATTCAACAGGCGATATTAGATGCAGATCATCTTGTTTTTGTTTATCCGACCTGGTGGGGTACATGCCCTGCTTTATTAAAGGGTTTGATTGATCGGGTTTTTCTTCCCGGGTTTGCTTTTAAATACCGGGATAATTCTTTGTTTTGGGACAAATTACTGAAAGGAAAAACGGCAAGACTTATTGTAACAATGGATACTCCAACCTGGTATTATTCATTCATCTATAGAAGTCCGGGTCATAATTCAATGAAAAAATCCATATTAGAATTTTGTGGAATAAAACCGGTTAAGATTACTACTTTTGGACCGGTTAAAACATCTGATGATAAAAAGAGAAATAACTGGTTGTTTCTTTCAGAAAAACTTGGTAAAAAGGAAGCATAAACTATTTTTCTATAAAACTTTATCATGACATAAGAGTTCACTGTTTTAATGCAGTTTTATCCGGATTACAAAACAGTTATAAAAGAAGGAAAAATGGAAAAGAGAAATGATGCTAATATCTTAATGCTATCCATACCATTAGCAATTCTGACAGCTTTTGTGAGTTATGCAGGTATATTTTGTGTAGGTACCTATGCAAAAGAAACAGCCATTTATGCAGCCCAGGGCATTGGTCAGGATATCGTAAATTTATTTTTCGTTGTTCCAATCCTTATTATTGCAGCCATTTTTGCCTATAGAAAAAGCAAATTGGGATTATTGATTTGGAGCGGTTCTATTTTTTATCTGGCATATTCGTATACAATCTACAGTTTCGGATTACATTTTAATCATCTGTTTATTGCTTACTGTGCGATTTTAGGGTTGTCATTTTATTCGCTTGTATATTTCCTGATCTCTTCCAACAAAGAGCATGTATCCCAGTGGTTTACTGAAAGGATTTCAACTACATCAACAGGGATCTTTTTAATTGTAATAGCCGTTTTATTTTATTTCATTTGGCTTTCAGAGATAATACCTGCTATAATAAGCAATACTACTCCAAAAAGTATTACAGAAAGTGGTTTGTTGATTAATCCGGTACATGTACTGGACATAGCGATATGCTTGCCTGCATTGATACTTACCGGAATAGCATTGATTAAAAAGAAAAATGTTGGATTCCTGATGGCACCTACTATGTTGATATTCTGTATATTCATGGCTGTTGCCATTGCTGCTATGGTTTTTGTAATGAAATCGAGAGGTTTGGATGCAGATTACAATTTAACTGCCATATTCGGAATTATCACATTAGTCAGCACATTATTCCTGGTTCAATACTTAAGGAAACTAAGATAATCCTGCTACCGATAAATTACCGAACTTTAAAAATCAGAATTTATAAGAGAGCTATGGTTTCAGTTCTTCGGATTTAATTTACAATATACAGGTAATTCAACATGTACCTTTTTTTTTTCTGTTTGTACCTGTATTGTCACATATGTTATAAAGCGATTACAAACAGAATTCTATCCATCCTGAATCAGGTTACAATCTGATTACATTTCAAAATACCCTCCTAATTTTCAATTCTTTAAAAGTTATTCTTACTATATTTGTTTCATTAATTATATCCGGTTTATTCTGATAAGTTTAATCATCCGTATTCTTTATAAAACAGTGCTGCCAGGGGAGTATCAACAATTAACTGTATCAACTGATTCAACTTGTTATTTGTAGTAAAATGGGATTCCCGTATTTAACCGGCTGAACTTTTAGGAATCAGGAAGTGTTTTAAGTGTTTAGTAATAAGTAAAATAAAGAATTTATGAACCGATTGGAATTGGTGAGGGTTGAAATGGATTCGATCTTATTGAATCAGGAAAATGTGAATGTTCGCCCGGAAGGATATATCCATTTGTATGGTGTGGCTCAGAATTGTACCATGCTTGCCATTAAAAGGGGGCTGGATGTTGAAATATGTACCATTATTGGATTGTTGCATGATATTTACACCTATAAAGTTGGCTATGTAAAGGAACATGCATTATTAGGAGCCATTGAAGCAGAAAACTTATTACGTGACCTGGAGTTTTTTACCGAAGCAGAAATTGAAATCATAAAAACCGCCATTAGTCATCACAGTGATAAGAAGACGAAACATGATAAATACAGCGAGCTGTTGAAGGATGCCGATTTACTTCAAGACTCACTTTATAATACATCATTTGAAATTAAACACCGTAAAAGATTGAAGAAGGCTTATAAAAATCTAGGAATAAAAATCAAGATTAAAAGAGTGAAGGAACCAAAGGACGCTGACATTTAAAATTGACCTGGGATTCAGGTACAGTACTTTTCATTCAATGATGAAACTATGAATACAATTATCAAAAACTATAATTTACAGATTAAGAAATACCAGAAAATAGAATCGGATTCTTCTGAAAATGAAATTCATGACAAAAGGGTCATTCTTAGACGTATTTTCCCAATTCTGACTGCCTTTAAGATAAATCCATCGAAAGTAAAAAATGGAGAAAAGGCATTTAAGTTATTTGGCAAACTGCGGGATGTTCAGGTTCAGCTACTTAAACTGGAAAGTATTGATCAGACTCCTGAAATAATGGAATATCTTACTTTTTTAAAACAAGTGGAATCAGAGCTTAAGGAAAAGGTACGCAGATTCTGCAAAAAGAAAGATCTTGAATTTCCAACCATTAAGAAGACTTCGACTCTTAAAAAGACTAAGTTTTTTCTTAAGACAGAAAAATCACTCAACAAGCTTATTGAAAGAGTACAATCGAGGAGTATTGATGATGCTGAGGATGTACATAAAATCAGGATCGAATTTAAAAAATTCAGGTATAAAGTGGAAGTGCTTTCGTATATTGTAGATATTGAAGAGTCAAAACTAGAACTGCTTAAAATTTATCAGGATAAACTGGGTGAAATTCAGGACTACGAAGTATTAATCGACGGAATAAAAAAGTACTGCAAGAAAAGAAGCCTGGACGAAGTAGAAATGATTGATCAGTTTGAACATGATCAGGATACACTGATTGTAAATTTTGATAACCAGATAGAATTGTTTATTGCAGTTTGCAAGGATGTGCTTATATTGAATCGGGAAGTAGGAAACTCAGATGAAACACTCAATATCATTGATAAATCAGGGTTGATTGAGGTTAAAACAGATGTTGCAGTTGATGCTGAAAGCTCAAGGAAAGATCAGCTTGGTAGTATTCTTGATTCATTAGTTATAAAGGCCGGTAAAGAGGATAAAAATAATGAACCAAATGAAATAGTTGATACTGAAATTGTTGGTAATGAAGATAAACTAGTTTTGGTAAAAGATAAGGCGAATGAAGAAAACAATATAGATCCTTTAAAAGTAAATAAGTCAAAATCAAGCAGGAAAAGATCCATTGATAGGTCTATACCTGTTGATACAGAACATTTGGAGTGAATAAGTAATGATTCAGTTTATCAGGAAGTGGTTTCTTAGTTTATAATAAAGGCTGACATATTAAAATTACGTCAGCCTTTATCTTTTACATTAAAATGTATTTTACATTAACAATACAGGTTCTTCCACTTTGTTTTTCTCTTTCCATTTCACATACAGCATGTGGATAATTCCATCAGCCAGACCAATGGTAGGGACAATAATATGGCTTGCACCAACTCCCTTGGCTACAGTGAGGTAGATATCGCCCGCATGGGTGATTACGTCTGCCCGGTCGGGTTTCATTTTATAATTGGTGATCAATTCATCCATAGTGAACTGTTTCAACGTATCATTCAGCTCTTCCAGTTTTAGGACGGACAGCTTATTGTTCTTGCGAACTTTAGCCAGCGTGTTCAGTTTCAGTATATTTCCACCTGAACCGATAATGTCGGTGACTTTATAGACTTCTTTCAGTTCTGCCAGGTCGTAGTTTAGCCTGTCGTATTCAACGTCTTTCACCTTGTCATTGAGCATTCTGACGGTACCGATATCATACGATTTTGATTCAAGTAAGTCACCGTTCACCATCAGGCTTAATTCGGTACTACCCCCACCTACGTCCACATAAATGTAGTTCAGTTCTGTGTTCAGGTGGTCTGCAAAATGGCTTTCGTAAATAATAGAGGCCTCTTCCTTGCCATCGATCACTTCAATCTTCAGGTCTGTAGCCTTACGAATCTCCTTCACAAGTGCATTTGAATTTTTTGCTTCACGCATGGCGGCAGTGGCACAGGCACGGTAATCGGTAATGCCGTAAATTTTAATCAAATGTTTAAAGGCTTTCATCAGCCTGATAAGCTGTTTTTCCTTATCTGCACTGATCTTACCGGTAACAAATACTTCCTGCCCCAAGCGTAACGGCACGCGCACCATCAATACCTTTGTAAACGTATCGGAAGGATCACCCGGTACAATGCTTTTAATCAATAAACGAACAGCATTGGACCCAATGTCAATGGCTGCAAAATTAATACTTTTCATACGGAGTGTTATTTTTAGGAAATTAG
>JAQTUE010000060.1 GCA_028710415.1 Paludibacter sp. | reverse complement strand
TTTGTAAACGTATCGGAAGGATCACCCGGTACAATGCTTTTAATCAATAAACGAACAGCATTGGACCCAATGTCAATGGCTGCAAAATTAATACTTTTCATACGGAGTGTTATTTTTAGGAAATTAGTTATTATACGATTTGTTTTTCTGTTTCTACAAAACCGGCATCATACTCTTTCTTGTAGTATTTATAGAGTTCTTCCTGCGACCTGAAAGATGATTCCAATACAGTGTCATTGATACTATTATGCCCTGACCCGTCAACAATCCGGGCTTTCACGTTGTCTTTTAACCCGAATTCAATCACCCCTTTCAGTTGTTTCTGAATATCATGATCGTACACCGGAGCATACACTTCAACGCGGTAATCCAGGTTCCGGAGCATCCAGTCGGCTGAACCCAGGAAATACCGTTCGTCCCCTCCATTTGCAAAAACCAGTATCCTCGAATGTTCCAGGTAGCGGTCAACGATACCATACACGCTTATGTTTTCGCTTTGTTTGGGTACGCCCGTTACCAAAGAACAATTCCCACGCACCAATAGTTTAATTACCACCCCGGCATTCGATGCCTGATAGAGCTTTTCGATGATCCTTTCGTCCACAATGTGGTTGATCTTGCAGTAAATGTAGGCAGGCTTCCCTTCTTTGGCATTTTCAATTTCAGTCTTGATCAGGCTCATCAGTTTCTTACGCATAAACTGGGGAGCTACCATCAGATGTTTGTAAGTTGGGCTCAGGTAAGGCTGTTCCAGAAATTCAAACACACTTTCCACTTCGTCCACGATGCCTTTGTGTGCAGTCATCAGGATAAAATCGGTATATACGGTAGCAGTACCTTCGTGGAAGTTACCCGTGCCAATGCAGGCTATATTCCCTTTTCGGGCGGTAATGTGTGCGAGCTTTGAATGTACTTTCAGGCCTTCCACTCCCAGAATGACCTTAATGCCTGCTTCCTGCATTTTGGTGGCCCAGTTGATATTCGAGGATTCATCGAAACGTGCCAGCAACTCCACGATGGCAGTTACTTTTTTACCATTCAACGCAGCACAAATCAGTGCCTTGATTACCTTTGAATTCTTAGCCAGGCGGTACAGGCTTATTTTAATTTCTTTTACTTCCGGATTGATGGCTGATTCACGTAATAGCCGTATGAAGTTATCGAAACTATGGTACGGGCAATGCAGGAAGCGGTCCTTCTTGCGAATCAACGGCAGCATATTGATGGACTCCTCAAACGCCCTGACAGGTACCGGGTGATGGAGTACAAATTTAAGCCCCGGCTTTTTTATTTTTGGAAACGTGATCAGGTCCTTCAGGTTGTGATACCGACCCCCACAGACATGAACATCATTTTTATTGATTTTGAGTAATTTCTCGGTATATCGTAGCAGGTCATTTGGAATTTCCCGGTCATAAACGAAACGTACCGGCGATCCGGACTTCCTGCTTTTAACGCCTTTCGACACTTTTTCCAGTACTCCCTGGTATGCCGTATTGTCAAATTCCATTTCAGCATCTCGGGTAAATTTGATAGTGAATGCTTCATACCGATCATGGCTTAATTGTGCAAAAATATGAGGCAGGCAGAATCGTATCACGTCTTCCAGAAACATGATGCAATTCTTTTCACCTTCCTTGGGCAGCACAAAGAACCTAGAAAACTCACCAGTAGGAACTTCAATCAGGGCATATTCTTTTTTGCCTTTTTTATCATGTTTGTCGGAGTTTGATATTTTCACTGCCAGGTAGATGCTTTTATCATTCAGCTTCGGCTCCACCGACATGCGCGAAACCAGTATGGGGAACAGCGAGTTCATCAGTTCTTCCCGGTAGAAGGTATCCACATATTTCTCCTGCTCCCGGGTGAGTTGTGTCTCGTTCACCATGAAGATGTTTTCCTTTTGCAGTTCGGCATTCAGGTCGGTAAAGATGGTTTCGAAATCTGCGGTATAGTGTTCATTTAGTTTCAGGACCTTTTTCAAAGTTTTACTCGAATCCGTTCGTACCGGGTGCATATTTTCTTCTAATTCAATCATTCGGCGGAGTGTGCCCACCCTGATCTGAAAGAATTCATCCAGGTTATTGGAGTAAATACCTAAAAAGCTTAATCGTTCCAGTAAAGGGTTTGTCTGGTCTGAAGCCTCGTCCAAAATCCTACGATTGAAGTACATCCAACTGATATCCCGGTTGATAGTATAATTCTTTTTTACTTTGTTCGTCATAGGAAATATTGATGGATGTTGATGTGGTTGATTTACAATATATAACGCGCTTATCAGCCAATTGTTTTATTCAATTAACATTAAAGTTTACGGTTTTATAAATGGAACTGCCTTTTATGTTTAAAAACACACTCCAAATTATATGGTTAAAAGTTATTGTTTTAATTCCATTTTCAGTACCTTTATTCCCTGATAACCGAATCCAAAAATCAGAATTGTTTACCTCTGTTTTGGATTGCATACCCAACGAATGAAGAAAAAAGTAATTATAATAATTGCACTTGCCGTATCTATTGGTTTAATCGTGATGATTATCCTGACGATCCGTGCGTATTTTCTTCCCAAAGGGATCAGCATTGATAAGGAGCAATATCCCATCACGGGCATTGATGTTTCCCGTCACTCCGGGGTTATCGATTGGAAGAAGATTAAGAGGCAACACATTGATTTTGTATATATTAAGGCTACCGAAGGCGAAACTTATCTGGACCCGAATTACCTGGTCAATATCACGGCAGCCCACAAGGTGAACCTGAATGTGGGGGAGTATCATTTCTTTCGGTTTAATAAGCCGGGAAAAACGCAGGCTGTAAACTTCCTGGCTCACATTAAAAATATACCCGGCAAATTAAATCCCATGGTGGATGTTGAAGAGTGGGGGAATATGCCTGTGGTGAAGACAGAGAAAGAAATTCGTAAGGAAATTACTGCTTTCCTGCTCGAAATAGAAAAGGTGACAGAGGATAAAATGATTATTTATACCAATATCAATTCCTATAACCGGTTCATAAAGGGGCATTTTGAAGACAATCCGATCTGGATTTGTTCGTTTAATAAGGACCGTATCATTCCAGATAACCGCAACTGGTTATTCTGGCAACATGCGCACAACGGCAAGCTCGATGGCATCAAAGGTTATGTGGATCTGAATACTTTCAATGGTAGTGCTGAAGAATGGAAAATGTATCTCAATTCCGGTACAATGCCTTAAAGTTTAATTCAATAAAGGCTAACCACAATAGACACAATAGAACACAATAAAAAAGATTAAATAGAAGGAAACTGTATTCTTTAATATGTAAAATTGTTATTCTTGAGATGATTGAATTCTTTATTTTCTTATTGTGTTCTATTGTGACTATTGTGGTTCGTATTCTTTTTAATTAGTAGAAAAACCTATGGAACTAACCAAAAACGAACACCCTGAATTTATAGGGTTGCCAGCCCTGAAAGAAAAGCAAAAGGGTCATTTAGCCTTATTCGAGGAATGGGCTCGCACCGGTCACTGGCAGAATTTTCACTCCACGCACTATGACTGGTGGATGTTTCCGTACGGCCAGCCCAGCCAGTTTGGATTTGCCTGGGTGGTTTATGAGTCCGAAATCCATGATTTAAAACAAGACCCTGAGTTTGTCCGTAACTACCTGCGGGGTGTTGAACTTCTCCTGCTCTCCTGGGGTTGGGACCTCCAAAAAGAAGCCCTGGTCCCTGATCCCGATCCTGACCAGAAATGGCATAACTGGCCAATCAGGCTCTTTAAATGCGCCATGTCCCTCAAGGAATTTGGATATGTCTCTGAGTTTAATTCTGTCAGGAATTATGCCCGGCTGCTGATCAAAAAGGGAGTGTCGTTAGAATACAACGGGAGGGATTTATCTATACTATTCAACTGAAAACTTATATTCACCGACCCGCTCGCTGCAGTGAGCGGGTCGGTAATATTAAATTTCAGATGTAAAAGTCCTGCCATTCATAGTGATATTATAAGATATACCATTCCTTTTTAATACGTCGATGTATAAATAGATTTTATCCTGATCTTTCATTGACGTACTTATAAATGGAATATTATAGTTCTTTTCTTTTGCTTCAATTTTAAATTCATTAATTCCGGTTTCCCAGGACCAACCACGTAACTTATACTTAACGTTTCCTTTATAAGTTGTGTACTCTATTTTGCACGAAGTTACATCTGATAATTTGAGTTTTACCATTTCACCCTGTTGGGTTGTAAAACGAATGAAACTATCATTTAATTCGAATTCTCCTATTGTTTTATCCCCCAAAAGAAATACAGGTGTTAGTATTAACAGGAATAATCCGATAAAAACATACTTGGCGAATAAATTATCTGTCAATATAGAGATCACCATGGCTGAAATAAATATTATTAAGTATAATAATACAATCCTCGTTTTTAATTTCTTACGTTTCTCTGAAAGAATTTCAAAAGTCATTTTGTTTGTATTTATAATTTTTCTTTTTCGATTTATAATAGAGCTTTAGTGAAAGGTCTTTTTCTTACTTTCCATGACTTACTTTCAAAATCTTGCCATCAGTTTTTTGTATCATTATAAATGCAACGCCACCCTTACTACCTCTTGGCAGTGATCCTTGAACATACCAAACCCCGTTTTTTAAACTCACCGAATATGGTTTTTCTTTGTATATGTTTTCTCCATAAATTGGGATCCATACTGCTTCAGCAATTCTAATAGCTGTTTTAGCGTCCGGTACAAAACCTGCTTTTGGGATATATCCCGGTCTGATATTTCTATCATCAACCGGTTTTTTATAAGAACCTCCGAAAGTTAGTGTTGATAGTAATATGCACAAAACAAGAATTCTATATTTAGTTCCGATTTTAGGTAATACAGATTCTTTAAGTTGATAATTCATGGTTTATTAATTTATAAATGATTATTCTTCCAATGTTTGAAGTGATTAAACACTTGTGCAAATGTATCAATAATTTCACAATTGAATCCTATTAGACAAATATCTCTTAAAATTAAGTTGAAAATATCAATTGCTTGCTTCTATCGACACACTGGTTCTTGTAAGCGGGTCAATAATATCTCCATCATATTTACGTTTTAATTCAATTATAACTTATTTTCAATATCCATATCCCTTAGATATAATAACCTTATATTAATATGGGATATCTATGGGATATCTAAGGGACATCTAAGAGACATCTAAGGGATATCTAAAATATGATAGAGATATTGTCTAAACCCAAAACCAGTTTTTAGCAAAGCCACCAATGTCCGGGATTATGATGATTTTTGTATAACGTGCTTAAATCTTTTTATTGTGTTTTCAGGTGTCTGTTGTGGTTTTACTTCACACTTCTTTATTAGGCAGTTTGTGGTTAAATCATTCCTATTATTATAACAAATTCAGGAATATTTATGCACAAACACACGAATTGGTAGAATTTTGCGTTAAAATAAAAATTATTAAATCAATATGTATGAAAAACAAACTACTCACTCTCTCAATCCTGTGTTTTTGTATCTCAACAGGGACTTTTAAAACGTTAGCACAAAGCACATATGCCGGCAAGGCGTGGCACGATTCCATTCAGGTGATTCCCGGCAAGGTGGAATGCGAAAAATATGATGTGGGAGGCGAGGGGATTGCATACCATGATGCCGACAGCGTGAACAACGGCAGCGGTCATCTTAATCCGAATGACGGCACTTTTTACAACACTTTCCGAATCAATGAAGGAGTGGATATTTCGTATACCAAGGTCGGGGGAACGGATGATAACCCGTACAACAAGGTGGAACCGAAAATGAAACAGCTGTATGTGGGTTGGACCACACCGGGTGAATGGATCAACTATACCGTGGAAGTAAAGGCAACCTGTTTTTATGATGCGAGCATTATGTATACGGCCAATGCCGATGGAAAAATAGCCATTGATGTAGATGGCAAACCCTGGCTGGAACCGGTATTGATTACTTCCACCTTCAATGCCGCCGAGCCAATCGCCTGGCGACAATGGCATCACTGGAACAAACAACCGATCTTCACCCACCTGAAACTAACTAAGGGAAAGCATGTATTGACCCTGAAGACCATTGATAAGGGGGGTATGAATTATGATTATGTTGAGTTTTCAAGAAAAGATTAACCACAGTAGAAGAAAATATATTAACCACAATAGTTATTTCGTATAAAGTTAATTGGTTAATTAAGTTGATTGGTTAATTGGGTTGGTACAGTTGATCCGGCAAGCAGGATATGTTAAGTTTATTGGTTAATTAAGTTGATTGGTTAATTGGGTTGGTTCAGTTGATCCGGCAAGCAGAATATGTTAAGTTAATTGGTTAATTAAGTTGAATGGTTAATTGGGTTGGTTCAGCAAGCAGGATGTCACTACTTTCCGTTGGTTGACTGAGTTATTATTCCAATTGTTGAAAGCTTCAATCCCCAAAACACGGAGCACTGAACTCTTCAAACCTTTCAAACTTATCTTTAACGCTGACATGTCTTCGACGATGGCAGGTTGTTCTCCTAAAGTTGTTGTTAAAAGCTGAATACTTCAATCTCTAAAAAACGCGGAACACTGAACACTGAACGCGGAACTCTTCAAACCTTTCAAACTTCAAACCTTTCAAACATCAAACCTTTCAAACTCTTCAAACCTTTCTTAGATCACCGTCATTTCACCGCACATACTGATACTGAGTCGATGTTTGACGTCGTCCATGGAAGTATATTCTCCCAGCAGGTACATCAGTTTGGTAACAATGGCTTCCGTGGTACCATCGTAGCCACTCATCACCCCGGCATTAACCAGGTTGATGCTGGTTTCATACCTTCCCATTTCGACAGAGCCAGTGCTGCACTGGGTTTTATTGACAATCAGGATGCCACGGTCGGTAGCTTCTTTGAGTAAATTGTAGAACCACAAACGACGCGGGGCATTTCCTGCACCGAAACTTTCGAGCACAATGGCTTTTAAATCCGGGATGTGGAGGATGGCATTTACCGTTTGTTCGGTAATTCCCGGAAAGAGCTTTAAGATAGCAATGTTCTGGTCGATCTTGGTACGTACCCTGAGGGTTGTGCCCGCAGAAGGGTAATGGATGTACGAACGGAAATATTTGATATGCACTCCTGCCTTCGCAAGGGGAGGGTAGTTGTATGAATTAAAGGCGCTGAAATGCTCGGCATTTTTCTTGGTAGTCCTGTTCCCACGAAAGAGTGTATCTTCAAAGAAAATGCATACTTCAGGAACGATAGCCTGGCCATTTTCCTTGGCAGTGGCAATCTCAATAGCCGTCAACAAGTTTTCCTTGGCGTCAGAGCGCATCATGCCGATAGGCAACTGGGCGCCGGTAAAGATAACAGGCTTGGCAAGGTTCTCGAGCATGAAACTTAACGCGGAGGCAGAATAAGCCATCGTGTCGGTACCATGCAAGACCACAAAGCCATCGTAATTGTTATAGTTTTCCTGGATGAGCATAGCCAGCCGTTCCCACACCGGGGGATGAACATCCGACGAATCAATCAGGGGCAGGAATGGGATACTTTTAACACGAATGCCGGTTTGTTTAAGTTCAGGAAGATACTCCTGAAGCCGGTCGAAATCAATGGGACGTAACGCACCCGTAGCCGGATCCTCGGACATACTAATGGTCCCACCCGTAAAAAGCAATAAAACAGCACTTTCTTTTTCCACGGCAAATTTGTAAAGAATTTAATGCAAAGATAGTGTAATAATTGGCGCATTTCATATCAAAAAGATAATTTCAATTCAATAACAATGAATTTTCTACTGAAATCAGTTAACTATTGAAAATTTATCACTATTTTTGTAATCCACACTTCAAATACCTAAGTATTTGATATATGCTAGTATAAGTAGTTCGCTATGAATAGAATTTTTCTGATTGGGTACATGGGGTCCGGAAAAACAACCGTTGGCAGGTTACTTGCTGCCCGATTGGGGTATGGTTTCATTGACATGGATTCCCATATTGAAGAAAAACAATTTAAATCGGTACCACAGATTTTTGCAGAGCTGGGCGAAGAGAAATTCAGGTTGCTGGAACAACAAAGCCTGCATGAAGTGGCTGAATTTGATCATGTGGTTATCTCAACAGGTGGCGGTGCTCCCTGTTTCTTTGATAATATGGGATACATGAACAAACGGGGAATGACTGTTTATTTAAAACTTTCACCGGAGGAATTAGCCGAACGCCTTGAAAGTTCTCATGCCAACAAACGCCCGCTGCTGGCAGATCGAAAAGGGGAAGAACTCAAACAATTTATCACAGAGGGACTGGCAAAGCGGGAACCGTTTTATGCGCAGGCAGCTTATTCGGTGTCGGGAGAGATAGAATCAACGGTATCACAGATCTGTGTGCTGTCAGGAATTAAGAAGCCGGGAATGGAAAATAAATTATAGAGGCAAGGAGTAAGAGGTAAGAGGTAAGGAGTGAGGAATGAGGAATGAGGAATGAGAAATGAGGAATGAATACAGAAAAAAAGACGTAATAAGCAATACAGTAGTATTTTGAAATTTATTATGCCAGATAAATTTGTTCGTTGGATATAAACAGTTTGATAAAAGAGAGAGTTGACGGAGAAACTTGTCAGGCAGCTTAAAGAGTCGGACAGAAACTATAAAATAAACCACCTTATAAAGAAAATAAAGTAATTAAGTACAAGTACATTTAAATTGAGAATATGAATAAACGAATTTACAGTGTCATAACAGGAGCAGGGAATTATATTCCAACAAAACAAGTTAAGAATGAAGATTTTCTTTTGAATGAGTTTTATGAAGCGAATGGGGAAAAAATTACAAAACCGAATCATGAAATAACATCTAAGTTCCATGAAATAACCACTATTGCCGAAAGACGCTATATTACCGACGATTTAAAGACTTCGGACATGGCTTTTTTTGCTGCCGAGGAAGCGATCAAATCAGCCGGTATCGACAAGGAAGAATTAGACTATATCATTGTGGCCAATAATTTTGGGGATACCCAATTCGACAACAGGGCATCCGATCATGTGCCTAGCCTGGCATCCAAGGTAAAACATAAACTGGAAATTAAAAACCCTGAAACAGTGGCTTACGACTTGACATTCGGTTGTCCGGGATGGTTGCAGGGAGTTATCCAGGCTGATTATTATATTAAATCAGGTGATGCCAAAAAGATATTGGTAATTGGTGCCGAGGTATTGTCACGTATCAGTGATCCGCACGACCGTGATTGCATGCTTTATGCCGATGGGGCAGGAGCTGTGGTGCTTGAAGCCAAAGAAAGTGATACACCTATTGGTATTATGGCACATAAAACACGTTCGGATACTTATTCGCATGCCGGATTGCTGCATATGGGCAAATCGTACAACCCTGAATTTGAGAATAAATCCGATTTGTTCCTGAAAATGAACGGACGCAGGTTATACCAATATGCACTGGATACAGTTCCTTCATCCATTAAAGCTTGTCTGGATAAAGCCAACCTGTCCATCAGCGATGTCAGCAAAGTGTTGATTCACCAGGCAAACGGAAAAATGGATGATGCCATCCTGAAACGCCTTTATGCCTTGTATAATGTTGTGGACTTACCCGAAAACGTAATGCCCATGACCATTGCCACCTTGGGAAATACTTCCGTTGCCACCTTGCCAACCTTGTTTGACCTGATCTTAAAGAATAAACTCGAAAACCATAGTCTGAACAAGGATGATATAATTATTTTTGCATCCGTAGGGGCAGGAATGAATATCAATGCTGTGATTTATAAAATGGAATAGAGGTATATAGAATATCTGTAAAATAGTTATTTTGCGAATGATATAAAAGACTGAAAGTCAGATATATTCTAACCCAAGGTAAAACCCTGAAGGAGTGAAGCCTTGGGAAATGCATCATGTTTCTTTATCTACGTCCTGTAAGGGCAGTATAAAAGATCTTTGAAGTTGTTTGATTCTAATCATTATATTGCCCTTTCAGGGCGCTAATGGATTTTGATCATCTTTACCCAAGGCGTTGTCCTTTCAGGACGTTGCCATTGGGCTAGTATATGTTGGACTTTCAGTCCGAAGAACTGGTATTTGCCTTTACGAACATGTTTAATAGAAAAATTATAGAAACTGCTGAAAGATTCGCTAAACAGATCCCTCATAACCTGAAGGTAAAGAAAACTTATCTTTTTGGTTCATATGCAAAAGGAACTGAAAGTGAAGAAAGTGATATAGATATAGCCATTGTATTAGGCAATATGCCTGATTTCTATGAAACCCAAATGCAGTTAATGAGAATTCGAAGGAAGATAGACTTACGAATTGAACCACATCCAATAAGTGAAAATGACTTTAATGATTTAAACCCTTTTGCCTTTGAAATTAAAAATACAGGAATTGAAATTGTTGTTTGACATTTAATTTTGATAAAAGGTTTTTAATAACGTATTGTTTTAATTCATATTTAACACTGAAAAGATGCTTTTAAAAGTATCCTTTTCAGTGTTTTTTTATGTTCGAGTTGTTTTCTTTAGAAACTATTTATCAACATTATCCTCCTCTCCAACACCCATCATAGCCCCGAAATCGCATACATTATTGAAAATTGTGGATAACTTCATAAGATTTATTTCACCTCCTTTCAATATTTGATGTATCTTTAGCAACCCAATTACAGGTTCCCTGCCGGAATAGTAATCAACCAATAAACAAACACTTAACATGGATTCCTTTGTTCATCTTCACGTTCACTCGCATTACTCTGTCCTTGATGGTATGTCCAGCATACCGGGCCTGGTGGACAAAGCGTCGAAGAGCGGGATGCATGCTTTGGCCCTGACCGACCATGGAAACATGTACGGCATCAAGGAGTTTTTTAATTATACCAAGAAGAAAAACGGCAAGGTCAAGGAAAAGATCGCATCCCTTACCAAACAACTGGCAGCCGAAGGTATCCCTGAAGATGAAAAAGCCGGGTTGCTGAAACAAATAGAAGATAACAAACATAAGATATTCAAGCCAATTTTTGGGGTTGAGGCCTATGTAGCCCACCGTGGATTGTTATCAAAAGATGGCCCTGAGGATCGCAGCGGATACCACCTGGTATTGCTGGCTAAAAATAAAATCGGGTACCGGAACCTGTGCAAGCTGGTGTCTACTTCATGGATTGATGGGATGTATTACCGTCCGCGCATTGACCACGAATTACTTGAAAAATACAGCGAAGGACTTATTGTATCTTCTGCCTGCCTGGGAGGTGAAATCCATAAGAAGGTGGAAAAAGGCAACCTGCAGGAAGCTGAGGAGGCCATCCTGTGGTATAAACGCGTTTTTGGCGATGACTATTATATAGAGCTACAACGCCATAAGACCGATAAACCCAATGCAGACTATTCAACTTACGAAAAGCAGGCTATCCAAAATGTTGAGCTGATAAAGCTTGCCCGCAAAACAAATACAAAGCTTGTAGCCAGCAATGATGTCCACTTTGTGGAAGAGGAGCATGGCGAGGCACACGAACGGTTAATCTGCCTGAGTACCGGGAAGGACCTGGATGACCCGAACCGCATGCGCTACACCAAGCAGGAATGGTTGAAGTCACCCGATCAAATGGGAGTAATCTTTGCCGATATGCCCGAAGTGCTTGAAAATACCCTTGAAATAGCAAATAAGGTTGAGTTTTATGACATTGATTCCAATGCCATGATGCCAGTATTCCCAATACCTGAGAGTTTTGCCACCGAGGAGCATTACCGGAGCATCTATACCGAAGCCATGCTGCGGGAAGAGTTTGGGGATGGATTTGACCGACTGGGTGGTTATGAAAAGGCAGTCCGCGTAAAGCTGGAAGCCGATTACCTGGGTGAACTGACGCTTATCGGGGCAAAGCAACGATATGGTGAATCGATCGATCCTGAAACCATGGAGCGCATCGATTTCGAGTTGCATGTCATGAAAACCATGGGTTTCCCGGGATACTTCCTGATTGTACAGGATTTTATCAATGCGGCACGCCAGATGAAAGTATCTGTGGGACCGGGACGTGGATCGGCAGCAGGTTCGGTAGTGGCATATTGCCTTCGGATTACAGATATTGACCCCCTGAAATATGATTTGCTGTTTGAGCGTTTCCTGAACCCGGACCGTATCTCTATGCCTGATATCGATATTGACTTCGATGATGATGGACGTGGCCAGGTATTGCGCTGGGTAACAGAAAAATACGGTAAGGAAAGGGTGGCTCATATCATCACTTACGGTACCATGGCAACGAAATCGTCCATCAAGGACGTAGCCCGCGTACAACGGTTGCCACTTGCCGAAGCAGACCGCTTGACCAAGCTTATCCCGGATAAGTTCCCGGAAGGGTCGGATGGAAAGTCGCCTAAGGTGACGATTGCCAATTGCCTGAGATTTGTACCGGAAATGCAGGCTGCCCGGAATTCTTCGGATCTAAACCTGGCCAACACGCTGAGGTATGCCGAGATGTTGGAAGGGACTGTCCGCCAAACTGGAGTTCATGCCTGCGGGGTCATTATCGGTGCAGCCGACCTGACTACTCTGGTTCCACTGAGTACGGCAATCGACAAGGAAACCAACGAGGAAATGCTGGTAACGCAGTATGAAGGTTCGGTAATTGAAGAAATCGGGTTGATCAAGATGGACTTTTTGGGCCTGAAAACCCTGTCCATTATTAAGGAGGCTTTATCCAACATTAAGAAGTCTAAGGGTTTTGACCTGGATATTGATGCCATCCCCATTGATGATGAAAAAACATACGATATGTTTAGCAAAGGGTTGACGGTTGGTACATTCCAGTTTGAGTCTGCCGGGATGCAAAAACATCTCATCAACCTGAAGCCTACCCAGTTTGAAGATTTAATTGCCATGAATGCTTTGTACCGTCCGGGTCCAATGCAATATATCCCGCAGTTTATCAACCGTAAGCATGGTCGTGAAAATATAGAATATCCTTTTCCTGTCATGGAAAAGCGTTTGAATGATACGTACGGGATTACCGTTTACCAGGAACAGGTCATGCTCCTGAGCCGTGACCTGGCAGGATTTACCCGTGGCCAGTCCGATGAATTGCGTAAGGCGATGGGTAAAAAGCTCGTCGACAAGATGGAGCACCTGAAGGTGAAGTTTATGGAAGGTTGCCAGAAAAACGGCTATGGCCCTCTTGAAAAGCTGGAACAAATCTGGAGTGACTGGTCGGAGTTTGCGAAGTACGCCTTTAATAAATCGCATGCTACCTGCTATTCATGGATTGCCTACCAGACAGCTTACCTGAAAGCAAATTACCCGGCCGAATTCATGGCGGCCAACTTAACGCGCAACAAAGATGACATTACTGAGGTCGGTAAGTTCATGGACGAGTGTAAGAACCTCGGCATGCAGGTTATGGGTCCTGATGTGAATGAAAGTGACCTGACCTTTACTGTAAACAGTGAAGGAAATATCCGTTTTGGACTGGGTGGTGTAAAGGGAGTCGGCGAAGGTGCTGTAGAGGCGATTGTCAACGAACGAAAAGCCAATGGGAAATACAAGACCATGTTCGACTTTATTGAACGTGTGAACCTGAATGCCTGTAACAAACGTGCTGTGGAAAGCCTTGCATTGTCAGGAGCCTTTGACAGTTTCCCCGATATTAAGCGGGAACAACTCTTCTGTGAGAACAGCAAGGGAGAACAGGTTATGGAAAGTATCCTGAGGTATGGCAGCAAATACCAGAATGATGTGGCGATGATTCGAAATTCATTGTTTGGCGGATCGGATTCGGTAGAGATTACAAAACCTGAAATACCTTATGCTCCGGAATGGTCTCCGTTGGAGCGCCTAAATAAAGAACGGGACCTGATTGGCATGTACCTTTCGGCACACCCGTTGGATGAATTTGAATTTGAAATAAACCATATTTGCAATACCACTACCGTGGGCCTGAAGGACCTGGCACCCTTGCAGGGAAAAGGGCTTAAGATAGGTGGGATGGTAACTAATTTCAGGCATGGCACTTCCAAGGCAGGGAATCCGTACGGGATCTTTACACTGGAAGATTATGTAGGTGCATTTGAATTCCCGCTGTTTGGGAAGAATTATATCGAATACGGCAAATACATGATCAAGGATTTATATTTGTTTGTCCATGCCATTGTGCAGGAAAGGGGAGCGGATTATAAATTCAAAAAAGTGGAAGCCTCTGATCCGAATATACCCAAAGAGCTGGAGCTAAAAATCCAGAAGATTGAAGTGTTCTCGGAGATAAAGGACAAGCTGATCAATACGCTGACCCTGACGATCCCCATACAGCAGCTTACGGATGACTTAGCCGTGGAGTTGACAGATTTAGTGGTGAAGAACAAAGGGAATGTGAACCTGTACATAAAGGTTGTGGACGAAAATTCACCGAACAATGTGATGTTGTTTGCCCGTCAACACCGGATGCAGATCAATAAAAAAGTGTACCATTCACTCAAGCATGCCCAAAGCCAGGGATTGCTTGATTTTAATGTGCATTAAATATATAGAGTCAAGAGTCAAGAGTCAAGAGTCAAGAATCAAGAATCAAGAGCCAAGAATCAAGATATAAGATTCAGTATATAAATATTTTGCATATTATTATGTCAGATTTATTAATTCGTTATAAATAATAAAACAATATAAACGGGTTTCAATCAGTACGTAGAGGATATTTATAAAAAGATAAATACATAAGGAATTTTAAGTTTCTATAAAAATACAAGATTAATAGATTTTATAAATATCCATATTCATAAACTGATTAAAACTATTTAGACAGGGGACTGTTTAATAAGCAAACATACAAAACAATTTTAAAACTTAAACATTATGGCAGCAGAGTTCACAGATGAAAACATCAAAGACATTATTAACAGTGGAAAACCGGTAGTTATTGACTTTTGGGCAGAATGGTGCGGTCCATGCCGCATGGTAGGTCCTGTTGTTGAAGAACTGGCAAAAGAATACGAAGGCAGGGTTCACATTGGAAAAATGAATGTGGATGATAATGTGGAAACGCCTGAAACTTATGGTATACGTAACATTCCAACAATTTTATTTTTCAAGGATGGCCAATTGGTTGACAAGCAAATTGGTGCCACTCAAAAAGCAGTTATAGCAACTAAAGTTGAAGCTTTATTGTAACAGCATAGTTTACTTCACTATATTGACAGTCGGATAACAGGGTTTAAAAATCCTGTTATCCGACTGTTTTAGTACTGGGTAGTCTATAATTTGAGATAGAAATCTTTTGCCAACCGGATAAAATCTTCTGAGTAATGATGACGCACTTCACCTTCAATGACTAATTCTGAGACTGCTGTTTCATTCTCTTGCAGGCTGAATTCCATCAGTGTACGCTTAGAGGCGGCATTGGGTTTCGGGATTACCATTACTTCCCGGGTGCAAAACAATCCATTGCTGGTTGCATATTCTTTGCAGAGCAGTGCTTCATTTACTGGAAGGATGATACAAATGCGTCCCTTTGGATTGAGAAGCTCTTTTGAATGCAGTATTAAATCCTCATGGGTCAGGGTATCTGTATGGCGTGCCACCGACCTGTTTACGATTGGGGCCTTTAATGAGTTTATAAAATAGGGAGGATTGGAAACAATCAGATCGTACCGTTGGCTGTCAGTAACAGCGAACTCCTGCAAGGCTATTTTCCGAACATTTATCCTATCCGACCAGGGGGATTGTTTTACATTCTCTGTTGCCTGCAAAACGGCATCTGCATCAATATCAATTGCATCTATTAATGCGTCGCAACGTTGGGCCAGCATTAGTGCAATCAGGCCGGTACCGGTACCAATGTCCAGAATATTATTTGTGTTCGCTAAATCGCTCCAGACGCCCAACAACACTCCATCAATCCCAACCTTCATGGCACAACGGTCGTGGTAAACAGTAAATTGTTTAAAGCTGAAATAGGGATTCGACATCGCTTACTTTCGGTTTGTATTAGCCGGAGGGTCTGTTCTGGCAGGTGCATAATTTGATCTCGTTGGTGTACGGTTCTCCGAAGAAGGATTGTGTATTGGCGTTGCAGTTTCTCTCCTGTTGGGAGAAATAGAGGGACTACCGGGATTAGGACGGGTTGAAGAAGGGGCTGTTGTGGTTCCTCTTGTTGGCTGGTTCTGTTGCCCACCCGGGTGAAAATTAGGGTTCACTGGGCGGTAGCTGTTTCGTTTGCTTGCGTTTGAAGAATTCGGAGCACGAACCGGCCGGTTTGTACGAAAGTTAGTTGAAGACCTGAAATTTGATGAATTCCCTGATTGGTTGCTGCTCGGGATAGTTGTTTCAAAATAAGTCCGTTCATACCGTTTGGATTGCAGCCGATCATTTTGTTCAGGGCTTAAGACCCTTTGTATATCAGCATTCTTATTCTTCATACGCTCCATTGCTTCACTTCTCTTGTTCGAAATCTGACGTTCACGGGCATATCGTAAATTGATGTTGTATACCT
>JAQTUE010000093.1 GCA_028710415.1 Paludibacter sp. | reverse complement strand
TGGCAGCGCTAATATCTGTTGTTAAGGAACTGGCTGATACAAAGGCTATCGTTATACGGGGACGCGGAAGTCAGTTTATTTTAAAAGATCATCCAGAAACGGTTCATATTCTGACGGTAGCTCCTCTTGAAGTGCGTGTGAAACGTACTGCAACAACAATGAAAATTGACGAAGACTCAGCCTTAAAAGTGGTATCGCGTTCGGATAGCAGCCATAGAGAATTCATCAAAAGGTATTTTAAAGCTGACCTTGAAGACCCGATTAATTATGATTTGGTTTTAAATACCAAAGCATTGAGTTATGATTCAGCAGCTTCCCTGTCTATTAATGTGGTGTCTTTAAAGAATAAACAATAGTTTTTACTAGGTTTAAACTTTATGATCTTAAATATCATAATATAATTGAAATTCATACGGGTGTGGGCGGAAGGAAACCGGATTTACTTCATTTTTTCTCTTGTAAGCTATCCAGGTCGTTATAAGATCAGAGGTGAAAACTCCTCCTTTCAAGAGGAATTCATGATCGTTTTCAAGTGATTCAAGGGCTTCAGACAAAGAGGCGGGCACTGGTTTCATACTCTTTTTGTTTTTCACATTAAGTTCCGAAATATCCCTATCAAAGGGTTTTCCTGGGTCAATTTTGTTATTAATTCCGTCTAATCCAGCCATTAATATTGCGGCAAAGGCGAGATATGGGTTAGAGGTAGAATCTGGGCATCGAAATTCGATCCTCTTAGCCGAAGAATCCGCTGAATAACTTGGGATACGTATAGCTGCACTTCGGTTTCGCTTCGAATAAACCAAATAAATCGGAGCTTCAAATCCTGGAACTAGTCTACGGTAAGAGTTCGTACTTGGTGCACAAAACGCTAATAATGCTGGGGAATGTATAAGTATGCCACCTACATAATTTAAGGCAAGGTTACTAAGCCCGGAGTATCCATCAGGATCATAAAAGATATTTTCGTCGTCTTTCCAAAGGCTATTATGTACGTGCATCGCGTTACCATTATCCATATAAAGGGGTTTTGGCATAAAAGTCGCCGTATGCCCATTATCTTTGGCAATATTTTTTGTGATGTATTTCCCAAGTAGTACACGGTCTGCTTGCCGCAGTAAAGTACCATACCTCATACCAATTTCAGTCTGACCTGCAGTCGCTACCTCGTGATGATGAAATTCTACTTCCAAACCTGCCTGAATCATCGTTTTAGCGATCTTAGATCTTACATCCAAGGTTTGGTCATTAGGTGGTATCGCAAAATACCCTGATTTCTGGCGAATGTAATAGCCAAAGTTGTCATGCACATTATCGCCTGAATTCCATAGTCCTTCGTGGGCATTGATATGGAAATAACTTTCACAGTTATTGCTTTTGAAGCGAACATTGTCGAATATGAAAAATTCTAGCTCAGGTCCCCAGTAACTAACATCAGCAATACCGGAACTCTTTAAATAATTCTCAGCTTTCCTAGCAACATGACGCGGGTCACGAGAAAAGCTCCTTTTATTTACAGGGTCTTTAACATCGCAAATCAAACTTACGGTAGGTTTTGCATAGATAGGATCTATAAAAGCAGTTGTAATGTCCGGTAATAAAATCATATCGCTATTGGCTATATTCTGAAAACCACGGATCGAAGAGCCGTCAAAGCCTACACCGGATTCGAACATTTCTCTGCAAAATTTGGTTGCAGTAACGTTAATATGATGCCAAGTCCCTAATAAATCAACAAACTTCAAATCAATAAAATCACAGCAATTCGTACGTATGAAGTCGATAATCTCCTCATAGCTTTCCAAAACTGTCTCTACTCCTCAAATGATTATTCTTTGCCCCAGACAGGATGTCTATGGGCAGCCAACCTAATTATGTGATCCCCAAAATCTTTATATGTATGACCTTTCAAATTAGCTGACATTACTGTACTGGTATCCTGACTGATATCAGGATTAGGATTTACGTCCAGCACATACATCAACCCGTTTTTCATCCGCACATCAATACGAGCATAATCACGGCAGCCTGAAATTCGATAAGCGGATCGGCAAATCCTCTCAACGTAACGGCGCTCATGTTCACTAAGTAAAGCAGGCAATATAGTCCTGATTTTCTGATTTTGCTCAGAATCTAATACAAATTTAGACTCGTAGGTGCAGAGTCGATCATGCAGGTCGTTTAATAAAGAAAATTCCATCTCGGCTGGGGGAAGTATCTCAATGTTGCCATTACCCCAAAGTGAAATGTGTAGCTCGCGTCCGTCAATAAAACCTTCAACAATGGCTGGCTGCTGGTATTTTTCGGTCACATATCGAATTCTGTTTCTTAATTCGGTTTCTGTCGTACAAACAGAATTACGGTCAATCCCCTCGCTACAGTGTCCTCTTGAGAGTTTAACTATAGCGGGGTAATGTTCCCAAGTTATGGCCGTATCCTTGTTAAATTTTTGCCAAAGAGGAGTCGGAATTCCCGATTCATATAGAAGTTTTTTTATACGGCATTTGTCTTGAGCCAATGTCATTGAAGAAGTGCTTGCGCCGGTAAATGTAAAACCTCGCCGCTCTAAGTGATGTGCCACGAGCCATTCGCTGTTTTTTATCCCGGGGATATTTTCGCACCAATTGAAGACTATGTGTTTCAGAGGATCAAAATTAGACAATACTGAATCAATATCACCATTGGTTATTGGAACCAGGGTCATTCGATACCCTGCTTTGACAATTGCCTTGCCTAACTGTGAGGTTATCCGGATAACCTCTTCCTGATCCTTCGTTGCCCAAGTTGGATCGAGATCGTATAGAAGTAAGACAGCTATTTCTGAAGAACTAATTCCTATCGGCATTTTAGGATTCCCAGTCCCATATTCTCCCTCCTAACGCCTGCCATAGTGCATGAACACAAAGGCTAGACGAATTACCATTAATATTTTACAATTAATTATTGATAGCACTGCGGCTTCTGGCCTAAATATCTAAAATACTAGCCTAATTTTACCCGTAAATCAACCATTCAGAGGATCAAGATATATAATGGATTTTCTTGCTACGCTATATTCGCCAATCAAATCTCGAGGCACCGCATGGTTTATATTAGACTCAACTATTCGCCTTTCTGCAAGATCGAAATATCTAAACAAAGAATATTTGTTTTCTATAATGTCTATATCATAAAACGGAGGTATTTTTATGCCACACGAGTTTTCTAACCAGAACATCATATATGCCCTAATAATTCTCGGTGCTAGCATTTTGCTAGCCTGGATATTTTTTTGGCGCTTGCGGATAATCTTGCCCAGGTTAGCAAACAAAACTAAGACCAACCTCGATAACTTACTTGTAAGATCGGTGCAATGGCCAATCATGGTCGGTATTATCCTTGCCGGAATATATCTCGCGTTCCTGTCGTTGTCTTTTGTTGATCAGCTTGATCATTTAATAAGTCAAGTGTTTCACGTCGCATTTATAATCATCGCTGGCTGGGTGGGAGCGATGATTTTGGACAGCGTATACCGATGGTATAAACTAGAAATCTGCCCTAAGACTCATACAGTTCTAGATGATTGGATCATTGGATTACTAAGAGTGATCACTCCATTGGCAATTATATTTCTTGTACTGATCGGCTCTCTAAGTGTTTTTGGCATCAATGCTGCTCCAATAATCAATTGGCTAGTAATCCACGGTAGTCGTATTGGGCTGATCATTCTGATCTCAATCGCTGTTATTTTCATTATGGGTAGAGTCTTACCATCAGCAATCAGCGCTTTCGTTTTCCGGCAGGCACCTGGGCAGCCGGAGGACGAAACTAAAAAAAGATCTGATACCTTGAGCAATGTTCTCGTTACAAGTGGACAAATATTCATTATTGCTATCGCGGTATTCATGATCCTCGCCGAACTTGATATCAATATTGCTCCGATTTTGACTGGTGTGGGGGTAGCGGGTATCGCCATTGGCTTTGGTGCCCAGACTCTGGTGAAAGACTTCGTTGCCGGA
>JAQTUE010000092.1 GCA_028710415.1 Paludibacter sp. | reverse complement strand
TGGTATTTACTATTGACCGGAATCAACTGACGGAAGGCACAGACCCGAAGGTCGGCGATACTCTTTATACTACGAATGCTAACGGCCAAACGGTTGGAGTAATTGTGACAGCCGTTTCTGATACAACCATTACGGTAGATGCTAACTCTACTTTAGCGGGGAAAGATTTAACTTTTAAAATCGATTTGCTTAAGATAAACTAGAGCTGTTCAAATCACTTTTTAGGACAAATAAATGGACATTAATAACGACAAAAGTGAAAAGGCACCTGATAAACTAAAAGGCCAGGTCATAAAGCTCGCTAATCTGATTGATTATCAGGAAGGAACTATCGTAAGCCGGGCAATAATCGATAAACAGGCAGGAACCTTAACGTTATTTGCTTTCGATAAAGACCAGGGTTTAAGTGAACACATGGCGCCATTCGATGCTCTGGTTTATATTCTTGATGGCGAGGGCGATGTAACAATCTCCGGAAGGACCCTAACATTACGGCAAGGTGAAACGGTTATTATGCCAGCTAACCGTCCACATTCTTTAAGAGCAACCAGCAGGTTCAAGATGATGCTGGTCATGATAAAGTCCTGAAATCAATGATCAATGGAATTTAACAGGCCGGTGTTAATCCAGTAGTCGCCAGTTTTACTATTTAGACTTTACTGCTTTGGGAATTCCAAACCATCTCGGAGTTCTATTCATGTAGTCCTGATACGCCGCGCCATATTTTCCTGAACAATAACGTTCTTCATCCTTGACGGACACGCCGAGCATAACTGACCACACAACCGCAAATATTATAAATACCCACGACGCTGAAGCAATACCGACACCTAAATATATCAGGACTAGTGACACATAGAGGGGGTGCCGGGAATAGCGATATGCTCCTCCCGTAACAGGCTCATTGATTGGTGTAGTCGCAAAACTGACTGTCGCACTTATGCTCATAATTAGACCAAATAAGTAGATTACTAAACCCATAGCAAACCAAAGCGTCCCAAGTTGAAGTGGTAGAAAAATGGAGTATGCAATGGCCAAAAGCCACAATGGCATAGATAAAAAGCTGACTATCCTGTATGCTCGGCTTAACTTAATATCGGGAGGATTACCTGCTTTTTTGTATACGTCCTTGCTTAATAGCATGAATCCAAAGCTCTGTATTACCGACCATGCCATTAAAATCCAGGCATTCCACAAACCTATTTCAAAAGCTGGTATAAGTGACATCGCTCATCTCCAGCTGGAGACTGGTCCAAAGCCACTCACTGCTACTTTCACTTCGTCCCAACTTTTGAATCAGGTAGCTTTCAGACTCCACCCAACCATTCCAATAAACCTATTTTTCCTTTGCTGAGAAATATCCCCTGAACCAAGCAAAGATTCCCAGTATAAAGAATATGACTGCCATGATGAGCCAATTAGTCGGCTCTAAAAACAATGTTCTGTTTATTGCATCACTGATAATCCCAATCAGAAGAAAGGCAACACCCAGGTAAGTCATAGCGTCGTTCATCCGACAACATAACATCGGATTTGCTTCAAAAAGCTTTTTCTTGACATCATCTGGAATTTCGGACATTGTTACCTCCCTCTTTCATTAATTGTTTTCGCACCATAACATAATTATGCGCTTGGTTACCGGTTCAAATCCACTCGCTGCCACTTCATCTGAAGCCTTTCAACTTGGCCTATTATTAGAAGTCACCAGCTTATAGTGAAGCTTAAAACAGTATCGTCATAAGCAGGCGGGTCATAATAGTGATCCGGGTCAGGCACAATAGATTGATAATAATGCTCGCCTATTGATAATTTGACTTCCTCATCACTCTGGGGTTCAAAAAATAATAGCCCTTTATCGAGAGTATCAAAAGCTATTATGGCATGCGCTCCGCTTCGATAAATTATGTAAACAACTCCGCAACGAATATTTTGCCTCTTAGCATTATTTGCGGTATCTGTCGCAAAATTGTAGCAGTTGTAGTAATTTTCGTCGTATGTGCGCTTATCTATTTGGTCATCATTCAAAAACCTCATCATCTGAATGTAAGTGGGATCGTTATACACATAACCAAAACCGGTTGTTAATCTTTCATATTGTTCTTCCGTATTCGCCAGCATTAACTGAGTCTGAGATAAATCAGCCTTCGTGCTTGTTAATTCAGATTCTGTTATAGTCAGTTCGTCAGTGGCTTTGTCCAATTGATCTTTAGTTGCTGCTAAACTATTCCGGGTGTCCTCAAGACTTTCTTTTGTTCGTGCTAAATCTGCTGCAATTATAGTGTACTCACTCTGAGTTTGAGCCAATTCAATTTGAGCGGCAGTGAGCCCTGCTTTAGTTTGAGATAAGTCTGCACGGGCATTGTTTAAGTTGATTGTCTGGACTAGCGTAGAAGCAACAAATAAGAGTAATACCATTACAACGATTACCAGCAAAACATTTTGTTTATTAAAATTTCTAAGCATAAAGTCTAGCTCCCGTTGTTGATCAACTGACAAAATCCCGATTAAGTCATAAATCCAGTCGCTGCCGCTTATTTTAACCTATTTAGCTTTTCCAAAAATGCCTGGGCTTTCTTTTTCGTTGCATTGCGAGTGCTATTTGTATAGCTCTGGACAAAGGTAATAACTGCTGATTTATCCGTAATGAGATCTGGATATTTACCCAGTGTGGTAATCGCTTTCCCGGCCAGTATACTTCGGCATTCTGAAGTTGGCAGGGAAATTGCGTTTACTCTGAGTACTTCGGCAGAAATTCTTTCCCTTAAGTTCGGGTTCGCTATGGCAATCTTGCCTGAGTTTTCTACAACATGACCGGATGTGATCAGGCTGCCTTCATTTAACAGTCCGTAGTATTTCGAAAATGTGTGGCTAAATTTATCCTGAGAATCAACGGAAACAAGGTTAGCGATAATATCTATAGCGTTCCATTTTACGATATTATTTTCACTATTCAGGAGACCTTCGAAATATTCGTAATAAGGGTAAACTGACCCCGGTTTAGCTTCACTGACTATGCGGATAATTTTCAAGCATTTATAGCGCACTGTGGCGCTTAACGAGGAAATACCTTCAACGACATCGGGAATCAAACCCGGGTTTTTCAAAATCAATGATGCAATAACTTCCCCGTTGTTCGCTTTCTTCATTAACTCACGTTATAATGATTCTTTGTTCATACCTAATCCTTGGTTACTGGGCCAAATCCACCCGCTGCCCATTTACATTTTACCGAGCCGTTTTCTTCGAATTTTCTTTAACTCTGAATTCAACTATCTTTTTCACCAAATCATAGGGAATTGGTTTATCCAGCGGGAATTGAACAGCGCCTTTCGACCACTTATATGGAGTCAATTCTGCTTTGAATGTCTCAATTCCTGACGCTGTGGGATAAAACCCAACGTGATTCTTTTGGACGGCAAAATATACGAGGATGCCGTTCTGTTTGAACGCCGGCATTTGATAACTGATTGCTTCTTCAGCGTCGGGTGCTGCCTCCCGTATGGTTTGCCTCATTTTTTGCAAAATGGTTTGAACATCTTCCGGGAAGCTCTTAATATATTCATCGACCGTTCTGTATTGTGTTTTCACCGGGATATCCTGAGTCCAGTTTTCGATTTATTCCAGCTCTATGAAGAACCCGTGATAACCGTTGTGGTGGTAACCTTGCCCGCTTTAACTGTCACAGAAAACCCTTTCTGCCCGTAATAGCTCACATAGAATTCATAATTTCCGGGTTTAATATCCTTGAAAATGACCTTACCTTCGGAATTTGTAATGCCGGTAACTTTTAACTGTCCATCCGGTTGTGTGTTCGAAACAACCTTGGCACCAGCCAGAGGCTCGTTATTAGCATTCTTCACAAGCACATCTAATTCCCCAACTGCACTATTAGTACAGCCTGCCAGCAATCCCAATAGTATAACTGTAATAACTAATATTTTTGCCAGCTGCATTCCAACCATTATCCTAGCACTACCCGAACCAAAAACACTCTTTCATCTCAAATTAACTGCTGCCATTCGGAGCATGATTCACCTGATAATATTC
>JAQTUE010000029.1 GCA_028710415.1 Paludibacter sp. | reverse complement strand
CTGCCATTTGCCAGGGAACAAGCTATTTGTTCAATGGAACTACCTACTCAACTGCCGGAACGTATTTCGCTCATTTGATGAATGCCGTGGGTTGTGACAGTACCGCAACCTTGAACTTAAGCCTAAAACTACCGACTACCTCCATTACTAACGCAGCCATTTGCCAGGGAACAAGCTATTTGTTCAATGGAACTACCTACTCAACTGCCGGAACGTATACCGCTCATTTAATCAATGCAGTTGGTTGTGACAGTACGGCTACGTTGAATCTTGCTATTAAACTTCCATCAAATTCAGTTACCAATGCTGCCATTTGCCAGGGAACAAGCTATTTGTTCAATGGAACTACCTACTCAACTGCCGGAACGTATTTCGCTCATTTGATGAATGCCGTGGGTTGTGACAGTACCGCAACCTTGAACTTAAGCCTAAAACTACCGACTACCTCCATTACTAACGCAGCCATTTGCCAGGGAACAAGCTATTTGTTCAATGGAACTACCTACTCAACTGCCGGAACGTATACCGCTCATTTAATCAATGCAGTTGGTTGTGACAGTACGGCTACGTTGAATCTTGCTATTAAACTTCCATCAAATTCAGTTACCAATGCTGCCATTTGCCAGGGAACAAGTTATCTGTTTAATGGAACTACCTACTCAACTGCTGGAACGTATACTACTCATTTGATGAACGCTGTAGGTTGCGATAGTACGGCTACGTTGAATCTGACAATTAAGCTTCCAACAAGCTCCGTTACCAATGCCTCCATATGTCAGGGAACAAGCTATTTGTTTAATGGTACAAATTATAATACTGCCGGAACATACACCGCTCACTTAATCAATGCTGCAGGTTGTGATAGTATTGCTACACTGAATCTTGCAATCAAGCTGCCGACGACATCGATTACCAATGCTGCTATTTGCCAGGGAACAAGTTATTTGTTTAATGGAACTTCATATAGTACAGCAGGAACCTATTCTGTCAATTTAATCAATGCTGTGGGTTGTGATAGTACTGCAACCTTGAACTTAAGCATAAAACTACCTACTTCATCAATTACAAATGCCGCCATTTGTCAGGGAACAAGCTATCTGTTTAATGGAACGAATTACAATACTGCAGGAATCTATACTGCTCATTTATTAAATGCTTTGGGTTGTGATAGTACTGCTACGTTGAACCTGACAATCAAGCTCCCAACAAGTTCCGTTACTAATGCAGCCATTTGTCAGGGGACAAGTTATTTGTTTAATGGGACTTCTTACAATGCTGCAGGAACCTATGTTGCTCATTTGATCAATTCCGTGGGTTGTGACAGTACGGCTACATTGGACTTGACAATCAAGCTCCCAACAAGTTCCGTTACTAACGCAGCCATTTGCCAGGGAACAAGCTATTTGTTTAATGGAACGAATTACAATACTGCCGGAATCTATACTGCTCATTTATTAAATGTTTTGGGTTGTGATAGTACGGCAACTCTGAACTTAAGCATAAAACTACCTTCTTCATCGATTACCAATGCTGCTATTTGTCAGGGAACAAGTTATTTGTTTAATGGAACTTCTTACAATACTGCCGGAACGTATACCGCCCATTTGATCAATGCAGTCGGTTGTGACAGTACGGCTACCCTGAATTTAAGCATAAAACTACCTACTTCATCAATTACTAATGCTGCTATATGCCAGGGAGCAAGTTATTTGTTTAATGGGACTTCTTACAATGCTGCAGGAACCTATGTTGCTCATTTGATCAATTCCGTGGGTTGTGACAGTACGGCTACATTGGACTTGACAATCAAGCTCCCAACAAGTTCCGTTACTAATGCAGCCATTTGTCAGGGGACAAGTTATTTGTTTAATGGGACTTCTTATTCTACTGCCGGAACGTATACCGCTCATTTAATCAATACAGCTGGTTGTGATAGTATCGCTACCCTGAATCTTGCAATAAAACTCCCAACTACATCCACGACCAATGTTGCTATCTGTCAGGGAACAAGCTATATGTTTAATGGGACTTCTTATTCTACTGCCGGAACGTATGCCGCTCATTTAATCAATACAGCTGGTTGTGATAGTACCGCTACCTTGAACCTTGCAATAAAACTCCCAACTACATCTACGACCAATGCTGCTATCTGTCAGGGAACAAGCTATATGTTTAATGGAACTTCTTACAATACTGCCGGAACGTATACCGCCTATTTGATCAATGCTGCAGGTTGTGATAGTACGGCTACCTTTAACCTGACTATTAAACAGCCAACAAGCTCTGTTACTAATGCTGCTATTTGCCAGGGTACAAGTTATTTGTTTAATGGAATTTCTTACAATGCAGCAGGAACCTATGTTGCTCATTTGATCAATGCTGCAGGTTGTGATAGTACCGCTACATTGAACTTGACAATCAAGCTACCAACAAGTTCCGTTACTAATGCAGCCATTTGTCAGGGGACAAGTTATTTGTTTAATGGGACTTCTTATTCTACTGCCGGAACGTATACCGCTCATTTAATCAATACAGCTGGTTGTGATAGTACGGCAACCCTGAACTTAAGCATTAAATTGCCTACTACGTCCGTTACAAATGCAGCCATTTGCCAAGGAACAAGCTATTTGTTTAATGGTACAAATTATAATACTGCCGGAACATACACCGCTCACTTAATCAATGCTGCAGGTTGTGATAGTATTGCTACACTGAATCTTGCAATCAAGCTGCCGACGACATCGATTACCAATGCTGCTATTTGCCAGGGAACAAGTTATTTGTTTAATGGAACTTCATATAGTACAGCAGGAACCTATTCTGTCAATTTAATCAATGCTGTGGGTTGTGATAGTACTGCAACCTTGAACTTAAGCATAAAACTACCTACTTCATCAATTACAAATGCCGCCATTTGTCAGGGAACAAGCTATCTGTTTAATGGAACGAATTACAATACTGCAGGAATCTATACTGCTCATTTATTAAATGCTTTGGGTTGTGATAGTACTGCTACGTTGAACCTTACAATTAAAATACCTACTTCATCGATTACCAATACTGCCATTTGCCAGGGAACAAGCTATTTGTTCAATGGAACTACCTACTCAACTGCCGGAACGTATTTCGCTCATTTGATGAATGCCGTGGGTTGTGACAGTACCGCAACCTTGAACTTAAGCCTAAAACTACCGACTACCTCCATTACTAACGCAGCCATTTGCCAGGGAACAAGCTATTTGTTTAATGGAACAAATTATAATACCGCCGGAACCTACACTGCTCATTTGGTTAATGCTGTAGGTTGTGATAGTACGGCAACCCTGAACTTAAGCATTAAACTTCCGACTACTTCCGTTACCAATGTAGCCATTTGCCAGGGAACAAGCTATTTGTTTAATGGCACAAATTATAATTCAGCAGGTACTTACACCGCACATTTGGTTAATGCCGTGGGTTGCGATAGTACCGCTACATTGAACCTGATTATCAAGCTACCAACAAGTTCCATTACCAATGCTGCCATTTGCCAGGGAACAAGTTATTTGTTTAATGGTACGAATTATAATTCAGCAGGTACTTACACCGCTCATTTGGTTAATGCTGTGGGTTGCGATAGTACGGCTACTTTGAACTTAAGCATTAAACTGCCGACTACCTCCACGACCAATGCAGCCATATGCCAAGGAACAAGCTATTTGTTTAATGGGATTTCTTACAATACAGCCGGAACCTACACTGCCAATTTAATCAATGCTGCGGGTTGTGATAGTACCGCTACGTTGAACCTTGTCATCAAGCTGCCAACTTCTTACATTACCAATGCTGCCATTTGCCAGGGAACAAGTTATTTGTTTAATGGAACAAATTATAATACCGCTGGAACCTATATAGCACATTTGATCAATGCTGTGGGTTGTGACAGTACTGCTACCCTGAACTTAAACATAAAACTTCCTACTACATCGATTACCAATGCTGCTATTTGCCAGGGAGCAAGCTATCTGTTTAACGGAACTAATTATAATACAGCCGGAACCTATACAGCCCATTTGATCAATGCTGTGGGTTGTGACAGTATTGCTACGTTGAACCTTGCCATTAAACTCCCAACAAGCTCCGTTACCAATGCTGCTATTTGCCAGGGAACAAGCTATTTGTTTAATGGGACTACTTATTCTACTGCGGGAACCTACACCGCCCATTTAATCAATGCAGTGGGTTGTGACAGTACCGCTACATTGAATCTTGCCATCAAGCTTCCAACTACTTCTGTTACAAATGCTGCCATTTGCCAGGGAACAAGCTATTTGTTTAATGGGACTACTTATTCTACTGCGGGAACCTACACCGCCCATTTAATCAATGCTGCGGGTTGTGATAGTACAGCTACCTTGAACCTTGCTATCAAACTTCCAACGAGTTCTGTTACCAATGCATCCATTTGTCAGGGAACAAGCTATCTGTTTAATGGAACGAATTACTCAACTGCCGGAACATACACCGCCCACTTAATCAATGCTGCAGGTTGTGATAGTATCGCTACATTGAATCTTGCAATCAAGTTGCCGATTACTTCCATTACTAATGCTGCCATTTGTCAGGGAACAAGCTATTTGTTTAATGGGAATTCTTACAATACAGCCGGAACTTACACCGCTCATTTGGTTAATGCTGTGGGTTGTGATAGTACTGCTACCTTGAACCTTACAATCAAGCTTCCAACGAGCTCAACAACCAATGTCGCTATCTGTCAGGGAACTAGTTATTTGTTTAATGGTATTACTTACAATACGGCCGGAACTTACACCGCTCATTTGATCAATGCTGCAGGTTGTGACAGTATTGCTACGTTGAACTTAACTATTAAATTACCAACCAGTTCTGTTACCAATGCAGCCATTTGTCAGGGAACAAGTTATTTGTTTAATGGCACAAATTATAATTCAGCAGGTACTTACACCGCACATTTGGTTAATGCCGTGGGTTGCGATAGTACGGCTACCTTAAACTTGACTATTAAACGACCAACAAGCACTGTTACCAATGCTGCCATTTGCCAGGGAACAAGTTATTTGTTTAATGGAACTTCTTATAATACCGCCGGAACGTATGTTACTCATTTAATTAATTCTGTAGGTTGTGATAGTACTACTAGCTTGAACTTGACAATTAAACTCCCAACAAGCTCAACAACCAATGCAGCCATTTGCCAGGGAACAAGCTATATGTTTAATGGAACTTCCTATTCAAGTCCCGGAACTTATACCGCCCATCTAATCAATGCAGCTGGTTGCGATAGTACCGCTACGTTGAATCTTACCATCAAGCTCCCAACAAGCTCTGTTACCAATATCGCCATTTGCCAGGGAACAAACTATTTGTTTAATGGAACTTCTTACAATACTGCAGGAACGTATATTGCCCATTTAATCAATGCTGCGGGTTGTGATAGTACTGCTACCCTGAACTTAAACATAAAACTACCTACTTCATCGATTACCAATGCCTCCATTTGCCAGGGAGTAAGCTATCTGTTTAACAGGACTTCTTATAATACTGCCGGAACCTATACCGCTCATTTGATGAATGCTGTCGGTTGTGACAGTACCGCTACATTGAACCTGTCAATCAAGCTCGCTACAAGTTCCACGACCAATGCAGCCATATGCCAAGGAACAAGCTATTTGTTTAATGGGATTTCTTACAATACCGCCGGAACGTATGTTGCTCATTTAATCAATGCGGTAGGTTGCGATAGTACGGCTACATTGAACCTAACAATCAAGCTACCAACAAGCTCCGTTACTAATGCTGCTATTTGTCAGGGAACAAGTTATTTGTTTAATGGAACAAATTACAATACAGCTGGAACCTATACAGCCCATTTGATAAATGTTGTTGGTTGTGACAGTACAGCTACGTTGAATCTTGCCATCAAGCTTCCAACTACTTCAGTTACAAATGCTTCCATTTGCCAGGGAAGCATCTATTTATTTAATGGAACAAATTATAATACAGCAGGAACGTATGTTGCTCATTTAACCAATGCTGTGGGTTGTGATAGTATTGCTACCTTGAACCTTGCCATCAAGCTTCCAACTACTTCTGTTACAAATGCTGCCATTTGTCAGGGTACAAGCTATTTGTTTAATGGAACGAATTACAATACTGCCGGAACTTATACCGCTCATTTGATTAATGCTGTAGGTTGTGATAGTACCGCTACTCTTAACTTAAGCCTGAAACAGCCGACAACTTCTATTACCAATGTTGCTATTTGCCAGGGAACAAGCTATTTGTTTAATGGGACTTCTTATTCAACTGCGGGAAACTATGTTGCTCATTTGGTTAATGCTGTAGGTTGCGATAGTACCGCTACATTAAACCTTGTAATGAAACTGCCGACTAGCTCCATTACCAATGCTACTATTTGCCAAGGATCAAGTTATTTGTTTAATGGGACTACTTATTCTACAGCCGGTACCTATATTACCCACTTGACCAACGCTGTGGGTTGTGACAGTACGGCTACGTTGAACCTGACATTCAAGTATCCAACTTCTTCCTATACAAAAGCAGAGATTTCTGTGAATGAAAGATATTTATTTAATGGTACGTATTATACGCTGGAGGGAGATTATTCTTTCCTATTAACCAATGCAGCCGGTTGTGACAGTACTGCTCATTTGATAATTAGGAGGAAATATCCAACTTTTTCAATTACCAAAAAATCAATTTGTTCGCAGGAACTTCCATATAGATGGAACGGTTTGATCTTTAATGCTGCCGGAACGCAAACAACAAGATTGATAAATGTTGCAGGATTTGATAGTGTTGCAACGCTTGAATTAACGGTGAATGTTCCTACTGTTTCACGGACTAAAATAACCACTTGTCCATATGCCTTGCCATTTGTATGGAATGGTAAGTCATTTAACTCAGCTGGTACTTATATTGTACGACTGACAAATTCAAAAGGATGTGACAGTATTGCCACCTTAGTGTTGAGTGTGAAATCACCATTGACTTCAACTACTTCCGATTACATATGTACTTCCCTGTTGCCGTATTATTGGAATAAAACCTTGTACTATAAATCAGGAACCTATACAGCACAGTTTACGAATCCATCGGGATGTGACAGTGTTGCAACTTTAATACTAACAGTTGTTTCACCTTCAAGTTCCCTAACCAGGGAAAATATAAATTCTACCGAACTTCCTTATGTCTGGAATAAACTGGCAATTACAGAGTCCGGGACGTACACATCACCTATCCATTATGTCAATGCGCTTGGTTGTGATAGTATAGCAAAGTTGATCCTTAAGGTGAATTTGTCAACCAGTGCAGTAACAAATGCTTCCGTTTGTGCATCAGAATTGCCTTATGTCTGGAACGCCACTCCATATTATAGTTCAGGCAAATATACCAAGACAATGACCAATGTATTCGGCGATGATGTGCTGGTTACCCTGAACTTGTCGGTTATTGCAGCTTCCAGTGTGTCACAGAAGGTCTATTTGTTTACAGGAGATACATATACAATTAATGGGCATGTATACGATCAGGCTGGTGTGTATACCGATAATCTCAAAACAGTACTCGGATGTGATAGTACAGTTGTTACAGATCTTTCGTTTATTAAAGTTCCAAATACACTCACTCCTAATGAAGATGGATTTAACGATGTGTTTATGAAAGGTACTCATCTGAAAATTTATAACCGTAACGGGATACTTCTCTTTGAAGGAAATGATGGTTGGGATGGAAAGTATCATGGTAACTATGTCTCTCAGGATACTTATTTCTATGTGTTGTATTATATTTCAGAAGGGAAAACAAAAACAAAAGAAGGATACATAATGGTCGTCCGATGATCATTACAAAGCGAATGAAGAAACTGATTATTGTATTAATTGTTAATCTGGTAAGTTTACTGGTAGTTGCCCAATCGGATATCCGGTTGAATAATTACTGGGTTAACTCGCAATATATAAATCCGGCCTCTGTTTATGATAAATATCAGGCTGTCTTCAGCATGGCTGCCCGGAAACAATGGTTTGGTTTCCCCGGGGCACCTTCCACTTTGTTTGCTTCCGGATCAACTTACCTTGAAAAACTGAATACCCAACTCGGACTGGTTGTTGTGCAGGATCAGATCGGGTATACCTCCACGACTAATATTGGTATGACTTATGCCTATGCCATTGCTTTTCAGCGTGAATGGCAATTGCATATGGGGCTGGGTTTCAATTATCAAAGCCTGAACTACGATGTATCAAAAATGAGCCTGTCCGACGAGGCAGATCCGGCAGTATTTGACAAACTCAAAACAACATCCAACTTTAATGCGGATATTGGTATCGAAGTTACAAACAGATCATTCAAATTGGGCGCTGCAAGTCAAAATCTGTTTTCACTTTTTACTTCGGTGAACAACCAACAGCCTAATACAAATTTCCTGTATGGGCGGTATCGTCAGGTTTCGAACGATATGATCGATATGGGGTTTGGCATTTGTGGCATTCAGTATGCAAATATCTTCCAGGCTGAAGTTAATATTACCAGTTACTTTAAAATGCCGGATCGTTCAGGACTCAACAATAATCCCGACAAGTTTGATTTAGGAGTCTTTTACCGTACACAATCCGAGGCCGGATTGATCTTTGGTTTCGATATCAGTGAAGCCATCCATTTGTCCTACAGCTACGATTATCATTTTGGAGGTATTCGGCTTAGCTCATACGGAACCAGCGAACTCATGCTTACTTATAATTTAATGCGTGAACATATCTGCAAAAATTGCTGGCATTGATCCACTAAAAAACCCGCTTTGTTTTTCAACAGAGCGGGTTTTTTATAATTATTTTAGTCAGGGCTTCACTCAAAGTGAAGCCTTGACTATGTTATTTTTTAATTCACTATACAAGTACATACCAGGTTCCGGTCGCCGTAAGCATTATCAATACGGGCTACATTTACCCAGAATTTGTTTTCTGCAACCCAGGTTGTCGGATAGGCAGCTTTTGCCCGGCTGTACGGGTGATTCCATTCATCGGAAACAATCGAGTATTCAGGATGTGGTGCGTTTAACAATACATTGTCCGTGGCATCTGCAGTCCCGTTTTCAATTTCTTTAATTTCATCAAAGATCTGTAACATGGCATCGGCAAACCTGTTTAGTTCAGCCAATGATTCACTTTCAGTCGGTTCAATCATTAATGTTCCATGAACAGGAAACGATAGGGTAGGAGCATGGAAGCCATAATCCATTAGACGTTTCGATATGTCTGTTTCAGTGATTCCCGAAGTAGCTTTAAAGTTACGTGCTTCCAGAATTAGTTCATGTCCCACACGTCCATTTTCACCAGTATAGAGTACCCCGTAGCTGTCTTTCAATCGGGCTGCCAGGTAATTGGCATTTAGTATAGCTATTTTAGTTGCACGTGTCAGGCCATCCACTCCCAGCATACGGATGTAACCGTATGTAATGGCCAGGATGCTTGCACTTCCATAAGGTGCTGCTGAAACCGTGTTTTCTCCAAATGTCTTGCTTGGCAAGAATTCTTTCAAATGCTCAGCCACACAAATAGGGCCTACACCGGGTCCACCACCACCGTGGGGAATAGCAAAGGTCTTATGCAGGTTCAGGTGGCAAACATCAGCTCCTATAGTACCCGGATTGGTTAATCCAACCTGGGCATTCATATTGGCACCATCCAGGTATACCTGTCCGCCGTTTTCATGAATGATATCGCACATGTCCTTGATATGTGCTTCAAAAATTCCATGAGTTGAAGGATACGTGATCATACATCCTATCAACCGGTCTTTGTTGGCTTCTGCTTTTTCTTTCCAATCTGCCAGGTCGGTATTTCCACCTTCATCGCAATTCACAACAACGATCTCAAATCCTGCCTGATGTGCCGAAGCAGGATTAGTTCCATGGGCTGATGATGGAATCAATACAGTATCACGATGTGTTTCACCTTTCTTTTTGAAATATGAACGTAAAGTCATTAATCCGGCATACTCGCCTGCGGCACCTGAATTTGGTTGCAGGCTACAGGCAGCAAATCCTGTGATGGATGTCAGATACTTCTCAAGTTCGGCTATCATCTCATTGTAGCCTTCAGTCTGGTCAGCAGGTGCCAGGGGGTGCATGCCTCCAAATTCAGCCCGGCTCATAGGCAACATTTCAGAGGCAGCATTCAGCTTCATGGTGCACGAGCCCAATGAAATCATGGAGTGGGTCAATGATATATCACGACGTTCCAGTTTTTTTAAGTAACGCATCATCTCCGTTTCACTGTGGTAACGGATGAATACTTCATTGGTCAGGTAAGCCGTTGTTCGTTCCAGGCTTTCATCGAATGATTTCAACTCTTCCAGATCTGCTTCTTCAACAAATACAGAAGCATTGTCTGCTGCTGTAGCAAGTATTTCAATTAAAGTGTTTACATCATTTACATCTGTTGTCTCATCGAAGCTAATGCCTATTTCGCCTGTTTGGAAGTAATGGAAATTAACTTCGTATTCCAATGCAATAGCCTTTAAGCTTTCAAGGGTCACGTCTTCCGGTAGACTGATCTTCAGGGTGTCAAAGAAATTCTCATTCTCCTGTATATATCCGTAAACAGGGAGAATCTCATTGATATAGGTTGCGATAGCATGAATGCGTAGCGCTATGTTCTTAATTCCTCCCGCTCCATGATACACTGTGTAAAACCCGGCCATTGATGCCAGTAATGCC
Source organism: Paludibacter sp. (assembly GCA_028710415.1). Lineage (GTDB taxonomy): Bacteria > Bacteroidota > Bacteroidia > Bacteroidales > Paludibacteraceae > Paludibacter. The sequence goes on along the minus strand of JAQTUE010000029.1, from coordinate 61,246 downwards.
TGCGCGGTACAAATGTTCGAAGTGGCTTTTTCACGTTTGATATGTTGCTCACGGGTTTGTAAAGCCATCCGTAAGGCAGGTCGACCGTTCAGGTCTTTGCTGATCCCTATGATCCGTCCGGGCATGTCACGCTTGAATTCTTCGCGGGTGGCAAAATAGGCAGCTGATGGTCCGCCGAATCCCATTGGGATTCCCCAACGCTGGGTAGAACCAAATACTATATCTGCACCCCATTCCCCCGGAGGAGTCAATAAGGCCAGACTTAATATGTCTGCAGCAACGGAAACTTTGCATCCGGCTGCATGGGCAGCGGTAACGAATTCAGCATAATCTTCTATGTTCCCGTTTGCATTTGGGTATTGAATGATGGCGCCAAAATGCTTATTTGTAAAATGGATACTGGCAAAATCACCAGTTTCGATGTGGATACCCTGGGCTTCAGCCCGCGTGTGAAGTACAGCTTGTATCGAAGGGAAACAATGTTGGTCAACGAAAAGGATATTGGCATTGTTTTTTACCTGATCACGGCTGCGTAAATTCAGCATCATGGAAGCAGCTTCTGCTGCTGCTGTGGCTTCGTCAAGCAGGGAGGCATTGGCAAGAGGCATTCCGGTAAAATCACAGACAGCAGTCTGGAAATTTAATAATGCTTCCAGCCGGCCCTGTGATATTTCAGCCTGATACGGGGTATAGGATGTATACCAGGATGGGTTTTCAAAGACATTCCGTTGAATAACCGCTGGAGTACAGGTGTCATACCAACCTTGTCCGATATAGGTGGTGAAAAGTTTGTTTTTTGAGGCTATCTCACCAATATGCTCTGCATATTGACGTTCTGTAAGTGCATCCGGTAATTCAATCGGTTTATCCAGCAGGATAGTCGAAGGAATGGTCTGGCCAATCAACTCATCGAGATTATTTACTCCAACAGTTTGAAGCATAAACGCTTCGTCTTGTTCCGAAATGCCAATGTGGCGGGCTTGCAGCAAGTCTTTCATACTAAGAATTATTACTATTTTTTTGTGCCGCAAAGGTACTTGTTTCTTTTATAAATAGTGTAATAATTATAAGAAAAAATTAGTATAAACCCTGCGAATTTCACTTTGATTACAACTTGAAACTTACAGTCAAAAATAATTATAATTAGTAGCTGAAATTCAATTGTTTTTGATTAATTATTAAGCAGTTTTAAACCAATTGTAGGTTCATTTGTTTAATAAATCAATTCATCTTCCTGTAAATTGTATAATTCTAATTTGTAAATATTCATTATGTTACATGATATTCGTAAACAATATATGTTTTCGTCCCTGGATGAGAATTCCGTACTTCCCGACCCGATAGAACAATTTGAACTTTGGTTGAATGAAGCCATCGAATCAAAAGAACTGGAACCTAATGCTATGATGATATCCACTGTGGATGAATACCTGCAACCCCATTCCCGAATTGTATTGCTGAAAGAAATCTCTCCCGAAGGGTTTACGTTCTATACCAATTATGAGGGACAAAAAGCCCGGCAAATAGCTGTAAACAATAGGGTTTGCCTGTTGTTCTTCTGGGCCAGGCTCGAAAGACAGGTACGCATTGAAGGGACTGTTGAAAAGATCAGCGAGGCTATCTCAACAGCCTATTTTTTGTCGCGTCCGCTTGAAAGCCGCATAGGAGCCTGGGCTTCACCCCAGAGTCAGGTTGTCCGGTCAAAAGATTTTCTGGATGAACAATTTAAGTACTATCAACAGAAATTTGGGGAGAATGTTCCCAAACCTCCTTTTTGGGGTGGATTTGTTGTAAAACCGGTTTCCATTGAATTCTGGCAGGGACGCCCAAACCGCTTGCATGACCGCCTGTTGTATGTGTCCGGATCGTCCGATTGGAAAATATCCCGGTTGGCGCCCTGAGGGTTTTCTAATTATGACGGATTCAGGCTTCCGGTATAATATATAATTCACGTTCAAATCTTAAATGGATGAATTCAAAATCAAAGGATTATAGTTTATATTTCAAGTTATGATACATTTAGACTATCTTTGCACTCGATTTATTCCGCATGCCATCAATTATGCCTTATGAATTATGCCATTTGAATTATAAATTATACCTCGCTTAAATGAATTTTACCGAATTAAACATCAATACTCCCTTAATAAATGCGTTGAATGACTTAGGGATAACTCAGACAACCACCATACAGGAAAGAGCTTATCCGGCTATTATGTCCGGTCGTGATATCGTTGGAGTTGCCCAGACAGGTACCGGAAAAACAATTGCCTACCTGCTACCCTGTTTAAGGCTCTGGAAATTTACGAAAGAGAAACATCCTCAGATACTTGTTGTTGTACCTACCCGTGAATTGGTAGTTCAGGTTGTTGAACAAGTAGAACAACTTACGAAATATATGCATGTACGCGTTGTCGGAGTCTATGGCGGTGTCAATATGATTCGTCAGACTCCGTTAGTCGCTGCCGGTGTCGATGTATTGGTTGCTACTCCGGGACGTTTGTTGGATTTTGCACTGAACGGAAGTTTGAAATTGAAATCCATTAAACATTTTGTGATTGATGAAGTGGATGAGATGTTGAATCTTGGTTTCCGTCCCCAATTGATCCGTATCATCGATCTGTTGCCTACGAAACGTCAGAACCTGATGTTCTCAGCCACTATATCCGAAGACTTAAAGGATCTTGTACACGATTTCTTTGTTCAGCCACTCGAAATTGAAGCTGCTCCAACCGGAACACCCCTTGAAAATATCAAACAAATCGGGTTTAAAGTACCGAATTTCAACACCAAAGTAAATCTGCTGGAATACCTGATACTGAACAATCCCGAATTTTCGAAAGTATTGGTATTTACTTCTACCAAAAAGCTGGCTGATGCTTTGTATGATCAACTTGCCCCTAAGTTTGTTGATCAGATAGGACTGATACATTCCAATAAATCCCAGAATAATCGTTTCGATACCCTGCGTACTTTCAAGGAAGATCGTATCCCAATCCTGATTGCTACCGATATTGTTGCCCGTGGTTTGGATATTTCAGACGTATCCCATGTGGTCAATTTTGATGTACCGGAAGTTGCAGAGAATTACATGCACCGTATCGGACGTACCGGACGTGCTGATAAGAATGGTGTTTCCATAACATTTATCACAAAAGCCGATACCGAAAACCGTGCAGGTATAGAGGCGTTAATGAGCCGTAAAATACCAATTGTTTCCTTGCCGGTCGATGTAGTTGTATCCAAAGAGTTGACTATGGATGAGATGCCTCAGGTAAAGATGAAAAATACACTCGTTAGTATTCCCAAGAAGGAAGAAGGCGGTGCTGCATTCCATGAGAAAAGTGATAAGAATAAACAGGTAAACAATAAAATCAGGCGTCAGGAATCCATGCGTATGAAATATGGTAAACCTAAAACCAGGGGACAGAAGAAAAAATAGTTTGAAGTTTGAAGTTTGGCGTTTGAAAGTTAACAAAACGGGCTGTCTCATTAAGAGATAGCCTGTTTTGTCAGAGCCATTTTTTATGCTTCAGTTTCATATCATTATTTGAAATCAATGTTGATGAATCCAAACTTTCTTTTTCAATTAAAGTTATTTCATCTTGCTCTTCTTTTGATAATTTGTTCCATAGAATACCTTCTTTTGAATCTTTCATGCGCAATATGAGGGTGTAACATTTCAATAAAAAACTATCGTCATTGATTTTTTCAATCAAAGTATGAAGATTCAATTTTAATTCACTTGTTGTCATTACGAATGTTTTGTTTGAATTATGTTTTCTATTCTCGATTCAACTCTGTTTCATCTCATTTCTTAAATGATATAACATAGTTGGATGAAATTTAGTTCTAACTCTTTCATTACGAATCTAAACATAACAAAGGCTGTTCCTATTCGAAACAGCCTTTGTTATGTTTATTTATATCGTCTGGGTGACTTGAGTCACCCGGACGATAAAATTAATTTCTCAAAGCAGCCTGTGCAGCAGCTAAACGTGCGATTGGCACACGGAATGGTGAACAGCTTACATAGTTCAATCCCATCCGGTGGCAGAATTCAACGGATGATGGTTCGCCACCATGTTCGCCGCAAATACCCACTTTCAGGTTCGGATTTACAGAACGTCCTTTTTCTGTTGCCATTTGTACCAGTTGTCCAACTCCGTTTTGGTCAAGCACCTGGAACGGATCAGCTTGCAATATCTTCTTTTCAAGATACGTTGGCAGGAACGACGCAATATCATCACGAGAGTAACCAAAGGTCATTTGGGTCAAGTCGTTGGTTCCAAATGAGAAGAACTCTGCGGTGGCAGCAATTCTGTCAGCAGTTAATGCCGCACGTGGAATTTCAATCATAGTCCCTACTTTGAATTCAATGGATTCTCCTGTTTCTTCAAATAATTTAGCTGCCGTGCTACGGATGATATTATCCTGTTCATTAAACTCATATTTGATACCCACCAAAGGAACCATAATTTCAGGAAGCACTTTGATGCCTCTTTTCTTTAGGATTAATGCAGCTCCAAGAATAGCACGGGTTTGCATTTCGGTAATTTCAGGATACGTATTTCCCAAACGGCAACCACGGTGCCCCAACATTGGGTTTTGTTCGTGAAGTGAATCTACCCGTTGTTTAATTACTTTCAGCGATACACCCATAGTTTCTGCCATTTCACGTTGTCCTTTTTCATCGTGAGGTACAAATTCATGCAACGGTGGATCCAGTAAACGCACGGTAACCGGACAACCTTCCATAGCTTCGAAAATTCCTTCAAAGTCTTTTTCCTGGTAAGGCAGGATCTTTGCCAAGGCAACACGTCGGCCTGCTTCATCAGGTGCAAGGATCATTTCGCGCATGGCTTTGATTTTTTCACCTTCAAAGAACATGTGCTCGGTACGGCAAAGTCCGATACCGGTAGCTCCGAATTTGCGGGCTACAATGGCATCATGAGGGGTATCGGCATTGGTACGCACGGTCATGCGGGTATGTTTGTCCGATAAAGTCATTAATTCTGCAAAATCAGCATCCAGTTCCGCTTCGGAGGTACCAACCTGTCCTAAGAAAATATCACCGGTAGAACCATTCAATGAAATGTAATCGCCTTCTTTCAAGGTAATGCCATCTACTTCCATGGTTTTGGTTGAATAATCAATTTTCAGGGTGCCTGCACCGGAAACGCAGCATTTACCCATTCCACGTGCTACTACAGCTGCGTGTGAGGTCATTCCGCCACGGGCTGTCAGGATACCCTGTGCAGCAGCCATGCCGGCTAAATCCTCAGGGGATGTTTCTACACGTACCATGATAACCCGTTCACCACTTGCTGCCCATTCAGCGGCATCATCAGCATTGAATACAATACGTCCGGATGCAGCTCCCGGGGAAGCAGCCAGTCCTTTGGCAACTAATTTTGCATTTTTAAGTGCTGTTTTATCAAAAATCGGGTGAAGTAATTCGTCCAGTCTGTTTGGATCAATGCGTAGGACAGCTGATTTTTCATCAATCATTCCCTGGTGGAACATATCGATAGCAATCTTAACCATGGCAGCACCGGTACGTTTTCCATTACGGGTTTGAAGGAACCACAATTTACCTTCCTGAACGGTAAATTCCATGTCCTGCATGTCCTTGTAATGGTTCTCAAGTTTTGTTTGGATAGCATCCAGTTCTTTGTAAATTTCCGGCATCGCTTCTTCCATCGAAGGATATTTTGCAATGCGTTCAGCTTCACTCACTCCTGCCAAAACAGCCCAGCGTTGTGAACCTTCTTTGGTGATTTGTTGCGGTGTGCGTATTCCGGCAACCACATCTTCACCCTGTGCATTAATCAGATATTCGCCAATAAACATGTCCTCGCCGGTTGCGGCATCACGTGAGAAGCAAACCCCGGTTGCCGAAGTATCGCCCATGTTGCCAAACACCATGGATTGTACGCTTACAGCAGTACCCCATTCTGCAGGGATTCCTTCCATTTTGCGGTAAAGGATCGCGCGGTCGTTCATCCACGAGTCAAACACCGAGCAGATAGCGCCCCAGAGTTGTTCGTAAGCTGAATCAGGAAAGTTGTGTCCGGTTTGTTTTAATACAGCAGCCTTGAATTTGGCAACCATTTCTTTTAAATCATCAACGGAGAGTTGATTGTCCAGTTCCACGCCTCTTGCGTGTTTAATTTCTTCAATAATTTCTTCGAAAGGATCGATGTCATTTTTATTCACCGGTTTCATCCCTAAAACCACATCCCCGTACATTTGAACAAAACGACGGTATGAATCCCATGCAAAACGGGCATTCCCTGTTTTACGGGTTAAACCTTCGACCACTGCGTCATTCAGTCCAAGGTTTAAAATAGTATCCATCATACCGGGCATTGATGCCCGCGCTCCTGAACGAACTGATACCAACAAGGGGTTTTCAATATCTCCAAACTTGGAGTTCATTAGTTTTTCAAGACCTTCAATAGCTTTTTCTACCTCCGGTTTTAAGAGTTCAACCACTTTATCTTTTCCCAGTGCATAATACTCATTACAAACATCCGTAGTAATAGTCAGGCCCGGAGGTACCGGTACTCCGATCAAATTCATTTCAGCCAGGTTTGCTCCTTTTCCACCGAGCAAATTTTTCATGTCAGCTTTACCTTCGGCCTGTCCATTGCCAAAAGTATAGACTCTTTTAGTTGTACTCATTGTATTAATTAGATTTAATTTATAGATTGTGATTCTAAATTTTAAGTGAGGCAAAGATAGCTTTTTTTGCGAATATATAGATTGAAACTCGCAAAAATCTGTGCTTAGAAAGTTAAAAATTTATATAATCTTTAAAATTAGAGATATAATCTGAAAGTTCAGCGTTTATAAGGATAAATAATAGAATTAGACATCCAGTTCCGACATTCCAGCTCACAGGTGACTATTTGTTATTTTGCTCTTTACTTAGCTTGATTTCAATCCGGAAGTATACAGTTTAGCCTTCAACCCTCACGTGTTTTAAACAAAATGATGACATTATAACACTATCAGGTCTCCAGGATGTTGCTGGAATCAATGAAATACCAATGATATATTACAGAAATATTACAGTGATATTACACTCCTAATATTAGGGTGTAATATCACTGTAATATCACTGTATCATCACTGTAATATCACTGTAATATCAGCGACATCGTGGCGAACAGATGATGAATACGCGGTTGAAAGTTGGTGGAAGAAATTATCAGGCAATGAAAAAGGAAAGTTGAATTGTGATGTTTAATTATAACGTTGAATTTATCGTTTTATTTGAAGTTCCGTAAATATGGTGTCTTACTATTTATAAAGTTAAACTTCCACGACTGGGAATTTGAAATAATAACACATGAGGGGTGTAAATTGTTAGATGGCTTATACACTTAATTCAATTCTAAAATAAAACTAATACCTGAAATAATGTCTTGTTTTTCAGACAAATGAAGTTTATTTATGTCATATTTGCAGGTTTTGGGTATTGGTAAAGAATTTGGTATAGGGTTTATCTCACGAAAGGAAAATATTGAACCGAAGAAGAAATAATCAACTTAAATAATTAACAATGAACTTTAATAATTTTACCATTAAATCGCAGGAAGCCATCCAACAAGCAATTGAACTGGTTCAGGCGAACGGGCAGCAAGTGGTGGAAACACCCCACTTATTCAAAGCACTGGTAACAAAAGGAGAGGACCTGACTCAATTTCTGTTTGGGAAACTGGGCGTGAATGTTTCCTCCCTGGAAGCAATTGCCGACTCAATGATCAGTGGTTTTCCACGTGTTTCGGGAGGAGAACCTTACCTGAGCCGGGAAATGAATGCCGTTTTGCAAAAGGCAACAGCGTTGTCCACCAAGGCAGGCGATCAGTTTGTTTCGCTGGAATACATCCTGCTGGCACTCATCGCTGAAAAGAATGCATTTTCAAAAGTATTGAAAGATGCCGGAGTATCCGAAAATGAGCTTCAAAAAGCAATCGCTGAATTGCGGAAAGGAGCGAAGGCCGATTCTGCTTCTGCCGAGGAAAGCTATAATGCGTTGAATAAGTATGCTATCAACCTGAACGAGCAAGCCCGGGCAGGGAAACTGGACCCTGTGATAGGCCGTGATGAAGAAATCAGGCGGGTACTGCAGATACTGAGCCGAAGGACCAAGAATAACCCGATATTGATCGGGGAACCGGGAGTTGGAAAGACAGCCATTGCCGAAGGCCTGGCGCACCGAATTGTGCGGGGCGATGTGCCTGAAAACCTGAAATCGAAACAGATCTTCTCGTTGGATATGGGTGCATTGATTGCCGGTGCCAAGTACAAGGGGGAATTTGAAGAAAGGCTGAAGGCGGTAGTCAATGAAGTGATAAAAGCGGATGGGGAGGTAATTTTGTTTATCGACGAAATCCATACCCTGGTGGGTGCTGGTAAGAGCGATGGAGCCATGGATGCAGCCAATATCCTGAAACCAGCTTTGGCAAGGGGGGAATTGAGGGCTATCGGTGCCACCACACTTGACGAATACCAAAAATACTTTGAAAAGGATAAAGCCCTGGAACGCCGGTTTCAAATTGTAACCATTGATGAACCTGATATCCCAAGCACCATTTCTATCCTGCGTGGATTGAAAGAACGGTATGAAAACCACCATAAAGTAAGGATCAAAGATGATGCCATCATTGCAGCGGTGGAATTATCCAGCCGGTACATTACGAACAGGTTTTTGCCGGACAAAGCTATCGACCTGATGGATGAAGCGGCTGCTAAATTAAGGCTGGAAGTGGATTCGGTTCCTGAAGAACTTGATATCATTGACCGTAACATTAAACAACTGGAAATTGAGCGTGAAGCCATAAAACGTGAAAATGATACACGGAAACTGGAGCAACTGAATGAGGAAATTGCAAACCTGAAAGAAGAAGGCAAGGAAATCAGAGCTAAATGGTCGTCCGAAAAACAATTGATTGACAGTATCCAACAATCAAAAATAGAAATTGAAGACCTGAAATATCAGGCGGATAAAGCTGAACGTGAAGGTGATTACGGAAGTGTGGCCGAAATACGATATGGAAAAATTAAAACGGCAGAGGAACAGATTGCCCAATTCCAGGTGAAGCTGGCGGCTATCCAGGGTGTCCATGCCCTGATAAAAGAAGAAGTAGACAGCGAGGATATTGCCGATGTGGTCAGCCGTTGGACCGGTATCCCTGTGAATAAAATGCTTCAAAGTGAAAAAGACAAATTGCTCAACCTGGAAGATGAACTTCATCTCCGGGTGATCGGGCAGGATGAAGCGATCCAGGCAGTCTCAGATGCAGTTCGCAGGAGCCGTGCAGGCTTACAGGATCCAAAACGGCCGATAGGTTCGTTTATATTCCTGGGGACGACAGGGGTGGGTAAAACAGAGCTGGCAAAGGCGTTGGCAGAATTCCTGTTCGATGATGAAAATATGATGACCCGGATTGATATGAGCGAGTATCAGGAAAAATTCTCTGTTACCCGTTTGATAGGATCACCTCCTGGGTATGTGGGTTATGATGAAGGAGGCCAACTGACCGAAGCTATCCGACGGAAGCCTTATTCGGTAGTGCTATTCGATGAAATTGAAAAAGCCCATCCTGATGTGTTCAACGTGTTGCTGCAGGTATTGGATGATGGACGATTGACTGATAACAAAGGCAGGTTGGTGAATTTCAAAAATACCATCATCATTATGACTTCCAACATTGGTTCTACCTTAATCCGTGACAACTTTGAAAACATGACGGATAAGAACCAGGAAGAAATTATTGAGAAAACAAAAACAGAAGTGTTTGAATTGCTCAAGCAAACTATTCGTCCCGAGTTCTTAAACCGTATTGATGAACTGGTGATGTTTGCACCGCTCAATCTGTCCCAGATAGAAGAGATTGTTCGTTTGCAAATACAGGGGGTACAATCGATGTTGCAGCAAAATGGCATCCGGTTGGAAGTCACCGAAAAAGCAATCGAACAGATAGCCGACTTAGGATTTGATCCTCAATTCGGGGCGCGTCCTGTTAAACGGGCAATCCAAAAATATGTTCTGAATGACTTATCAAAAGAACTTATTTCAGGAAAGGTGCACAACGACCAGACGATTGTTGTGGATTATGATGGGACGGGGTTGACATTCAAAGAGAAATAAATAACCCGTAAACATAAAAAGAGGAAGTTCATAGAATGAACTTCCTCTTTTTATGTAGCGGGAACGAGAGTTGAACTCGTGACCTCCGGGTTATGAATCCGACGCTCTAACCAACTGAGCTATCCCGCCATTCTTTTAAAGCGGTGCAAAGATAGGCTTTTTAGAGCATTTGGCAAATTTTTAGAAAGAAAAAAATGGAATTAAGTCCAAAAAATCCAGTTTTTATATGCTATAATGCTGATTATAAAAATTATAAATTCATTAAAATTTTGGATTCATCCCCAGGTTATACATTACAAATGACCACATATCCGTCTGGGCATCGATTACTTTACCTATTGGTTTCCCTGCACCATGGCCTGCTTTGGAGTCAATCCTGATCAATGTAGGTGCATTTCCCGCATTATTGGCTTGCAATGTTGCGGCAAATTTGAAAGAATGGGCAGGTACTACCCGGTCATCATGATCACCTGTCATTACCAACGTGGCAGGATAGTTGATCCCGGACTTAACATTGTGCAACGGAGAATATCCTTTGAGGTATTCGAACATTTCTTTGCTTTCCTGGCTGTTCCCATAGTCACTTGTCCAGGACCAGCCGATAGTAAACTGATTGTAACGTAACATGTCCAGTACGCCCACTTCAGGGATTGCTACGGCAAATAAACCGGGACGTTGGGTAAGGCAAGCTCCAACAAGTAAACCTCCGTTAGAACCACCATCAATGGCCAGTTTATTCGTGGAAGTATATTTCTTTGAAATAAGGTATTCGGCGGCAGCTATAAAGTCGTCGAATACATTTTGTTTATGCATTTTGGTTCCTGCCAAGTGCCAGGCTTCACCATATTCACCGCCTCCACGGATATTGGCTACCACGTAAATCCCACCATTTTCAAGAAACGGGATTCGAACTGCACTAAAAGTGGGGTTTAGGCTAATATTGAAACCACCATAGCCATAAAGCATCAACGGGTTTTTTCCATCCTTTTTCATGCCCTTTTTATAGGTAATGGACATTGGTACTTTTGTGCCATCCTTGCTGGTATAGAAAACCTGTTCGCTGATATAATCCTCTGACTTAAAGGCTACTTCAGTTTTACGAAACACTTCCGATTTGTTTTTGGCAGCATCAAATCTGAATACGGTAGGAGGCAATGTATAGGAATTAAAGATATAAAATGCTTCGTTATCGTCTTTATCGCCGGTAAATCCACTCAACGTTCCTAAAGTGGGCAATTTGACTTCATAGAGTTTTTTACCGCTTAAATCAAATCCATAGGCGTGGTTTGAAGCGTCTTTCATGTATTCGGCCAATATTTTTCCTCCGATAATGGAAACTCTTTCAAGTACGCTTTTTGACTCAGGTATTATTTCTTTCCAGTATTTAGCTAAGTGATTTTTTGGATCAACTTCCATTAACCTTTGTTTCGGTGCCTGCCAGTTTGTGAGTACGTATATTTTGCCATTTACATGATCAACAACGCTATAATCATTTACAAAACCGGGTGCAAATAATTCAAACTGAGCATTGGGAATGGTTAAATCTTTTATCCATAATTCGTTTCCGGTAGTGGTTTCAGTTTCAGTAATAAAAAGATATTTTTCATCTTCGGTTACTATGGGATAACATTCACGAAGGGGAAAGTTCTTATTTTCATAAATCAACTTATCCTGGCTTTGCAATTGGCCTACACTATGATAATATACTTTTTCGAATTCATTCTTATTTGAATATTCTTTACCCGGTTCAGGGGCATCGTACGCACTGTAATAGAATCCATCACCTTGCCAGGAAATACCCGACGACTTTGACCAGTTGATATGGTCGGCTAGAACTTGTTTGCTGGCGACATCCATAACAAAAATCTCGTTCCAGTCCGAGCCATTTCGTGAAATGGAATACCCCAGGTATTTACCATCTTTTGAAAATGTCTGGGCATGCAAAGCTACTGTGCCATCTGTTGAGAAACTATTCGGATCAAGAAGTACTTCAGGGGTGGAGGCAAGTGTTGCCTGACGGTATAAAACAGATTGATTCTGGAGACCGTTATTTTTAAGGAAATAATATTGTCCGTTCTTTTTGACTGGAGAACCGAATTTTGGATAATTCATCAAGGACGTCAACCTTTTCTTTAGCTCTGAACGGAAAGGTATTTGCGCTAAGAAATTGTTGGTAACTTTATTTTGAGTTTTTACCCACGAAGAAGTAGCAGCCGAAGTGTCATTTTCAAGCCAGCGGTAGGGGTCATGTACATCAACTCCAAAATAGGTATCAATATGATTCTCTTTAACTGTCTCCGGATATATTATTTCTGATTTTGAATAATTGGATGATACTAAAATCATGCTGATAATGATTGGAATTAAACGTTTCATTTATTTGTTGTTATACGATTTAATATGATTTATTTTAAAGCCTGATACACCAGATTGTGGAATAATACTTTGAAATCCTGGCCGGTATTGTTTGGTTGCAGGTTTATGTAGAAAAGTAATATTAAATCTTCTTCCGGATCAATGATATAATCGGTACCAAACATACCACCCCATCGTAAAGACCCTTGTGAAGCAATTGATTCATGGCTGTATTCCGACCGGAAATCATCAAATGCCAGCCCAAAACCTATCTCACCCCGTAAATCATTTACCTGGTTTTTACACATTAATTCAACCGTTTTTCTTCCTAAGATTCTTTTACCATTGAATTCGCCACCATTTAAGATCATCTGGCAAAATTTGGCATAGTCTTCAATACTCCCGGATAAGCCTGCCCCAGTACTAAACATGGTCTGTGCCCCTGAATATGGATAAGTCTGAAATAATCTATCAGGATTCGGGGTTAACGGTGTATTCTTATCTTTTTGATAGAGGGTTACCATACGGTTTTCTTTCCCTTTTGGAATATAAAAAAATGTGTTGTTCATTCCAAGGGGCTCAAATATTCGTTCCCTGAAATATTGATTTACCGGTTTGCCGGAAACTACTTCAATCAAATAGCCTAATACATCCAGGCTCATGCCATAGGTGAATTTCTCACCCGGATCATGCTCCAGGGGACAGGTTGCCAAGGTGCGTATTACTTCGCCCAGGATTTTATTTCCAAGTGTATTCAAAGGAGGAATCCCTTTTTTAGCAAAGATCTTGCCTAACGAGCTTCCATTGCCATACGAGATGCCGGAGGTATGAGTCAGTAAATGACGGATCGTAATGTCTTTACTGGCAGGTCGGGTAGTATATGATGAATCCTTTTCATTGAATGAAACTAATACCACGGGGTTTTCAAATTCAGGAATATACTTCTTGATTGGGTCGTCTAATAATATTTTCCCTTCTTCAAAAAGAGTCATAACTGCTACTGCTGTGATGGCTTTGGTTTGGGAAGCCATCCTGAAATAGTCGTCTTTCTGACATGGAATTTTGGATTCTATATTTCGCCATCCAAATGCCTTGTTGTGAATTACTTTTCCATGGTGAGCCACAAAAGTAACGGCATGAGGTATCGTTCCATTGTCCACAAGTTTTTGGAATGCAGAATCCAACCGGGCTATGCGATTGGAATCAAATGTTTCAGGAACTTTTTGAGAATAAATGAAAGCCTGCGGTGTGGATTTCTTTTGACTATAACAAGAAATACCTGTTGCCAGAATTAAAAATAGAGAAATAATTTTTTTCATGATATGTTCAATGATATATTCCTGTAGTTAATCTGTTTTTATAAATAGATTAGTATAAAATTTAATGTAAAACTCAACTGCTAAAACAGTTATTCTATCTGTTTAAATTATCCTTTTATTATAATCCGAATTCACTGGCAATTTGCATCATATAAGTTACTGCAGCATCATGTTCATTCGGAATAATGCCATCCATAATGGCATCTTTAATACGTGTTTTAATTTCCCCAACGATTGAGGATGCCGGCAAATTAAAGGTATCCATGATTTCCTGCCCTCCAATAGGCGGTTGGAAATTACGGACACGATCTTTTTCTTCTATTTCTTTCAGCTTTTGACGGACTAATTGAAAATTAGCCTTGAATTTCTTTACTTTTTCTGCATTTTTAGATGTAATATCAGCCTCACATAATACCATTAAATCATCAATGTCATCACCTGCTTCAAATAATAACCGGCGGATAGCTGAATCGGTAATCTCTTCTTCACTCAGTACAATCGGACGCATATGGAGCGTTACCAACTTCTGAACATATTTCATTTTCTCGTTGGTAGGCAACTTCATTCTGCGAAAGATATCCGGTATGATTTTTTCCCCAATAAAATTATGGTTGTGAAAGGTCCAACCGACTCTGGAGTCGAATCTTTTGGTAAGTGGTTTGCCTATATCATGCAACAAAGCGGCCCAGCGTAGCCATAAATTGTCGGTATGTTTGCATATATTATCCAACACAACCAATGTGTGGGTAAAATTGTCTTTATGCCCAATGCCATCTTTTGTTTCAGCCCCTTTCAAGGATAACAACTCTGGGAAAATAAGTTCCAGCAAACCTGTCTTTTCCAGTAAAATAAAACCTACTGAAGGCTTTCTGGACATCATTATTTTATTCAATTCATCCGCAATGCGTTCTTTGGAAATGATTTCAATGCGTTCCTTATTGCGGGCAATGGCATCAAAAGTATTCGTTTCCAGGAAAAAGCCTAGTTGAGCAGAAAAACGGATACCTCGCATCATGCGTAGGGGATCGTCAGAGAAAGTGATATCAGGATTGAGAGGAGTACGAATTACAAAGTTTTTCAAGTCTTCCAGTCCTCCAAAAGGATCAATTAATTCACCAAAACGGCTTTTATTCAGGCATATTGCAAGGGCATTAATCGTAAAGTCCCTTCTGTTCTGGTCATCTTCAAGTGTGCCATCTTCTACTATCGGATTTCTGGAATCACGGTTGTAGGACTCTTTACGGGCACCCACAAATTCAACTTCCAGATCTCTTAATTTTACCTGGGCGGTACCGAAGTTCTTAAAGATAGTCAGGTTAGCACGTTTTCCTAATTTAGAAGCTACCCGTTTAGCAAGTTCAATTCCACTTCCAACCACTACTACATCAATGTCTTTCGAAGCCCGTTTAAGAAAGATATCACGAACGAACCCCCCAATTACATAACATTCCTGTTGTTGTTCATCAGCTGCTTCAGAGATAATCTGGAATATCTTGTCTTCTAAATATTTTTTCATAAAAGAATCATCCTATTTTTGGAACACAAAGGTAAGGGAATAATGTCAAATGGCAAAGAATCACTTATGACAGGTGCAGTTGAATCCTATAGATTCTTAAATTATTCAATTTGTTGGGATTAGTCAATTCATTTCTGATTAAATTTTCAGCAACCAGAATAATTGAGATTGAAATCAACCAATTTGAGATTTATAAACAAAAACATAGGATTCACCGGAAAATTCCGATAAATCCTATGTCTATTTGATTGTAACTAAATTATAATTAGTATTTTAATTCTCCTTCTTGACTTTCCTGGTCCGAACTTTCTTTAATTCGTTTTCGAGTGATTCAATTTCCTTTTCCTGATGGTCGATGGTTTTAAGCAATTCATTTAATTCTTCATTTTCAATTGTAGTTGGATATTGAGCATCCACTCTTTCAAGAAAATCAGCCAGAATGTTCATATAATTCATAAATGCCTCATAAGGCGATTCAAAATTAGTACCATAGGCATCTTTATGGCTCATGTATCGAAAATGATCGGATGATTGAAGCATTAACCAGTCATGTTGCAAGGGTTTGTCATTGCATAAACGAACACGTTCACTAACACCATATAGCTTATGTAAGGCTTCCTGTTGCAAATCGTTGCCGGTCCAGGCACTCATATCTTTCTCAAGCCCGGCCCAGCTTATTGGATGAGTGGCACTGATACTTCCTGCAGTTTCCATTTTTTTACCAACTTCAGAAGGCAAAATAAAACCGATTTGTTGTTCCATGGCATGATAGGGCAACGCTTTCAGAAAATCGTAAATACCTGATTCCGGTTGCTGAAAAACACCCAAAGCTTCATATCCCATCCATAAGTTGATGATTTTTTCTTCTTCAGGCATTGCATTTAACCAACTTACAAACTTTTCTGCTGAAAGAGGGAAGTCAATCCAGGACCTGTTGCTGAAACGAAAAGCTATATCATCACTCAGTTTGTGATTCCGAACGAGTAATTTAAGTTTTGGCAGGTATTCATGGGTATAAACGTAGTTCGGGCTTTTCCAACCTAATACCTGGCGTGCTTCATCTAAAAGGATAGTCTTATAGCCCATTTTAGAAACCAACTCACCGATCTCATCAGAATAAATTAATTCGGCATTCCGAAAGGCAGTTGGCTTTTTACCAAATAAATCCTCAATTTTAGCAGCATGCATTTTTACCTGTTGCTCAAATTCATTTGCATCAAAAATTGAAGAGAGTGAATGTGCGTAAGGTTCAGCAAGGAATTCAACACTACCTGTTTTTGCCAGCTCTTTAAAACTGTCAATCACTTCGGGTGCATATTGCTCAAATTGTTCCAGTGCAATGCCTGAAATTGAAAAAGTGCAACGGAAATTTCCATTTGAACTTCGTATCAATTCTGCTATTGTTCTGTTCGAAGGTAAATATGCCTGCTCAACTAAATAACGGATACGCTCTTCGTTTTGAAAGTCATCATAGTAGTAATGATCTTGTCCGATTTCAAAAAAACGGTAACGTTTCAAACGAAGTGGTTGATGAATCTCAAAATAAAAACAAATGTTTCTCATATATTTAATACGTATTTTATAAATAATCGGATTTTACATCACACTATCGTAAATGGACCGAACTTTTAATCCGGCATCCTGCCATTTTATATTATTGACTTCTTCCAGTCCCAATTTACTTAAACTTTCGTACATGGCAGGGTTCTTGACTATGGCGTATATTGCATCGGCCATAGCATCAATATCCCAGTAGTCGGTTTTAATAGCATGTGTGAGAATCTCGGCACAGCCCGATTGTTTTGAAATGATGGATGGCGTTCCTACCTGCATGGCTTCAAGGGGAGATATACCAAATGGTTCAGATACCGAAGGCATAATGTAAACGTCGCTTTCAGCCAACATCTCATGAACCTGACGACCCTTGAGAAACCCTGTGAAATGGAACCGGTCAGCGATATTCCGTTTGGCTACCAGATCAATCATTGCCACCATCATATCTCCGCTTCCAGCCATTACAAACCGAACATCTTTTGTTTTTTGCAAAACACGGTAGGCAGCTTCAACAAAATATTCTGGTCCTTTTTGCATAGTGATCCGTCCAAGGAAGGTAACTACCTTCTCTTTGCGTGGAGTCTTTTTGAATAAATCAATATCTTCAAGGGGATCTACTGCGTTGTGAACTGTGGTCACTTTTCGTGGATCCTGATGATACTTTTCAATAACAATTTTACGTGTTAAATCGCTTACAGTCATGATGTGATCAGCTGCATCCATTCCTCGTTTTTCAATGCCGTATACCGTTGGATTTACCTGTCCCCGAGATCTGTCAAAATCAGTTGCATGTACATGAATAACCAGTGGTTTTCCCGAGATTTGTTTTGCAAACACACCTGCCGGGTATGTAAGCCAATCGTGAGAATGAATGATGTCAAATTTCATTTGGTGTGCCAATACGCTGGCAACCGCTTCATAATTTGATATTTCCTCAATTAAATTATCCGGATATCGTCCCGAAAAATCAATGCACCCTAAATCATTCGTGTATATTCGGGTAAAGTCATATTTTATTCCTTTGCGCAACCAAAAATACTCATCAGGATGCATCATTGATCCAATACGTTCGTTGACATGATCCCAATCGTTTTCTTTCCAGACAACAGGCACATTGCAAGCACCTATTATTTTCAAAAAACTCTGATCTTCATCACCATGAGGCTTGGGAATTACAAATGTAATTTCCATGTCCTCTTGCATTGCCATTCCTTTAGTCAATCCATAGCTGGCAGTCCCTAATCCACCCAGAATATGAGGAGGAAATTCCCACCCGAACATTAATGCCTTCATGTTATTCGTTTTCGTATTTTTTCAATATATCTAATACTCTCAATACTTCAGCTACACTCATTGCAAATGACATACCTCCATGACCTTTATAGGGGGGGTTGCCATCAAATAACTCAGGAAGTGTACCAATACAAAGTTCAGTCATTTCCACCTCAAAACCAATCAACATTCTTTCCAGAAATGATTTACCGCTTTGTTTATAGATTCGTAAATAAGCTGTTGCAAAGGCTCCAAAAGTGCACGGCCAAACAGGACCATTAAAATAATTTCTATCTCGTTCCAATTGTCCACCTACATAATTTGGCCTGTAGGATCCACTTTTAGGGCTTAATGAACGTAACCCTTTGGGAGTAAGTAATTCTTTTGTTGTAATATCCAAAACAGATTTTTGTTGATGTTTGTTCAATGGCGAAAATGGTAAACTAACAGCCAAAATCATATTTGGGCGTACTTCCAGGTCATTATAAGTACCATCTACAAAATCATACAAATAAGTGCCATTCCAGAATGTTTTTATAAATGCTTCACGTGCTATCTCAGCCTGGTAATCCAACAAATCTGCAGCATGCTCATGCCCTGTTTCTCTTGTTAGAGAAGATGTAAATTTTAAAGCGTTACACCAGAGTGCATTTATTTCAACAACATACCCGGTGCGGGGAGTTATCGGTTTCCCATTTTCAATAGCATTCATCCATGTTGCCGGCTTTTCAGTACCATTGACATAAAGTAATCCATTATTATGAAGAAATAAATTAGGGTGATTCTGTTTTCGAATAAATGCAATGATTTTGGTGGCCAGATCCCCATAACGAATGGCAGCTTCCTTTAAAGAAACAGTGATGGCAAATTGCTGAACGGTCCACAAAAACCAGAGTAACACATCAGGATCATCAATCCCCTGCAATTTATATCCTCCTTTTTCACCATGAATAAATCGTAGGATTTCAGGAACAGCGGTTTCCATAATCGCGTCAAAATAATCCATTCTGTCAATTGATAAAGTACAGCCCGGTAATGCCACAAACTGATCCCGTGCCCGTGCAGCAAACCAAGGGTATCCGGCTAATAAATAAGTTTTATTACCTTCCCGTTTGTAGAATTGCTGCGCCGAGTTTTTTAGACAGCTAAACATATCCAGTCGATGATTTCTGCGGGTCAATTCTTCATCCCAGAGTGCTTTTAATTTACGTGGAGATACTTCCGAGATTCCTGCAGAAAAAATGATTGATTCCCCTTTTTTTATTGGCAGTTCAAAGTATCCGGGAACTAACAAATCTTCTTTGTAATCGTAACCGCGTTCTTTTTCTTTAAAGTATTCTATGTTTTTATACCAGTAGGGTTGATGATTGTATTCGATCTTTTTAGAAAATTGCATGCATAAATCAGGATACTTCTCATACAAGCGCATAGATATACCATCCTGAACTTCTTTGTAGGAAGTCTCAGCAACATCATTCTCATGAGTCAGGTCGTTTACACTCCGAAAAGCAAGAAATGGCCTGAATCGAAGCAAGGTGGGTGAATGTGCTTCCAACAAAGTGTATTTAATGAGTACACGAGGTTCAAATGAAACTAAAAGTCTCTCTTTTGAAAGAATCACCCCACCGACACGATAAACAGTTCGTGAAATAACTTCGCAATCAAATTGGCGAATGTATTTATGCCCGTTCGGACTGAAATTGTTTCCCTCAAAATTGTGTATTCCCAGGTTGAACTCGGCTCCATGTTGAATGACGGTCTCATCAAGCGATGATAATAATACATGGTTTGAATTGTCAATCTCAGGTAATGGCATGACTAATTGACCGTGATATTTTCGGGTATTGCAATCAATCAAGGTAGTGCTGTTATATGTCCCGGCACGATTGGTCCGAATCATCTCCTTCGAAAGTGATTTTTCAAGATTAATCAGCAAAGTTTTGTCAAAATTGAGGTAACTCATAGTTAATACTAATATTAAATTTTGTTTTTGTTGACTTCTAAGGCGTTATGTTTTGCGAAAAATTGATTCGAAAAAATCTAATGAACGGAATAATTTAGAAATTTCCTTTTCGACCGCAATATATTAAATTATTTCCAATTATTGATGGTTTTATTTAGTTGAATTCACTTAATTTGTTTTTTTTGTAAAAAGGTTATTTCAGTAAGTGATAGATATTCAAAGATTTGTTTCCAAAAACAAATAAAGGAATTTTGTGAATTGTTTTTTTCAATCCTGAGAAAATACTTTTAATCACTTTTTTACGTTTACTAGCAAAGAAATTGTAACTTTGTGCCCTAAAGACAAGTGAGAATAAAATGCCAAAAGAGTCAATTCCTTTCTCGAATAAGCGACAATTTCTAAATTCAATTTTTATCCCCTTTATTATTGGGATAATAATGGTCCTCAGTTTTATATTAGAAAAAGGCATGGATTGGGATTTTCATACCGCAGGAATATTCCCTCGACGAGTTGAAAATATCTGGGGCGTTTTTACGCTTATATTTGTTCATGCAGATTGGTCCCATTTAGCAAATAATGTAATTTCATTTGTTTTGCTTGGTAGTTTTTTGTATTATTTTTATAAAGAACTTGCCTCAAAAGTAATGATTATTTCCTATATATTTAGCGGATTAATCCTTTGGATTATCGGAAGGGACAGTTGGCATATCGGAGCAAGTGGATTGATCTATTCATTAGCTTTCTTTCTGTTTTTTAGTGGAATTATCAGGAAGCATGTGCCACTTATAGCAATATCATTGATTGTTGCCTTTATTTATGGAAGTATGGTCTGGCATATTTTCCCCTGGCAAAATCAAGATCCAATATCTTGGGAAGGTCATTTGGCAGGAGGTATTATCGGTTTCTTTTTGTCAATATATTATAGAAATGAAGATCCTCAAAAACCTGTAAAAATATGGGATGATGAAATTGATGACTCAATGGATTATTGGAATGAAAATATGGAAGAACCTGAAAATGAATCAGAACAAACGAATGAAAAGTAAATAACAATACAATTTAAATCAAAATTATATGGAAGAAACTAACTCAAAAGAAGTAAATTTACTACAACTTATCAGTCTTTTTTTTAATTGGTTAAAGAAATTAGGCAAGTCAATTATTGACTTCATAGGTTCACTTGGACAATTAGGTTACCGACACAAAATTATTGTCATTATTACCGTTTTAGTATGTTTAATGTATGGGCTTTATTTGTCAAGGCCGGATGCCAGAGTTTACAAAGCTGAGGCTATGGCTATGCTTTATGGAACCGAATCTCAAACTGTAAAGGAAGTTTCTAAACAACTCGAAAATTCAGTATCTTCAAATGATCTTTTTTCTTTAGCTACAAAATTGTCACTACCTGATAGTGTTGCGGAAAACATAGTTGGAATTCAATCCTTTTATGTCATAGATTATTTAAAAGATGGAGTAGCTGATATGATTGATTTTAAAAATAATCATTCTCTGACCGATACATTAAATATTAAAATGAGGGATCGTATTTACCTTCAAATTAAAACCAAAAATATAAGCCAGGTTCCAAAAGTACAGGCTGCTATACTTCACTATTTCAATAGTAATTCAGATATGAAAAATCAGTTTGAAATTAAGAAATCTGCAATCATTGAACAAATTAAAATATGTGATAATGAATCCAAGCGTATTGATAGTCTGGCAAAAGTTTCTTATTTTAAAGATGCAGATAAACAACTTCAATTTGATAAAAACAAACTAATAGTTGGAGAACAACGGAAACAACTTTTCTACGATGATTTGATCAGGTTGCATGACATTAAATCGAATTCTCTGAACAGATTAACTGATTTTGTTCAGCCAATGGATTTGCCTTCCGGATTTGTTGTTTATTCTGCACCTGAAAATGGATTTTTTAAATACGGTATTATGAGTATTTTATTAGGATTTCTTATTTCATTAATTATCTCATTATTCATTGAAAATTTAAGTAAAGTAGTATCATTCCTGGATAAAAAATAATTTTTATCGCATTAATTATTTTATAATGAAAAAAATATCTTTAATAATTTGTTTTATTTTTACTGTTGGATATGGTTTCACACAAATTAAATCCAACGAAAGATTAGTATATGCCGCATCCTATAACATGAGCGGTATGATGACACAATTGGCTCAGGTTACCATGACAACTGAAACAATTAAAACTTCCAGGAAGGCTTTTCTACATTTGAGCTGGGAAGCTGCAACTTTCAGCAAATGGGATAGTTTTTTTAAAATCCGTGATTTGTATGAGTCGTATGTTGATCCTCAATCATTAAAGCCAAGCCTGTACAAAAGGAATATTTTCGAAGGTGGCTATGTGAAAGCTGAAAAATATATTTTTAGCCCCAATGGAAGATCAATCACCAGCACTACTAAGAAAAAGAACAAGCCTGAGACTAAGAAAACATTTGCTATTGGCGGTGCCACCCAGGATATTATTTCCATGATTTACAAATTGAGAACTATCAATTTTTCGCAATTCAAACCTGGTCAGAGTACTTCATTCATAATAGTTTTTGATGAAAAAGAATATCCTGTTTATGTAAAATATATGGGTGTTGAAACAGTATCGGCTGGCAATTTAGGAAAGAAACAATGTTTTAAAGTTTCAATAGCCGCGAAAACAGATAAATTGAGAGGAAAGGATAAGAACTTAATATGGATTACTGCAGATGAATCGAAAGTTCCGGCCTTAATCAGATTTAGTATTCCGGTTGGAACAGGACAATTAACTTTATCAAGCGCTTCCGGAATTTAAATTTAAAAGATCATGAGAAAACTAGTTGTAATTTCGGCCATCACCTTTTCGGTATTAGGTATTGTATTCACTATTCTTCCATTGGGAACCCTGGCATTCTTACCAATTGGGATAGCATTGATATTATCGTTTTTGGCAATACTTAAATCAAAATTCAATCATAAAAAACTTCCAAAAATAATCTTGTTTATTTCGGCCTTAACGTTGCTCGTTGTAATCGGGAAAGTGATTTTCGTCAAAGATGTTGTGGTTTCCGACAAACAATTTGAACAGAAGAAAGTAGAATCGAAAAAAGAAGATATAAAGGATCTGGAAGGTTTGTAAGTAAATTTAATGTATTGATGTATTTTAAACCTGGGATCAGTATTAAATAACTGAATAAAGTTTAAGAAATCATTCGAATAATTTGTTCCCGCATACGTTGTGCCTGTAACAATTCGAATGATTTTTTTTGTGTCAGTTTCCTGAATCTGATTGTTGCAAAGAATTTCTTTGTTCTGCTATTCCATTTGATCGCATATTTGCCGGATGGATATTGCAGGAAGAAGAATAGTAGAATCATCCACCAGGAGTGACTGATAAGTCCGCAAAACAGAAAGGATTGTAGGACGTAGCACAAAGGGAAAGTAATAATCCCGAGTACAAACTGCAGGGAACTATAAAATCCTTCGTATTTAGCCTTTAAAACATATTTACGTATACATACGGGGATAAAGAAAGGCAGGAAATTGCAGAGTAACCCATAAACAAAAATCGGTAATGTGATCAGTTGTATTAATCCGGCAATGACAAGATTCGGGATTTTGGTGTTGTTTTGTTCCAACACGCTGCTTCGTAAATTCAACATTTTTATAACACCGGCATATTCTTTACTAAGTGCATCCAGGTTCTCCATTTTATCCGGATCAGCTTTTTCAATAGCAATAAGTCTTTTTGCCAATACCTGCCTGGCTGCAAAACGTGAAATGGTTGTATCCGGCAAGTGAAGATTCTTCACAAAGGTTGTATTGGCAATCTCAGTGATTGTTTCGAAACATTCATAATGTTTTTCTGTAGCCAGGTTCAGCGATAGTTTATTCAGGTCGGTTGCCAGTCTTTCCCTGATTTCATTTGTAGCGGTAACCGGATTATCAGCATATTTTTGCATGTATTCGGAAACTTCAATCGGTTTTCCGATATTAATTATGATATGTTTTCCGTATTTTGTAAGGTCACCATAATCAATTCCGACAGGTACTATTTTTACTTTTGGCTGTATGTTGTATTTTTGTTGGGCAGCAAATGCAATACGGAAAATTCCTTTTACCAATGGCCTTAATTTCCTTTGTTCTCCCTGATTCCCTTCAGGCATAATTCCCAATGCTTTGTTTTGATGCAGAATTTCAACACACTGCTCAAATACTTCATTATTCTTTCCCAGGTTTTCCATGCCATCCCGCATGCGGAATGCAGGAAGGATCTTCGCAAACTTAAGTACTTTAACTGCAGTTTTGTTGTTGAATACATCTGCACGGGCAAGAAAAATTACCGGTATTTTATGCGGAGCTATTGAATGAACTGCAATGGCATCCATAAAGGCATTAATATGGTTTGGTGCAAAAATAACCGGACAATCCACCGGTATATTTTCACGACCAAGAACGATATATTCACCATAATAACGTTTGAAGGTGTATACTATGTAATTTCTTACCAAACTAAATGAAAGGGTATAATCCGTTATTTTCGACATTTTCAGGCAGTAGTTATTCGTTTAAACAATTCAGTTATTCCACCTTATTTGGGTTGATGCCTCGACCAGTAGGTTGACAGGCTTAGCCCGGCAATAATGTGCCATATTCCCCACCACGCAGTTATGAAAAGCATACCGCCCACTGCCAGGGATGGTGGAAATATCTTCGGGTTGAAAAGCAATACTAATCCAAGCCCTGAATTTTGAATTCCCATTTCGATTGTTATCGTTCTTCTGTTTCCATTTGATACTTTAAAGATGCTGGCAAGCGAATATCCTGTAAGGAATGCCAGGAAATTATGAATCAAGACAAGGAAGAATATGTAATAGATATATTTTAAAAACAAGTGCAGGTTATTTGTAAAGGCCAAAACTACAATGGCGATAAAGAATACAATGGAAATATATTGAATTGGTTTCTTTAATTTTTCTGTTATAACCGGAAAGTATTTTGAGAATAAAATACCAAGGATCAATGGGATACCCAATAAAATAAATACAGTCTCAAACATTTGAAGATTATCAATTTGTAAGGGCTGCAGCAAGTGCCCGGCTTTATTGCTAATGAACTTCAAATACAACCCTCCCCAAAGTGCAAAATTAAAAGGTGTTGAAATAGTAGCCAATAATGTCGTACTGGCACTCAACCCTACCGATAACTCGGTGTTTCCCCTGGCATACGAAGTCATGAAGTTAGATATATTTCCTCCCGGGCAGGCAGCAACTAAAAACATGCCCATGGCAATAGTCGGCGTTATATAGTTGTTCAGTGCTACTACCAGCAGGAAGGTCATTAAGGGTAATGCGAATAAATGTCCGAAGAGTCCTACTAAATAGGTTTTTGGTTCTTTTATTAATTCTTTAAACTGATTGGGTTTGATTCCTAATGCGACTCCAAACATGATAAAACTTAGCACAATATTGATAATGTCCATTCCCGCTGCCGAGAAATTTATTCTTATTGGGTCAAGTTGCTGTAAAGCTTCGTACATATATTTTTTTGTTTGTTTTTTAAAGGTACAAATATATAAAATTATTGCCTGTGAACCGGCATTAATGGTGATTTCATAAAAAACATTTACGAAGAGTCAATTTTTTCAGTACTTTTGCTATACTTTAGTTAAAATGATTTTAGTGTTTAATCTAATCCCTGAGTGAAATGAAAAAAAGTATAGTTGTAATTCTAATTTTAACACTGATCCTGGCTGATTCCTGTGCAGTCCAACGAAATAAAGGAACTCTGGTTCATTTTGAAACAACTGAAGGTGATATAACCGTGAGGTTGTATTCCGAAACTATCAGACACCATGATAATTTCGTTAAGCTGGTGAGCAAAGGTTTTTATAACGGGGTATTATTCCATAGGGTGATAGCCGGTTTTATGATTCAGGCAGGCGATCCTGATTCAAAGAAAGCCAAGGCAGGTGCTTCCCTCGGTTCCGGTGATGTGGGTTATACCATTCCTGCCGAATTCAATTATCCGGCCTATTATCATAAACGGGGGGCTTTATCGGCTGCGCGACAAGGTGATGATACCAATCCCTTGAAAGCATCTTCCGGTTGCCAGTTCTATATTGTGGTAGGTAAAGCCTTTTCCGATACTGCGTTGGATAGTATTGAAAATGTTAATAAACAAAAGCTGGAAGTAAAATTGTTTCAGGATATGGTCAAATCAAAGCAGGCTGAAGTTGCAAAATATAGCAAGGAGCATAACCAATCAAAACTTGATGAATTGCGTGATTCTATTTTAGCCGTGGTTCATGTAAATCTGGAGAAAAATAAATCATACAAATTGACTGAACAACAGCGTAAAGATTATAAAACGATCGGAGGTACGCCTCATTTGGATGGAGCGTATACTGTATTTGGCGAAGTAACTGAAGGGTTGGACATCGTTGAAAAAATATCAAAAGTCAGAACAGGTCCCAATGACCGGCCATTGGTTGACATTCGGGTCATTAAGGCTGAAATAATCAAATAAAAAAATGCTTCACTTTTTACGGTGAAGCATTTTTTTATTGTATAACTGTTTATTCTCCCCAGCGGAAAGCCTTTCGTAGAATTCCGGAATGATTTAAAAGTCCTGGAATAAATATCCGGTCATCCGACTCATGAATTATATTTCATTTATCGCCTGAATTATTGATGTTGCGGCCTGAGTAGATCATTTACTGTTTTTACCGGATTGAAAGTGTCTATGGGTACTTCCACAAAAATGGTATTCCAGTCGCTCATGGCACCGTTCCAGAGTCCGGGAAGTTCAAGGGCTTTCAATTCTTTTCCGTTTTTCGACTTCATTGAAATAAATCCCGTGTTTTTATCCACATGGTCGAGCAGGTTGAACTTCTTTCCCAGGTAATCTTTCACCCCGCACACCAGGTCCACCGGGTTAAAGTGTGTTGAGTTCATCATGATGGCCTTATCGGTTGGATTGCCCATATCTATTTGTGAGCTTTCCAGGATTTGCGGGGATACAGTCCCATCGGCATTCACCGTGAGGAAAGGACCTCCACCGGGCTCTCCCACATTTTTTACCATGCCGCAAACACGGATCGGACGGTTTAATTTGGTATAGAGGTATTTCCGTAATTCAGGTTCTGACAACGAATGAATATCTGCATGTTGATTGTTGAGCCTTACTTCACAAAACTGAGTCATTACAGTTAGTTTTGCTTTCGATATCGTTTCGTTTTCCAACTCAGTCAGATAGCCAAAACATTGTTTCTGTAGATTTACCAGCATTCCGGCAATAACCTTTTTGTAAGTAATGGTACTATCTTTTAATGAGTCGGGAACTACATTATCGATGTTTTTGATAAATATCACGTCTCCATCCAGGTCGTTCAGGTTCTCGATCAATGCTCCGTGACCACCCGGGCGAAACACCGGTTCTCCGTTTTTATCGCGAAATGGTTCATTGTTTTCATCGGCTGCAATGGTATCCGTGGAGGGCTTTTGTTCAGAGAAACCTACGCTGAAAACCACATTGTAATTCTTCTCAAACCTTGGTAATGACTCTTCCAGATGCTTTTCAAACAAGGCCCGATGTTCCTTGGATACTGTGAAATGAATGTTTACCTTACCCGCTTCACTGGCCGCATAAAGTGCTCCTTCTACCAAATGTTCCTGCATGGGTGTGCGGACTTCCGAGGGATAGGAGTGGAATTTGAGCAATCCTTTTGGAAGTGCTCCATAATTCAATCCTTTTTCGAGTAATAAATTTCCAACAATCGTTTTAAATTGTTTGTTAGTGATCAATTCATCGATGGTTTGCCCGTTGTTTTTTACACATACCTGGTTTAAATCCTCATAAAAGGCAAATTTTTTGATCTCTTCGAAGAATTTATGTTCAAAGGCATTGCCCGGCAGGTCGTTGTTCCCTTCCAGGAATTCAAACAGGTCTTTAAACATCCGGCTGGCGGCACCTGAAGCCGGTACAAACTTAAGGATAGAAGCATCACTCTTCCGGTATTCGTCCCATTGATTCAGCAAAAACGGCATGTCCTGTTCCGAAACCTGTACGATTCCTTTTCCCGGTTCGGCAGCGCTCCGTATTTCCAAAAAAGGAAACCCATTTACAAATGAATTCAGTTGTTCTTCAATTTGGGTTACCGTAATTCCTCTCTTCTTTAAGATAATTTCATCAGTAGGTGTTAGCATTGTTGTACGAGTTATAAGTTTTAATTCTTGTCTGTTATTCTCCCAGTTGTCTTTTTAAAATCTCAAGTTCTTTTTTTCGTTGTACCAATTCATTGATATAATCTGATATCCGCAGAAACGATTCATAATCTGCGATTGTCATTTTCCCCATCGAATAATAGGCATTGGCGGCATACTCCAGGGCTTTGTCCAGGTTTCCGGTTATTTCGTACCCGATGGCAATATTATTGGCTGCCTGGGCCTGAATCCAGGTATTCTTTGATTTGTTGTATTCCGCTTCCCATAAACTGATGGCCGATTTCCAGTTTTTTACATACACCGAGTCCATAGCTTGTTTCATTAGTTTGTTCCTGGGATTAAAGAAATAACGATCCACTTTATCCCAATACGGTACAAAACGATTCACTGTTTTATGACCCACATTCAACGCTCCATCCACCAGGGCATCATTCCTGTTCGGCAGGTCACTCATCGCTTTTTTTCGTTGGTATGATTCCGATTCCCAAAATACGGTATCGGTAAATTGAACGGAAGTCACCTCAGGTTTATTCAGGTAATGAATGCTCCAGAAGGTTTCGAATTTTAATTCTAAAGTTCCTATAAAAGTACTGGTCTCAGTCAGGTAATCTTCGGTCAGGTCATCATTTACTTTCATTTTGTCCAGTGAAAGGATGACATTCACATGTTTTTCCCGGCACAATTCCTTTACTTTTTCAGCAGTCAGGCCCTCCGACCTGAAAAACTCGGTGCCTTTATTGATGGTATTGGGGATTAATTGTACTGAGGCAAAGAAATCTTTACCATCCAGGTCCTCGGTCAAGGCGCCTAAGCAGAAGATTGACATGCTGTCGGTTTTGATCAATACGTTTTTGGCCGTCTGGTTGAGCATCTCTGTTTTATGTCCGTATTCTGGCGGTTGCACTACGCTATTGTTTACAACCAGCAAGTCATTGGCGTCAGTTGCAAAGGCCACTTTCGCCGGACGCAATATATCCAGGGAAGTATATAACAACCTGGTGCACGAAGAGAAGAAAACAACTCCAAAAGCCAGCAGTAAGATTTTCAGTTTGTATGTTTTCATAGTCATAAAGTCTCTTTTGTTGAAAAAGGTATACTAATCATCTTAAATACTCAGTTGCAACCCGTCGTAAGCAAATTGCATATTGGGTGGTAATTGTTTATTGATTTCTTCGTGCAAGCCAATATCATGGCTCATATGCGTAAAATAAGTTTTTTGTGCCCCGATTTCAGTGGCAATTTCCAGCGCTTCCTGTAACGATAAGTGCGAAATGTGTTTCTCTATTCTAAGGGCGCTCATCACCAATACATCCAGTCCCTGCAGTTGCTCTATCGATTGATCCCCAATAGTTTTAATATCTGTCAGATAGGCTGCTTTGCCA
Source organism: Paludibacter sp. (assembly GCA_028710415.1). Taxonomy (GTDB): domain Bacteria; phylum Bacteroidota; class Bacteroidia; order Bacteroidales; family Paludibacteraceae; genus Paludibacter. The sequence goes on along the minus strand of JAQTUE010000029.1, from coordinate 31,492 downwards.
ACCCTGAATCCCAGAATTGGAAGCCTGGCATGCATGATCCGGATAGGCTTCACTGTTATCCCATCTACACTAAATTCATTTTCATTGATCTCATGCAAATGAATTTTTGGTACTCCCGGATATTTCACATCCGCAAAACAATAGGGCATATTCCGTTGAATTACCGATAATACCCTTTTCTCGGCATAGAGTTGTGTTTCTCCCAGGGGCCTCACATCATCTAAGCCACCCACATGGTCGTAATGATCATGTGTTAATAAAATGGCTGAAAGAGAATCAATATTATTCGTAAGCAGTTGTTGCCGTAAGTCAGGGCCACAGTCAATTAATAGTTTTGTCTCACCTTCAGTGATCAGTACCGAAGCCCGTAAGCGTTTATCCTTGCTGTCAGTAGACGTACAGGTTTTACATTTACAACCTATTTGAGGCACCCCTGTTGATGTCCCTGACCCCAGAAAAAGAAGATTCATATTCAATATTCAGTTTTTATTATTCCAACCCATCACTCCCTCAACATTTATTTTTCAATCGCTTAGATCTTCATCCTGATACGCCATTCCTGCGGATATAAATTATTGGTCCTGTTTCCCAGGTTCTTGACCCAACCCAGAGCCTGGCCATTAAAACATATCAGGATGTATCCCCGGGATGAGTCGGGTAGGGTGATGGCTTCTTTCCTTAAAAAGTCGATTGCCGTTCTGTAATCCACTTCAACCTTTTCCACACTTTCCGTATCCAGTACTTTCGATAACGCCATGCTTGCCGAAGGAATCAAATCTTTCCCTTTCACTTCTCCCAGTAAAAGACCCGAATGCATGCATTTCAGTTGTTTGTTGATAAACAGGAAATCATTCAACAGGCTCTTGTCGTAGGCTTTAATTAAATTCTCTTCAGGCAGAATGACCCAACGTTGTGAATCCTGCAATGAAAACGTAAAATCATTGCTTTTTGTTACAAACTTTACATTTTTTTTATCATCCCGCTTGTTCTTTTGAGTTGATTGTATCGGGGAAAGTTTCCTTAATACACTCAGGAAAAAACCTTCTCCTTTTGTTTTATGCGGATAAAAACGGTACCCATAATCGGTGGCAGTTATATCCTGATTGCCGTGTAAGTCCATATCCAGCATTTCCGCACCAAGTTCTTCGCAAATCCATTGCACATTTTCTTCATTTTCCTCCCGGTTAAAGGTGCAGGTGCTGTATACCAGGATACCATCGGCTTTTAAGGTATCCCATACCGAAGTAAGGATCTCCCGTTGACGGGCAGCACATAAGGTGACGTTATATTCCGACCATTCACCGATAGCTCCTGAGTCCTTCCTGAACATGCCTTCACCCGAACAGGGCGCATCGATCACTACGGCATCGAAGTAACCGGGCAATGCATTGAAATCCCTGGGGTCGTTGTTAGTGACAATAATATTGGGATTTCCCCATTTAATCAGGTTTTCTGCCAGAATATACGCCCGCGAACGGACAATCTCATTGCTGACCAATAAACTGCTTTCGGGTAATGCCTGTGACAGCAAAGTCGATTTTCCTCCCGGGGCTGCACACAGGTCCAGTACGGTCCGGGCATTTGGGAAGTGTTGTTTGACGGCCTGAACCAGAAACATCGAACTGGCTTCCTGAACATAATACACCCCGGCATGAAACAGTGGGTCGGCAGTAAACAGCGGACGTTCTTTTAAATAATAACCGGTCTCGCACCAGGCAACCCCTTCGTCCGAAGGTACATAATTCATTTTGTTATTCACCCTTACGCTTGTAGGTGCAGTGCCTTCGAGTGCTTTCTCCAGGTCATGGAACTCTTCTCCCAGCAAGGCAGTTGTACGTCTGACAAAATTTTCAGGTAAATTCATGATATAAAGCGGGATTGTTTTGGCTTGAAGTTGGTTGGGTTTTATACTTAAAGAACAGTCACAATTTTGTCAATAATTACAGCATATTCTTCTTCCGACAAATAAGTCTTTTGTGGATTCATTTCAAAAGTCCCACCATAACTCAGGCCATCTTCGTATTTTGGCACTAAATGGAAATGTAAATGGGGTAATTTATCGGAATACGCTCCGTAATTAATCTTTGCAGGTGAAAAAGCCTTTTGCATGGCAGCAGCTACCCGGCACACATCTTCCATAAAATCATTGCGGTCGGATACCGAAAGCTCAAAAAGCTCTTTCACATGATCTTTGTAAGCAACTACACAACGTCCCTGAAGACTTTGTTCCTTAAATAAAAACAAGGTTGAAGCTTTCAAATCGCACATCTCGATCATTAAACTTTTTTGTAATTCGTTACGCTGGCAGTAAAGGCAATCGGAAGATTTTTCCATGATATTATTGTTTTATTAAAATTTTAGTAAAGGTAAATATTTCAGCCGAAATTTTAAACATAATCCCGAATAAAAACAAAGAAAGCAGTGAGATTTTTAATTCCACTGCTTTCACACTAAATATTTTTACAATTATGCTTGTTCTTCTAAAATGCGATGAGCGATTTCTAAAATTTTTGTATCATCTAACATCACCAATCCTCCATCAGGTCCCGGTTCAATATGAACTCCACAACTTTTACCATCTTTATAATCGTGTCCACCAAAATAGTTACGCACTGTTTCTTTTTCCAGACCAAGTTCTTCAGCGATCCTGGTCATACTCCCGCTTGGAAGCGCATCCTTCACTCTTCGTAGTTCGTTGAATGTTATCGTTTTCGTCATGACATTAAGTATTAGAATTGTTTGTAAAAATAGGATTCGTAAATGTGCAATAAACATACAGCATTCTTTTTAATTTACAAAATATTTTTGAAAGAATTATTTAAAAAAAATACAATATTATACAATATGTTTTTAAGTTGTTGGTATATAGCTCGGTATTGAAAAGCCAATTAAAACCTTTTTCTCAAAATATTAATAAACAAAGTAATCTTATTGTTTTCTTATCTTTAAATCGGGTTTATTGTTTAACAAATTCACGGGCCTTATAGTTTTCAATGGAAAGCATATTGTTTCTGTTGATTTTTATCAACATGCAGGCCGAAGTTTTTATCCGTCCAACTTTAAATTCCGGTTATCCAGGTTTTCATTTTTGTTTCCCTGGTTTTGAATACGTAAAATATACCGGGTGGTGAATCCGTTTATTATGAATGATAGAATTTGTTATAATAAACAATGCCCTTTTTCCCACGCTCTTTCCCCAACCCAATTTGAAAAATGCGTAATCATAAATTCGGATTTCTATAAACAAAAAGCTTAAAGTCACTATCCGCCCAACAAAATGAACAACCGGAAAAAATCAACTATTTATTTGTTGATCAACTTTTCACCTTGATATTGTCATGATGTCTTCACGATGTTGCAGATAATCCATATATAATCCATATATAATCCAATAATGATCCATATATAATCCATACTTAAATAAATATGGAATATATATGGATTATTACTGGTTTATTATTTTGTTGTTTAAAGATTATCTGCGACATCATGAAGACATCGTGGCGATATCAAACTACTTATCCAAGAAATTTATACCTGCCGGGAATTTTGAAGAATACTCTGCGGGATTTAATTTGATAAAAATACGAATATTATTTTTATCCTGCCCTATTATAACTCTTTATTTCTTCTTTTCACATTCATGCTTTTTAGTATCTTTGCACATCCTATAGGCACCATGGGTCAAAAGTTTAAGAATGAAAAATTTTTTGCAGGTGGACGGATTGAAAAGCTGGGTTTGCGATCAACTGCCGATTAATTCAAAATAGGAGAGGGCACGATCTTTACAATTGATGACTTAGGTTATTAGTAAATCACATAAAGATCAAGAAATAAACAAGTAACCAATTAAACACAAACACAATTTTATAAAATGAGGGTATTTATCTCTGTTATCTTTCTGGTAGTATTTAGTTCCATTGTTTTTGCACAACAAGCAGGGTTGGATTCAGTATATCTCAAGAGTGGAAGCTTAGTTATCGGAACAATAAGCCAATCCTCAACCGATGAAAGAATAGAGATTAAAACCCGTGATAACAGGATCTATCATTATTCGATGAATGCTGTTTTTAAGATATCAAAGAGTCGTATCCCGGGAAATAGCAAAAATGCCAACAAGATAAATACTGAATTAGCAGAAAATAGGAGAAATAACACTGACACAATTAACGAACATGCAACTGAAATTCCTACTATAAAAACAATAAACAAATCGTATCTCATAGTTGATATGGGGTATGGACTAGGAATACATTCCCGTTATGCTAATTTATTACAACTGGATGTGATAAATAGTTATACTGTGACCAGGAATTTCAATCTTGGGGTTGGGGCAGGATATCGATTCTACTATAAAAACATGGAATATGGAAAAGCTGTACCGGTTTATGCCGATTTAAGATTCCTGTTGAATCCTCATCATGATTACAATTTTTTCACACTGGACCTGGGTTATTCTTTCGGATTAAGTGATGGAGTTTATCCTGTTGGTTATTATGTGAATCCTTCGATTAACTTCGGGGCTAAAATGGGGAACTCGGATTATCTGACTTTTGGTGTCGGCCTGGAAGTTCAAAACACGAGTATCAATTCTGCTGATAATTTATACAATCTGGTTTTTAAAGTTGGTTATATGTTTAATTGTAAATAATAAGACTCATGGCTCATCCAAAAAAAGCAGTTATTATCGGGGCAGGAGTTGCCGGGATTGCCACAGCAGTATTCCTGGCACAAAAGGGCATTCTGGTTGAAGTGTACGAAAAGAATGCCAATTCGGGTGGACGTTGCGGGCAAATGATCCAGGATGGGCATCGTTTCGACCTGGGGGCAACCATTTTACTGATGCCATCCATTTACCGTCAGGTATTTGCCAGCCTGGGAATGGATATGGACCGGGAGCTGGAAACGACTTCACTGGAACCTGTCTATAAATTATTCTTTAGTGATGGGACTGACTTTGCTTTTACCAGAGACAAAGAAAGGATGAAATCGCAGGTGGAAGCCATTGAGCCGGGAAGCTTCAAACACTACGAACGCTACGTCAAGGAGGGGTATGATTTTTTCAATTTAGCAAAACTGGGGTTGCTGGGTCGAAACTTCAATCATTTATTCCAGTTTATCAATTTTAAAAACGTTGATTTACTTATTAAACTGAAAACCTGGATCAGGCATACCAACTACATCAAGCGCTTTTTCAAAGATCCGCATTTACAGATGGCTTTTACTTTTCAGAACATTTATGTAGGCCAGAATCCGTACAAGCAACCCGCCTTTTTCTCAATGCTACCGGGGGCAGAGATTGCTGAAGGGGCACTATTCCCCAAAGGAGGCATGCACAGAGTTGTTGAAAAACTAATGTCTACTGCTATTGATCTTGGGGTGGAGTTTAAGTTTAAAAAGCCGGTATCAAAAATCATTATCAATATAAAAAAAACAGAGGGTATTCTACTTGAAGATGGAACTATCGTAAACGCGGACCTGGTAATTGCCAACGCCGATTTGCCTTACGTTTACAATGAGTTGCTGCCCGGGAGCAAGTTGTCGGACAGGTTGAAGAAAAAGGAATACTCCTGTTCAGCCATGGTTTTTCATTGGGGAGTCGATAAAGTGTACCCTCAGCTCGACCATCACAGTGTGTTCCTGAACGATCCCTACAAAGAAGGCATGGAAAAGATTTTCAATGAAAAATCGGTATCCTCCAATCCTAGTTTTTATATTCATGCACCGGTTCGTACAGACAAGACGGCTGCCCCTGAAAACCAGGATACACTTTCGGTGATCGTTCCGGTGGGACATGTGGAAGACAAAGCAGGGCAGGACTGGCAACAACTGAAACAATCGACCCGTGAGGGAGTGATTCGCCGGTTGAAGGAAGCGGGGCTGACTGATATTGAGGAGCATATTAAATTTGAAACCTGCTATCTACCAAAAACCTGGGAGAGTTATTGCAACGTGACCAATGGATCGGTGTTCGGGAGCCTGAGCCATACTATCCTGCAAATGGGGTATTTCCGTCCTCATAACCGGCATGATAAATATAAAAACCTGTACTTTGCCGGAGGAAGTACCCATCCCGGAAATGGAATCCCTTTAGTGCTCTTGTCGGCCAAGCTAACCAGTGAAAGGATACTAAATGATTTACAATCAATCCTCTAAACCTTTTGTGTAAAAAAGAAAACTGAAAGTGGAATCAACTTACAAAATGATTCTTGAAAATAAATAAGGGAATAAGGGTAAGATCTTTTTTACTTAATATTTCTCTTATGTAACTAGATTATAATGTGCAAGTTATCAGCATATTATAAAGTAACTTTTATTGGGGCTTTGTGCAGCCTCTTGAGGGACTACTAAGGGTAAAAAAACAAAAATAAGGTTTTTAAATTTAATGCTCTTATTATTAGACATTAGACCCTGGTGTAAAACCGAATAACCTGGAATAAATCCATAATTCCATATTTTAAAATCAGTAAGCAACTTTCAATTAGAAAGCTTTATTTAGAACTCGTTTTATTTGCAAACAAACTCTAAAGGGATCTATTGCAGAGAACTAAAATTAACCGGGAATTTCACAAAACCTCTTTTGAAAATTGTGAGCAATACTTTAATTTAAACTAAACATGGAATCTTCATTACAATCGGGAACACCTATTTACTGGAAAGTCTTTCATTCCATAGATTTCGATAAAATCATCGATCATCCGAATATACTGATAGCAGCCCGTTTTTGGGAACCCGAAAGATATGAAGCTGCCAGGACCTGCTACAAATTCATGCGGGCCATTGATGATTTGATTGATGATTACAAGTCTGAACATTTGACTATAGCTCCCGAAGAGAAGGAAAATTTTGAATCAAAGGTTACAGATTGGATAAACACAGTCCTAAGATCTTCAAAAACAAGTGAGTTTGAAAGTGAGTTGATTGATACGGTAGCTAAATTCCACATTCCTTCGTGCCCGCTGGAAGCATTTGCAAAATCAATGATTTACGATATTTACAACGATGGATTCCCAACCCTGCAGGATTACCTGGATTATTCCACAGGAGCATCCGTGGCTCCGGCATCTATCTTTGTGCACTTGTGTGGTTTGACCAACGATACAGGAACGTATATTCCTCCTGCCTTTGATGTTGAACAAGTAGCAACCCCTTGTGCTATTTTTAGTTACCTGGTACATATTATCCGTGATTTTGTAAAAGACCACACTCACAACCTGAATTACTTCCCGGAAGATTTGATGGCAGAGAACGGGCTCGATCGCAAAAACTTGCTGGACATGGCTAAAGGTGGTGAGATTACAGATGGCTTTAGGAATATGATTCGTAAACTGTATGCAGTTGCAGATGAATACCGGATAAAGACATACGATGTAATGAAAGAGATTATGCCGGAACTGGAACCGGACAGCCAGTTAAGCCTGCAAATAATTTTTGATTTGTACTTAATGGTATTCGAACGGATTGATGTTGATAAAGGGACTTTTTCTACCAAAGAATTAAATCCGACACCGAAAGAAATCAGAGAAAGGGTGAGGAAAGCAATTATTAAGTTTGAGAGCCGTCAGCAGCAGAAGAATGTATAAACCTGCCCGATACTCAACTGGTTTTCACACTGAAAGTATGACATTTTTATCAACAATTGTACTGTCCAATCTGTTATTAATTGTATCAATTACCGGTTAGAATTGCATTTAAATATAGGAGGTATTAAAATGGAACAGACTAAATCATTTGTAATTACCATCAGCCGTCAGTTAGGTTCAGGAGGTGCGTACATTGGACAACAAGTAGCAAAAAGCCTGAATATCTTTTTTGCTGACCGGGAGATTATCAGCAAAGCAGCCAAAGAACTTTCAACGCTGGAAGAAAACCTGGAATCGAGGGATGAAAGGAAACTCTCATTCTGGAAATCATTCATAAACGCTGCTCCTCAACCCAGGGGCGTATACATGGCTCCTGTGTCTCCAATCCTTGAGTTTACAGATAGTGAATTGTTTGCTGTGGAATCGGATATTATAAAACGTATTGCCAGTGAAGGCCCGGCAGTAATAATAGGTCGTTGCGGATTTGATGTATTGCGCAAACAACCGAATCATCTCAGTATCTTCATGTATGCCGACAATGATTTCCGAAACATCAGGATTCAGGAATTGTATAATGTAACGTATGAAAAAGCCGAAGAGATGATCGAAAAAAGTGACAAAGAAAGAGCTGCCTATTGCAAGACCTTTACAGGAAAAGATTGGTCGAATGCACGAAATTATAACTTGTCCATCGACACAGGCAAATTAGGCATTGATGAAACGGCAGAGTTAATTTTAAATTATGTAAAACTAGCCCCTGCCCTTGACAACAAGTAAAACTCTTGCGCGAATTGTTTGTGCTTGCGGCTCAATAATGGATTAAGATACAGGAAATCATTCAGGAGATAATGCCATGCTGTACTAAGTAGCAAGTTAAGCCTGGCAATTATATTTGACCTTTACGTGATGGCCTTTGGATGTATTGATATCAAGAAAGGAGCATTTACAACCGTAGAATTAAATCTGGCCCAGGAGGAAATAAAGGAAGGTGTTTGGCTATTAATTGGTGATTTTGAATAGGATAATACTTTATTATCAAAGAGTAATATTTAGATTTTATCTCAATATTTTTATATTCAGGAAAGATGAAAAGCAGATATCGCTCAAACCGTAAATAAAATTTAAAATTACAATACTTCTTGATTAAAAAATAATCCTTACTTTTGTAACGAGAAAAACAATTTTAATATGTTGAAATCAATAAAAATAGAAAACTTCAAATCGATTGTAGACCTAGAATTAGAACTTGGTCAATTCAATGTGCTAATTGGAGAAAATGGTTGTGGAAAAACAAATATACTTGAAGCTATAGCTTTGGGTGCAGCCGCCAATGCCAACAAACTTGATTTTGAGTTTTTTGCTAATAGAGGTATAAGAGTGGCTGATCCTAAGTTTATGTATTCTGCTTTCGAAGAAGGGAAAGAAAAGGATACTATTAAAATTGTTTGTGAGGATGAAAAGAACCGAATTCCATTTTATTATCAACTTGAATACGATTTAACTTCAAAACCAGCTCAATGGAGAAATAAAGCAGATAAACTTGAAACTGCAATTATGCTTGGTTTTTTTAAACAAATTCTAGATAAAGAAGAAAATGACTCACTTATATCAGAGGATGATGAATTTCAAAAAATAATCACAAAGATTAATAAAGGAGAAACTTCTTCGGATGAATTTTTTAAAACTGAATTTATAAAACTTTTTGAAAATTCCAACTACGAATTAAATGGTGCTCCTAAGTTTCTATCTAAAATAAAGCAAACATACTATAATAGTTATTCATTATCAAACTATTTGATATTCTCACCTGAGGAATCTAATCTCAGACGGTTTGATTCTCCTAATAGAGTATACCCATTAGGAATTAAGGGCGATGGTTTATTCGCTTATTTGAAGGAAGTTTCTCAAAAGGAAAAGGGAGTGGAATTTTTTCAGGAAATAAAAGAGAATCTTGCCATTTTAGATTGGTTTGATGATATTGTTGTGCCAGAAAATCAAATGTCGAATGAGTATTCGTTGAAAATAAAAGATCATTATATTAATCAATCATTAAATTTCTTTGATCAACGAAGTACCAATGAGGGATTCTTGTATTTATTATTTTATCTAACATTATTTATTTCCGAAGATACTCCAGGTTTTTTTGCCATTGACAATTTAGAAGCATCGTTTAATCCAAAGATGTGTCGTGAAGTTACACAGCGATTAATATTATTGTCGAAAAAACATAATAAACAAGTAATTGTAACCACCCACAATCCCTCTATTTTAGATGGTCTGAATATTGAACAGGATAATGAGAGATTGTTTGTAGTAAGAAGAAATATTGATGGACACACTAAGATTAAACGAACAGTGATTAAAGATAGTTTAAAAGTTCCGTTGTCCGAAGCCTGGTTAAAAGGATATATTGGTGGCTTGCCTGAAAATTTTAACTAAGCATACTGAACTATGAATATCGCGTTAATTACAGAGGGTGTTTCGGAACATCGTATTATAAGACATATTATTGAAAGATATCTTACAGAAATAGATAATGTCGCAGTCAATCAGATTGAACCAGAAATAAACCATCAAGGAAAACAAGTTACTTATGGCGGTTGGCTAAATGTTCTAAATGTCTGTAATGCTGATAAATTCAGAGAGATATTATCTTTTAATGATTGTATAGTCATTCAAATTGACACTGACGTATGCGAGGAAGTTCACTTTGATGTAAGTAAAACTACAGAAGATTCTGACCTAAAGACTGATGATGTCTTACTCAATGATGTTGTCAAAAGGATATTGTCAACAATCCCTGCAGAACAGCAATCAGAATTTAAGAATAAGATTATCTATGCAATTTGTATAAATGAAACTGAATGTTGGCTTCTTCCTTTGTATTATTCCAACAATGACAGATGTAAAACTACTGGCTGTATAAAAAAACTTAATCAAAAGCTTGCGCGAAGAAATGAAGGTTTTATACCTGACAAAGATAAGAACTCAACAAATGCACAAAGAACTTATCAAACAATTCTTAAACAATTAAAAAGAAAACAGGACGTTAAAGACTGCTCACAATACAACTTTGGATTTGATTTTTTCATCCAACAACTTGATGATTTAATTGCAAAACAACCAAGACCTGAAGTCCAAGATTAATATTTAATTCTTATATTTATTCGCAATTAAGAAATATCTAAAGTTAGCTGAAGGATGTTGATGATGACTTATTACTTCTGAACTTAAAGTTCTAAATAAAACCAAGAATAATCGCTTATTTTCCAATTCCATCTTTCTTTGTATCCTTTGTAATCCAGCATAAAAAGAAGTTAACTCTGTTAATTATGTAGATTAGTTAAATATGTTTTGTATTTAGCTGAATCAACAAATTACTGAATCAACTAATCAACCAATCAACTAAATAACAAACAATGGCTGACGATAAAAAAGTTATTTTCTCAATGGTGGGAGTCAGTAAGGCTTTTTCACCACAAAAAAAAGTATTAAACAATATCTACCTTTCTTTTTTCTACGGGGCTAAGATCGGGATTATCGGTCTGAATGGTTCAGGTAAATCCACCCTGTTGAAAATCATTGCCGGTGTAGAAAAAACATTCGATGGTGAAGTGGTATTCTCTCCCGGTTATTCTGTAGGCTACCTGGAACAGGAGCCTCATTTGGATCCTACTAAAACGGTTAAAGAGATTGTTCAGGAAGGAGTTCAGGAAATAGTAGACATGCTTGCTGAATACGAAAAGATCAATGAACAATTTGGGGAACCGGATGCTGATTTCGATAAACTGATAGCCCGCCAGGGTGAATTACAGGAATTGCTGGATCATGCGGATGCCTGGAACCTGGATAATAAGCTTGAAAGAGCCATGGATGCTTTACGCTGTCCTGCTGAAGAGGCCCTGGTATCTGTACTCTCGGGTGGAGAACGCCGCAGGGTTGCATTGTGCCGCCTGTTACTCCGCCAGCCTGATGTTTTATTACTCGATGAGCCTACCAACCACCTTGATGCTGAGTCGGTGGAATGGCTGGAGCATTACCTGCAACAATATGCCGGTACAGTGATTGCCATTACCCATGACCGCTACTTCCTGGACAATGTGTCGGGATGGATACTGGAACTGGACCGGGGTGAAGGCATTCCATGGAAAGGGAACTACACCTCCTGGTTGGAACAGAAAACCACCCGTATGGCAGGCGAAGAGAAACAGGCAAGCAAGCGCCGCAAGACACTGGAACGAGAGCTTGAGTGGGTTCGTATGGCTCCCAAGGCACGACATGCCAAAGGAAAGGCACGTCTGGAGGCATATGACCGGTTAATAAACGAAGACCAAAAAGAAAAAGAAGATAAACTGGAGATATTTATTCCGAATGGCCCACGGTTAGGAAATAAAGTCGTAGAGGCTATCGGGGTATCAAAAGCCTTTGGAGACAAGTTATTATTTGAGAACTTAAACTTTATGCTTCCACCTAATGGAATTGTAGGTATAATAGGACCTAATGGTGCCGGTAAGACGACATTGTTCAGGTTGATGATGGAATTGGAGAAAGCGGATAAAGGGACTTTCGAAGTCGGTGAAACCGTAAAAATCGGTTATGTGGATCAAAGCCATGCTGACATTGACCCAGAGAAAACAGTTTACCAGGTAGTATCGGGAGGAACAGAATTTATACGAGTCGGCGGTAAAGAAATCAATGCACGTGCATACCTTTCCCGTTTCAACTTTACAGGTGGTGACCAGGAAAAGCTTTGCGGTATCCTTTCGGGTGGTGAACGTAACCGCTTGCATTTGGCTATTACCCTAAAGTCTGAAGCCAATGTTTTGCTCCTTGATGAGCCGACCAACGATATTGACGTGAATACACTACGGGCACTTGAAGAAGGGCTTGAAAGCTTTGCAGGATGTGCTGTGGTTATCTCCCATGACCGTTGGTTCCTGGATAGAATCTGTACGCATATTATTGCTTTTGAAGGAAACTCGGAGATATTTGTGTTCGAAGGTTCCTATTCAGAATACGAAGAGAATAAACATATGCGTTTGGGTGATGAAGGTCCGAAACGGATACGATTTAAGAAGTTAATTGTGTAAGTTGGGAAACTATATCCTTTTCTGACAACGCTTAAAATAAGAAAAATGCGCTGTCCGGTTTTAAGCCGGATAGCGCATTTTTGGTTCTTAAAGAAATGAATTGATTTTGAATTATATTCCGTCTTCAATGTTCCATACAAAAGCCCGGATTCCCATACGTTCTGATGTACCGTCCAGAGTACGTAAATCATCAAGGATAGGTTTCACTTTTGCATCATCTACCACTGTAAGAATGGCAGTATTCAATGCCGGCCAGGCATGAGTTCCGTAATGTGGTTCACCGGTATTAGTCCCGCGACCTGTAACCGACTCCCAACCACTAAAACCACGTACATGATTGATTGACAAAATAGCCATAACCTGTTCATAATATGCCTGATCGAATGATATAAATATTGATTTCATCTTGTTAGTTATTAGTTATTAGCCGATAATTCGTTCATTCTCTTCTCACGGGCTATTCTTTTTAGCTTCTTATGTTGACGTTTAACACCGCTGGCAGCAAATAAAGTATAAATGGTTGGAACAACAACTAAAGTCAACATAGTTGAAACTGTCAACCCGCCTATTACTGTAACAGCCATAGGTTTCCACATTTCAGAACCTTGTCCACGGCTTATTGCCAATGGCAACATACCCAGGATTGCAGTCAGACTGGTCATCAATACCGGACGTAAACGTGATTTACCACCGGTTACCACAGCACGGATAATCCCCATACCTCGTTCACGATTCAAGTTGATATAATCCACCATCACAATACCGTTCTTCACCACAATACCAACCAACATAATCACCCCTACAAAGGTCATGACATTGAACGTAGTTCCCGTTAACCACAAGGCTAATACAACCCCTGAGATACCAAACGGAACTGAGAACATGATAATAAACGGATAAGTCACCGATTCAAACTGGGAAGCCATAACCACGAATACCAGCAAAATAATGATCATAAGCAACGTTCCCAGATCGCCGAACGATTCCTGCTGATCTTTAAAGGAACCTGCAATTTTAGTTGTAACATCTGACGGTATATCTATCTTGGCAAGTTGTACATTAATATCTTTCACTGCTTTATCAAGCGTAGTACCTGAAACAGTTGACGAAACAGTAATGATTCGCTGACGGTTTTTACGTTCAATGGTCGGAGGAGTAAATCGTTCCACAACTTTACCTAAATCTTTTAACCGAATGGCCTGACCCTGGACATTGTATATCAGGATATTCTCAATGGCTTCAACTGACTGACGGTATTCAGGAGCGTATGCCACCACTATGGAATACTCTTCCCCATCTTCCCGGTAAAGCGAAGAGGTGATCCCATTGATACGATTGCTTAGATAATTGGAAGCAGTACTGATATTTAGTCCGTTTAATGCGAGTTTTTCCCTGTCAAAATCAACCTGGTATTCAGGAGTATACTCTTCGCGGCTGACAGTGGTATTTACCAACCCGTGAACCTTAGCCAGACGTTTTGATACTTCAGCAGCGACTTTATCCGTCTGAGCAAAATCATAGCCATAGATTTCTACATCCAATGTCGACTGTCCACCCATCATGCTCATACCACCACCAGCGATAACTGTTGATTTACGAATTTCAGGCATGCGTTTTATGTCATTGCGTATGCTATCGGTTATAGCAAAAGCAGAACGTTTGCGATCCTTCAAATTCACCAGCCTTACGGAGAATGTTCCAACATTACTTGAGTTTTTACTGAATAACGATCCGAATATATTCTTGCTGCTGGCCTGGCCTACACTGTAGTTGACCATGTCAATTTCCGGATATTTCTTACCCCATGTTGAATGCAGTTTTTGACACACAGCTTTAGTGATTTCCATCCTTGTTCCGATAGGTAACTCGATGGTAGCAGATACGACACCGCTATCCTGTGCCGGAAAGTTTTCAGTCCCCACCCAACCTACTATCAGCGGAATAATGCTGACAATGAAAAATAAGGTGGCAGAAGCCAATATTGTTTTTTTATGGCGAACCGCCCAGTTAACCAATTGTGCATATCTTTCGTCCAACTTATCCAGGAAGCGTTCAATAGGTCCATAAACAGCATTAAATCCTTTGCTGCGTTTAGGATCCATCCGTAACAACTGAGAAGCAAGCATAGGAGTCAGTGTCAAAGCACAGATCATTGAAACAGTAATAATAATAGTTACCATCCAACCAAGCTGAGAGAACATAACACCGGCCATTCCCGAAACCATGGTTAATGGCAGGAATACGGCAATAATGGTAAGCGTAGAAGCAATAATGGAAAGCCCAACTTCATTGGTTCCATTTACAGCTGCAGTTTTAGGCCTGCTTCCACGCTCGATATGAGTGGTAATATTTTCAAGTACTACAATCGCATCATCCACCACCAATCCAATGGCAAGCGATAAGGAACTTAGCGAGATTACGTTCAGCGTTCCACCCGTTAAAGCCAGGTAAATAAACGCTGCTATTAATGAAATTGGAATAGTCAGGATAATGATCACTGTTGCACGCCAGCGTCCCAGGAAAAACAATACCACCAACATTACGAATAAAAGCGCATAAATGACCGTTTCTGCCAAACTATCCACTGTGCGAAGAATATTGTCTGATGTATCCCCGATAACACTAAGCTTCACATCCGAAGGAAGGCTCTTCTTTATCTGAGGCAACATTTTCAGTACATCTTTTGCAATCTGAACCGTATTGGCTCCCGATTGTTTTTGAATAATGATAGCGGCGCCCTGCTTTCCATTCGTATAACTCTCCTGCATGCGCTCTTCATGTTTGTCAATGATCACTGCCACATCGGATAGCTTCACGGTTTTGCCATTGAAGTTTCCTACGACAATATTATTCATTTCCGAAGGATCCTTAAACTCTCCCTGAACGCGTAATGCGTACGTATCGCTCCCTACATCCATCGAGCCGGCCGGAGTATTCACATTTTCCATGCGAATGAATTGTGCCAGGGCTTCAATAGTAAGATGATAAGCCTCCAGTTTAACCGGGTCAACATA
The DNA here is from genome assembly GCA_028710415.1 of Paludibacter sp. Lineage (GTDB taxonomy): Bacteria > Bacteroidota > Bacteroidia > Bacteroidales > Paludibacteraceae > Paludibacter. The sequence continues at coordinate 15,805 of JAQTUE010000029.1, read as the reverse complement.
CACCTGGATTTCACGCTGCGGTGCCCCCATAATCGAGACAGAACCCACTCCGTTAATACGGGCCAGAGGATTAGACACTTTTGTATCCAGTATTTTGTACAGCGCGGGCAAGCTCTGGCCGGCAGTAGCCGAAAGCATGATCACAGGAATCATATCCGTACTGAGCTTGAAAATAATCGGATTCCCCGCACCGGCTGGCATGTAGGATTTCACCAAATCCAACTTATTGCGGATATCATTTGTAACTACATTCAGATCCAATCCATATTCAAACTCCATTGTTATAATCGAACGGTTTTCCTTTGAAGTTGAAGTTATGTTTTTCAGGTTTGAAACTGCATTTAAAGAACTTTCCAGTGGGCGTGTTACATTTGTTTCCACATCAGAAGCACTGGCACCCTCATAAGTCGTCATGACCATGATCGAGTTTGATTCAATCTTGGGCATCAAATCAATCGGCAATTTATTGTAAGAGAAAAGACCCAGAATAACCACCGCGATAAATATTATCGAGGTCATTACAGGCTTTCTCACCGAACTTTCGTATAAACTCATATTTTCTGATTTACAATTTTTTGATTTACAATTTACTGTTTGTGCTTTACTTGTTTATCTAATTGACCTAATCAACTAATCAACTAATCAACCAATTAACTAATTAACTATTTCACCAATTTTGCACTGGCGCCATCCACTAATTTAGATTGACCGGCCACTACTACTTGATCTCCTGCAGAGATTCCTGAAATAATTTCATAATCACTGTCTATACGTCGTCCTATTTCAATCGGTTTGTATTGCACTTTCCCTTCGTTGTAAACATAAACAAAGCGTGCTCCCGATCCTGATTGTTTAATGACAGACTGATCGGGGACCACAATCCGTTTCTCTTTTCCGAATTCTAGTGTAACGCGGGCAAACATACCCGGACGTATTTTATTATTGTTGTTACTCAATTTGATTTCAACAGGAAAGGTGCGTGATTTTTCATCAATTGTCGGATAAATAAGGCTTACTTTACCCTGAAATTTTGCTCCCTGGAATAAATCAAACTTTACATTGATGGGCATGCCCAATTTCATTTTTGAATAATTGGATTCTGATACATTGATCATTATTTTGACAGGGTTAATGTTCATGATAACCATAACCGGTTTTTGACCTGAATACATATCTCCGTTATAATAATTACGTTCAGTAACAACTCCACTGATAGGACTTAACAGGAAAGTATTTTCAGACATGTTTTTCAAATTTGTTTGAGCAACATCCAGTTGAAGTTTAGCATTATCAAGTTCCTGTTGTGAAGCACCACCAACGTTGAAAAGTTCCTGGGTACGTTTATAACTGCGTTTTACGTTTTCAATTTGTGATTCCTGGTTCGAAAGATTGGCAACATCCATTTGCACCAGTTTCTGTCCTTTTGATACATGTTGGCCTACTTCAACCAGGATAGTACGGATACGTCCGGGAGTTGAAGGGGCAATGCTGTTTTTATCCTGTGGTTCTACAGTTGCAGTAATTTCATTGCTTTGTTCTACATTTTTTTCAACAGCCGATTGCACCCTGATATTAGGAATCTCAGCTACCACTAATTCTGTTTTTGTTGTCTTTTTGCATGAGCTAAAACCAATAGCCAATGAAAAAAACAGAATGCCGATTAATTTAATTTGTTTCATTTGTATCTTTTTTTATAGATTATACTGATTGAATTTTTTATAGTTTTCTTTTTGGATTCTTAACAATGTCATTTCCCAACAATTTTTCCAGGTCAGATTTAGCTGACAGATAATCAAAAATAGATTGGTTATAGGATAAACCTGCCTGAATGTAAGCCAACTCTGAATTGGTTATATCTAAATAAGTTCCCGAACCTACATCATATCTTTTTTGTGAGATTGCTACGGCTTTCTCGGCCTGACGGACACCTTCTTTATTTGATCCTATTTTTTCTATTGCTTTTTTGATATTATCCAGGCAGTTTATTGTTTGAAGCTCCAGGCTGCGACGTAAATTATCGCGTTGATCTTTTAACTCGTCAATCTGGATTTTCAATTGCTTTTCTTTATATGTTCTGGCACCCCCCTGGAATATTGGTATTGACAAAACAACGCCTGCTGATGACGTAGGAAACCATGTGTAATTTGAAAGTGAAATATCATCATTCGCCATGGCCATATACTGGTAATTGAAACTTGCTGCCAGAGTTGGCCACCAACCTGATTTTTGCATTTTTAGAGTATGATTCAATTGTTTGGCTTTTAAATCAAATTGATTTAAATCCGTGTTAGTGTGTAAGGTTGTCGTATCAATAGATAATACATCACCATACATATTTGCTTCAAAATCTGACAAGCTGCCTTCCACCTTAAGACCTGTAAACATGTCTAGGCCAACAAGCATTTTTAACTGCAGGATACTCATATTCACAGCACTCTGTGCTGACACTAAATTTGATTGTGCATTTCTTACCCCTACATCAGCCCGTATCCATTCAAACTCCGATACCGTACCTTGCTTAAATTTATTCTGAATAATCCGTGCATTTTCTACTGTGTTATCGTAACTATGTTTAAAAACATTGTACGAATCCTGGGTCAGCAAAATACCATAATAAGCTTTTGTAACCTGATTTACCAAGGACAGCTTTGAAGAACGTGCCAATTCAAGAACCAGTTGTGCATCCAGTTCCGTCATTTGCAAGGAAGACCAAAGAGTTGGTGCTATTAGTGGTAACGAGGCTGAAAACCCTGCAATCATGGTGTTGTCTACTCCGATTTCTATTCCTGCCGGATCAGGGGGTGTATCCTTAACAAAACTAAAGGGCAGGAACATTCTTTGTTTTTTTAATGCCCGCTGATATGATCCTGAAGCTGAGATCGTAGGAAATAATGCAGCGAATTTTTCTTTTTTGGAATAATCAACCCGTTCAATTTCCTTATTAGCTACTTTTATAGTCGGACTCTTGCTCATGGCTATTTCCAGTGCATTTGGAAGAGACACAGTCAGAGTATCCTGGGCTTTTAACCCTACAACTGGAAGCATACAAATCATGGCTGCTACCATTACATTCTTAGTGTTATTTTTTTTCACAACCTTATTACTAATTAATGATTAAAATGAATGAATTGAGACTAATATTTAAACAGATCTATGTTAATCAATTTGACACAAAAGTACTCCTGCTTTCTATGTTAAGCCAATTAAAAATCGATGAAATAGCTATTTTCTACGATGAACAAAAGAAATATCGATGTAAACCCTATAAATTGAAGCGGAATTCTAAACCTTAATAAAGGATTCCAGGTAAATTTACAAGATGTTCCTTTTATTTTTCCGGTTCAGTCAGTGAATGTTCTTTCATGTACTGCAACCCTTTTTCATTGGCAATTAAATGAATCATCAGGTCAATAAAAAACTCTATCAAGCGTTTCTTGGTGTATTTCTTGGGTGACTGTTCCATCAATTCAAAATTGTTTTTGATCTGAATGGAATGAAACAATGAAATTAATTCAACATCCAGGTCCTCGCGGTAATATCCCTCTGCTATTCCTTGGCGGAGGTTCATTTCAAATCCTTGTCTTATTTCATTTCGTCTAAGGAATTCATGTTTTTGAAATACCTTTGGATAATATTTCTCCAAATCGTAACACAAGGACAATGATTCTGATTCCAATGATTTCTTTATTTCTTTTATAATTACGATTAAGGAGTCAATTGCATTCTTGTTCCTGAAAAGTTTCTCGTATTTCTCATAATTGCTCTTCTTCTGATAATTCAGAACAGCATCTACCAAATCTTCTTTTTGTTCAAAATGAATGTAAAATGTTTTTTTTGATATATGCAATTCGGTGCATACATTGTCAATAGAGACACTTCGTATTCCAAATTGCTCAAATAAGCGGCTGGCTACTTGAATAATGCTTTCTTGCAGTGTTTCCATATCTATATATTAAAATTGTCGCAAAATTATATAATTTATCTATTATAAAATAATAAATCGAAGTATTTTTTCATGTTTTAATTATTTTACTTTTTATGTATTTGATATTTAGATCATTAATTATATTTTTAAGAAACTACAATTTTATAGTAGTTTTCAAGTTTCCAAATGCCCATAAAAAAAGTCCTGAATAATCATTCAGGACTTTTTGAAACTATTTACTTTCGAATCTTATTAATAAGGTTCATTTTTCGTTCATAATCTTTTTTCTTTTGTGATTTGACACCATACCCATACCCATACCCATAGCCTGAACTTTCACTGGTGCCATTTAAAACTACAGCCATACCGTTAAGCCGGTTGTGTTCATAGATTTCATTAATCAGGCTGCAGGCTTCGCGTGGAGTATAATTCTGACGCGCCACATATATACAATTATCAACCAATCTATTAAGCAAATAAGTATCAGAAACCAATCCAATCGGTGCAGAGTCAACAATGACGTAATCATATTCAGCACGTAATTGCAGGAATAAATCATCCAACCGTTGATTCATCATTAATTCAGCCGGATTCGGTGGTACCGGTCCTGCAGGTATTACATCCAAATAAGGATGTAAATTAGACGGAATTATGATATCATTCATGGTATAACTTTCATCGGAGATGAACATGGTGATACCTCTTTCTTTCGACAAATGAAGGTAATCACCTAGCATTGGGCTTCGAATATCCAATCCAACCAGGATTACTTTCTTCTTCATCAATGCAAATGACATGGCTATATTGATCGAAGTAAACGACTTTCCTTCCCCACTAATACTGGATGTAATTAAAATTACCGGTTTCTCTTTTCCCGCCAGCATAAATTGCATGTTTGTACGGATAATCCTGAACATTTCCACGATTGGTGTGGTCTTGCCTTCACGCACGACTACTACATCCGGTTCCTTTTTAATTCCGATAGAACCAAGATAAGGTACTTTTACCAGTCGTTTCAATTCCTTACTGTCTAATATTTTATTGTTGAGCATATCAACAACATAAATGTATATCAATGGTAATACTAATCCAAATATCAGAGCCAGCAGATAGATCATCATCCTTTTTGGCGAAACAGGAATCAAAGTGGTATAGGATGCATTTATCGTTTTTGCAGATGGAATAGTGCTGGCAAGGCTGAGCTCGTTTTCTTCCCTTTTCTGCAACAGGAACAGATACAATTTAGATTTAATTTCTTTTTGACGGATAATCTCTGTCAATTCCCGTTCCTGGGTTGGTACTCCGTTTATACGGGATGTAAACTGGCTGGTCTTTCCTAATACATCTCTTTTTGCTATTTTCAAGCCATCCTTAATACTGCCAATACTTACAATAATACTGGTCCTAAGTTCTTTTAGCTGCTGTTCCATTTGCACTAAAACAGGGTTTTGTGCATTGGTTGTACGCAAAATCTTCATCCTTTCCAATAAGGCCTTGTTGTATTCCTGCATTAGCAGGAGCAGAGATTTATCTTCAATGCCTAAATTTGCCGGTACCAGATCATATTGATGCTTATTGTCTTTCACATACGCCTCAATATAACTCACCAAATTCACCTGGGTTTCGAGTGCAGCTAATTTAGTATCGTATTCACTGGCTGATTTCAAAAAGATATCAGCATCAGTGGTGATATCGGTCAGTTTATTTTTTTTCTTATAATTTTCAACATCAACTTCTACATCCGACAATTCAGAACCAATCAATTTAATGCGTTCCTGAATAAAGGCTGCTGTACTGGTAGCAATCATATTTTTATCAATCACGGCATCCTGATTGTACATTTCAATCAATTTATCCAATATCACCTCCGACTTTTTAGGACAAGCAGAGACTGTGGATACATTAATTGCATTGGCCTTTTTGTTTACAGCACTCACTTTAATGGCTCCACAATAAGCATCTATAAGGCTTCGGGTAGAATACGAAATAATTTTAAAGGTTTCTGTATTTTTTATAGGAAGGATTTGTAGAAATCTAAATACTCCTATAGGTGTTTTTATTTCTTTAGTAAGGTCGGTAATCAAATATCTGTCTGAAAACTTCCCATATTTAAAATCAACCTGGTATCCTTTATCTTTGCTTGATAATTTAAATGAAGCTACTTGCTTCATGGTGTCATTAAACATGACCGGGGTCACCAATTTAAGAGGCGTTAACGGATAGATCTCATCGTACCTCAAGCCATGTTTTTCATAATACTCAGTTTCAATGGCAAGCGATTTAATTACGTTCGTCATTAATGACCGTGAAGATAAAACCTGGATCTCATCTTCCACTTCCTTTGAGTTACCCGACAATCCTCCCAATCCATCCAGCATGGACATGTCTATCAATCCGCTGGTTGATTTATCCTTCCTGATTAATATGGTGGATTGTACCGTAAACTGGTCGTTGGTAATTTTCAAATAAAAATATGCTATCACAAAACAGACTACTGCTGAGATCAAAAACCAATGCCATTTCTGAAGATATTTAATTAGTATTTCTCTAATATTAATAGTTTCAATATTCGACGATTTTAAGTTGGGTATATTATTTTCCATGCTTTTAAAATACTGTTTTTAACAAAGAGGATTGTGTTGATAGTTTTTACGGTCTTGTGATGGAATATATCACAGCAACAACTGTTGCGATAGTAGACAAGGTGGATAAATAAAGTGAAGTGTTTTGTGACGCAACCGATTTAACCGAGTTTGGTTCTACGTAAATTACGTCATTTTGTTGCAGGTAATAATAAGGTGAAGTAAAGACTTCATCGGTATTTAAATTCAACCGTACAAATTCTAATTTTCCATTATTTTCCCGGGTAATCAATACATTGTTTCTTTTTCCATAGATAGTCATATCTCCGGCTAGTCCCAATGCATCCAATACAGTAACCCGTTCATTGCTTATCGAATATTGTCCAGGACGTAAAACCTCCCCTAATACGGTGACCTTATAATTCAAGAATTGAAGGGTCACAATGGAGTTTTTCAAATAGGGTGCCAGTTGGTCGTTGATTAATTTAATGGCCTGTGATTTTGACAATCCCACCAGTTTGATAGTTCCAATGACCGGGAAATTAATATTTCCGTTTATGTCCACCAAATAGGATTGAAGGGTAGGGGCAGAATATAACTGATCGGTGCCGGGTGTAGCATAGGATACTAACGGGAGGTTAAAAGGAGCTACTGCCAAAGGATCCAACCCGGTAACTGTTATTGATAACATATCTCCGGCACAAATCCTGGCTTCGTGTATTTTATTGAATTTTTTGTTTATTGAGTCTGCTGAATTGGAATTTAAACCATTAAAATAGGCGACATCTTTTTGAGTGGCGCAACCGGCGAATATAAGCACTAATACGACAAAAGGAATAAAATAGATTTTCTTCATGTAAAACATTATTTTAAACAACATTGAGAACTGAGACATATTTCGAAACCGGAAAATCCAAGTTCCTTAATCCTATTAACTTCAGACTTCTTTCAAATAGTAGGTACAAAAGTACCTAAATCCCAAACAATACGCAAACACAAAAAGCAAAATGGGTAAATAATTTTAAACAAAAATTGTGAAACGCCCTTAATTAATCAGGAAATCACTGTTGTTAAACCCCTTAATTGCCTTATATAGTGAGATTGGGTTCAACAATCATTAAAAATACTTATTGATATGAAAATTTAAAAACAATTCTAACAAAGAACGAAAAAATATTGAGATTAGTATCTCCCTCCTTGAAAACAGCAAAAAAATAATTATTCAGCCACCTGCCGGCAAAGCCGATTAACTAATAGGAACAATTAAATGCCCCATATTGAATTCATAAGAATAGAACGCGGATAAACGCAGATTTGGCGGATGGTACATTCCGGTGTTATGGAATAATAACGGATCTTATTATAATAAGTTGGAATTTATTTTTCTATATTGATCAACTCCAACTTGTTGGAGCTTTAATCCGAATAAAAATCTATCTAATAAAAGAATCGTAAACATCCGCTTGATTAGTGAATTCAGCCAAATAGGAATGTACCATCCGTGTTATATTTATAAAAAATAAGACATTTTATCTTTTCTAGTACTTAAGGTTTTAAATGTAAAGATATAATATAAAAAAGATATGATTTAGAAAGATGCAAAACGTATTAATCAGATGGAGATGAATTATATTTTTAACGCTTCATAATTGTCTTATTTGTTGTTTGATCCCTGATCTTGGTGAAACTCCAATATCTGTGTGAACTTGACAACTGCAGCATAGAATAAATTAATTACCGTTATAGATTGTATATTAAAATAAAATTTAATTATCTTTGCGATTCTTTGATAAGTAACGGACAGGTGCTGAAAAATAACGTAAATGAAATTGTAGTTACATAAAGGTGCATGAAAAAACTTTTGAAAAAAACTTCCTGCTAAGAAACGATAATGGCCTGAAACAATAGCCAATAGTATGTCTTTCAAAAGATGTAATGAAATGTGTTTTTAAAAGCGCACCGAAAAATTTCAATAACTAAATACTAATCAATATCATACTGACATGCAAAAACAAAAATTACAGGGAATTCTGCTTTTAGCGGTTGTATTATTCTGCGGTATGCAGATGGCAACCGGTCAAACTTACCAAAAAGGATGGGAGGCGTTTACGAAGAATAATCGGGTAGAAGCACGAACATTTTTTAATCAGGCAATTATAACCGGCGATTCGAAAGAAGATGCCCTGCTTAGCCTGTGTCTGTTGGACTGGAATGAATCGAAGATGGATGCTGCCTTTGATGACTTTTGCAAGTTCTACGAGATCAGTGCGAATCCTTATCCCTATTTGTATACGCTGAGTGGAATGCCTTTCCTGTTTGAACCAAACAATATCCTGCCTCAGAAAAAGCTCGAATTCTTTGAAAAAATTGTGGCTAACCCCGCTATGAACGGTACCCTGAAAGCTATGATCTACGAACAGCTTGGAATGCATTTTGAAAAGCTGAACAATTTGAAAAAGGCAAAGGAATGGTATGCTAAAATGGGTGCTATTACCCACTGGCAGGTACTCGGGACATTTGACAATACCTCAGGAAGTGGATTCTCAAAAGATTGGGGTGCGGTAACCAATGCAAAAATTGCTGATGTATTTAAAAATAAAGTGGATGCAGAGATAAAATGGTATACTCCTTCGTGTAACAAGCCTAATAACTGGTTCTATTTTGACTATTATTTTATTCTGAATAGTGCCATCATGTATGCCCAATCCTTTGTAAACAGCCCGACGGATCAGGAAGTATACCTGAGAACTGGAACTTCGGGATCATTGAAAGTATGGGTGAATGATGCCCTTGTCTCGACTGTTTCCGAGGAACGGAACTGTGACCTGGACATTTATGCCTGTAAAATCAAACTCAATAAAGGGGCTAACCGCTTGCTGGTTCAAATTGGGCAAAGCGATATTGACCAGGCTAACTTCCTGCTTCGGTTGACGGATGAAAATGCCAACCCTGTTGTTGGTTTAAGTGATGCAGCAACCTTTGAAGACTACACCAAATCAAATGACCAGGCGAATCCTGCTCTGCTGCCATTTTTCGCGGAAGCATTTCATGTTGAGAAAGCAAAACAGGTGCCTGCAAATCCTTTGTATACATTTATTCTTGCCGAAACGTATTTACGCAACGATAAATCGTATGAAGCCACTAAGGTTTTAAAAGGTCTACAACAGCAGAATCCCCAGTCGACATTGATCTCGTACCGGTTGGCAGAAGCATATACCAGGGCAAAAAACCAGACAGATTATGATAAGGAGATGGAGAGCATTAAACAATTTGATCCGAATTCATTTAATGGCCTGGAGGAATCATACAACGAAGCGATTAAATCGGAAAAGTATACCATTGCAGAGGATATCAGCAAAAAAACCAAGGAATTATTTGGTGAAAGCACCAGTACCGAAAATATGGATTTGAGTATCGCCTCCTATCAGAAAAAATATCCGGAAGTGATTGCCATGGCAAAAGTACTCTATAAAAAGTACCCGTATAGTGCTGAATATATGAACTTAAATTACGAGGTTGAAAAGAGTGTTTCAAAAAACTCTAAATCATCAGCAGCTATCCTTGAAAATTATTGCCGCAATTATTTTAACTCAGATGCCCTGGAAAACCTTTCAAAGTTATATTTTGAAAAGGGGAATCCCGAAAAAGGATTAGCTGCCTTGAAACAACGGCTGGAAATGATGCCTTATGCTACCGGGTACCTCGATGACCTGGCTTCCCTGTTGTTCGATAAACAACGCTATAAAGAAGCCCTGACAGTAACCGACCAAATGATAGCCCTTTCGCCTTATTTAGCCGGTGTGTACAATACGAGGGGATACATCTTCAAAAGCATGAAAGAGGATGAAAAATCCAAAGAAAATTTCAGGAAATCAATTTATTACGGTCCAACATCGTATGATTCAAGATCACAGCTACGTTTGCTGGAGAACAAAAAGGAGGTGAATGAACTGTTTCCAAAAATCAATATGGATGACCTGATTGCAAAAGCACCTTCGTCAAAGGAATATCCGCAGGATAATTCGTTGCTGCTCTTGAATGATAATCAATTGGTGGTTTATAAGGAAGGTGCAAAGGAATACCGGTACGAGATTGCCATCAAGATATTGAATAAATCAGGGATAGAAAACTGGAAAGAATACACCATTGGCTATAACAGTAATTCCCAGAAACTGATTATTGATAAATCGGAACTGATCAAGGCAAACGGCACGAAAGTGAAGGCGGAAACCAATGATGATAATGTGGTGGTGTTTAGTAACCTTGAAGTGAATGATGTACTTCATTTGGAATACCGCGTGCAGGATCTTTCGACCGGTAAACTGGCCAATCACTTTTTCGACAGGTTCTTATTCCAGTACCGGATTCCAATCGTGCTGAACCGTTACAGCATCCTGGTGCCAAAAGACAAAAAGTTCGACTATATAGTTCAAAACGGAAACATTGAACCTAAAGTAAGCGATGTGGAAGACATGACGCTGTATCAATGGGAATCGGATAATTTGCCTGCCGTAAAGGGGGAGCCCTATATGAGTGCTTTGATTAATGTTGCTCCTACCTTGTATTACAGCAGCATGCCCGATTGGAAGTACGTCAGCAACTGGTATCATGATTTATCGTACAGTAAATTTAATACCGATTATGTGCTGAAAGAAACCGTTTCCAATTTACTCCAGGGGAAAGAAAACCTGAATTCGCTGGAAAAAGTAAAGATATTCTATAACTATATCCTGGAAAATATAACCTATTCCAATGTTTCATTCCTGCACAGCAATTTTATTCCACAGAAAGCTTCCCGGACAATCACAACCCGGTTGGGTGATTGTAAAGATGTTTCCACTCTTTTTGTGGCATTGTGCCATGAGGTGGGAATTGATGCTAACCTGGTGCTGATATCCACCCGAAACAATGGAAACAATACCATGCCTCTTCCATCAGTCAATTTCAATCATTGTATTGCGCAATTAGAGCTGGATCATAAGACTTATTACCTTGAATTAACCGACGGTAAACTGCCTTTTGGTGCTGCCCTGACACTCGATTTAAAATCCGATATCCTGCCGATTCCTTTTAATGACAATACGATCGGCGACAAGTTGCTCAGTATGGATATGCCTTTCCGTCCAAAGAATCTGGTTCGTCGCGAGCATACCATCCAACTTCAGAATAAGGATATGCAGGTTTCGAGGAAATCGGTTTATTTTGAATCCTTTGCCTCAACACTTCGCAGGGCATACCGCAATATCGGCAGTGAAGAACAAATGAAGAAGATGAGCCAGTCGGTTGCTTCCGATTTCACGGTGCCTATCAAGGTGACCGATTTAAAATTCACAAACCTGGATAACCTGGAAGACAGCATGACTATCCAATATAACCTGGAGATAAAGAATATAATCCAGGAGGTTGCCGGAATGAAGATACTTAACCTGCCATGGACCGGTAAGTTTAGCTCGTTGGATGTGGTTGCTGAAGAATCCAGGGTATATCCACTGGAACTCTGGTCATTCATGAATGATGATTTGAACTCGGAAGTCATGAATATCACCTTGCCGAAAGGGAAAACATTTGTTGAAATTCCAAAGGATGTGCATATTGATTGTAAGAATGCCAGTTATCAGTTGACATTCGATACCAAAACCCCGGGTGTGGTGATGATTCAACGTCATTTTACACGAAAAACCGAACAGGTAACCCCACAGGAATATTCAGCCTTCAGGGATTTCATTCATCAGGTGAGTGAGTCGGACAATAAACAATATGCAATAAAATAATTTGAATGTCAGTATAAATCAAGCAGGGGAATCGGTTTTATCGGTTCCCTTGTTGCATATAAAGGGGTCTGAGATGGTATAGCAATTAAATAGCACAAACAATTAATTATAGAAATTTAAATTGAAGAGAATGGAATGCGTCATCCGCGTTCTGTTTACACCGGAGGTGTAGCCTTTGATTAACCCCCAGTGAAGCCTGCGGAACTGGGGGATAAAATATAAACTATCCAACTCCATAGGAGTTGACCCAAAGAGAAAGTCCTTAAACACTTTGTTTTGTTGGTGAACTCTTACAGAGTTCTGTTTTTGATTTCATTCATTTTCCCCCAGTTTCGCAAGCTTCACTGGGGGTTATGCACAGTTTACACCTACGGTGTAATTTCTTGGTTCAAATTTCAGTATAACTGCCAGCACAAAAGTATAATTACGAATAATTAAATGTAGGCGGAAAAGGTCTATAGTCATTTAAAGAAATATTATAGCTGGATAATACAGTTTGTTTGAAAAATAAAACAGAGGCATTCGTGAATCTACGAATGCCTCTGTTTACATAAATCTACTAATTGTTATGTGTCTTATTTGGCCGATAAAGTCAGGTCGGTTACCGGCAGGTTTGGATAAAGTACCGGGTGAACCTTTTCAACGATGATAGTCTCAGGCAGGCTGAATTCAGAAGTCAGGCGTATATCCTTCGAAGAAGCGCCAATGCGCACTTCGTAGGTTCCCTTGTCCGCCACCCAGGATGAAAGGTCGGTGCGGAATGAAGCCAGTGCCCGGGCATCAAGTGTAAAGGTTACTTCCTGGCTTTCTCCCGGTTTCAGCACACGGGTCTTGGCAAATCCTTTCAGTTCCTGTACCGGTTTTTCAATTTCAACGCCCGGTGCATGCAGGTATAATTCTACCGTTTCTTTTCCTGAGCTCTTACCTGTGTTTTTTACTGTCATTTTCACAGTCATTCCAGTATTAAAATCCTTGCTGCTAAGTTGGATGTTGGAGTATTCAAACTGGGTGTATGAGAGTCCGAATCCGAATTCATAAGCAGTAGGTACTTTAAATGTATCGTAATACCGGTACCCGACATAAATGCCTTCCTTGTAAATGGCATTTACCGGATTGTCTGCCGGTTCGCCGGGGAAAGTTTTAGCCGAAGGTACATCGCTATAAACCATTGGGAAGCTCATCGGTAATTTTCCCGAAGGGTTTACTTTTCCGTTCAGGATATCCACCAATGCGTTGGCACCTTCCTGGCCTGTTTGCCATGCCAGCAGGATAGCATCCGGATACTCGCGCCAGTCGGCAGTAGCAATCACTCCACCTACGTTAAGCACAACGATGACTTTTTTATTTGCAGCATGATAAGCTTCCGAGACATTCCTGATAAGTTGCTTTTCTGTGTCCGTCAGGTTGAATTCGGTCAGTTTGCGTTCCCAGCCTTCTCCACCATTGCGGCCGATAGTAATGATAGCCACGTTTGTATTTTTTACCTGTGCCCCAATTTGTTCTTTTGACAGAGGTAATTCAGCATGAAAATCAACTATAAACTTCTTGTTATCCTTGGTAGCTGTTTTAGTGACGGTATCAATAAAGTTCTTATAAATCGCTTCCAGGGGTTTGGATACCTTGTAACCGTTTTTCTCAAAGCTCTCGTTGATGGTATTCGCATATTCATAGTTCACCTCGCCACTTCCTGTACCACCGGCTATGTAGCGGTAGGAGGTCTTTCCAAATAAGGCAACACTTTTAATGTTCTTGAAAGGCAAGGTGTTTTTGTCGTTTTTAAGCAATACCATTCCTTCGCTAGCTGCATTTTTAGAAACCTGTATGTGGGAAGCCAGGTCCGGTTTATTGGAATAGGCATACCCTTTAAAGCGTGGAGTCCTGAGGATGAATTTCAATACCCTTGCCAGGTTTTGATCCAGTGCTTTTTCACTGATCAGCTTATGTTTTAAGGCATTCAGTAATTCCTCACGTTGATAACAACCCGGCATGAGAAGGTCATTTCCGGCATTTACCTGGGCAACAGCATCAGCACCCGCCCACCAGTCGGTCATCACCAATCCTTCGAATTTCCACTCATTGCGTAAAATCGTTGATGTCAGGTCGGGGTTTTCAGATGTATAAAAACCATTCAACCGGTTGTAAGAGGTCATAACAGTCCACGGTTGCGATTCTTTTACCACGATCTCAAATCCCCGTAAATAGATTTCACGCAAAGCCCGTTGGCTGATCACCGCATTGATGGTTTTTCGGTTTGTTTCAATATTGTTGGCTACAAAATGTTTCAACGAAGTACCAACCCCGTTTGATTGGACACCCCGAACCATGGCAGCACCCATTTTGCCGGCAATGATCGGATCTTCCGAATAATACTCAAAGTTACGTCCGCTTAACGGATTGCGATGGATATTGATGGCTGGTGCAAGCAGTACATCCGAACCATATTCCAGGACTTCATTCCCCATGGCTTTTCCTACATTTTCAACCAATTCGGTATTCCAGGTCGATGCAAGTGCGGTGGCTGTTGGAAAAGCCGTGCAGAAACGGGTAAAGTTCAATCCTTCCGGATGCGGATCGATGCGCAAACCGGCTGGTCCATCGGTTAGCACGGTAGGAGTGATGCCTAACCGTGGAATGGCCCAGGTCAATCCGGCTTCTCCGGCAATAATCACTGTTTTAGGACCGGTAGCAGGGTTAGTCCAGTTGTTTTCGCCCAATCCCATCAGGAGATACACTTTCTCTTCCTGAGTCATGGCGGCAATAACATCCTCAATTTTGTCTTTTCCCAGTTGGGGAATGTGCTTCGTAGTTTGTGCGTTCATACTTCCGAAAAGAACTAGTAACGAGGTGAATAAAATGTTTTTTTTCATTGTTTGATAGTTATTTGATGAGTAATTTTTTCAAATAATACAGGTTACGCGAATAAGAAAATACCGAAATAGTTAATTGTCATATTGACACTGTGCGTCAAAATCCACGCAAAGATAAATAATATTATTTAGGTTTGCAATACTCCGGTAATAAGGAGTTGAAAATAAAAGTGGTACAACTGAGATTTAATGTTTAGTTCATCTATTTATTATTCTATTATCCACAAAACATGTTGTATACTTCTATAAGGTGGAGAATCCGATTTCCAGTTTACTGACGCTGCACTCCATTAAAATTTTTCAATCTTTTTTATTTAGTTCCGTATGCCGTTGGTATGCCTTTGGAATACCTTCGAAATGAGACAATACATACATAATACATATACAATACATACACAATACATATACAATACTTAGGCTTCCTGTGGTCTGAAAGACCCAACAAGGAAGCGTGGGTTGAACCGTATTCCCGCTTGCAGGAAGCTTGATTCCACGAGAGTTAAGAAGAAAAATGTATCTATGGGGAAAGCGGCAGGTTTTAGTGTTCTGCTTGAGGGTGAAAAGAGAGAAAGTAAAAGGTATAAAAGCTATTTTTCGCCATAATCAGTTCAAACTATTCAAGAAAATAGCAACTTATAATTCAAGAAAACAGTAAAAATA
>JAQTUE010000091.1 GCA_028710415.1 Paludibacter sp. | reverse complement strand
TTCCTTCAAAGGCTTTTTGTCTTGGAATACAATATGCCAGAAGATAATTAACTTTCAACTATCATCCTCAATTGGATATTGAGGGTGATGATGGACAGTTAATAATCAACCATAAATAAAGGAGAGAGATTATGAAAATTGGACTTAGTATTTCCATGTGCGTCAGGGATATTTTAAATGGAGAAGTAAACATTGAGGATGTTTACTGTATTATTGCAGGAACTATGATTCAGGAGCAAAAGAATTGGTTTGTTTTGGTGGATCAATATGGAGACTCATATTGGAAAAAATTTTCCAAGGAAGATATATGGGCTACATTAGAACAATTAATTCCAATTATTTATCAACCACGTTTAGAAGGAAAGCAGGGACCTAATATTTCAAGAGGACATTGGATTGATCTAAATAAGGATGTATATCTTCCACGTTAACTTTCAACCATCATTCTCAATTGGATATTGAGGGTGATGATGGACAGTTAATCTAACATAGGAGGGGATATGGTTATTAGAATTTTTCAGAAAACATCCAAGAATATAGTAACTGGATGTGTGGAAGATGATAAGGAGAAATGGTGCGATGTTTGTCCTTCTCGTTCAAATTGTTCTATTAAACAGAAATGGACTGGAAAATACACAAAGGAGAAAAACAATGGTAAATAAAATGGAAGTGTACAGCAGATTGATTGATTATTGTAACGAAAAAGGATTGTATGTTTCCACATATCCCGGAATTGCAGAAAAAGGTTATGAGGATATTCCAATGATCACAGCAAATTGGAATGAAAAAAAACTGAGTAGAATAATTAAATGGGGAGAAAAATATTTTGAAGGAGAAGTGGAATTTGCATGGGATGATGAATGGACGATGTGTGGAGAATGTTACAAAGCTGTCAGAACTATTCCAACTCATTACGGTTGGACTCCATCCTATATGTGGTCAAGTGATTGTGAAATAGTCTGTCATGAACATTACGAGGACTATGCTGAGGATATCATTTCATTTTATAAAAACGAGACAAATAAAGCCGTAAATCCGGATTTCTATCCTATTTTGGAGAAAAACGGTTTCATTTGTTATTCTCCTAATGAGTACTGTCAGAAATTCGAAACAGGATTTCATCCACATCAAACGGATGATCCTGCTAAGGTGGCAAAAGATATTGAGGAAAACTTGCCGGGATGGGATTACATATTCAAGATTGATTCTGTTGGACAGTTTGATATTTCATGGTCGGTATTCTTACGGAAAGGAGACTACAATGAAGGATGATGTTTACAAAACGGAAAGATGGATTGAACATCCTGAAAATCATTTCCGGTACGTTGGAAAGTATCAGGATATCTACAAAGGAAGAAATAGTCATGATGGATGGTATCTTGATCCATTCCAGCATGATACAGTTTCCGGTGTAGTATATCAGCTTACCGGAAAAAAAGGAAAACCTCGTTATATTGCTGGTCATGAGGATGGTTATAATGAGGAATATGTTAAATTCAATGTTAGAAATGTGTTTGAGGAAAAAGAGGATGCAGCACGTGAGGCTGATGAAATGGCAAGGATATATTCTGAACGATCACGTGAGGATTACATTGAAAATCATGCTGAGGATATAATTGAATCCCATAAGCATGAAATTTCAGAACTGAAAAAAATCATTAAAGAAATATGTTTTGAATTGAGGAACATTAGAAAATCTGTTTGGAAGCCAAAGCAAATGGGATTCCAAGAGGAATGGAAAGGAATGTCTCAGATAATTTACCATGCTGTGGTGGATAATATCAGAAATAAGATAAAAGAAATTCAGTCCTTGAGGAAGGAAATTAAGAAGTATGAGGATGATCCTTCCTGGTGCTGGTATTAGAATAGATTAAAAATAAATCCTTCCATCTTATTTGAGGATAAGGTGGAAGAGTGTGTTTTTAACCTATAATATGGAGGTAAATATGAAAATTGAAGAAGGACAGTCTTACGATCAGGATGATTTTTATCCTGAAGATATCACACGTCTTGGAAATTCAGGAGACCAACATGAGTTAGCTTGCTGGTTTCAGGAGAAATTCCAAATTCATGTGGATAACCCAAATTATTTGATTAATTATTTACGCGAATTTGGAGCATGGAGTTTAGATGAACTGGAAGATTATGAAGAAAATATCACACGTCTTGTTTGGCTGATAGGATGTGATATACATGAAAATGGATATTTTGTTTACTCACACTAAGGAGAATAAATCATGGACTCAATGGCTGACATTTTCAAGGAACCAGTAAAGGAAATTATTATTTATTTCCTTAAATGTGGTTGTGCTGTTATCGGATTTTGGATGATCACTATCATCCTTTTATCTATTGGAGGTTGATAATGATCTATTTGGAAGCACTTCTGATTACTGGAATGTCATATGGTTTATTTTTATTTTTTCTTTTCAATATAGGAGGATGAATATGAAACGAACATGGGAACAAATTCACGACATTTGGAACGCTTGTGGATATGATGAAATTCTGAAAAAACAGTATAAGGAAGAAATGGTTAATCTTCCTGATACGATTAAACAGTTAGAAAAGGAAGAAATTGTCCGATTAGATAGTTTTGAAGGTGAAGGGTATGTCCGAAGGATTTACATCGGTTCTGTTTGTGGTATTTTTCCTTCCGGCAAATTCTATATGCCGTGGACGTCCAATCAGAGTCACAGGGATGTTTACCGGGATGAAATATTCCGTGAGGTTTTGGAAGAAATGTTGGATGATGAAGATTGTAGTTTAGAAAATGGTGAAGGAAGTGCTGATGATTTATTCATTTGTAAATACTATGATGATCCATTTGAATCCTTTGCTAATCCGGAAAAGGCCAGGGCATTGGCCAGTTTCCTTGAATTGGAATTTGATTCATGGGAAGATATTCAGGAAGAAAACAGTAATGAATTCAAAATCGGAAGAAATAAATGGTATCTCGTCCTAACCGATGAGGAAGCAGACGATGCATGGGATGAATCCTTGGATAATTACATCGAAGAAGCTGTCCTTCATGAAATTCCTGAAAGGTATAGGGCATATTTTGATTCTGACAGTTTCAAGGAAGACTGTAAAATTGATGGGAGAGGTCAATCCTTATCCCCTTATGATGGAGAAGAGAATTATGAGGTTGATCCTGAATCCAAGGAAGGTTTTTATATTTACCGTACAAATTGATTAATTTTCAATCTTATACCTTAATTTGAGGATTAAGGTATAGAGTGGAAGGTTAATTAGATAACGCTATCATTTGCCTTTTAAAGCCTTTTGAAATTTAATGCCTTATGATGATATGCGTTTTGTCTGAAATGGTCTATATGGTCAAATAAGAGCGTTTTAAACGGTATTTAAACAATCAATTGAGAGGGGAATTTAACATGGACTACACAGAAGCAAAAAAAGAATTGGAAAAAATTTATTCAGGATTGAATTTGTCTTTTGAAGTGTTATCCATTGAAGGGAAAGTGAAAGATGGATGGCAACATATACATTTCGATTGTGTTTTTAAAAATCAAAATGGATGTGAATTGCGATGTGATTATAGCATGGGATTAGGACTTTTCAGTATGAAAAATGTTCCTATGCATATTTTTAATCATGATGAAACAATTATGTATGAAGCAATTCTTTTAAATCCTCATTCCAATTTCAGAGACAAGAAACTTTTTATGTCAGTAATTGAAAAGATTGCCATTAAAACAAAACAGATTCCAAATGCTTATGAAGTGTTAGGAGGTTTATGCCGGGATGGATATGATGCACATGAAAATTCATTTGAGGATTATTGTGCTAACTACGGAATGAATCCGGATAGTATCAAGGATAAAAAAGTATATGATACTTGTCTTGACTATTATTTCAAAGTGGAACGATTAATTGGGCATGATTTGATTTATACTTTCTATGAGTTAATGAATGAACTGTAATTGACTATCAATCATCTTCCTTGACTAAGTATCAAGGAAGATAGTGGGCAGTTAATCAATAACATAGGAGGATAAATATGAAAGAAATTAGCTGTATAGTAAAAGGAAAGGATTATTGGTCCACTGATGTTGAAATGGTTGTGGAACTGGAAGAAGGAGAAACCAAACAGGATATTTTGGATAAATATGATATTGGATGGAGGG
>JAQTUE010000059.1 GCA_028710415.1 Paludibacter sp. | reverse complement strand
TTGTTCGGCCTTTACATCAGGAGGTAGGAGGTAAGCATGGGTCAAACACCATGGGGTGAATGGGAACCTGATTGTGATTCGTGTGCATTTTATGAATCAGGTATTACTTGTGAAGTCCGAACCATGGGGATAGATTCCACACTTCAGTGTCATTCTATGTGTGAGAAATTCGATCCCCCGCCATGACATCGGTTGTTAAGAGGTAAGGATTATGAATGAATTGGATATACACGCAATATTACTCCTTGTTTGCATAATTGGGGTATTAATATGTTTTATTTTATTACTTTGCATTTATTTAGTGCCTGAATTTTATTGGCCTATATTGAACCAACCTATGATCGATTGGTCGAATATTACAGAACTTAAATAATATATTAGATTTTTCTGATAATAACATCAATATATATAATGTTAACCCACTTTTTAAAATAACTATTTTGTAAGATTTAAGTTACTAAATAGAAATGTTTATTACGGACAATATCCTATATAAAATTTGGATATAGGTTTTTCTTTCCGGGTTTCCTATATCTGTTGTTAAAGCCATAACATCAAATTTCTTTTTTTTGTAGCCTACCTAAATACAGTAACTTTTATCTATACGTATGTGTATCATTCTGTATGAGATATCCGGAATTTAAAGTTGATAAAACATATTTCAAAGGGAATAAGAAATATGGCCGGACAACCACAGTAACAGAGACCACAAGTGGGAAATCAATGGCATTCATGGGGTCTATGTCAAAAGGTGTAGCAATTGAGAATTTCAAACTACAACGTGCGAAAGGCAGGATTTAACCTTTCGTCACTTCACAGAACGTCAAGGAGATTACTCCCCTGGTGTAGCGGTCAATCACTCTGGGCCTTGGACCCGGAAACATAGGTTCGAATCCTATGGGGAGTACTGATTTTTTAATCCTTACATCCAGTTATTAAAGCTTACACCCCTATATATATAATGTTAACCTCCCGCCCAAGAGTAACTTTTATCTATACTTATGTAAATAAAAAAATAAGGATTAATTTTTTTGGAGTTTATATAAATGATAAGTAACGATCAAAAAGAGCGATTGTCCCCTATTATTATCAAACTTATAAAAATTAAAACTAATATTAATAACCGTGCAAAAAAAAGAGGTCAGTTTGATAATATTACTGTTGAGGATTTAATATTTTTAGTTAAATCTCAAAATGGAAAATGTTTTTACTGCAAGAAAGATGTAAAAATGTATGAAGATAATCGAAAATATAGTGATGCTTTATCATTTGACCATAAACTTTCAATGGGGTTAGGAGGAACGAATACACTTAACAACATAGTTATGTGTTGTAAAGAGTGTAATCAAAAGAGGAATACTGCAGACCAGAAAAAATATCCTCATTATTTTAATATCTATAACGTTAAGGCAACAAAAATAAAAAATTAATTGTTTGTTTTTATTGTGCTTGATAGCAGGTCAAGTTACACTTCAATCAAACAAATAAAGGCAACAACCAGGCCGATAAGACACACATTTATTAAATTGTTATTTTCATAAACGTTTCCGAAAATTAACCCTATACCACTCATAACAGTTAGAACCGCTGCGAGTATCACCATAAATTTTTGGTGAGATGTTGTATCAGAGAGAGATGTCATAAATATTTATATTATTTATTGGTGTATATAACGATAACTACAATTTTATGAGTAACTTTTATCTATACGTATGTACATCATTCTGGTATGGGATTCTTCGGTAGTATGTCTGCAGGGTTCGAGCAGGGTCGGATTAAAGCAAGATATGAGAAGGAGAGAGAAGCCAGGGAGGAAGCCCGGCAGCAACAGAAAGCCAGACAGGAAGCGTGGAACAATCCCTCTCCCCTGGCACAAAAGATTGGAAGTGCATACGAAAAGGCAAGACCAATCGGGAGGGGAGCAATGAAAGTCGGGACCGGTCTTGCAAAGGCGGTTATCGGTAAACCTAAACCTGCTCCGAAACCCCGAAAGAAAACAACAACAAAGAAACGCAAACCTACAAAGAGAGCGAAAAAACCAGAAGAGGAATACCGGGCGTGGTAATAAGAGGTGAATTAATGACACGGAAAAAAGATTGTGACCGTTTAAAAATTGACGGAAAAACCTATTATGCATATGGAGCATTTAGGCCTGATGCGACTCAAAATATTGAGCATTATGCAAGCCGCATCCGTAAAGAGGGTGGGGAAGCCAGAGTTGTAAAGAAGAAATCTTGCACAATGGTTTATGCAAATAACCCAAAGTATGTGTGACAGGACTTCACAGAATGTAAGGAGGTAAAAAATGACAAATTATGGAAAATACCGAAGTTATCATCCTGGACCGAATAGAGGATCATTTTCAAGGAGTAATCCTAATTTCCGGACTGAGTATTACTGGTCATATACTGGTAAAAAATCAAGAGGAGCAAAACTTCTTAAAAAATTTATGTAAAAAAAATATACCTTATCCACACCTTACATCCAGTTGTTAGATGTAAGTGCGCGTATAATAAATCTCAATGAATTACCGTTTTTTTATTTCTAATGTAGCGATTATTTTACAACACCCTTACCTCCTCACAGAATGTCAGGCTGACATTTAGGAAATTATATATACATCTATGGTGAATATGTCAATGTTGTAATATAGTTACAATATGGTGACACATCAAATGACAGACATCATAAAGCAAGAGGCCCAGATTCTTAATGCTCAGGAGTATGACCAGATCAGGGCTGCACTTAACCCAACCCACCGACTCATCTTTGACGGGATGATCTTTACGGGGATGAGAACCACAGAGTTCTGGTCCTTCACTGATAACCCCCACTGGTTCCATCCGGACCGGGCATATATCGGTCTTACCCGGGTTGCAATCAAAAAGGTAAAGACACGATACAAAGAGCGTTCAGTTCTTTTATCTCATGTTGGCAACCGTGCAATCCGGGACCTGGTGGATGCAATCCAGCGGGGGGAGATTAAGAAAATCTCACGGATGAGCTGGGGGGAGGATCTCAAGAGGGCTGCAGCAAACGCAAACCTTCTTTGTAAAGATGGGATTGTACCGAAGATGACCCGGAAAACCTGGGTGTCCTGGTTGATGGTAACTTATCCGGAGGACGGCCTGCGTATTGCTGCATCCCTCGGGCATGATATCAGAACCATGCAGGAACATTACCTATCGCTCCCGTTCTCAAAGGTTGAGCAGGAACAAATCCGGGCGTATGTAGTCGGATGGGGAGGAAGAACATGATTAATTCTGTTGAATTTGATTATGATAGATTTCTTTGTCTCACACAAGATGTTCCTCGTTGTGATTTTCAGATAAAGGTTCCACCAATTACAAAGAAAATCCGTGTTGAAATAATTGAGAGAGATAATAATATCTGTCAATTATGTGGGTTAGAGGGTAAATTTGGTAACGAATATTGGGGGATTGAAGGAGATTTGCATATTCATCATATTATCCCTAATGGCCCTGCAACTGTGGATAATCTTATAACCCTTTGTGGGCATTGTCACAAAGCGGTTCATTTAGTATTGTATAAAGATAAAAAATGGAAATTTAGAGGTTGAAATGATTAAAACGGTGAAGAAATACCTATTTGCGGATCCCAATATGAAGATTGGGGATATCGTTAATGATCAGTTTGACCAGCAGTTCAAAGTGATCGCAGTATCGGATACGGACATCACAATTGAGCACATTGACGTTTGAACGGAGGGAATTAAATGGTTTTTATACAAAAGTTTGATGTAAAATTACTGTTGCTTTTAATATTTTTTTTTGTTGCAACGGTTATAATTGGGATATCATGTACGATTATCTATAATATGATGACTATTTCCCCAGAAGAGTCTGATTTGAATATGACTATTATTTGGACATCTGATTATAATCATAATGAAGCAATTGTTCCAAATATATGGATTCCCCCTAATGAAAACAACTCATTTAAAAATCAATGTGAGGGGAAGAATTATACTAATGTTACAACACAAGAAGACCCTGACATAAAAAGGAGTGAGGAATAATGAATGAGATTGAAACAATATTAATCTCAATAATAATTGGATTAATTGGATTTGGAATTTATTATTGGGGTTATTATAATGGAAAAATTACCGGAAGATATTATGGGTATGTTGAGTGTTACAATGATAGTATTGAGATAGAGAAAAAACACCCTGATAAGCAAAGGAGTGAGGAATAATATGCCAACAGGATTTACAGTAGGAATTATAGAGGGGGAAACATTTGAAGATTTTATTCTTCATTGTGCTAGGGCTTTTGGAGCTTGTGTAATGCAAAGAGATGAGCCAGGAGAGATTAAACCTAAATTACAAAAACCAAGCGATTATCATAAGAAAAAAATTACAGAGATTGAATCAGAAATCTACACGGTTAAAAAGATGTCAAATATTCATGCTGATATCGAGGCGAAAAAAGAATTTACTACTGTGGTTAAGCGTGATGCTGAATTTTTAGAGAAGAAAGAGATACAGAAAAAACAATATGAAACCATGCTTGAAAAAGTAAAGATGTGGATCCCCCCAACTAAAGATCATAAAGAGTTAAAGACCTTTATGATCCAGCAGATAACCGATTCAATAAAGTTTGATTGTTTGGGGTATGATCTGAATACTCCTACTGCTCCACTTAATGGAGAAATCTGGAAAAGAAAGAAGTTGTGTGAGTTACAGCGAAATCTTACTTATCACATTAAAGAGGATAAGGCAGAAGAGGACCGGATAAATAATAGGAACGTATGGTTACAAGAATTATACAATAGTATAGGATTGGTTCCAGAGCCAGAAGCTGACATCAAAAGGAGTGATAAGCGATGACCCCCAAATTTCCAAAATTTATTCAAGATGAACTTGAGCGAACAATAACCAGGCAAGAGGCGTATGAAAATCTAAAATCTATAAAACACCTATTTGAGGAGTCACGAATTGATAATACAATAAATGTGGTTAAGTTACTCTTTCTAAACTATGCGAAACAGGAAATTAAAATTCAATCAATCATTGAGGAGAATGAAAAACTCAAACATCAAATTGTGGTTTTGTTAAATGAGCGGATTGAGAGGACTGACATAAAAAGGAGTGATGAATGATGACCCAAAAAACTCTTGATGGAAAAACCGATTGCCGGGAGGAGAGAAAAAAAGGATCTGCAACTATTGTGTTTCATGGAAAAAATCAAGATATAATTAACCACCTTACGAACCTGAAAAAGAAACACGCTTGTTTCAGGATTACTATTAATCATAAAAAACTTGATGAAGAACCTAATCCCTGGGACGCGAAAGAGCCTGACATCAAAAAGAGTGATGAGTGATGACCCATAAGATCGCTGTCCTAAAAGCAGGGTATAATTACACTGGAACAGACGTACCATTTGAACGATCAGTCGGACAGATCCAGGCAATGCTTATGAAACACGGCTGCGACAGGATCGGTATCCTCACCGACCGGAAGGGGGAGCACGTCCTCACCTCAATTATGTTTGAGAAGGCTGGGATCCCATATCTGATTGAATTTCCGGTCACTTATATCCAGCAAAAAACGCAGAAAAAATTAGAGATGAAAGTTTCCGGTCGGATAATACATGACCGTATCAAGGCCCTTCTTATTGATGTCGATATCAATATCCTCGACTTCTCCCAAGCCATGATGGGATTTATCGCCCTTCCAGGTCCGGGGGGGCCTGTCACACTACAGGAAATCGTGCTTACGGATCGGGACCGGATCGCACAGGGTAGTTTTAAAATTGAATATACAGCTTTGCCGAAAGGGGTTGAGGAAGAGCCCTGACGTTTAAAGGAGTGAGAGGGAATGACACCAGAAGAAATGGTTATAAATGCGGAAACACATTATGCGGCTGCAAAGGAATACCGTGAAGATAGTGGTGAATTTAGTGCAAGTGTTGTCATAGCCCGTTCTAATAAAGCAATTTATTGGATGCTTCGAGCTATTTATGAGAAGTTAGACATCCCTGACATCAAAATAGAAGGACCAATAACGGGTTTTGATATCCTCGACTTGGTGGATGACCCTGACATCAAAAGGAGTGATGAATGATGACCCAAAAAACTCTTGATGGAAAAACCGATTGCCGGGAGGAGAGAAAAAAAGGATCTGCAACTATTGTGTTTCATGGAAAAAATCAAGATATAATTAACCACCTTACGAACCTGAAAAAGAAACACGCTTGTTTCAGGATTACTATTAATCATAAAAAACTTGATGAAGAACCTAATCCCTGGGACGCGAAAGAGCCTGACATCAAAAAGAGTGATGTAAAATGAAAGAAATAAATCTTAAATATGGGTGGATTCTTCTATTCTTGTATTTTATTACCACAGCAACCGCAATAATTTTAATCACTGTTTTAAGTTTTGCACTCACTGTTTTTGCAGGCACAATTTATACAGGTGGGGATACGGTAGAGCTTATAAAAAATCTTACAATTGGAGGTATTAGTGAAGATACCATCCTTTTAATTATTAAAATGGCAACCGTTTGGATAGTTCTCGCTCCGTTAGGATACTTACTTTTTGGAGGGTTTGAGTTATACCATTATTTATGTGAAAGAAAAAAGCACGGATTGACATCAAGAAAGGAGATGTAAATGAATGACAATTATCTGCTCATGTGATTTTGTTGGGATCACGGACCCGGGGGATATTGTAATTTGTCCGATAGATTTAGCAATACTTTTTGTATTTGTTGTTTTTATTATCGGAACAATAATTTTTATTTATCGGATATTTAAGCCACGTGGATGTTTTCATAGTGATCATATTGTTGACCAAATACATCCTGTTGAAAACAAGAAAGGGGATGTAAAATAATGGTTGAAATAATGTTTACCCTTATTGGGTTCGGAGCGTTTTCATTTGCAATGTTGATAGCAGTATTAGAATCACCAGAAACGGGACATTCATTATCTATAATGTTATTTTTTATCGGAACGATGTTTGTAGTAACAGGATTTTATTTAGAGAACCTTCTCCGGAAAGAAAAACCAAAACGTCCAGGTGATGAAATATGCCGGCCATAAACATGAGGCATTATGTAATTTTAGCAACAAAAGAACACGAAGTTGATGCAACAACGTATTCAATTGATGAAGATACTTTCAACAACATCCAGAGGATTGTAATTAAGAATTGTGGATCTCATATTCGTAATGTTGGAAAAATTGATATTGACATTTAGAGGTGAGATGTAAAATGTATGTACTAAGAGCTTATATTTTTCTTTCGGAATCTTGGATTGTTTTGGGGAGATATAAAACAATCAACGCAGTATGCGCAGATATTATAGGGTATGAGGATGAGTATGATCATTTTGAGATAATCCCAGACTAAAAGAAGTTGTAAAAATTATAACGTATATATCTTATACCAAGAATCCTCTTTACGGATCCTTACCTTTTTCCCTTTTTTTATATATTTATTTTTTAATTGTTTTGCAACTATTTTGTCTTTTGTCCCATCAGATAAATGAAAAGTTTTCCCTCCACTTATTATTGATTTTACCATACAACAAAATATACATCTGTATAGATAAACGTTACGCAAAACAAAATGTATATATATTGTAATGATAATGTAACTGATTAATGAAGGAACAAGAGGTGACATGTCCTAAGTGTAACCACACTTGGAACTATACCGGAGATGCATGGTGGATCACATGTCCCAGGTGCAGACGTTTGATAAAGAACGATGAATGCAGCGAGAGAAAGAAGATCAGGTTGTGATTTAAAATGCCGGTTAAAAACGGTGTTGGGTATTCTAATACGACACCAGATAAGGCATACGGGCTTGAAAAGTTACTCTCGCAACATCTTGCAGTTGTCAAGGCGATTTATAAATCAAATCAGAAAGCACCATATTTTTATTTTGACTGCACGGCTGGACCAGGATATATTGAAGATGTTGAAGTTCCAGGGAGCCCTCTGATATTTTTAAAATGTGCAACACTTAATGGGATTGTTTGCACTGGGTTTTTTATTGAGCGTGATGAAAATAATTACAAACACCTTTGTGAGAATTTAAGGAATTATCCTTATAACCCTCATAAAATTATAATCAAATCGCTTAATGAAGAGTATGAAAATATTCTTTCGACTTTAATATTAGATGTCCCTCCATACAGTTACGGATTAATTTATTTTGATCCGACCACTTCATTGGATTTTGATTTCCTATCCCGTATTTTTTTACATTCTAATTTAGACCGGGTTGATCTTCTTATCCATATTAGTGCAACAACGATGAAACGACTTCAGAAACCACTCGCAGAGGAAATTAAAAAGATTGCCAAAACGAACTGGATAATTAGAGATGTCTATCCTACAGGGAGAGATTCACATCAAATGACATTCCTTCTTGGAATGAATTGGAATGGGTTGAGAGCAATGAAAAATCACAGGTTCTATAACGTAGATTCTGATAAAGGAAGGGAGATTATGACGTATCTTTCACAACCGAAAGCAGAGTATTTTGAAAAATCAAAGGCCCAGGTAGGATATAGAGGGTGGTGGTGATGTCATCTATTATTTACAATGTGATGAAATCACCGGACCAGCTTAAACCACATCCTGAAAATATTAAAATATATGGTGATGAGACCCCGGATGAAAAATTGATTGAGAGTGTCAGAGAGAATGGCATTCTTGAAATGCTTATCATAACGGAATCTGATACAATCATCTCTGGTCATCGCCGGTGGCTTGCTGCAAAAGAGTGTGGCCTTGAAAAGATACCGTGTATCATCCGGAAATATGAAACTCCTCTCGCAGAAAAACATGAAATTGTTGAGCACAACCGGCAGCGATTAAAAAGCCACATTCAAATGATGCGAGAAGGAGAAGTTCACCAGGAGTGGCAGGATGAGTTGGCCAGGCGGCGGATGTCTGAAGGTGGCAAAGGCGGGATCGATAAAGGTAAGCAAAATTTTGCTGACCTTGGTGAAGTGGGCCAAGCACGTGATGCCATCGGTGCTGAACTCGGGATGTCAGGGTGGACGTATGAGAAAGCAAAGACAGTTTATGACTATGCGAAGGATGGGGACGAACTTGCCATGTTCTACACCGTTGAAGTTGATGCTGGTAGGAAGTCGATAGATAAAGCATATAAGGAATTTATCAAAGTCAACGGGAAGGATAAGAGTAAATTACCGACATTCAACAAGCGTGCATTGAAGAAATGCTCGGAGTGTGGTCAGGAATTTGACAGTATTGAATGGGCAAAATGGTCCTGGAATCCCGTAACAGGTTGTCGGCGTGGTTGTGACTATTGTTATGCCCGGGATATTGGTATACGTTTCAGCGGGACGTTTGAACCAACATTCCATCCGGAAAGGTTGACTGCACCGAAGAACACCCCATTCCCGCCAAACCCAACAATAGCAGATAGAAATGTCTTTGTTGTTTCAATGGGGGATTTGTTTGGAGAGTGGGTTCCAGATGACTGGATAAAACCTGTTTTCAAAGTTGTGAAAGAATCACCGGAATGGAATTTCCTATTCCTTACAAAGAGTCCAGAACGGTTACTCAAATTTGAGTTCCCGAAAAATGCGTGGGTTGGCACAACTGTTGATATTCAATCGCGGGTGAAACCAGCAGAAGAGTCTTTTAAACAAATCAAAGCAACGGTGAAGTTCCTGTCATGTGAGCCATTTCTTGAACCGTTGAAATTTAATGACCTATCAATGTTTGATTGGGTTATTATAGGAGGCCGAAGCCGTAACAGTGCCGGACCGGAGTTCCAACCAGAATGGTCTTGGGTTGAATCGTTGTTGAACCAGGCACGTTCAGCAGGAATTAAAGTTTATTTCAAACCTAATTTGAATGCACGACCAAAAGAATATCCAGAGGGAGACTGATTAAAATGGAAAACGAAGTAGATGAAACGGATTTTAGTATCGAAAATGAATTTGAATTTAAAGGGAAAAAATATTTTAAAATACCTGTGGTCGGGTATCTTATAACTAAAAAAACGTTTGATGATACCACGTGCATCCCAGGGAAAAAAGTTGTGAATATAATCCCATTGGAATTTTCCTGTGATGTTGTATCTTTTATTGAACATCCGGAAAATGAAGAGATCATAGGGATTATTCCCACTGATAAAAAAGTGTATGCACTTTATGAAATAATTGAAGGGGAAGGGAGTAACCTTGTAGGGTACAAACATGGATCAATGACGAGAATAGATGGGGATGTGTATCGTACTGACATTTAGGAGTGAGATGTAATGCAACATATAAAATCTATCCTTGAAGAGATTAAGGATCATTGTAAAGAAAGTGGATACCCAGTAAAGAATCTTTACAATGGTACGATGAGTAAGAAACCAGTTATTGTTATTGTTTTCAAACCTGGTGAAGTGGACGATAGTATTTTTGAGACTTCGCCAAATCATTCTTCTGCGACAAAAGGAGGGGATGAATGATGGGACGAGAAGTAAGGCGGGTTCCCCCAAATTGGGAACACCCTACAAAAAACGGGGAATACGTCCCACTTTTTGAACCTGGATATGAACAAGCCCTTGCCGAATGGGAAGAACAACAGCAGAAATGGGAAGAAGGGTTCCGCCGTAATTATTTCGACGGTCCGAAATGGATACCGAAAGATGAAAACCTCAAAGAGATGCCATTTGAGGAATGGCATGGGGTTCGTCCTGAAAAATCCGAGTATATGCCCTCCTGGAAAGACTCCGAACGGACTCATTACCAGATGTACGAAACAACCTCTGAAGGAACCCCGATATCACCGGTAATGAAATCACCAGAAGAACTTGCTCGATGGCTCGCAGATAATAAAGCAAGCGCGTTCGGAGATATGACTGCAAGCTATGAAGAATGGTTTTGCACCATCAAACGCGGATCAGCCCCAAGTATGATTTTGCAGGTTGGAGATAAAGGAGCCACCTTAAAATCCGGTGTAGAGTCATGCCATCCAAAGACAACAAAAGGGGACGAGCAGTGATGCAGCGAATCTGGAATGGATACAAAATAAAAAACTGCTCGGAATGCGGAGACACAAAAAGAATGAGATTAAACCGCGTATTTTGCAAACATACACATAAATTAATTGATTCTAATCAAATCCCCGATGATTGCCCGTTACCAAAGGTCGTAGACATTGCGCAGAATGGAAATTCTGCGTCGGGGGGCCAATCATGACTCCCGCAAAGGTATTACTCCGGTCCCGGTGGGTGACGGAATAATGGAAGAAGCACCAAATTACAGGCATGGAATGTCCTGCTCATCATGTGAACACGGATATCTACGAAACAGGGATGTAAATTTTTCATGTCTCAGTCCTTTTGTTCAGTGCTCAAAACATGGCATAGTTCATCCCGGCGGCTTATGTGATGATTGGGAGGATGACTGAATGAGAGATATCGGCAGAGGTAAGGACAACCACGGGCGGCCGTACATCCCCGGTATGAACTGCGATGAATGCGGACGATTCGTCGGGAAAGATGGGGACTGCGACATATCCTATGATTTCGATAGTGATGGGTATGAAATAGGGTATCCGACCTGTGCAAAATGCCTTTCACGTCAATCAGGAAGCGAATGGGGGACAGAATGAGAAAACACCATCTCTCCTTACATTACAAACCAAAGATCCCGAAAGTAATATCAGGGGAATGCACAACAGAGATTAGAAAAGGCCGGAAAATAACTGTTGGAGACTACATAAGACTGTATGGATGGACCGCAAAGCCGTACTGGTCTTCGCAATATGAAATACTTCCATATCGTGAAGTTCGAGTAGTGTGGCCTATCACTATATTCCAGACGGGGATTAAGACGGCATTTGATATTGATATCTAAACATGGAATCTTCCACTACTCGATATAATTTCATATCAAGACGGCATCGACCCGCCAACAGGTGAAGAGCTCGGAAAAGTCCTGACATCTTACCATAAGATCCCGGAAGAGGGACTTGAGGCACAGATTATCCGGTGGAAGTATAAGAAAACCGATCCTGACATCTTAGGAGTGAGAGTAAATGAATCTTAAAGACCCAAGAACAATTAATAAAATTGGAGTGATTTTAATTCTCTTTGGAATCATTACCAGTATTGAATTGTTCGTTGTGTATACCCTCCATGGAGAGATGATCCCTATACTTGAAGTTGGGGTTGTCGGGTTTGTATTAGCGAGTGGGTTGGTGATGTGTTCAGTCTTTATGATCACCAAAACCAGAGGCTTACATCTGAGGTGACTATGTTAACCCGTAACCAGAAGCTTGCAATTATCGGAGTAATCATCTTCTCGATAATCGACCTGGGATTAACCGCATACGGGGTCCTCTTTATGCAGGTATTTGTTGAGGCTAACCCATTGTTCACGAAATATCCCTGGGCTGCAGATCCATTTGGGTTTATCTCTCTCATCGGAGCTTTCAAGATAGCGTTTATCGGTGGGATAGTTGCCCTTTCAATATGGTTTAATTCATGGGACCATCAGGATAGGTTACGAGGGGGGGACCTCTGTTGTTATACAGCCCTCGGGGGATATGCTCTTTTTCTCGGGATGCTCGGGTATATGAATTATGGAAGAGTAATTTTCTAAAAGAAGAAGAGGCCGGACAGTGTCCCCGGCCCCTCATGCTGAAACAGGCTCAAGGTGTTGAACCTGTGCCGATAAAGGCATTTGATACTTTATCATAGAACCATAAAAACCTTTTTATGTTTATAAAGTGATTTCCTGTTACAGTGTCCCCGGCGTGTGAGTAATTGTCGGGTGGATACTCACAGGTGAAGAATATGAAAAACAACGAAGAGGCAGTATCACCCGTTATAGGTGTGATTCTCATGGTTGCAATTACCGTTATATTAGCAGCGGTTATTGCAGCATTTGTATTTGGTCTGGCTGGATCAACCGGGACCACAAAGAATGTCGGACTTACTATTGCACAGAACTCATCGGGGTATGCATATGTAACAGTTCAAGGAGGAACGGATCTTGCTTCTCTGAATAATCTTACATTCAGTATTAATGGATCTCCGAACTCAGCATCATTTACCTTACCAGATGGAGGGCTTCCATCATATCCATTATCAGTAGGTCAGATTGTTTATACATCTGATATTGATAATAGCAAAGTAACCGTTATTGGTAAGTTCTCTGATGGTTCAACCCAGGTACTACTTGAGAAACAATTCTAAACCTTTTTTAAAAGTTCCGTAACCAGAAGGAATTGAACCCACAAGATACAATTCCTTGACGAGACCTTGGAGTTTGTGAGTTCAAATCCTTATTTTTATATCCTCTCATGATCATCTGAGAAGTGGTGCAATCTAATGACAGAGTTACGTGGAACGTTCTACCCATCACTTCAACGATATGATAGTGCCGTCAGCATTCAAAAGGCCCTTGAAAGAAACCAGATAACAAAAAAGGATGCGGTATTCATTCAGGAGTACCTTCATGAACTGCAGGCATCACGGCATGTCAGCCCTGGTAGGGTGAATAAAGTTGCCTTCCTGCTTGTTGGTAACCGAAGATTTCTATCTGTACCATATCAGGATGCAACAATGAGTGATGTGTATGCGTCAATCGAGGCATTAAAAAAAACAGGCGATAAGAACGGGAGACCATACAAACAAAATACCATCCATGATTACATGCGGATTACCAAAACATTCTATCTCTGGATGATTGAGAACGAATATAGTAAGCTCCCTGAGAAGAAGATCCGGAAAATAAAAGTTGTCGGGGTTGATTACATCACAAAGAACCCGGAAAATATGTTATCCCTGGAAGAGGCAAAAGCGATTATTGATTCCGGTGAGACTCCCCGGGACCGGGCTTTCCTCGGGTTGTTGTATGAATCCGGCTGCAGGGTGTCAGAGCTGGCAACAGCACAATGGA
The DNA here is from genome assembly GCA_028710415.1 of Paludibacter sp. GTDB lineage: Bacteria > Bacteroidota > Bacteroidia > Bacteroidales > Paludibacteraceae > Paludibacter. Next base: position 3,588 of record JAQTUE010000059.1, on the reverse strand, counting down.
AAGATGTTATCCTCGATAAATACGGAGCACAGTTTTACATCAATGATAAGAAAACAAAAAAACAACGATACACCCGTATATCTATTTTCACCGGATATCTGGTGACATATAAAAAAAATGTGGGAGAGGTCCCTGGCAACACCCCGGTGTTTCAGACAAAGGATGGATACCCATTCAGCTATGCAACCACCCGGAAGATCCTGAAGAAGGCGGTTGCCAGGTCTGGAGTGGATAAGAAAATTACACCCCATCTATTCCGGCATTCCCGGATTACCCATATGATATCTGGAAATTACCAGGAGAGTATTATTAAAAAAACAATGTGGGGAAATGTAAACACTGAGATGTTCCGTACGTATGTCCATCTTTCCGAGGCTGATATCGACAATGAATTATTAATGAAAACAGGTATGAAATTGAAAGAGGGAGAGGGTTTTGATATACTTAAACCAGTTCCGTGTCATTATTGCCATTTTGGGAATAACCCTGGCTCGGAGTATTGTAACCAGTGTGGCCGGCCATTAACTGAGGTCGTGCAGGACCGGATGCAAATAATGAAAGATTCTGTGCGAGATCACCCGGAACTTTTAATCGAACTTCTGGAGGAGCTAAAAGCAAAGCGTTCAGACAATCGGGATCCTCCATGAGTAAATCCATTATAAGAAGTCTCATATGGAAATTTCCGAAATTGGTTTCAAGGTATTCCTTAAATAAATTCATATGAACATCAAATGAATACTATAAAAAAGAAGGTAATAAATTTATGCACCCATGTGACATTAAACTTTTAGGTTTTGTAATACATCCCTTATAATTTCTTTTATTTTTACCCGCGTTTCTTCATTTTCCATCTCGTTTGAGAAGTGGTTATGAAAACTATCCATGTATTTATCCCGGTTCACATATTCCTGAAGTGCGGTACGGACTACATCCGCTTTAGAGGTGTGCATTCCTTTTTTAACCATATTTTGGATTTTATTATCCAAATCCTGACTCACGCGCACCATTATACTTACACTTTCCTTACTCTCTTCAGATGTCATAACTTACCCGTAACATATTTGATACTTAACTGATTTTAAACTAACTAATCAAAATATATATATCTTTCCTATAAAAAAAGTGGTTATTAATATATGTAACTATATTCTGGAAAAATAATTTATTTTAATACCAGTGTTATATATGTGAAACAATTTAGTAACATTTATATCAGTGTAACTCTATGATAGCAGTATGTCATCAGAGACAAACGAGTCTCGCGTTATCCTAACAATCAGCGAGGCCCAGAACAAATTTTTGAAAGAGATGGTGAAGCAAAAAGGATATCTGTCCCGGCAGGATGCGATCCGGTATCTCGTCATCCGTGAGATGGAGGCATCCGCATGACAACGGTTGCCGTTCCACTCCCCGTTACAAGAGCAGATTTGAAAGCCATTGATCTTGAGATGGGGTTCCCGGGAATCGGGGAGAGGATGGTGAAGGCAGGATACTGGAAACTCCGGGATGATGAAGCATGACCTGTTGTGAACAGAAGGATAAGACTCCCCAAACAATATGTCTCGCACCACTCCGGGCCGGACTCCCGTTCAAGATGTACCGGTGCTGCCATAAAATATTCACGAACCCATGTTGTAGTTGTTCAGAATGCAGCGTTGGATATGTGGATCCGCTTCTCTCCAATGTGATAACCTGTTGTAACAGGCACTCGTTCACCACGAAACAGATCAACCGGGCATTACGAAACAACTTACCCTTGAAGGTGTGTTCAATATGACGGTTGAACAACCTCCGAAATTCTGCCTGTATTACAACGTCCCGTTATCCTGGTTCCGGGATGACGGGTACCGGCCTGCATGTTATCCGGAAGAATGTACTGAATGTACACATCTCTCTGATGGGAGGATTCCAAACGGGGTGAAGAATGTCGGATAGCACCCTGCACCATATGATCCTGCACAAAGTGTACAACCGGTTTAAATTTGACAACAATTGTGCCTGTGCATCCGGGAACTGCAGCCGGTGTAAAGTATCCTCGAGGTGTATCGACTCAACGGTGAGACGATGAACCCGTTGGTTGTTGAAGCCCTTGACCTGGTGATGCCTATTCTCTCTGACCAAGGGGTTTACATCGTTGTATATTCTGTCATGGTTGCGTTGGTATGCGGGTATATTCTCCTGATGTACCGGAAGGGGTGTCAGAGATGGTATATGTGATCTGTCCCTCCTGCGGTACGGTTGGATATCGTATCTCAACAAAATTCAATTCTTATACAGCAACGGCTCCGGGATACAGTTGCCGGAATCCACAATACATCTGCCAGATATGCGGGACCACACTTCGGAAATCCAGTCACCGGGAATATCATAATGTTGTTGTTGCCGGCGGGGAGATCGGAGCATGATCTGTCCGGTGAAGATGACAGAGTGCCAACATGCCTGCACCAGGTATAGAGGTCCTACAGGGTTGTGGCAAAATGAAGGGGACAATGGGTTCTGCTCCCACCACAACCAGTATTTTTCTGCTATTAAGATGTGTGTGATCCGGCAGCAGTTACGAGGCCAGGCACACATCGGGGATTTTGTGGAGGTTGTGGGATGAATGTGATATCTTATTTACGTGCTGTGAAATGTGAGGACTGTGGAAAACGGCTTTACTGTAAAAAATGTGGTTCGGATAAGATATCAATTCATGGGTATCCCCTGCACAATCACAGACATCGTTGTTTAACCTGTGGATATGAGGAGGCGTGGTATGTATGAACCCTGTCAGCCGTGAGTTTACACTTAAATTTAAAATCTGTGGGAAATTACCAGAGGGTTCTTCCTACCTGAACCACCTGCAGACAAATGAATTTCTCCACGGTGTTGCCCTTGATGCGATGGAGTATGTCCGTGATCAGATATATGGTCCTATCACGTTCACCGCTGCATGGGTTGACCTCCGGGAATTACAGGTACGAAATATCAATATGAGTCCGTGAGTGGAGGGTGTATCTTGAACGACCTTCTAATTTCTGCAATAAAATATCTTTCCGATTATGGGTCCACACCAGAGTACCCATTGTATCATTTTGATAAGGATGATATTGATCATCTATCAACAACGGACACCTGGACGAATGATGACAAACGAAAGGGTTTGTATTTATTTGTTAAATACAGGCGTATACTTATCCGTGCCGGGTTTGATTATTACACCCTGTTTCCGAAGAATAATTATAACCATGATTTAGTCGAGAGAACGAATAAGATTTATAAACATCTCGATTATTTAGTCTCGAAACATAAAATCAAACCACCACGCGCTTTTGATTTGATGCCCCTTGAAGATGTTGAGGAATGGGTGAAAAATAAAATTATTGAGATGAGGGTTTTAAATGCAGGACGGGACGGTATCACAACCTCAGCAAAATGATAAATCAATTGATGAGTTGATGGCTGAGCTTGTCGCTGAGGATGAGGCTATCTATAATCGTAAACAGGATTCTGACGTTCAGGGAATGCGGGTTAAAATCCAGATGAATAACGTTCCGTTAGAGGAGCAGACTGAATTTGCAATCCGGGCTCTTCATAATTTTAACAAGC
>JAQTUE010000058.1 GCA_028710415.1 Paludibacter sp. | reverse complement strand
TCCCACTACCTTTCATTTTGATGCGAGTCATAAGCTTATAATGTTTACTAAAAAGGATGGGCCTGGCCCCAAAACTTACAAAAAATACTATAAGTATTCTAAGAATTTGATAAATGAAACAGATAGCGCCGGGAACGTGCTCAGAAAATTCTATTTTGAAAGGAACAATTTGATAAAAGTCGTCACTGAACGCTATGATTCCGAAGGCTTGATCCACTATAAAAAAGAAATTCTGTTTCAGGAATTTGATAACAGGCTCAATCCGTTTAAAAACATGTATTATGTGAAAGGTGCATTTTTTCGTGCATTTTCTGACAATAATTATAAAAGCGTCACCATCAATAAATATCGGCGATCACCTGAAGGAGAATTAGAATTAATGAGTTATGAATGGTTTTCGATGCCATTTTCTTACAATAAAAACGGCTATCCCATGTTTGGGGACTATCAGTAACTTTCTGTTGCCGACATCAGCCACCCGGCAAGTGTGGCAGCAGTGCCCAATAATAAGGGCACTGCCTATTTTTCATCAAACCATCCAAAAATAACGCAGGAGGTAAAATACCTATGGATGAGTATTGTGGTGGAATTATCAGCATTCGCAAAACTTCGTATCTAAAGTATCGTTAATGCCTTTTGCTCAGCAATTTTGGTTAGAAAATCAAGCGTTTCTGCAGTACATGTCTTCTCATCAACCGAGAATCGGTTAATGAACTTTTTTACAAGGTCAGAGACCAGGATTGGCTGCTCAATTTGCTCCCAGATGATTTTTCCAGTTTTGTTCAAACTAAGGTATGAACCGCTTTCCATATCCATCATTACAATATCGTTATCTAATTCACTGATGATTAGATTGCTGTCATTCCTTTGCACACGTGAATCTAGGGAGATTTTTCTCATGGGGTTAAATCAATAATGAATTTATAAGCAAATATAAATCTAAGTCATGGAAAAAATGTATTTTTGATAACAATCTTGATAAAACGACAAATAATTGGAGCAAATAAATAATAAATATAAGTATTGGGGCTTTGGGTTGAAGATTGCTTCAGACATGGAGTTCCCTGAATTGCTTTTGTATGACTTTGATATTCAGGATGTAGAATATATTACGGGTCGGGTTCCGGATTCCATACAAGGAACCATGATTTCTGAAAAAAATTATTCTTATGTAATCAATGAAAGAGAATTGCTTTTTACAGTAAACAATGTGGCACGATATTATGCAACAGACGGACGTCAAATTATCATAGAACCCTTGAAGCCCATTCTGGATATCCGGGGGGTCCGGTTGTATGTGCTGGCAACCGTTATGGCAGCCGTTTTGCTGCATAGAAATAGTTTACCCATTCATGCATCTGCTATAAGAACAGGCGAAAATTTAGTTTTGATTACTGGCGATTCCCGGGCAGGAAAATCAACAGCGTTGGCCGGATTGCACAAGAAGGGCTATACCGTTTTCAGTGATGATGTAGTCGTGTTGCAAAATGAAGCTTCCGGTGTAAGTATCGCTGCCTCCTATCCGATGATTAAATTGTGGAACGATACTTTGGAGAAAATGAATGATGCTCAATTCGAAGATCGTTCGTTTCGCATCCAGCAGAATATGGATAAATACGGTTTCTTTTTTCACGATCACTTTGACCGGAACCGATATCCTGTCAAAAAAGTGTTTGTTCTTAAAATACGGGATATCCCTAATCTGACACATCGGGCATTGAGCGGAAAGGATGCCTTTGAAGCCCTTGTCAAGCAAGTGTACCGTCCTACGTTACTGCAGAGTAACGATTTGAAACGTTTATGTTTTTTGATGGTTTCGGATATTGTAAAAAACGGCTGCGTCATGGAAATCAGCAGGCCGGTTGAGTGTGACACACATCAATTGGTTGATTATGTAGAAACGTTGTTGTGAAATCAATTCTAATAGTACGTTCACTATTGTTGGCCGTTTTCTAATTTAAAATCCCACTATCTGGTAAATTATTTGTCAAATAGTAGTAGTATAGCATATTTTTATTAGTTTTGACAACTATTCGTTTTCTCCATTAAAATATTAATCAACATGAAAGAAGTTAGTCAACAAAATAGTCAATTGCAACAAATGGCTGAAGCCTGGATTAAACCAGAAATCGTAGTGTTCTCCATTACTGAAAAAACGCAAGGATTAGGAGGAGGTGGCCCAGATTTTGGAAGTGAACTTGAGTCATAGTCATTCTTTGAGACAAAGTTTTTTAATCAAGGGGTTTCCTCAGACCTCTTCAATTTGTAATAAAAAAAATTGTTTCTTTCATATCTGTTTATTTTGAATTTATATCAAATAGGCATCGAATAAATATGATAGGGTGAGTGCAATATTTGGAATAATCAATAAAAGCGGCAAACAGGTTGAAGAATCGGATATAACGGCCATTAAAGAAGCGATCAGCCATAGGTCTACTGATGGAAAAGGTGTTTGCACACTCGCAAGCAGCGTATTTGGTCATTGTCGCTTGTATATAAATCCGCAACAGAAATTCGAGAACCAGCCTTATACTTCTAATGGTCTTACAATAACGGCTGATGCAAGGCTTGACAACCGGAAAGAACTTTCCAAATGGATAGATTTGGATAAGCAATGCTTGTCTGAAATCTCCGATGACCGGTTGATCCTGATGGCTTATCGTAAATGGGGTCGTGCCTGCGTAAATTATCTGGATGGTGAATATGCCTTTGTAATCTGGGATCAACAAAATCAGCAACTTTTTGCGGCAACCGATCCCATTGGCTTTCGTTCGTTTTATTATTACGACAGCCCGGATGTTTTTATTTTTTGTAGTGAGATCAAAGGGATCGTTGCTGCCAAGCATACGCCAAACTATTTTGAGAAAGAGAGTTTGATTGACTATTTTTATAGGAAGGGAACATCCGATAAGACTTACAACAAAGAGGTTTTTGCGCTTTGTGGAGGAAATACCCTATTATTGAAAGATTGGAGAATAGATATTCACAAATACTGGACGTTAAAGAGTACCGGAAAGTATCGTTTCAAAAAAGACGAAGAGTGGTATGATTGTACCCGGGATATCCTTTATCGGGCAGTTGAAAAACGCCTGAATTCAGATGTACCCACAGGCGTAACCCTAAGTGGAGGACTTGACTCGACGAGTATCGCCTGTATCCTTTCGGAGCTTCTGATGAATAAAAACAAACCGCTTTACGCTTTTTCCTCGGTTTTGCCAGTCGGTTACAAAGGCATTGAAAAAGATGAACGGCATTACATAGAAATAGTTGGAAAACATTGCCCCAATATTATTCAAACGTATGTTGAGGCACCAGATGTGGGGCCTCTCACAGATATTGAGGAGGCATTCGATATTGAAGAAACTTTTCCCAATTGCTTTTTCTACATGGATAAAGCGATTCTTCAGGCTGCATCTGAAAAAAATATACGAAATCTGTTCAACGGCTTCGGTGGAGATTACTGGATTTCAAATAAGGGGAATTCCGTTATTTATATGTTGCTCAAACAAGGGCGGTATAAATTGGTCTGTAGTTTGATCAGGCAATTTTCCCAGAGAGAGAGAACATCATTTTTTCATGAATTTAGAATTCGTTGTTTTTCGCACACGAAAGCCTATCAGCAGTTGCGATCAGTGGTCAAAAATATACACAAGGATATTGACTGGCAAAAGAAAACTTTCTTGCAGGATGATTTTGTTAAAAAATATTCAGAAAGGCTGAATGCGGTCAATGAAGAACAAAATGTTTCTGATAGAATGAAATTACTTATTGATTCTGGCCAAATCGGACGTAAAATAGATCGGTTATATAATCGGAATGGGAATTTCGCTTCGGATTCTGCAAGCGTCTTATTTGATAAAGATTTGATGGAGTTTTTGTATGATATTCCGGAACGTTTATTGATTGAAAATGGAATGCCTCGAAATTTGTTGAGAAGTTCAATGCAACAGATCATTCCTCAGGCAATTTTTAATCGCACCGATAAGTTGCCGTACTCGCCAGGATTTCCAGGAAGAATTAGAAGTGAAAAACTATTATTTGAGAAAATTGCCACTAGTCCTGATTCTTTTATCTGCAAGCAATTCATTAATCATGAAGAGATAATGGATCACTTTGATGAAATCAAATCATTTTCTGGATTTGGCCAATCAAATAAAATAGTTGATGGTCGAATTTCAGAAGCAGGCATATTCTGTTATTTAATTAATATGTTGTATAGGCGCGATTATATCATTAACACTATTGGTCATTAAAAGTCATTCCCAATTGAGATTGCAGGTTGGTTGAAGGAACCATCTTACCCTCTAAATTTATACCCTTTATCCACACTGTATTTTAGGATGGATAGAAACTCCGTATTATCACCTATTTTTAGCGTTTACATGGCATCGGCACTCATTCGAACTCCGCCGAGGATTGCGTCGCCCCCCCGCCCAACAAAACTCCACCTCTTTCAACATTTTTTTCAATCATCAATATCCTGTCTTACAAACAAATATTGCATATAACCAGGACTATCTTTTCGTTTGCACTCTGGCTTCAAATAAATGAAAATTCTTTTTGAGAAATATTTTATGCTTTTATGAATTAAAAACAAAATTTACTTAATTTAGCAGAATTATGATGATTCAAAAAAGCATTTAAGTTTTATAAATGGAAGTGAATTATTAATATAAGAAGTGGGAGAAAAAGGTGAGAGATCACAATTAAAATAGAAGTACAACGTAAGTATTTCTGTAGAAAAACCGTAATGCGATTGCAGGAATTTTAATGAGACAATTATGAAACAGATTTTATTAGGTATTTTAGTTTTGATTACTAATGTTCTTTTAGCTCAAGAAAAAGAAAAAGGTGATTTAATCATTGGATTTTCAACAGGTTCAAGTTTTTCTAATTTACTAAATAGTGAAGCACCACATAAGATTAATATTTTTGGTTCTGATGTTAATCCAGTTGGATTCTATTCATCAGATTTGACTGAATCGCCAGCGTATATTGATTACGAAACAGGTATTTTTCGAGATGTATTATTTGGTGTAACATCTAGTGTTCAGATAGAATACTTCATTAAAAACAATTTGTCTTTATCGTCTGGAATTTCTTACGAACCAAAAGGTATAAATCTTAATTATTCAAATACTGTCACAGATTACTATACAACGGCTGAGATATTGACACTTAAAATAAAAAATGATTATTTAGTTATTCCAATTTGTTTGAAAAAATACGTTTTAAAAAAGAAAAACATTTTTGTTTCAGGAGGCATGTATTTTGGTTATTTGTTATCATCGAGGATTGATTATTTAAATAAAAAGACGGTAAGTGATGAATCAGGGATATTGAGTAATTATTCCACATGGATTGATAATGAAAAAGATAAAAAACGAGAATACACAAATAAGTTTGATTTTGGCTTTTCACTTGGTACAGGATATGTAAAGAATATATCAAATAGATTAATTTTTAAATCTGAATTTTTATTTAATATTGGACTAAGGAAAGTTGATGCAAAATACAATAATGATTATTCGGTAAAGCCAATTCCTATGAGTTCAGATTTTGGTAATTATTTAGTACGCTCGACAAATTATTATGGATTAAATTCCAATTCAAAGAATATTAATCTGCTAATCAAAGTTGGGCTTGGATATAAAATTGGAAAATAAACAGGTTGTAACAAGCTTTTCGGCTTGACAGGAAATAGCCAGCAATCTGCAACGTTTCATACAGCCAACCGCCAAGCCACTTCTTAGAGGTATTCTGAAATACACAAGAAATTTTTATTCATTTATAAATTCAAAACAGAAATTACTTAATTTAGCAGAAAGTTTTTATTAAAACTACACAAACCCGTAACCATGAAAACAAAGCTAATCATTCTCTCATTCCTCTTGTTAAGTAGCATTTCACTTTTCTCTCAAGTAAATGGTAACCTTTTAAAAGTGAAAGGTGAGTCAATTATTTATGCAACACCGGAAGATATGACAATCAACGTTTCAGTAACAATAAAAGACCCAAATTATATTTTGTGTTCTGATAAATTGATAGAAAAATACAACTCATTGGTCAATGAGTTAAGCCGATGTGGAATTGATAAAAAAATGATAATGACTGATGGATTGGAGATTACAGAGAATAATACGTGGTCTGCTGAAGGAAGGAAATTTGAGAGTTATAATGGTTCCGTAAATGTATCAATCGAACTAAAATATGATCCCAAAAAATTAAATATTTTAGTTAATGCAATAAAGAACAAAGATTTAGCCTTAACCTATCATGTCAATTTCAATTTATCTAAAGAACAAAAAGAAGCATTAGTGAAAGAATCAATAGAAAAGGCGATAAGTGATGCTACAAACAAAGCCAAAATAATATTAGAAGCATTAGGGTTAAAAATTATTGAAATTAAAGATATTAACTTTGGGGAAGTTTCGTATGGTAACGATCAATTGATTTATGAGGAGGATCATGCTTATGGGGCTGAAATTGCAGATTTGGAAGAACGCAAGACCACTCATGAATTATGGCTCTCTCCTCAAAAAATGAATATAGAAAAGAGCATCGCTATTGTCTGGAGAATAGAAAAATAACGCGCTACAACAGTGCCCAAACAACATCCGCTTTCGGCGGGCATACTCTGGCCACCCGTTTGCACCAATTATAAAAGCTCCTATTCGAGCCAACCTTATATTCCAATAGTAATAAAACCAATTTGGCTGATTTATAATGTTTTGATAATTAGTACCGTTTTTTAATTAATGCAATAATTTATAAACTCATCTATGAAGCAGAACTTAATGATCATTCTTTTATTGATTTTTGGTTTGTTTGCAGCCCCTTTAGCAAACCAGAGTAATATCTATGGTAAAAAAATCAACGTTAAAGGTGATTATATCCATCCGAAAACTTCAATGACCTTCCCTGTTCAATTTGATCAATACATTAGAAATGAGGTTATTTCATTTGACAAGAAACAATCCAATGTTGGCGTCTCATATTATGATTTAAATAAACAAACAAAAATAACGGTTTATGTTTATCCTGCTGGAAATGGAGATGATGGCAGATTGCGAAATGAGTTTTATAAATCAAAACTGAGCATTGATGTGGTTGCAGGTACTGTCTCAAACGCAAAAACTTCATTGGTTCGACATATTGGCAAAAAATATATATGTAATGGTATTCTTGGTGTTGTTGAAATGAATGGAAAACCTAATAAGGTCATTGAAGTTTATGAGTGCGGTAGATGGTTTTTTAAAACAAGGATAACGACCAATGAACTTGATTCGACTAGTTTACAAACATTACTTCTACAAATCAATAAGCAGTTTGATCCTTCCAAATTAACAGAAACAGAACCTTTAGACTCAACTGTGAATGTGTCTGTTTCTAAATCGGCACTTCAAGATTCTCTTTTATTGGGGGCTGTCATAAGTAGTGCAATAAACAAGATTGAATGGGCAGATTCATTAGTGGTTAAGAATGAGCGAGCATCAGGTTTTCCTGACTTGTATTTAGATCAACATGTAGAAGCTTTGAAAGGCTTTTTATCATTTTCTAAAAGGGAAGATAGCCATTTTACACAGGTAAATGACTATACGAAGAAATGTTTAAGAGACCTCCAGCTGATAATGGATAATGGATTTCTAAAGGAATTTGTTTTAGATCAGTTTGACCTGTTGCTAATATATCCTCAAAATGAGAAAGTAAGGTTGGATGAATTTCGAAATTGGTCTATTGATAAGAATATAACCTTCAATCTTAAACAGAGATTCTTTCTTCTATCTTATGGAAAAAATAAATAAATAAACAAATCAAAATATAAATACAAAATGAGAAACAAACTAATTCCATTTTTTACATTACTGATAATTGCACTGTTGTCCATTCAGTTGTATGGTCAGGAGACCAATGAGAGAACAATCCATATTATGAGAGCAAAGCAGTTCTATGGATCTGGCGCGAAAATGGACATTCAAATAAATGGTATTTCAGTTTGTAAAATGAAAAGTGGCAGTAGGCTTATCCTAAAAGCCAAGAAGGGTGATACATTGAATATTCAAATCGTGTACCCGTTGATGAAAAAATATAAATCAGATGTGTTACAAATTCTTACAAATAATGAACCTTCCATTTTCATTGACGCTTATTACTGGGGAACAGGTTATAATCCAATGATGCTTTATAATCACAAGCAACCAGAATTTAATATTGAACTTAAAAAAATGAACTTTGACGAAGGGAAAATAAAATTTTATGACTCTACTAAGTATAAAGATACTGAAGAAACAATTATAACCAAAGATGTGCCTGATACCAGCCAAAACGCAAATCCTTGATTCCTTGAGCCATAAGAACCCATTAAAAACCATCATATGAAACACACTCTATTCCTATTGACAGTTTTGAGTCTGATGACTTCTTGTGCAACAATAATAAACCAACCGTACACTATGTTTACTGTTTATACAACACAACCAAGTGAGATTATTTTCAAGAAAGACACCATCAAGACTACAAAAAATAAGGCCAATCTAATAGTTGAGAGGAAAAATGAAACCCTAAAAATTATTGCTAAGACCGACAGTATCACAAAAACCATTCACGTCGAGCCTCAAAAATCAACGATGTATTGGGCGAATATTTGTTATAATTATGGAATTGGAATGCTTGTTGACAGAGATACTCCCAAACAATATACTTATCCTCAAAGGATTTATATAAATTCAACAGACACTACTGGAAAATATTGCAGCTATGACCCTTCGATAAATAAAGGGAGTTTGGATTTACATTTGTCATTACCTCATATTAATTCATTTCTATTAACACCGGAAAATGAAGGAACAAGAATAAATACCGGATTTTGGGGGTTGACAGTTGGACTTGATTATTACCACTCTAAAAATCAGTTTATTAATATAAGCGCTTCAGCTGTTACAGACATTTTTTTACCATTTCCTGCCGCAGTTGACCCTGGAGAAGGGAAACAAGAATCTATGTATTCCACCTATTTAAGCCTTTCAAACAATTATAGATATAAAAGATTTACAATCGGTTATGGACTTTCTTACTCAAGGAACACCTGGGAGTTTGGATATTATGGCCCATATGATCACCCATTACCCACCGGATATCCAGTTATTAAAAGTCATATTGCGTATGGATTAATTTTCCCAACGTATTTTCAAATAACCAAATATTTCAATATTGGCGTAGTTTATAGACCAACTTTTTATAGACCAAATATGACTTACAAGTTCAAATATGAACATTTAATAAGCATTGATTTTGCATGGAAAATAAGACTAATAAATAATTAAGGCTAGCAACTCCCATTTTATAACCGATACATGAGAACATTCACATTATTTATATTATTGATTGCAAGCACCATGTTGAGTGCGCAGATCCAGTTGACTGACGTCCAAATGAAAGTTAAGCTTGACTCGATATTATTTGAAGGAAATTTGCTTTACAGGTACGAGAAAGCGGCCTGGATTTCGATAGACATGGCCAAGGAGAAAAAGAGTATTGAGAAGGATTTCTTTAGCTATCTGGTATATCATGAGGATGACACAGTTAAGGCTTTAATACTCAACAAAAAGTTAGAGTGTATTTATGAATTTAGATTTGTATTTCAATTTGACAATCCAATTTCAGATCGTATTCTAACTCGGACCCTAACCAAAAAGGAACAAAATTTAGTATCGACCAAAACCGGTATTATTAATAAAATCATGGAGCAAAAGATACCACTGGGTTGTCCTGATGGATATGGTTTAAACATGATTCTTATGCCCAGGGAAGATGGGTACAAGTTATATATCATTACCGGCACAAACAAACCCGAAGTTATTCCATTTGGTAATGATTATCTTTTTATGATTGATGATTCCGGAAATATTCAATCGTGGAAGAAAATTCATTCCAGACTAATCTCTATGGGGCCAAAGAGCCCTAACGGTGAGAAAGTCAAAGAAATATTTCACAGCCATTTGAGTACTGAGCCATTCATTTCAGCCACTGATATTTGTACTTTCATGCTCTACGGTAAGCTTTGTGGACTGAACTCTTTTGGAGTATACTCACCAGTATTGAGAAAGTTTTTCAGGTATAAGCTCGATGGGAATATGATTAATATTGAAGATAAATAAAGGCCAATTCTATTACCGAGAATTAAATTATTAACATAATAGGCGGGATAAAAACCATGAGAAAAACATTTCTGACATTAATCATTCTTGGTGCATTATCAATTCAGCATTTAATTTCCCAGGAAGAGAACATTAAGTATAAGAAGGATCCTAGACCTCAAAGACTTAAAGAAGATTATAGAGATCAATACAAATCCAATCAGATTACGACACTTGATTTGTTACAGGCGTTGGCTTTGTCTGGTATTAGAATTGATAAGATTCCAATTGGTCCATTTGACAAAAAATATAACTTGTTTATCGTGGTTGATGAATATAAGGACGGTCAAATTATTAAAACAGAAAATCTCAATTTTGACACCAACCGCTATTACTTTAAAATAGGCAAAGGAGATAAATATTACACGGATTATATTGATCAAATCAAAATAATAACCAGGATTGAAGATACAACCTTTATTGCTCAATTAGGCAGCTACGCCATGTTTGTTCAAAAGAAACTGATTATTAAAAAGTACGACAAGGATGCCTTTTATACACTGATGCCTTATACACCTATCAAATGGTCAATAGATGAAAAAAATCCATTATTAGCTTGTGTATCTTCATGGAAAGATGGAAGACATCAACGATTATGTGGAGTTGGCGACCTAACAAAAAACAGTGAGGCCTCTGCCAATTTATTAAAAACGTCCCCGCACTATTATATTATAAGCTATTTGGTTAAAGATATTAACAAATAAAAATATGAAAGACCTTAAGCTACTTATACCATTGCTTTTGATCACCTTATTGGCATGCAATAAGAACCAGAGAAACAACCAGAATGTGATCAATCAAAAAGATACATTGGCGAATGTGCCCATTCAGAAAAAGGAAAAATTAAACCCTGATACCCATGCAATAAGAGGGCAGGCAACTAGAATCTTAAAGCCATCGGCTTTTCCCGGTGCAACCTTTTTTTTACTCGGTGACAGTATTACCGGAATTGAAACTGCAAAATTGCAAAATGGTGATAAATTGATTGTAACCAATGCTGGATCTGAATATTATACCCTTTCATTTAGAATTGAAACATCCCGTTTTCAAGGAGACACCACGGACATCCCGTTTTGGTTCAAAAAAGCCATCATATTGATGAAAGAACTGGAGAAAGGGTTTGATTCCCCACTGGATATTACCAAGGGTACCAATACAATGCTTAAATTCATAGACGACGACTCCAAAAACCAGTTTGCGAATGTAAAGCTGTGTGAACAATTTGACTATGGAGGTGACGATATCAGAACTTTCGTATGGCTTAATCGGATAGAAAAGATCAATGACAAGAAATATGCAATAGAAATAAACTATTCCATGGGGCCTTTATGACTACTGATATTCAGGAGACATTGCCTTTCGAGGCTACATGGAGAGAATTCTTTATCCCACATTATGATTCATTAGAACACCAGTAAATCTTATCCTATTCTCCACCATCTATCACTACCCCGTTCGAGGCTTTTCTGCCCAGAGAATTTCCAACTTCTTTCAATCTCAGCATACCTGGCGCAGATGATCTTGTTTTTGCCTGCATGCCTGCGGCGTAACTCCCATCTATTAAGCTGAGAGCCGTACCTAGAAGCAACTCATTGGTATCACCGAAAGGTAAAAAGTAATCCAGCACTTCAGAACTTTCCGGTGCGTAATAATTCGGTGTAAATCCATTGACGTAATCCGACTCATTTTCTGCATTATACAGCTTGCAAACAATAGGGTGTATGGCCCGCCTATAAGTTTCGTTGGTGTAAACAACAGAGCCAACATTTTTTCCTTCAGTCTGATCACCAATAATGACAACGTTCATATAAGGCCTGAGGGTATTAATAACCAGTTCCGAGGCCGAAGCAGTAGTGCTGCTCACCAACACATACACCGTTTGCAGGTTTAAATTAGCCCCTCTGCTTAACAGGCTGGCAGCTAAAATCATACTTTGTCTCCGGGGATGTTGCTTATTGTTGTATTCAATATAGCAAAAAGTGTTGTTGAGCGCAATTGCCGGGGCAAGCATGGTACTGATCAACTGGGCAGAAGTAATCACCCCACCATTGTTGTAACGGAGGTCAAGAATAAATTCATTGACTCCGGCCGATTGGAATTCCTTGGACAAATTTAACAGTTCATCATTATATATTTCATCATCATCCGTTTCACCGGCTGTAAAATGGTTATAAACCAGATAACCTACCGTTTTTCCACCCCAATTAAACACGTGGTGATAGTAGACAGGATTATCTAAGACGCTGCGGGCAGCAGCAAGTTGGATGGTATCCGATAAATGGAGTCCGCCGTTGGCGTATTTCGCTAAAACAACTTCCATGGCAGCTCCACCATACAGCCTTAAATAATTATTTTCGGTGATAAAAGCTCCGTTCATGGTGTATATCCAATCTCCCCGCTGCAATCCGGCTTCCGAGGCCGGAGAGTTTGGAGCTGTATAGAGAAGTTGAGCGATGAATGTCGTATCACCTAAATGAAAAAGCCGATAGTCAAATCCGTAACTGCGATCTATATTAGAGATACTACGGGTCGAAGCCCTGAGGGTTGATGCAGAAACATCCTCTATGTACGAATAGTGATAGCCGGTTTTTCCATCATGAGCAGACAGCAGAGACTTGAAGAATGCTTCCGGTTCGGCCTGAAAATTCAAATAGCTGGCAGCCGGTATATCCTCATACCAAAGATAATTAATCTGCATAATGCTATCTATCCAGCCATTAATACCTTTTGGTTCTGAGTCAACAATCAGGTTATCTTCTTTACAAGCTGAGAAACTTAAAATGATACTCAGAAACAGAAGTACAGCATATATTTTTGGCTTCATTTTTTAAATACTTAGATTCACAAATGTACTTAAATTAAGTGTTTAAAAGATTAAACCAAAACCCAAACGATGAGTCAACTATAAAAAAGTTGAAAATGGATAAAAATATCCAGCTTTAATACCGTGGCCCATTTTTATTTATTTTTTACACAGAATAAAGATTTTTGTTATAGATTTGCACCTCATTGCCAGCCAACATGACCGGCTTCCAAATCATTTTAACCTTGAAGATGAACATACACTTGAAATCATAGAATCCATGAAAAAAGAAAAAAACAAGATTAGCAGAAGGCAGTTTTTGCGTGCTTCGGCTATGGGATTGGCAGGATTAACCCTGCTGCCGGGAAAGGCAATGACAAACAGATTATTTAATGCCCAGGGTGTCACCTTTTTCCAGGTTAGGGGCGGAATTCCCAATAGCCAAAATTTTATGAAGGCCAACGTGGCAGGAAACCAGTACGTGTTCTTCCTCGGAAACTCAGTGCTGGCTGGTACCGGACTAAAAGATCCGACCCTCCGATACTCTACCCAAATGATCAAGAATATCAATAAATATTTTCCAGAATCGAAGATTGTTGAGAGGCAACACATACAACCGGGCGGCAGCTGGTTTGGGCAGTATAGCTTTAGCCACGGACAACCTGTTTTCGGCGAGGTGATTTTTAGCGGACACCTGGCAATTCTGGATTTTGCGGCAGATGACCGGAATATCAATATCGAACAGGCGAAATGTACCCTGGAAGCAGCCATTCGTCAGGTTACCCTTTTCCGCAATACGCATAGCCGGATACTGGTTTACACCCTGACTCCGGAAATGCTTCAATCCTATAAAGCCGGCAAGACTCCGGAATACAT
The DNA here is from genome assembly GCA_028710415.1 of Paludibacter sp. Lineage (GTDB taxonomy): Bacteria > Bacteroidota > Bacteroidia > Bacteroidales > Paludibacteraceae > Paludibacter. Next base: position 3,699 of record JAQTUE010000058.1, on the reverse strand, counting down.
CAGAATTAGTGAACAACTGGCTGATTATTATGGAATTCCCAGTTTAAACCTGGCCAAATATGCTGCCGACAAGATTATTGCCGGAGAGATTACCTTTGAGGCTTTCTCTGCCGATGGCATTAACCCCACCGATGCCGGTGCCAAAATATATGCAGAAGCAGTAGCTAAGTTCACCGATTCCCTAATGACTGCCTATCCGGTTCCCGATGTTCCTAAAGAAGTTGTTCTGCCCAAATGTCTCTTCCCCGGCACGAATGAGAACGGACGCATTGTTGCTTACGAAAATCCGGAAGTTAAAAAGTCCAAAGAGTGGAAACCGGGACAGAAAAGTCCGATCGTACCTTTCCGCCATCTTTTGACCACCGATCAGGTTGGAGCTACGCTGCGCCTGAAGTTCAAGGGTTCGGAAATCGGTCTGATTGATGTTGTTGACCGTGATGGTGCCGATTTTGAATATGCCATTGACGGTGCTCCGTTTAAAAAACTTTCTGCTCCCAAAGATGCCAGCGGTCCTGCCATGCGTGCGATTGCCCTGGTCAAAGGCTTAGACCGGAATATTGAACACGAATTTGTTTTGAAGGTTGCTTCATCAGGGATTGCCAGGATAGGTGGAATATTGGTGAATGGCACCGTTGAAGACCGCTTTGCGGGATTGACACCGTTGGAACAAATTGATGCCATCTATGCCACAATACCTCCGGTTGTTTACACTCCTTTGGCCGGAAGGTTTGCGAATATTCCTGTAACAATGAACAAATTACGGAACGGAGGAACACTCAACATGGTGCTTCTTGGCGACAGCATCATGGGAAACACTTCCAGCTCACGGTTTGAACTGCTTCTCATGCGTGACTACCCTAAATGCAATGTGGTAAAGATTCCGGCTTTAAGAAGTGGAACCGGCTGTAAATACTATAAGGAAGAAAATCGTGTTCAGGAATATGTGCTCAGGCACAACCCAGACCTCTTGGTCATCGGCGGTATATCCAACGATAGTGCAGAATCGGTCAGAGAAGTGATCAAACAGGTTCGTGCCAAGAAGCCTGATACGGAAATTTTATTGCTAACTCCTGTATTTGGTGCCTATAAAGACGAGCAAATCAAGAAATTCACTCCGGAAATTGATACAACCACGAGCAACTACCGCTACGACATGCAAAAAGTGGCTGCAGAAGAAAAATGTGCATTCTTCGATATGAACGGTCCCCTTTGGGAATATGTCCGTCACAGTGGCATGACACCGGGCTGGTTCATGGCCGATAATACCCATGCCAACAGCAGGGGCAGTCAGATTATCGGACGCCTGTTGGAAGCCTGGTTTAAGGAAAAATAAATTTTATAGCACCTATAAGCTTTAATGATCATCACCACAAGTTAATAAGGTGATGATCATTAAAGCATTGTGATCAATTAGCCTATTTTTATCTTTGAAAAAAACGATTCAAAGATATTCTCTGTAATACCGTGATTTTATGCGATTCTTTCGATTTCTGATTTTGATGGTAGCCATTTTTCATATCCAATGGTCAATCGCCCAAAGTAAACCTGCGCCCGAAGAGAAGAGGGCAACCGGTTGTTTTGCAAAACTTGAAAATGATTTGCTGACCATCGGGAATACACAAATATCCAGGATCTATCAATGGAATAACGGCAACATCATTACCCTTTCTTTAACCGACAAGGCCAGTGGAAAAATCTGGCAAGTGAATGGAAAAAAACCGGACCTGACTTTACCTGGAGAAACTGAAAATGCAGAAAATGGGCTTTTTAGATCAAAAATGGTCGCAGAAACAACCGTTAGTCCGGAACATCTGGAAGTGGAAGTGACCTATAGCCTCGGAAAGCTGGAAATAAAGCGCATTTTCCGGTTGTATCCGGATTGTCCGGCGATTGCCTGTGACCTGTATTTCAGGGGAGAATCGACGAGCATGTGGCTTAAACCGGCGGCCAATCTTGCCGACATGGTCAATCTCGAGAAACTTCTTTCCGGCAATGCCGGCAGCAACTCCCCTGTCATTGAGACAGTCGCACTTCCCGGAAGGCACTGGGAAATCAAAGCCGTAGAGTTTTTTGACATTACCGACCGGTTCAACACATTGGTAAAGAGTGTCGATGCTTTATCTTACAGACCTTATGGTTATCGGGGAAATTTATTGTTTGCCCATGACAAAATCACCGACAACGGGGTATTCTTTTTAAAGGAAGCCCCCACCTCAAATGTACAGCTGGCCTATTCCGGAAGTGACTTTATCACCGAATCCGGCACGTTCAGGATAACCGGAGTGGGTATAAGCCCGTCTGATCTGGATCCCAAAGAATGGAAAAAAGGATATGGTTTTGTAACCGGGGTCTATTCCGGAGATGAAAAGAACAGTTTGACGGCTTTAAGGACTTATCAGAAAAATATCAGGTTGCTCAAACCGGGCAGAGATGAAATGGTGCTGATGAATACCTGGGGAGACCGGGGACAGGACGCACACATACGTGAAAACTTTGCTTTGGCGGAACTTGAAGCCGGGGCAAAACTGGGCATTACCCATTTTCAGCTGGATGATGGATGGCAAAACGGCCGTTCCTCGAATTCCGCCTTTAAGGGAGGATCTCTGGATGGAATCTGGAACAACCAACAGTACTGGGAACCCAATGCCGAGAGGTTTCCAAACGGGCTCGAACCCATAGTAAAAAAAGGGAAAGAACTGGGAATTGAGGTCTGCCTTTGGTTCAACCCAAGCAAGGACAACAGCAACGCACATTGGGAAAAAGATGCGGACGCATTGATCAATCTTTACAAAAAATACGGGGTCCGTACTTTTAAGATTGACGGAGTAAGCATCCCCGATAAAACGGCAGAACTCAATTTTAGAAAGTTTCTGGACAAAGTGAGCCTGGCAACCGACAATCAGGTGGTTTTTAACCTGGATGTCACAGCCGGAAGGCGTTTCGGATACCATTGTTTCAACGAATACGGCAATCTTTTTTTGGAGAACCGCTATACAGACTGGCAAAACTATTACCCCTACACCACACTTCGCAATCTTTGGATGTTGTCCAGATATATTCCCGCCCAAAGGCTCCAGATAGAGTTTCTGAACAAATGGCGGAACGCAGGGAAATATACAGGAGACCCTTTCGGACCGGCAAATTATTCGTTCGATTACCTCTTTGCCATAACCATGGCTGCGCAACCGCTGGCTTGGTTTGAAGGCTCCGGACTGCCTAAAGAAGCCATTGCTGCCGTAGGGCCGGTCATAAAAAAATACTGTGGCATTCAATCTGATTTACACAACGGTCAGATTTTTCCCATCGGTGACGAACCTTCAGGCAAAAGCTGGACTGGTTTTCATTCGGTTCAAAAGGGTAAAGGCTTTTTTATTGTTTTCCGCGAAGCAAATGAAAATCAACAAGGCAAACTCAAAACATGGTTGAAAGCAGGTACCCGGATTAAATGCACGCCCATCATCGGTAAAGGTCAATCTTTTTCAGCCATGGCTGGTACCAATGGCACCATCACTTTTGAATTACCGGAGAAAAACAGTTATGCGCTTTATAAATATTCCATCTATTAACCAGAAAGGATGAGAACCGGCCTTTTACCTGTAAAATGAATTATTAAATCGGGTTTTAAACCAAATGAACATTTATTCGTCAAAACTTGGATATTCTTTCCACCTCTCAGATCAATTTTACTATCATAACCCT
>JAQTUE010000028.1 GCA_028710415.1 Paludibacter sp. | reverse complement strand
TCGGCAGCTTGATTGCAAGATTCAGTGTAGCAATACTATCACAACCTGCAGCATTGATTAAGTGAGCGGTGTATGTTCCGGCAGTATTATAATTTGTACCATTAAACAAATAGCTTGTTCCTTGGCATATGGCTGCATTTGTAACGGACGTAGTAGGCAGTTTAATGCTTAAGTTCAAAGTAGCCGTACTATCGCAACCCACAGCATTAACCAAATGTGCGGTGTAAGTACCTGCTGAATTATAATTTGTGCCATTAAACAAATAGCTTGTACCCTGACAAATGGCAGCATTTGTAACAGAAGTAGTTGGAAGCTTGATAGCAAGATTCAATGTAGCGGTACTGTCGCAACCCACTGCATTGATTAAATGGGCGGTATAGGTTCCGGCAGTTGAATAATTTGTACCATTAAACAAATAGCTTGTTCCCTGGCAAATGGCAGCATTAGTAATTGATGAAGTAGGTAGTTTTATGCTTAAGTTCAGGGTAGCCGTACTATCACAACCCACAGCATTGATCAAATGAGCAACATACGTTCCGGCAGTTGAATAGGTAGTTCCATTAAACAAATAGCTTGTTCCCTGGCAGATGGCAGCATTTGTAACAGAGCTTGTCGGGAGCTTAATTGCAAGGTTCAGCGCAGCCGTACTATCACAACCTACAGCATTCATCAAATGAGTAGTATACGTTCCGGCTGTTGAGTAGGTAGTTCCATTAAACAGATAACTTGTTCCTTGGCAAATGGCAGCATTGGTAATCGATGAAGTAGGTATTTTAATTGTCAGGTTCAACGTAGCCGTACTATCACAACCCACTGCATTCATCAAATGAGCAGTATACGTTCCGGTAATTGAATAAATTGTTCCATTAAACAAATAACTTGTTCCCTGACAAATGGCAGCATTGGTAACAGAGCTTGTCGGGAGCTTGATTGTCAGGATTAACGTAGCTGTACTGTCACAACCCACAGCATTGATCAAATGTGCAGTGTAAGTTCCGGCTGTATTGTAATTTGTTCCATTAAACAAATAGCTTGTTCCCTGGCAAATGGAAGCATTGGTAATTGAACTTGTTGGGGATTTGATTGCAAGGTTTAATATAGCGATACTGTCACAACCCACGGCATTGACCAAATGGGCAGGATACGTTCCTGCAGTTGAATAATTTGTTCCATTAAACAAATAGCTTGTACCCTGGCAAATAGAAGCATTGGTGACTGAGCTTGTTGGAAGTTTGATACCAAGGTTCAAGGTTGCCGTACTATCGCAACCCACGGCATTGATCAAATGGGCAGTATAGATTCCTGCTGCAGAATAAGTAGTTCCATTGAACAAATAAGTATCCCCCTGGCAGATGGCAACATTGTTAATGGAGGAAGTAGGCATATTTACCTTCAATATAAGTGTCGACGTACTATCACAGCCCATGGCATTGGTCACGTGAGTAATGTAGGTTCCTGAGGCATTATAACTTGTCCCGTTAAACGAATAGCTACCGCCATAACAAATTACATCGTTGGTGGTAGAACTAGTGGCCAGCTTCTCAGCCAAGAACAATTTGGCAACACTATCACAACCCGCTGCATTGATGAAAGTCTTAGTATAAGTCCCCGCAACCGGGTAACTGGTAGCATTCCAGACATAAGGAAACTCTGAAGTACAAATGGAAACATTTGTCGTGGAAGTTGTTGGTAATTTCACACTTAAGTTTAGTGTGGCCGTGCTGTCACAACCTACCGAATTAATTAGATGAGCTGTATAGGTACCTGCTGTAGTATAAGTAGCTCCATTAAAAATATAATTATCACCCTGACAAATCGCAGCATTAGTAAGAGAAGTTGTAGGCATGTTTACTTTTAATATCAAAGTGGCTGTACTGTCGCAACCTGCCGAATTTATAAAATGCTTGTTATATGTACCTGATTCAGTATAGCTGGTTCCATTATAAAAATAACTTCCACCAAAACAAATCACATCACTTGTGGTAGAACTTGTTGGTGATTTTACTGTGACAATCAAGGTTGCTATGCTATCACATCCAGCTGTATTTACTAAATGAGCAGCATACGTACCCGCCGTTGAATAAGAAGTTCCATTAAACAAATAGGAATCACCCTGGCAAATAGAAGCCAAAGTAGTAGAAGTGGTGTTTGCAATGATTCGTAATGCAAATGATACTGAATCCTTACAACCGCTTAAGTTCGTTAAAATATATCGAATGGTATCATTCCCGGCAGACACAGCAGTCACTATTCCTGCATTTGAAATAGTAGCTATGGATGGCTTTAAGCTTTTCCAAATTCCCCCTGATGTTGTGTTTTGCACGACTCCGGTTTGTCCTACACAGATATTCTTACTTCCGGTAATTGGATTAACAACAGGGTTGTCGACTGCTGTTATATTTCGTACAATTGAATCAATACACCCATTTATGGAAGTGGCAATTAATTTTACAGGATAGTTACCGGCAGAATTATAGGTTTTAGTACCATTGGTAGTTGTTGAGGTTGTATTATCCCCGAAATTCCACTTATAAGTTAAGACGGAGCCATCACTGATCGTTGAAGTATTCGTAAAATTGATCGGTTTTCCTACACAAACTGTTGTATCCGATTGAAAAGCTACAATTGGCATCGGATTTACTGTCAGAAAGGTGTAAGCCGTATCCCGGCACCCAAATCCAGGATAGGGTATCAGGTCAACATTAATGGTTGTATTATTGGCCGGGGGAGGAGTTAAGGTTAAGGTTTGGCCTGTGCCAAGTAAGGTACTAAAAGTGCTGTCATACCAATTATAGGTTTCATACCCTGAGGGAGCTTTTAAGGACAGGGTGGGTGTATTTTTGCAATAAGTAACACCATTAATAAGCGAGAAACAATTTGAACTGACATCGATATAAGCATATCCAAAATGGGCTCCTTTGGTACAATCTTCGGTGGTAAATTCTAAAATTACCGTATGTCCTGCATATCCCGAAAGGTTTATGGTGACAGCTGTCCAGGGTTTGTACAATACTAAAGGATCAACTGTTGAATTCTGAAATCCGGGCAATCCTGATCCTGCAGTAAAATCATAACTCGCACATGAAATGACACTCGAACTGTTATTTGCATCATATACTTTGGCTTGAAAACGAGGTTGTTGATCAAAGTTATGATTCGGGTCCTGAAATACTACAGCGTAATAATACTCTATCTGAAAATTATTTTGATCAGCCGGGATTGTAAAGGTACAGGTTACTTTTTCAGCTTCAGCCCCCGTATTATTATTCCCTAATTGGAGCGAATAATTACCACCCTGTGGACAAAGTCGAGGGAACCCACCATAAAAATCATTTAGAGGTAAAGATGTAGATGAAATTATTTGATGCCTGTTTGCAATGGGAGCTATCGCTGAAGCAGGAGCCCATGTAACATAGTTTGTACCGTTGGTTTTGGCAGTTCCCTTGTAACATTTCCAGTTGGTGAAATTACCAAATTCAAAATCTATATTATCTATGCAACCACCGGCATTTGGTGCGACCTTTGAAGATGACGATACTTTAGAAATTGAGCTCTTTAAATTATAATTGGAGGAAGTAATAGAATCTGAAATTTGTTGGTTTGTTTGCGTCATTGGCACTATCGGTCTTTCTTTGTAAGACCAAGATTGTCCAAAAGCTGTATTGGATATGAGAAGAAAAAAAAGTAATTTTATAAATTTCATAAAATGTCACAATATCAAATGGTCACTTCCATTTATTTTGCCAGAGAAAAATGTTAGTGAAACAATTGGTAAAATAGAATCATATACGTTGCAGTTTAATCCTTTTTATAGGAATTTAGTCATTAAATCCAGCAATCTATCCAGTCACTCCGGTCCGGGATAAAATCAGTTTCAGAATAGCTCCTTAGCCAACAAAAAAACCAAATTCCAACTATAACAATCGAAGTAGAACCGGAACAAAACAGCAATATCAAACTTGCTTATAGATAGATGACTGTTTTTAATTAAATTATACTTTATTCTTAATATTAAGAATCAAATATAATCATTTTTATATTCATTGTTTAATATCAGAATGTAGCACATTTTACTACAAGGATTAAAGAAACTTCATTTCACCAATTAAAATTTCTATAAAAGAAAAAGGATATATTTATTAAAAAATCATATCAATTTTGAATTATCATTGTAACAATCAAATAATGAAGAGTTATATCAGCAATACATTCATATTTTAAGATATTATATGTTAATATCATGTAGCAATTTTTATAAATTCATTTAGTAGTTTAGTCATTCCCAACATGTTAATATTAAAATCAGAACATTATATTTATATTTTATTATTTTTATATATTTTATTTTTGTTATTATTAACTTTAAAACCATGATATTTATTTATTAAAAGCATATATTATTTAGAATGACACAATGTTGCAGGTATGAAAAAACCCGTATTATCAATCGACAATACGGGTTATAAATTTACCAAAAAGAAAGATGTCCAATTTAAAGAAAATGGATTTATTCAACATGAATTCTGGATCCTAGATTATCCGATTTGGTTATATTTTTAGGATGACCCTGACAATTTATTTCACTGGCTCCATACGCCTCAGCATTAAAGTTTTCAGAAGCATACACTTCGGCATGAGTCGCTCCACTAAGATGAATGTCTGCATCTTTTGCAATTAAATTAAATGCTTCAATTTTACTGGCACCAAAACCGGTTATTTTTAATGATTTGCTGGATCCTTTTAATTCAACCTTGGAAGCACCTTTTGAATCTAATTTTATCTGTCCTGCAATTTTCATATCTAAATCGGCTTCGCTCGCACCCATAAGTTCTAATGAGAATTCGGGAGCAATAAGTTGATTCTCGGTCTTAATTCGGCAAGCACCTTTGGCAATTAAACTTTTGATTGAATCCGAAGATACAGTCACTTTTATTCTTCGGTTAAGTAATATTCCATCAGTATATATGTATAATACTCCATTTTCAACTTTAGTAATTACTTTAGAAAACAAATCGTTGGGTGAGTTTACATTCACTGCTTGCAATGAATCTTTTTTTAGGTTTAATTCGAAATTTCCTGAAATATCAATGGCATGAAAAGAACCGGGTTTTCTGATCTCATTTTCATAGGGCTTATTGTCATCACTCCAGTTTAAAGCAAATGGGTGTCCTTTTTCATTATGAAAATGAATTAAAGTATTAGCACTTACACTGTAAAACATAAACAAACCAGCCAGCCAAAGGATGAGCACTACCCATGAAGCGGTATAGGAAGTACTGCGACGTCCGGAAACCATGTGAGTTGCCCAGTAAATTAGTAAGAATATCGGACTGCCAACCAACAAAATCAAGGATATTACAAACAACACCATTTTTTCAGGTGTGATCACCGACCAGTTTGAAATTAAATCAGGTGCAAAACCATTTATTACCGAAGGATCAAATAATAATAAGAAAAGTGTCAGGATTAATGCTCCTATCACTACGATTCCAACAACCCCCAATATGGCTCCAACAAAACCGAATATGATTTTGAAAAACCAACGAAATATATCTAAAATCCTTTCTCCTACCCCCTGAGCTGATTGTTTGAATTTTTCACTTTCCATGTAGTTTTTTACATTATTCACTTCAGTCTTAATGTTCTCAACAGTAACATCCTCACCCTGCATTTCCAAACGCTGTGATGCTGTGACAGCAGCAGGTGCTACAAACCACACTACAATATAAATCGGAATGATAAAGCCAACACCCAGGAATACCAATATGACAAGAATTATTCGTATCAGGGTGACGTCCAGATTAAAGTAGGCTGCCAATCCTCCTGCTATACCACCCAATATTGCGTTCTCAGGATCCCGATAAAACCTACGTGATTTGGGCTGTTTCTTATCGGTTTTTGCAGCAGGTTCCGGCTCTTCCTCATCACCTGTAAATTGACTTGGCTTTCCCATAATCTCTACAATTTCCTCAACATCCGTCAGATTGATTACGTTTTTATTCTTTTGGAGTTTTTCATCGAAAAGTTCCGCAATCCGGGCTTCAATATCAGTCATTATCTCTTTTCGTTCTTCATCCGATTGAAAATGATCGGCAATCTCGGAAAGATAAGTTTCGAGCATTTCATAGGCATCGTCATCAATGTGAAAAACGATGTTGTTTAAATTCACTGTTAAAGTCTTTTTCATAATGTAAAAATTAATTCGGTTTAATTTTCTCCTTTTATTTTTTTTACAACATTGTAGATCTCATTCCATGCATATTCAAGTTCATCCAGAAAACTCGCACCCTGTGACGTCATTTCATAATATTTACGAGGTGGCCCCTGAGTAGATTCTTCCCATTTGTAATCCAACAATTCTCCATTTTTAAGCCTTGTCAGCAATGGATATAATGTTCCTTCCACCACAATTAATTTGGCCTCTTTCAGTTCGGAAATAATATCCGAAGTATAGGCAGGTTTTTTCCTTAGAATAAGTAGAATGCAATATTCCAGGTAACCTTTTCGCATTTGCGATTTAATATTATCTGCATTCATGTTTATTTATTTTAGTATTTATCAATGCCCTTATTTGAATTTAAAGAGAGAAAAATACTTTAAAATCGATTATTTTTAGGATGCTATTTTTAATCCTCTTTTCATTAACTTTAATGTACCTGTTTCATAAAATCCAAATCCATTTTCTTCATCTATTTCAGTAACTCCAAAAGTTTTATCCTGAAGAAATATTCATATTTTGCCTGCGCCTGTTCTGACAATACCTGTGTAAGATTACTCTTAGCCTGGTACAATTCATACAGGGTAGCTCTTCCTGCTTCGAATTTTTGGTTCGTAAACCGATAAGCTTCGCGGCTTGCCGTTTCCGACTTTAAAGCTGCATCCCACCGGCTCTTTGCACTTAATGCATTATAATAAGCTTGCTGAATGGTCTTCTTCAATTCAAGTTTTGCATTAATAACACTTATTTTATTACTTTCAACCCCTAACTGAGCGGATCGTACATTGCTACGAATTGCAAACTTATTAAAAATCGGAATTGACAATCTTAGTCCGATTCCGGCATTTATTTTGTCTGATATCTGTTTTCCAAATGAATCATAAACCACACTTTGACTAATATGTGTAATCGGATCTACATACATACTGTTATCACGATAATACCCTGTACCTAAACCAGTTGATAACGACAATGAAGGATAATAATCTGCCTTGGAAATCAACACATTGTACTCACTGCTTTTAAGCCTGGATTCAGCACCAATAATTTCCGGACGATGAGTTAATGCACTTGTGTAAACCTCTTCAGCCGATAAAAGCCTGAGGTCAGCTTCTGATAAATTATCAGGAGCAACAATATCCAGAGTTTCAAAATGATCCAGCTCTAGAAACTGTGCTAAATCAAGCATTGACAAATTCAGGGTATTTTTAGCCTGCAGTTTAGTCAGTTCTTCTTTTGATTCCTGAGCTAAAATATCATACATCTCTCCTTCTGCCATTTTACCTGCTGCTACCAATCCTTTTCGTTGTTCGATTTTATTTTTAGTCAACTCAAGTTGATCTGTTGCAATCTGGAGTAATTCTTTGTTCAATAATATCTGTAAAAAACCGGCAGCAACACTGGTAGTGATATCACTTTTTATTTTTTGTAAATCTGCATCCGAAGCATTCATATCTGCTTTCCTGGCTTCAATGCTATTTTTTAATTTAAAGCCATTGTATAAGGTTACTTCCCCTGAGATATTAAAACCAGTACTTTGTGAAGCTGCAGTACCACTCAAATAGGTATTATTATCTCCAACAATACGACCGAATTTAAAATCCTGGCTGACTCCGGCATTCAGGTTTGGGAGTAGATTGTTGCGGGCTTGATCATAGGCAATCACCTTAGTTTTTTTTGTCAGGGCTTGTTGCTTTACATTCCGGTTATTAGCCAACGCTGTATCAACACATTGTTGAAGAGTCCAGGGTTTTTGAGCACTTAACAGGGAAGTTACCAGAAGAGCACTAAAAATTATATATATTTTCGTTTTCATTTTTCTTGGTTAATTGAATTAATTATGCTGCATGAGAAGTGAATTCAGTTGGGATATTCCTAAATGAGCCATTATCTCCAATCAAATTATTTCTTATCTTCTTTCTTTGGTTCTGGTTTCTTTTCCATGATTTCAGTTCCCCTGATCTTATTCTTTACTGACAAACCACTTTTTACTTCTATCCTCACACCGTCAGACAAACCAATCTGAATACGCTTCTTGGTGAAAGTTTGAGGCTCTTTGGTTTTCAATAAATATACATAGGCTGTATCACCTCCAAATTCAATACAACTTTCAGGAATGGTGATTACGTTTTCAGATTTTGAAAATACTATTTCTGCATTAGCGCTATAACCTGCACGTATAAATACATCTTTAGGTACTTTCACTGCTGCTTTCATTTCGAACATGATGGCTCCGTTTTCTTCTTTCCCCTTTGGTGAAACATATTCAAGTTTTGCTAAGAGTTTTTGATCCTGTAACGCACCAATGGTTATATCCATCGGCATTCCTACCTTAATTTTACCCACTTCCGTTTCGTCCAGTTTACCTACAAAAAGCATATCGCTCATATTGGCAACAGTAGCTATGGTAGTTCCATCATTAAAGTTGTTCGATTGAATTACTGAGTTACCTACTTTGACCGGAACATCCAGAATAGTGCCATTGATGGTCGATCGAACCAATGTATTGCTTATTGCTGCACTGTTAGTACTGATCCCATCACGGGTTAAACTAAGATTATCTTTTGCGGTACGTAATTCTTCTTTATCGTTATAAAATTGCAATTGTGTTTTTTCAAATTCTTCTTTCGAAATCACTTTATCTGCATACAATTTCCCATCCCGATCATAATTTTTCTTGCTCTGGTCATATGAAATTTGCGCTCTCGAAACCCTTGATTCGGCGCCATTCAAACTGACCATATCCGGGATCACTTTAATCTTTGCAATCACATCACCGGCTTTTACGATATCACCCGCTTCTTTATAAACAGCGGCAATAATTCCCGACATCTGAGGCTTAATCAAGATCTCGTTCCTTGGATCTACTTTTCCTGTGGCCACGGTCTTTTTATCAATACTGCCCATTGAAACATTTTCAATGACATATTTTTTTACTTTAGGTCGTGACTTTTGATATAAAAACCAAAATGTCCAAATTACCAGTACTGCTCCAATGATAAGCAATGTGAATTTTAAAATTTTCTTCATAATGTTTTTTTAGTTATGAGTTACCGAATACAGAATGTAGACAAGTAATCCTGATGTTGTTATTGATTTATTTTTTTAAGTTTCTATTTCGTTTTCTTTGATTTACATTTTCAATTTCAAGCCTATATCCTGCGATAATTTCTACCTAAAATGAAAACAACAATAATCAGAAGCAGTAATACTGCTGCAGTAATCACCAGTCCCAATACGTTTTTCTCATAGGCATTAGCACCTATCGAAACCCAGATTAATGTCGTTGGGATTCTGGATAACCCATATGCAAAAAAGATCCTGGAAGCTTTTACCGGGGTCAAACCGGCAACATACATCATGATATCTTTAGGAATAAAAGGAATGCAACATATAATAAACAGGCCCACTGTCCCTTTGGATGAATTCAATACTTTACTTATCTTTTTAATTTTTTCTTCAGCGATCAACCTGGATACAATTTCATATCCAAAGAATCTTGAAATATAGAATACTATTACCGACCCAAACATGAGGCCGATATAGGAGAGTATAAATCCAAGTGGAATCCCGTAAATAAAGCCGGCACAAAAAACAACTATATCACCGGGTATGATCACTATAACAACCTGAATCGCCTGAATTAATATATAAACTAAAAAACCATAACTTCCGAATCCTGCTAAATACTTCCGAATAGATTCCGGGTTCTTAACATTTTCATATATCCAGGGACCTGTTTTGATTCCAATGAAAACTATGGCAGCCAAAATCAATATTAAAAATCCAAGTTTAATAAGTGACCTTCTATTCAAATTAATTAAACTCATCATTTACCCTCCAATATTTTACGAAATGGATCCAGTAAGTTCTACTTAAATAGAAAATTAATTACTGGCATTTAAGATATGATTGTAGTGCCTGTATGAAAATCTAATACGAAAATATTTGAATATCAAAAAGGCTTTAATAGTAAATGGCAAAATAGTAAATGACCTTATTCTTCCCTGATTGCTTCGATAGGTTTTATATTCATGGCCCGGTTAGCTGGTATAAAACCTGCAAGTGTTCCGATAACCAATAGAATGAATAGTGCAGCCAAGGCTACAGTAAAACTTATTTGAGGGTCTTTGAAGAACTGGTCCCCATGACTTAATGCCACCCCTACTGCTGAGAGTAATCCAACCCCGAACATTAAACCGGTAACCCCTGCAATCAATGTCAAGACAATGCTTTCACTCAATATCTGACGGATTATATCCCGTGGGGTAGCACCTAATGCCCGACGGATTCCAATTTCCTTCGTCCGTTCTTTAACCGTAACCAGCATAATATTGCTTACCCCAATCGCTCCTGCAAATAAAGTTCCTAATCCTACAATCCATATCAGTGCTGCAATCCCGATGCCCAGGTATAAAAACATATTAAACTGGTCCTCTATATTAAATCCCCCCACTGCCTTTTTATCTTCCGGGGATATATTATGTCTTTCCTTCAATACTTCGCGAATTCTATCTTCAATCACTTTGACCTTAATGCCAGGCTTGGCGGTTACGGCCATAAAATGAACTTTATTCCCCTGGTTAAAGGCTTGTTGCATGGTACTAAAAGGAAGTACAACCGATTCTTCGGCATTTCCCCCGATATTAATATCCGAGGTATGGCGCGCTACTCCTACTACCTGAAAATAAATGCCATTCACCTGGATATTTTTCCCCAACGGGTTTTCATCCTTTGGGAATAGAACCTGATATACCCGTTCACCAATCACACAAACTTTGCGTTTTTCAGAAATATCAATGTCATTGACATACCTCCCATAAATCATTTTACTCTCATCAATCTGATTGTAAGATGGAAAGTTCCCTTTGACTCCATAACTCCCGGCCTTATCATTCCGCGTGACATTATTCGGACTATTACCACCAAACAGAACCGGTGCCAGGTATTGAATTTCAGGTATCTTTTTTATCAGCAATCCAATGTCTTCATTCTCCATGTTCCAGTTACGTCCTTTTTTCAACCCTTTATAAGGCTCTGTAGTCTGGTCCGCCCATACAAAGCATGAATTGGTAGCAAACCCTTCTATCTGGGAACTCATCCCACGTTGCAGGGCGACCCCTGCTCCCACCATGACTACCAGCATAAACATTCCCCAAAAGACCCCGAATGCTGTTAAAACACTTCGTGATTTATTGTGTGTTATGGTAAACCATATTTCCTGCCAACGATCTATATCAAACATATTCTTAGTTATTATATAGTTGTTACTAATTTCGGATTACCCGAAATGGTAAATTGTAAATGAATAAATTGTAAATGTTATTATTCTTCCCGCATAGCTTCTATCGGTTTTATTCTTACCGCCCTGCGTGCAGGCATATAACCGGCAATAACCCCTGAAATGATCAGGATAGAAGTGGATATCAACACGTACGACAATTCAACGGTTGGATTCTTAAATACAGTCATTCCATCACCTCCACCGGCTGCCGATTTCTCCATAATGAAATTAACACCTTCAGTCAATCCAATCCCCATCATCATCCCGATATATCCAAACAAGGTGGTGATTAATATCGATTCAACGATGATGGATTGTAATATGGAAGCAGGTGGTGCTCCCAGGGCTTTGCAAATCCCAATTTCCCTGGTACGTTCTTTTACCGATACCAGCATAATATTGCTTACACCAACTATCCCGGCAATCAGTGTGAAAATTCCAATGATAGAGACAAATAAAGTGATACCATTGAATATTTGCATAGTTTCAATAAAGTCACGTTGTGAATTTCTCACCCACAAAGCCTGGGTATCGTTCGGATCGAAACTCAAGCTTTTCGACATGGTTTTTTTTAATTTGTCATTAAAGGCATCGTTCGATTCCTTGGTACTTAAGCCATTTACTTTCATGGCTATATTATGGAATTTCAGGTTTGGATTGAAAATATATTGAGCCGTTGTAAACGGAATATAAGCAGATCCATCACCCCAACGTTCTTTTTTGGTATTAATACCAATAACCCGAAACATTACCGCACCCAGTTTGACATATTTTCCCAATGCTGACTTCCCTTTAAAAAGTACGTCCTCAATTTTCTTATCTATTACGATGACTTTGTTGCTTGATTTGTTATCCAGGAAATTGATAAACCTCCCCCCATTTGCTTCAAATTTCAAATTAAAGATCTCCTGATAACTTGGATCAACTCCTTTGATACTGTATGATCCGTATTCGCTGTTATTGGTAATAGTTAATTGCTTCTCAATAACTCCGGTCTGGCTGCTAGTTTCATTTAAGTTATCGCTGACGTCCCCGATTTGTTTTTCTCCAAAATTGAGTGCCCGTCCGCTTTTCAATCCTTTATAAGGCAATGAAGAAGTTCCCGACCACATCTGTACCGTGTTGGTAGCCCTGTCTTTAAAGTTTGAGGTAACGCCGTTTTTCAACCCATTACCCGCTCCAAGCAGCACTATCAGAATAAATATACCCCATGTCACGGATAATCCTGTAAGTGCTGTCCGTAGCTTATTGTGCTTCAGGCTGGCAATTATTTCTTCAATTGTATTAATTGTGAACATCTTGTTTTATTTTGATGGTTGTTTTGTAGTTCTTCAATAAGGATACAACATTCTAATTTAAATTCAGTGTTTTTTACGTGATGGTCCAAGTATAAAATACAGTATTGCACCAAATGGAATAAAAATCACTATCAAGAGCATTAAAATACTATCATTTCCTTCGAATTTACTCTTTAGAATGTCTATAATTGCAATTATTGGAAGTAGTAATACAAAAATAAATACGAATGGTATAACAAGCAACAAAGTTAACATTCCCATTTTATAAGTTTTTTATAGTTTAAAAAAAGTATAATCCGATTATCCAAAAATACTGATTCTACTTTGTCCTGCTTACTTCCGTTCAAAACTTTCAATTAATCCATCTTTGATATGAATAATTGAATTTGTTTCGTCGGCAACCGACTTCTCATGGGTTACAATGATGGTGGTAAGTCCGTTTGCATTCAATTCGCCCAGTACTTTCATCATCTCAATCGTAGTGATACTGTCCAAAGCTCCCGTAGGCTCATCAGCCAAAAGTATCTGCGGTTTTGATATGATAGCACGTGCAATAGCTACACGTTGTTTTTGTCCACCCGACATTTCATTTGGTAAATGGTGTGCCCAGTCCTTCAGTCCCATCTGGTCGAGGTATTCCATGGCAATAATATTTCGTTTCTTACGGCTAATATTTTTATAATACAGGGGTAGTGCTACATTTTCAAGGGCATTCTTAAAGTTAATCAGGTTGAATGACTGGAATACAAATCCAATCATTTCATTCCTGTAAACGGCTGCCTGTTTCTCCGATAGATTTTTAATCAATGTGTTATTCAAATAGTAATCCCCGGTATCGTAATTATCCAGAATGCCTAATATATTTAGTAAGGTTGATTTCCCCGAGCCCGATGCTCCCATGATGGAAACATATTCACCCTGCGAGATGTGTAAATCAATTCCTTTAAGAACATGCAACGATGCCTGCCCCATGTCGTACGTTTTGTTGATGTTTTGAAGTGTGATCATTCTTTCTTTTATTTTATGTTCTGCGGTTCTCGTTAAGAGTTTGAAAAGTTTGATGTTTGAAAGGTTTCGTGTTCAACGTTCTGCGTTCTGCGTTTCGTGTTCCGTGTTTGAAGAGTTTGAAAGGTTTGAAAGGTTTGAAAGGTTCCGCGTTCAAGAATTTTATTCTTTATTCCTTGCTATCTACTACATACCCCGACTCCTACTCATTTCTCATTCCTCATTCCTCATTCCTTGCCTCTTGGTTCTTGGCTACCGACTACCTACTACCTACTCTTTGGTTTTTGGTTCTTGGCTCTCGAAATAACACTGCAAAAATATAAATGTTTATAGTACCATGCAATACATAGTACTATATATTATACATATTTATAGTTCTGAGTTCTACTAGTTATTTTAGTATTAGACGATTATACCAATCTAAATGGATTTACATTTAACTTTATTTAATAATATAGCTGTTTAATATTCAACTTTTGAACATAAACAGCTACCTTATTAAATTATAAATTCAAATCAAAGTTTCTAAAATGACATTATAATTGATCCACTCCCTCAACGGTATATCCCGCTTTCTTTAATTGTTCAATTAACCCTTTTTCTCCTACGAGGTGCAGACATCCCACTGCTACAAAACATGATTTGGCAGGGATTAATATGGTCAATTTCTTAATCCAGTTATCATTCCTGTTTTCAATCATCATTTTCTTTTCTTCCGGAGTCATATCATCGTCTTCAGTATTCAGAGTTTCAATCTTTTTTAAATCACCTGACAAATAGGCTTCGTTCAACTTTTTTAGTCCCTCCATTCCTTTGTCCTTCTCCTTTACTCCTTTTACCAGCATATCTGCCTGGCGTTTGAGTGGTATGGAATTAAACAACAAATCCATTTGTTGTTCAATCGTTTCGAGCCCTATCACCTGTTTTTTATCTTTATGGGCTCTTTTCTGGAACAAAATATCCACTCCTTCAGGTTGTTTCTTCAACTTGTTCATTTTGGTATAAATCATAATGGTATACAAGCTGCTCAACATCATTGGCTTCATATGCCCAAGTGTTTTCAGATTCATGTTCATGGAAAGCTTAAACTCAGCTTCTACCATCTTATAATCGGACTCGCTCATAAGGTCCTTAATGGTAGTGTCTTTCATCATCACGCCTTTCAGCATTTTTAATTGCAAGCTCAACATATTACTCATATCCATCTCACCCACAACAGCATCCGCTTGTCCTGCCAGTGCCAGTATTTTATCAAAATCCTGAATCTGTTCCTTTTCAATTAAATGATGGGTTCCAAATAAATAACTGGGTTTGGTCAATCCATTTCCTGATACTTTCCATAACAATTGTGCCTGGATAGTTACGATAAAAAATAAGGCGAATAGCGCCACAGTAAAATTTCTTTTGTTCATAAGGATTGGTTTTCTTTATTAATAATTTATTTCGTTCTGTATTTCAGGCAAACAATTAAAATTGAAAGTGTAAATAATATTAAAACAGGTCGTGAAGCTATTATCAATTCATCTTTATTGAACTGATTATGATAGTTATAATACAATAACAGTTCCAGAAATATCCAAAATAATCCAACTGTCAAATTTTAATTTATGATTTTAAGAAGTTCATTTTTCATAAAGTAGTAAGTAAATTAGGTAAGGCTTGGCAATTGTTTTTGCCACATTTCATAATAACGAGTACCGACTCTAAATAGTGTATTATGACTTCCTTCTTCAATTAAAACTCCATTTTCCAGAATGGCTATTTTGTCTGCATCAATTACTGTACTTAAACGATGTGCAATAATCAGAATTGTTTTCCCATGTCGTTTTAAATCTTTGATTACAGACTTAACGTGCTGCTCAGATTCTGAATCTAATGACGAAGTAGCTTCATCAAAAACCAATATTTCAGGGTTTTTATACAATGCCCGGGCTATGGCAATACGTTGTTTTTCACCTCCTGAAAGAGAAGTTCCGTTTTCTCCAATTTGTGTATTAAAGCCATTTGGAAGTTTTTCTACAAATGAGACCAGTCCCAATTGTTGTACAATAGAAATAATTCGTTCCATGTTTGGCTGTAAATCACTTACAGCAATATTATCAACAATATTACCCGAAAATAAACTCAATTGTTGTGGTACGGTGCTGACAATAGTTCTCAGGCTTTCATAAGTGAAATGATTAATATCCAGGTCATTTATTGTTATCTTACCTGAATTTAAAGGATATAATTTTTGCATCAATGAAGCTAAAGTGGTTTTCCCTGAACCACTTTCACCTATTACTGCTGTTAACTTTCCTTTTGGGATTGTAAATGAGAAATCGTTGAAAACTTCTTTGCGTGTTCCATAAGCAAATGTGATATTTTCAAATTTAATATCACCAACGCTTTCTCGTTTGAGTTCTACTTTATTCTCGGTAGATTCACGTTCCAGATCCATGATTTCAAACAAACGGTCGGCTGCAATCAAGGCATTTTGTATTGATTTATTAGCACCTATTAAACTGGCAATTGGTCCCATAAAATACCCAATAATAGCATAAAAGGACAACAATTCACCCGGAGTAATTTCATTATTGATCACAAAATACGAACCAACCCAAAGCAATATAATAGTAAACACTTTACTGATACTTTCAGATGAGTAGGTAGAAAACATGGAGTTTTTACCAGACTTGAAAACCGTTTTCAATAAACTTATAAACCGGACTTCAGTTTTCATATTGTTGAAATCCTCAATGCCGAACTGTTTGATAGTACGCATCGAGTTTAACGATTCTACCAACTGACTTTCCAGGTCGGCAGATTTCTCCATTAACTTACGTTCCTGTTTCTTATTTAACTTGTTTGTAATGATATAAACAACTGAATAGAGCGGAATGACTAAGAGCATAATTAATGCTAACTTCCAACTGTAAATGAACATTAACGCAAAAGAAAACAGCACAATAAAAACATTAACGGTAAGTGAAATAGATACATCATTGATAAACGCACGAATCTTTACCGCATCGTTTATACGCGATATAATTTCACCCACACGCATGGTGTCGAAAAATCGTTGTGGTAGTTTTAGTAAATGCTTGTAATAGCCTAAAATTAGACGGGTATCAATTTTTTGCCCTGTTTTAATCATAAACAAGGTTTGGTTAATCCCTAACAGAATTTGAAATACAACAATAATAAGCATGCCTACGCTTAACAGATTAAGCAGATTGGTATTACCTGTTGGCAACACATTATCCGTTATCTTTTGTATATAAATGGAAGTAGACAATCCTAAAACCGTATAAAGAATTGCACCGGTTAAACTTTGGATAAGAATACTTTTGTGTGGGGCAAGTAAAAATACAAAGCGTTTGAAGTTGGATACTTTTTCGCTTTTCTCAACAAAATCATCATTTGGCATTAACAGGATCAATACACCTGTCCATTGTTTCATAAACTCTTCCATGCTAATAGTATGCAGAATGCCATCCCCCGGATCCATATAAGTTACCTTTTCATCCTTAACCTTATAGATGACAACGTAATGATGCAACTGCATTTTATCTCGCTCGACAATAAGGTGAGCTATCGAAGGCAACGGTATTTTGCTTAATGAATCCTGATTCCCTTTTACGCCTTTAGCAGAAAAGCCTAACTGTTCGGCAGCTTTTACCATTCCTAGTACGTTTGTACCTTTAGTATCGGTACCCGCAATCTGGCGTATGCGTGCAACAGGCATTTCCAACTTGTAGTGGGAAGCTACCGAAGCCAGGCATGCTGCACCACAATCGGTAATGTCCCTTTGTTTTACTTTTATATTCACTATTTTAGAGCTAAGAGTTTAGGATTTAACCAATTGTCCGCTTTATCAAACAGCAATTGCCAAAGGCTGCGCCGATTCAACTGAAACCTGGCGGTAAAAGTGAGTCCTTTTTGGATATTACCCTGATAGCCATTTTTCAACTGCAAAGATTTTTTATCCAGTATACATCGCACCCTGAACATCGGTTTCTGGTCAATAAGCACCACGTCATGTAAAACCTGAGATACTTTCCCTTGAACCATCCCCCATTCTCGGTAATTAAACGCATCGAACTGAAATGTTACCTGTTGATTTTTGTGGACATAGCCAATGTCGGAAGGTGAAATATAACACTCGGCTAACAATACATTGTTGGTAGAAATATAGGCCAGGTTTTGACCTGGTGTAATAAAGTTCCCGGATTGAAATCCCGCAACTTGTATAAGTGTTCCCGACATGGGAGCAAGTATCAGATACTGGCGTTTCTCTTTATCAATTTGTTTGATATTTGATTCCAGTTCCGTATTTTGAGTTCTTAAACTGGTTTGCTCGGATTGCCAGGTATTCAGGTATTCCTGTTGAGCTGTTTTTAATTGTTCAACAGCTTTATCATAGTTGTTTTTCGTTTGTAAATACTCGTAATTTGAAATTACTTTTTGATTTGACAACGTTTTATCTGTTTCTAATTCCTTTTTTAGATAATTCACTGAAACTTGAAGCTCCGATGTCTTTGACCTGTAACGATTATACTCACTGCGATATTTAGGCGAATTAACAAGTGATTGTTTTTTATCCAGTAAGTTCTCTATGTCTGTTATAAAAGTTTTATTTTCTTGTATTTTACTTTCTGCCAATCTTACCTGTTCAGTTAATTTATCGGAATTAAGTACCAACAAGGTGTCACCGGCTGATACCGTTTTGTTTTCTTGCATACAATACGAAATTACTTCACCATACAAAGCCGACTGAATGGTAGTATTCTCAGAAGGTGAACGTATTACACCCCGGCTCTGTGAACTAATATCCACATAAACTAACGGAAGCGAAACAAATACCAATAATATCATAGCCAATAACAAACCATAAATAGCTTTACTGCGTGTACTAATCCATGCATGGTAGCATTCTACTGTATTTTCAATAATTTCAGGTGGGAAGAGTTGATGCATCTATGTTTAATAAATTCGAATATTATAACAAACAAATAATTAGGATTATCAAATAATAATTTTAAGAAAGATATCGTTAAATTAGATTCATATGATTAAAAATATTTTATTCTATACAAAAATTATTTTTATTCCAAAAACCATTTATTTATTTTTTTTACAAAAGTGATTCCAATCAATATTGTGCTAAGTAGAAACCCTATATTTAAAGCGATATAATATTTATCAATACCTTCTTTAATGAAAAATTGAAGAAGGACGTTGCAAAGAATTAAACTCATTAGATTTTTAATTGTGTGCAAATTTGTATTCAAACCTACTAATAAATAGAACACCATCGGAGTAGCCGTAATGCCAGCCAGGAAATATAGATATTCTTTATCAAAATCTGTTTGAGTAAATAATACTCGTGATAGAACACCGAAAAATACATATATTAAAAATAATGAGATAAATTTAAAATTTAAACCTTTTATTGCCATATTAATTATTATAAAAGAAGTGTTTATATCTAAGTCCCCACGATCAGATGATCGAACATCAATAAAGATAACTAGGGTTAGCTGAAAAATGCAATTTGATAATATCTGATTAACAGCACGTTGCAAAGAGTTCTATAGTAGTGTTTAAAAGAAGACGTAATTTTATCTTGATTTTCGCCATTCTTTTAAACACTTATTATAATTTTGATATTTAAATATATCTATTTGATAATTAAGGTATTGGACCAACTTTACAAGCTGCATACCCACCTTCAGCAGTTCCAACTTGAATTGATTGTATAACACCAACTATACCACCGACAACTTTACCTAACCATTCACAACATGTACCGCCACCATTAATTTGAGCAGCTTCAGTTTTAGTCAATTCTTGAACTGAACAATTTGCAATTTTTTTTTCCATATACATAATTTTATATTTATCTCATTGAATTATAACCTTTCATAAAATCATTCCAACATTTTGAGGGTCCCTCTGTGATTTCTTCAACCACACAACCGACTAGAATTGCTGCTCCAATTATTGCGAGAGCAGCAAGTATACCACCATCCGTTTTGTTCATTTCTCCAGCATTCATTTCCTGAACACCATACTTGTTTAAATTTAAATTTTTCATTTTGTTTAATGAATTAAATTTTATACTTTTTTTTACCACATCTTAGAAGCCTGTGATATGACTCTTTGTATTCGCGAAATACGGATACAAAGATAGATTCGCTCCGTCTAAGGATTTAGACGGAAGGATATAATTGAAACTTCATCCGTTAATTTTATTTAATTTTATTTAGTCGTGTATTTTTTAAACAAAAAACTTTATTTTTGAATTAAGCAAACATCACATTGCATGATCATTCCAGAATGGAAAAATTATTTCCTCTCAATACATAATTAACATTTTGCCTAATTCGTTTTCAATTTGTTTACTTAATAATGGTATTTTAAATTTGCCTAAATCATTCCAGTATTCATAGGAATATGAATGTGACTCTTTTAAACTCGTGTCGGATGTCAATTTTATTCCTTTAATATCTTCTTTATTAATATATCTTTTTTCCATAACATAAAATTCATGGATACCATCAATTTCTATTTCGGATAGGTCTTTCTTATGTTTAAAAAATATTTTTCGATATTCTTTTCTGCTTTCCAATTTATCTTTTGTTATTTCAAGAATATTGTTCGAAATATAATTTTCAGTAATTTCAATATTCCGTATCCTGGATGTATATCCAAAAATAGAGTGTATTTCTTCTATTTTAGGCATTATTCTATCAATACTAATTTGTACAATTCCTTTTTTAGCGTTAAGTTTTACATATCCAACTTTAAATTTGTTCTTTTGTATCTCTCTTCCATCAATTATATCTTTATATGTAAACTTTTTATTTAAGTCATCAATTAAAGCACCTGATTCTATATATGGCACTCCTGCCAACTTCATAACAATTGTTGTCTTTCGTTTTATAAGTTGATCTATTAAAACTTGATTACGAAAACTTCTATATTCAAGTATTCTAAATTTAAAATTATTACCTTTTTGTGGAACATAATACTCTACAATCCCATCTGTAAAATACTTAGGAACTCCATTTTCTAATTGATAACTTCTAAAATATCCTTTAAACACGATATAATCACACTTTCTACTTGGAGTTATTATAAGTTCCTGAAGTTTGATATTTCGTTCTTTTAGGTAAATGGTTGACAACATTTTCAACTCTTGAAAACTTATTTCAAAATTATCGTATGCAATGTGCTGAATCGTAACTTTACTTGTTGGATCTTTAATTTTTTTTTCAATTTCAGTCATTGAAACAATTCCATTAATATCTGAGCTTGTACCGAGTTTACCTTCTTCAACAATAAAATGAGCAAAAGCAATAGGCTCTCCGTTAGTACTATCAATGACTTTTAATTGTGAGAATACAAATTGATTTGATAGTATAAAAAGCAATATAAAATAAAATTTTATTGAGTTATCCGTCATAATAAATATTTATATTTGAGTAGGAAGCATTTAGGTGCTCCCTACTCAGTTCCTTTTAGAAAAGTTTTATCCCAAATAACCAAAGATGTTCATTTCCAGATACACCATCAAGAAATCCTTCTGCAACAACAATTGAGAGACTTCCGCCATCGACTTTTGCAATTTCTCCAGCATTTATTTCCTGAACACCATACTTGTTTAAATTTAAATTTTTCATTTTGTTTAATGAATTAAATTTTATACTTTTTTTTTACCACATCTTAGAAGCCTGTGATATGACTCTTTGTATTCGCGAAATACGGATACAAAGATAGATTCACTCCGTCTAAGGATTTAGACGGAAAGATATAATTGGAACTTCCACCGTTAATTTTTATTAATTCATCTGGATTGTCTATCAGTTCCACCTTAAATGAAAGGGTTAATTTTACTTCCCGTTCATAATAAAAGGTTTCTAACTTGCGGGAATAGGATACCGGTAGATTCAGGGAGTTAAATTCATCAATCAGGATATACAGGCTGGCCCGGCTGATTCCCAATCGTTCGGCTAACTCTTTGGGATTGCCGGTTTTCTTTTGCAGAATGAGTGTATGCAGCCTTTCAATACGATTGACATTTTGAAGAAAATTCATAAGTTGTAATTTAGATTAGTATATAAAACAGATAATAAGTATTTTCACATAAAAAAACTGATTCTTAAATCAAATTAACAGCACAATAATTATTTTGAAAACAAACTACATCAAAAACAGACATACTGAAACATTTAAACCCTGTATATTTATAGCCTGTAAGAATTGAGTCGGCAAAATTAACAATAATAAATTTAACAACCAAATTTTAATTAATTTATTTTTTTTAGACATAGCTGATTTTAATTCACTAACATTCAAACAGCTAAAAAGTAACGTTTGTCTTTTTCTGGACATCAGCATTTACTTGACCGAAAGGCCAGGGAATTGAGCTATTATTAAGTAATATAAAATTCAAAATGATTAAAACAGAATATTTAAATACTGGCGAATTTCGTATTCTGTCTTGCGGATATTACAAATCCACTTTCTTGGAATTCTATTTAAAGTTTGCTTCGAAAAGTGAAATCATCATATATTCAGTTCCTTCCTACAGGGAGCCTAAGGTTAGATTTTGTGAGACTTAAGTCCCGGATAACTTTTGGATATTTATGTGCGGCGTTAAACAAAGTGCATAAAAATAGCCCTACACTTTTATTTACCAATAATTTAATTATTTTTGCGACTGATATATTCAACAAACCAGAATTTTACCAACTTAAAAGTAACAGTATGGCATTTCAATTTAAAATTCAGCTTAAGAATGTTCAGAATCCACCGGTTTGGAGAAAAGTCATTGTTCCTGAAAGCTTTACCTTCGAACAATTCCACAGGGTCATCCAGGAATCATTTGGGTGGGGGAATTATCACCTCTTTCAGTTTTCACCCACGGGATATGGTTCTGAACCGGTGATTGCCATTCCTTCCAACGATGATTGGGAAAAACCTGCTTTGAATGCTTCGAAAACTAAATTGTCTTCTATTTTCAACGCTGAGAACCAAAAATTTACTTATATCTACGATTTTGGTGATGACTGGGTACATAGCATCCTATTAGAATCCATACTTCCCGACAAAGCATTGAAAGCATTTTGCCTGGCTGGTAAAGGAGCTTGCCCTCCCGAAGACTGTGGAGGACCATCGGGTTATGAACGAATGAAAGGAATATTAAAAGACCCGAAACATAAAGAATATAACGAAATTAAAGAATGGATAGGCATTGAAGACGTTAAGGACAGGTTCCATCCCGAGGCATTTGATCTGGATTATGTAAATGAAATTCTTTCTGAAATCTGATTATTGCAACGGCTTCATTATTCAGGTGAAGCCGTTGTTGTAAATTCTTTATCTTAAATTTTAAATCAAAATACGAAGTATTTTCTTATCCGTTTTCATTCCGCATAATCGGAATGTTCCATCCGCCTAATCATTTTGAATCCGCGTTCTAATTTTAATTGAGTTTTTTTGCTAGGTTATTCAAATTCAATTTTCAGCATTCCATTCTAAATTTTGTTTGTCCGGGTTAGTAACTTATCTCTCAAATTCGTGTATTTTTTGGCACAATATTGCATAATTTATTACTAACTCTTTCATTCGGACTTATCCAAGGTTGGTTTAAAATCAAAATACAAAGTATTTTTCATATCCGTTTTTAATCCGCCAAATCAGCGTTAATCAGCGTTCCATTCTTAATTCTATTCTTAATTCTGGCTTGTGCAGGTTAGGTTACTCAAATCCTATTTTCTTTGTACGAAACGCAGCATTGAGCAATTGCATGGCTTCGCTCTTCACCTGGTCGGCATGGCTGATCTTGCTCCAGAAGCGAACCGTAATCATGCAGGAATCCTGGGTTACCTTGGTATATAAGATCACTGGCATTCTGTTGGACATTACATGCTCGATGTTTTTAATAGTGTCATTAATTACCTCATTGATCACATTGGCGTCCAACTCCTGCCCTGTGAGCGAGAATGAGATCATAATACGTTTTTCATCATTGCTGAACGTCCAGTTCACAATGTTTTGGGACAGGATATTCCCGTTCGGAATAATCACTTCGGCACCATCCGGGGTACTCAACGTACTGGCCCGCAACCCTATTTCCTTGACTTTTCCTGCCTGTCCGCTCACTTCGATCTCGTCGCCTATCTGCAATGAACCATCAAAGATCAGGATAATGCCCGATACAAAGTTGTTGACGATATTTTGCAGTCCCATACCAATACCTACACCCAACGCACCAAGCAGGAAGGTCAGTTTGTCTATCGGTAATCCCGAAGCAGCAATGGCCAGCAAATAACCTCCAATCAAAACCAGTAAGCGTGTGATTAGGAGTCTGGAATGTTGACCCTTGGTAGCTGCTGTTGCATCCTCCAAGTCCACACCTGTCTCTCCAAACAAAAAGCTCAACAAGCGTTGAAGGATATGGGCAAACCAAATGATTACAAAAAAAAGTATTACACTGAGCATCTGGAAAGAAATGCTGCCTATGGTCCGGGTAATAGTGAGTGCATCTACCACTTCTTTACTCAGGTTACGGTAAATGTTTAAATTTGAGGCCAGCATGATTGTCCAGATAATCAGGGCTATAAGCATTAATGGCATTTTAATTTTATCCTCTATAAAAGTTCTGTCAAAAGGTTTTGTAACTCCTTTTTTAAGCCTGCTGCTTTGTAATTGGATGAGTATGATTTCAATCACAATTTCAACAAATACCATCAATATTATTGCCTGCATGATGGCAAACACTCCGGCAATTCCCACTATCCCTGATAATGAGAAGCGTCCGAAAATATTAAACAGAATACCCAGACTGCTTAATACTATCCCTGTCAGGGCAGCTGTTTTTATAAATTTATAGTTGGGCATCTCTTTGCGTAACGATTTGTAGAAGAATGTAATCAGCATTAAAAGGCCCCCGTGTATTGCAAGTTGAAACACCCTTCCAATAAAAGTAGGATCAACCAATAAATAAGTCAGCACATTTATTACCAGCATTACTCCCAAACCAATCCAGTTAAACAGGAAAGTTCCTTCACCTTTTTTAAGCAGAATCACACTGGATGCCAGTATCAATAAAACAAATTCAATAGAAATATACGAAGTAGGTGCATAAGCATCAAAGAATGGCATCAGGCATAACAATACAACGAATACCGATATGATGGGGTGATGGTTCATGTATTTTAGATTCAGATAACTGAAAGAATCTTCTTCTAACCTGATTTTCTTCAACATTTTTCTTTTCAGGAATAACCATAAAAACAATATGATGGCCATTATTAATACCGTCAACCGTCCCCCGGAAGTCTGAATAAAGTAAAATCCAATCGCGTTTTCTTCACTTCTAAAGATACTTACTGCATTTTTGGAGGATTGTTTAGTGGGAGCCTCCACCGAATCCTTTTGCCAGATAAAGCTTACCTCTTTTCCAAACAAACGTGGAACAGTTTTATCCAACCTTTTATCCATGAAATTAAGCATATTCGATAAAACCAATGAATTATCCGAAAGCCTTACTTTCAGAGCATTCAGAGTATCCAGGTTCGCCTTGGTCACACTGTCCGTGCGATTCCATTTCCATTCAAGCCGGATCAACTTATCATCAAAAGTAGTCCGGAGTTCTTTATTGGCATATAACTTGCGAAAGATTGAATCGTTCAATACATTTTTCAGATGGCTTTTTGCATGGTACACCCGGTGGTACAGTTTGTCAAGTTTTGCCTGTATCCGGTCGGTTTCATCATCCAGGGTAGCCGTAAAGCTTTGATAGAGATATTGGTTTTTCAGATGGATTACCGAGGTTCTGCCCCTGAAATTTTGCCGTATAAGCTTTACATCGTTGGTCAAAAAATCAATCCGGTGTGCAATTTTGGTTACTTCAATACCCAACTTGGCACTATCGCCGATCGTATTCAGGTTATCATTCACCCTTTCCAGGCTCAGTGTATAATCGCTTAAAGTAAGGGTATCCAGGGCCAAGATCATCTTTTTATGTACCCGCTTAGTTTCTCCTGCTTTAATTTTCGAAGTATCAGGGCTTGCTGCCTGTTCCTTACCGGCAACTTTTGCAGGCAATTGGATTGTTTGAGCCATAAGTGCTAACCCCATAACCAGCAGGATGTAAAATAGGAATATTCGTTTCATGAAAAATACGTTTTTTAGGATGTACAAATATAATCAATAAACACTGAACAGAATAAAAAGTTATTAATTATTGTAAATCATTATTACCAAGGGCATAACAATATAAATGGCTTGTAATAAATGAAGTTAAATCGAGTGTTTTGGCATTTAATTTGTTGCAAATGAAGTAAACGATTTCTGATTTCAACAGTCAAAGTCACAGTATTAAAATTCAACGATTATGAAACGGTTCAATTTAATTTCGAAGCAATTGGCATCGTTTATTCATCTTCCTAAGCTAACTTTTGCACTGGTCCTTGCAATAGCCTTAGGATTGTCGATGCCACTCAATGCAGATGCTCAACGACATGGTGGTTCCGGACGTATGGGGATTAGCCGGGGTGGCTTTAACCACATGGGTTCAGGTTTCGGTCATGTTAATAATTTCCGATTCCACGGTGGGTTTGTAGGCCCAAGGTACCATTGGGGAAGAGGATTACATTTCTATGGAGGTTTTCCCGGATGGAGGTATTCGTATTTTCCTTTCTGGGGCGACTATTATTGGGATATACCACCTTACACCCTGCGATTTTACCTCGATGGGTACAATTACTACGATAGCGATGGAATTTATTTTAAAAAGGAAAAAGACAAATACAAGGTAGTACCGGCACCAATCGGCGTGAAAGTGAAGGCACTTCCAAAAGGATCACTCCAGTTCACCCTGGAAGGAAAACAGTATTATTACTACTTTGGTACATACTACATCCCTGCGGATGGTCAGTATGAAGTAGTTCAACCCCCTATAGGTGCGGAAGTAGATAGTATCCCCGACGGTTACGAAAAGGTAATGATTGATGGCCAAACCTATTTCACCTTAAATGGCGTGCAATATAAAGCAGTGATGCGTGATAATGTAATCTGGTACCGGGTGATCAAAAACAACGCTAACAATGCTACTCCAACCGGCACCTCTGCGAATGAAGACCCCGAGCCTGAAAACGACATGGGGAATCAGTAAGCATGTACAAAAGCACAATCTGGTGTCTGTGACATGAGGTTTATTTTTCGTAATTTTAGGTTTAATTTAATTGAAAAAGACCGGTTCGTGAGAATCGGTCTTTTTTGTTTGCCACAATTACCGTTTTTTTCACGTCCAAATTAATCTTCATGTTTTCAGAAAAATACCCTGAAAAACTAGTTGGTTCATTCCCTAAATATTTTACTCATTCTTTCATAAAAGCTTGCCCGAAACAGTTCAAATAACTTGCTTCATAACAACTTGCCTTCCTTCCAAAACCAGTGGATATATACCCGTCAAAAATCGGATTATTTCAATCAATTGCTATGTTACTTATTTTCTGCATCCAACAGGCAATTCATTTTTTTGGTTACTATTCTCTATCAGGTTTTACTATTATGTCAATTAATACTTATTTGTTATTTAGATATGATATAGATATACTAACCCAATAATGATATGGGATATCTATGGGATATCTAAGGGATATCTAAGATACATCTAAGGGATAACTAAAACATCATGGCGCTATGATGGAAATATTTACCCAATTTAAACCCAAACAAAAAGCAATAAAATGAATGCTTACAGGAAAGAAGAAGGATTCTGTTTATCATTGATTACTTCATTGTTAGACAAATAGCCATAAAACAAACAGTAAAAGGCGGAAAATGGTTTATCCGGCTTGACTGGTTCGGGAAGTAAAAATAAATATAGAAATGGATGGATGGAGGTATCAGGAAAGCAGAGTAAGGCATTGAATAAGTCAATCAACACATAACATTAGAGAAAATGAATCTTTAATCATACTCATAATCTGATCTCTACTGAGCCCTAACTTCAAACTTCAAACCTCAAACTTCAAACCTCAAACCTCAAACTTTCAGATGATTTCTTCCACCCCTTTGTTGAATTTAAGTTTCCCCATTTGGCTGACAAACAAGCCGATGACCACAATGGAGATCCCGACCCATTTACTTACCGTAAGTATTTCATCCAAAATAAACCAGGAAAGTATAGCAGTAAAAACAGGAATCAGGTTTACAAAGACATTGGTACGCGTCACTCCTACCTGGCGTACTGCCCCGGCAAACAAAACAAAAGCAATAACCGAAGCAAATACCGACAGCATGAACAATGCTACAAGCGATTCCCGGCTTACCTGGATGGATTGGATGGTAGGGTAATCGGTCAGGAAAAAGGTAGGAATAAAAAATATCAGCCCCAGCAGGCTTTGGTAGAAAATGACATTCATATTCGAATAATAGGCAGGGATTTTACGCAGCACCGTGGCATAGCAAATGGCTGCAAAAACCGCCAGGAACATAAGTGCCACGCCCCATGGGTTGGCATTAAATCCACCTTTGGGTTCGTAGATGACGAAGAATACACCCACCAGGGAAACGAGTATCCCCAGGATATTAAACCACCCGATCCGCTCCCGCAGGACAATAAACGCCAGCACCGGGGCAAACAAAGGGATTGTAGAAACGATTACAGCGGCCAGCGTTGACTCTACAGTCGTTAATCCATACGTTTCCCCCACATAATACAGGAAAGGCTCAAAGAAGGCCAAAAGAATGAACCATTTGAAATCCTTCCTGCGTAGCTTTTGAAACTTGCCTGTAGATTTGGAAACGATGAATAATAAGATCGCAGCAATCACCAGGCGCAGGGTGATCAATGTCATGGGTTGAAACGAATGAATAGCCACCCTGGTCCATATGAACGAGAATGACCAGAATACCATTGCAAGTACAATGGCGGTATAGAGTTTGATAGACTTGATCAAGGGATTTAGTTGATTGGTTAATTGGTTAATTGGTTGATTGGTTGATTGGTGGATTGGTTAATTGGTTAATTGGTTAATTGGTTAATTGGTTAATTGGTTAATTGGTTGACTGGTTAATTGGTTGATTGGTTAATTGGTTGATTAGTTAATTGGTTATTTGGTTGACTGGTTAATTGGTTTATTGGTTTATTGGTTATTTGGTTGATTGGTTGATTGGTTGATTGGTTGATTGGTTGATTGGTTGATTGGTTATTTAAGCAGGCATCTTTAACTTTACTTTCTTACCATTCAACTCAATCAACCAATTAACTTATTCAACTTAATCAACCAATTAACTTTTCCAACTTAATCAACCAATTAACTCAATCAACCAATTAACCAATTAACCAATCAACTTATTCAACTTAATCAACTTAATTAACTATCCTCCCAATTTCACCTTGAATAGTTTCCCACACTTCATCAGGCATCTTGGCACCTAATACTTCCACGACATTCCCGGAGATCAGGGAACCAATTTTACCACAGACCTCAAGTGAATAATTATTTGCTAATCCGAACAGGAAACCCGATGCATATAAATCACCGGCCCCGGTGGTATCGATGCAGTTTGCTTTTCGTGGTGCTATTTGCACTATTTTATCTCCCGATTTAATGAAAGATCCATCTTTGCCTACTTTCACAATGGCTATTTCACAATGTTCAGAAATAACATTCAATGCATCCTCAGGTTCTTTACCGGTAAAAGCACGTGCTTCTTCTTCATTGGCAAAAACAATATCAACATATTGGTGGATGATTTCAAGTAAGAAATCAAGGTTTTCTTCCACCACATTGTAACTGGCAAGGTCCACGGATACCTTCAGGCCTTCCTGCTTGGCCAACCTGACCGCTGTCCGTATCAAATCATGGTTTTGTACCAGGTACCCTTCGATATGGAAAATATCGTATCCCTGAAACATTTCAGCCTTTAGATCGGAAGCTTCCAGTTCACAGGCAGCACCCAGGTAAGTGCAAAGCGTACGTTCGCTGTCCGGGGTGACCAACACAGTACAACGACCGGAAGGAGTTTCACTGGTTAACAGGTGAGGCACTACCCCATTGTTGATAGAATCGTTGGTAAAAAACAACCCAATATCATCTTTTCCTATTTTTCCTACAAAACCACCTTTCATTCCAAGGCGGGTGATCCCATTAATCGTGTTGGAAGCGGAGCCTCCGGTGGCCATAATCTTAGAATAATTGCTGACAGCATCGTTGATTTCATGCGATCTTTCGGTATTTATCAACTGCATTCCGCCTTTTAGGAGATTTAATGAAAATAAAACTTCATCATTATCAACTTGCAATAAAATGTCTGTCAGGGCATTACCCATTCCCAATATTTTTTTCATAAAATTATACGTATTTTTTTGTGCAAAGATATTGCATATTTCAATAAAACCTATTACTTTTGCACAGCATTTGAGAAAAAAATGTACAACTAAATTCTTCCTTAGCTCAGTTGGTTAGAGCATCTGACTGTTAATCAGAGGGTCCTTGGTTCAAGTCCAAGAGGGAGAGCACAAAAAAGCGCTAAATCATTTTAAAACAATGATTTGGCGCTTTTGCTTTGCACCTAAATGAGAAAAATATTTTATATTTATCCGTATTTGTTAACTACCAAATGACTGAAATTAATCAATAAATTAATATCCGGCTAATTACAGAACAATCCGTTTTTAAATATGTTATGTCTTAAGAAGTTAAAATTCAATCACCAACTATATCCTATCGCCTTTGCTTAAATAACTAACCAACCTAACCATGGAATGTTCTAAATTTACAGTTTACAGATTATTCATCACCCTTTTCTTAGTTACCTTAACGCCTGAAGTTTTTTCAGAGTCACCCTACAAAAGGACCATTTACAATTCATTTATTAACCGTGAAATGTACAAATGGGGTTCTATCATAAACACCATCGAGAAAGGAAAAACGGCATCTACCGTGGACCAAAAGCTGGAACTGATCAATGTATATTATGGCTACATTGGGCACTTAATTGGTAAAAAACAATTTGATTCGGCTGAAATCATGATAGCAAGAGGTGAGAAATTGATCGTTCAGGTTCTGAAGGCCTCCCCCAACAATGCTACAGCCTATGCGTACAAAGGATCTTTTCTTGGCTTCAGGATGGGCATCAGCAAATTTAAAACATTCACCCTGGGTCGCGAAAGCCTGTACGACATCAACAAGGCATATGCTTTAGATCCTGAAAATATACAGGCTCTTATTGACAAAGGGAACATCCTGTACTACTCCCCCGGGATATTTGGTGGCAACAAAGAAGAAGCGTTGAAGTATTATTTAAAAGGATCGAGGTTATTGGAGAAAAATAACAATACCGATCAAAACTGGGTGTACCTGAATTTACTTACCACCATAGCTTTGGCATTCGACAAAACAGAAAGGCATAAAGAAGCAATGCTTATCTGCGAAAAAATACTCCGGAAAGAACCTAATTACCGTTGGGTAAAAGATGTGCTTTATCCCAGATTGCAAGTGAATGCCCGATAAATCGACGGATAATCAAAAACGATTCGAACAATAAGCCCAAAAGGATTGTTTTGATAGAAAATTAATAAAACTGAAAACTATATGAAACTAACAATTGTAATATTATTTATCTCTGTTTTTTCCATCCTATCCTCAACAGCACAAGAAAGTAAAACTGCCATGAACTTCTATCAATTCAAAGCTAAATCATTGCAAGGCAAAGAAATCAGCATGAAAGCATATGCGGGGAAAGTAGTATTAGTAGTGAACACAGCCAGCAAATGTGGATTCACCCCTCAATACGAAGGCCTTGAAAAACTTTACAAGGATTATAAGGACAAAGGATTGGTTGTACTTGGTTTCCCTTGCAATCAGTTTGGAAGTCAGGAACCGGGAAGCGCTGAAGAAATATCCAAGTTTTGCACTTTGAATTACGGGGTCAATTTCCCTCTTTTTATGAAGATTGATGTAAACGGCGATAAAGCTGACCCGCTCTACAAATACCTAAAGGAGGCATTACCGGGCACTTTGGGAAATGACATTAAATGGAACTTTACAAAGTTTCTGCTGGACAGGGAAGGAAAACCTGTTAAACGGTATGGTTCGGTAGTGAAACCGGAGGAAATATCAAAGGACATTGAAAAACTATTGGCTGAAAAATAAATCGGACATAATCACGAAACAAAGCGGACTTCAGTTAAACCTGAAGTCCGCTTTGTTTTGTGTCAACCCAGTTGAAAGGCTTTCCTAATATTTTAGTCCCTAATACTTAAAATTATTTTATTTTGGAATAAACATTCAGTTTTACGCAAATAGACTATGAACTTTTCAGTAACAATTTTCAAAAAGGCACAAAATAATGTAGAATGCTCTTTTCCAAACTTGTAGTTTAAAATAAAGCTGTTTTATCAATATCAAATACGTAATATTAAATGTATACAAGCTAAATAATCAGTTCTTACATAAACATTTTAAGTTAATATATTACAATACAAATTAATTTATATATAATATATATTAATTATATTCTTCTTTTTTAATATAAGTAACAGGGTAAAAAGATGAATTTACATTAAAATACCAAATTAACATTTTTACATCGTGAAAGTATTTCTCTCTAATTTAAAAGCACATACGGAACAATGACAAAAAATACAAATATCAATGTACAATTCACTTAACGCAGTTCTGTATCATTGCTTTATATTAATTTATTTTAATTATTTAACAATAATACTGCTTTTTCAGAACACACGCCTGAGCAAAGAAACTAATTTCCCAATAAAATAAATGCTCCGCATTGAACTAAAATACCATAATTGGGATGATGATAATATGTAAAATAATTATATCTATATTTGTACCGTATTAATTTAAAACAACCATTAAGTCTATTATTCCAATTTAATTTTCAACACTATGAAATCAGCCGTTCTCAAATCTTATTTTCAAACAGCCATACTACTTTTTTCCAGTTATCTGTTGATTTTAATAACAATGTTAATTATACTTAGGTAGTAATAAAAAAAAACAAGAATTTGATTTTCTTTCTGATTAGCTATTCAATCATTTCTAATTATTAATTGTAATATAAAAATTTGATTTTAGTCTGTGATATTTCAAAAGCCGTCAGACTTAACTAACCGAAATATTCCATTCTATTAAAAACAAGACGTCCATCCGAATAATCGGATGGACGTCTTGTTTAATGTCTTACAGAGAATTATTTTGAAATGTAATTTACAATCCATTCACCCACATCAGTTGTTTTATACGATTTACTGTCATTTGCGATATCTTCAGTAACAATGCCGGTATCCATGCTTGCCGCTACGGCTTCACGAATCAGGGCACCTTCCTTCATCATCCCAAAGGCATATTCGAACATCAAGGCAGCCGATAATATGGTGGCAATTGGGTTTGCAATATTTTTACCGGTAGCCTGGGGGTAAGATCCATGAATGGGTTCAAATACCGAAGTATGGATTCCAATAGAAGCCGATGGCAGCATTCCCAGCGAACCGGTGATAACAGATGCTTCATCAGTAAGAATATCGCCAAAGAGGTTCTCGGTGACCATGACGTCAAAACTCTTAGGCCATTGAATAATTCGCATGGCAGCATTATCAACGAACATATATTCAGTTTCAACATCCGGGTACTGAGGAGCGATTTCCTGGGTAATCTGACGCCACAGGCGCGAAGTAGCCAAAACATTCGCTTTATCAACCATAGTCACCTTCTTATTGCGTTGCAGGGCGTATTTATATGCCAGGTGCAGGATTCTTTCTACTTCCTCACGAGTATACACACAAGTATCATATGCCGTATTTCCATCCTCGCTCCTACCCTGTGGACGACCAAAATACATTCCTCCGGTAAGTTCGCGGATACACATAAAGTCAGCCCCTTCGACTAAGTCAGCACGCAAAGGTGATTTATGAATTAAAGACGGGAACGTGGTAACAGGACGTATATTGGCATATAAGCCAAGATCCTTACGCATCTTTAGCAATCCTTGTTCAGGACGGACTTTGGCAGTGGGATCGTTATCATACTTAGGATCTCCGATAGCACCAAAAAGCACGGCATCAGACTTCATGCACAATTCATGCGTTGCTTTTGGATACGGTTCACCGGTTGCATCAATGGCACATGCACCTACAATACCGTATTCATAGCTAAGGGTATGTCCAAATTTCTGGCAAACAGCTTTTGTTACATTCAATGCTTGCTCCACTATTTCCGGTCCAATACCATCACCGGGCAGTATCGCCAGGTTTAATTTTCTTGATTCACTGTTTGAAATACTCATTTGTTCGTCCTTTAATATATTTTCTGACATATATATGAATTTATTTTAATTATTTTTATCTATTAATCGCAGTTAGCCATTATTTTTGTCGCAAATATTATTATCTTTGCAACCTAAACTACTTTAGAGTTATTTTCTTAAACATTATAGTTATGATTTACTTATTAATTACAATTGGAGCATTCTTTTCTATTATAACTACGGCTATTTTTAAGTCTATAACTAAAAAAACGAAGTATCAAAATTTCTACAGGGCTTTAGTCGTAATTATATCATTAGCAATCTATGTCGTTTGTTGCATTTTCATTCTCAATCAAAAAACCTTTGAATAATATCATTGATTAATCAATAATATTCAACATTTTGATCGTTGCTTTTATTGCTGCAACAGTTTGATCACCATCCAATCCCCTTGTTTTAAATACCTTATCATTAAATCTCCAGGTTATTATAGTTTGAACGAAAGCATTGGTTTGCCCTCCCGGAGGAATGACCACCACATAATCCAACAACTCAGGAGTAGGCTTATTCAGGCTTTTGTAAATCTTCCACATTGCTTTTGATACGGCATTGTACTGGCCATGCCCCGATGCAGATTGTTCATAAACCCCTCCGTTCACTTCCATCTTGACAGTTGCCATTGGCTTCAACCCATTGGTAAGGGATAAGGAATAATTGAGAATCTTTACCACCTGCTCTTCCTGCTCGTTTTTCAGCACATCAGAAATGATATACGGGAGTTCGTCCAGCGACACCATTTCCTTCTTGTCACCAAGCTCTATGACCCGTTCAGTAACCCGTTTCATCATGTCATCATCAAGCTCAATCCCCAGTTGTTGCAGGTTTTTCAATATATTGGCCTTCCCGGAAGTCTTGCCAAGTGCATACTGTCGTTGACGGCCGAAACGCTCAGGCAACAGATCGTTGTAATACAGGTTTTTCTTATTGTCTCCATCGGCATGAATACCGGCAACCTGTGTAAACACATTCTCACCGACAACAGGCTTGTTATGTGGAATCCGAATCCCGGAATAGGTTTCTACCACTTTACTGACAGAATTAATTTTATCCTCCTGAAGTTCGGTTTTCAGATTCAAATGATCATGCAATACGGCCAGGACACTTGATAAAGGTGCATTTCCAGCGCGCTCCCCAAGCCCGTTAACTGTTACATGAACACCCTTAATACCTGCTTTTACTGCCTCAAAAACATTAGCAACCGCTAAATCATAATCATTGTGGGCATGAAAATCAAAATGAATATCCGGGTAATGAACAATCATCTTAGTACAAAAGTCACGTGTTTCATCAGGATTCAATATCCCAAGGGTATCAGGCAACATAAATCGTTTTACTACGGCTTCATCTTTCAATGAATCAACCATAAAATACACATAATCTTCCGATTCGCGCATTCCATTCGACCAGTCCTCCAGGTATATATTGACTGATATTCCCATTTCTTCAGCGTTTGCCAGAACCTGCTTAATATCGGCTATATGCTCTTCCTTTGTTTTCTTAAGCTGATGCATGCAATGCTTCATCGAACCTTTACAAAGCAAATTAATCACTTTTCCGCCTGCATTCTGGATCCAGTCAAGTGATAAACGCCCATCAACAAACCCAAGTACTTCAATCTGGTCAATATGTCCGTTAGCACGAGCCCATTTAGTAACTCTTTTAACGGACGCAAATTCACCATCTGAAACACGGGCTGAGGCTATCTCAATTCTATCTACACGCAACTCTTCCAACAGCAGTCGGGCTATACTTAACTTTTCCTGCGCTGCAAATGACACTCCCGATGTTTGTTCTCCATCGCGAAGAGTAGTATCCATTATTTCTAACATATATGCCCCCCTAAACTCACCGAAAGTGAGTTTCAAAAATATATTGATTATTAATAAATTGCATTGATTAATTTTGTTGTCATCAGAAACATACCCAAAAAGTCCCTCAAAAGGGACTTTTTAAGGTTTATCTTGCTTTTTCGTATTGCTCGATTTGTTCTTTTTTACTCAATAAGTAATCAATGTCATCCAGGCCATTTACAAAACAATCTTTTTTGTAAGGATTGATAAAGAATGATTCATATTTTCCGGTTGCATTATTGGTGATGGTTTGCTCAGCCAGGTTTATTGTAAGCGTAATCTTAGCATCAGCATTTACCGATTCGAATATCCCGGCTAAAAAAGGTTCTGAAACCACTACAGGCAACACAAAATTATTCATGGCGTTATTCTTGAAGATATCGGCAAAGAAGCTCGATACCACCACCCTGAATCCGTAACCTGCAATAGCCCAGGCTGCATGCTCACGACTGGAGCCTGAACCGAAGTTCTTTCCGGCAACCAGGATTTCACCCTGATAGGTTGGGTTATTCAGCACGAAGGATGCAATCGGGGTATTATTTTTATCATACCGCCAGTCACGAAACAAATTGTCACCAAAGCCTTCTTTCGAAGTAGCTTTCAGGAAACGTGCCGGGATGATTTGGTCGGTGTCCACATTCTCTATTGGAAGTGGAACTACAGTTGAAGTAAGTGTTATAAATTTTTCCATTTTTTCTTTTGACTACAATTTAAACTCTTGGATCTGTTATTCT
The DNA here is from genome assembly GCA_028710415.1 of Paludibacter sp. GTDB lineage: Bacteria > Bacteroidota > Bacteroidia > Bacteroidales > Paludibacteraceae > Paludibacter. The sequence goes on along the minus strand of JAQTUE010000028.1, from coordinate 36,880 downwards.
GCCAGTAACAGCGGCAGCAGCTGCTACCAACGGGCCTGCCAGTATAGTACGGGCACCAGGACCCTGACGTCCTTCAAAGTTACGATTCGAAGTGGACACAGCATATTTACCTGCCGGAACCTTATCGTCGTTCATGGCAAGACATGCCGAACAACCCGGTTGACGTAACTGGAATCCTGCTTCGATCAACACTTTATCAATTCCTTCTGCTTTAATTTGTTTATCAACAGCCCATGAGCCCGGCACAAGCCATACAACGATGTTATCGGCTTTCTTTTTTCCTTTTACATAATCGGCAAAGATCCTGAAATCTTCAATCCTGCCGTTCGTACAACTTCCAAGGAAAACATAATCAATGGCTTTACCCATTAATTTTTCACCCGGTTTGTACCCCATATAATCCAATGACTTCACAAATGAAATCTGGCTGGCTTCATCAATGCTATCCAGGGTAGGAATTGAATCGGTAATGCCCATTCCCATGCCGGGATTGGTTCCGTAAGTTACCATTGGTTGAATATCTGCAGCGTCAAAAGTTACTTCTTTATCAAAGGCAGCACCTTCGTCCGTTTTTAATGCTTTCCATTTAGCAACTGCCTGATCCCATGCTTCCCCTTTGGGTGAGAATTCCTTGCCTTTTAAATAGGCTATGGTAGTTTCATCAGGTGCTACTAACCCACCACGGGCTCCCATTTCAATGGACAGGTTACAAACCGTCAAGCGTTGTTCCATGCTCAATGCTTCGATTGCTTCCCCTGCGTATTCCACAAAATAACCGGTGGCTCCCCCTGTAGTTACTTTTGCAATTACATAAAGTGCTAAATCTTTTGAAGTAACACCCGGATTAAGTTTTCCGTGAATGTTTATACGCATTGTTTTGGGACGTGACTGGAATACGCATTGAGTTGCCAATACCATTTCCACTTCGCTGGTTCCAATACCAAACGCCACTGCTCCTAAAGCACCATGTGTTGAAGTATGCGAATCACCGCAAACCAGGGTCATGCCCGGTAATGATAATCCTATTTCAGGTCCTACCACGTGGATAATTCCGTTCTTTTCATTTCCCATTTGATAATGGGTCAGCCCAAAATCAAGTGCATTTTTGGTCAGTGTATCGACCTGAATCTTTGAAATTGGATCGGCAATAGGACTTTCCTGGTTGATAGTCGGGATATTGTGATCCGGCATGCAGGTTATTTGTTCAGGGCGAAATACTTTCAACCCACGTTTTCTCATTCCATCAAAAGCTTGGGGACTTGTCACTTCGTGGCAGTACATACGGTCGATGTATAATTGGGTTGGTCCCTCTTCAACCGTCGATACCACGTGTGCATCCCAGATTTTATCAAATAATGTTTTCATAAATAATTATTTAGCATCCTCAATTCCTATTACCGGAGTCTAAGCTTGCATATTGTAGTTTATCTTTTTATTTTCTCACTCTGTTTATTCCGTTCCTTACTAAATTTTGGAGTAGCAAGTTCTTTATTTTACAAATTTATTGATTGCATTGATATAGGCCTCCACAGATGCTGCCACAATATCGGTATTTGCACCAAAACCATAATAAATGGCACCCTGGTGTTCAACCTGCATATGCACCTTACCCACATCATCACTGCCTTTATTTATTGCCTGAATGGTAAATTCCTGCAAATTCATTTCACGGTTGATGATTTGCTTCAGTGCTTTGATAGCCGCATCAACCGGTCCATTGCCCGAAGCAGCAGCTTCAAATTTCTCATTGGCAATCATCAATCCGATACTGGCAACAGCTTTCACACCAACACCTGAGGTAACCTGCAGGTAATCAAGTTTAATCCGTTGCTTTTCGTTGCGTTCCATTCCGGCTATCAATAATATATCGTCATCATTGATATCCTTTTTCCTGTCAGCCAGCTTTAAAAACTCTTCGTATATGGCATCCAGCTTATCACCTTCTGTTTCCATCCCTAACAAGTGCAAGCGATGTTTCAATGCTGCACGACCACTTCTGGCTGTCAAGACAATTGAATTTTCATCGATGCCTACATCTTTCGGATCCATGATTTCGTAGCTTTCACGGTTCTTCAATACGCCATCCTGGTGAATCCCCGAGGAATGTGCAAATGCGTTACGACCGACCACCGCTTTATTAGGTTGTATCGGCATATTCATAAGGCTCGAAACCAACCGGCTGGTTGAAGATATTTTCTGTGTATTGATTTGTGTTTCGATATTCAACCCTTTGTGGCATTTCAGGATCATGGCTATTTCTTCCAGTGCTGTATTTCCTGCACGTTCGCCGATACCGTTCATGGTTACTTCTACCTGACGGGCACCATTCAAAACTCCTGAAATAGTATTGGCAGTTGCCATCCCTAAATCATTATGGCAATGTGTGGATATAATCGCATTGTGTACTCCCTTGACATTTTCCATCAGGAACCTGATCTTATCACCAAACTCCCAGGGCAGGCAATATCCGGTAGTATCCGGGATATTTACTACGGTAGCTCCGGCTTTAATCACGGCTTCAACCACCCGGGCAAGGTAAACATTATCAGTCCGCCCGGCATCCTCACAATAGAATTCAACATCTTCCACATACTTCTTGGCATATTTCACTGCTGCAATAGCACGTTCCAGGATATCTTCCTGGTTGGAATTGAATTTATGTTTTATATGAAAATCGGAGGTCCCGATTCCGGTATGTATCCGTTTGTTTTTTGCATACTTGAGTGCTTCGGCAGCCACATCAATATCTTTTTGAACTCCGCGCGTTAAGGCGCATATCGTAGGCCAGGTCACTGCTTTCGAGATTTCAACCACTGAATTAAAATCACCCGGGCTTGATATCGGGAAACCTGCTTCAATCACATCCACGCCTAATGTTTCCAACGCACGGGCCACCTGAATCTTTTCAATAGTGTTTAACTGGCAACCCGGAACCTGTTCGCCATCGCGTAATGTGGTATCAAAGATAAATAATCTATCCATATTATTGTCTGTTTTGAAAATTTCTAAATTAAAAAAGCCTTTCTCACACATGTGAGAAAGGCTATCTATTATATTGTATTTTACTACATACCAAACTCACTTCTACTTGTGCTGCAAGAGAATAATAATACCGAGTAGGAGGATATGTAAATAACTTTTGTTCATTGTTTCATCTTAAAAACGTTGCAAAGATACAGTATTTTATTTAACCAGCAAATACAAAGTGAAAATAATTTGATTATTTATCTTACAAATCAAAATTAAATGAACATTAAATTCGCTATATTAATATATTTATTGCCGAATTGCGGAAATATCCAATTCAATACTACCAAACTCATTCATAGCATTAAACAGTGAAACCCGTGTAAAGTTCACCAAATCGGAAGCATTTATATCTTTCTCTGTTAAAACACCCTGTTGAATCAACTCCGCCCTGTTCACCCCGTAAATCAGGGGAGAGCGTGGCGTATACCATTGAATTCCGTCATACAGGGCAATATTTGTGAAGGAAGTATCGGTCAACAACCCGTTCTTTACCAGGATTATCTCATCACATTCACCGCGCAATGCAAAAGCAGCATTATATAAACTTCTGTCTTCCAATTTATAGTGCGTGCTCTCCATATCAGTTTCCACCAATTTTAAAGAATTGATCTTACGTTGCGTATACGGTATGTATTCTATTTTCCGAATAACAGAATCGTACAGCACCCGGCATTTATAAATCTTCGTCACCGGAAAGGTAGTTGTATGTAAGGATTCAACCAGGTCAAAGGCTTTTACACCCGGATAGTAATCCTTCAAAGCTAACCTGACACGCTCCTGATGAAGTTCGAGGCGTTTAAACACTCCATTATTCAATTGTATGGATTCAATAAACCGGCACATAGACTTTCTGTATTAATTCTTCATATTCTTTTATCAATTCACTCTGGGCGGTTATCCCACCACCGCTTTTAAAAACCAATTGTCCATTAACCTGTTCCAAAAAACGGATCATAACACCCGAATTAAGATTTTCACCATCAAAATGACCGCATATTCCGGTATAATATCCCCGGTCATAGCCTTCTGCCTGCTGTATTATTTCAAGGGTCTTTGCTTTCGGGGCGCCACTGATTGACCCGGCAGGTAGCAACTCAAACAAAATAGTTCCCAGTCGTTGCAGATAATCCGCAGGTAACAACCCGGTTATTTCCGAACTGACCTGTAATAAATCCTGTTTATTGGTTTTGATCTTTTCAACATACCTGAAACGCTTAACCTCAACATGATCGGCCACCAGACTCAGGTCATTGCGTATTAAGTCAACAATAGTGGCATGCTCAGCCATTTCTTTTGGATCATTCAGAATTACCTCTTCTGCATCCGGAATTGCCGCATCAATGGTACCCTTCATTGGAAACGAGGAAATAGACTGTCCCTCGATGCGTACAAAAGTCTCAGGCGAAAGCACCAGCATTGAATCTTTTACCCATACTTTATACCTGGCACGACTTTTGGAATAAAGTTCGTACAGCGACAGATTGGTTTGTACTTTCGTTGGCTGGGTCAGGTTAACCAGAAACGAATTGCCGGCATGAATTTGTTTCTGAACATAGTCGAACTTAGGCTGATAGTCTTTCAGACTCAGGGGTTGAAGATCCCATTGCCTGATGGGTGGCTCCGGCTTTTCTTCAGCCGGCATTGGGGGTGCGTCCTCAAATTGGAATTGGATGTAGTTCGCGTCCATTTCGTTTAGCTGTATCGCATACCCATTTTCGGCTTTGTAATCGATCAGGAAGAAAAAGGGTGTATGCGTAGAGGCCAGAAGGTTCATCTGCCCTATAAGTTGCTGTTTAGAAAGACACGGATATGGAAAGCTCTCAGTCATTGAAATAAATTATATTGCCTGCAAAGTTACATAAAGTTTTAGGACCCTCCCGAAAAAACAATAATGGTTAGAAAACGTTGTATTATTTTCGTTCATGAGATACTTTTTAAATGGTTTTATTTTGTTTTGGCTTAGAGGGGGTTGAATGAGGGTTCATTGAGGGTTCATTGAGGGTTCGGAGGGATAACCCTCAATGAACCCTCTCTCAACCTTCTCGCAACCCTCTCTATAGAGTATCTGAATGGCGGAATTGCCAAAAAGGGAAAAGAAATAACAGAAAGTACAAAAGAAATTAAAATACAGCTATCAATACTTGTCCTGTTTTTTTAGTAACACCGGAGAGTAAAAATATAGTTGTGGTAATACAGAAAACAAATAAGGGCCTTGAAAAATCACAGCCCTTATTTGTTGTTTGAAAAGTATCCTGAATTTGAATTACTTTCTGATCTTGTTACGTTGAAAAGATCCTTTTCCTTTTGTAAAGGTCTTTTTAAAATGTTTGTTTTTTTCAGGGTTATATTCCGGGGATTCACCCAATTCTATGGGCATTGGTATTTTGTAAATATCCTTTTCAAGGAATTCTTCAATTTGTTTAAACTTATATTGTTCCTCCACCGAAACAAAGGTAATGGACATTCCCTTAGCACTGGCTCGTGCGGTACGTCCGATACGGTGTACATAATCCTCGGCATCGTGAGGCACATCGTAGTTAATGATTAATGAAATATCATCGATATCTATACCACGGGATACAATATCGGTAGCTACCAGAATGTTCACCCGGTTGTTCCTGAATTCATGCATAATGTGGTCACGTTGTACCTGATCCAGGTCGGAATGCATCTCACCTACCGAAAGGCCCATTTGACGGAATGTTTTGAAAAGTTCCTTCACCTTAAGCTTTGAGCCCGAGAAAATAATCACTTTATTGGATTCCTGTTCCACAAACAAATGGCGAATGATTCCCTGTTTCTGGGCTTCATAACAGATATAAGCCGTTTGCATAATGTTTTCAGGGGGCTTGGAAACCGCGATTTTCACTTCAAACGGATCATGCATGATCGTCTTGGCAAGCAGGCGGATTTTTGGAGGCATGGTAGCCGAGAACATGATGGTCTGACGGTCCTTTGGCAAGCGGTTTACCACCTGCATAATGTCGTCGAAGAATCCCATATCGAGCATGCGGTCTGCTTCATCAAGGATAAAGTATTTTACATGTGAAAAATCAATGTCGTAGAGATTAATGTGCGAAAGCAACCTTCCCGGAGTGGCAATGACTACATCGGCACCTTTTTGTAGCCCACGACGCTGTACATCCCAGGCATTCGAATCATTCCCACCATAGACAGCTACCGACGAAAAAGAAGTAAAATACGAGAAACCTTCCATTTGCTGGTCGATTTGTTGAGCCAACTCACGTGTCGGCGCCATGATAATGGCATTTACAAAATTTTCATTGTGTTTTTCGGATTGCAGGTTATGCAACAGGGGTAAAATAAAGGCGGCAGTTTTACCGGTACCGGTTTGGGCACAGGCTATTACGTCACGTTTTTGAAGTATTACTGGTATGGTTTGTTCCTGAACCGGAGTGGCTTCTTTAAAATTCATAGCTTGCAATCCGTCCAACACGGCATCACAAAGGGGAAGTTCGTCAAATCTCATTGATAATATATTATTTGACTGCAAAGATACGCAATTTTAAGTAAGTATATTCAATTCAGTCACTATCAGACAAGAAAAAACATCGAAACCCATTGAATTTCGATGTTTTAGCTGAAGTTTCGGGGTAAGAACATGCAGTTAATAGGACCGCATTTCCATTCGATGATCTTATTGTAAAATTAATTTTATTTATCAAATCAAAATTTTCAAACATCGCTTTTGAATGTCTTTGACTTCGCTTGATTCTGATATTATTTTTGGATTCTCAGATAACTGATTATTCATGACATGTAAATAATTATTGGTTATTTACTGTTTGTCAGGACAAATCCTGAGTTTTAGAATAATCAAAATATCAGCTCATGCATTAAATATTTTCATTCTATTTTTCATAACGTTCATTGTCGGAAACCATTTGAATAATAATTGAGAAAAATAAGCTAACACAAATCAATTCTTTTTGATTAGCACTTTCCAGTAATCTTCAACTTGTGTTGTTGAAATAACTTTATGTCCTTCATTTCGGACTGATCCGGGTACATTTTGAATCGGTTGACCATCGTCAAGCCAAACTTCTAAAAGGTCACCTGATTTTAAGGTGGCAAGCTCAATCTTTGTTTTTACAAAATTCATCGGACATGCTACACCCCTAAAGTTTTTTACACGGGTTTTTAAGAGTACATCTTCCGTTTGTCCAACTGCACTCTCAGGTTTTATTTCTATCACTTTTACCGGTTGATTTTTAAATTGTAAGGAATCGTCCATTCCTTCGTAAAGTTTGATAACAATTTCGGCCAATTCAATTACCTCATCTTTTCTGATTACAAAATCAGCATTCGGGTTTGATTGAGCTGTTTTCACCAACTCTTTGAATGAATCGCTTACTAAACCTTCATTGATAAATTTCTCAATAAAAAGTTCAAAAGCTTCTGATGTTGTTTTTGGTTCTGCTCCTTTAGTAACCAGTAACATGCGCGATGAAGAAAATACGATGTCGTATAAGATCAGATTTATTTTATGTATGTCATTTTCAGTTTGCAGCAATGCAAACCCTTGTTTGATAAACTTTAAATCCAAATCAATCATGTCAAACAAACCCGCTGAACATTCTGCCGGACCTTTGTTTGCTACTGAAAACAGTTCCTCACTTCCCCAGTCATAATAATAGTTTTTATCTTCTTCAAAGCTCGGAACTTCTTTGTATTTTTCAATCAATGCCTTGATATTTTCAGTGCCTACGGCATCCAGATAGGCTCTGAATGACGAGTATGACGATTTAACCGGGATATAATCAGCCAAAATATCCTCTGTGAATTGTGGCAAGTCGCGAGCGCTCACTGAACCTAAAATAGCACCTAATTTTGGATCAACACCTTTCGCAGCTCCGGCATACACGTTATAAGCTGCATACATGCGTTCGTTTCTGCCCACACGCCCCTGAAAACCTATGTCTGACCATATTTGCTGTGCACATGAATTCGGACAGCCGGAGATATTGATTTGAAGATTGGAGACTTCGTCCAAATTGAGTTTACTTTTGGCTAGTTTTTTCCGTAATGCCAATGAGGCACCTTTCGAATAACAAATTCCAAGGCGGCAAGTGTCAGCACCGGTACACGAAACAATATTGTTTATTATAGCAGGAAGTTCTGTAGATACGTGCAGTTCTTTAAGCAACAGATACAAATTACCAAGGTATTTTTCAGGGATATTTCGTAACTGCAATTGCTGGCGCGCTGTGAATCGCAACACATCATTCCCAAATTCAGTAGCAAATTCAGCTATTTTCAAGAGCGATTCGCTGTCGGTATTCCCATTTACAAACGGAACAATGGTGGAGTACAATCCGTTTTGCCTTTGGGTTGAAACATTCCTTTTTCTCCAATTTACAAACTCTTCGGAATACAATTTAACCGCATCAAAAGTAGGAATTTTGTATTCGAAAGCCAACTTTCCGGGCTTAAAGACAAAATCTTCGTTTTCTTTAATCTCGTTGTAATAATTGAAGAATAATTCTTTTGTTTTTTCTTCTCCTTCTTTATAGAAAATGTAGCGGATTCGGGCTTTGTGCTTGTTTTTACGGTTACCGTGATTGTTGAAAAACCGTTTGGCTGCAACAGCAATATTTACCAAATCTTCCTCGGGAGCGAAGGCGAACAGTTCCCAACCAAGTGTCGGATTGGAAGCCACCGAACCACCCAGGTATACTTTAAAGCCACGTTTACCATCTTTGATAGTGGCGATAAATCCCAGGTCATTGATTAAAGCAAAATCAGCATTTGTTTCGCTGGTTGAGAAAGCTATTTTAAGCTTGCGGGGCAACGTAAACGAATCAGGTTCGGCGATTAATCGGGTAGTTAAATCAACCGCGTAAGGCAACACATCGAACACTTCGGTAGTACTGATGCCACTATTCACATCTACCAAAAAATTACGAACGGTATTACCTCCACCACCTTTGGAAGAAAGTTCAACGGCTTGTAAATCTGGCAAAATAGTTTTTACCTGCTCAATACTTATATGATGAATCTGAATTTCCTGACGCGTGGTGATATGCAAAAGTGTCGAATTATGATATTGAGCAGTCAGTGCCACTTGTTTTAGTTGTTCAGGACTGATAAAACCTCCGGTACAACGAACACGAACCATGTATGTTCCGTCTTTGCGTTGTTCGTAAATGCCCATAGGCACGCGGTTTCCTTTGAATTTGACGGGTTCTGTTTTCCCTTGTTTGAAATCGTCAATGAGCGTTCCAAAATAAGCAATATCTTCGGATAGGGTATTTGGTAATTTGTACATAATTAATTATTTGGGCTATAGTTAGGAGTCAAAAGAATTATGAGATGTGAGTAATGATTTAGCTAAAAGCTCCTTCTAAATACTTTCTGGTCAATTCTTGTTTTGGATTATTAAAAACTTCATCGGCAGGACCAGCTTCAATGACTTCACCCAAATACATAAAGATGACATGATCGGCAATTCGTAAAGCCTGACGCAAGGTATGCGTCACCATGATGATGGCATAATTTTCTTTGAGTTCTACAAATAGTTCTTCAATATGTTTACTTGAAATCGGATCGAGGGCTGAAGTTGCTTCATCAGCTAAAATAAATTCAGGCTCTACGGCTAAACCCCGGGCTAAGCATAAACGTTGTTGCTGACCAATTGATAGTTTAGAGGCAGGTGAATGTAAACGGTTTTTCACTTCTTCCCAAAGCCCAACAGCTTTGAGTTGTTCTTCTACAATCTGATTCAGCTTTTTTCGATGGTGTTCACCGTGCATTTTACATCCAAAAGCGATATTATCATAAATAGACATCGGAAGTGGACAAGGACGTTGCGATAACAATCCCATTTTTTTACGAATTTCTGTAATCTCAGTCTTTGAATCAAAAATATCCATTCCATCCACCAAAATACTACCTTTGTATTTTACGCCTTCAGTATCATCAATCAAACGATTGAATGTTTTGAGCAAGGTGGATTTACCACAACCAGAAGGTCCGATAATACAGGTGATTTTTTTATCCGGGATTTCCAAATTCACATTTTTGAGAATATGGGTTTTGTGAATATAAAGATTTAACTCACTTACTTTTAGATTTGATTTTTTTACTTTTAGATCTGCTTTATTGTTAATATCATTATCGAATTTATCCTTTGCACTTTTATCTAAACCATTATTCAGAAAGGAAAAATCTTCAGCCCAACTGGCTCGCGTGGAGTTTCGATACCGGAGTGATTTCATTATATTTTATGTTTTGAAAAATGGTTCGTAATTAATCGTCCTAGAATGCTTATTACAAGCACAATAAATATTAAAATCAAAGCTGCCGAATAAGCTCTTTCCTGTACATCAGCATTTGGACTGCTTAGTTGAAAAAAAACTGAAAGTGGCAACGTTGCTGCCGGTTGGCTCAGTGAAGTTGAAATACTGTCGGTAAAACCGGCTGTAAACATTACCCCTGCCGCATCACCGATTGCACGACCTACTGATAATAAAGTTGCAGTTGCAATGCCCGGTGCAATCTGCCGGAGAACGACTTTTATTGTTTCCAGTTTTGTAGCCCCCAATGCATACGTAGAATCCAGCAAATCCTTTGGTATTTGTTGTGCCACTTCGTCCATGGAGCGAATAAAAATGGGAATTACCAGCAAAGTGATTACCAGAATACCGCCACCCAACGAAGTGTGCATTCCCAGGTAAATCATAATGGTAAATGCAAATGCACCATAAACAATAGAGGGTATTCCAAAAAGTATATCGAAAGCAAGACGGGCAACGTAAGACAGCTTGGAATCTTTTTTCAGATATACATTGAGGTAAAACACTACCGGTATGCTGATTAGTAATCCCAATATCGTAGATCCAAGCACGATGTACAAAGAACCGACAATGGCATTCAGTATTCCTCCTCCACCACCGTTGTAATATCCTCCGGCAGGAATCTTGCTAATCATTTCCCAGTTCAAAGCAGGGAAACCGCGACGGAATATGGTGTAGATAATATTCACCACAAAAGCGAATACCGCAACAGAAGCACCAATCATCAGCCCTTTTGCTATCTTTTCTTCTATAAATTTGAATTTCATTTAAACTTCCTTTCTATTCGATAAATCACAGCTCTCGACATCGCATTAAATATAAACACCACGATAAAAAGCAAAAAAGCAGCTAACATTAATGCCGATTCATACAAAGGTACGGACAACATTTCGCCGTAATTATTGGCAATGAGTGCAGGTAAAGGATAACATGAATCGAACAATGAGTGTGGTACCATCGGCAGGTTTCCACAAACCATTAATACTGCAATGGTTTCGCCAAAAGCACGTGAAACAGCTAAAATAACAGCTGCCAAAATCCCCGGAAAAGTTTTGCGTAAAATAACAAACTTGCTGGTTTGCCATTTGGTAGCTCCTAATGAAAGTGCTGCATCCCTGTATTCACGAGGCACTGCAGAGAATATCTCTACAAACAGGCTTATCAATAACGGCAATATCATTATGCCCAAAACAATACCTCCTGCCAAAACAGTATATCCGGTGGAATATTCTACAAAATGTGGTGCCAGTTTTTCTGAGATCCAGGGCACAACAAATAAAACTCCCCAAACACCATACACCACCGATGGAATTCCGGCTAATATATCAAGGGCTGTAAAAACCCATTTCTTTACATATGTTTTTGAAAATTCAGTCAGAAACAAAGACGTTAACAATGCAATTGGTAAAGAAAGAATCACCGCTATAGCTGTAATCCAAAGGGTTCCGGCTATAAACGGCAAGAAACCAAATTTTCCATTTCCAGGCTTCCATTCGGATGAACTAATCAATTGCCAAAAACTGCTGTGCTCAAAAATTGGAACTGATTTTAGGTATAAACCCAGTCCAATCAAAACAACCAACAAGATTGATGCAACGGTTATAGTGAACATTAATCCCCCGGCTACTTTATTTTTCAGGATTCTATAGGATGAACTTGCTGGCATATTGATAATAATAATCCAAATCCCTCAAAGGGACTTTAAATAAGTTGATTAAAATATAGAATTTGTTATTCTCCTTTTTGGGTTAAGGGTTATTATTTCAATTTAGCAATTCCTTTATTTAGTTTTTCTTTTGGCAAATTGATGTATCCGTTTGGAACATTATATTTCTGCCCCTGAGTCAAAATAAATTTCAAAAATGCTACAACTACCGGATTAGTTGGTTTTCCGTTTGAAACCAGATACAAATCACGGGCAGGAGGCGATGGATATTTACCTTGTGCAATGGCTGAAATTAGTTGTGTAGAAGTTCCATAGAAATTTTCGGCAACATCGATCTTTCCATTGTTATTTACATCGATTGGCAAGACCAATATTCCAGGATTCGGTCTTTTTGTTTTCAAATCGTAGGCATACGCTATATTGTTATATCCAAATCCCAATGCATCTTTCTGAATTGCCGAAGCAACTCCCGGATCGCCAAAAACTCCGGTGCCCAATAATTCTTCCTGTTTTTTTCCACCCAGGTATTTTGCCCAGGTTTCACCGGCACCACAAGCATCCGAACGGTTGTAGAGATGTATAGGAATATTGGAGTTGATTCCCAATACATTTCCCCATGTTTTGTATTCACCGGTAACGTATACCTTTGTGGCAGCAGCTTGAGTGATTCCTTTAGCTAATAATTCTTTTATTTTTGGGTTTTTTGCATTAATAGTTGGAACTACTGCGTCTTTAGCAACTGCGATTGCCCAAGCCCCTTTTTTAAATTCTTCGGGGTGTATCTCTCGCGAAACCATTCCCAAATCAACTACTTTTGCCAATGCATCGGTGATACCTTTACCTGCACCTCCACCCGATACATCAATCCTGACATTTGGGTGCAGTTTCTTAAACTCTTCAGCCCATTTTACAGCCAGGGGATAAAGTGCAAATGCACCCGATAACGAAATCTGACCTTTTAAATCTTTTTCCTGAGCTTGCGCCTGATTCGACATTCCCAATAACATAGCCAGTACCAACGATAATGTTACAATCTTTTTCATACCTTATTTATATATATATATTTATTCGATTCAATTTCTGATGATGCAAAATTACGGGAAACAATATAGGTCCACCATACCATTGTGGTGGTATATTTGTACCTTTATTGAGGTATATGAGCTACTCGGAAGCAGCTATTTGTCTGAAATTTACATTTATATACGAAAAAAGTTAGAATATCAGTTCATATGATATTCTAACTCTTGAAAGTATGGAATTGAAAATGTAAAATTTATCAACACATTAAATATCATTCCGTTTTAGTCCAGAACTTAACATTCGAAGGTGCACGTTTATGTTTCAACTCGTTTGCCATAAACTTCATATATGGTTCTACATGGTTAAAATAATGTTTCAATCCTGTGCAAAGGTAATTATGTGTTGAACCATCTGCCAATCTCAGGATACGATTCTTGGGACATTCGCCATGGCAAAGTTTCAGGTATTTACATTGCCTGCAAGCTGATGATAGTTTATCCCGCTTATCATCACCAAATTTGAATTGCACCGGAGAAAGCATCATTTCGGTAATGGTTTTCTTGTGAATATTTCCTTGGTTGTATTCCGGAAAAACAAAATGATCGCAACTATATAAATCACCATTAGCTTCCAGGGCAGCAGCATGGCCACAGGTTTCGGAATATACGCATGTTCCGGCTGGTGCACCCACAAAACTTGCAAGAGTGGCATCGAAAGTAGTCACAAATGTTTCACCCACATCATGCCGCACCCATTCATCAAAAATGGTAGTAAGGAACTGCCCGTATTCCATGGAACCAACCGACCAGGAAGTTAGTTTACCTTCCGTATTATCGGGTGCTGAAAGGAAATCGGATGCAGCATTCAAACGTTCCACTACCGGAGAAAATTGAATGTATTTAGCTCCCATCAATTTGAAAAAATGATATACTTCCATGGGAAATTGCACATTATAATCATTTATTACCGATAATACATTGAATTCCACCTGATGTTTTTGCAGTAATTTAATGCCATTCAATACCTGTTGAAATGAACCATTATCCTGAATTGTCCGGCGGTATTTATTATGACAATGTTCGGGACCATCAATGGAAATGCCTATCAGGAAGTTATTTTCTTTGAAGAACGTGCACCATTCCTCGGTTAGCAATACGCCATTTGTTTGCAGGGTGTTATCAATTTGCCTGTTTCGTCCATAAGCTTTTTGTAAGCAAAGTGCTTTCCGGTAATAATCCAAACCCAACAAAAGCGGCTCGCCACCATGCCAGGTAAACAATATCTCAACACCGGGCTGGGCATTGATATATTGTTCGGTAAACAATTCCAGGGTGGCATCGCTCATTCGGTTCGTGCTGGTCTTTGGACTTAAACCCTCCTTGTCCAGATAATAACAATAACTGCAACGCAGGTTACACGCCGGACCTATCGGTTTTGCCATTACATAAACCGGATATTTTAGCGGATTAAATTGTATTGTTTTGGACATTTTTATAAGTTTGTTATTATATGTCTGAATTCAATAGACTATCATTAATCATATATACTGAGGGTTTCACTAAACATGAAACCCTCATTTACAAATTTATATGTATATATCGATGAATTTAGAAAGCATATTTAATGGTTACACCAACTGTTCTTGGGTCACCAAGGACACCGGCATATTGACCTGAATTACCGGCACCGGGTAATAGTTGCTCAAAATAATCTTTATCAAGTATGTTGCGGCCCCAAAGGGTAACGGACACGCCATCAGTGGCACGAAAACCAATTCTGGCATTCAATAAGGAATAACCAGCTATATTCAGATACTTTGAAGGTGAAGGACTTGAAGAGAATGAAGAACGAGCGTAAACGTCAGAAGCAATGAAAAAATTACCTGAGTTGCCTAATAAATTTCCCTTTATAGAGTATTCGCCGCCAATTGATCCGGCCCATTTAGAGATACCCGGCAATACGCTGCCTGAAATATCTTTAAAATAAACGGATTTCCCATTTGCATCTTTCAAACCGGTTTCTTCGAGTGGAAGCGGCGCATTGGTAAAGGTAACATATTTGCCATCGGTATAGGATAGTGAGCCATAGAATGAAAGGTTTTTAGTAACCTTGATATCACCATCCAATTCAGCTCCACGTACATTCACTTTTTCAGCATTTGCCAGATAACCGCGGTTTACACCCAATTCCGGTGATTGAACCAGTGTTTGGTAATCTTTTATATCTGTATTATAAACAGTTAAATTCAAGGTAGAATTTGCAGTTGGCGTAGTTTTTACCCCAATTTCAATGTGATTCACTTTTTCCGGTTTCACTACTGCCAAATCGGATAAAGTAGAACCTGCAGCCGGAGTAGGTAAACTACCCAGATTTAATCCTACCGGTTTGTAACTACTGGCATAAGTGGCAAATGCATTGATACTCTTGCTGACTTTGTATGCTATAGTCAACTGACCCGAGAAATTGGTATTATCCTTGTCTGCATTAAACGACTGATTACTGTAAACTGATTTTTTCAATGCCAGAAGTGCTGCATCGGATGTTTGTAACCCGCCATAGGTTGTTCTTTTGTAGTCCACCTTTTTTCTATCGTAGTTGGCACGAAGCCCAGGTAAAACGTGTAAGCGTTTGGTAATTGCCCAGTCAACCTGCCCAAAAGCAGCACCACTAAAGGTGTTCAGTTCCGATTTGGTTTTAATTCCATAGCCATCCAACAATCCAGGAGTTTTCCAGGATGCTTCGGCAGTCGCGTCAGTACTTGAAAACCGCCATTGGTCTTTCCCTGCCTCTTCTGTTTGCACTGTGTCCGATTTCAAGTCTTGGGCAAAAACAAAAACTCCAAAAACAGCCGTCAGATTTGAAGATAAACTACCTGCCCAACGAATTTCCTGCGACCATTGATTGTGTTTCGAAGGTGCCTGTGACAGGTTCAATGCCTGTAGTTCTGTAAAGTCACGGTCGGTAGATGGATCCCATTTCCAATAACGCCACGCGGTAGTCGAAGTCAGTGTTCCTGAACCAAGTTTAAAGTCAGCATTCAACGAAACGCCTCCTAAATCCTGATTTGACTTGGCCGGTGTATCCTGGTCAATAATCCTGTCGAATGGATTTGTGCTTGGAAGCGTATATCCCAACGCAGAAGTGATGGTGCTGAATTGCCGGTAGTTGGAACGCAAAGTAGTTACTGTTCCTGCGTACACTTGTGCATATCCGTTTGGACGTTGACGGGTCGCATCGGCAATCAGGGTGATATTCGTATTTTCGTTTGGTTTATATAGAAGTTGTCCTCTTACCCCCAGGTTATTCAGACTATTCACATATTCCTGCTTTGCCACGTTATAAATAGTTCCATCACGTTGAGTCCCTGAAAAAGAGACTCTGGCAGCCAGATTTTTTGTCAGAGGGCCCGTGATGGATGTTTTTGCCTGAATATATCCATAGTTACCATAGCTCAGTTCAAAGTTTGCACCTGGTGTAAAGCTTGGTTTTTTGGTTGTAACGTTGAATGCACCGGCAGTAGTGTTCTTACCAAACAGGGTACCCTGTGGCCCACGCAGTACCTCAATTTGTTCCACATCGATAAAGTCGAGCGTCGTAGCTGCCGGACGGGCATAATAAACTCCATCCACATAAAAACCTACTCCCGGGTCGATACCATCGTTTGTCAGTCCGAAAGACGAACCTAAACCACGGATATTAATCCCCGTGTTACGTGGATTTGACGAATAAAGCTGCACAGAAGGAATAAGTTCCTTCACACGGTTTACGTTGAATGCACCGGATTCGGCTACCAACCCACCACTTATAACTGAAATCGGAATCGGAATATCCTGAGCCGTTTCAGCCCGACGACGGGATGTTACGACAACTTTACTTAACAGATTCGTGCTCTGGCGTATTTCAAATACAAATTCACCATCCACACTTTCAATTATATTTTCTTGTTTTTGGTAGCCTACATAATTCACAACAACCGTAAAAGGAAGTTTCTTATTCGTATTCAGATTGAAATTGCCATTGTTATCAGTTTTCACGATATCAGTTGAACCTTCAATCTGTATCGAAACACCAATTAAAGTTTCACCGGTAGCTCCATCTTTTACTTTACCTGTCAGTTGGGTTTGTTTGTTTTGGGCAAATGCTGTAAGGCCAATTGCCAGAAAAAGGAATAATGCGTAAATCTTGATGCTCATAATTGAATAGTTTTATATTGTTTTAATATCTTATCAAATTTTATGAGTGCAAAATTACGCTGAACCAACATCCAATAAAATACCGCAATTTGAGTATATTAATACCCCGATTGCGGTAGATTTAGAAATAAAACACTGATAATAGGCTATATATAATACTCCGTCAAATCCACCAATCCATTTTTCAGGGCAAATTTAATCAGTTCCTGTATGTTGTTCAGTTCCAGTTTTCGGAAGATATTCTTTCGGTGGGTATTGATAGTATGATGGCTCAGGCATCGTAATTCAGCTATTTCTTTGGCAGTTTTGCCCTGGGTAAAAAGCTGGACAAGTTCCATTTCGGTAATGGTAAGCAGGTTGCGTTTTGCTGAATTTTCTTTTTTATGGTTATGCCCATCCATGATTATTTGAAGTGCCTCGCTGCAATAGTATTTCCTTCCCGAAACGGTTGCAATAATAGCAGTTGCAATAACATCATAATCATTTGTTTTTAATACAAAATTTGCCTTTTCAAAAGAAGCTGTCAGTGGCATCAGAAAGTTTTCATCGGGCAAATCCCCTATAAAGAGCCAGTTGGATTTTGGGAAACATGCCGAAAGTACAGCCACTTCATCAATATGATCAATAGCCAGGCTATCAAAATCGATAATTACTATTGCTTCACTATTCGACAGCAACGTGCTGTGCAGCTCAAGTTTGGTACTGGTAATGTGAATGGCAGCCAAATTAAACTGGTCAAGTATGATGCACTTCAAGCCCAAACGACACAAGTCGTTATTTTCAGCAATAATAAAAGTAACATCAGCCATAGTTTTTATGTTTTCAAATTCCATTAATTCTTTTACAAAGTTCATACTATTTTTAAGTTTCTGAAATACCCGAAACACAGTATTTACATACCATAAGTGGGGGATAACAAGATGAGTTTTAAAAAATGATTCTATTCGCAAATTCCACTGGAATTCGTTCTGAATTTCAATATCATTCATTTTCTGTACAGTAACCTTTCAAAGGGGGTATAGAGAGGGTTGGTTGAGGGTTCAATGAGGTTTACCTCAATGAACCCTCAACCAACCCTCAATGAACCCTCAATGAACCCCCTCTGAACGAAGAACAGTTTCAGGCTGAATTCTGGAGATGTGCTTTTAAAAAGTGCAGCAACTTGATGGTATTTTCCTTCAATACTGAAAATTCAATCAAGATTCCTATCGCTAAGACTTGCCGTCAGGAATGAGCTGTTTTTTGAGCGAAAAAAGCGAACAAATAATTTAAAACTAAAACGCTGTTGAACCATTCTGACAAGTCGTAATGTTTCGTCAGCGATCTATTTTATTAAATTAAAAATGTGAAATTTAATTGTTCCTAATGCCTACTACCCTGATGGGTTCATCTTCCTGTTGCGTGCTCTTTGTTCAGTTCTGAATGACTTGTATGGGTTAAAAGGGTTGAGGTTCCAAGTTTGAGGTTTGAGGTTTCAAGTTTGAAAAGTTGGACAATAGGAAGCAAGCAATTAATGATATAAAATACAACATTATTTCTGTCTATCAATTACTCCACTTTTCTATGGTTGTATTCAGAAAAAACTCACCTTCAATAAATCGAACAACTCCTTTTTCAATGGATATTCTTTAAAAGCATACAACACTGTCGAAAGATAGCGTTCACCGGTATCGGGTAGAATTGCAACTATTGTCTTACCCTTATTTTCAGGACGTTTTGCTAAAACTGCAGCACCATAAACTGCAGCACCGGACGATATACCTACCAGCAATCCTTCCAATCGGGCCAGTTCACGGGCAGTTAATATCGCATCATCACTCTTTACTCTAAGAATTTCGTCTACCACGGCGCGGTTAAAAGTACCGGGTATAAAGTTTGGCCCTATGCCCTGAATTTTATGCGGGCCGGCTGTTCCTCCTGAAAGTAATGGTGATTCGGCAGGCTCAACAGCTACAATCTGTATGTTCGGGTTATATTTCTTCAACACCTCTCCTACTCCGCTTATCGTTCCACCGGTACCAACACCTGCAACGAACAGATCAACCTTTCCGTCCGTATCACGCCAAATTTCTTCGGCAGTAGTACGTTTATGTACCTCAGGATTTGCAGGATTTTCAAATTGCTGAGGTAAAAACGAGTTTGGAATACTGTCTGCAATTTCCTGCGCCTTAGCCACTGCCCCATTCATGCCAAGCGATCCGGGGGTTAGTACCACTTCAGCTCCAAGTGCATTCAACAAGTTACGGCGTTCGACACTGAACGTTTCGGGCATAGTAATTATCAACCGATAGCCTTTGACAGCCGCAACAAATGCCAAACCAACTCCAGTATTTCCACTTGTAGGTTCAACAATGACTGAATCTTTATTCAATAACCCTTTTTGCTCTGCATCTTCCAATATTGCCAAAGCGATACGATCTTTAACACTTCCTGTTGGATTAAAGTATTCAAGTTTTGCAACTACTGTTGCTTCAAGCTTTTTTACCGTTTCATAATTACTCAATTCTAAAAGGGGAGTGTTCCCAACCAATTCGGTTAGTTGTTTTGCTATTTTTGCCATATCATATATAGTTGAGTGGATATATTGTTACTTTATACAAAAATACAGGATCTATTTAGTATATAAAATACCTATTCTGAGTCATTTAAATACCTTTTTTTAGGTATATTCCGTCGTTTAAAATACTGATAAGAGTGACAGTTTACAGTTTATATTATTTTGGAATGCCAAGTAAAAACAACCGTCCAAAACTTTCGGTATTGGACGGTTAGATGTTAATAATCAAAAAAACTGATGATTGTTTTATTTATATTCAATCGTTACATTATTCAATTTTCCGGTAAAAGCAAAAGGTACTTTGTAATGATCGGTAACCGGCGAGTTTCTGTCAGAGCCAACATCAATACCATCCTTGTATACAGCAATAAAGCCTTCGGAGGCAACAATATCTCTTTCTGCCACTTTTTGGTCGTTAATGTATAAGGCTTCTGTTCCTGCAGGTGTAGTAAAGTTTCGTCGTCCTTTCACTGCAGGCGCAATGTAATTGAATTCAAATCTCAACTTGGATTTCCCAACGGGAACTGTTGTATTTGATTCCAAATATTTCACAATAGTTCCTGTGTTATGAGCCACCTGAAATTTTCCATCTTTTATGTATAAACTTAAGCCATCAAATTCAGAACCGGTCGCAAATAAAACGCCTTGATCGGCTGTTGATTTTAGATCTATATCAGCCGTAATAGTAAACGGATCGCCCTGAAATTGTGGTCCACTATAGGTAAGCAATTGATCAATTCCGGTGTACAAAACGACTTTTTTATTCAAACCATAGGGACTACGTGCTCTTCCTCCGGCACTATGACCCAATGCATTGTCGATTAAAGGATATACATTGTACTTTTTTGCTTCTTCATCGAACACAGCTTGAAGTTCCTTGACCTTTACTGGAAATTTAGAAGCAAGATCAATACGCTCGTTAAAGTCTTTTTTCAGATCGTAAAGCTCCCAGATATCTTTTGCAAAATCAGCTCCGGATTGGTGAAACACAGATGCCTTCCAACCATCTTTTACGATTGCCCTTTTTCCAAAAAGCTCATAATATTGTACTGTATGACGGTTTGTTGCTTTAGCATCGTAAATAGAATATGCAAGACTAGTTCCTTCGAGAGGTTGTTGTTTATAGCCTTTAATCATTTCAGGTACTTTTGCTCCGGTAAGTTCATAAATAGTTGGTGCTATGTCAATCACATGACCATATTGTTCACGGATTCCACCTTTTTCCAATTTCCCGTTGGGATAATATACTATCAATGGTTGGTGAGTTCCCCCTTCGCTGTTGGGATCGGCTTTCCACAGGCGGAAAGGTGTATTGGTAGCTTGTGTCCAGCCAGAAGGAGCATCTTCAAACGAATGTTCTGTTCCAATCTTATCTATATTTTTATATAGTTCGGCCACTTGTTTGTCTTCGTCCAGACTACTGATATATCCATTTAATGTACCGTTTCTCGGACTATGGCTTGAACCATTATCGCCAATGCTTACAAGAATAATGGTATTATCGGCTTGCCCTATTTCTTTCAAATGATTGACAATGCGACCAAATTCATAATCCGCATGTGTTAAGAAACCTGCATATACTTCCATAAAGCGGGCATATACTTTTTTCTGTTCGGGCGTAAGACTATTCCATGCTTTTACTGTCGGATCACGGTCGGGTAAAATGGCATCTGCAGGAATAACTCCCAGCCTTTTCTGACGGGCAAATACTTCTTCCCGATACCAGTCCCAACCTTTATCAAATTTGCCTTTGTACAAATCGCTCCATTTCTTTTCGACCTGATGTGGCGAGTGAATTGCACCAGAAGCAAAATAGAGGAAAAACGGTTTATCAGGTGAAATTGATTTTTGATTTGAAATGTAACTAATGGCTTTATCAGCAAGCAAAGTAGTTAAATGCTTGGTGTTTGGCTCAATGTCAATCACTTTGGTATCTTCATATAAATTAGGATGAAATTGATCGGTATGACCTAGTTGGAAACCATAAAAATGGTCGAAGCCACGACCTACAGCCCAACGATCAAAAGGTCCATTGGCTGTAATTTCATCCAAAGGTGCAACGTGATATTTACCAACAGCAAATGTGTTATAATTATTTTCATGCAACACTTCTGCAATGGTTGCTTTATCCCCCGGCATAATGGCATCGTAACCGGGAAAACCCTGGGAACTGTAATTCAGGGTTCCCATGTGAACTGAATGGTGATTTCGACCAGTCAACAATGCTGCACGGGTTGGAGAACTTACGCCGGTTGAATGAAAGTTGGTGTAACGCAACCCATTATTTGCCAAACTATCCAGTATCGGAGTTTCCATTAAACCTCCAAATGCACTGGAAGTACCATAACCGGCATCATCAATCAACCAGACTACCACATTAGGAGCTCCTTTAGGCGATGTTTTCTTTTCCGGCCATGATTCTTGTGAATCGGCCAACGTTTTACCAATTTTCCCCTTAAATCCGTTGGCAGATGTCACTGCCTGTGGATTTTGACCAAATGCACTCGTCAGTAATGACGTTGCCAATAGTCCGAAACTTCCTGTTTTTAAATACAATTTGTTCATAAAATATCTTTTAAAATTATTTTGTTTGTTCCAGAATTAAATTTTTAAATGCTTTGGCAGTTGCTTCCAGGATTTCTGGCGAAGTAGTATTTTCGTCGTCTGTTTTAACATGAAAGAACGGATGTCCATATGATACGCCTGCAAAACGGGTATATCCTTTACGTGCCACATATACCAGTTCACCTCCGGGATTTTGGTTAGCTAAAATCTTTTGAGCTTCGATATCTTTAAAAGCATTATTAAATGATGTGCTAACTGAATCGCTAAAAAAGAACCTGCGATTTGGATCTACATTGGATTGTTTTACTAAGCCTTGAGAGGTTTTTTTCCATTCCAGTGTAGCTGCACCGGCACCAAAATGAATCCAAAGTTTGGTCTTTAAAACAGGCGGTGCATCACGTTCCAGGTATTCATGTGCACCTTTAAATGCATGTTCGTGACCTGAATTAGCTGTAAACACAAATGTGTAATCAGTTTTTTGAACAGCGGCCCATTTAGCAAGAGCCAACCAGATTGCTATACCTGAACCACGTTCGCCGCCACAAGTAAACCAACCGCTGATAGGTGTTGAAACTACTATATACTTTTCACCATGTCCAATAGTACCATACACATTTCGACCAATTACATCTTTGAAAGTTCCGTTAATTGCCAACGTGATTCGTTTATTTCTCTTTACAAAAGCAAGTGCCCTGGCACTATCATTTGGTGCAATAAGAATAATCGGCACTTTCCAGGGTTGTTGATCTTTGTTGGTGTTATATGCTTCAATCTCTCCCGACTGATTGTCTGTAATGATAACAATTCCAACCACACCTGCTTTGATTAACGAATCAATATAAATCTTTGGATTTACGTTGACCTGTTTTAATGGGAAATGAATTAAAGCAATATCATTTACACTTAATGATTTCACTTTATCAACATCCACCAAAGTTCCACTTACAACACGTTTGATTTTTTCATTAACCCACCAAAGTGGAAATGCCTGAATCGTATCCTTTTCTTGTGCTAAAAAAACTTTTTCAGGAAAGAATTGTTTGATTGGGAATTCAAGATATTTCACTGCATAGCCAACTGATTTCAATTCTGATCCTATCCAATCGGATGTGGCTAAATCTGTTGGAGTACCGGTACGATGCTCACCGAGTGAAACATACTTTTTTACAATGGAAAATAACTTATTTCCATCAAAGTAATTTGCTTCAGTTTTGACTTGTGCAATTGCATTAAAGTTCAATGTAAGCAGTATGGCAAAAAACAAATATTTTAGTTTCATTCCCAGCCCGGATTTTGTGTAAGTTTCGGATTTCTATCTTTTTC
Source organism: Paludibacter sp. (assembly GCA_028710415.1). Taxonomy (GTDB): domain Bacteria; phylum Bacteroidota; class Bacteroidia; order Bacteroidales; family Paludibacteraceae; genus Paludibacter. Next base: position 13,207 of record JAQTUE010000028.1, on the reverse strand, counting down.
ACCTTGCGGTATGGCATATAAGTAATGTTTAGCCGAAACATTGTTTTTCCCGACTTTTTGTAATGCTTTGATAAGAATTCCCTTTCCTTCCGGTCCAACTCCTGTAACTTCAGTTCCGGTTTCACGGATAAGATCAAAATACCTGTGATATTCGGCCACAAGTTCTAATCTCCTTTCCAGGTAAACAGAATCACGAAACTGATCTTGTGTCAAACCGGCAGTAAGATCGTTAATCCCGGCTCTTTTTCTGATTTTATTTATAGAAGTATATGCTTTTTCTGTTGGACCATTCAATTCATTTTCAGCTTCGGCGTGTATTAGTAATACTTCCGCAAATCGCAATATATTAGCATTGGCATCCGATTGTCCGGTTGCAGCATAATTTGGATCCCAGTTTTTATTTATAAAAGGTACTGAGTCTCCGGGAGCATTTATTGTGGCATACTTTTTACCATTGGTTGGACTGATATAGTAAGTTACAAATGATACTCTTTTACGTTTATCTTTGGAATTATAAAGTTTATAAAGACTGAAGAATTTATCGTTACCTACTGTGTAAAAAGCTAATTGATTGCCATATGAGCCTTTCAATCCGGGAACTCCAGATTCTATATCACTTGAAGTCACCAGATGCCCTGTACTGATGGTACTCCCTTTTATCTGAGCTGAAAAGATATGCTCTTTTCCATTTTTGTAAGCTGGAAGAAACACTTGTGAATAATTATCTAAAAGGGCATAACCATAAGTTCCATTAATTACTTCTTCGGCCAACTTTACAGAATTACTCCAATCACGTTGTGTTAAATAGACTTTTGACAATAATGATTTTGCAGCACCTTCGGTAGCACGTCCTGCTTCACCTGAGGAACCGTTTTTAAACAAATTGGCCGATTCAATTAAATCTGCTATTATTTGTGTGTAAACCTGCTCTTTTGGAGTTCTTGGCACTTGTAATTCTGCTATTGAGAGTTTAGTTTGGTCCGTTAACAACAAAGGCACATCGCCATAAAGCCGAACCAGATTAAAATAATAAAATGCTCTTAAGAAGCGGGATTCACCCAATAATCTGTTTTTTAGTTTATCATCCATTGTTATACCGGGGATTTTTTCTAAAGCAATATTTGCTTTATTAATTCCCTCATAGTGCTCAGTCCAGATTTGTTGAATACGGAGATTGGTTGATGCCTGAGTTAGTTTTGCCAACGCACGAACTTCAGCGTTTGGCGACCCTGGTCCGGCATCCAAATCATCTGTCATAAAATCAAGGCCAGTATCAAACAATCTGTTGTACAATGGTTGCGCTCCTACTTTATTATCAACCAGAGGATAATAAATTGCATTTACTGCCGAGATAGCATCTCCTGATGTTTTATAAAACTGATCGGGTGAAATAAATGATTGTGGACTTTCCTCAAGAGTTGTACAAGCCGACAAAACACTTAAGATGAAGGCAGGTAGAAAATATATTTTTTTCATAATGATAACTTTTAAATTTTGATATGAGTTTGAATTAAAACGTAATGCTAACACCACCTAAAACTGTTTTAGCAGTAGGATATGCGCCTCTGTCCATACCGGAACTGATCGAGTTTTGACCATTTGTACTTACTTCAGGATCGTAACCTGTATAATTAGTCCATGTCAGTAGGTTTGATCCTGAAACATATACACGGGCATTTTTAATCCGGACCTTAGAGATAAGTTTTTTGGGGAAAGTATAACCAAAAGAAATATTCTTAAGTCGAAGATAAGAACCATCCTCAACAAATCGATCGGATATTGTCACCGCAGGGTTTTCGATAGCTTTATGCATATCCGTATTTGTATTAGTTGAAGTCCAACGGTTTAATAATGATGCAACCGCTCCTGTAAAACCTGTTCCTAATTCAAGGTTAGCACGTGTCCAGTTAAAGATTTTGTTCCCGTAAGAGGAATTCAGAAAAACTGATAAATCAAAATTTTTATACCTGAAAGTATTCGTAATACTTGCCAAAAATTTAGGTTGAGAACTGCCCACAATAGTTCTATCACCATCTTGAGTAATTGCACCATCTCCACTATTTAAATTTTTGTATTTTTGATTTCCTGTAGCAGCATCTACACCATCAGTTTTATACATATAAAATGCTCCAACTGATTCGCCTACTTTAATAATTTGGGTGGGAAGTGTAGTTGTACTTGCAGGATCTGTTACAAAAAAATAATCCGCACCTCCTAGGCTTAAGATTTTATTTTTATTCGCTGAAAATATAAAATTAGTAGTCCATTCAAACTTACCGGTCAGGTTCAACGTCTTTAATCCTACTTCTATCCCTTTATTTTCGACAACTCCACAGTTTTGAAAAGCACTGGATAAACTTGATGAAAAGGGTACAGGAACTTCCAATAATAAATCAGATGTTTTCTTATAATAAATATCAGTAGTTAACTGGATTCTATCGGAGAATAGTGCCAAATCGAGACCTAGATCATATTGAGCTGTTTTTTCCCAGGTTAAGTTATCATTGGCAAAACTGCTTGTTGCAAAACCATTTACCAACGTATTAGCAAATGAGTATTGGTAATTTGAAAGTCTCGCAAGCGATTTATATGGATCAATTTCTTGATTCCCTGTCAAACCGGCACTTAAACGAACTTTCAATGAGCTTATTTGCTTGATATTTTTCAAAAATTTTTCATTTGATGCATTCCAAGCAAATGCAGCCGATGGGAATGTTCCCCATTTGTTGTTTTTTCCAAAGCGTGAAGAACCATCAGCACGAGCTGTAAGTGTGAATAAATAAAGTTCATTATATCCATAATTAACTCTGGCGAGGTACGATTGAAGTGTCCATTCACTGCTTAATGATGATGGAGCAACCAATACGGTTCCAGAACCTATATTGTTATAGGTAAACGCATCACTGGCGAAATTTGATCCTCCGGCGATATAGGCTTCCGAAATTGAATGTTGTTGGGTATTACCGATAAGAATATCTACTGAATGTTTTTCACCAACTATCTTTTTGTAATTTAAAGTGTTTTCGTTTAACCAGTTGAGGGTAGATAATGAGCCAATAGACGCATTACCACCCGGTGAGCTTTCGTATAGTGTAGATGGCGTGTACTTATTTTGTTTGTTATTTATAATATCTGTACCCAATGAAACCTTTGCAGTTAAACCTTCAATAATTTTATATTCTCCAAAACCGTTCAATAAAAATCTTGTTGTATTTGTTTCATTTATGGCTTCGACTAAGGTGGCAATTGGATTTGCTACTGTTGAACCATAGCTGCTGTTGGCTGTATATTTACCATTTGCATCTTTCACTGAAACAACAGGAACCATGGATAAGATATTGGGTACTGTACTTGTAGGAGCAACATCAGCATGTGTTACACTTCCATTCAGATAGACACCTAACTTGAACTTCTTATTTATATCATGATCGAGATTTAATTTCCCTGAATAACGATCGAAACCGGTATTGATAATTACACCTTCCTGTTTGAAATAATTTCCGGAAAGTAATATTCTTGTTTTATCAGTACCTGATGAGATTGAAATGGTGTGACTTTGTACAGGTGCATCTCTGAATGCTGCTGTTTGCCAATCGGTCCCTACACCTAATGAATCGATTTGGGACTGTGAGTAAAGTGGGCTTTTACCTGAATCTTTCAGGGCATCATTTTTTAATTCTCCCCATTGTGAGGCATTTAACAGGGCGATTTTCTTTGCAACTCGTTGAATACCATAATAAGCATCATAGGTTACAGATGAGTTGCCTTTTTTTCCTGCTTTGGTAGTAACCAATATTACACCATTTGCACCACGTGAACCATAAATAGCAGTAGAAGAAGCATCTTTAAGCACATCAATTGATTCTATGTCATCAGGGTTGATGCCTGAAAGTGGATTGATGCTTGAACCACTTGTTACACCTGCATCAACCGAAGCATCTCCATTATAAACAGGAAAACCATCAATAACATAAAGTGGTTCGTTACCTGCATTAATGGATGTCCCCCCCCTAACCCGGATAGAAACGCCCCCTCCGGGTTGACCACTCGATTGTGTAACCTGGGCACCTGAAACCGCCCCTTGAATAAGTCGATCGGGAGAAGTTACCGGTAACCCTTTAAATTCTGTTGGAATAGAAGAAAGTGAACCTGTAAAATCGCTTCGTTTCTGGGTTCCATAACCCACAACTACGACAGTGCTCAGTCTGTTTTGATCTTCAGCAAGGTAGATGAAGGTAGATTCGGCTTCATAGACGTCAATTTCCTGATTTTTAAAACCAACTGAAGATACGAGTAATGTTGCCGGGAGTGATTTTACGTTGACTGCAAAGTTTCCACTTGCATCAGATGTTGCAACTATTTTTTGACCTTTGATTTTGATAACTGCTCCAATAACTGAGGCTTTAGAGTTTTCTTCAAGAACAGTCCCTTTAATTTCAACCTGCTGGGAAAATGTAGAAAGTGAAGTAAGAAATGCAAACAGGAATAGGATTCCGGATTTGCGTACACGAAACTCTGGAAACGTTTTGCCGTTTCCAAAAAATAATGGTAATTTTGCCATACAATTTTTCGAATTGTAGCGGGCGTTCCCTGTATCAGTTTGCCGACGGAAAAAGGGACGCTCGCTTTTTTATAATTAAGTTGTTTTTTTATTTCAGGGATAGGAACTTATCCGATAATCGGTTCACTTGTTCAGCCAGAACTTGCTTGTCCAGATTTAAAAATCCTTTTTCGTGATTAAACTTCTGTCCATCTGTCAAAACCCATTTCAGAAAAGCTGAGACTTCCTTCCTGTCTTTTTGTTGGGAATAGATAAATCCAATTTTCTCCACTGGAATTGTCTCTACTTTTGTAGCCTCCAACACACCCAACACTTCGTCCAGATTACCGGATAAAATAAGTTTGGCTTCTTTTTTCAACTCGATTGGTAAAAGAGCAATTCCCTCTTTCAGGTTTCGTGAGTTGACATCGTATAAATAACCCAAATTATTGTATGTCAATCCGATTGAATCTTTCTTGATGGCCGAAAGCAAATAAATATCATCGCCAAACACCTTTTTACCTCTGATTTCAGAAGACTGATGACCAAAATATCCGGCCAGGGTTGTGGAAGCACAAGCTTGATTATCGCGAGAATAAATATTGGCTTTATATTTTGATTTCTGTACTGGTTCATCGCTATCATAATCAATCACTTCAAAGAAAAGTCTATCTAAATCCTTTCTATTTAATCCTTTCTTAGAAGTAGCAGCCAAAATAGGATTGTTGTTATTTGTAACCGGCAACAATGCATAACGTCCGGCATAGATAATTTCCTGATTGTGTTGTAACTCACTTTGTAAAGGATGGTGCGCAATAATATTTAAGTCGGCTACCTGATCGGTATTAGCTTTGGAAGTCAGTTTTATATTTGCATTCGGATTTACTTTTTCGTATTCTGAAATCCATTTTTCGATTAATGGATAGGTGAATTTAGTACCACTAATTATTACAGGTTCATTAGATGCATTTTCTGCAGCAAAAGCTGTGGAAGAAATAATTAATGCAACTAGCATTTGATAAAAATAATTCTTTTTCATATCTTGAAATTATTAAATGAATATACTTGTGGCTGAATCAGATTGGTTTAATCTGAATTCATTGTAAAAAAAATGGTTGCAATTAATATTTTTTATCCCGTGAATCCGGAATTTGTGATGTTGGGGCAATGAGGATCAGCACGGCATGCAACAGCAGCACATTCGGGTAGATAATGGTGGGTTGGGAATTGATCCCTGAGAGATAATAAGTTGAGCGAATGATACAATCCGGTTACTTTCCGGAAGTTGCTCAACCGGTTGTCCGGAAATGAACAACAATCGTTGAGTTGTGTAATAAATTCCTTTGTTCATACTATTGCTTTTTTTTGAATATGAAGTTTCTCATTTACTTTGCAAAAGTAGATGAATACCACAACTAACGAAATACCAATTGAAGGTCATTTGCATACCTCTTTTTAGGTATTTTATCATTAATATGGTAGCTTTGATCTATATTCAATAAAAGAAAAGAACAAAACAGGGATTTTAACTATAAAATTCAGGATCGTTAACCGGCAATCTATTAAGTTCCAAAAGATGTTACAACGAGCATGTAATTCATGTTTTTGTTCAATTTCAGTAAACGGTCCATACCAATCCTATTAATAAGTATTTATCTACTTCGTTAAGGATATAGACAGAGCCACAAACAATCTTTCAATCATTCATGGCTCTTTTCTTTCTCGTCAGGGATAGCCTGAATACATGTCAAACTCTCTCTTTCTTACCTAATTAACCAATTAACTTAATCAATCAACTAATCAACTAATGAACTTAATCAACTTAATCAACCAATTAACTAAGAAACCACCACATACGTGGAATCCGAAACTTGCTTCCCATCTTCACTCGTAACCATCAGGTAACAACAAACCATATCGTCTGCTGAAATTCCTGCATATGGAATCAGAATGGAGGAGACTTCCTGGATTCCCCGTACCTGACGGGCAATGATCAACTCACCTTCATTGGTTTTGCCGAATGCCACTACCTGATCGGTCTCGGAGACATCGGCTATTTGCAAGTTGGTTTTATAGCTCAATGTGATCCCTGCGGCGCCCGCTACTGCGGTTAACACCTTCACCGGGGGTAATCCACCTTGCGACACCACCAGCTTGCTGTAGTCGATTACCGGCACAGTACCCGTTTTGTCAATTGCTTCGGGTAAATTGATACGCATGAAAAAATTGTAAGCCGATTCCGTTACCAGCTTGTCCGGAAAGTTGGTACGTAAACAACCACCAAACGACCGGTACGCTTTTAGCATTAGTTTGAAACTTGCCCGTTGGGCGATTTGAGAAACGGTATTTGCATCCTTTTTGTTGAATGGCTTGGAACTGATGACGTTTTGCCCGTGACAGGTATACGTATTAACATTCGCCATCGATCCACTCATGTGACCCAACCATGGGTTTTGTGATAAAGACATGATAAAATGTTTTTGATATTAATAAATAATAATTATTTCTGTCTTCAGGCGAACGTCGACTTTTCCTACTGTTGACGATGCAAAGATAAAGCGGGTTTTCATGCAAAACAACACCTAAAACTTAGCTAACTTTCAGTATGTGTGCTTTTTGCAGCTCCTGACATCCCCTGACATCTCCTGACATCTCAGTGCATGTAAAATATAACTAACGTTAATAATGTATTTAGTGACTTTTAACGTTAAACAATTAAGTAAGGCGGGAAATCTTAGAAATAATCTCTTGGTTAGGTAGGTAAGGATACTAAAATTGAGGGCCTCATCGAAATGAAGCCCTCAATTAAAATTATATCCTTGCAAACGATAATTCAAAAATGAACATTTTAAAACAGAGAATTATCCGCTTCTATCAATTCGGGATAATCCACCCTATCCTGTATCCCTGGTACATCACGGTTATTACGGGCATTATTGGCATTACGAGATATTGTATACGCTGTCATCTTTGATTCAGGAAAGGGTTTTATCAGGTCTTTAATTTGTTCGGTTTTCAAATCAGGATCCAGCCATTTCATTTCATCTTCCTGTGTAAGTATCAATGGCATTCGTTTTTTCAGGTTATGAATTTTTTCCATTAAAGGATTTGCCGGGGTAGTAATAATGCTAAAGGTATTAAGCATTTCCCCTGTTTGCCTGTTTATCCAGTTATCATAGATTGAACCCAGAGAAAAGTAATCCTTCTCAGCCAATTGTATATAATAGGGGTATTTCACACCATTCACTTCCCGCCATTCATAAAATCCGCTGACTGGGAATAAGCACCGCTGTGATGCAATGCTTTTACGGAACGAAGGTTTTTCAAAGACCGTTTCACCCACCGCATTCAACGTTTTAGAACGAAGATCATTGGCTGACTCCTGATCCTTGACCCAGGAAGGTATCAGCCCCCAGTTTGAAAGATAAAGTCCATCTTGTGTGATAATTGGTAAAGCGGGATGACTGAAACCACTCACCAAATTATGAAAAGGCAGTTGAGGAAGAATGGTTTTTTTCTTCTTTACAGGGGGCAAACTAGCATAGTACTCTTCGGCGGATATTAATTTTCCTTCCCTCATGATGGATACTGTAAAACACATATCGTTCCTTTTTTATAAGTTTACATTTATAATCCCTTTCAAACTGGTGGTATACTTGGGCGATAATTTTTCCTGCCTCATTTTGTGCGTTTTTTTATCCTGGGCGGCAAGCCTCACTTTAGTTCCGAATTTATCGTTCAGTTTATCCATTGCCTCCATTAAAGGGGCATGTTTTGGATTGCTTTTATAAAATAACGACTGTTGGTATTCAGTATCCTGAACGAAATTCATCAGCACCACTCCTGCACGTTTATACCCTATTCCTTGCCTGTATATGGATTTCAGGCCCTGAACTGCAAATTCAACTATTTCAATACTCGATGAAGTCGGGAATGGCAGTTTTACAACCACACTGTTCGAATATTGCTCGTCATCTTCCCTGAACCTGTTAGACTGGATAAATACCTCTATCCTGTTGCAAAGGGAGTGTTGCTGACGCAGTTTCTCGGCGCAGGTTACAGCAAATGTACAGACACGCTCCTTAACCTCGTCATACGTCCTGTAATCATTTTCAAACGTACGTGTAGTAGCAATGCTTTGTTTTAGTTCCACCGGCTCCATATCCAGGGTAGGAATTCCGTTTAAATCATCCTGAAGCCTGACACCCACAATGGTCATATTATTCAATACCCATGTTTTGCTGAGCAGGCAGAAATCATAGGCTGTTTTCACACCGATGGCATTTAATTTCCTGGCATTCCGTCGGCCTATCCCCCATACATCTTCCACAAGCAGCCATTTCAAAGCTTTTATCCTTTTTTCTTCGGTATCAATCACATAACTTCCACCGGTTCTGTCGGTAAACTTCTTGGCTATCCTGTTGGCAGCTTTGGCCAGTGCTTTTGTGGGTGCAATGCCCACAGAGACAGGTATGCCAGTCCATTTCAGCACATGTTTTCGCATAGCCAGGCCATGTTCCTGCAAATCTACCAGCATGCCCGACAGATCCAGAAAGCATTCATCAATGCTGTATATTTCCTGGTTTGGTGAGTAGCCGCTCAGTATGGTCATTACCCGGCTACTCATATCACCATACAGTGCAAAGTTTGCCGAAAAAACAGCTATATTATGACGTTCAAACAGATACTTATATTCAAATGCAGGTGCACCCATTGGTATGCCGAGTGATTTTGCTTCATTACTGCGTGCAATAACACATCCATCGTTGTTAGATAGTACCACGATCGGCTTGCCCACGAGTGACGGATTAAAAGCCCGTTCGCACGAAGCATAAAAATTATTGCAATCTATTAAGGCAAACATAAAATTTGTTTAAACTACCACTACCCACTACCTACTACCTACTACCTACTACCTACTACCTACTACCCACTACCTACTACCCACTACCCACTACCTACTACCCACTACCTTCTACCTACATCCTACATCCTTTAAACTTTCTTAATAACATGCGTTACCACTCCCCAAATGCGGAGATCATTTTCTGCTGTAACAAGTATGGGTTTAAATCGTTCACTGGATGGCATAAGCCATACCCCTTCCGCATCCTTTTTGATTCTTTTTACAGTAAACTCCCCATCAATAAAGCACACTACGATCTTCCCTTCCGTAAAATCAAGACTTCTGTCTATCACAAGCAAATCGCCATCATTAAAATCCCCTTCCATGGATATCCCGTTTGCCCGCGCGTAATACGTGGCGGTAGGGTGAGTGGTGACATATTTATTGAGGTCAATGCTTTCATTCAGGAAATCACTGGCTGGTGAAGGAAAACCTGCTTTTAAATCGCCGATATATTCATTTCTTATCGTAGATGCATTCTCAACAGGATAAATCTCAAGAGTCTTAGTGGGTTGCATTTTTTTAGACATGACCGTTTATTTTCTACAAATATAGGGCATTCACGCTAATATTATTCATGTGACAAATTTTATTTTGTATCTTTCATAAAGCAAAAACAGAACCTACTTTTAATTAATAAATATCATCTTAACTATTTTCCACCTATGGGTATGATTTATTATAAACTAAAAACAGGAAAGTGCGTCTTATAGACTCACTTTCCTGTTTCGTTCAAATGATTCGTTATGGTTTCATTCTATTTTATAACCCTTGTTGTGCAATCAATATTCTATTGCCATCTGGGTCTGTGATTACAAAACTATCTGCCTCAGGTTCTTGTAACGAATTTTCTTTCTCAATTTTAATGCCTTTATCACTTAGAGATTTCCTGATTTTGCTGTAATCTTTAAATTTATTGATGTTATGTAGATTTTCATCCCAAACCGGATTTAAGGTCATACAATTACCTGTCAGTATATCATCCTGAAATAATCCGATTATACTGTTTCCCTTTTTCATATAAAGATAGTCTACATTGACACCTCCCGAAACGGATTCAAATCCTAGTTTTTCATAGAATACCTTTGATGCGTTAAGGTCACTGACACTTAGACTGACTGAAAATGCTCCTAATTCCATTGTACGTCCTCCTTTATTTCGTTTTTAAAAATAACAAAACAAATTTACTTTTGTTCATATTCCTTGCCTCCGGTAAAACCTGTCCGGATACCTGCAGATGATTAAAACTTGTCCGGCTATTGACGGATTGAAAATGATTTCAGGGTTTCGTTATAATAGTTGCATACCTTATTCATCACACATATCTTGCAATCGGGATCAGTAGGCCGGCATATTTCACGACCCAGGAACGACAAGGCCATACCCATTTCATTCCAACGATCCCGCGGTACCAGTTTCATAAGTTGTTTTTCTATTTTCTCCGGGTTGTCTCCTTCTGCTATTCCAATTCTCGGTGCCACCCGTACAACGTGCAAGTCAACAACGATACCTTCTGCTTCATTCCCGGATTCACGGATAATAATATTAGCCGATTTACGTCCTATCGCGGGAAGTTTGGTCAATTCATCCATGGTAGTTGGTATCCTGTCATCTTCACCAATCAATTGGGCCATCTTTACAAGTGCTTCCGACTTTTTGCCGAAATTCATGACGGTATGAATGATGGGATACAAATCTTCAGGTGCTGCTTTTGCCAGGGAGTTTATGGATGGATACGCTTCGAAAAATTGTGGTGCCAGTTTGTTTATATTCCTGTCCGAAACCTGTGCCGAAAGTATAATCATTACCAGCAACTGATAACGGTTCTTATACTCAAGCGGATGCTTGCGTTTTCCATATTGTATCAAAAGAGGTTCGAGTGATTCCATCCAATGTTGTTCCATAACTCTTAGCTTTTTAATTTACAACTACTATAACAACTTTTGCCAAAAATAAGTTGAAAGAATTCCTTTTACTTTCAACAAAAAAAAAGAAGCTCATTTCTGAACTTCCTGGTTAAGATTCCTGATATCCGATTGAACATGAATATTTACGTTGCAAATAAAAATAATCATTCTAAATATTTATTGGTATTGAATTGCAAATCCTTCTACAAGATAGTGGAATTGAAAATCTCATCCACAAGCCAATCCATTACCTCAATTCATGAACGACATATCCGAAAGGACAACAGTGTCTAAATATGGCACTATCTTTTTGGCGTACAATCACCTTTTATTGAGTCACCGTATAATTTATCGATTCCCCGGCTATGGTTCCGGTAACAGTTACGGAAGTGCTTGAAGTGTTTGTGGTGCTATTTACGTTTACACTCATGGTTTCAGTCAGATCGATAGCCATGGGTTTGTTGTAGCCCGCCCCGACAACCGTTAATGAACCTTTGACAGTGAATTTGCCTGTCATTTTAGTCGTTGAGATCACAAAATCTCCGGTGTAAAGAATGGTCCCGCTCATCGTGTAGGTTTTTGTATCAGCAATGATCCCGTAACCTGCAAAGACCTCACTCAGGGTCATCGATAGAGTACCTGCTTCTGCCGTGTTAGAGGACATATCCATATTCCCTGAAAGCTTTAGCGTGCCTCCGTTTGGTCCATCTGTTGTTGATGTTGGAATTGGAATACTAATGTCACCTGCAGCGGGGGATTTAAAAACGGGTTGGTTTGCAATTGTTTTTGAAGGGCTCACCATTGATACTCCCGAAGCACTTGCACCAGCTCCGAAGATTTGGGCGATGATTTCTTTCTGTACTGCATCCGGGAGTTTCTGGGCTGACGGTTCATCCTTTGATCCGCAACTTGTTGCCATCCCGATGATACAACAAAAAAGAATGGAGAGCATTGATTTTTTTGTTTTCATTTTTTTAGTATTAGTTGATTGTTATCCAATACCGAACTTGATTCGGACAAATATGCTACATTAACAATTGTAGTATAGCTACATGTAAGTTCATAAATTCAATGATGTATATTTTGAATATATGTTGTATCTATATTCTCAGTAATATGTTTCACACAACAATATTCAGCATTTAATTGGGATAATACATTTATTGATGGATGATCAAAGGAATTTTTGTTACTATAAGAAACTGGACAAATATAATCTCTACTTTTAAATGGTTTTATAATAAATGAGTGTTTTGAACCATGATGTGGAATTTGTATAGTACCAACATATTTCCAGTATTTTTTATAAATAATATCAATATCTACTTCGTTGAGATTTACATCGCCGGTATAAACACATCCAGCCTCAAGTTGAGAAATACAATAACAACAATCAAAATCTTCAAGATGATAACTTTCTTCTATCGGACCGGAATATAAAACCATTGAATTAGTATTTATTCCACCTTCTAAATCATCATATATTTCTTTTATTTTCCTTTTATTTTCAATTGCATAGTACAGATCGTTTTGAAACTTCTCAATATCAAGTTCTTTTTCTTTAAAGAGTCTTTTTAACTCAATTTTTTGTTTTTTTAGTTTAAAATTGTAAGGTATAAATACCCAATCAGCATTAGCTGATTTTATTGGAATACTACTTTGAATTTCACCTCCATCTTTTAATTGATCAACAGTTATTGCCTCCGAGTTTATGTCGTTATTTTCGATAAGTATGTCACAAGAATTAGTTTATATTAAATTTGCTATAGTTAATAATCAAATTCGTGCCAAGATTGGCTAAGCATCTATTGGTAGCATAAAAGAGAGAATCTTTATCAAAGTAGTCTTCTGGGT
>JAQTUE010000027.1 GCA_028710415.1 Paludibacter sp. | reverse complement strand
TGTTATTTCAAAATCCACAAAATTACCTTTTTTCAATTCAAATCGTAAAATCAAAGAACGCTTGTATGTTGCTGTTTATCTGCAATATGTTGAATATTTTAAAAATTTAGTGCATCAGCAGTAATAAATACAAAAAAAGTTTCAGTGTGAGTAGTGGTACTTTCCGTTCTGTTTGTCATACTACTAAAGACGAACAAATTCTTTAAACAAACCCATTAAATAATTTATCATTATGAAAAGAGTAAATTTAGTAGCCATCCTGGCTGTATCTTTCAGTCTTACTTCATTTGTAGCCTGTACATCCGAGGCTTTTACCGGAACAGATGCATCATTGTCCACAACAGCAATTGACGAAGCTCAGGCCGCCACTGTCAATGACCAGGTGATCAGCGTGGCCGATGAGTATGCCAATGCCTTTGATGCCAATGGTTTTACCCAAAAGAGTGCATCGCAGGCTGTAATGGGTGTTTCAACCGCTGATACAGTGATTGTTACGGTTGATAAACCCGGAACGACTGCTTTCCCAAAGAAAATGTGTATTGATTTTGGAACAACCGGATTTACCGATAAACGTGATAACGTGCTAAAAGGGAAAATCTATATAACCATCAGCAACCGGATGACCATTGCAGGTTCAATCCGCAAAATGGAATACTCAAATTTCTTTATTAATGATAATTCAGTGAAAGGATCAAAGACGGTAACTTATAATGGTGAAACTGCCGGAAAGCCAAGCTGGAGCATAGTTGCAAAAGATACAGTTGTCCGTACTGATGGAACTACAGTTATCTGGAACTCCGACCGTACCCGTACCCGCTCTAACAACAACGGAACTCCACTTATCTACTGGGATGATGTTTATACAATCACCGGAAGTTCAGCAGGAATCAATGCAAAGGGTGTAGCGTATACTATGACGATTGATTCTGCCAAGCCATTAACAACAGTAGGTGGATTTAGATTCTTTGTAAGTGGTGCCGTACTGATTGTTTCTGAAAAAAGAACTGCATTGCTTGATTATGGTGATGGAACCAAAGATGCCAAGGCTACTGTTACAATTGATGGGGTTACTAAAACGATTAATCTGAGGAAGTAAAAAAAGTCAAAAGTCAAAAGACAAAAGACAAAGGACATAAGACAATTAAGTTTCTATATATAAAAAGGTCTGTCGATTATACCGACAGACCTTTTTAATTCGTATCCCCCTTTAGGGGTTAGGGGTTCTCTATACATTAAACCTGAAGTGCATGATATCGCCATCCTGCACGACATATTCCTTTCCTTCCACATTCATTTTGCCCGCTTCTTTACAGGCTGCCTCTGATCCAAGGGTTGTAAAGTCAAGGTATTTGATAACTTCTGCACGGATAAAGCCTTTTTCGAAGTCTGTGTGTATAACTCCGGCACATTGTGGAGCCTTCCAGCCTTTCTCAAAGGTCCAGGCACGTACTTCCTGCACTCCTGCAGTGAAATAGGTCTGCAGGTTCAATAAGTGGTATGCTGCCCGTATAAGGCGGGATACGCCGGATTCGGAAAGGCCTACTTCTTCGAGGAACATTTGACGCTCTTCATAAGTTTCCAGTTCGGCAATATCAGCTTCAGTAGCAGCAGCAACCACCAATATCTCAGCATTCTCATCGGAGATTGATTTCTTTACTGCTTCTACGTACGCGTTCCCGTTTACAGCAGAAGCTTCATCCACATTGCAGATATACATGACCGGTTTGTCTGTCAATAAATATAAGTCCTTTACCAGTTTTTTATCCAACGGGTCAAGTACTACTGTACGGGCTGATTTGCCTTGTTGAAGGGCAGTGCGGTATTGCACCAGAATATCATAGATTGTTTTAGCTGTTTTGTCATTACCTGTTTGAGCTTGTTTCTGCACTTTAGAAATGCGGCTTTCCACTGTTTCAAGATCCTTTAACTGGAGTTCGGTATCAATAATTTCCTTATCACGGACAGGATTGATGCTTCCATCCACATGGGTGATATTATCGTCATCGAAACAACGTAAAATATGTAAGATGGCATCGGTTTCACGTATATTGGCCAGGAACTTATTGCCTAATCCTTCACCTTTACTGGCACCTTTTACCAATCCTGCAATATCAACGATTTCCACCGTTGTAGGAACAATGCGTTGCGGATGCACCAGTTCGGATAATTTATTCAATCGCTCATCGGGTACGGTAATCACACCAACATTCGGTTCTATAGTACAAAAAGGAAAATTTGCTGCCTGAGCTTTAGCGTTTGATAAACAGTTGAATAAAGTAGATTTACCTACATTGGGTAAACCAACAATACCACATTGAAGAGCCATGGTGTTAAGTGTTTGAAGTTTGAAAAGTTTGAAATGTTTGAAATGTTCACTGAATAATCAGCTCAACATTTTCGGAGTGCAAAGGTACAAAAAAAAATGGAGGGAAGATATAAGGTGATAATAAGTTGATTTCTTGAAGATTTAGGTCAAAACTAACCTATTAGAAACAAGAGATAGTCTCACTTTTAAAAGAAACTATCCCTTGAGAAACTAAATTATATCTTCGTATTTGAAAAATACTCTATAACCATTTTGAATTTGATTGCCATTATTTGTTCATAGATTGCTTGATCGATTCTTTCGGGTAATTCTAAATTCTCAATAACAATGTTGAGTGCTTCCAGTTTTGTTGCATTTGACTCATAATCAATTAATTCAAGAAGTGCCAGGAAGTAGTTCATAAATTCAATTTCGTGCAAGGATGTCCGATTGTCAAAGTGGCTTTTTATTCCGGGCATTACTTCACGAAACTCTTTGGGATAAATTGTTCCGGGAAGTTTGATAAGTAAAAGTTGCAATTTAAAAACAGGATAATCGGGGTATTTGGCATAATTATCTAATCTGATTTTAATGCTTTTTTCTTCGTTACCATCTACCTGAATTATCATTAATTCCAAAATGCGAACTGCCGGAATATCACCTACTATCTTTTTAAGCTCTTTTACTTTTTTACTTGCTATCTTCGTGCTTTCATTTACCAGGTTATATGCATCAACAAAAAGGGTTGTAATTTTCTCAGTAACGGTAAGTTTGCCTGGCTTAACTCCCCATAGTTCATAAGGAATTTCTTCGATTGGTAAGACGTTTACATCCATGCTTTCTGAATAGTTATCATACCATTCATCCACCAATTTAGGATCAATAAGTTCATTAAAAGCAGATATGACGAGGCCACTTAATTTTTCACGATCAACTTCGCGATGATCTTCCATAGATTTTACTAATTCAAAAAATAAATCCTTCTTTTCCTCAAAAGTCATATCACTAAATTCATCATGCTCATCTTCAAAGTCTTCATCGAGGTATTCGTCTGAAAGGTTATCTATTTCCGTGGTACGTATTACATCATAATTCCCTTTCCCAACTGCACGTTCCAGTTGTCCCTCAACCTTTTTTACCATCTGCTCACTGTCATATTGGCCTTGAATATAAAAGGGTCTTCCATTCCGTCCACACTCAATTTCAATTAATTCCACATCATCAGTATCTTCTTCCAAAATATAACGGGTCAACGAAGTAAATTCCTTGCGAGGGTTTAACCCCAATTCAGCAGCATAATCCAAACCTGCAAATACAATATTATGTGCTAACTCGTACGAAACAGGGATTGCCTGGATATTTACCATTTTATTTATTTGATCCTTATATCCAGGCAGGGAAATATTGAACATATAAGTAGTGTCTTTTATCCCAAGGCAAAATAAATCAACCAAATAAACGCCAGCTGTAATATTGCCATTTGCGTGAACTCGCGCAACAATAACAGTAACCATTTTTGATTTTTCCCACTCTGCATTTACCAAACACTCATATATTGGCAGGTTGCGTGCTTTCTGACGGATATAATTCTCAGGACTTAGTTGCGGAGTCTGTTTGGATTGATTTTTCTTGGACATATAAATGATTTATAATTGTAATACTATAGTTGATATTAAAAGATAATTTGCAATCTTTATTCCTTGTGAAACTAGTTAGTGTTTTGCATGGAAATTATTAAACTAGTAAAGGAAAAACTTTTAATGTTGAAAAGGTACTCCCAATAAGATTAGAAATGTGTCAAATTGGAAAGGAACCGGTTAGACGCGTTACAGCAATACGGAACTCTGAACACGGAACTTTTCAAACCTCAAACCTTTCAAACTCTTCAAACTTCTTACTCTCCCCAGAGTTCCTCAATTACTTTTGGGAAATGTTCATATTCCAGGGCATGCACTTTATCGGCTATCATTTCAGGGGAATCTGTTGGCAATACCGGGCAGGTTGTCTGGAAGATAATGTTGCCTTCGTCGTAATTGTTGTTTACATAATGTATTGTGATGCCCGATTCGGTATCGCCCACTTCAGCCACCATCTGATGGACCTTCATACCATACATCCCTTTGCCACCGTGCTTTGGGAGCAGGGCAGGGTGTATGTTAATGATTTTTTGCGGGTAGGCAAGTATTAAAGTTTGTGGAATTTTGAGCAGGAAGCCAGCCAAAACGATGCAATCTATGTTATATAGTTTCAGCAATGTCAGAATTTTATCACCTTCCATAAAATCTTCACGGGAAAAGGTAAAAGAAGGAATGTCTAACTGTTTTGCCCGGGTATGCACAAAAGCATCCGGCTTATTCGAAATGATCAACGGAAACGCGAATTCAGGATTCTCTGAGAAATATTGAACAATATTTTCAGCATTAGAACCGGAACCGGAAGCAAAAAGAGCTATTTTTACAGGCATAGTAGTGGGTTTGTGTTGCACAAAATGAAGTTTAATGTGCAAAAAAAGCATTTTTTTTCAACAAATACAAGGTTATGTCGAGAAAAATTGTTTCCTTTGCACCGCAAAATTATAAAACAATTTCTATTTATAAACTTAAAAACAAAAATTATGTCAGAAGTAGAAGCTAAAGTAAAAGCAATTATCGTAGATAAATTAGGCGTTGAAGAAGCAGATGTAACCCCAACAGCTAGTTTCACAAACGACCTTGGTGCTGATTCATTGGATACTGTAGAATTGATTATGGAATTCGAAAAAGAATTCGGTATCTCTATTCCAGATGAACAAGCAGAAAAAATAGCTACTGTAGGTGACGCAATCGCTCACATCGAAGCTTTACAAAAATAAACTTACTCCCGAATTAATTATGGAATTGAAAAGAGTTGTAGTAACAGGTTTAGGTGCAGTAACTCCCGTTGGATCATCTATCCCCGAATTGTGGGATAATGTCCAGAATGGAGTTAGCGGAGCCGGGCCTATTACTCATTTCGATGCTTCTAAGTTTAAAACACAATTTGCCTGTGAGGTCAAGAATTTCGATCCGTTGAAATACTTCGATCGCAAAGAAGCCCGCAAATTGGACAGATATGCTCAGTATGCCATTGCTTCTGCCAAGGAAGCATTGGAAAACAGCGGAGTGGATTTAGAAAAAATAGATAAAGACGAAGTAGGTGTTATCTTCGCTGCAGGTATTGGCGGTATTCAGACTTTCGAACAGGAAATCGGATACTACTATGCAAACCTGGAACAAGGTCCCAAATTTAATCCTTTCTTCATTCCTAAAATGATTTCGGATATTGCTGCTGGTCAGATTTCTATCATGTATGGTTTCCGTGGACCAAATTATTCAACTGCTTCGGCTTGTGCTTCTTCAACGAATGCCATTATCGATGCCTTTAATAATATCCGTTTAGGGAAAGCGAATATGATTTTAGCCGGTGGTGCTGAAGCTGCTATTACACCGGGTGGTGTGGGTGGTTTTAACGCACTGACTGCTTTATCAACCCGCAACGATGATCCTGCAGGTGCTTCCCGTCCATTCAGCAAAAGCCGCGATGGTTTTGTGATGGGTGAAGGAGCCGGATGTCTTATCCTGGAAGAGTTGGAACATGCTATTGCCCGTGGAGCAAATATCCTTTGCGAAGTGGTTGGTGGCGGTATGTCGGCTGATGCTTATCACCTGACAGCAACTCACCCTGAAGGAGTCGGTGCTATTTTAGTTATGAAACGTGCATTGAAAGATGCCGGATTAAATCCTGAAGATATTGATTATATCAATGTTCACGGTACCTCTACCCCGGTAGGTGACATTTCCGAGTCTAAAGCTATTAAAGAAGTATTTGGTGAAAACGCATACAAACTGAATATCAGCTCTACGAAATCCATGACAGGCCACATGTTGGGTGCTGCGGGTGCTGTTGAAGCGATTATCTCTGTTTTGTCTGTTGTGAACGATATCGTTCCTCCAACCATTAACTTTACGGCAGGTGACGAAGATCCTGACATTGATTACAATCTTAATTTTACCTTTAACAAGGCACAAAAACGTACTGTGAATGCTGCATTGTCCAACACCTTTGGGTTTGGAGGACATAACGCCAGTGTGATCATGAAAAAATACAAAAAGTAAGTTTGTGATTAAAAATATCCTACGAAAAATAAGGCTCCTTTCGAATGCTCGAAAAGAGCCTTATTTTTTATTTTACAAGGTCCTGGGATTCTATCCCGACAAGATTGATTATTACCAGTTGGCTATTCGCCATAAATCGGTTTCTATCCTTACCGAAGATGGCCATAATTTAAGTAACGAACGCCTCGAGTTCCTGGGTGATGCGGTGCTTAATTCTGTTGTCACCGATATCCTGTACCATCGCTACGAAGATCAACGCGAAGGTTTCCTAACTAACACCCGTTCAAAGATTGTCAAACGTGATTCGCTGAATCAACTGGCTGTGGAGATTGGCCTGGACAAGCTGGTTAAAGTGACCAAATACGTGAATGCCCATACCAACAACAATATCTACGGCAATGCCCTGGAAGCTCTTATGGGCGCCATATACCTCGATTACGGGTATAAGAAATGCAAGCTGTTTGTTGAACAAAGGCTGATACGTACTTTTATTGATTTGGATAAGGTAGCTGAAAACGAAGTGAATTTCAAATCCAAGCTCATTGAATGGTGTCAGAAATACCGGCTTGAGTCGGAATTTGTACTGGTGGAGGATGTCTTAAGTAAGTCAAATAAGCATATCTTTCAGACCAGGCTGGTTGTCAATGGTAAAACTATCAGCGAAGCATCCGGTGCCAGTAAAAAGGAATCCCAACAACTGGTCTCACAAATTGCTTATCAACAGATCCTTTCAAATCCCGATTTCCTGAAAGAACTGATGCAGGAACCACCCGAAATTATAGATACTCAGGAGAACCAATTGCCTGAAGGTGATGTTTAATTCATTATAAACAAATAAGTGAGTAGAATACCATTGCACATGTTCACGTAAACTGTGCAATATTGTTGTGTTTTATTTATATCTTTGTCCCTGTTAACCAATATTTAATTCAATAAAAAGTAGCAGCATGGAAAATCTACATTTTTCTCAATTGATATTTGCACAAGCAAAAAAATATGGTGATAAAGTGGCGATGTGCCATCGGGAACAGCTTACCGATGAATGGAGCAAGATTTCTTGGACTACTTATGCCAATCAGGTGCTGTCGGTTGCAAAAGCCTTTGTTGAATTGGGTATTATAGAGCATCAACGGGTTGCCCAGTTTTCGCAGAATAAAGCTGAAAACCTGATTGTCGATTTTGCCTTGTATGCCAACCGTGCTGTCATGGTTCCCCTGTATGCTACTTCCTCTGCTTCCCAGGTTGAGTTTATTATCAATGATGCTGAGATTGAAATCATATTTGTTGGCGATCAGCAGCAATACAATATTGCACAGGAAGTGCGGCAAAACTCTAAATTCTTAAAGGAAATAATTGTTTTTGACAGGAGTGTTGTGTTTGCTGATTCGAAACATACCATGTATTACTCCGACTTCCTGAAGATGGGTGAAAAGTCCAGCAAGCATTTTGAAGTGGAACATCGTCAAAGTGAAGCAGCTGAAACCGACTTAGCCTGTATTCTGTATACTTCAGGCACTACCGGCAATCCTAAGGGTGTCATGATGCCACATTCCTGTTTCAACGAGGCCATGCGCATCCATTCCATGAGGATCACCAGCATAACCGACAAAGATACTTCCATTGCCTTCCTTCCCCTTTCGCATGTTTTCGAACGTACATGGTGTTATTACTGCACTTTCAGGGGGGCTACCATCTATATCAACCTGCGTCCTACCGAAATACAACAAACCATTAAAGATGTCCGGCCAACCCTTATGTGTGCTGTTCCCCGTTTCTGGGAAAAAGTATATGCAGGCGTACAGGAAAACTTATCCAAATTCTCACCTTTCATGTTGGGTATTGTTACCTGGGCTCTGGTTGTCGGAAGAAAATACAATATCGATTACTTGCGTCTGGGTAAAAAACCGTATCCATTCCTGCAGTTACGGTATTTCATTGCTGACAGGCTTATTTTCTCGAAACTGAAGCAGACACTGGGCATAGAGAATGCCAACATGTTGCCTGCTGCCGGAGCCAGGCTCTCCGACGAGATAACCCTGTTTTTCAGGAGTATCGGTGTGCCTATCGTTTACGGATACGGGCTTACCGAAAGTACAGCCACAGTATCCTGCTTTGAATATACCAATTATGAAATCGGTACTGTTGGTTCCATTATGCCGGATGTACAGGTGAAGCTGGGAGAAGACAATGAGATCATGCTAAAAGGAAAGACTATTTTCCCCGGCTATTATAACAACCCGGCAGCGAATGCTGCCGCTTTTACCGAAGATGGGTGGTTTAAAACAGGTGATGCTGGAATCATTAAGGGAAATAATATAATCATGACCGAACGTATCAAGGATATGTTTAAAACTTCGAACGGTAAGTATATTGCCCCTCAGGAAATTGAAACCAGGCTCACCATGGATAAATATATCGAACAGGTAGCTGTGGTCGGCGACGAACGTAATTTTGTAACGGCGATAATTGCTCCTTCCATCCCTGCGCTTGAAGAATACGCCAAAAAGAATAAAATAGCTTGCGACACTGTCGATGAATTGTTGAAATCACCAGCCATCAAAGAGTTTATACAATCCCGCATTGCTGAACAACAAAAAGGAATGGCCAATTATGAAATGATCAAGCGCTTTGTATTAATCAAAAAGAGCTTTACAATCGAAACAGGGGAATTAACCAATACCCTTAAAATCCGCAGGGCAGTGATCATGCAAAAATACAAATCCCAGATTGAGGAAATGTACGTTAGTTAAGCTAATTATTCCTCCGAAAAATAAAATAATTACAATTTACATGTTTAATAACATAATTTTTGTACTTTTGTGCCGATATGTTTACATAAAACAACTTTATAAACCAAACCAGTATGTTATTAGAAAAGATTGGAAACAATGCCGGGTTAATATGGACGGCACTCGAAGGCGGTGAATTGAATGTGAAAACAGTAAAGAAAGCTACAAAGCTTGCCGAAAAGGATTTGAATTTAGCCTTGGGTTGGTTAGCCCGTGAAGGTAAAATCAAATTGAGCGAAGTGGAAAGCGAATTGTTCGTTAGCCTGGCGTAATTGGCATAAATAAAGAAACAGGATCTGAACCTGTTGCTTTATAAGATACACACAGAAACAGGCTGTCCCCGATGGGAGACAGCCTGTTTCTGTTTTAAAGCAGTCGTGTATTTGTTTAAATTCCGGAACCAGTCAGTGTGATGACTTTCGAAGGATTCAACCCGCCCCCCGAGATTGTCAGGGTAGCCGTATGATTCCCTAGGGTGGTCGGGGTATAGGTAACGGTAAACGTATAGCCACTGCTCGCAGTTGCAGATGTTTTCAATATGCTGCCTGGCAATACGGTAAACATGGATGCATTGGCACCTGTTATAACCAAACTTAAATCGCCGGTCAGATCGGCAGCCTGCATGTTGATGCTTTTTATATTGACAGCATTCAGTTTTGTTGCCGAAAATTGAAGGGTATTATCAATTTTCCCGACATAAATGACTGGAGAATTAGGTCCGATGGTAGCTGTTCCCGTTAAGCTGAAAGTTGCTGGGGTTAACCCGCTGCTCGAAATGCTCAGATTGTCGTTTTGGGTGCCCGTAATCAATGGATTGTAACGTACCTGTACAGTTGCTGTAACACTTCCCGAAACAGGCGCTATGCTCAGGCTTTTACTCCAGGTGGCATCCGTCGATAGTTTCACTTCAAAATAGATGCTGTTTTGAAAGTTTACATTCAGGTTTCCGGTTAAATTCGATGCCGAGATATTGATACTCTGTGCTGCAGTAGGAGTTCCCAGGGTCGTAGTATACCCGGTAATTGAACCGCTGGTCGTCATCTTGATCGGCATAAAATTAAAAGTAATGTTGCCGGTCGTCTTGGTGATATTGGTCAAGGAGCGGTTTATATCCACCCCGGCCCAGGTGATAGGTGTAAACGACCCTGTTGTAAACGCTGTGCCCGGTGTTGTCAGTGATCCGCTTAAAGGTTGCAGGTAGACGTGCATATGGCTTGCAGTGGTTTGTGAAGTCCCTGTATAATTGTTCGGTGAATTGCTGTCCCAGACAGATTGAACGAAATCAATGTGCCAGATACACATACCCTCCGCCGGCAAATAGGTATCCCACCCTGTCTTTTGCCTGTACTCCAACATAAAGAACTCATTCGGGTTTGGGTTGTTTCCTATCAGGTTATGGGTAGTTGCCGATAACAGGAATGCCTGGTTCGTCGTGTTCGCAGGGGGTGTAGTGCCCTGATAAAGCGGATTCAATGTCAATGTTGCTGTTGCACTTTTCTGCTCAGGTGCCAGCCATCCCAGGAAGAAACGGTCGTAGACCGAATAAACCGGTGGAGTCCGTCCTGAATTGGAGTAATTCCCGTAATCCATAATACTCCAGCTGCCCAACGTATTGCTTTGTGTGCCCGAGGTATCGTAATAATCGGGTAATCCAAGCACGTGTCCGAATTCATGGCAAAAAGTACCCACGCCGCACATATTGGTACCGCTATTTCCTTTTAATTCAGACGTACAGGCATAATCCATCAGCCTTTTCCCATCGAAGGTGACAGAGGCCACTGTCCCGGTATAATTATAATCTGCAGGGAATAATGACTGTGGATAAACCCCCCAGCGGTGAGGCCACACTGAATTCTTAGGTCCCCCTTCGGCTTCGTTATAACCTGCATAATATACAAAAACATTGTCGATTACCCCGTCATTGTCTGTGTCGTATTGTGTAAAATCCAATCCGGCGGTATTTGCTGCGGCACAGGCATCAATAATCATTTGCAATGGGTTGGTATCATTCCCACTGGCATCATTCTTCCCGTAAAAGTTCATTGGGTGAGGTAAATTTACCGGTCCAACCACATCAAAGGTGGGAATAAACTTTCCGTAGGAGCAAGCCATGAAGTAATCACGGGCAGATCCGGTGCCACCATTGGTATTATATCCCACCTGGTTTAAAAGGTTGGTATACGCCGCCTGAGGCGATGGGGTAAGAAAAGCAGTATCAGTAAAATTTACGAGTATCACCAGTGATTTTGGTGATCCGGTAAGTGGAAATACTTTCTGAGGCAGAGTTTGGGTAGCCAGCATTTTTACTTTTGAGGGACCGCTGGTTACTTTTTGTATCATGGCAGCCTGGTTCGCCGTTTTCAAAAACTGTATCTCCGATGCGCTCCGGTTGGGTGCATCCTTGGCTGTGTATTCGCTTTCAACGATTTCTCCCGTTGCACTTACAGTAGCATAGGTCAGGAAGCCTTTTGCATTTTCTTTCAACAAATATCCATCGTGCGAAGTCTTATAGTGGTGAAATTCATCACCATGCAACAGAATTGTTACCGTAGTCCCATCAGGCTGTTTTACTTCCAGGGGGAAAGGGTAAGCTTTTACGGCAAATGCCGGAACATAAATCAGTTGGCATAAAAGTACGATGAACGGTACAAGTATTATTCTTTTTATCATTTCTGCAGAATAAAAGGATTTTAAAATAAATTTATAACCTGTCAAATGTAGTAAAAGTTTTTATATTATGCTTTTTTGCATCAGTTTTTTTATGAAATCACGTTATTCTAAATTATGATGGCTAAGTTCGTTTCAGATTAAATGATCTGCAACTCTGCGATACTACGCATTAGATTCTTATATTTCCCGGATTTTAAATCATATGTTCTTTTTATTCTACTCCCAAAACTACTCTTTGTTGCCTTAAGTTCATAGGTTTGGGCACATATCTGAATGTTCCCGGTGATAGAAAAATGGACTGAGGTAACAACACATTTTCCAAAGTGAATCGTTTGAATTCAGTCTGAATTTGGTCTGGGTTCGTTTTAGGTTGCGAGGGGGTTGCCTGGGGGTTGGCTGGGGGTTGGCTGGGGGTTCCGAGGGCCCTGGCCCTCGCAACCCCCTCGAAAGGCCCTCGCAACCCCCTCGGAACTAAAACCTGAACCCCCTCTGAATAAAGAACAGTTTCAGACCGATTTGAAAGGTCCCGAAAAATCGGGATGTCGAATACTCCATTTGAAAAGTTTGGAGGACCCCGAAAAATCGGGATGTCGAATACTCCATTTGAAAAGTTTTAAGTTTGGGGTTCAGCATTCAAAGTTCCGTGTTTTTTGTTCAGAGGAAGGTTGGTTGAGGTAAACCTCATTGAACTCTCAACCAACCATCTCTTAATTCTCTTTGAAATATCTTTAGACAAAGAATGAACGGTGTTGAAATTCATTATGATCTTCTGGCGGTAGAATCGGGTAAATTGAAACTAAATCAGGACTGTTTTGGATTCAGGTAAAGAAAAGAATTCTATGCGACTCGTGGTCATTCAACTGAATGAGTAATATGTAAAATGTAAAACGAAGTATCTGTGTGTATAAGATCATACTTTCAGCTATTCCATGCGATTATAAGTTATATAATCAGACAATCTTCGAGTGAACTATGCTGAAATTAACCTGTCATTTTTTCAGTATTTTTGTTTCTGATAGTCTTAATATCCCGTCAATTTATTTCATTGAAAATTAGAATATTTTGGTGCTATGGAATAAATTCTTGCTGATATGTGAAAAATAACTCCTGTCTGAATGTCATTAACGTATTGATATAAAGAGTCATAATGTCATTTTGGAACGGTTGGTATTTTATTTGCATAGACTGTTTCAACCAAACAATAATATGTTTAATTTAAAAATGGAGGATAAAACTATGTCACTCGTTCGATTTTCAAATCAGGTACCTTCACTGTTTGACCGTATATTTGAAGGCGATTTATTCGATTGGTCAAACAACAATTATTCGAGTACAAATACTACCCTTCCATCGGTGAATATCAAGGAGAATCCCGATGGATTTAAGGTAGAAGTTGCAGCACCCGGCTTTGACAAGGGGGATTTCAAGTTGGAACTGAATCATGATGTACTGACCATTTCGTCCGAAAAAAAGATGGAGAATGAAACCAAGGAGGATGAACACTTCAGCAGACGTGAATTCAGCTACCAGTCATTCACCCGTTCGTTTACATTGCCTCACACAGCCGACAGCGAAAGGATTGATGCAAACTACGAAAATGGTATTTTGCGCGTGAGCATTCCTAAAAAGGAAGAAACCAAGCCAAAGGCATCCCGAATGATTGAAATCAGGTAAACAATTTGCACAGTATGAGGGTTATAAAGGGAGCAGAAATCTGCTCCCTTTTGATTTTCCAGAATTCTCAAACATCAAACATCAAACATCAAACTCTCAAACAAACCTCAAAGCGTACGCAGTATTTCGATTGTATTCTTAGAGATGAAGAAAGATGAAGAAAACGCTTTCGTGTACTTCGTTCGACGAAAGGTTTGTACGACGAAAGGTTTGAACAATGAAAGGTTTATAGCCTATTATTTTGAGAATCGAAAAAGAATGTTTTCCTTTGTATCTTAAAATTAATTTAAATATAACCCTCAAACCATTCATGTATGAAACAGTTTCTAAAATTCACCCTGGCCACCATCGTGGGTATTATTGTTACCTCGATACTCTTTGTTGTTATTTCCTTCGCTATTGTGGGATTGATTGCAGGGGCCAGTGATTCAGCCACTGTATTGAAACCAAATTCGGTGTATGAACTGAACCTGGAAGGAAACCTGATCGACCGTTCGCAGGATGATCCTTTTACAGGAGCATTTACACAGGCTATGGGAAAGACTTCCGAAACGACCATTGGACTCGATGATGTGTTGTCCAATATTGATAAAGCAAAGAAAGATGACAATATCGTTGGTATTTACCTCAAGGGTGGTTCTCTCTCGGGGGGTATTGCTTCTATAAAAGAAATCCGTAATGCACTGGTTGATTTCAAGAAATCAGGCAAGTTTATCGTGGCTTATGCCGATAATTATTCCCAACGGATGTATTACCTGGTATCGGTGGCTGATAAAGTTCTGTTGAATCCGCAGGGAATGGTGGAGTTGAAAGGACTTTCCGCTCAAACCATGTTCTTTAAAAAGACCCTTGATAAACTGGGTATTGAAATGCAAATTGTAAAAGTAGGTACCTTCAAATCGGCTGTAGAACCATTGATCATGACTAAGATGAGTGATGCCAACCGCTTGCAGGTGACTGTTTTCATGACTTCAATATGGAATTCAGTAGTGAAAGACATCTCTGCAAGCCGCAAGATTCCGTTTGAAAAGCTCAATATGTATGCCGACGAAATGATGATGTTCCAGCCTACCGAAAAGGCAAAACAATATTCATTGGTCGATTCGCTGGTTTATATCGACCAGGTGGACAGTATCCTTAAAAAGACGGCTAAAAACCTGAAGAAAGATGATAAACTGATCTTTGTGAAACATACGGCCATGATCAAGGTGGCGGATACTGCCAAGTACGATAAAAACAAAGTGGCTATTATCTATGCTGTTGGTGAGATTACCGATCAGGAAGGTGATGGTATTGTAGCGAAGAACCTGGTAAAAACGATCAATGATGTTGCCAAAAACGAACAGGTTAAAGCAGTGGTATTCCGCATCAGTTCACCGGGTGGCAGCGCTTATGGTTCCGAACAGATCTGCCATGCCCTGACAATGTTGAAGGCAAAAAAGCCTGTTATTGTGTCTATGGGCGATTATGCAGCCTCCGGTGGTTATTACATTGCCTGTATGGCTGATAAAATTGTGGCACAACCCAATACGATTACCGGGTCTATCGGTATCTTCGGTGTTATCCCCAATATCAGCGGCCTGAACGAAAAGCTGGGTATCACCTACGATGGTGTGAAAACAAATAAAATGAGTGACTTTATCTCGGTTACCCGACCATTTAAACCTGAAGAACGTGCTTTGATGCAAAACTATGTCAACCGTGGCTATGAATTGTTTGTGAAACGATGTGCCGAAGGTCGTAAGATGAAAACTGACCAGATCAAGGCTATTGCCGAAGGCCGTGTATGGACCGGGGAAGATGCTTTGAAAATAGGGTTGGTTGATAAGATCGGTGGCTTGGATGATGCCATCAAAATGGCAGTAGCCAAAGCAAAACTGACAACCTACAATATCTCTGAATATCCTGAAAAAGAAGACTTTGCCACCAAGTTCATGAAGAACTTCAGCAAAGACATTGAAACCCGCTTGCTCAAATCGCAACTGGGCGAACAATACAATGCATTCCAGCAAATCAAAAACCTTGATAAGATCAATGGCATACAGGCACGCATGTCGTATGACCTGATTATTCAGTAAGATCTCATTCTATTTACAAAGATTCTACAGGGAGGCTGGGCAAAATGCTTAGCCTCTCTTTAGTTGAAAGTATGTTTGAAAGGTTTGAAAGGTTCAGCGTTCTGTGTTCCGTGTTCCGTGTTCAGCGTTCCGTGTTATTGGGATTGAAGCATTCTGCAATTGGAATAATAACTCTATTATCCAGTCAACCAATCAACGAATTAACCAATCAACTCAATCAACCAATCAACTAATTAACCAATTAACGAATTAACCACCTTAAGAAAAACCCTTATTTTTGTTGTAGCACCCTAAGTAGAAAACTGTAACCCCTAAATTCCATCCTTATTCCCTAATTATATTACTGTATATTAGCAACATAATGAGGGAATAAGGGCAGGTTCTGAGGTAGCTGGATTTTCTACTAAGCGAACAAATACAAAAGAAAAATAAGGGTTTTTAAGAAATACAGTTTGAAGAGTTTGAAGGGTTTGAAGGGTTTGAGAATTTGAAAGGTTCAGCGTTCCGTGTTCAGCGTTTATTGAGAATGAAGTGTATCTCTATTAATACCAGATTTAGGAGAATAACCTGACATCGTCGAAGACATGTCAGCGTTAAAAAAGAGTTTGAAACGTTTGAAACGTTTGAAGTCCCGAAAATCGGGATGTCGAATACTCCATTTGAAAGGTTCAGTTAGTTATTTAAAAGATATGATTAGGAATCTGTAAATTATAAAAAATAATCTGTAGTTTTGTAGCGACTTAATTATAACTATTGACGGCTTCACCCGAAGTGAAGCCGTCAAAAAAAAACAAAATAATATGGAACCGGAAGAAAGAAATAAGAAAATCAGGAATGGGCTGGGTGCAGTTGTGGGAGTATTTTTGGTAGTATTGCTGCAGCATTTGTTTTTTGCGGCACCGGGGTTTGATAAAGATCTGGCAAATTCAGCAAGTGAGGCAAATAAGATATGCCCCATGTTTGTTGATAAGGATACCCGGCTGGATAATACGGTTGCTTTGCCCGGGCTGGTGCTCCAGTACAATTATACGTTGGTGAATTATGTCAAGGATTCGCTGGACATTGAATCGTTGAAGAAAGCCCTGGAGCCGGGGATATTAAATTCCATTAAGACAAACCCGGAACTAAAGAGCCATCGGGATCATAAGGTTACCATGAATTATTCGTATCACGATAAAGATAAAGTATTTCTGTTTTTGATTTCCATTACACCGGATATGTATTCTAAATAATTGCAGGTCTGTATTGTAATCTTTTATCTAATTATAATTATTGTTTGACTTTTGAGTAGAATAAACTTTAAGAGGGATAATCTGATTGATTTATACCACGCTAGACTGTATTACAATAATTGAAAAAAAATATTATCGACATGTTCAGACTAACTCAAATGCCAATACATTATTATAAAATATATTTTGATATGACTTCACAGAGCAACCATATTTATTTTAGAAATATTTGTGTTAATATACTTGATGTTTGTAATAACACTTATTACTTTTGTATCAATAATACTCGCCACGCTTCCCAATTGAACAGCGCACCCGGGCGAGTTTTCGCTTTTATATCAGGCTTTTAATTTCTAACCTCTAAGCCTATATGAACTATAATAAAACTTCTCTCTCTCTGTCCAGGAACAAATTATGGCTCTTAAATGAAAAGGGTTAATAATTGGAGATGATGCATTTGTTTCAAATAGCTTATCCAATATAAGCAATTACAGGCTTAGAGCTTACACTTATTTGATTATTATACAACCTATTCAAAAATTGAAATGTATCTTTGCATAAGAATAGTTTTAACCAGAAAGGTTGAAAGATAAATCCATATTAAAATAATATATGTTGAAATCGATCCAAAAAGTCAAGTGTTTTAATTGGGTGTTTGTATTGCTGGTATTTGCAATTGTTGCGGGATGCAATACGGTTAATGCCCCGGAGTTTGGAGGTACGGTGAAGGATGTTGATGGGAATGAATATCATACTGTAACCATCGGAACTCAAACCTGGATGATGGAGAACCTGAAAACCACCCGGTTTAATGACAGCACCAGTATCACTATGACCTCAGACAGTGCTGCCTGGACGAACCTGAATGTACCGGGGTACTGTTGGTATAACAATGATTCTGTTGCCAATAAAAATGTATATGGCGCGCTTTACAACTGGTATGCGGTGAATACAGGCAAATTAGCTCCCAAAGGCTGGCATGTGCCTACTGAAGAGGACTGGACGTTGCTGGAGAATAATGTGAATGATTATCTGTATAAGTCAGGATCATTGTCAAAGACACTGGCAGCAGCGGGCAATTGGGCTGCTTCAACCAGATCGGGAGCAATTGGCAATAATATCGCATTGAACAACAGTTCCGGATTTACCGCTCTTCCTGGTGGATTACGGGATAATAAGGGACATTCATTCAACTCAATCAGGTTAACAGGCAGTTGGTGGAGTGCAACCGTTAAATCGGATACTACGGCACTAAGCGTGATGCTAAACTATGACCTGAACACGGTGGAACGGTATAATAAGAAGAAGTTGAGTGGTTTGTCGGTTCGTTGTATAAAAAATTCAAACTAATATAATCCTTACTTTAACTAGCGACGGCTTCACTTTGAGTGAAGCCGTCGCTATGGTCCACAGATTAATTATGAAAAAAGGAATTGATTTATCCATTACGGCATGGAATGATGTAAAGGAAGAAATATTTACTCTTGCCGTCCTGCCCTGGGGAGCCACAGAACCCCATAATCTGCACCTCCCGTATGGTACGGATGCGATCCTGTCGAAAGACATAGCCTGTCTGGCTGTTGAGAAAGCACAAGCAAAAAGAGTTAAAAGCATCGTGTTGCCTGCAGTCCCCTTTGGTTCCCAGAATCCGGGACAGACTGATTTGCCATTCTGCATTCATGCCCGGTACGATACACAACGTGCTATCCTGACTGATATTGTGACATCGCTTTACCGTCAGGGATTGCGGAAACTGGTGATCGTGAATGGCCATGGCGGGAATAACTTCCGGAATATGATCCGGGACCTGGCCATTGATTATCCTGACTTTTACATTGCTGTCAGCGATTGGTACACCGTTGAAAAAGCTGCGGATTACTTTACAGTAGTCGGGGATCATGCCGACGAACTGGAAACATCAGTCATGATGCATTTCCACCCTGAATGGGTATTGCCGTTGGAGATGGCAGGTGAGGGAGAAAGTAAATCATTTAGTATTCCTGCTTTAAGAAACAAGCAAGCATGGATACCCCGCCACTGGACTAAAGTGACTACCGATACCGGCATAGGAAACCCCAAAGCTGCTACTGCCGAAAGGGGGAAACGCTTTGCTGAAAGGGTAACCGATGTTTTATCTGATTTTTTGGTTGATTTTGCTGAGGCTGAGATGGAGAATCTTTATATCTAATTGGTTATAATCAATTTCAACAAAGGACTTTGCCCATTGTGCGTTTTTACAGAGTTTAAAAAAATGCTATTTTTAGAAATATAATAATATGAAATTTCAACTATAAAAAGTGGAAAACATTGAATAGTAAGAATAAATATTGTTCATTTACGGGTTCTTATACCAGAGCTTGTTATTATTCATGATTATTTATATTTCAGTTCTATGATTACCCTGACCATTACAATTATTTTGATTGCCCTGTATTTCGCATTTCAGGGAAAAACGGTAATTATTCCCGCAAAGGGTTATACCCTGAACGGAAGGCTTTATGGTGAAGCTGAAAAGTTGAAACATGATTCAGCCATCTTGTTTATTGCCGGATGGAATCCCGCCAGTTACCGGCTGACGACCTCCAGTTTCTATGCAGGCTTTATTTCCAGAAAGCCTCATACTATTTGTTTGACAGTAGCATTACGGGGTATGGGCAGCGATGGTGACATTCACAGCCTTTGCCGTGCCGATTACCTGGACGATGTGATTGCCGCGTATGACTTCCTCGCAAATACCACCGGCGTTGACAAAAACAATATTCGCGTCGTGGGTGAGAGTTTTGGAGGTTACCTGGCCTGTTTATTATCGGCAAAGCGTCCTGTTCAGAAAATGGCATTGCGGGTACCCACCGATTTCCCGAATGAAGGATTTGCCGATATACCCCAGATCAGATTAGCCGGCAATTCATTCAGCCAGTGGAAATGTAAGAAGCATGCCTGTTCCGAAAGTTATGCCTTAAAGGCCATCAATGAATTCAAAGGTAGTTTGATGATGGTTACTTCCGAAAGGGACCACCACGTACCCATTCAAACTACAGAAAATTATCTGGCGGCAGTAAACGATTCCTCAAAGTTAGTATACCTGCATATGAAACGGGCTACCCATGGCATGCTGCACCCTAAACTGCAATGGGACTATATCCAGAAACTATCTAAATGGTTAAGGCTTTAACAAATTTAATCATTGAAAATCGTACAACCTAAAGATCACCGGATGCTGCCCCGGATGATTACAGCAATTCCTGTAGATATCCGGATGATTGTCCGTGTATGGTGCTGTATTACAGATTAAAACTTCAATACACATCCCGAATTGAATCCTGAAAACGCTCCCTGTAAGTTAACTCCTTACAGGGATTTTTTTATGGGTATCAGCCATTAATTTGTTAACAATATGGAGTTGTATAAAAAAGCAAGAGAATGAAATAAAAATACAAAAAAACAAAACAAAATAACATGTTAAATGGTTGTGATATGAATATTTTATCATACTTAAATGCTAATAAAACAAACACATAACATTGATCCGGAATTGATTTATAACTTTTTTATAATTATCAAACCATGAAAAAGAGAATAATTTTAAAAAGAATGGTTTCAGGGATATTTATTATACTCCTGAGCCTGCTCTCAATCGATGCGATGGCCCAACAACCCAAGATCTCCGGGAAAGTGACCGACGAAAAAGGGGAACCCCTCATCGGTGTCAGCATATTAGTGAAAGGGACCACAACAGGTGTCATTACTGATTTTAATGGCAGCTTTAGCCTGGAGTTGCCGTCGAATGCTAAGACACTCGTATTCTCATACATCGGATATGCTTCCCAGGAGATTGAAATTGGTGCAAAGCAGGTATTCAACGTTGTATTGTCAGAGAGTTCCCAGATGCTGGAGGAAGTAGTTGCTATTGGGTATGGTGTGCAGCGAAAATCAGACTTAACAGGTGCAACCAATCGATTGTCCGAAAAGGATATGAACAAGTCAACGGCAACGTCGCCGGTAGAAATGATGCAAGGCCGTATTCCGGGTGTGAATATCACCCAGAACAACGGAGAGCCTGGTGGTGGGATGAGTGTTCGGATCAGGGGGTCTAATTCCATCCGTTCGGGACAGGAACCACTTTATGTGGTGGATGGTGTACCGCTTGATAACACAAACCTTACTCCTACGGGAGGTAGTGCTGCCGGTTATGGCAGCGGAGGAAGTAAAAATCCGCTGGGATTTATAAACCCGGAAGATATAGAAACGATAGATATTTTGAAAGATGCTTCTTCCACCGCCATTTATGGTGCACGGGGAGCAAACGGGGTAGTCCTGATCACAACAAAGAAAGGCAAATCAGGAGTAGGGACCATAACGTATGATGCCTACCTGGGAGTTTCTGCTATCCGTCAGAGGATGGATGTGTTAAGCGCTGCCCAGTTCAGGTCGTATACACGCGCAGACAATACAAAATTGCTGGATTTAGGTGCAAGTACCGATTGGCAGGATCAACTCTTCAGGACTGCCTTTACACAGAACCATGCAGTTGGATTCAGTGGTGGCAGTGAAAGATCAACTTATCATGCCTCCCTGGGTTATTTGGACGAACAGGGCATAGTGCATAATTCAGGCATCAATAAAATAAACGGGAACCTGAAATTTACACAAAAAGCCTTTAATGATAAATTATTGCTGACAGGGAGTATAGTAGCCTCACAGCAGCAGGACAGGCGTCTACCCATTTCAGAGGCAAGCGGTTCCGGCTATGAGGGTGACCTGATAATTTCAGCCTTGAAGTCAAATCCCACATTCCCGGTCTTTAATACGGATGGGACTTATTTTCAACGGGCTACAGACCAACGCAACCCGGTAGCTATGATGAACCTGGTGGATGACCAGGTAAATACCCTTCGGGTTTTGGGGAACCTCTCTGCCGAATTTGAGATCATGAACGGCTTAAAGTATAAATTGAATGTCGGGCTGGATAGAACAAATGCAGAGCGGCGGGTAAATCAAAACAAACAGTTAAGCTACTTGTCGAATAAAGGGGAGGCTAATATCAATAATATTATTGCCAATAACCGGTTAATTGAAAACTATATTACCTACACCACTAAGATAAACTCTGAACATACTTTTAATTTCCTGTTGGGTCATTCGTATCAGAATTTCAATGGGATTACCAACAATACTGATGTGCAGGGTTTTGAAGTAGAAGGAATTAAATATACCGATAACCTGCAATACGGCAACTTTTCATCGGCAGTAGTGTCATCCACTGCTTATGAACGTGAATTGCAATCATTCTTCGGACGTATCAACTATTCATTTAAAGATAAATATTTACTCACTTTTACACTGCGCCGGGATGGATCATCCAAATTTGGCGCTAACTTTAAATATGGAAACTTCCCATCAGCCGCTATTGCCTGGCGTATGATTGATGAAAATTTCATGCAGGATGTAGCTCTATTCAGTAACTTGAAACTCAGGTTAGGATGGGGTATTACCGGAAACCAGGAAATCCCGGATAAGGTTTCATTAATGTCGGTTGGAACCCAGCCGGATGCCAACGTACTTGTAGGTGGAAATCTTATACCGGGCATTACTTTCAAAAGAACGCCAAATCCGGATATTAAATGGGAATCGACCAATCAAATCAATTTTGGAATTGATATTGGAATCCTGAAGAACCGGATAAGCGGCACCATAGACTTGTTTAACAAGGCAACGACTGATGTGCTTCTTGAAATTCCGGCACAGGCTCCTTCGCCAACTGCCACCCAGTGGCAAAATGTCCCCGGGTTACAAATCCTGAATAACGGAGTTGAAGTAGGTTTGACCGGGTTGATTGTTGACCGGAAAGACCTGAATTGGGATGTGACGGTTAATGTTTCCAATGTGAAGAATAACGTTAAAGGGTTGCCTACCCCAATACGTACAGGGACTGCAGCCGGTCAGGGACTATCGGGAACGACTGTTCAACGTATTGCCAATGACCAGCCCATCGGATCATTTTACGGAATGGTATTCCAGGGATTTGATTCCAACGGGATGAGTATTTATAAATCAGACAGCAACGGTATTCCGGTATTGGAATACCTGGGCACTGCCTTGCCAAGCATGACTTTCAGCCTGACTTCGACCGTCAGATATAAAAATTTTGATTTCAGTATGTTCTGGTATGGAACCCAGGGGAATGTGATTTATAACAACACTGCAAATGCTCTGTTTGTGAAAGGAACACTTGACAAATCGAGCAATGTACGGGCTGATATTTTGACATCCCCAGAGAACCCGGGAAATTCAAACGCATTTTCTTCCAGATTTATTGAAGATGGTTCTTTCTTTCGACTTTCGAACCTGACACTCGGATATACTTTTAACACTAAACCGGTGAAATGGATCAATAAAGTCAGAATCTATGTTACAGGCAATAATTTACTGGTGATCACCAAATATAAAGGTTTTGATCCGGAAATCAATTCAGACGCTTCTAACAACGGCGTACCTTCTGTGGGGGTGGATTATTCATCATTCCCCAAATCACGGACTTTTACCTTTGGTGCTAATCTTCAATTTTAAACCTAAAAATCAAACTACAATGAAACTATATAAATTAATTAGCTATAGCACTTTCCTGGCATTTGCAGGCTTCGTATCGTGTACCAACCTGGATGAAAAAGTGCTTGATGAACAATTAGGAACCAACCTGATAAGTGATCCAAACAATGTGGAAGCATTGATAAACCCTCCGTATGCCAGTTTAAGACGGACTATCGAATGGTCGGATTACTGGGGGTTGCAGGAAATGACAACTGATGAGGTAATTGTTCCGACCCGTGGGACCGACTGGTATGATAACGGTGACTGGCAAAGGCTTCACCTACAGACCTGGACGGCAGATCATGTCCGGTTAAAAAATGTATGGGAATACTTAAACCAGGGGGTATCCCGTGCCAATACTGCCATTTATTATATCGGGAATTTCCCGCAAACTGCAACGACAACCCAGTATATCAACGATGCGAGATTTTTGAAATGCTATTATATGTATTTGATCTGCGACCTGTTTGGACAAGTACCCTTCAGGGAAGCATCAGACCTGAATTTCTCTTCATCACCAACCGTGCTGAATAGAAAAGACGCTGCGGATAAAATCATTACCGAATTAATAGCCATCAAACCGAATCTGAAGACCAAAGCCCAGGTAGGTTCAGATCACGTGACAATAGGAGCTGCAGAAGCATTGCTGGCTAAAATTTATCTAAACTATGAAGTCTGGAACGGGGTGAAAAAATACTCCGAAGCAATAACCGAATGTGACAATTTAATCAGTAGTCCTGACTATGCCGTTACGGATGATTATTGGTCCATGTTCCAGAAGTTTGTGGCAGAACATCCTGAATTTATATTCAGGGTTCCCATGGATGATCAGGTTGATATGGGTAGCGGGAGTGTGTGGGTTAACTTTACCCTGCATTACAGCCAGGTGTTTGGGAACATTACCAGTACCTGGAATGGGCCTTGTACCACTTCTACATTCTTTGATACCTGGGATAAAGTAAACCAAAATGATGTCCGGTTCCATGATGATCGGATAAAAGCAGAATGCGGTTTTAATCAGGGTTTTCTTTATGGCCAGCAATATGGGTTAGATGGGACTGCATTGAAACAGCGGGATGGTTCACCTTTAATCTTTGTGCCGGAAGTGAACCTAACGAGTTCACCTGAAAATGCAGGCATCAGGGTAATTAAATTTGCCCCAAACCCTGCAACAACCCACCAGTTCTCTTCGCCCAATGATGTACCCATCATGCGAATATCGGATATTTACCTCATCAGGGCAGAAGCTAAGTTGAGAAACGGGGATGCATCAGGAGCTTTGAGTGATATCAATTACCTGAGGAGCAAACGTAGTGCACCCGGTAAAACGTTGCCTCAGCTCAGCTCGGTTACGTTGGATGATATCCTGAAAGAACGTGGATATGAATTGTACTGGGAAGGCCTGAGACGTCAGGATCTGGTTCGTTTTGGAAAGTTCGGTGATGCCTGGCAGGGAAAACCGGTAACTCCGGCTACAAAAGCAGTATTTGCCATTCCAACGTCGGCCTTAGATGTAAATAAGAATCTGAAACAAAATCCTGGCTATAATTAATCGAATCAGGCATGAATCTTACTACGGGAGTTTAAGGCTCCTGTAGGTACCACTTGCAATAAAATGTAATTCTTTTTCAAAACATGAATAGAGCCTATGAAAACGTTAATCGGTATAAAAATCATTATCACCGTATTTGCACTGAGTTTTGTTTTTGTTTCGGATTATGCCCGGCAAACAGAATCAAAATCAGATAAGAAATGGTGGAAAGAAGCCGTCGTGTATCAGATTTATCCCCGTAGTTTCAAGGATAGCAACGGGGATGGGGTGGGCGACCTGCAAGGAATTATCTCGAAGCTGGATTATGTAAAAAGCCTGGGAATCGATGCAGTGTGGTTAAATCCAATTTATGCCTCCCCGAACGATGATAATGGGTATGATATCAGCGATTACAGGGACATCATGAAAGAATTCGGTACAATGGCAGATTTTGATGTGATGCTTTCGGAGATGCACAAAAGAGGAATCCGGCTCATTATGGACTTGGTGGTAAACCACAGTAGTGATGAACACAAATGGTTCAAAGAGTCCCGTAAATCCCGCACAAATCCCTACCGGGACTATTATCATTGGTGGCCTGCAGAGAAAGGGAAACCTGCTTTTCGTCCCAGTTATTTTGACGAAGAAGGTTCGGCGTGGCGGTATGATTCAATTACGAATGCTTATTATCTCCACTATTTCAGTCGCAAGCAACCTGATCTGAACTGGGAAAATCCGAAGGTTCGTCAGGAAGTTTATTCCATCATGAAATTCTGGTTTGATAAGGGAGTTGACGGTTTTCGCATGGATGTAATTCCTTTTATCTCTAAAGACACCAGTTTCCCTGTGATAACACCGGATATGCTTAAGAAATATACCGGGGGCTGGGCAGAGTATTATGCAGATGGTCCTCATTTACATGAGTATTTAAAAGAAATGCGACGTGAAGTGCTTGATAAATACCCTGATGTTATGGCCTTGGGTGAAGGTGCCGGAGTTACACTGGCGAATGCGCATAAGTTTGTAGATGCGGACAGAAAAGAGCTGGATATGTTTTTTCACTTTGACGCTGTAGGACTTGGATTATCACCCAAAGGTTATAAACTTCCGGATGATAAGGGCTGGAGTCTCGTTGATCTTAAGAAAGTATATACAAAATGGAGTGATGTCTTTGCTCAAAAAGGGTGGGGGAGTATTTACCTGGGTAACCACGACCAGCCAAGGATGGTTAGCCGGTGGGGAAATGATGATCCTGCGTATAGAGAAGCATCAGCCAAAATGTTATTTACGTTCCTGCTGTCGATGCGTGCTACACCGTATGTGTATTACGGAGATGAACTTGGAATGACCAATATACGGTTCAATAACATTTCCGATTACCGGGATATTGAAACCCTGAACTGGTATAAACTTTTAAAAAGTAAAGGGGAAGATATTTCTGTATATCTGAAAGGCTGGCAACTCACTGCACGGGATAACGGGCGAACACCTTTTCAATGGGATGCCGGTACGAATGCAGGATTCAGTACTTCATTGCCCTGGATCAAGATTAATCCGGATTATATCACCGTGAACGAACATTTGCAGGAAAATGATCCACAATCTATCCTGAATTACTTCCGTAAAATGATCCACGTGCGTAAAGGCAATAAGATACTGGTTTATGGCGACTATAAATTGCTGGATAAGGATAACCCTCAGGTATACGCCTTTACCAGAGGTTCAGGCTCAAACAGAGTCCTGGTACTGCTCAATTTCTCGAAAGAAACAGTTGTCTGGAATATTCCTGATGACCTGAAATTAAGCAGCCATATCCTGATAAATAATTATCCGGAATTAAAAACGTTTGGCCATGCAGTTTCACTGAATGCATATCAGGCAATATGTGTGGAATTAAAATAATATTCGGGGATCATATAAGTTTTAAATTTTTAGTTGGCTGAGTAGTTCAAAAGTATTCCATTTATGATAGAAAGATGGTTAGATTGATTTTTGTATATACATTATGTTGTGCAAAGATCTTAATACTCTGATTATACATGAAAAGCAGGGAATTGTCCATTCATAGACAACTCCCTGCTTTTTTTTATTTTCAGGTAGTATAATCGCTTAATGAATTCACATAAAAATGAATCTTGTATCAAAAATACACGATGATGAAACAAATTTGACAGGTTTTGGTATTTATAGACTCTATTTTTGCAACGTGATATTTCTGTAATTCTAAACGATAAAAGAATGATAATACCGATTAAGTATTAAAATCTATAGAAGAAATTTTCAAAATAAACTAATAAACACTAATCAATTAAATCAAATTATTATGAACAATAACTTATTATTCCTGTTTTACCTACGTTGACTTAAATTAACCTTTTGGTTTTTATTTAATCCTGTGTGTTGTGCCACACTTTAAAATGCAAGTTAAATTATTTAATTATTAAATCTAATAAAATCATGAATGAGAAAAGCAAATTTCAAATCAACATTTTAAGAAAATTGAAACTGTTGGCTCTATTTTGCGGTTTTAGTTTTGCCATCATGGCGCAGACTAAAACGATAACCGGTGTAGTCACCACCTCTGAAAATGGGGAAAGTTTAATTGGAGTGACCATCATGGTCAAGGGTTCCTCAACAGGAACAGTAACAGATATCAATGGAAAGTACTCCATTTCGGTTCCGAATAATGATGCCATATTGGTGTTTTCGATGATTGGAATGAAAAAAGAAGAACTAAAACCAGGCTCGTCACAGGTTCTGAATGTAGTTCTATCCCCAGACTCACGGATCATGGACGAAGTGATAGTCACCGGTTATTCTACAGAAAGAAAAGCTGATATCACAGGAGCTGTTTCAGTAGTGAAAATGAAAGATATTTCCAGTATTCCTACAGGAAATGCTATGTCAGCGCTTGAAGGTCGTTTACCCGGAGTAAATATTACGACTGATGGAACTCCCGGAGGTGTTGGAACAAACGCAACAATACGTGGTATAACATCAAATGGAAATATTTCACCTCTTTTAGTTATTGATGGAGTACAAACCAGGGAAAACCTGTCTACCTTATTGAATGCGAATGACATAGAGTCTATTCAAGTATTAAAGGATGCTGCATCGGCTTCTATTTATGGAGTTCAGGCTGCCAATGGTGTCATTATTATTACAACTAAAAAGGCGGATAAAGGTAAGATCAAAGTCGATTTGGATGCACAGTTTACTGCACAATTCTATCATTCGAATATTAAGATGCTCAATGCCCAACAATGGGGAGATACTTATTGGTCGGCATATAAAAATGATGGACAAGTCCCAAGTCATGACCAGTACGGCAGTGGCCCGACTCCGGTTATCCCTGAATTTATAAATCTACAACATACAATTCGTTCGGGTGATACAGATTGGGCAAAACAGGTATACCAGACTTCATTGCAACAAAATTATAACCTGACAGTTTCAAAAGGTGCTGAAAATGGTTCATCTACTTTCTCCCTCAATTATTTTAATCAGGATGGATTGATTAAATACACCAATTTTAAACGTTTCAATACGCGCTTTAATTCAAACTATAGTTTTTTGGATAATCGCGTACGAATTGGAGAAAATGTTACCATCAGCAATTGGAACCAAATACTCAAACCGGGAGGTATTGAAGAGCTTACAATTGCACAACATCCGTTAATTCCGGTGTATGATATAAATGGGGGTTATGCCGGTCCAACACAAGGCTTAGGCGATAAACCAAATCCTGTAAGATTGCTGGATCAACAAAAGAACAACAGGGATGAAAGCTGGCGAATATTTGGAAACGCTTATCTGGAAATTGAACCTGTGAAAAACCTTGTATTCAGGTCTAATTTTGGTTTGAATTACAGGACTGAATTCTTATCGGCATTTCAACCTAAATGGTCGGAAGGTGATCGTGTTGTGAATAAAAACAGCCTGACAACTTCAAACAATTATAGCAGGGAGTGGATTTGGTCGAATACATTGGCTTATAATTTAAAATTGAACAAT
Source organism: Paludibacter sp. (assembly GCA_028710415.1). GTDB lineage: Bacteria > Bacteroidota > Bacteroidia > Bacteroidales > Paludibacteraceae > Paludibacter. Next base: position 48,286 of record JAQTUE010000027.1, on the reverse strand, counting down.
CATTCATTCAATATTATGTTAGGTCAGGAAGCAAAAGAGTTAATCAATGAATCCTTAAGCGGTACCCGCGAAGATTTTCTGATTCAAAACCTGGACTATCGTTATTTGGATGCAGGAGGTGGAAAACAAACCAACTCAGGTAATGCCGATCGTTATGCTATTACTTCCTTGTTTGGAAAGTTGAATTACTCCTATCTGGATCGTTACTTACTTTCAGGTACAATGAGACGTGATGCCAGTTCAAAGTTTGGATCAAATAATAATTCAGCCATCTTCCCTGCTGTTTCTGCCGGTTGGAGAATTAGCCAGGAGAGTTTTATGAAAGATGTTACTCAAATTTCAGATATGAAATTAAGACTAAGCTGGGGGGAAAATGGGAATGACAATGCAAATAATGAAGCAACCTACACTAAATACGCCATTAATGGAATTTTGGCCGGATATGATATGACCGGAGCTAACTCCGGTACTATTGCCACTGGTATTTATAAACTCAGAACAGGGAATCCGAATATCAAATGGGAAACGACAAACCAAAAGAATATCGGGTTGGATGTAGCCATGTTTAATAACAGGTTGTCATTGACCATGGATTATTACATGAAAGATACAAAAGACATGTTAATTGAAAGACCTTATATCGCACTCATTGGAGAAGGTGGTGATATGTCCTATAATGGAGCTTCTATGACAAACAACGGTTTTGAAGCAATAGCATCATGGCGTGATCAATTTAACAAGGATTTCAAATATGACATTACAGTTGCTGCTTCTGTCAATAAAAACGAAGTAACATTCTTGCCATCGGATATCTATTATACTTATGGAGGTGGTAATGGAATTGATAAGTCCATTGTTGGCCAACCAATCGGATCGTGGTTTGGATATAAAACCAATGGTCTTTTTACAACAGCCGATGAAGTTGCAAACAGTCCGGTACAGCCTGGTAAAGGGTTAGGTCGTATTCGTTATGTGGATGTAAACGGGGATGGTGTAATTGATCAAAAGGACCAAACCTGGTTAGGATCAGATCAACCTAAATTTTCCGGAAGTGTCAATTTAGGAATTTCATATAAATCATTCGATTTATCTGTTTTAGCGATTGGAGTGGTACGAAATGCATATAATAACTCGAAATTTTACACTGATTTCTTCCAACTTTGGACAGGGAACCATTCAACCAATTTATTGAATGCGTGGACACCACAAAATTCAACTTCATCAATTCCAGCTTTAACCGCAGTTAACTTAAACAATGAGGATCGTTTGTCAGAATATTATATTGAAGATGGTTCTTACCTTAAGATCAAGAATATTGCTGTGGGATATACCGTTCCAAAATCAATTACAGAAAAGCTAAAAATAAGGAGTTTGCGGTTCTACGTACAGGGTCAAGACTTGTTGACAATTACTAAATATACAGGTGCTGATCCCGAAGGATTGGGTTATCCATACCCATTACCACGTACATTTACTTTTGGTCTGAACTTAGGTTTTTAAGTATTAACGCAATAAAAAAATAAAGTTATGAAATTTAAATATATAATTCTGACAGGCATCATAATGGTTGCAACAGCCTGTAGTAATGATTTTTTGACTACTGTGCCAAAAGGAAAGCTAAGTGATGTAGTTTTAACTACACCTGATGGTATTGAAGCTCTTTGTACAGCAGCCTATTCTGCATTGGCTGGTCCTGAAGGTGATGCCCAGGCATTCTTATCCCCTACCAACAATTGGATTTATGGGGAAGTGCGTTCTGAAGATGCTTATAAAGGAGGTGGAGGTATTGGAGATCTCTGGGAATTCAATGCCATGGAAACATTCACCGGTCTTTATGCAAATAACGGATTGTTAGACAGAAAATGGTTTAGAATGTACAGTAGTGTTCAACGTTGTAATAGTGCGATTAGCCGACTAAATGCTGTTACAGTTGCTGATGTCCCGTTGAAAGGCGTACGATTGGGAGAAATGAGATTTCTGCGTGCACATTACTATTTTGAATTAAGCCGTTTATTCAACAAGATACCCTATTTTGATGAAAATGTAGCTATCGCCGATTATGTGAAAATATCGAATACCGAATTTACCCGCGATCAGATATTGGAAAAGATTGCGAATGAATTTTCAGCTGCTGCCAAATTATTACCTGAAACCCAACCTGAAAAAGGACGTGTTACAAAATATGCCGCACTTGCCTATGAAGCTAAAGCAATTTTGTACAGAGCTTATCCTCAGGATGCGAAGAATGCGTTTACAGGTACAGTTAATTCAACTCTCTTAAATAAGGTTGTTACATTGTGCGATTCAGTTTCCTTAGGTGGTTATGGTTTGCTACCGGATTTCCAGCAATTAGCTGAAGTAGAACATGAACATGGTCCGGAATCTGTTTTTTGCATAGAATATTCAATTAATGATGGTACAACCAATGGCCGTATTAACTGGAGTAATTTGTTGAATGTGCCTAAAGGTCCGGCTTATAGCGGAGACGGTTTCTTTCAGCCAAGCCAGAATCTGGTTAATTCGTATAAAACTGACGCGAACGGGGTTCCACAACTGGATACTTATAATAGTACAAATCTGATGACTGTTGCAGATGGACTTGCAGCAAATGTAGATCCACGTTTAGACTTTACAGTTGGACGTATCGGCGTAAGATGGAAAGATTATTCTGCACCTTATGACATTAATTGGGCCAGAGAACCTGCTACTTATGGAACGTATTCAACCAAGAAGTTTTTAGTGTCGACTAACTCGCCTTACCTGGTAAAAGGATGGCCATGGGGTGGATCATCACTTAACTATCAAATAATCAGATATGCTGATATTTTATTGTGGAAAGCCGAGGCTTTAATTGAACTTGGACGTCAAACAGAAGCATTGCCTATGATTAATGCTATTAGAAACCGCGCCAAAAATAGTAAATACGTCCTGGCCTGGAATAATACGAGCCCAACGGATTATGCTGCAAATTATAAAATCAGTACCTATCAGGATGGAGTGAACTGTACCTGGAACCAGGCATTTGCACGTAAAGCATTACGTTTCGAACGTAAACTGGAGTTAGCTATGGAAGGTGAACGATTCTTTGACTTAGTTCGTTGGGGTGTTGCTGACCAGGTATTGAATAATGAATACTTTGTACAGGAAAAATCAATTCGGGCATTCCTGAAAAATGCACAGTTTATGAAAGGTAAGGATGAATATTTCCCAATACCACAAAATCAAATTAATTATTCAGCCGGACTTTATTCACAAAATCCAGGATATTGATAATTGTTAATTATTAAAAATAGCAAATATGAAAAAGCATATAAAAAAATATTTCTTGTTACTTATCCTGCCCTGTATGATTGTAAGTTGCCTGGATAAGGAAGTTACACTTGTAAACCCGAATTTAGCGACGGTGAGCAACCTTCAATATGTATTGAACGGTGATAGCATCAAGTTGACCTGGACCTTGCCTGCCGGAAAAGATTCATTGGGTGTACTGATTATTCCAAACGCTACAGGAGCACCAATTGCACTTAAAATGAATGCCACTTCGTATACTTATGGTGTCGTTGAAGTTAATAAGCCACTTATGTTTACTGTAAAAGTGACTGACACAAAAGGGAATACATCATTGGGACAAACTGTGAAAATTACACGTGCAGGTGCATCACCGCTTAAGAGTATTACAGTGACACAAGTTGATAACAATGTGGTGTTTAATTGGAGTGCTCCTGACTCGGCTATAACCGGGATTGTGCTTAAGTATTCCGGGCAAACCATTAATATCAGTCCTACTGCTACCAGCTACCAGATTTCAAATGCAGCTCTTGGAAATTATCATTTCCAGATTTATTCAACCAACAGCCGTAATCAGGTGTCGCAAAACACGTATCTCGATTTAAAAGTTGGTGCTACCTATCTGGCCTATATTGGGGATGCTGTTGATTCACTAACCATGGTTACTGCAGCAGATGATGATGCTGTTGCCGGAGCTAAATGGTTCTTTAGTACATACCCGAAAGCCAGGTATGTTTCATTCAATATGATTAAAAACGGATATGATTTGAGTAAATACAGGGTGCTCTGGTGGAATTATGACATCGATAATGGAACTTCCGATCTGCCTGCTATCTCTGTAGATCCAGCTGTTGTTGCAGCATTGACAACCTATCATAAAAATGGAGGCAATCTTTTATTAAGCACTTATGCTATCCAGTATTTATGGAATTTAGGAAGAATGCCTAATGATATTCATTTGAGTATTGATAAAGGTGCAGGCGGACCAAATCCTGATGTGTGGGGGATTGGAGTAAATATTGCCAAGAAACATGATCAAAGCGGACACCCAATCTATAAAGGGATTCCAATGACTACACAAGGTGATGGCAGGATTACATTCCCGGTTATTGGTAACGGTTGGAAGGAAAATCATAATTGTATTATAATAGTTCCTTCGATTTATAATTTGAATAATGGAGATGAACAAGCCTACACGAATTTCACTACGCAGAATAATGCTGTATGGCTTGGCATGTGGGACGGAATAGGTGATTATTTTATGACAGGTATTTTTGAATTAACACCAAAAGATGCCTTCCAGGGATCATCCATTTCTATTGGAATTGGTGGAATTGAGTGGAAGGTAAATGATGGAACTAATCCATATCAGTCGAACATTAATTTGCTGTATAAAAATGCGATTGATTATCTTAAAACAAAATAGTTAGTTTTCTTTTCTAGGTTAGGTTTTTTATTCTTCCGGGGAAATTCCCCGGAAGAATTTTTCCATAAATTATTTAAGATACAAATAATGACCAAATCAATTCTTATATTTTGTATTTTTACTATTTGTATTTTATATTCTTGTAAAATAGATGAGCCTGTCATTCAAAAGCCTATCTCAACATTGGTTTCAATGAATGAATCGGATTGCAGGCCTATATGCCATTTTACTCCACCAGCCCATTGGATGAACGATCCTAACGGGTTAGTGTATTATGCCGGTGAATATCATCTGTTTTATCAGTATAATCCAAATGGGAATACATGGGGTCCTATGAATTGGGGACATACAGTAAGTACTGATCTGTTTAACTGGAAAGACCTACCCATAGCCTTGTATCCTGATGATAATGGAGCTGCTTTTTCAGGAAGTGCTGTTGTTGATTCAATGAATTCAAGTGGTTTTAAAGCCGGAAATGAATCCCCGATTATAGCAGTATTTACAAGTGCAGGAACAAAACAGGCCCAAAGTATTGCCTATAGTACAGACAAAGGACGAAACTGGTCGAAATATGATAATAACCCTGTTTTACCAAATCCAGGGATCAATGATTTCAGGGATCCCAAGGTTTCCTGGTATGCCACACAAAACAAATGGGTGATGGCATTAGCTAAAGGGAATGTGATTGGTTTCTATTCATCAACTGATCTTAAGAACTGGACGTTTGAAAGTGATTTTGGCCTGAATTATGGAGCACACGGAGGAGTATGGGAATGCCCAGATTTATTCCAATTGCCGGTTGAAGGAACAAACCTGAAAAAATGGGTACTTTTAGTAAGCATAAATCCCGGAGGGCCAAATGGAGGTTCAGCTACCCAATACTTTATTGGCAACTTTGATGGGAATAAATTTACTGCTGATCAAAACATTACTTCGTGGGTTGATTATGGTACAGATAATTATGCCGGAGTAACCTATAACAATATTCCGGTATCCGACGGGAGGCGAATCATGATAGGCTGGATGAGCAATTGGAATTATGCCCAACAAGTTCCAACAACTACATGGCGCAGTACCATGACTGTTCCCAAAGTGATTTCAATGGTTCAAAACAGCCAGGGTTATAACCTGAGGTTTAATCCGACAGATGAATTGAGAAAATACTACAGTAAGAGTGATACAACTATTCAACAGCCTAAAAACAGCATTGAACTTACAGGCAACGGTATAATAAAATCCGGATGTTATGACATAAACTTAGTAGCTGATTTCTCCCAATCAGATAGTCTCCAGTTTACAATTGGAGATTCTGCTGAACGACTAAAGATAGTTTTTGATAAGAAAAATGGAACTGTAACTATTGATCGAAGTCAGTCGGGTTTGGTTGGTTTTAATTCAGGATTCAAACAACCAATCGTATGTTCAGGTTTTATATTAAATGCCGATCAGAAAGTTGATATTCGTATGATTATTGATAAAACTTCGGTTGAACTGTTCTGGAATAAAGGCGACTATGTGATGACATCCTTGTTTTTCCCAAAATACAAGTATGATTTTCTAAAATTGAAGGGAAGCGGCACTTTAGCACTAATCAGTAATTTCAGTTTAAAAGGACTGACCCAAAGTATTCAACGGTAATAGATTCAATTTTATATAGTAAACATTATGAAGACCAACCTTAAATTAATAACCTTATTCGTAGGATTATTTATCGGAAATATCCAGTTGAATGCCAAAAACCTGAATAATTCTGTTGATCAAACCCTTGTAGCCTTTTTCCCAATGGAAGTTACGGGTAATGTGATTACTGAAACTGTTTCGGGGAATTCCTTTTTAGTCCAGAATAATTTCAACAAACCTGAAAATGTTCCTGGAGCTGTAGGTAATGCCCTTCGGCTGGATGGATATTCCACATTTTGCAATGCCCAGATCAATGCCACTGTGCTTAGCCAAAGTGCATTGACGGTTTCTTTATGGTGTGCTCTCGAAACAAATCCAATGATGGATCCAAACAATAATGTAACAACAGAAACATATATTGCCGGAAATATGGATGACAATCTTAAAACTGGTTTTGCTTTTACACTAAATGCAACAGGTAATTATGCTTTTGAAGTTTATGTTGATGGTACGAAAATAACGTGTTCCAATTTTAATGAGATTCTTCCTGTTTATGAATGGGAACAGTTGGTTGCCACAGTTAACAGTGCTTCTAAAGAAGTGAATTTATATAGGAACGGCCAATTAATCAGTAGTTCCTATTTCTTTGGAAAAGGTGTTATTAATAGCGGCGGTAATTCGTTCATAATAGGGAAATCATTTGCTAATACATACGCCGATATTTTCAGGACAAATACGATCAATGGATTGATTGACGATATCAGCATCTTTTCAAGGGTGTTGACCAGATCCGAACTTGTATATTCATTACCACAAAATGCTGCAGATTTATCAATTCCAAAATCCCGTCATCAAAATGATTTTCAACGGCCTGAATTTCATGGTTTGCCGGCTACCAATTGGACTAACGAGCCTCATGGACTTGTTTATTTCAATAGCAAATACCATATTTTCTTTCAGAAAAATGCCAATGGCCCTTATTGGGGAAAGTTACATTGGGGGCACATTACAAGCGATGACCTGTTGAATTGGAAAGAAGAAAAAATCGCATTATCCAACACCAATAGTTATGATATGAAAGGTAACTGGTCGGGGTGTGTATTTACTGACGAGGTTCTGACCGGTGGAAAACCTAATATTTTTTATACAGGTGTCGATTATGCCAAGGCAAGTATCAATCAGGCAGAGCCGGTAGCTGATGATTTAATTAATTGGAATAAAGATATCCGTAATCCGATTATTCCAAATCGTCCTGCAGGGTTGAGCGATGATTTTCGTGATCCATATGTATTCAAGTCTAATGGTGATTTCTATCTTATTGCAGGAACTTCCAGGAATGGATTGGGTGCGGCAACCCTACATAAATTTGATCAGGTGACAAAAACCTGGAGTAATGATGGGCGAATTTTCTATCAGGCAATCAATACAGGTTATGGCTTCTTTTGGGAAATGCCTGTCATTGTGCCTATGCCCGATGGGAAATGGTTGTTCCTGGTCACAACGTTGGGTGGTAACCAGGGTGTGGAGACGTTGTATTGGGTTGGGACTATCAATTCTGATGGGACATTTAATCCTTTTTCTGCAACGCCTAAAGAAGTAGAACTGGGAATTATGGGTAGTAATGGCTATGGATTACTCTCACCTTCCATTATGCAAAAAGACGGAAAAACAATTGCAATTGGCATTGTTCCGGATAAACTTCCATCAAATTATAACCTGCAATTGGGATGGGCACATTTGTACAGTTTGCCCCGGGAATGGACATTGGATGCAAACAATAACCTGATTCAGCAACCATATTCCGGGACACAAAATATGCGTGATGGTTCATCGGCGTTCAGCAGTACCAATCTGGATGTTTCTGGGTCCATATCACTGGCCCCGGTAAGCGGCAAGGCACTTGAGATAGATGGCAACTTTATTGTCTCTGCGGCGGTCCGATTTGGATTTCATGTGCGGAAAAAAGACACCAACTTTATATCCGTTCACTATACGCCTTCAACCAACAAATTCACAATAGATGCTCAAAATGTGACTCGTTTATCCAACGATGCCGGCAGTTTTAATGGATTGTACGAATCGGTCCTCCCTCAAAAGCCTGCTTTGGGCGAAACTATGAGAATTCATATTTTCATTGACCATTCTATCATGGACATTTTTATAAACAATCAATTTGCATTTTCAATACGCGTATTCCCAACCGACTCAAGCGCCGAAGATGTAGAAGCATTTTCGGACGGAGGAACTACCACTGCATCTTCTATTCAGGCATGGAAACTGAATTCAGCACTAAATAGTACAGGTGTGTCTTCACCTACAATTGAAAATAATATTAAAGTATACTCAAATGGAGATAATTTGATTTATGAAAATGTTCCTTATCATTCGGATATTACTGTTTATAATCTTCAGGGACAAAAAATTATATCTCAACGTTATGACATAAACTCCGGAAAAATTGAACTGACCAAGAATCAAATTTATATAGTTAAAATAAAGGGGGACAATGTGTTTTTCTCAAAGAAAATTTTAATGTAGCTTAGTGGATTATTCTTTCTTTAAAAAATAAGTATTTAATCTTAAATGAATCGCAAATATTATGAATCAAAACATTAAAACTCTTATTATCTTTTTATTTCTTTCAGTATTATTATTCAATTCCTTTTTTTTGAAATCACAGCAAGTATTTAGCTTTGATGGCAAAGAAGTTTTGAAATCGAATAGCGGTGAATTAGTATTCAATTTACACACTGTGAGAACGCAACCGGAATTAAGCCAAGGGATTTTTGGCAATGGTCTACGAACCGATGGTTATTCAACCTGGTTGAATTGTAAAAATGAGAAACTCAAAAAACTATCCGGCGTATCAGGGTGGTTTGCACTTGAGTCTGTTCCAACTGATACTGCCGCTTTTTTTTCCATAAAAGACAGCATTGCAAATACTTCTATCGCGATATGTGTTGACAAGTTCGGGCAATTATTGATCGGATCAGGCGTTAAAAATAAATTTTCTTATTTTTCAACCAATCAGCATGTAGTAAGATTCGAATGGATTAATCTGGCTGTTTCAATAACTAAAAAGGAGATCAATTTTTGGTTGAATGGAAAAAAAATAATAGTCAATAATCCTGTTGCTATTACACCAATAGAAATTAGCGAATTGATTATAGCAAAAGATGTTAGAGATAAAAGAGAGTGGATGTATGATTTGACTCAAATAAACGGAATTGTTGACGAAATAAAGCTTTGGAACAAACCAATTAAAGAATCTGATTTGCAACCAGAAGTATCTGCATTATCCATGAAAGTACCGGTATTGGCTATTCCTGAAACTAGATTTAGTGGCGATTTCAGCAGACCTAAATATCATCTGTTGCCTGATGCAAACTGGACTAACGAAACCCACGGATTAATATATTATAAAAACAACTATCACATTTTTAATCAGAAAAATGCTTCCAATTTAATGCTCCGCCAGATTAACTGGGGTCATTTCAGCAGTCCGGATCTTATACATTGGACAGAACATAAACCTGTTTTAAGTCCTGAACCGGGATTTGATGAAAATGGAATATGGTCGGGACATGTTGTATTAAATGATAAGGGAATTCCTGCTGCATTTTATTCGGCAGGAGGAGCTAAATTTGGAATAGGAATGGCATTGCCTAAAGATTCTGATCTCTTGGAATGGGTGAAATTTAAAGGTAATCCAGTCATCCTGGGACAACCTGAAGGCTATACAAGAACCGACATGCATGATCCATATTTGTGGAAAGTGGGTGATAAATGGTACATGTGTATTGGGTTTGGTCTTGAAAAAGAAGGAAAACAAAATGGTGCATTGCTTCTTTACTCCTCTCTCAACCTAAAAAAATGGGACTTCCAACATCTTCTATTCGAAGGTAATCCGGCAGTTGATAATTCGGGGGTGTTTTGGGAAATGCCTGTATTTCAAAAAATCGGACAGAAATATGTTTTGCTCGTCAACAAAGTTCCAAACAAAGGGGTCCCAGCCCGTGCCTTATATTGGGTAGGCGACTTTGTCAATGAAAAGTTTGTTCCTGATAATCCCATCCCAAAAAACCTGGAAGTGATTAACAGGTTGCTTTCTCCTTCGGTTGCTTTTGACAAAGACGGACTTCTTACCACCATTGCAATTATACCTGATGAATTTGGTGGTGAAGCTACCTCAAAACTTGGTTGGACACACTTGTACAGCATTCCAAGGGTCTGGACACTAAAGGATGGGAAGATACTTCAATCGCCTCATCCAGCACTAAAAGAACTGAGGGAAGAAAAAAAATCATTTCAAAATCAGCAAGTAGTAAGCAATAAGCCATTGCTGATTAGTACCGGACATCAACAAATCGAGATTGAAGCTACCATTAAGCCCCAAAGTTCAAAGAAATTTGGTTTTTTGGTCAGTGAGAATCCTGATCATTCAGAATTTACAAAGATCTATTTCGATGCTGAAACAGGGGAAATGGTAGTCGATCAAACTCATTCCAGCTTAAAAGAACATATACCGTTAAGAATAAAAAGAGATAAATATGATCTGAATTTATCAAAACCGGTTGATTTCCATCTGTTTATTGACGGTTCAGTGGTAGAGGTTTTTGTCAATAACGAAGACGCCTTTACAACCCGCATATTTCCGCTGAAAGAGACCAGCAATCAAGTTGAAATTTTTACAGAAGGAGCAAATATAAATGCAAAGGCTGATGCATGGATACTTAAGCCTGCAATAGTCAAGACAGATTTTTAAATATGATTCGTAATAACATAACATAATTTCACTCAATATGAAAAATATAAAATTAAAATTATTTACTTGTATCATAACTCTTTTCGGAGTACTTAGTACTTGTAGTGCCCAAGAAGCCTACAATGAGCCCTATCGTCCACAATTCCATTTTAGTCCTAAAAGTGGATGGATTGGTGATCCAAGTGGTTTAATATATTTTCAAAACAAATACCAAATGTTCTGGTGGGGGAAAGCAATATCCACTGATTTAGTACATTATAAAGAAGTATCTCCTAAAGTAATGACTGGCGATGATGGTTCAATTGCTTATTTTACGGGCTCAGTTTTAGTTGATAAAAGTAATACGTCTTCATTTGGGAAAGACGCTTTGGTTGCTGCTTACACTATTTTCAATAAAGAATCTAAAAACCAGTCACAAGGTATTTCTTATAGTAACGATGGTCTGACTTTTAATTATTATAAAGGTAATCCGATTCTCGACATTGGGAGTACAGAGTTTCGTGATCCCACTGTCTTTTGGTATGAGCCAGATTCTAAATGGATCATGGTGGTAGCAAAGGCCCTTGAAAAGAAGATCAAGTTTTATACTTCAACAGATTTAAAAACCTGGACCTGGTTAAGTGATTTTGGACCTGCAGGAGCACACGAGAAAGCCTGGGAATGTCCGGACTTATTTCAAATCCCTGTTGATGGGAATTCCCAAAATAAAAAATGGGTATTGGTTGTTTCATACGACTGGGCTCATGAACAGTATTTTGTTGGTAATTTTGATGGAACTACTTTTAAGATAGATAAAGATCAACCTGAATCAGCTTTGCTTATTGATCAAGGATTGGATTTTTATGCTTCACGTACTTTCAGGGATTATGACAACACTTTAAAATCAACCACTTCAATCGGTTGGATTGCCACTTGGGATTATGCACAGCTTGTTCCAACTTCCTGGGGTAAAGGGTTTTGGTCAATTCCCCGCGATTATGAGCTAAAAACATTTGCTGAAGGAATCCGCCTGATTCAAAAGCCAATTGCTAACTTGAAACAGCTTCGCACTTCAACGGTTTCGTATGTTTCAAAGCTGGTAAAAGGAACTTCAATCCTTTCTGAGTTTGCCCCAAAAGAAAATATATATGAAATGGATGCAACATTTTCTACCAAAATACCAAACGTTTTTGGTTTTAATCTTTGTGTTGGCAATGGACGTAAGGTTTCATTCAGTTATGATACCCACACTGAAATGTTGACCATAGACCGTACAAACTGTTCTAACGTACCGATTGAAAAATTTGCAAGAACAACTTCTGCAAAAGTGACTCCGGTAAATAAAAAAATTCGGCTGCATTTCTATGTTGATAAATCAAGCATTGAACTTTTTGCTAACGATGGGAAAGAAGTTTTTACATTGCTCACTTTCCCCGGAGAAACTCAGACTGGAATTGAAACATTTGCTGAAAATGATGGCACAACAATGAATTTTAAAGCATGGAAATTAAACTCAATTTGGAAGTAATTGAATGTGTAATCAAGGGTTGGAGACAATAAAGTAATATCCTAATGAAGATATTCTGTATTTGTATCAAAAATACACGATGATGAAACAATTTTTACAGCAGAATATCCTATTTGATTTTATTTTTGCAACGTGAATGAGTAACCTCAATACAGTAATACATGAAAAAAACAATCTTATCAATTTTAGTTGCTCTTTTAGCAATTAGCCTGGGTTGCAATTCCCAGAAAAAATCGTCAGGCGAAAATCTAACCATCGATTACCAGGTGGATTCTTCATACATTTTGCTCCCGGTTGAAGAAACAGCTCCTGAAATAAAAATTAAAGTTGGTACTCCCGATCAGAACAACCAACCGGCTTATGATGTGCATCTGGCACAGAATAAGATTGATTATTGGGTGCCTATTGATGTGAAGAAATATAAAGGCCAGAAACTGACACTTTCATTCCTTACCCTAAAGGAATCAATATTAGGTGTAAAAGAAATCAAATACTCCGATCGTTTTGACTTTCCATATAACGAGACTTATCGACCTCAATTTCATTTTAGTCCGGAACATGGTTGGATGAATGATCCGAACGGCATGGTATATCTCGATGGTGAGTATCATCTCTTTTACCAATACAATCCTTATGGTTCCATGTGGGGAAACATGCACTGGGGTCATGCCGTAAGCACTGATATGGTATCGTGGACCTATCTGCCAACTGCCATTGCCCCGGATAGCCTTGGAACTATATTCTCGGGAAGTGCAGTTGTTGATATCAATAATACGGCCGGATTTGGAAAGAATGCAATTGTTGCCATATTTACCAGCAACGGTAAAACCCAACGACAATCAATTGCCTATAGCACGGATAAGGGCCGGACATTTACCAAGTATTCAGGCAATCCGGTATTACCAAATCCCGGCATTACCGATTTCCGCGATCCCAAAGTTTCGTGGAATGAAGTATCCAACCAATGGATCATGACATTGGCAACAAAACAAACAATCACTTTCTTCGGTTCCAGGGATTTGAAAAAGTGGACTAAATTAAGTGAGTTTGGACAGGGTATAGGTTCACATGCCGGAGTTTGGGAATGCCCCGACTTATTTCCACTGACGTATCAGGGAAAAACAAAATGGGTGTTACTTGTAAGTATTAATCCGGGAGGACCTAATGGTGGTTCAGCCACTCAATACTTTATTGGATCATTCGACGGAACTAAATTTACAGCCGATCCTCTTCCATATCCACTGTGGGTAGATTATGGACGTGATAATTATGCGGGCGTTACCTGGAGTAATATCCCTAAATCGGATGGCCGGAGGTTATTCTTAGGTTGGATGAGCAACTGGGATTATGCCACTACGGTACCGACACTTAATTTCAGAAGTGCCAATACAACACCCCGGGAATTGTCGTTGGGAATGAGCGGAGGCCATATGATAGTTAAGAGCTTTCCTGCAAAAGAAATGAATACTATCCGGGGTGCAAGCAAAACGTACCCAAAACAGGTGGTTGAAAAAGAAGCAACACTAACAGGGCTTCTGCCTAAAAACAAAGGTACTTATGAAGTTGAAATGACACTAAAACCTATGCATTCTTCAACTTTTGGCTTTGAACTTACAAATACAAAAGGAGAACTCCTGAAATTTACCTTTGATTTAAAAACGAATAAACTATCCATCGACAGGGATAAGAGCGGTAAAATTAATTTTAATGACAAATTCAAATCAGGAACCAGTGCACCAATCGTTACAAAAGGCAGTTACAATATCCGTTTATTGGTCGACAAGGCTTCCGCAGAAATCTTTATCGACAATGGGGAAATTGCGATGTCTTCCATCTTTTTCCCAACAGAAATAATGAACAATATGACCTTCTTTACGAGCGAAGGAAAGTTGAATGCAGAAAATATCACTATCTATAATATTAAATAAATCTATTTTATGACTAATAACAAATATATTTACTGGATTACGTTTGTAGCCGTAAATGGCGGATTGCTTTTCGGGTTGAATATGGCAGGAATATCTGGTGCCAATGACATGATTAAAGGCCATTTTTCGCTTACAAACAGTGGCTTGGGTACTGTTGCTTCATTACTGACTATTGGGTGCCTTATTGGGGCTCTGTTTACAGGTAATTTCACCGAGAAATACGGCCGTAAAAAGGTAATGCTCACCACCGCCGTACTTTATGTAGTTTCCGCTTTAGGATGTGCACTTTCCGGTTCTGCCACTATGCTAACACTATTCAGGGTATTGTCAGGGTTGGCTGTGGGAGCCACTTCGGTGGTGGGACCCATGTATATTTCAGAGATTGCACCTGCTAAACAACGTGGCCGGTTGGTATCGTTCAATCAGTTTGCCATTACTATCGGGATTGTATTAGCCTATATTTTCGATTATTTACTGCTGGGTCTGGGTGATAACAGCTGGCGGTATATGTTGGTTGTTCCTGCAGTGTTCGGGGTGATTTATTTCATTTTCCTGATTACTAAATTTCCTGAAAGTCCACGATGGTTACTGGCTCATGGCAAAAAAGAAGAATCAATAAAAGTGTTGAATAGCATTGGTGGACAAGCGTTGGTTGATCAGGAATTACCTGAAATGGAACACACTATTTCAGCAGAAAAGAACAAGGATAAAGTTTCATTTGGCGAACTGTTTAAAGGTAAAACCGGGAAGCTGGTATTAATCGGAACCATCATTGCAGCCTTGCAACAAATAACCGGAATCAATGCTGTCATCATGTTTGCACCGGATATATTCCAGGCTGCAGGTTCTGCGAAACTGGACTCGATGATGCAGGCCATGATTGTCGGGTTTGTCAACTTCCTGATGACTATTGTCGCCTTGTGGCTGGTGGATAAGAAAGGCCGCAAAACATTATTGTTGTGGGGTGCAGTAGGAATGATCATATCATTGGCCTATCTGAGTCTTGAATTTTCTAAACCTGTCCAGAACGGTATAGGTGTCATGGTAGCTTTGCTGCTTTATATTTCATTCTTCGCCGCTTCGTTTGCACCGGTGATGTGGGTGATTATTTCTGAAATATATCCAAACAGGATTAAAGGGGTTGCCATGTCATTTTCAACAGCAGTGAGCTGGTTGTGTACATTCCTGACTGTTTATTTTGCACCGATTATTCATGGAGCATTCGGGTTGCAGTATTTGTTTGCTATTTTTGGCGGATTCAGTATTATTGCATTTATATTTGTAAAAATATGGATCCCAGAAACCAAAGGTAAATCACTGGAACAGATAGAAAGAGAACTGGGATTGAAATAAAGCCCCCGACACCTAAGAAAGAAGGAAGGAAGAAAGATTACAACTGATTATTTAAAACAAATGATATGAAAAATACACAAGACGAAACTAACATCAACTCCCCTTTAGGGGTTGGGGGTCGAAACGTTATAGTAGGATTAGGCGAGATATTGTGGGATGTGTTCCCGAATGGTAAAGTACTGGGTGGAGCACCCGCTAACTTTGCCTATCATGTTTCGCAGTTTGGATACGAAGGTTATGCCGTCAGTGCCATTGGGAATGACCCGTTAGGAAATGAAATAATCGAAAACCTCAGTAGCAAGGATTTGAAATACCTGATTGAAAAGACGCCGTATGCCACCGGTACTGTTCAGGTAACTTTAAACGGAAACGGGATACCGCAATATGAAATTTGTGAAAACGTAGCCTGGGACAATATCCCGTTTACTGCTGAAATGGAAGCACTGGCGCGCAGGACTGAGACTGTCTGCTTCGGATCATTGGCTCAACGCAACACAGCATCCCGGACAACAATCAACCGTTTTTTAGATTGCGTCCCTGAGACTGCACTCAAGATATTTGACATCAACCTCCGCCAGCACTTTTATACCCTTGAACTGATTGAACACGCCCTGTCCCGTTGTAATGTCCTGAAGATAAACGACGACGAAATTATTATTGTTGGTCAGTTATTCGGTTGGGAATCCAAGTCTGAACTGGAAATATGCAACCAATTGCTTCATAGCTGCGATCTTGAAATCGTTGTTCTCACCAAAGGTACGGAAGGAAGTTATGTCGTTACCCAGAATGAAACATCATTCAGGCCGACACCTTTGGTTGAAGTCGCCGACACGGTAGGAGCAGGCGATTCGTTTACAGCTGCTTTTGTAGCATCGTTATTGCACGGGCAAAGTATATCGGATGCCCATCAACTGGCTGTCGATGTTTCTGCATTTGTTTGCACCCAACATGGCGCCATGCCTTTGTTACCGGAAGCTCTTTTATCCAGGGTAAAGAGACTGGTTTAATTTATAATCTTAATTGAATAGCCGGTCGGATTATACAGTTCGACCGGTTTATTGTTTGTCAGAGTTTTAATAAGTAGATGGAATAAATTAACATCTTATTTTAAATCACATAGTTCCACATAGCAATAACACATAGAAACACAGAGTTTAATAATAATCGAAGACATAGAAAACATAGCTTGAATTTGAACATTCATTATTGGTTATTAATTAGATATTCATCTATGTGTCTCTATGACTTCGATAAACAATAATGATTACTCAAATTTCAATGAACTCAACTATGTGGCTCTATGTGAAAAAAACTATGTGAATCTATGTGATAAAATTGAATTCTATATATGTGCATGGTCCATTAATAAATGGGACATTTAATTTGTTCTATTACTTAGTTGAAGTTTAAGCCCTCAACTGTCAAAAAAATCATTACTTTTGAATTCGAATTGAGTGTTGACCTTTCATTCATATACATAGATACCATGAAACGATATTTCTTATTCATCATACTGGCTGTACTCATTGTACTTTCATCCTGTTCGGGAGCTAAAAGCAAAGAAACCAAGGTGATTGGTGTCTCCCAATGTAGTGATGATGCCTGGCGACGTACCATGAACAGCGAAATGAAGCGGGAGGCATCCTTTAACCCCGGCATTGAAATCCGCATTAAAACAGCTCATGACAGTAATCAGAAACAGATTCGCGATATTGAAAGTTTTATTGCCGATAAAGTCGACCTGATCATTGTATCCCCCAATGAAGCCATACCCCTTACCCCGGTCATTGAAAAAGCCATGCTCGAAGGTATCCCGGTAGTTCTGGTCGATCGAAAGATCAGTTCCGGGAAATATACTGCTTTCGTAGGTGCCGATAATTATCAGATAGGCAAGGAAGTGGGCGTGTATGCGGCCAATCTGTTAAACGGCAAAGGGAATGTTGCAGAGATACGTGGTTTGAATGGTTCTACGCCTGCTGTTGAACGTCACAACGGGTTTATGAGTGTTATCGGCAAGTATCCCGGCATTCAGGTGGTTTATCAGAATGATGGTGGCTGGCTCCGCAAACAGGCTAAGGTGAGAATGACCGAAGCGCTTCACAAGAATATCCCCATTGACCTGGTATTTGCCCATAACGACGAAATGGCTACAGGTGCCCACGAAGCATTAACGGTGTACAGCGGAATTAAAAAACCCGTATTACTGGGTATCGACGCCCTTCCCGGTACCGAAGGCGGTATCCAGAAAGTGATAAGCGGTATCCTAGATGCTACCTTTATTTATCCTACCGGTGGTGAGAAAGCTATTCAGACTGCCGTCCATATCTTAAACAATGAACCTTTCGAAAGGGATAATATCCTCTATACGGCTGTTGTGGATAGAACCAATGCCCGGGTACTGAAGCTTCAGACCGACCAGATTATCCAACACCAAAACCGCATCAGCCTCCTGAATTCTGTCCTGAACCAGAACCTGGCCAAGTATAGTTCACAACGCATCCTGTTGTTTGGTTCACTCCTGATACTCTTTTTAATCTCCGTATTGCTGGTTTTATTGATCCGGGCTTATAGTAGTAAAAACAAATCAAACAAGATACTGGAATCACAGAACATTGCCATCAACAAACAGAAAGAGGAATTGTCCGAGCAACGTGACCAGTTAATCGTACTTTCTAAAAACCTGGAAGAAGCTACCCAGGCAAAGTTGGTGTTTTTTACCAATATTTCCCATGAATTCCGGACTCCCCTCACCCTGATCCTGGGACCTTTGGATAGCCTGGAAAAAGATACCCTGAGTGCCGAAGGAAAACGCCTGATCCAGTTGATGCGTAAAAACGTGCATGTCCTGCTGAAATTAATCGACCAGATCATTGATTTCCGCAGGTATGAAAACGGGAAAATGCAAATGTATTTTACCTTCTCCGATTTAAAACTCTTCGTTTCTCAAATCTGCGATTCATTTATTGAATTCGGGAAAAAGAAGCATATTCATTTTTCATTTACCGCTTCCGATGAAGACTATACCCTGTGGTTCGATTCGGATAAAATGGAAAAGATATGCTATAACCTTCTTTCCAATGCTTTTAAGTTTACATCCGAAAACGGCAGGATTGATGTACACCTTGCTAAAATCATTGTGAATGATGAGTCATTTGCCCAACTCACCATATCGGATAATGGGGTAGGCATCTCCGAACAACATGCACATAGTATTTTCGACCGATTCTATAAGGTGGATAGCCGTGCTTCAGGTTCAGGTATCGGGCTTCATCTCACCAAAATGCTGGTGGAGTTGCATAATGGAACTATCAGCATAACCAGTGAAGAAGGCAAAGGCAGTATCTTCACCGTGCAAATCCCTTTCAAACAAAAGGAAATACCAGTGGTGGAACAGTATCCTACCCTGAGCTCCCATGCTGTGAAGGAAGATGACCTGATGATCCTGGAATCTGAGGAAGATATATCCGGGACTGTCAATCTGCAAACCGACAAGCCACTGGTACTGATTGTAGAAGACAACATGGATGTACGGACATACATAAAAAGCCTGCTGATAGACAGCTTTGAAGTTATTGAGGCTCCAAACGGGCAAGTAGGACTTTTTCGGGCTATGAAATATGTACCCGAACTGATTATCAGCGATGTTTCCATGGATGTCATGGACGGTTTTGAACTCTGCAAGCAAATCAAGGAAAATCTCTCCACAAGCCACATTCCTGTTATGTTGCTGACTGCCCTGGCACTTGACGAACAACGTGCCATCGGCTTTGAGAGTGGTGCCGATGCCTATATCCCCAAGCCTTTCAATGAAAGCCTGTTGAAAATACGGGTACGAAAACTTATTGAAAACAGGGAAAAGGTAAAAGCCTATTTCCAGAAGAACCTTACTTTCGGTGAACGCAAGGAAAATGTAGCTGAAATAGATAAAACGTTTATTACCAGGTTTCGCAAGATTATTGAAGACAAGCTTCTCGACAGTGACCTGAACGTTGATGAAATAGGCAAGAGCCTTGGACTGTCGCGTGTCCAGTTGTACCGTAAGATTAAATCCCTCACGAACTATGCCCCAAACGAACTGGTACGCATCATCCGCTTAAAAGCCTCTGAGCAATTGTTGATTAAAACAGAAAAGTCAATTTCTGAGGTAGCCTACGAAACCGGTTTCTCATCCCCATCTTATTTCACCAAATGCTTTAAGGAATACTTCAACGAAAGCCCGACTGATTTTATCAAACGGATTAAGTAGAGATTAGTTAATTGGTTGATTGGTTAATTAGTTAATTGGTTGACTGGTTAATTAAGTTGTTTCTTGTAAGCCGGCCATCACATCGTTATGTTGTTTGAATAGTGAAACAATAAGTTCAAACAGTAATTCATTCCGTAGGGAATTTTGTAGGCTGGTTAAGTGATTGGAAAGTTAATCTAAGACCCAATAGAATTCACTCTTTTCTTTAAAAACGTATTTCTCCTTTTATTTTTGTAGAAATCCTGATACCTCCTGACTCAACCTTATTTTTTATAAGTATCCCCAAGAATATCCAACGTCTCCTGATGGTAATTTAAATCGTCATTATGATCTCTGATTACCTTTTGTACTTGTTTTATGGTCTCAAGGTTATCAGGATAATTTTCAAGTTTAAATGCGGCCTGAGTAACTCCGCTTTTTAAGTGTACGATATCAAAAATTACTTGTTGGCTATAATAAACGTATGTTTTTAATTTAATGATGGAGCAATAATTCTCCCATTTACTGTCTGATTTAAAGGTTACTGTTTGTAATAAATCTTTGCCCATGCTACTGAATTTTTTCAAAAGCTTGGATTCACTCTTGCCTTCAGACCTTATATTGTCCATCGTATGGAGTAATTGCAAATCCGTTGTATAGAAAAGTATTACAGAGCCATCCATGCCATTTGGTAAGTCGGCAATAAGATATTTTTCCAGTACCCCCAATTGAGGTGAGTCTTTCATGTAGGTATTCAGAAACATTGCTTCCAGGGATATTGCATCTGTTTCAAAATAGGTTTTCTCAATCAGGTTATTGTCGCTTATTAAAAATAAATCCCTGTTGTTATAATAATCGTATGCACTTTGAAATGTATTGATGATCACGGCATAGGCTAATGCCGGGTA
The DNA here is from genome assembly GCA_028710415.1 of Paludibacter sp. Taxonomy (GTDB): domain Bacteria; phylum Bacteroidota; class Bacteroidia; order Bacteroidales; family Paludibacteraceae; genus Paludibacter. Next base: position 27,266 of record JAQTUE010000027.1, on the reverse strand, counting down.
TTTTTTGTAATGATCAACAATAAACCTGCCAAAGGACATTACACCCTTTTGAGGGTCTTTCTCTTTTATACCAAATGAGGCACAACCAAAGAAGTTATAATTCAGGGTCGAATCGAATGCAATTGGCAATTCTTTGTTTAAGATTTTATTCTTAACGAAATTATAATTTTTGACTACAGTAGCTTGTTGGCTTTTTGAGTTTGTAATGACTGAATCCAGGTCCGCCAGTATAATATTAAACTCATACTCAAATTTCTTTCTTTCATTCTCATTCGAAGCATTGCCTGTTCCGGTAAATACCAGAGTCAGAATAAATATTAGTATAGAACTCTTTTTCATAAACATAGTATTTGTTGTTTCATTGTTTTAAATAATTGAATTTAATTCTACTTTGCTAATTCAATAAAAGTCAAATATAGGAACCACAGTAGGCACAATAGAACACAATAACAATATACAAAAGGACACAAAAGTCAATAGCCTAATGGATTTTTAAGATTTATGACTTAGCAAAATTGTTGTTGGCAAAATTTCTTTTGTGAACTATTGTGTCTATTGTGGTTAGCTCTTTATTTTGTTAAGTAGAATTAATCCATTTTCCTTCTCACTTCCCAACCACGATCTCAAAATCCCTCACCGGCATAAACTGGTGTCTTTCCCACATGAAGACCCGCTTGCCATGATCTTCTGCTATTGAGTCCGGAGTATATGACAGCGATTTAATGAGCAGGTCAGTTGGCGTGGTTAGCGAATATACTGCTGTCTCCAATGGTTTGCCCCAAGTCTGGGTGGAAGTAATGATGTATGTATTTTTGATTGCAGCCTTTTGGCTGTAAAAGATATTCAGGTCGACAGTGTCATTGGGCAGCAAACTGAACTCAAAAGATACCGAACTCTCCAGTCGGGTAAAAGGAACTTTTTTAAGCGTGTTCAGGTTTACTATCCTGATGGAATCAATCCCGCTTGTTTTGTCAGCAAACGGGAATACGATATGTTCGTTTACCTGTAGCTTGCTCGCGTTGTGGAACGAATAGATGCCGTTAATGCTGAAACATACACTGTCCAGTACAAAGTCGATATGCTCCTCAAAAAAGGATACCGGTTGTTGTGCCTGCAAGTACAATGCCGTACAAGCAACCAACAACAAAAGGCACGAGATACTTTTCTTCATCAGTGGGCGATTACAATCTTTGTGGTGCCATAATTCTTTTTATTCACTATCAACCGCAGGGTATACGTTCCATTGGAAGTCTGGTCAGGCAGGTCTATTTTCCCTTTGTCCTCTGTGATCTGGAAGCGGGCAAACTGCTGTCCCGCCATATTAATCAGTTCCAGGTAGCTGTTTGCAGATTTCACAGGAATGGATATCGCGTACTTAAACGACAGTTCAGTCAGGGGATTTGGAAATATCCGTATCACCTCTTGCGGGTCGCTCTTCGGATGGTCAATAGCCGTTACCTTGAGGATATGGATATCGGTTGTCACCACCGTGTCCGGTGATACCGAAACAATGATGGGTTCAATATCCACAATGAACTTGTTACTGCCTGAATTGTAATAGAGTTGGTTTAATTTGTGGAAGTATGAAAAAATCCGTGTTGAATAAGACCCGTCCCCGTTAGGCAGAATGTCGTAAATCCCTATCCCGTAATAGGTATTGTTTGTTGATGTGATGAGTTGGTTGTTGGGGTCATAGATTTTCCCGTGCAGGGTGCCCATCATTCCGGTGGTATCATTCAACAGGCCTAATGTGGGTGACTTGTCAATGCTGCAAACTTCAGTCGCAGACCTGGAATAATTATAGAAACTATAAGTGCCGGGGGCTCCATATACTGAAATCGACTGGCCTGTTTTGGGTGCATGCAAAGTTGCGGTAACAAAACTCCCGTATACAGCCGCGATAGTCTGTACGGTGGTTTGGGTTGAGTACGAACGCCTGAAATATGTCACGCATATGCTGTCACTTAAGGGATTGATTGTCAGGTTGGACAGTAAACTATCATGGCGTACTATGATAATCCCAGTTTCATTTCCGATTTTAAAACTCTTTAATTTAGCTCTGCCCGCTGAACTGCTTATAAAGATACTGTCAATGGATTTATATTCATTCGAGTGGTAATAATTAAAGTATTGAAGCTCTATGACCCAGTTGCCATTACTTTCGAATATTATTTCCGACAATTCAATGTGGGCAGGTGGAGGCTCAACGGGGTTTGCCTTTAGAACAGGAATACATACCAGGACGATCATTAAAAGTAGAAGTTTTTTCATATTTCTTCGTTTTAAAAATTGATTATGTAGTTTAGAGACTATGTTTTGCGTTATAATGTTATTCCACCCAACTTCCCCTCGTTTCCTAACGAGGGGAAGTTGGTGTTACGTTTCCAACGTTTCTAATAATTACTTATTTCCTTGTTCCTGATTATCGTTATAAACGATTACTCATTATCCCATCATAAAGAAATGAAGGAGAGATGGACATTCATGCTTCCGTTTTTTGTTTCTTTAAAAACCATATTTTCCCCCTTCTCAACCTTCGTAGAAAACCTATTCCCCTGAACACAACCTTATTCTACTTTCTTTCATAATCCGGTAATTATTAGCTTGTGCTGGTTTCCAGAATTCCAACCTCTTCCCGGATATGCTCATGAATTGTATAAAAGTATTCCGTTATCCTATTTAACCAACATATCCGGAAGGGCAGTGGCATCAACCCCATCTCGTATTGCCGCTTCAAGTATTTCAATGTTTATATCTTTCAACGTTTTGAACTTAATGCAATACCCAGTCACGCTCGCCTTGCCAATTTTATTTCCATACATTTTAGCCAGGTAGGTCTTATCAGGGATACCAAGGATATAGACAGAGATCCCGGTTTTGTTTGCGCTCATGCCAATTTGATAAAACTCTCTGGTTTTTCCATCAGCATATTTAATGGTCTGAAGTCCATATCCTATATTCGGATTTGAAACAGTTCTATTTTCACTGTCTTTACCATCAAGGAACCATAACTGGCAGGATGGCATTATTTCCATAATGATGCAGTGCAGCTTTTGCATGTCACTGCGTTTTGGTTCTGGCTGACTGTAAATAGATTCTTTGATTTGTTCTTGTACGTTCATGTGAAATATAAAATTATAGTTGGTTTTTATATCTATACTTTGTTAAACGTTTTTCTCCTGTTTTTTCAATTATGTAGTTGTCAAAAGCTTCTTTTAAATCTCTGCTAGCTGTAGCAGTCGAGATTTCTTTTTTATGTCTTAAATTTCATATTCTTTGATTTGTAATAGTATCATTTGATAGTATCCAAGATAGATAATTCGACTGAGAATGCAATACAGGATTCATTTCTTTACATTACACCTAACGACCGAGTTAGGGTATTTGGCGGTCACCGATACACGGTTTGTTCCATTTGCGGGAGCAGTCCGCGCCACCCTTATCCTATTTAACCAACATTTCCGGAAGGACAGGGTAGGTCTAACGTCAATTGTAGCAGAAGGAATCTGTTAAATTTCAGGATTATCCATTGTTAGCTAATATTGAAATTTTAGGTACTACTGCTTTCATAGGAAAGTACTCGTATTTATTGATTTTTCCCGCAGGGTCGTTCGAAATAATGTCTTTAAGTTCTTGTTCGTTGTCAACTGTAACTACACCAAGTCCATAAACTCCTTTTGGATCAATAACAGGCCCAAATGCGTATACTTTTCCTTGATTTAAAATTCCATTCCAATATGCAATATGCTGCATCATTATTGCTCTTTCCTCAACCGTCATTGTCGTTGCGAAGTCAGGTCTTAAAGGTAGTAAGTGAACTACATAAAACTGTTTATCCATATTTTTATATTTATTACTGTCTGTGTATGTCGTCCTGCAATAACCGCTAACGACCAAATTATGTGCATTCAGCATTCCCCGATTCCCGGGCTCTTCTATTATCAGGAGCAGGACATTCATGTTGCCGGTTTTTGTTTCTTTAAAAACCTTATTTTCCCCTTTCTAAACCTTCGTAGAAAACCTATACCCCCTGAACCCAACCTTATTCTACTTTCTTTCATAATCCGGCAATTATTAGCTTGTGCCGGCTTCCGGAATCCCACTCAATATCGGGTATGCAAAACCTGCTAGATGACCTCAGCCGCGAATCTCCGAGAAGCATGTATTGGCCACCGTAAATTTGTCAAGTTCTTCCGATATTTCAATAGCTTCCTTTATGATACTTTCAGGATAATCATTGATTTGTAGTATCCTGATAGCATTTCGGTTTTTTAATTTCCCTTCTTTTATCTTATAGTCAAAATCAACTGTTTTATGGTCCACTATTTCGCTGAAATGATATAAATCATACTCCTCCTTTAACAAATCAGCTAATTCAATATCATGTGTCGATACAAAAACAATATTATTCTCTTTATTCAATGACGATAAAACAGCTTTGCCTGCAGAAATTCGCTCGACAGTGTTTGTTCCTTTAAATATCTCGTCGAGCAAGAACAAGTTTAAGTTCTCGCTTTTGCTTTTATCTATCATGTCTTTGATTGTTATCACTTCCTCAAAATAATAGCTTTTATCGTTCATTAAATCATCGCTAATCCGTATGGCAGAGAAGACACGTACTCTCGGCATAGAAAATTGTTGGGCAAAGCAGGTGTTTATAGTCAATCCGGTGATTACATTGATAGCGATAGTACGGATAAATGAAGTTTTCCCCGACATGTTTGATCCAGTGAGCAAAATTGATTTGTCGTTCACTTTCAGGTTGTTTTTTACACAGTTTTCAATCAACGGATGATAGACTTCCTGAGCAAAAAGTCTTTTTTGTCCGTCACTGATTTTCGGTGTACAGAAGTTCGTCAACCCTTTGCGAAGTGAAGAAATTGATACAATCGCATCTATTTCGCCGACAAATAGAAATACATCCTCAATTTCGGTTCTTTTTGTGTCTATACGCTTTAAAGTTCCAAATAAGAATAATGGTTCTATCAGAAAAACTATTTTTACAATCTCCAACAATGCCCAAAATAATATTTGTTGGTCGCTTTGTATGCCTGCTTCCAGATTAAAAACCGACATTCTGCTGTTGACTTTATTCAGTACACCAGCCGATTTCATTAAATCTGCATTGATTTCTTTCAAACTGTCATTCTTAAATAATTCCTGAGCTACGTTATTCAGTTTCGACAGTTGAGGTATTGAGCTAAAATAATTAAATAGATTTTTTTTATTACTAAAATGAATGACAATATTGATTAAGGATAAACCCAACAGTGCAATAAAGAATACAGGATTAAAGAACACCATTATAAACGATAACACACTGGTAAAAGACAAAAACGGAACTATAAAATACCATTTAGGCGGTTTTAAAATTTCATCCTGAAACAGAGAGGCAATATAATAAACTTCCCTTTCATTCAGTTTGCTCAATTGACTCTGGACAGATACCCTGAAGTCGGGATTATTTGTAAACTCCCCGATCAACTTTTCGTGAATGGCATTTTTTGAATTGTGTAAAGGAATTGTTCTTAGTTTATGATAGAGATATTGTTGTCCTACTTTCGAATTTGTCCGGTCGATAAACATGAATAATTCCTGGAAATCCAAATCGTTACAGGTTTTATCAGATAAAGTCTGAAAAGCTGTTGTATGATCTTTTTTTTGGAAATAGTTTTCTATTTGTTCAAAATCGAATGAATCGACTTTTAAGTTTCCAAACTCACGACGCAATTTCTCTTTAATTAGTTTTCTTCGGTTTCCAAACATTTGATTTTCTTATTATTGTACCTAACAATTTATATCGTCACACAGATGACCTTATATAAACTTTAGTGTTTTGTTGTCGTCGTATTTATTTCTTTATCACTTTATATGCGTCACTTTTTTTCATTTCTTTTTCTTTCTCGGTGTCTATCTTTTTGAATTCCTTTTCAAAGTTGCCCTTAAATGTTTGTTTTAAGTTGGTAACGCCAAGTTTGTCAATACAATATAGAAATTTATTTAGCGATTGTGTGTTTTTATCCTTGTTGTAAGTGAACGAATACCAGAAAAGTTGAGCAGCAAAGTCATAAACTTCTAAATCCATCGAAATGTCCGCATATTTATAAATATCATTTAGGCTTTCCTCATTGTTTTTAAAAAGTGAAGAAATTTCACCTCGTCTTGTAATTAAATAGGATTCTTTTCCAGTATTCGCTCTAACATCCATGCTGTATAATGGATTATGTTTGTAAATATTTATTTTAGCATTATCCCAATCTCCTCTTTCTCCAAACTTAATCTTTTCGTTTTTAATGTCTAAAGCATTTTGAGAGTAAAACTTTTCGTACAAAGCCCATGCTGAATTTGGATAGTTTACTAATATGGTAGCGTATTTATCTATTGCATTCTGATAATTCAATTTGTCATGCTCAGCAACACCTTTTTCAATTTCTCCATTCAGCTGTTTGTTGAACAATTCAAGTCTCCATGATAATTCTTTTAAATAAAGCTTTACTTTTGAGGTTTCTCCAGCGAAAATCTTTACAATCTCTAAATACTTCATGGCATAATCAAGTTCGCCTTGTGACACATACATGAATATTTTTGTCTCAGGTATTAATTCATTTCCACCACTCATTTCCATACAAGCTCTCCAGTAGTCGCTATTATTATCAGATAATTTAAAGGTGTTCTGTATTTCAGAAAAGTTTGTCTTAGCAATCAAGTTACCAAAGTTCTTCACCCCTAAAAATTTATCGTCAACAATAGTTTGGTAGGCAGCCAAAACAGGTAATACCTCATTTGTAGCCCAAGCCTTGTTCAATTCTAATTTTCGTTTTAAATCAGCTTGATTATATTCCTCTTTTGCTTTTTCAATTGGTGAAATAATTTCATTAAAAGTATTGTCTACTTCGTCTGGTTTCACGTTTGAAGTTATAAGAATTGGAAAATCAACAAGCTTTGTATTCTCAAATTGCAAAGCGTTAATCTGATTCAGATAGCTTTGTTCCTTAATTATATCTATGGTTGGTTTTGAATAGAACTTAAATGTTGGTTTTCCGGTTTTATGACTCACAATAAGAAGTGCTATCTTTTGGTCCTTCGAAATGCCATAAAACTCTTTCTTGGTTAACTTCACAGCTTCAGCAAAGCTTTTGACAAACTTGTTATAATCAATATTAATATCAGCAATCTTGTCATTTGCCAATAAATTCATGGATATTTCAGGTTCGCTTTGAGCGAAGAGATTTATTCCGGTTAGTACACAAATTACAATTACTAAAGTGATTTTTCGTTTCATGTTATGTCTGTTTTTTTTAATTAGTCCGCCCTCCCGGCTATGCTCATGAATTGTATAAAAGTTCAATCTGTTACCGGAACCCAACAATAGCATGCCGTTATTCTATTTAACCAACATTTACGGTAGGACAGGGGAAAGAGCAATTCCTATACGAAACTAACCTGCCATTTATCTTTTCATTTTCCTGTTCAATAGATCGATTACTTTTTCTACATAATCAGATTGCCAGTAAGTGCATGTAAACTTTTTGTTTGATAACAAATATGGTCTTACCGGGTATTGAATCTCTCTTATATTACCTTTGTAACAAATAAGTATGAAATTATTGGATGTTCCAATTAAAAGCTTTGAAGGGTCAAGGGTTATGCTATCACTAATCGGCAGTTTAAGTAGTCTTTCAATATCAATTTCTTTCGCCAATTCGGTCAATTCAGGTTCCTGAAGTTTGTAAGTAACTTTTTCTTGGTTGTATTTTTTTATAGTATAACTACCATACCACTTATTTTGAACTTTATTGATTACAAAATCCTCAACACTATATCTAACATCTGGCAATGGTCTGAAATGAAGATAAAAATCATCGTATTTGTGTTTCTCCTGTACGGAGTCACACAAGTAATCGATTTCCCGATACCACCCGTGTTTACTTTGTGCGAATATGCCTGGTGTATAAAACCAAGATAAAATTAACGAGACAAATAAAATCTTTCTCATAGTATAAAATTCTATATCTTTAAAATATCAAATAAACGTATTAAGTTTTTTATAAACAGTAACTTCATATGTTTATTTTTTTGTCTTTCACGAGTTTTGTCGATAAACATAAGTCAGTATTTCGTATTTAATAGTCTAAATGTGCTGAAGCTTTTTCATGCCCTCAGTCTTCTCGGATCTGCACATTCAATGTATAAAAGCTCCATCTGTTACAGGAATCAAACAGTAGCATACCGTTATCCTATTTATCCAACCTATCCAGAAGGACAGGGATTCATATTTCAAATTATTGTAATATATTTGCATCATCTTATTCCCGGTTGGCGCTGAAGAAATTCATGCTTCCGGGTTTTGTTTTTTTCTTTAAAACCTTATTCTGTGATGGCTTCGAATATAAATCTTGTTCAAGCTCATTCAGACAGTGAACAATGGTGTATGTTGCACAGGTTTTTATTTCCCGGTTACTATTCTATTTTTTTCTTTGTCAAGTTCTTTTAATACGCTTATAGGCATTTCTATCTTCGCATTGTATTTGTATCCATAAAATTCACCATATATAACTTTATTCCTTTCTATTGTCAATGTACTATCAAGTTGGAATCCTGTTGTTGTGAGTTTGTAATACATTATAGGATTATAAGCTGTTTTCATTTCTGTTTCCCCCAAATTTCACCATGGTCCAATAATCCTGCATATTCTTTAGTCCCATCATTATTTAAGTCTGACGGTTTTGAGATGAAAGCTGGTAAAGTATCAATTTTTAAAACTTTATCATCTTTAATAATAAATATCTTTATATAATTTATGCTTGGTCTGTCGTTTATCTCAACTAAAAGTTCGAACTTATTTTGACCAGTTTGTATAACCATTGGATATAGCTTATTTCCAAATTCATATTCAAGTGATTTGTCAACATAGATAATCTTTCCAGATTTACTTAATTCAAAGTATGAATATGTTTTGAAGGTCTGAAAATCTTCTTCTTGTCCTGCGTTTACTTTAAATTTAAAATCTAAATCAAAGCTCTTCACAATTTCCTTCTCTTTTAATGTGCCAATTTTTAATAGTGAGTCTTTCTTTAACTCAGTTACTTTAGCGTTGATGACTTGTTTACTTCTAGTTTTACAAGCATTTAAGCTTAAAACAAGAACCAGTAATATGTAAAATCTAGTCTTCATAACTTTTCATTTTAATCTTTTACCTTATTTTTCCCTATCTCACCCTTCGTAGAAAACCTATACCCCTGAACCCAACCTTATTCTCCTTTATTTCTTAACCCCGTCCTTCCGGAATATGCTCATTAAATATCTAAAAGCTCAATCTGTTACTGGAACCCATCATCCAAAACCACCGTTTTACTGTTTATTCAACACATCCCGAAGGACAGGCTTCTGTTAGCAAACGCTATTTATTTTATTGTTATGCTTTAAGGTTTAGTTTTACGGTAAATTGTCTAATAAACCCGTAATTAGGCGAATATATTATAAATTTAGAATTCATTGGTGCAGGTGAAGTTAGTACAATGTATTTAGTGAATTCCTTATTTTTCTCGATTTCTTTTTCCATTAAACTATATTCTTCCACTGTCACCGCAGGATTCTCTTTAAATAGTCGATAAATTTCCTTTGGCAAGGTTAATGAACCTACTGCTGCATAACTTACAGGTTCATTATATGATTTTGTTTTTAAATCATATACCAAAGGGTCATTCTTTGTACATGGAATTTGGTCAGTCGAATCCATGTTCAACAATTGAATGTCTGTGCAGATCGATTGGTCATTAACTTGCTCGAGTACTACCTTATTTTCAAATATGTCTATTAATTTAAAGGTTTCATTGTTGATTTTAAATGTTTTCAAAATATCAGCTTTTGTCAATTGTATCTTGTTGTAATCGGACACAAAGCAAATTTCAAACTCTACCGCACCCTGAGTCAGTGGATCGACAGCAACAGAGTCTTTAAATCTTGTTTGAAAATTTGTATACAAACGATTGTATGGTTCACCCTTTGTTTTTTCAGGTTTGGTCGGAAAACTGGTGCAGCCAGATTTGTAAATATCTAATTCGTGGCCAAATCGATTATGTAATGTATAATCTTTGATAGTTATTCTTGCAATCCGCCATAGGTCATTGTAACTATAATTAAAATTCTTTGGAAACGATGCCGTTAGATTTAAATCGACTCCATAGATTGTTTTGTTAATATGTAACTTAGAACTTGCTTTTAAGGTGTCGAATACGGATTCCATCGCAGATTTACTAAGTTCAATTTTACCAAATTCTTTCTTGTTGTCAATTTTCTCGTACTTGTAGTTATATTTAGGTTTCTCAAAATCAGCTTTTAATATTTTAAGTGCAAACTTATATTTCTCAATAGAATCATTCGCATTCTTATTAATAGTTTGTGATTTCAATGCAATTACACAAATGATAATTAGTGACCAAAAAGCGATTTGTCTTTTCATAATTCTTAGTTGATTGGATGTTACCTTCTTTCTTTTATAATGTTTGCTAACGACTGAGACTATGGGCATTTAGTGGTTTGCAGGATTGTTCACCGTCTCCCGGCAATAAAGTGAATGCTGGAGCTTAACCTGTTAAATGCACTTTAGCCAGCCAATGGACGTGTATTAAGCTGTCGTTTTTTGTTTTTTGTTGTCAAATTCCTTGATGTAAATTTCAAATTGTTCTTTAATTATTTTGTCTATATTTGAACGATTCGCACCGTCCCAATAATGTTGATAGTCTTCATAAATTAAGTCATCTTTTGCCCAATACAAAAGTACCAAATCTTGAAATTCACGGTCCATATTAAACTCATAGTAAATATCTCTTAATTCTTTCAGTACTTCGTTGTAATTGTCTGGTTTGTTTATGTTTGAATTGATCAAATAGTAAACATAGTTTTTTGTAGTTTTTCTTTTGTCTGAATAGTCAAGTTGTAAGTCTTCCAATACTTCCTTTGTCAAGTCTTGGAGTTCAAATTGATTAAAGGGTTTTGAAATTCCTGCAAGTTGATATAGACTGTCAGCTTCATAACCTACTTCCATCATTTCAATTGCCCATTCTGCCCAACTCTCATCAATGTCAGCATTACAAGCTTTTTCTTTTAAAATTCTATATGTTGATAACACCGGTTCTTTCATACGAATCAATTGACACACTTCCCAAAAATATATGTTGTGTCTTATTTGGTTTATTTCTTTTCAAATATCCATTAATCGTCACCTATTGTAACTCTTCCTCCCGTCTATGCTCATTAAATGCATAAAATCTCCATCTATGACTGGAACCCTGCAGCATCATACCGTTTCTATTTACCCAACCTATCCGTAAGTACCGAGGAAATTATACCACGATAGTAATACCTGTTTTTGACTTTCTTCTCAATTTGCTTATACCTGTCACCTGACGACCATCCATTACCAACACCCAGGAATGCAAGTGATGGAATGAATACATACATAGAGTTTACAAAAGCAGCTAAACCGCCAAATAATCCCTGAATCGATACTAAAACAGTAACGAAGCCTACACCTGATGTTATTACTCCAATTATTCCGACAGTTGTAATTACAAACATGATTTTACCTTTTGTAGTTTCTCCGTTCCTTATTTGATATATGCCTGGATAAGAATTCCTAATATTTATACTTTCATTTCTCATTAGTTTTTTGCGAAATTTAGTTACTACTTTCGAAACGGGTAATTCTTTTCCTTCCAGTTCCGATTTTGCAAATGCCAATGTAGTCACACTATCCACCAGGATACGAACAGAATCATTGGAACTCTGCAAAAGTTTACCTTTCACAATGGAGTTGTTTTGCATGAAGTAAATTTCTACTTCTGAATCCTGTGATTTTACTTGTAAAAAGAAAGCCAGAAAAGTAAACAATAACATTGTTGTTCTCATGTTTTTATAAATTGTTTCTTATTACAAGTTTTTGTCTGTTATTCTAGCAATACTTAGGTTTTTTCTTTTATGTTGTTGCCCATAATAACCGTGTTTATGCGCTTTTGGCATACACGATACCCGAAATGTTCCATTTGCTTCCTCGTTACTGTCCTTCAGTTGATGGGCGACCTGAATGCGGGAACTAAGTTCAACCTGACTTTCATGCTTGGTTGTTTTAACCACACGAAGTCCTAAGTATTATGTTGTCTTTTTTATTTTTTCTCCTTTAGTATCTTTTTCAACTCATCTTTTTGAATAGCAGATAATTTTTCAAATTCAACTGCCCAGTCACAGTATTCTTTCACAAGTACATGTTGTTTACAGTTACTTGACAGAGACCAGACCAAAGAATTATAAATAGCGTTATTTATTGCTTTTTGTCTGTCTTCACTTGTTTGTTTTGATTTTTTGAATTTGTCAATGTCACCTTGATACTTTGAATAGTCTAATGTTTGTATTAGTTTCAGAATTGGTTGATAGCCTCCATTTGCCATAAAAGTACCTCATAACATATCCAATTGAGAAGCATCGGTTATAACGCCATTTATATCTTTTAATGGAGTATCTTTAATTTTTAAATAAGTGTCTTTCTCGTCCCCTTTAAGACTATTGAGAAAATCCATTGTTCCAATGTCTGAATAAGTCAAAAGATACAATAAATATATTTTAGTTTTCAAATCTTGACCTTTATAACAATCTATTATTTGAGGTAATAAATAAGAGTTGTTTTTCACTATCTCGTTGAAAACACTGAATACAGGCCAAAAGCTTGATTCATTATCTGAAATTTTACTCTGAGAATAATAAACATAATAGGCTAATGCTTTTTCAGGATTAGGATTTTCATAATATCTCCCAAACCATTTTGAGAATGCCTCATCATCCTTAACTTGCTGTTGATTAAATGCTGGTAAAGGAACCAGAGTGATATCGGTATTAATTCTCTTAGATTTACCAGATATCTTATCAATAATTTCTATTTCTATTTTGTATTTCCCAAAAGCATCATCATTCTCAAAGCAAATTTTTAAAATAGCGTCACTCATTTGAAGATTATTCTTGTTTGATATTTTCTTATTCACTAGAGGCAAATTCTCATGTGAAAAATATATTGAGTTGTCCGGTTTTGTAACTTTTATTGAATACAGAACATTTGAAATATCTTGATTGTCCAAATCATAACCCGCAGCAATTGCAGTTATAAAGAAATATTGTTTTTTAAAAACGGTATCGCAAGTAGTTATAGTAGGTATACTCGAACTTACTGTGTTACTCCATTTTTCTTTAAAGTTATAATCAATAGTTTTTATTAAAAGTCCATCTATCGCATAACTATTAAATGCAATAACCATTAATAGAACTGATAGTCCAAATTTTCTCATATTATTTTGTTTTCATTTTTTTACTTGTCAAAATAGCTGCTCTGTTTCATTCTCTATATTGTCACTTAACTTCCAAATTATATGTGTTTTGCACACCCAATACTTTTGATGTTCCATTTGCGGGAGGATTCCGAGATAGCTATTGGGACTGTTCAATCCACCTCAGCCAGCCAGTGAAAATAATGTGTATTAGCAAACTTCATTTTGTTTTTGCTTCAATCAACTCAATTATTCTCTTGTTTCTACTTTTTTTTGCAAGTTTGAGACTTGAGTTCCCTTTATCGTCAGTAAAAGTGACTAAAGCACCATTTTCTAATAGAAGTTCAACAATGTCAGAATTTTTATTCATGATAGCCTGATTTAAAGCACATTCCTTGTCATGTGTAGCGGCATAAGCATTTACATTTGCTTTTTTCTCTATCAAAAACTTCACTAAGTCGTAATGATTACTCCTGGCAGCTTGAATTATGGGCGTAATTAGATCATCTGGAGTGTCTTCTAAATTAGCTCCATTGTCAAGTAAATAAGACACAAGTTTTACAGATCCGGTTTTACATGCAAATCGAATAGGGGTTTGATTTCCGGCACATTTGTTTTTCGAGTTGACATCACCGCCATTTTCCACAATAAACTTTACAAACTCAAAAGAGTTCTCTTGACAAGCAATTAAAAGAGGTCTTGTTTCACATTTTCCAATAGGCAGATCTACTTTGGCTCCATACTTTAATAGTATCTTTCCAACTTCGATCTTGTTGTCGCTTGCAGCAAGAAACATTACCGTAACCCCATCTTCGTTTAGTTGGTTTGGGTCATCTCCGTTTTTAATTAATGTTTCGATTTTCGTTAAGTTTTTTTCTTTATAAGCATGAAATAATTCTTGTGTCCATACTTGAAAAGCAATAAACGTCAGTGCGAATGTTAGTAATGTTCTCATGTCTATTTTTTTTTATAATGTTTGATAACGACCCGATTCCGCATAGTCTCCAGGCTACCTCGTGCTAAAATAAAAGCTCCAACTTTTAATAGTATATTTCAATATGCAAGGCAACCCCTTGCTTCTAACTTGACGTAGTCTGGAGACTACGCTAAACACAGTTAAAAAGATTGATTTAGTCTTTTATTCCGTATTTCTTTTCTCTCTTTTTGAATGCTTCGTTACCACCCTCCAATATCTCACAAACATGTTCACGAATACCTTGTGAAAAAAGAGTAAAATTATTATTGTTATCTTTGATTCTAGTAAATTCTAGACCTCCTGAAACATACTGAAATTTATAGCTATCTTTGTTCAGAGTTTTCTCACCGTGCTGATTAGCTACAATTATTTGTTCAGCATCAGCACTTACTACTACATTTGAATTGTGAGTTACTAATATTATTTGACGTTCTTTCTTTTTGACCATTAAATACTTCACAAGCTCATTATAAATTGCTCTATTATCTAAGCTATCCTCTGGTTGATCAATTAGTATTGGGCACTCTTTTTTGCTAAATTCCAACAATAGTTTTAAGATGACAAAAGCTTGTTTCCCTTGTGACATATTTTGGAAAGCATCATTTTGATATTTTAAGTCGAATGAAACATTAAACCAGTTTGAAGATAAAAGTTCTACTGTAACTTCCTGATTACTATTCCCGCTTTTGTAATCAATATTATTATTTAAAGCTTTATCTAAAAATTTTGAGCTTTCATATTCAGTGTTCTTAAGGTAATTTTCGCAAAAATTATTGATATTATCTTGGCGCTCCTTTCCTTGTTGGTTTAATCTTGAAGATAGAAAATCTTTAAGTAAGTCTTTACTGAGAAATATCTTGGGATTAATTTCAATGCCACTGCTAGACAAAGAAAGGTTACGCTTTAAATATAAAATATGTTCTTTAAATTCTAAATGTAGATTGATAACCTGAGTTTTTAATGCATTCCGTTCAGAGAGTTTGATTTTCAACTGTTCTTCAATGACTTTTATTTCATTGAATTTTTTCTGTTCTGTTTTTAAACGTTCGGTTAATTCTTGATATTGTTTGTTGTTTTCAACTACTTTTAGACCTTGTTTATAAGCATCTTTATCTTTTTCTAATCTGATTTCTTCAATGAGTTGTACTTTTTCTTGGTTAATTTCAGCTCCTCGAGTAATTAGTTGAACTTTCCACTTTTCATCTGCTTCTTTTCTGATGATTTCAAAATCAGCAATAATACTTTGTCTAAAATCCTCTGATAATGAAGAAAAACTATATTGAATAGATTCGTTAAATATCGGTTGGTTTGAAATATATTTTATTTGATTAATATCGTCATCAATAACTTTAATCCGACTTTCTTTTTCAAAGATAATTCGACTTATTTCTTTGTATTTAGCAAGTTCTTCATCTGAAATATTCACTTTACTTTTAGTGATTCTTTCATTTAAGTTTTTAAGCTCAGTTTCGATTCCTTGTTTATCTCCTTTTTGCTTAATATTAATTTGAATAGCTGAAATCTCACTTTGAATATTGAAAAGATTACGAATAAATTGTGAAAGTTGATTTTTGTTTGTAGTTATAAAAGCTTTATAAGTCTCGAAATACTTATTTGTATCATAATCTGCTATTATTCTTTCAATTAGTTCATCCCGTTTTTTCAAGTCTGAAGCAATATCAAACATATAACTTTGAGGAAAAAAGTCAATATCTCTTTGTTTGTCAATTTCACCATCTTTCCATTTAATTTGAAGATTTGCAGAATGAGAGGTTATAAAGTCTTTGTCAACAAAGGCTCCACCTTTTTGAGCTAAACAAGAGAGTAATGTAGACTTTCCCGTAGCTCTACCACCAATAATTGTATTTAGATTTTCATTAAAGTAGATGGTTTGATTCCAAAAACCAGCTTCATTTAAAGTTATTGAATCAATTGCATAATATCCTCTTTTTTCTTCTGGTTTATTTTCTTGAATTGAGACTCGCTCTTGAGGTTCGTAAACAAGTTGTTGTAAACCTTCAAATGTTGGGTCAGATTTTATCCAAAGGTTTTCCTTGATTGTATAATTTCTTGGGTCATGATTATCAGAGCAAAGTATTAATGGTTTAAATCCAATGTGTGGAAATATCTTTTCGATGTGAACTTGAATGTCTTCGGTTTTCCCTATTTCATAAAAATGTGTATGCTTTGCAATTTCAGTTTTAATAGCCATATTTATTGGCATAGCATTGGTTATTACATTATCCATGCCTTGCGTTTTACTGCCAGTGTGAAGTGAAATAAAGCCATTATTAGTATGAGCAAATTCTAAAATGTCATTAAAATCCCAATAAATCGTATCATTACTTTCTTTTGCCTTTGCTTTTTGGTTAATCATTATTACTCTAAAGTTTTCAGAAAGTGTATCAACACTCATTTTTTCTGAAAATATCAAAATAACATGAAGATTACTAGCCCCTTTATCTGTCCTTAATTCAACGCCAGGGAAAATTGTTATATCTGGAACTAATAGTCTTAACGCTTTAATTCTTGCAGTGTCTATGATAAAATGGTCTGTAATAGCAACAGCAGCAAATTCATTATTAATCCACGCTTGAGCTAAAAGTTCGTTTGCATCAGTACCACGATATGCGTCATATGATGATGCCGTATGAACATGTAAATCCCATTTACGCCATTCAGAACCTCTTTTATATTTACTATAATATTCCATATTTATCAATTTTGATTTTTGATTTTTATTTGTTCATTTAGTACTGCCTTGTTTTTCATTCAAGCATGAAATATAACTTCCGAGGCTATGTTCGTTGGGGTTTGTAGGAGCATTCTCTATCGCTATGCGATAAAGCGAAAGCTAAAATTGCTAAATGCACTTCAGCCAGCCAATGAACATAGGCGTATTGGCGGTAGTTATTCTGTTTCTATAAATTCGTCAGGTATGTCTTCCCAGTCGTTACACTTTCTTGAAACCATTCTTTTAAATGTTCTAAATACTTGTCTTTTGTCAAACGATTGATTTGGAAAGTGTTCTTTGATTGTTGCTTCAAGTGCATTCCTTATTTCTGTGTCTAAATGTTCAATAACACTTTCTATTTTAATTTGCGCCATAATTGTTATTTTTAACTAATAATGAGGGAGTGGAGAGGGGGAATCGAACCCCCTTACTATTATCTTGTCAAGCTAATAAATTATTCTTTCATTACATGAGTCATATTCGTCTTAAGGCTCCACATAACAGCACCCACTCCTACAATTATGGTTTTTAAAGTATTCATAGCATTTTGTGTTTTAATTTCATCAATCATTTTACTAATCATGAAGCTAATCCAAAACTCTACGCTCATAACAACTTGAAATAATATACCAACTTGCGAACACAAGCAAATTAACCTTCCGGAGGAAAGGGATCAGATTTCTTAGGATAAGTTCTTTCTTCCTGAATTTTACCATCCAATTTGTGAATTCTCACAGATGAACTTTCTTGATTTTTAGCTAACTCGATAGTCTTTTTTACGACTTCAGCTTTAGTGTCACCTTTTATTGAGGCTCTTTGTCCTCCTTCTAGTTTACCTTGCCAACCATCATTTGTTTTCGTTACGTGATAAGTTTTTCTGTTATTCATATTTTTAAATTTAAAGGATTTTGTTTTTTATTATAATTACCGCTAATGATCTAGGCTATCTGTATTTGGCGGTTTGCGGGAGCTTTCACTGTCGTCCTCCTAAAAAGTGAATGCGTGATCAAAACCTTATAAATGCACCTCAGCCAGCCAATGAACATGGTGTGTGTATTAGGTTCTCTTTATTATTTTATATTACAATTTGTCAACTTTACTAATCATCTTAACAGTCCATTCATTTTCTCTATTTATATATGAGTTAACAATACTCCATTGTTGAGAGTCGAATATTTTGATATTGTTTTGTCTTTCTGAATCAAGTTCTTCTTTATATTTCTGTAAACATGATTTAGCTTCAGATAATTTATTTAATCTAATCAATACTATAGCTTCTTGTTTTGACATATTCATAGACGGATAAACTTTTAAAGATTTTGCTTTATTTATAAATTCTAAAGCTTCAAGATTTTTCTGTTCATTGTCAAACATATTTAATGTAGCAGTTGCTATTAATAAGTAATCATCTTCTGTAGCAACATTTGCATCAATATTTCTTTTAGCTAAATTTATACTTGAAACAAAATGTTGATTGTTTAATTCTACGATTGAATTAAAGGTATTTATAAATGAGATTTTTCTGTCATATTTCATGTCGTTGAAGACTGTTGGTAGTCCAATTTGTTTTATTCTTAGGTCTAATGCGGGATGAGAACCTTCACCCGAAAGTGCTAAATAGTTTCCATTTAGAATACAATAGCTTTTAATTTTTTGTAATGCAGAAGATAGAGCTACAGGGTTTACTGATATAAATTTCATTAATTCAACTGCACATTTATCTGCTTCCATCTCTTGTTCTCTTGAATAGATTAATCCCATTCTTTCTTCAATAGAATTAGCTATACTTTGTGCTATAACCGCTGTGCTATATGTTAAGGCGCCAGGTCTATAATAAGCATTTTTTGACATCATATATCCTTCAGTTGCAGCTGCAGCAACTGTTGCAAAAGCAGCCCAGAATTCTGCATTCTTTTTCCTTTGAATTGCTTTATTAATATTTATAACAGAATGGTCCAATACAAAATGAGATATTTCATGAGCTAAAACTCCAATTAGTTCTTCTTCCGAATTAATTGTTGAAAGTAAACCTGTAGTTACGAACATAGTCCCATTTGGGAAAATAAAAGCATTAGGTTTAAAGTCCTTAAGTATCTTTATATTTAATATTCCGGGTCTTCCATCCGAAATACTCGTTGGATAAATTCTATAGGTTAAACTATACAGATAACTTTCTAAATAACTATCGTCAAAGCTAAGGTTGTTGTTTTTGATATAATTTAAGTATTCTATTGC
Organism: Paludibacter sp.; assembly: GCA_028710415.1. Taxonomy (GTDB): domain Bacteria; phylum Bacteroidota; class Bacteroidia; order Bacteroidales; family Paludibacteraceae; genus Paludibacter. The sequence continues at coordinate 8,008 of JAQTUE010000027.1, read as the reverse complement.
ATCTTCCTCTAACTCTCGTCTTAGATTATATTGAAATCCTTTTATAAGTAAATTCTTGTACGTTGATTGCTTCAATGCCTGATTAGTCCAAAACTCTTTACTATTCGTTGGTATGATATTGATTTTCTCAAGTTGACTATATGAAATAGACTCAGTTACGCCATTAACTAATACTGTTGCTGTATTTGTTGGATAAGCTGGAGCTGTCGAAGTCGAATATGGATCTACGTTGTCTGTTAATTCAATGATTTCAATCTTACTGCCTTCCGTTATTTTTGACGATACTTTTTTATTGGTTACACCTTTTAGATTAAGAGTTATTGTAACCTGAGCAGAAACCGATAAATGGATTAGTACAAAAAATAATAATACCGTCTTTTTCATTGTTGTTAAATGTTAGTGTTTCCTTGAAATAAGATTAATCTATTTTTATAGTCGCAAATTGTTGTTTTTTTTAGCTTCAGTTTTTCTCTAATTCCCACTAACGATTCTCTATGAGAAACAAATTCTGTATGTGAAAATTAGTTTTCCAACAACCGCCTTATACGAATGTTTTAATATATTTATCTTGTTTAATTTCAATATTTTATTGAAAAGATGATTTGTAAGGTTATTGATCATACAGAACTCTTAATTTCTTTTGTTGTTGAAATGATTGTGCTTACCGGAATTGTTACCCTTACCCGCTTAAATCTGACAAACAGAATAACTGAAATTCCTATTTAAACCCCATTCTCTATTCGTCTAAATAGCCCAAATGGTTCTTTCCATTAAATTCCGGTCAAATGTAAGAACATTCTTTTAATTAACAATGATTTTTATTTGCTTAATTTATAATTTGTTCTAGTTGTGCTCGTGTTGCTTTAAATACGCTGTAGTCATGCAGCATTCCTGCCCTAAGGTATTATCGTGTAAAGGGCAATGGAATGCTTGCCATTCTGAGCATTCCCTTTAAACCAGTCAACCTAATCCATCAACGGAACGAAGTGACGTCTCGTTTACGGGATCAATATGCTCATTTTTTAGTGACGGCTTCGAAAGTACGGGGAACAGGATTTGCTATCGAAGCCGTCACAAACCAACCAATCAACCAATCCTTTTTCTGAACGGAACAACCTTTTCTTCTGTTCTCTACCAGGTCGTAGTATCGAGGGGGCATCGAGGGGGTATCGAGGGGGTATCGAGGGCCTTTCGAGGGGGTTTCGAGGGCCCCAGCCCTCCGAACCCCCTGCATACCCCCTCGAATCCCCTACTGAAGGCTCACGATCCCCCCTCGATAGAGCGAACACTTCCAGACCAGGATAAAGACCCTTGAAGACTGAAAAGGATCCCGGAATTCCACGTCGGGAGGTGAATTTCAAAAAAAGAGGAGGACCGTAACTAAGTAGATGAAAACGATGCGTTTAACGGAAACATCTGCAACGTGCTAAATATTGAGAATTCTTAAGCTAAAAAGTGCAAATTAATTTTTCAAAATAATCGATTTTGAATTTTATAAGTCCATGATTAGTAGTCCAAAAGTAGGAGTGGACGTGAAAAATTATGAGGCGGAATACGGGTTTTGGGGGAGAATTAAAAATATTTGCAATGATGGTATTGTCCATTAAAATAAAATGTCTATCTTTGCAACCCATTTTGGATAAAAATCAAAGGGATATAAATAAAGCAGTTAAAGTTATTAAAAACAAAGTAAAATGCCTACAATTCAGCAATTAGTTAGAAAAGGAAGAGCAGAACTCATTGACAAAAGCAAATCGCCTGCGTTGGATTCTTGTCCACAAAGACGTGGTGTTTGTGTTCGTGTGTACACTACCACTCCTAAAAAACCGAACTCGGCAATGCGTAAAGTAGCTCGTGTACGTTTAACTAACCAAAAAGAAGTGAATGCTTACATTCCGGGCGAAGGACACAACTTGCAGGAACACTCGATCGTAATGGTTCGTGGTGGTCGTGTGAAAGACCTTCCGGGAGTACGTTATCACGTGGTTCGTGGAACACTAGATACAGCGGGCGTAGCAGGCCGCACACAACGTCGTTCGAAATACGGGACAAAACGCCCAAAACCAGGACAAGCCGTTAAAGGTGCACCGGCAAAAGGTGGTAAAAAGAAATAAGTAACCCCTGGCCCCTAAAGGGGAAAAAGAGGTAAAAACAAGAAAAAGTAGATTGACGTAAGATCAATTCCCTTTCTAACAACTAACAAAATCAAGTTTCAACACTTGTTTGAGTTTTAGGTAGCAGATGAAAGGTTGAGTAAATGACTCGGAGGAGCCGTTGAAGTAAGACTAAAAGCAACCAAAAAACAAAAACGGAAATTTTAAGTAAAAATGAGAAAATCGAAACCAAAAAAGAGGGTCGTATTACCTGATCCGGTTTTCAATGAATCAATGGTCACAAAGTTTGTGAATCACTTGATGTATGATGGCAAGAAATCAACTGCCTTCGACATTTTTTATTCCTCGTTGGAAACAGTGAAAGCTAAGCTTCCGAACGAAGAAAAATCCCCACTTGAAGTTTGGAAAAAAGCCCTCGAAAACATTACTCCTCTTGTAGAAGTAAAATCCCGTCGTGTAGGTGGTGCCACTTTCCAAGTCCCAACAGAAATCCGTGCAGACCGCAAGGAATCCATTTCAATGAAGAATCTTATATTGTACTCTCGCAAACGCGGAGGTCGCTCGATGGCTGATAAATTGGCTGCCGAGATTGTTGATGCGTTTAACAACCAGGGTGGTGCTTTCAAACGTAAGGAAGATATGCATCGTATGGCTGAAGCTAACCGCGCATTTGCACACTTTAGATTTTAATTGAATCAACAGTATTAAAAAAGAAAATCGTAGTTAACAAATGGCTAAAGGAGATTTAACATATAATAGAAACATCGGTATCATGGCGCATATCGACGCCGGGAAGACAACAACTTCCGAGCGTATTCTGTATTACACCGGTTTGACACACAAAATCGGTGAAGTACATGATGGTGCTGCGACTATGGACTGGATGGAACAAGAACAAGAACGTGGTATCACCATTACATCGGCTGCCACAACAACCTCTTGGGATTATCTGGGTGAAAAATATAAAATCAACCTGATAGACACTCCGGGACACGTTGATTTCACCGTGGAGGTGGAACGTTCTTTACGTATTTTGGATGGTGCTGTCATGACTTTATGTGCAGTGGGTGGTGTAGAACCACAATCTGAAACTGTATGGCGCCAGGCAGACAAATATATGGTGCCCCGTATCTGTTTTGTAAACAAGATGGACCGTTCGGGTGCTGACTTCTATGATGTGGTTCGCCAGATCAAGGAAGTATTGGGTGCAAAACCATGTCCTATTCAAATTCCAATCGGCGCTGAAGAGAAATTCAAAGGCTGTATCGATTTAGTGGAAATGAAAGCGATACTTTGGCATGATGAAACCATGGGAGCCCAGTATGATGTGGAAGAAATTCCGGCTGAATTACTGGAAGAAGCTCAGGAATGGAGAGATAAAATGCTCGAAATTGTAGCTGAATATGATGACGTAATGATGGAAAAATACTTTGACGATCCTACCTCTATCACGGTAGACGAAGTGAAAGTAGCTATTCGTAAAGCAACGCTTTCGATGGAAATCAATCCTGTTATCTGTGGTTCGGCATTTAAGAATAAAGGTGTGCAGACTATGCTTGACGCAGTTTGTGCTTACCTTCCAAGTCCGTTGGATACTCCTGAAACAGTAGGTTTCGATCCACGTGACCCTGAAAAAATGGTTGTTCGCCATCCGGATGCCAATGAACCTTTGTGTGCATTAGCATTTAAGATTGCTACCGACCCTTATGTTGGACGTTTGTGTTTCTTCAGGGTTTACTCAGGTAAGCTGGAAGCAGGTTCGTACGTATACAATACCCGTTCTGACAAAAAGGAACGTATTTCACGTATTTTCCAAATGCACTCTAACAAACAGAATGCCGTTGATATGATTTCAGCAGGTGATATTGGTGCAGGTGTAGGTTTTAAAGATATCCGTACAGGCGATACATTGTGTGACGAAGCTCATCCAATTACTATCGAGTCTATGGATTTCCCTAAACCGGTTATCGGAATTTCTATTGAGCCTAAGACTCAAAAGGATTTGGATAAATTAGGTATCGGCCTTTCTAAACTTGCTGAAGAGGATCCAACCTTTACAGTACATACTGAAGAACAATCAGGTCAGACTATCATTAGTGGTATGGGTGAACTTCACCTTGAAATCATTATCGACCGTTTGAGACGTGAGTTCAAAGTGGAATGTAACCAGGGTCGTCCTCAGGTATCTTACAAAGAAGCCATCACCCAGGCTGTTCAAATACGCGAAACGTATAAGAAACAATCGGGTGGTCGTGGTAAGTTTGCCGATATGATCGTAAAAGTTGAGCCTAAAGATAAAGATTTCGAAGGTGCATTGCAATTTATTGATAGTGTAAAAGGTGGTAACATTCCAAAAGAATTTATCCCTTCTATCCAGAAAGGTTTCGCGCTAGCCATGAAGAATGGTGTATTGGCAGGTTTCCCATTGGATTCACTAAAAGTAACTGTGATCGACGGATCGTTCCACGCAGTGGATTCAGATCAGTTATCATTCGAAATTTGTGCCCAGATAGCTTATAAAAACGCTTGTGCCAAAGCAAAACCAGTACTGTTGGAACCAATCATGAAAATGGAAGTGGTAACACCGGAAGAAAACATGGGTGATGTGATTGGTGACTTAAACAAACGTCGTGGCCAGGTAGAAGGAATGGAATCAAGCCGTTCAGGAGCCCGTGTAGTGAAAGCAAAAGTGCCACTGTCCGAAACATTCGGTTATGTAACTGCTTTGCGTACGATCAGCTCAGGACGCGCTACGTCTTCCATGGAATTCGATCATTATGCTGAAGTAACGAATTCAATCGCGAAAGTGGTTGTTGCCGAAGCTAAAGGTAAGGTGGAACTGTTGTAAGAATTTACAATTTATCCATTTACAATTTACAATTACATTTTGAAATTGATTCGCGGTTAGCGAATGACTCTTAACCGGAATCAATTTCATACAAACAAATACTAAACATAAAAAACGACAATGAGTCAAAAGATCAGAATCAAACTGAAATCTTACGATCACAACTTAGTTGACAAATCAGCTGAAAAAATCGTAAAGACTGTAAAAGCAACAGGTGCCATCGTAAGCGGACCAATTCCTTTACCAACCCACACCCGTATCTTCACAGTAAACCGTTCTACATTCGTGAACAAGAAATCACGTGAACAATTCCAACTTTCATCGTACAAACGTCTTATTGACATTTACAGCTCAACCAGCAAAACGGTAGATGCGTTGATGAAACTTGAATTACCAAGCGGAGTAGAAGTAGAAATCAAAGTATAAGAACCCCCCTGCCCCTAAAGGGGTGATAGGAGATTCTAAGAAATAGATTATAATAAACATGACCGGTCCCCCGAAAGGGGTTAGGGGTCTTAAAACAACAATTGAAATGCCAGGATTATTAGGAAAAAAAATCGGAATGACATCCGTTTTCAGTGCCGATGGTAAAAATGTACCATGCACCGTTATCGAAGCAGGTCCATGTGTTGTTACTCAAATCAAAACTGTAGACACCGACGGTTACGAAGCTGTACAGGTAGGCTTTCAGGTAAAAACTGACAAGCACACCAACAAAGCGGAACAAGGTCGATTTAAAGCAGCCGGAGTAGCGCCACAGAGACACTTGGTTGAGTTCAACGGATTCGAAAGCGAATTCAAATTGGGTGAAACCATCACCTGTGAAATGTTTGAAGTAGACACGTTCGTCGACGTGGTAGGAACTTCAAAAGGTAAAGGATTCCAGGGTGTAGTAAAACGCCATGGATTTGCAGGGGTAGGACAGGCTACACACGGTCAACACAACCGTTTGAGAGCGCCGGGTTCGTTAGGAGCTTCTTCATACCCTTCACGTGTATTCAAAGGAATGCGCATGGGCGGCCGTATGGGTGGTGACAAAGTGACCATGCAAAACTTACAGATATTAAAAGTAATTCCGGAACATAATTTGATTTTGATCAAAGGTTCAGTTCCAGGTGCTAAAGGTTCAATCGTAATCATTAATAAATAACCATGGAACTGAATATAGTAAATATAAAAGGAGAAGACACAGGAAGAAAAGTATCGTTGAACGATGCGATCTTCGGTATTGAGCCAAATGACCATGCTATTTATTTAGATGTGAAACTTTATATGGCCAATCAACGTCAGGGAACCCACTGTTCAAAAGGCAGAAGCCAGTTGTCAGGTAGTACCCGCAAATTGGGAAAACAAAAAGGCGGCGGCGGCGCTCGTCCGGGCGATATCAAATCTGGTATTCGTGTGGGTGGTGGCCGTATGTTCGGACCGAAACCCCGTGATTACAACATGAAGTTGAACAAGAAGGTGAAACAACTGGCCCGTAAATCGGCTCTGTCTTACAAGGCAAAGAACAACGAAATTACAGTGGTTGAGAACCTGATTTTTGCAACACCAAAAACGAAGGATTTCGTTGCCATGGCAAAAAGTTTGCAAGTAGCTGATAAAAAGCCGCTAATTATTTTAGCGGACGCAAATAAAAACGTATATTTGTCGGCTCGTAATTTATCCTCTGTGAAAGTTGTAACAGTTTCGGAATTAAGTACTTATACAGTTCTTAATGCCAAAACACTTGTGTTAACTGAGGAAGCAGTCGCAGCAGTAGAACAAATATTTAAAGCATAAGGAGACAGAATATGGGAATTATCATAAAACCAATCGTTACAGAAAAGATGACTCAACTGGGCGACAAACTGAATCGCTACGGCTTTAGAGTACTAAAAAGTGCCAACAAGATTGAGATCAAACAAGCTGTTGAAGCGATGTATGATGTCACTGTAAATGAAGTGAATACTTTAATTGTTGCACCTAAGAAGAAGAGCCGTTTTACCAAAGGTGGCGTAATCAAAGGCAGTGCATCGGCTTACAAGAAGGCGATTGTTACAGTGAAAGACGGAGAAAAAATTGATTTTTATAGCAATATTTAAACAGAAAAATGGCTGTACGTAAACTAAGACCCACAACACCGGGGCAAAGACACAAGATTATTGGTACATTCGACACAATTACTGCGAGTGCACCAGAGAAATCTCTTGTGAGAGGCGGAGTAAATTCCGGAGGTCGTAACCACGATGGTAAGATGACCATCCGCAACGTAGGTGGCGGACACAAGCAGAAATATAGAGTAATTGATTTTAAAAGAACCAAAGATGGTGTTCCTGCCACAGTAAAAGAAATTGAATACGATCCGAATCGTTCGGCACGTATTGCATTGCTTTATTATGCTGATGGCGCAAAAACATACATTCTTGCACCAAACGGATTGCAAGTAGGTCAGGTAATCGTTTCCGGAGCTGATGCAGCTCCTGAGGTAGGTAATTCATTACCATTACAAAACATTCCACTGGGTACAATCATTCACAGTATTGAATTACGCCCGGGTCAAGGTGCCGCGATGGTACGCTCGGCAGGAACATTTGCTCAACTCACATCACGTGAAGACAAATATGCCATTGTAAAATTACCTTCAGGAGAAGTTCGCAAAGTGCTATCAACTTGTAAAGCTACAATTGGTAGTGTTGGAAATTCTGACCACGCACTGGAAAGATCAGGTAAAGCAGGTCGCTCACGCTGGCTTGGACGTCGCCCACGCGTTCGTGGTGTTGCAATGAATCCGGTGGATCACCCGATGGGTGGTGGAGAAGGCCGTGCTTCAGGAGGACACCCTCGTTCACGCAAAGGCTTGTTAGCTAAAGGGTTCAAAACTCGTTCTAAGAAAAAGGCATCAAGTCAATATATTATTGAAAGAAAGAAAAAATAATCGAAAAAATTAAGTAAATAATATGAGCCGTTCATTAAAAAAAGGACCATTCATCAACTTGAAACTCGAGACTAAAGTTTTAGCCATGAATGAAAGCGGTAAAAAGACCGTAATCAAAACATGGGCTCG
>JAQTUE010000026.1 GCA_028710415.1 Paludibacter sp. | reverse complement strand
TTTCAAAACAAAAACCATTCCTTATGTGTTAAAGCTACATATTATAAATCTATCATAAATAACCCGGAAGAATAATTAAATTTTCAAGATTATGAAAAAGGTATATATTATTATGTTGTTTTTAGGATTGTTTGTTACAACACATGCTCAGAAATATTCACCCAACGCGACCGATGCTAACACACCGGGAACATTAAATGTAACTGTAACAACAAGTGCGACAACGGGGGCAACCTATGTCCCCAGGAATGTGCTGGCTATTTGGGTTCAGAATAGCTCAGGGGCTTTTGTAAAAACCCTTCTATTATATGCCCAGGCCAGAATATCAGAACTCACGACTTGGAATGCTATTTCAGGCGGAAATATAGTAGATGCTATTACAGGTGCAACACAGACCAGTCATGGAGTACGAACCTGTACGTGGAATGGGACTGATGTCTCGGGCGTAGTGGTTCCTGATGGAACTTATACGCTAAAAATGGAATTGACCGATAAAAATGCACCGGGCAATGTAGGGACTTTTACTTTTGTAAAGGGACCGGCAGCACAAACTGTTACTCCAGTTGCTGTACCAAGTTTTATGGCAATCACGATTACGTGGACCCCTTCGGTTAATTCGGCAGTGGAAGACGTGAAGATGTCAAATTTATACCAGGTATATCCTAATCCGACATCATCATCTATATTTGTCAATGGAGTAGGCATAGACGAAATTGAAGTGCTCAATATGACTGGAAAGAGTTTATTGAAAACTAATTTACACAAAGTGAATTTGAATGCACTGCCCAAAGGAGTCTACATGCTTAAGATTAATTCTGAAAATGGAATAATCATGAAAAAGTTAGTCAAGAATTAAGAGAATAATCTTTATTCAAAAAACCTCCGCTCATTTAAATCTCTCAGATTTGAATGGGCGGATTTTATTTTGTTGATTATCAGCAATAAATGCAAGTCCATGTAAAATAATATACCTAATATATGGTATGAAAAATACTGTTTCAAGGGTATTTTATGGCCTGTTGGTAAGCTCTATCTTTGTAATATCAAATTATAAAAAAACGAATTATGAAAATAGCTGCTTTTTGCCCCATCTCAAATAGAAAGATTGATGAACATGTTGCACGTTTGAATGGTGCATTCACAATTTTATTTCTTGCTGTATTTCTATTTACAGGTAATATTCTTCCGGTAATATTCCTACTTGCTGACTTTACACTCCGGTCAGGAATATATTCCCGGTTTAGCCCTTTAGCTTTATTATCAAAACAAATAGTCAAAACATTTTCATTAAAACCGGTTTTGATCAATGCAGGTCCTAAGATATTTGCTGCCCGGATAGGCGTTGTATTTAATATTGCAATCATAGCCTCCTATTTAACCGGATTAAATAATCTGGCACTTATATTTACAGGCATTTTCGGAACCTGTGCTTTCCTAGAATCAGTATTCGGTTATTGTGTCGCTTGTCAGTTCTATCCTTTCGTATACAAACTAAGCTACCATTCCAAAATTCAGAAGCTTAAAATCTGAGCTTAAAATCTATAACTTAAGAAGGCTATTTTCATTGAATATGAAGGTAGCCTTTTTTGTTTTATGGCATTTAAAAAAAATGCTATCTATTTATGCAGAAATTTAGATATTCCTGAATTATTAGTTGGTAATTTCATTACTTTTGTTATCAATAGCTGACAATTTGATTAATCAATCCAAATAACTAGCTTGAGAACAGGAATAATGCCTCCAACCATCTAAATTGATTATTATGTATCAGGATTTTAAATCGCATTTACAAACTGAATTGACTACTATCGAACAAGCGGGGTTGTATAAAAAAGAACGTATAATTATTTCACCTCAAGGAGCAAAGATCCGGGTACAAGATGGAAAGGAAGTATTGAACTTCTGTGCCAACAATTACCTGGGCCTGTCAAATAATCCTTCGCTGATAGAAGCCGCCAAGAAAGGACTCGATACCCATGGATACGGAGTGTCATCAGTACGTTTTATTTGCGGTACCCAAGATATTCACAAACAGCTGGAAGACTCTATTGCCCGTTTCTTTGGAACGGATGATACGATCCTGTATGCGGCCTGTTTTGATGCCAACGGGGGTGTTTTTGAACCTCTACTGAATGAGGAAGATGCCATTATTTCGGATTCATTGAATCATGCTTCCATTATCGATGGAGTACGGCTCTGCAAGGCCCAACGATACCGGTATGCCAATGCCGATATGGATGATCTTGAAACTCAGCTTAAGACTTCACAAGCCCAACGATTCCGCCTTATTGTAACTGATGGTGTATTTTCAATGGATGGCAATGTAGCACCATTGGATAAAATTTATGAGCTGGCAAAAAAATACAATGCCATGGTAATGGTCGATGAGTCGCATTCGGCAGGTGTTGTCGGCACCACCGGACGTGGTGTTACCGAACGCTTCAACCTTCGGGGACAGATAGAGATCATCACCGGAACGCTCGGCAAAGCATTCGGAGGTGCTATCGGTGGATTTACTACCGGCAAAAAGGAAATCATTGAATTGCTCAGGCAACGGTCACGTCCGTATCTGTTTTCGAATTCCATACCTCCTATGGTTGCAGCAGCAGGAATCAGGATGTTTGAGATGATGGACGAAACAAATGAACTGCAGGATAGACTGCATGAAAATACCCTTTATTTTGTAAAATCCATGAAAGATGCCGGGTTTGATATCAAGCCTACCGAATCGGCTATCTGTGCAGTCATGCTCTATGATGCCAAACTATCACAGGATATTGCAACGAGACTGCTCGAAGAAGGAATTTACGTTACCGGTTTTTATTATCCTGTTGTCCCAAAAGATCAGGCCAGGATCCGGGTTCAGATATCAGCTGCCCATGACCGGGAACAACTCGATAAATGCATTACTGCCTTTACCAAGGTAGGCAAGGAGTTTGGAGTTATTACGAAGTGATATTAACTTCGTGATATTAACTTCGTGATATTACTTCGTGATATTACTTCGAGATATTAACTTCGTGATATTACTTCGAGATATTAACTTCGTGATATTATTTTGTGATATTAACTTCGTGATATTAACTTCGTGATATTACTTCGTGATATTAACTTCGTGATATTACTTCGTGATATTAACTTCGTGATATTAACTTCGTGATATTAACTTCGTGATATTATTTTGTGATATTAACTTCGTGATATTAACTTTGCGATACTAATTGTTGCTAATAAACTAATTCGCTAATCAACCAATCAACCAGTCAACCAGTTAACTAATCAACCAATTAACCAATTAACCAATTAACCAATTAACCAATCACCCAATTAACCAATTAACCAATTAACAAATCAACCAATCAACCAATCAACCAATCAACCAATCAACGAATTAACCAATCATCTAATATGAAAGCACTAGTAAAACTGAGACCCGAAAAAGGTATATGGATGGAAGATATTCCCATGCCTCATGTTGGAGTCAACGATGTATTAATTCAAATTAAAAAAACAGCCATTTGTGGCACGGATCTACATATTTACAACTGGGACGAGTGGTCGCAACGGACTATTAAAACCCCCATGACCATTGGGCATGAATATGTAGGTATTGTTGTGGATAAGGGCCATGGCGTCCGGAATATACGCATAGGGGACCGTGTAACCGGTGAAGGGCACATTGCCTGCGGACATTGCCGCAATTGCCGGCGTGGTAAGTTGCATGTCTGTGAAAATTCTGTTGGGGTGGGGGTGAACCGGGATGGTGCATTTGCAGAATACCTGTCATTGCCAGCCGAGAATGTGGTTCATTTGGATGCACGTATTCCGGATGAAATAGCTTCCATTATGGACCCCTTTGGAAATGCCACACACACAGCCTTGTCATTTCCAATGATTGGAGAGGACGTGCTGATTACCGGTGCCGGATTAATAGGGATTATGGCTACTGCCATTTGTAAATTTGCAGGGGCACGAAATATTGTAGTGAGTGACCTGAGCGATTACAGGTTGGAAATAGCCAAAAAGATGGGGGCTACCATGACTATCAATCCCCGGAAAGGAGAAAGCATAGACCAGGCAGTCAAAAACTTACACATGCATGGTTTCGATATCGGATTGGAAATGTCAGGTTCACCCATTGCATTTGAGAGCATGATTGAAAACATGTACAATGGTTCTAAAATTGCGTTATTGGGTATTTTACCCAATACCACTACAGTACAATGGGATAAAATTATATTTAAAGCCCTGACCCTGAAAGGAATTTATGGAAGGGAAATGTGGGAAACCTGGTATCAAATGGAACAAATGCTCATTACCGGCATTGACCTGACACCGGTAATTACACACCGCTTTGAAATCAATGATTTCCAAAAGGGCTTTGATGTTATGGAAAGTGCCCAATGCGGCAAAGTTATTTTAAACTGGTAAACGACAATCCTGAATTACAAAGAATCATTGGCCCCAAATTATTTATCAGTACCTTCCTGATAAATAATTTGGGATTTCAACTAACAACTTTGATATTAAAGGATCCGGTATTAATACTTCCTAAAACCCTGACCCACAAAGCCAGGTACATTTCAGTACCCCTGGAGGCTGTAATGTCACCCAGATCCAGGATGTTGGTCTCTGCCCAGCCAAATGATTTCAATATCTCTTTTACTTTCTCTTTTGCTTCAGCATCATTCCCACTGATAAAAGCATTATGATCTCCATTATTAATCAACGATGGATTAACCATTAGCCCGCTCCACATGGTATTCAGTGCTTTAACCACTTTCGAAGAAGGAAATGCCTTCTGGATTTCTTCCCCCAGCGAATTTGTGTTCGAAACTGTCAGTGAAGGAGGCATTCCCTTCGAAAAGTCAAGCGGATTGGCAATATCTACAATAATTTTATTCTTCAGGTTGTTTTCTCCGGCCATGTGGAGAGCTTCCAGGGAGTTGCTGCCTTTGGTGCAATTAAAAATTATCTCCCCATATGCAGCAGCATCTGCAAAAGTGCCCGCGCTTGCCTTCCCATTATGTTTTGTAACAAAAGCCAGTGCTTTTTCATTATTGATTGTCCGGGAACCCATGGCTACAGTATGACCCAGTTCAATTAATTTTGAACCGATTGTTTCTCCGACATTCCCGGTTCCTAATACAGCTATTTTACTCATATGGTTAAGATTTAAATGATGAATACTAAAATTTAACACATACTACCCTAAATGTAGTCAGCAGTACTACTTCTTATCCTTGTTAACTGCAACACAATTAATCAATTATTATCGCTGTTTTGAATTAATGTTGATTATAAACATGCTTCAACCCTTTGATATCAATTTTATCCATTTGCATCATGGCTTGCATCACCCTGCCTGATTTCACGCTGTCAGGGTCATTCAAAAACTCATTCAATACAGTTGGAATAATTTGCCACGTAACGCCAAATTTATCTTTTAACCAGCCACATTGCATCTTTTCACCCCCTTCGGAGAGTTTATCCCAGAATTCATCCACTTCGCGTTGCGTCTTGCAATTCACGAAGTACGAAATGGCCGGTGTAAACGTAAACTGCATCTCTATGCCGCTATCCATTGCCATGAATTTCTGACCGTTAAGCTTAAATTCGGCATGGACCACTTTCCCGGTAGGCCCCGCATCTTCTTCTTTATAGCGGGTAAGGCTTGTGATACCCGAATTCTTGAACAGGGAAGTGTAGAAGTTCATCGCTTCTTCCGCTTTTCCTTGATGTTCCCCGGCAAACATTAGGAACGGAGTAATATTGTTGGTATCACCCCAAAGAATCAACTGCCAGGATATTCCGAATTTATCCTGAACCCAGCCATACCTATCACTGAAAGGATATTTGGCCAGTTCCATCATGACAGTACCACCATCCGACAGTAATGCCCAGAGTCTTTTAATTTCCTGAAGAGACTTGCAAGTGACATAAAAAGAAGTGGAGGGTGTAAACGTAAATTCCGGGCCTCCGTTCAGGGCATAGAAAGTCTTTCCTTCAAGCCTGAATGTCGTAGACATAACTGAACCTTTAGGACCCGGGCCGGATTCTCCATAATAGGATACATTTAATACTTTTGAATTCTTAAACGTTGAGGTATAAAAATTCATAGCTTCTTCAGCATTGTTGTTGAACCACAGGAAGGGAACTATTTTTTCATCGATAGAATTAATTTTTCGATGTTTATCACGTTCCGTTTTGGTCCTGGTTCTGGAGTTTGTACTCGTTCTCGTTTTATTAATTGTTGCCATAATAGTAATTTTTAAAATTAAACATGTAAACTGTGATATGCAAAATCTAAAGAAACTGTTTGTTGAAATAGATTTGCATGAGAATTTTATTTAAACTCTTTTAGTTTCATAAAAAAGTAATACATTCCCCGATTTAAATTCCTTAATTTCCCGAAGACTAAATCTTAACTGATGTTTTACATTTTGAAAAAGTGGTGTCCCCTGACCGATAACAACCGGATTGATCATTATCCGATATTCATCAATTAAATTTGTTTCAATCAAAGAGGATATTAATCCGGCACTACCTAAAATGTAAATATCTTTCCCCGTTTGATTTTTAAGGGTCGTAATTTCTTGTATAATATTCTCTTTTATGAGTTTGGTATTTTCCCATTCGGGCTTTTCCATTGTCTTTGAAAATACTATTTTTGGAAGGGTATTCATTTTATTAGCAATGACAGGATCATCGTTTGTGCCATCCGGTGTTGACCAATATCCAGCCATTAATTCATAGGTTAAACGTCCAAAGAAGAGCATATCGGCGTTATTCAGTTGTTCAATGGCAAATTTATTAAACTCTTCGTCCACCTGATGCCAGTCAATAGAATGGTTTGCGCCTTCAAAAAAGCCTTCCAGGGTAATCAAATTAAAAACAATCAATTTTTTCATCAGTATCGGGAGTTAAAATTAATAACTTTAACTGTCTAATATGCCACTGTTTTTTCAGGCTCTCTCTAAGTACTCTTTCAGCCTCTTGCAAATAAAATAATTCCAACCTTCTGTCCAGCTCTCGCGGGTAAAATCCGGATTGTTCTGAGGGAAACTTTCAATGCCTACCTCCATAAGTTTTATTTTAGTCAGATTATTTTCTTTTAAGATCTCAAAGGATACAAGGGATTCACCCGGATAGCCCCCAAATTTCCAATTGTAGGTGATCTTTTTTTCGGGTACTACCTCTGTCACTTTCCAGATATGCAGGTAATCTTTACCATTGGAGGGGACATTGAATTCTGTTTCGAAACCCACAACGGGTTTAAATGATTTCATGGTATCAAAATACCATTTCCTCATTTGATTCTCATCCGTGATAGCATTCCAGACTTTATTAATTGAAGCACTGTAAGTTTGTTCTATGATTAATGGATTAAATCCTATTAGTATATCTGACAGTAATGGAACTGCATTAAAATAATTATCAACTGCTTTTGGATCAGCAAAAAAATGCTTACCTGAAATGATTTTGCCATTTTCAAACTCCCATAATACGGTGACATCATGCTCAATGTTGATACCATCATCCCTGTTTGTTTTAATATGCTGACATTCTATCAGATAAATATCGTTTTCAGCAATAATCAACTTTTGAATGGTAGGTTTTGATTCACTCATAATGCTACCCATCTTATCAAAAAAAGCAATCACTTCATCGATTCCAGTTTTTATCCCGGCTAATTTATGTTGACCCAGGAATGACCACGTCACATGTTCATCCATAACTTGTTTTATACCTGCCTTATTCCGTTCAGAATATGCCTTGAAGAAATTATCGATAAGGGTTTGCTTACTTGCTGCCATAATTATTCCGTTAATTCGCTCCTGCCATTGTTTTAGTACCACATGGCTTATATCCCGAACCAACGGCAATTGCCGTTGGCTTTTTAGTGGATATGATTATAGATTATAGATTTTATTTAGAAACTTCCAATACAATTTTTCCTTTTGCTTTCCCTGATTGACTGTAATTCTGGGCTTGTTTCACTTCATTAAACCCATATACCTTGTCAATCACCGGATGGAGTTGTCCCATGTCAATTAAATTCCTTAGTTCATTCAGAATATGTGCATTTGGACCAACTAATACAAATTCGCAGCGAACTCCATACCGGTTGGCCATTTCCTGATTTGGCTTGTTTTTAATAGAAACCAATACTCCGCCTCTTTTTAAAACCTTAAATGCTTTTTCCTGAACCTCACCGCCTACGGTATCCAATACGCAATCAATATCGGTAAGGCGTTCACTGAAATCCTGACTCGTATAGTCAATCACTTCATTTGCACCCAGATTCCGTACAAAATCTATATTGGATTTGGAGGTTGTTCCAATTACATAACAGCCTCTGTTTTTGGCAAGTTGAACCGCCAACGAACCGACTCCACCCGAAGCAGCCAGAATAAGAACCCGTTGGCCTTTTTGGATTTTACCTTTATTGATTAATGTTTCCCAGGCTGTAGTACCTGCAACAGGGATAGTGGCTGCTTCATCATAAGTAATAGAATTCGGCATAAGTGCGACTTCATTTGCTTTTACCTCAATAAATTCAGCATATGAACCATCTCTGTCAAGCGTTGGCCTGCCAAAAACTTTATCTCCTATTTTAAATCCTTTGACTGAACTCCCAACTTTTTCAACCGTGCCCGAAAAGTCCTGTCCCAATGTCAGGGGCAGTGTGTGCATATGCATGTCTTTATAAAAACCTTCCCGTACTTGCCAGTCAACCGGATTAACAGATGCAGCATGAACTTTAATTAATAATTCATCTGCGGTAATTTGTGGAACAGGCGTTTCTTCAATACGAAGAACATCGGCATTCCCATACTCATGAATTCTTACTGTTTTCATAATACTTTGTGTTTTTGATTTGTAAATAAATAATCAGACTTTGATATAAGTCCCTTCAATTCTTAAAATCAATTACTTTCATTAGAATGAAAATCGACGAAAAACAAGACTAACCCAGACAAAAGGATTCATCACCAATTTAAATAAACTTTGAGGATGCCCGCATAGGATATATTTCGTATTTGTTCAGGCCGTTTGCCGGGTCATTTTTGATCAATGTTTCAAGTTGCTCTTCATTATCAACACCTACAACCGCAATTCCATATCCCCCTTTGGGATCGAATACCGGCCCAAGAACCAATGCGATACCTTGCTCGACATAGGGTTTCCAATAACTCACATGTTGGAGCATGACTAATTTTTCATCATTAGTCATATCGATTGTAAAAGATGCTCTGGGAGGGTTTAATTTCAAAAAGAAATGTAGCTTTGCCATGATAGTTGTTTTGAATACATACTGAAACAGTTTGGATGAAAAGTTGTTTGTGGATGCTGTTTCTGTTATGAGATGTTTAGCATTAATTAGTACAAAGTAAAGTATTGAATGAATTTTAAAAATATTTATAAAACGCACATTTATAGCTATATAAATAACTTGCAATGTACTGTAAAAAGATTATTCAGTACCCTGTACAAAGTTGTCTGATTGAATTTTTGACGTATTTATAAATCAGTTGACAGGATCATTGCAATTCCTATTTTGTCGGGGGTATATCCCGAAAACGGGTGAGGGGATGATTCAGAAGAACATACAACATAACGGGTATTCCGATTATGCCAGGAATTATCCAATAATAAATTTCCGGTAATAATTTCCAAAGGGGCAGATTCTTGCCGTTGTCCACATAAAAAGCAGTTAATAAAAGGATAAACGAAAGGCTCATGCAGATCAAATGCCAACGCATACGGTATTTCCAGTTGTATCTTTGAGCCATCCTGCCTGTAAAAGCAAACGAAAACGAAAGCATACCCAAACCCAGCAAGTGGTTGTCCAACGGCCAACGAATAATGGACACAACTATACTGGTGGCGAAAACAACCAACAGGCTCCAGAAATAGATCTTGCCATATACGGGATGTCGTTTGTCCGTTTTCCGGGTGAAGATGGCTAGTAATGCCGACAGAATGCAAATTAGGGCAGCCAGGACATGGATTCCGATCATTGCCAGGAACAAGGGCGAATTATCTGGAATAATGATCCCATCAAAATTGATTGAATTTCCCATAATCCATGAAATTTAGCTTTTTACCTTAAAAGAGGAATGTAGGTGTTTGCTATGATTCCCGATTTGAAGGCTATTGAATTTTCAAGTTTTAAGTCGAATGGGGTTGCAACTGTCGAAAACAAAGGCAGCCCTTTCCCCAGGATTACCGGATGGATCAGTAGCCGGTATTCGTCAATGAGTCCCGATTCCACCAGGCTACGGGCAAAACTTGCTCCGCCATGTGCCAGGATAAATTTACCATCCTGTTCTTTCAGCCGGTTTATTTCAGTTTCCAGGGAGTCACCTGCAATTCCGGCATGAACCCAGGAGGAAGCGTGCAATGAAACCGTATCGGAGGTATTGAATAAACCTTCCGAATTAATTCGCGCATCCTCCAGTGCATTGGTTGTTGGTTCTTCACTGGTCGGTTCCAGAAAGTCTTTCCGTGTAAACACAACTTTGGGGATCTCATTCATGGGGGCTGCAAATACTTCCGAAGAAGCAGGCCAATATGAAGCCATATCGTGAAATGTCCGGCTTCCCATGATATGCACACCAGCCTGCCAAAGGGTTTCAACGGTCCATGCAGCCGCACTTTCGTCCATACTTCTGAATATCCAGTCAATTTGACCTTTTGGACCGGCCACAAATCCATCTGCTGAGATTGACATCTTTAAGATTAGTTTTCTCATTGTCGGCTTATCTTTTTTAGTTGAAGGTTGATTCATTCCCTGTTCTATTTAACATGCTTTTTTGTGAAATGTTCATAAACAGATTGTATATTAGCAGATGGAATAGAATATTTTCGAAGTTTAATCCATGAACAATGCCTGGACTTTACCTTTCTCTCCGACGACTGAAACACTTGGGGTGGCAATGCATCCGCTCTTGATTCTAAATTAAAATCAACACTAATTTTGTTTCATTTTTTGCAATTAATCTCCCGGGAGTTCATTTTGAATTTGATCTTCATTCATTCATTGTAAAATGACTATTCAAAGGGGGTAAAGAGAGGGCTGAAAGAGGGTTCAGTGAGGTTTACCTATCCTTACCCTAACTGAACCCTAACTGAACCCTCACTGAACCCTAACTGAACCCTAACTGAACCCCGAACAAATAAAGACCGAATTCAAGGGTTTCGCTTTTTAAAAAATACAGCAATTTCAGACTGTTTTACTGACAACCGAAAAATTCAGTCAGGGTTTCTATCTGTCAGAACTACTGTCAGGAATGAGTAGCTTTTGGATTTTAAAGAAACTAAGTGACCATTTGAAAGGCGATCTCTCATTGTACGGAATGCATGGAAGCATTAACGGCTCCACAAAATTGCCATGTTTAAGGCAATTCTATGAAGCCGTCATTGAAATGAAATATGATTTTTGAGGTTAGTCTTCGGTTATAAACGCAGGTGCTTTCCGAAAATGTGAGCCTTGTTCATAGCCATAGGCAATTTCAAGCAAAACCGGTTCACTCCAGGCTCTTCCAAAGAAAGAAATGCCAACGGGTAGATCATCAATAAAGCCCATGGGAACAGTGATATCCGGGTAACCGGCCTGGGCAGCAGGTGAAGAACTTCCAATTTGAAAGCTATCACCATTTGTCAGATCCGATTTCCATGCAGGACTGCCTGTAGGTGCTATAATGGCGTCCAGCTTGTTGTCATTCATTACTTTGTCTATGCCTTCTTCCCTGCTGCCTTTCATGAGGTTGGAGAGTGCGGAAATATATTCTTTTGAATTCAGGTCCCCTTTTTCATTGGCTTGTTCCAGGTATCGCTGGTTGAAATAACGCAGTTCAATGGAATCAGCCTTGTTAAAAGCAATCAGGTCATCCAGTGTTTTTATTTTAGCTTTGGGTCCCAACGAACGAAAATAAGCATTCAACCCTTGTTTGTATTCATAGAGCATTATTTCATTCTCGTATTTATCAACTTTGGAATTGGTGATTTCAGGAACCTCAATAATCACTGCACCCTGGCTTTTCAGATAATTCACTGCCCGGTTCGTCAAGGAGTCCACCTTGTAATTGATGCCGTACGGGGCTTTGAATAACCCGATTCGTTTGCCCTTTAAACCGTCTTTCTTTAAAAACCGGGTGTAATCCGAATAAGAATGACCGGGACTGGCAAGTGTTTTTTCATCCAACGTATCAACACCCACCAATGCTCCCAGGCAAATTGCCACATCGCGTACTGTCCTGCCCATGGGTCCGGGGGTGTCCTGAGTTGACGAAATAGGAATGACCCCCGCGCGGCTGATAAGTCCTACGGTGGGTTTAATGCCCACTATGCCATTTGTCTGTGATGGGCAGACAATGGAGCCATCGGTCTCTGTACCTATGGCAATGGGCGTAAGGTTTGCCGATACTGCAACTGCCGAACCGGAACTTGACCCACAAGGATTGCGGCTTAAAACGTATGGATTCTTTGTCAGTCCACCTAAGCCGCTCCAGCCGCTTGTAGACAGCTGTCCCCTGAAATTAGCCCATTCACTTAAGTTGGATTTGGCAATAATAACAGCACCGGCAGCCCGTAACTGTCTGGCTACATAACTGTCTTTCAGAGGATATGAATGCATCAAAGCCCGTGATCCTGCTGTACATGGCATGTTGTCGTGGGTATCAATGTTGTCTTTCAGTACCACCGGGATTCCAAATAAAGGTCCCCTGACCTTCGTTGAAAGTTTTAATTCTTTGTCTAATCCGTTTGCAATGGCAATGGCATCCGGATTTACCTGGATAATCGAGTGCAGGGCAGGTCCGTTTTTATCAATTTCATTGATCCTGTTTAGACAGGCTTCTACGACATCTTTGATGGTAAAGGTGCCATCTCTGTATCCCTGCTGGATTTGGGTAATATCCATTTCCAGAAAACGAAAACTGTCAGTTACCGGACGAGGATTCACGGCATGAGTCGTTTGAAAGGGAAATTGCTGGAAAAGAAGAAATAATACGATAATTTTAATCGTACCCAAACAACGATTGTGATTCATACTATTTGAAGATTAAAACAGGTTTGGACTATTTAGTTTGTTTTTCGCTTCAAATGTACAAACATATCTTAATATAAACAATTTCCCATTAAATTTTTTATTGTTTACGGGTGATCCGGTTGTCAGGATTAAACACACAACCCACCGGCATGAGGAATTGTGAGTAAAAAAAGGGATGGTTGAAAGTTATACTTGATATTCTTAGTTCCTTTTTAATTTCAGGAGCTATATCAGCACTGAAAATCTGTATCTCAGTCCAGCTTTATTTCCTGAATGCGTGGAATAAAAATCCGAAGTGTCAGCCATGCCACCAGGTACATACTGCTGGCAATGCCAAATATTAATGTGTAACTTCCACTGAATTTCAATAATAGCCCGACAAACGATGCAGACAGGGCACCGCCGATGGCACCTGTAAAGCCGGATAAGCCAATCATTGTTCCCACCGTATTTTTTGGATAAATATCCGACACAACCGTGTATATGTTGGAAGCCCAGCCCTGGTGAGCGGCCGCTGCAAACCCAATAATAATTACTACAATCCAACCATTCGATAACAGCGATACAAAAATGAGTGGCAGGACCATTAGCGCGCAAATGAAGATGGTTGTTTTCCTTGAAAAATCGATGGATCGACCTGCCTTGATGAATCCGGAAGAGAGGGCTCCACCCAGTATCCCTCCAAAACTTGCCATTGTATAAATGATAATCAGAGGTAGCACGGTAGCTTTAATATCCAGATGCTGGCTCTTATTTAAAAAATCAGGCATCCAGAATAGGAAGAACCACCATACCCAGTCGGTAATAAAACGGGAAAAGCAGATGGCATAGGTTTCTTTATGCCGGAGCAATTTACCCCAGCTCATTCCTTTTTCATTTCCCGTTATCTCTTCTGTTAAATGATCCGATAAAATATAACTCAGTTCGGAAGCAGAAACCTTTTTATGCCTCAATGGGGGCTGATAGATAATCAGCCAAAATACGATCCAAATGATGCCCAATGAACCGGTAATGATAAAAGCCCATCTCCAGCCAAGGCTAACGGTAACGGCAGCAACAATTATCGGGGCAACAATGGCACCGATTGTCGAGCCTGCGTTAAAAATGCCAGTAGCAAATGCCCGGTCTCTTTTAGGAAACCATTCCGCTATGGTTTTCACAGCTGCCGGAAAATTCCCCGCCTCACCAATGCCAAGCACTGCCCTGACAACACTAAAACCAGCCACAGAATGCATCAACGCATGCAGGGTTGCCCCGATACTCCAAACGAAAATAGACATGGTGTACCCAATTCTGGTTCCAAATTTATCCAGTAATCGTCCACTGAGTATCATTCCTAAGGCATAAGCGATCTGAAAGGCTGTAACGATATAGCCGTAATCAGCCTCGTCCCAATGAAGATCACCCTGAATGAAGGGTTTTAGCAAGCCAATTACCTGCCGGTCGATGTAATTAATTGTCGTTGCAAAGAATAGTAAGGCAACAATGATCCAACGGATATTGGATTGTGGTTTTGTGAGTGATTTTTCAGGATTAGACATGCAGTTGATTTGGGTTATTGACAGAACTCGTGAATCAGATGATAGGCTTTTTCCTGCTCAGCAGGCGTTTCACAATAAGTAGCCACTACCAGCTTCATGCCCGGAACCCATAACCGGGATACCTGTTCGCGAATCGTTTCAGGGGTTCCCACCATTCGGGCATTCAGGACAACTCCTGTATGGGCAAAGCGATGAAAAGCCTCCAGATTGTAGGTTGCTCCGGGGTCGGTTTGAGGTGAGAATGCTCCATCAGCCATTTTCAGGCCTTTTATTTGAAGTACTGCATCTACCCAACCTGACCAGTCACCACAGGAGTGAAAAACAGGTCCGCCCAACGATGAACATATTCTTTCAACAGAAGGCACTGCCAGTTCCAGGTATTGTTCAGGTGAAATCATAATTGCATTATCATCACTCATGCCCAACCCCGACCATTCACAGGAAGACGCAAAGCCATGGCCAGGAGAAGCCAGTGCAGGGCCAATTAGTTTTATCTGTTCCCGATTAAAACGGATGGATAGTTTAGCCAAACGATCAAAAAGCTGTTGAACCTTATCCGGTTCCAGGAGAAGATCCATGAAAAACTGGTCCAACGGATACAAATGACCGATCATATTCAGGGGTGACTGGGTATCGGTAAGCGAGATGGGTAACCTGCCTTGTGTTTGATCCATAAAGTATTCTATCATCTCCAGGGTATGCCTGCCAATTGGAGTGCAAGCAACCTCAAGGGGTTCATAAGCCAGTATCTCATCAATTGTTGAAAAACTTGTTTTTAATGCCGGTGCATTCCCTTCAGGCCAAAAGTAATCACCTCCAAAAGCACTGGCTACCGTACCAATACCATACCATGGTTCCAGAAAATTTGGCACATCCGCCTGATAAAGCATGCTTTTTTGGAGTGCTCCCAACTGGAGTTCAAGCGACCGTTCCTTATCACGGCATCCAAAGGAAAAACATTCGGCTACCCGCATCCTGCGATAGACCATAACACCTGTCTTTTCCTGCCAGAAAGTTGAACAGGTTTTGTTCAATTCGTTTGCGTAAGCTTCGTAGGTTGCATAATCAAAGTTCTCAGCTTTCACAGGTTCAACCTGCGTGGCCTGTGAGTCAGCCAATTGATTGTTGAATATTGATGCCATAAAAATCAAACTTTGTTTTCCAGATATTCTTTTTTCAAATCAGCTACAGTTTCAAAAATCGTATTTATCCGATCATCAGAGACGGTATTATCCATATTAATGCAACAAACACCAGTTAAATATGGATTTCCGGAGTCATGAACCAATCGTGTAATCGTCTCACTGATTTCATCGCAGGATTGCCTGGTCATTTCTACGGGGCTCAGGCGTATATTGAAGAATGTATCCGGCAAATGAGCCCGAAGTACTTTGACATCACCTCCCCAACCTAAATCCAGATAATCGAGATGTGGAATTTTGGCAAAGCTGGCAGCCATCCTATGAGGATCAGGTCCACAATAATGAATGCCGAACGGACGTTTTTCACTCCATTTTATATCGTATGGCAAAAGGAAAGTTTCATAATCTTCCGCCGAAATCATAGTATGTGAACATTCAGAATGCAGAAATACCGGTTTCTGCATATGACGGACTCCCCGGTTCACTGATATGGATGTTGACCCTGTTTCAGCATGAACATAAGAAGTGAATTTTTCTATCACTTGTGCTATCCCATCAAAATATGGATTTACTTCATCGGGCGTTAACATCATGTCCATAAAAATATCTTCCCCACGCAAATCCATGGCTATATTTAATACGCCACCCCAGTTAATATCACCGCTGAGGTACCCGTACTTTTTTTTCAATGATCCGGCTAAATCGAGCACTTGCTTAAATGCAACCGAATGAAATGCTTTTTCAGGATCAATTAACACTAACTCCTGATGAGCCGCCAAAACCTGTGGCGGATGGTTCTCCTGGTAATTCACAGTACAACCCAGCATTTCAGAAAGCAGAAATCCTGCAGCCAGATGCACTGCCCCGATTTCTGGTCGTACAGTCCCTTTGTTTGATCCAAGACCGTATTGCCCCCAACGTTCGTAAAGGATCTTTTCCATTTTCTGTTCTTCTTCCACCCGCTTTAAAGGATGATAAAAGAAATCACGATCGAAAGTGATTTTCTCGTTCTTATTCCACCATTCGGGTGCAAGCACAATATCTACCGGCAGTATAGTATTCCCTAAAAATTCATTCATGTTTTTTATAAAAGATAAATTTAATGAGCTAATATTAATAAAACGAATTGACTCTAAAAATGTACTAAGGCATGGCGTTATTTCGTAAAGAATGGCATGAGGAAACATATATTTTGAATCTAACCAAAATCACGATGCTTCCAGCTGTTGGTATAAACT
Source organism: Paludibacter sp. (assembly GCA_028710415.1). Classification (GTDB taxonomy): domain Bacteria; phylum Bacteroidota; class Bacteroidia; order Bacteroidales; family Paludibacteraceae; genus Paludibacter. The sequence goes on along the minus strand of JAQTUE010000026.1, from coordinate 60,716 downwards.
AAAAGCGCAGTTCCTGAACTATATCAAAAACTGCACTTTAAACGATTTAGTATGTCCTATTCTATTGGCGGATTGATTAATTCGGTAGCAACTTCAATACCGGCCTTAATCTCAGGAAGTATGCCTAAACGTATGTAAATAGGGCGAATGCTTTTCTTTATCCCGGGTAACTTTCTCATAAAAACAAAAGCTCCCACAATACATGCCACTCCACCTATTAACAGTGTATTTGGCGCACCAACTTTACTGGCCAACGATCCTGCTAATAAACTGCCAAAAGGTGCCGTTCCCATAAATGCCATGGTATAAAAGCTCATCACCCTTCCGCGTTTGTCATCATCCACAATGGTTTGCAGGATCGTATTACTTGAAGTCATTTGCATCATCATTCCAAAACCGGTGATGAGCAATAAAAACATGGAGAGTATAAAGTTTGTTGAGAATGAAAACAGAACCAATCCTAATCCAAAAATAGCGGCCAGCCAGGGAATAAATTTCTCAAGGCCTGCTGCATTTTTTCTGGAGGCCATATAGACTGCTCCTATTAAAGCACCAATCCCGGTAGCCCCCATAAGGAACCCAAATGTATGGGATCCACCATGAAGTATCGTCTTTGCAAAAACAGGCATTAACACCGTGTATGGCATGCCCATTAAACTTACCAGGGCCAGCAGCAGAATAATATAGCGGATAGGAATAAACCCAAAGGTATACGTAAAGCCTTCTTTGAATTTTTGGAAAGCATTGGTGTCCTGAATTGCAATTTCCCGTGGGGTAATCTTCATCATGAGCAGGAAGGCAATGACAAAAATATAGCTGATGGCATTGATCAGAAAACACATTCCTTCACCTGTCAGAGAGATTAATATTCCTGCAATGGAAGGCCCGATTAATCGGGCACCATTTACCATGGAGGAGTTTAAGGCAATGGCATTACCCAAATCTTCCTTTTTGTCGATCATGTCCACTACAAACGACTGTCGGGCAGGCATATCAAAGGCATTGATGATCCCCAGGAAAACGCTTAATATGGCAATGTGCCAGACGCTGATGGATTTTTCATAGAAAAGGAATGCCAGCACCAATGCTTGAATCAATGCCAATACCTGGGTAACAACCAATATCTTATGACGGTTCCACCGGTCAATAAATACTCCGGCAAAAGGGGACATCAGGAATGTAGGAATCTGACCGGCAAAACCAACCAATCCAAGTAGGAAAACTGAACCTGTTAACCTGTAAACCAGCCATGGGACGGTAATACGTTGTATCCAGGTTCCAATCAAAGAAATACTTTGGCCGTAGAAAAACAGCCGGTAATTCCGGTAACGAAGTGAACGTACAATGTTGCTTAGCCCCAGAATATCTACAAATTGACTTTTGAAAGATTTCTTTATCATCCTGTTTCAAATACTTTGGCTGATTCTGAATTTAAAGTAATCAATGCCAGGCTCCCAGTATCAATCCTGCAATGGAATAAAATACAACGTAAAAACCTGCATCTATTAAAAATAAACGGAATGACCGGCCAACAAATAAATAAGTAACGCCAATGCTGGTGGCTACCCAAACAAGACTAACAATTAAACCATAGGATAATCCGCATAAAGCATTTGATTGATTCCCAATGAGCATAGCCAGTGCGATTACAGCCACCAGATGGGATATCCCTGCCAAACCAAATATCTTGGCCGGATTACCCCTGTTTTCCGAGTTGTAAATAGATTTGGAATCCTCTTTCCAGGCTTTGCTGAATAGAACGGAATGCCAGAAGGCTCCCATCATAAAGGATAAAACAGTAACGGCTGCAACTGCCAGCCAGTTGATTTCTGAAAATGAAGTGCATAAATTCATAAAGAGAATGATTTTAATTGGGATTATTATTGATTACTCATCAGATGATTTTAAGTCATCCGATGAGTAACATGAGTTTTATTTGCTGAAATTCTTGTTTTTAAAAGTAGATACATCAATCACTTCCTGATTGTCGTTGTCGAAGGTAATGTAAACACTATCGCCCAGATTGGTTAACGGGAAATCATTGGATATCTGTGATGATCCGATAAAAACCTTCGGCATATTCTTTAATGTGAAGTAATAGTAGGTGTTCCCGTTTTTCACATCCCCGTTAATGCGGGTAATAACCGATTTAACAATGTTTTTCTCCGTTTTACTCTTGGTAGCAATCTTGTTTCCAGATTGGTTAAAAGCATTCTTATAGGCCATTAACGATTCCCTTAACGTGTTGCCAACACCGACTATGGTATAATCTTCAATGGCAACCATGGCATACATTTTTACCAAACCACCGTTGTCCTTCAAGGTCATGACGTAAGTCGGAATATTGTTGATATTGTAAGGTATGGGCAATGAAGCATAAAAACCTTTTTCCTGAACCTTTCCTTTTGCTGAATTCTGGGCTGCATTTTCGGTAGCACCACTTTGTTTGTACCATACTGCTTTTTTAGTACGGGTATTTACCAACACGAATCCAACGGTTGATTCATCCGATCCGACAGATGTTAATCCTGTATACCAGTAAGCATTATTGTCTTCCCCGTAAACCATGGAAACCTTTTCGGTAATTTTCAGTTTGTTTTCATTGGAGAAGTTCCAATACCCTTTCACAAAATTTCCCCAGTCATTTAATTGTGTTTCTACAAATTCACCCGGTTGAATCCGATCAACCCATTTGGGAGTATTCTCAATAGTATAATCATTTATTTCACCTGTTTGAGCATTTACTATCACGACACCCTTTGCTTCATCACCCATAAAACCTATTGCTTTCCTGAACTTAGTAACCACCCAGTATGGAGTGCCTGCATCATCAATTTCGAAAGAATAATCCGTTAACCCAACATGCCAGTATCCGTGGAAATAGAGATAACGTTCCAGGTTATCAAAAAAATAGGCTTCCGATTGGTATTTAATATACACTTTCTTGCCGTTGATTTCCTGTACCAGTTTTACATCGCGTTCGTTGCATGCATTCACCATCACATATCCGTTTGTACCTTCCATGTTCTTTTGCCATTTAAAGAACCCGGAATGAAGCAGTGGAGCCACCCAATATAAATCATTGTTTACTTTCTGGATATTAAATGTTCCCAGTGTAACCTGGCTTCCCAATGCAGGTTGGGAACCCAAGACTTTATCTCCCAGTAACTGGGCCAGGGATTGATCCACTACCCGTATTTTATCAATGGAAATCGGCAACATGTGTGTTGATAAGTTCGATTCTGTCTCTACTTTCCCTATCAGGTCACGGTATTCATTGGTGTGCAATAAGGCCCAACTGGTTACAATCGGAACTACTGTCATGTAGACCACAATAATACCCAGTAAAATAAAGGATACTTTACCAGGTTTGCCAATCTTGAAAGTAGGTGCATTATTACCACTCTGAATAATACTGAAGGGATTATTCAATACGATCCAGATTCCAATGAGTATTACCAGCAGGGCTGTGAATCCGGTAAAACCAAAACTCACTGTTGGCATATACATGTATGCCAGGATAAATCCGGCAAGAATTACTAAAACAAGATTTCTAACTTTACTCATACTGGTTTCTGTATTAATTGTTTTGTGGGAAATAAATTCTTTTATAAATACTGTTTCGTGTTAAATACTGCGTAAAATTACAATCTTTTTTTAGTATTCAATTACCTTCTGCTAAAAAAACAAATTTTATCAGGTAAATCTGACTTATAAATACCTGAAGTCAGTTGATTTTGGGGCTTTCAGTTCACAGGTAATATTTAACCGGCTGAACTTCCATACAGAAATTCAGCCGGTATTTCACTTATGCCCTCTCCTAAAGAAGAGGGGTAGGGGTGAGGTGTTATTTACTTGTCTTTGTCGTTTTCAGTTCTTCCAGCATGGTTATGATTTTATCCAATTTTTCTACCTCAATAGTCTTTAAAATGATCGATAATGCTTCAATTTCCTTTTTTGCATCCACATTCGTTTTATAATCTTCCTCAGCATGTAAACGGTCCCGGTCATTTTGCCTGTTTTGTGACATCATGATGATGGGTGCTGCATAAGCTGCCTGGGTTGAAAATAGTAAATTAAGCAGTATGAACGGATATACATCCCAGTGATAAAAAAATCCTACCAGGTTCAATGCCATCCAGAGAATAACTAAAACGGTTTGAATAATAATAAATCTCCATGATCCCATTCCTTTTGCAACGGCATCGGCAATTTTCCCACCAAAACCTAATGTCTCAACATGCTTTGCATGCCAGTTCTTTTGTACAGCCATATTTAATTTATTTTTTCTACTATTACAGCGGTTCCATATGCCAGAACTTCTGTTAGTCCACTAATCACATCGTTGGCATCATAGCGCATGTTGATAATCGCATTACAACCCAGTTCCTGACCGTGTTGGATCATTAACTGGAGTGCTTCTTCACGCGCATTCTCACATAATTCTGTATATATGGCACTTTTACCGCCAAATATAGTCATAAACCCTCCAACAAAATTTCCCACAATACTTCTTGAACGGACCGTTATTCCACGAACCAGTCCTAATTGCTTTGTAACCCGATACCCTTCCAGGGAGGTACTCGTGGTGATCAATGTAATTTCTCTCATACGATTAGTTGTTTAGCTTTTAAATGTCAGTTTATATATTCTTTTTTTTCATAACTACAAATAAAGTCTTATTTTGTTGACTTGAAATGCTTTGATAGATAGAATCCTCTATTTTTAATATATTAAAGTGTTTGTTAAATAAACTGTCGATCATTTCCCTTGAGATATGGTACGGGCCATACCCGGTATCAGGATTCTTATCACTAAAGCATTTCAGGAAAAACATTCCATCTTCATTTAGTAATTTCAAAACTTCTGACAAGTATACTGTTCGTTTGTCCCTGTCGATTATATGAAAACAACCACGGTCGAATATAAAGTCAAATTGCCTGTTTATCCGGGGATTCAGGATGTCGTCCTGAATGAAGGTCACTTGTTGGGTTAATTTTTGTGCTTTACGAATCGCATCCACTGAAATATCAACTCCGGTAACCTCAAATCCCCTTTTAGAAAGTTCAATGGCCTGGGTTCCCGGTCCGGTTCCTAAATCCAGGAAGCTGCCTGAATTAATCTGATATTCTTCAAGTGCTGTTTTCAGGTCAGGATCCAGTTCCGGTAAATACCAGGGCATATCCTCTATATTCATTTCCCGGTAAATGCTGTTCCAGTCAGGCAAACTTGCTCTTGAAACTTCTTTGGCAGAAGATTCAGGGCCTGGCTTACTCCTGTTCTTTTCATCTGATCCCTTTCCTGTATTCATTGCGCTGTGATATGAATGGATTGCTAGTTATCTTCATAGGAGGTAACCGAAGAATTTACATATTGGGTCAATGACAGCAGATTCCCATCGGGATCTTTAAACCAGGCAACATCTACACCTCCCGGGGCCTTCCATATTCCAGATTTATCCTGATTGATGATATTATATCGTTCAAACAAAACACCTCTTCGGTTTAATGAATGTATGATGGAGGACAGGTCGTCAACTTCCCACCCTAATATTGTAAATGGAAACGGAGTAAACTGTTGCACTGTTGATATCCTCAACAAGGTCCCGTTTGCTTCAAAATCCAGTCCATAATAATCTTCCGAAATTAAATTTAATCCCAGTACATTCATATAGAAATTTTTGGCTCTGTCAGGATCAACTGTCGGAATAAATGCTTTTATCTTTTGATCGCTGAGCATAATATTATTTTTTTAATTGTTTTACTAATTCAATATCTTCGCTGATATTAACGTTCTAACAATATTTGAGGAGTGTTTGTTGATAGGAAGACGGATTTCTTGTTAATAAACGGACCGGGATAGTCTGCTTATATTGCTGTAAAGTTTCAGGTTGACAGGTTGTTGTGCTCTTAAATACACTTATGTTGTGTGAGGTTAATCGGGGATAATTAGACTGTGATTGTCTTTGTAGTTTTGAACATCGTATGTTCTACTTTTTTGACATATCCCAGTTGATTGGTCACAAGGGTTGTTTCCCCGATTTCAAACGGTACATTATTCCGATGGACATGCCCATAAATCCAGTAATCAGGCCCGTACTTTTCAATAAGTTCGTATAACTCCACCCCAAAGGCTTCGTGAAGGATATTTCCCTTGTATTTCACTGGCACGTTTTTAAAAGTCGGGACGTGGTGCGTAACAACAACCCGCTTCCCGGTTTTTTCTTTTACAAGTTCCTGCCTGAGAAATGATACGTTCTCTGCGTTGATCGCATTCAGTTGTTGGGCTGTAAATTGTTTTTGATCGTTCCTGATTAACCTGAAATCATTCATAGCCTGTTCCAGCAGCCGCTCATGCTTCGGACTTATTTTGGACCATAAAGTGGAAAATATTAATTCTACATGATCCTGCATCACAGAAATATTATTCACCAGAAATACATTCGGCCGGATTTTTTCATTCAATGTACCATTTTTCGATGCTAAATCGGAATGATAGTATTCATGGTTTCCCGGTATCCAGTAAGTGGTTTTAAAATGGTCGGACAGATAACTGAAAAAGTCTTCATGTTTATCCAGAATAGCAAACGGAACTATGTCACCGGCCAGGATCATGACTTCTCCCACCGGGATGATAGGATGCATGTTCAGGTAGTCCTTGTTTTCAGGGAATTCCAAATGCAGGTCGGAAGCATATTGCAGGATCATATTTTATAAATTCAGGATCAAATCGTGGGTATAATACAGGGACAGTCCTGATTCAGATTAAAAAGATCGTAACTTAAAACTCATTTTTTAGTATTAGTTGCTGCTTTAACTTTTTTATTAAATGCGAGGGCAAGCGTTATCCAATACTCAAAATCTTCTTTTGTTTTTAGACCTTCCTCCTGAATGTAAACGTAACCTTTGTATTCACGGCCTTTCTTGATTACTGTACGGCTGGCTTTTCGCTTTATGGCCTCCTCGTGTATTTCAGGGTCAATCCGACACATAATTCGATCATCACCGACACTGATACACATTTTATCATTCACCATAAAGGTGATGCCGCTAAACATTCTCTTTTCTTCTACAGAAGATTCTTTAGAAAGAGCTTCTCTTACTCTTGATGTCAGGTTTTCATTGATGGACATGTTGTTTGAATCAATACTTGCTGATTTAATATTGTTCTAATAACAACCTGTGAAACAATAAAGTTGTATTCTTTATTTATTCCACTTCTCTTTTTTAGATCAGATGGAATTGCTAATTATTTTATCGTTTAGCATCTGTGGGCAGGTAATAATATAACCATTGTATTTTTTGCGAAATACAATGGTTACACAGCTTGAATCTTTGAAAATTACAGCATTATCTTAAATCCACCGTTGAAAACAAATCCATCAGTTGGAGCCCATATTTCAACAAACTGCGGGTTTCGAATACTTCCTGAATACATCTTTTCCCAGCGTGACTGACGTGAATCCAGCATATTCTCAAAGTTTACAAACAGGCTGAAATGTTTGAAATACTTTTCTGCCGAAATACCCATTAGCCAATAGTCACGAACCTTATCTCCATTTGTGAGGGTTTGGGGTGATACATAAAATAGTTCGTAACCAATCCTTAGTTTCTTTTCAACTTCGTACATTGGCGTGAAATACAATCTATGTCGTGCTGTGAGTGGATTTTTAAACGTCGTGTTGTTGTAATTTCGCTGTGCATCAATAAAAGTATACCCTATGTAAACTGAGAAATCATCCAGGTGAAATTTCACATTCGCTTCCATCCCCTTTGAACTGAGCGATCCGTTTGCATTTTCATATAGCAGGGTGTCACGTGCTAATAAAGCCGGATTTATTTCCAATGGATGAATAACCTGCGTGTAAAAGAACATCTGATTAATGCTCATAGACAATTCATCAAAAGTGGTTTTGTAATTTATGTCGAAATTTAATCCTGCCGATTGTTCAGGTGTTGCTGTTGAAAAATTGACAGGCAGGACATTCCGGAATCCTTGTCTTTCAGCTTCTTCATCAAACATCCCAGGAGCTTTATAGCCCAATCCTCCACCTAATCTTGATGTCAGGTTGGGGGTGAATTTATATAATAATGACAACCGGGGTAATAAAAATAAGTTGCCTTTGCTGGAAGTGTAAGGAGATGAAATCATCAGGTAATCAGCCCGTAATCCTGATTCAACAATGAATTTATCACTCACTTTAAAGTTGTTTTGAACGTACCCTCCAAAAGTCATCTGTTGGTAGTCCCGCTTCAGGCTGAAAGAGGGTTGTGTTTCATGAAATTTATCGGTTACAGCATTCACTCCGGTCGTCCATTCACTTCTTTCACCAGGAATCAGGTAGTTTACTTCCGAGAAACTTGACGTTTGTTGGCCTCCGAAATGATAAGCAGGCATTAAAATGTCCCTCGAAAAATTGGCTACACTGTTTTTGACGGTAAGGATATTCTTGTTGTCGAACGTCTTCTCAAATTTTAATTGTGTCGAATACCTGTTTGATTTGTTTTGTTGAAAATAAGTATGAGTGCTGTCCGCTTGGTTGTTGATCACATTCATGTCCCCGCCCAACCTGTCTTCAGTACTTGCATTGATTCCAAAACTCAGGGTTGCGGATTTATCCATGTAATAAAAGATCTTTGGATTTAAGTTATAAAGCGTGGATTGCGGTATATCCGAGAAATTATCTTTATCGGGGTTGTAAGCTGCCTGGGAGTTTCGTGCTGCAAATAAGGTTATGCCAATTTTACCGAATTTGTGGGAATAGAACGTATTTAAATCCAATCCTTTGGCACTGGTTGTATTGGCCATGAAGGTGAATTCATTTTTATCAGTGGGTTCTTTTGAAACCAGATTTACTAACCCGGCTATTGCCCCGCCACTGTAAAGGGTGGAGGTTGATCCCTTGATCACTTCGGCTCTTTTAAGATCCAGTGGTGGTATCTGCATAATGCTCAATCCTCCTGAAAACCCTGAATACAGTGGAAAGCCGTCTTTTAATAACTGGGTGTACTTGCCATCAAGTCCCTGAATACGGATGCTCGTATTTGCTGAAATGGCCGAAGTCTGTTGTGTCTGGATACCGGTGCTTTCTGTCAATAGCATTCTTATATTCGCCGACTGCATACTGGCTTTCTCTGCCAGTTCGCCCGATGCAATGGTTTCTACCCGGGTGGGAATGTCACTTATCACCCGGCTGCTGCGTGTTGCTGTGACCTGTACGTCTTCCAGCTCTTCCGATTCGGGCTCCAGAAAAATGAGTATGTCCGTTGCTGTTTTCAGTGGAAAAGTAATATCCCTGTGAACTGTCCGGTATCCAATCATGGAAACTATAAAAGTCTCCTCCCCGGTTGGAATATCGTTTAATTCTATTCTTCCCTTTACATCGGTGGCACCCCCTTTAGTCGTATTTTTAACAAGAACAGTCGCTCCCGGAAGAACTTCTTTGGTATCTTTATCTTGTATGGTGATTTTAAGCACGTTTTGTGCAAAAATGGAATTGGCAAGCAGTGCCAATACTAATAAATTATATTTGAATTTCATAATGAATGATTTTAATGTTGAGAATTTTAAATAACAATCCCATGAAGGGTCTTGAAACTAAAAGTCTGTTCAAATCATATTAGCCAAATACAATTTCTAACGTGGAGAGGTGGTGAATAATACTTAAAATAAACAGGTTTTAAAAAGAAGGATGGATTAGCCTCAGTCAGTATAAATCCATTAATTGCAGGAATACAAACAAGTGAAATGTCTGTGAATACATTTAAAGAGATTGAAGTAACCGGTGAATTATCCGGTTGTATATAATAATCGTAATCATCATCAAAGGTATTATGAAAATAGCTGGTATTTATTTCACTTACCGAAAGCATGAAAAATATACCTACTACTGCAATGATAATATGTTGGATGTTTCCTTTCATTGATATGTAAGACTTCCCTTTCTAATATTTGTACTCCATTGATGAAGAATCAAATCAGCTCACTGATGGCTTTAAACAACACCACCTCATACTTAGCCAGCGTATTGCATTTCTTCACCTGCTTAAAGATCTTTCGTCCGTCTTCAAATCCTTCAGCATGATACGACCACATCTCTTCCAACCGGCGCAGTATGTTTAAATCCCCGGAGTATTTTTCTTTACAACGCTCAATCAATGAAATATGAAAGTTTCTCAGCATGCTTGATTTTTCAGCCTTAGATAATTCCTGATTCCTGATTTCTGCCAATAAAAAAGGATTCTGAAGTATGCCACGGCCTATCATGATCCTGCTTATACCTGGTACTAAAGATTGGATTTTATCAATATCAGCCAGGGTTGCAATATCCCCGTTATAACAGATGGGATGTTTCAACTTTGGAGCATAGCGTGCAAAAGCCTCCTGATCCACTTCCCCCTTGTACATTTGCTTCCCAACCCGGGGGTGGAGAATCATTTCTTCAATCGGGTAATCATTGAATACAGATATCAGTGGCTCAAATTCAGTTGCATGTTCAAGTCCCAGCCTGCATTTTACCGATACTTTAAGCTTTGTAGTTGCAAAAATAGTTTCCAGTAATCCTGCAACCTTGTCGGGATGTGGTAACATACCGGCTCCCATGCCTTTGCCGGTAACCTTGATGAACGGGCATCCCAGGTTAATATTTGCTTCGGTATAGTCATGCTTCTGGCATAATTCCTCGAAGTGCTGGAATGATGCCCCATCATTTCCCAGGAACTGGGGTACTGGCTTTTGAAAGGTATTGTGCTCCGGCAGTATGTCGTTGCACTGGCTCGGATGGTAAAAATCCCCGTTTTGTACCCTGATAAAAGGTGCAAACGCTTTGTCAAACTGTCCTATATGTTCGTAAAATGATTCCCTGAATATCCAGTCGGTGAGTCCCTGCATAGGGGCTAAATATACTTCCATGTTATTTGTTGCTATAATTGAAGAACAAAAGTACACATTTTTAGAGTAAATGGTAGAATGCACTCAATAAGTTCCGCTTCATATTGAACTTTAATGAACTTTACTGATTCAATTAATGTTTTGAATGCAAAGAGTCGATTCATCTCTTATCCATAACGAAAACTGCTAAAAGTAATTGGCTACTTAATCAATACCTAAAAAAGTAGTATATTTGCATTGAAATAACCGCTCATAAAATCTCAGTAAAAATGGAAACTGTCCTCATACAAATAAACAACAGTAAGGCATACAAACTACTGGAAGACTTAGAGAAATTGCATGTACTTAAAGTCCTTAAGAAAAGCAAGAAACAATCCTTGAGTCTTTCTGATAAATATGCAGGTAAATTGAGTCCTAAAACTGCCGATGAGTTACAGGATTATGTAAATGAAAGTCGTGAACAATGGAACAACCAAACTATTTAATCGATACAAATGCTGTAATAGATTATCTTGGTCGAAAGCTATCTGACCATGGAATGACTTTTATGAATACCGTAATTGATGAGATTCCTAATCTATCAATAATTACTAAAATAGAAGTTTTGGGCTTCAATACCACCGCAAATCAATATCAAATACTTACCGATTTTATGGATGACGCTTCAGTCTATGAACTGACTGAAGAAGTGGCTGATGTTTGCATTGCTTTACGTAAAAAACATAAAACTAAACTTCCTGATGCCATTATTGCTGCAACTGCTCTAGTGTCTGGTTTCATACTTATCACCAGAAATGTCTCTGATTTTAAGAATATCAAAGGCTTGACAGTCTTAAATCCCTATAGTGTTTAATTCATTTGGGAAAGTCTATGCAGCGAAAATTTATATTAAAGCAGGTCTTTTTTTGTTTCATCGGTTAAATCTATTTCCATAGTTCGTTCAGATCTAATCTCTGTACTTTCCCTTCCTCAGCTTGTTTCTCGCTTCGTTTTATTTTAGCAACAAATTTAGGATCATAGGATGATACTTCAATGTGTGCTAAACTTTCAAAATCAACTCCATACCGATTTTTAAATTCTTCTTTTACATTTGTTTTAAATTCTTCAAAACTGTATGTTTTTTCACCATCTTCCTCAGGATTTGTTGGAGAAGGATAATTTAATTTTACAACTTTATAATGTTTTTCCAACTCACTCACAATACGTTTCCCGGTTGGACTATCTGTATTTATTTCTGCTAATACTTTCATAATACTTCTGTATGAATGGTTAGATATTACAAATATACATACAACTATTGAAATTGATACCAAACAGATAGAAAATCTTAGGAAGAAGAAAAGGAATAAATCTACAATTTGAAAATCAATCATTAGACAAAAGCGTCCAAACGTTTCGTTAGGGGTTTGATGTGTATTCCTAAATTTGCCATTCATAAGTATCGGCATTCGTTTAGTCTCCTATTTATCCATTAAATTGTAAAAATAAGAATTACATACACCTCATTAATTCTTTTGCTCAATTAGTAGTATAAGTACCTAATTTCACTTTTTACCCTCTTTTAATGGTTATTCGTTGGTCTGTCTTTTGGTCTGTTTCTGTTTTAGGTATCGAGGGGGTATCGAGGGGGTTGCGAGGGCCTTTCGAGGGGGTTCCGAGGGGGTTGGTAGGGCCCTGGCCCTACCAACCCCCTCGAAACCCCTATTGAAGCCTCACTGAACCCCCTTTGTGCCTAGATCAAAATAAAAAGCAACCAAAAGCAGTTTTCGAATTCGAGGCTCATCAAAAAAATCAGTAACGAATTGGAAAATCTACTACCGGGATATGATGCACAGGCTAAGGTTTAAAAATAAATCACATCCAGAAACATTCCAACTGCAAGGGGTCGGGGAGGAGCGGGCAACTTTTCAGGAAGGGGATGTGGCGGAGTGTCAATTATTCTTTTTTATTGTTCCATTGTTTGCTATTCTCCCGTTTTTAAAAGAGTTCGACCAATAGTTTCTGTACTTTTGCAGGGTTAAAAAAGAATCCGAATCTGGATAGCCACAATTAATAATGGTTTATCATCCACAAATTTCCACGTGCATAATGAATAAACCAAAATAACTATAAAATGACTTCAACCATTATCATATCATTTTGCATCTTGCTGCTTATCGCCTATTTGTTTGACTTATCGTCATCCAAAACCAAAATACCTTCGGTGATTTTATTGCTGCTGTTGGGGTGGTTGTTGCATCAAATGACTGAGTTTTTAGGCATCCATCTTCCTGATTTTACAGTTGTGTTGCCCATACTGGGTTCCATCGGGCTGATACTCATCGTGCTGGAGGGATCGCTGGAACTGGACCTGGATAAGTCGAAGATCAGTCTGATCCGCAAATCGTTCTTTGGGGCTTTGGTTACCATGTTTGTCATTACGTTTGCTTTGAGCTTTCTGTTCCAGTACCTGGGTGGTTTCCCTTTTAGGAGTTGCCTGGCCAATGCCATTCCCTTTAGCGTGATCAGCAGTGCCATTGCCATTCCCAGTGTTCGGGGTATCAGTACGGCCAATAAGGAATTTGTGATTTATGAAAGCAGCCTGTCGGATATACTGGGGGTTGTCTTCTTTAATTTTATTGTGCTGAATACCGATTACGGGTTTAAAACCTTTGGAAACTTTGGAATCCAATTGGTGATTATTGTGGTGATCTCGTTTGTTGCCACCATTGGACTGACCATTTTACTAAGAAAGATTGAACATCATATCAAGTTCATTCCCATCATATTGCTGATTATTTTAATCTATACCGTGCTGGAGATTTATAAACTGCCATCCCTGATATTTATTCTGACTTTCGGGCTGTTTATCGGCAACCTGTACAAGTTTAAACGCTTCAAGTGGATTAAGAAACTCCATCCGGAGGAACTGAAGATCGAGGACCAAAAGTTTAAGGAAATCACCGTGGAGATGGCTTTTCTGGTGCGTGCCTTATTCTTTATCCTGTTCGGATATTTACTCGAAACAACCGAAATTCTCAATACCAATACTCTCTTATTGGCTGCAGGAATCGTGGGAATTATATTTGTTTTTCGGATTATCCAGTTGAAAATCTCCCGTTTGCCTTTGAAACCATTGCTGTTTGTAGCACCCAGGGGATTAATTACAATATTATTATTCCTTTCTGTTGTACCTGCTCAGCAACTGCATTTAGTTAATAAATCGCTGATTGTCCAGATAATCATCCTCACTGCATTGATTATGATGGTTGGGTTAATGGCTTTCCCGGTGAGTGAGAAATCGAATGAGGAAAATGCTGAACCTGCATTAGATGTTAATAAAGTAGAGTGAGTCACACATGGAAGTGAAACTATTTATGGTTTTGATTAAACATGATATCTAAGGCTTTGATCCTGTATTCAAAAATTGCTTTCACCTTATTGTGAACAAATATTTCCCCTGCCAACCAACCAATAAACCACTTGCCGATATCATACTGCAACAGGTCGGTCATCATGACTCCACCCTTTACTTCCCTGAAATGATGCTCGTGATGCCATATTTTGTACGGTCCTTTGCGTTGTTCATCCACAAAATACTCCTTTTCCTTGATGTGGGTAATTTCGGTACACCATTCAATGGGGATATTGAGCATGGGTTTTAAGCGGTAAAGTATCAGCAAGCCTTCGTACATTGTGTCGGGCAATTGAGAAATGATTTCAAATACCATGTTATCGGGGGTGACTTCATTCAGGTTTCTGGGGGTTGCGAAGAAATGCCATGCCTCGTCCAGGGTAATGGGTAGAAATTGTTCTTGCTTGAGTTTATGCATGCTGATAAATTGAATTGTGATAAATCTTACCCTTTCAGATAAGGTTTGACGCTTAATAATGTTATGAAGAAAAATATTATTTTAAAATCATGAAATTGGAATAATCGAAATATCATTCCATTAAACAGAAAAAGAACCCATAAAGTTTCAAAGATGGTTTTATTGCCTTTTTCAGTTCAAATAATGGTTTTTATTATCCCCGGAGTACAATTATTTTTCTAATAAATAATATCAAACAATACAGTATTATAAAATAAGATCAGTATGTAATTGAAAATGAATATGATATGTATGCTATTCCACTCGCTTTTTACCATATATTTTAATTACCGCTTTTTTTCTTTAATTCATTAAGAAAAATTCTTATAACTCAACAGAAAGTAGTAATTTTGCACTCGCTTAGAAAATTCGATAATTAAACTATATTATGGCAGAAAAAAAAATGAATTTATTGGCTGATTTCCCACCTGTTAGCACACAGCAATGGATGGATAAAGTCACAGTCGATCTCAAAGGAGCAGACTTCAACAAAAAGCTCGTTTGGAAAACCAACGAAGGTTTCAACGTACAGCCTTTCTATCGGGCTGAAAACATTGAATCCCTGAAGACAAAAGATTCAGCTCCCGGAGCATTTCCTTACGTACGGGGAACAAAACCAGGCAATGAATGGCTTGTACGTCAGAACATCGACGTTGTAACCGTAAAAGAAGCGAATGCCAAGGCATTGGAAATCCTGTACAAAGGAGTCAACTCACTTGGTTTCAAGCTAAAAAAAGAAGAATTAAGCCCTGAATACATCGCCACCCTGCTGGAAGGTATTGCTGCTGATTGTGTGGAGCTTAACTTTTGCATTTGTGTCAGCAAGGCGGCCGAACTGGCAACTATCCTGACCACTTATTTCAAATCGAAAGAATTTGATGTGACCAAATTGCATGGTTCTATCAACTTCGACCCAATGAATCGCATGCTATTGGCAGGCAAAGAACTGACCAAAGAACAAATCACCGAAAAAGCAAAAGCAACCGTTCTGGCTGCCGTAGGCTTACCATTCTACCGTGTGGTTACAGTAAATGCCAAGACATTGAACAATGCAGGTGCATTTATTTACCAGGAATTGGGTTACGCATTGGCCTGGGGGAACGAATACCTGTCGTTGCTTGTTGACGCAGGCGTGGATACTTCAATGGCTGCCAAGAAAATCAAATTCAACTTTGGAGTGGGTGGCAACTACTTTATGGAAATTGCCAAATTCCGTGCTGCCCGTATGTTGTGGGCCATGCTGGTAGATGCTTATCAACCTGCCTGTACCAAAGATGATTGCAAAAGCACAGAAAACGGAATCTGCAAATGTGCTGCCAAAATGCGCATTCATGCTGAAACCACCACGTTCAACAAAACCATCCTGGATGCCAACGTAAACATGCTTCGTACTCAAACAGAAGCCATGAGCGCCACACTGGGAGGTGTTAATTCACTGACCGTTCTGGGATACGATTCTATCTTTAAGCCAACGGATGATTTCTCTGAACGTATTGCCCGCAATCAACAATTATTATTAAAAGAAGAATGTCATTTCGACAAAGTATCCGATCCTGCTGCAGGTTCGTATTATGTGGAAACGTTGACCAATGAAATAGCTGCCCAGGCCTGGAAACTATTCCTGGAAGTGGAAGAACAAGGTGGATTCTTTGAAGCGATTGCTTCGGGAAAAGTGCAACAGGCTGTGAAAGCAACTGCTGCCGGACGTTTGAAATCAGTATCAAGCCGTCGTGAAATCCTGTTGGGAACAAATCAATTCCCTAACTTCAATGAAATAGGCGGAGAGAAAGTACAAATTCAAGATGCTGCCGATTGCGGTTGCAATCATGAAGGTACTGAAAAACTGTTACCGGTTCGTGGTGCTTCTGAATTTGAAGCCTTGCGTTTTGCTACGGAAGCAGCTGCCAAACGACCAAAAGCGTTTATGCTGACTATCGGAAGCCTTGCCATGCGATTGGCCCGTGCCCAGTTCTCATGCAACTTCTTTGCCTGTGCCGGGTATGAAGTGGTGGATAACCTTGGTTTCGAAACCGTTGAAGAAGGTGTGAAAGCTGCTTTGGATGCAAAAGCGGATATTATCGTTCTCTGTTCAAGCGACGATGAATATGCAACTTTAGCACCTGCTGCCTACGCACTGTCAAAAGGCAAAACAGAATTTGTGGTTGCCGGAGCGCCTGCTTGTACGGAAGAACTAAAAGCAATTGGTATAGAACATTTTGTTAATGTAAAAACCAATGTGCTGGATTTCTTAAAAGCGTTTAATCAGAAATTAATTTGATGATTTAAATTCAAAATCAGAAATTAAATGGAATTACAACTGATCCAAAACAAAATATATGAGTTGCGGGGCTTGCGTGTAATGCTTGATTTTGATTTGGCCCTGCTTTATGGGGTTGAAAACCGCAGACTTAAAGAACAAGTGAAACGAAATATAGAACGCTTTCCAGATGATTTTATGTTTCAACTTACTAAAATGGAATGGCAACAGCTTGTCGCAATTTGCGACAACCTTCCGGGGAATGTGAAATTCAGTCCTGCTACACCCTTTGCTTTTACGCAGGAAGGAGTAGCCATGTTATCCGGAGTTCTACGGTCACCACTTGCAGTGGAGGTCAATATTAATGTAATGCGTGCATTTGTTGCAATTCGTCAATATGTTTTGGTTTCTTCAAATACTGCTAAAGAGTTGGAAGAACTTAAAACTCAAATTCAGTATTTGTTTGAAAATGTGGATGGTTTAAGTAAAGATCATGAAAGATACGAACAAAATTTCGATGAGATTTATATGGCTTTATCCCAGTTGGCTTCCAGACAAAAACAAATTAATAAACCGCGTAATCCAATAGGATATGACGCGAAAAGGAAAGATAGTTGAATTTAATAAATCGAATTAAGAAAAGATAGATAAACAAAATATCTTGATTCTAAAATCAAAAATAAATGAAACCAAATTTTAAAAATATAGATATTCAGAATTTTTCTGTAACATCAAAAGCTCCTGAAACGGAAAGTACCTGGCTAACCCCGGAACTGATTCCCGTAAAACCATTTTATACCAAGGACGATCTGGAAGGAATGGAACATCTGAATTATGCTGCCGGACTACCGCCATATTTGCGTGGACCTTACAGTGTGATGTACGCCATGCAACCCTGGACCATCCGCCAGTATGCAGGTTTTTCTACTGCAGAGGAATCAAACGCATTTTATTTGCGTAACCTGGCAGCCGGTCAAAAAGGTTTGTCCGTAGCATTCGATTTACCTACCCACCGTGGGTATGATGCCGATCACGAACGCGTGGTAGGTGACGTAGGGAAAGCCGGTGTATCGATTTGTTCAGTGGAAGACATGAAAGTTTTGTTTGATGGTATCCCGTTGAATAAAATGTCGGTTTCCATGACCATGAACGGTGCTGTACTTCCTATCCTGGCTTTTTATATCAATGCAGGACTGGAACAAGGTGCTAAACTGGAAGAAATGGCAGGAACCATCCAGAATGATATCCTGAAAGAATTTATGGTGCGTAATACGTATATCTATCCACCAAAGTTCTCCATGAAAATTATTGCTGATATCTTTGAATTTACTTCCAAGAAGATGCCCAAGTTTAACTCGATCTCCATTTCGGGTTACCACATGCAGGAAGCAGGTGCTACAGCTGATATTGAATTGGCTTATACCTTGGCTGACGGATTGGAATACTTGCGTGCCGGAGTAAATGCAGGGATGGACATCGACTCGTTTGCACCACGTTTGTCATTCTTCTGGGCCATCGGGATGAACCACTTTATGGAAATTGCCAAAATGCGTGCAGCACGTATGTTATGGTCGAAGATTGTAAAACAGTTCAATCCTAAGAACCCAAAATCACTGGCTTTGCGTACACACTCGCAGACTTCAGGATGGTCGTTGACTGAACAGGATCCATTCAATAATATTGGCCGAACCTGCGTTGAAGCTATGGCTGCAGCCCTTGGACATACCCAATCGCTTCACACCAATGCGTTGGATGAAGCTATTGCCTTGCCAACAGACTTCTCTGCCCGTATTGCCCGTAACACACAGATTTACATCCAACAGGAAACTGATATCACCAAGGAAGTAGATCCATGGGCCGGTTCATACTATGTTGAAACCCTGACCAATGAAATTGCTGAAAAAGCATGGGCGTTGATCGAAGAAGTGGAAAAACTGGGTGGTATGGCTGCGGCTATTGAAACCGGTATTCCAAAGATGCGTATTGAAGAAGCTTCGGCCCGTACCCAGGCCCGTATTGACTCAGGAAGCCAGATAATAGTAGGTGTCAACCAATTCCGTCTGGAAAAAGAAGCTCCGATAGATATCCTGGAAGTAGACAATACAGCTGTTCGTATCCAGCAGATCGAAAGGTTGAAACAATTGCGTGCCAACCGGAACGAAGCTGAAGTACAAAAAGCTTTGGCTGCCATTACCGAATGTGCTAAAACCGGAAATGGTAACCTGCTCGAATTAGCCGTTGAAGCTGCCCGTCTGCGTGCTTCATTAGGTGAAATATCCGATGCCTGCGAAGCAGTTGCAGGTCGTTATAAAGCAACCATTAGAACAATATCCGGCGTGTATTCATCAGAAACAAAAAACGATGCAAGCTTTATCAAGGCTTGCGAACTGACAGAGAAATTTGCCAAGAAAGAAGGTCGTCGTCCTCGTATTATGATTGCCAAAATGGGACAGGATGGTCATGACCGTGGTGCGAAAGTAGTAGCTACTGGGTATGCCGATTGCGGATTCGACGTGGATATGGGACCATTGTTCCAGACACCAGCCGAAGCAGCCAAGCAAGCTGTTGAAAATGACGTACACGTATTAGGTGTATCCTCATTGGCAGCAGGTCACAAGACCCTGATACCTCAGGTAATTGCAGAACTGAAATCCCTGGGACGCGAAGATATCATTGTTATCGCTGGTGGAGTAATTCCTGCACAGGATTACGATTATCTTTACAAAGCAGGTGTTGCAGCCATCTTTGGCCCTGGAAGCCCGGTAGCGAAAGCAGCCTGTACGATATTGGAGATCTTGTTGGAAGACTAAGAACCCCTAAATCCCCTAAAGGGGACTTAAAGACAGAGAAAACGGACTTGCCTGATTAGAGGTGGGTCCGTTTTATTTTTAATATATCTACAATGGTATTTATTTATAAAAAAATATATATCTTTGCAGTAGAATGTTTTGTATAACAAATATTTATTTAATTTCGAAATATAATAGAGTAGTGAAATACAACCTGATTGCTAAACAAGTCTAACAGAGTCTAACAGAATTTATAAAACCAATATAAATACGATTTATATTTTAAACAAAAGGCGTAAATAATTCAAAATTATGAAAACAAAATTCTTATCTCTTGTTCTTTTAGTGTTTTTAATGATATCCTGTCAAAATGATTTGGAAAAAGATTTAACCCTACGTGTTATAACGAGTTCTAAACTAACCGTGAAAGTTGTTGACAGCAAAGGTATTGCTCATGCGAATGTGAATGTGAAATTATACGATAGAGCAATTTTATCTTCTTCCTCCTCCTCTTCTTCTTCTTACTCTTCTTCTTACTCTTCACTCGAATACATATATTCAGTGGCCACAGATGCAAATGGCAAGGTCGATTTTGGTGACATTGCGTCAGGTACTTATTTTATCTTAATTGATTCTGTACGCATTAACGGCCTTAACTACCAGCCAATCATGCAATTTCAAATAAATAGCACTATTGATAAAAACATAATTATTAACCCTGAAGATTATGTAACTACTTATAACTTTAACATCCAAAAAACAGAAACTTCAAATGCGAATAGTATGGTCAGTATTAGTGCATTTAGTAACCTGAATGTCCTGTTTATTCCATATTCATCCTATTCTTCTTATTATAGTTTAGATAAATTGATTTCTTTAGCAGAGGTTAGTGGCAAAACAAACAATATTGGCTATGTGTCAATAAAAGCACCTGCATTCAGATCCTACATCGCGATTACATATAATGATGCGAAGACTGCTTTTTCTCTATTGGGATATTCAGGCTCTTCCTATTCCTCATATCCTTTATCTGGTGATAAAGGTCAAAATGTGAATCTCAATTTCGCATTGGATTCTAAAACATTGGTAAACATATCGTATGGAACTTATAGTTTATCAATAAAAAAACCGATATCATCACCCACAAGCACTTCTCCGACACTCTTGCCATTTGAGGGATTAAATGTAGCTGCTATACCTGGCAACCTTTATGATTCAAGCCTGCCGCTATCTGTACTTCTTGAATCTACTGAATTATCCGGGAAAACGGATGCTGCCGGCAATATATCTTTTTCGTTAAAATCAGGAATAAATTATCAATTTGTTGTCTATAATAACGATAAAACAGCCTATAGTGCTCTTTCATCTTCATCGTATGGCTCTTTTTATGTCAATACAGGTGAAACAAGACAATCTAGTTTTATGATTAATTCAACGAGTCTTACCCCTGTATCCTACGGAAGAATAAATATTACGCTAAGTAAAACCTCTTCTGTCTATTATACATCCAATCCAATTGATCTGAGTCCTTTTTCTAACCTAAAAGTAGTATTAGTACCATATCTTTCAAAGAACTCCGGATCATCCATTGATGACCTGTTATCAATAGCTGTAGCTTCGGGAACTACTGATTCAAATGGCCAATTGTCATTTGTGGTGCCTATAGTATCTTCAAATTATTCAGTATATTATCAAACTGTAGCATATGATGATGCTAAAACAAACAAATTTGTTTCGACATACTTCTCAGTATATTCAGGAAGTTCTAATTCCTTGAATTATTATTTAAATGCTACGAGTTTAGCAAATGTGAATTAACAAACATACCCTTCTGTTTTGGGAGAACTGTTTGAACACAGTTTGAAGATATTGAACTGAGTGTAAAATGAAGTTTAACCTCTGGTACCCTTTCCGATAAATCGGAATAATTTGTAAGGATTTAAGAAATAAAAAACGGACTTGCCTGATTACAGGTGAGTCCGTTTTTGTAAAGATTAAAGGTCAAGATAAAAATATAAGTAATATCTGAAAAGTGTTCATTTTGTAATTTTACATTCAGAGTTTAATATCCAGCATTCATTCTTCAAAAATCAGGTTTCAATAATTTATTTTTTTATCTGCTTAGAGTATAATCTAAATTTGTACTTTTCTAATAAAAAATTGAATTCCCATATAGAATTGCAAGCTAATGATTTTAATTTCCTTTTACAAAACAACTACAACATGAATAAACCTAAAATTCTATTCACAGGACTTATCCTGATCCTGTTAATTAGCTGTTTAAATGCTCAAAATAATAATTATGAATGCATAACTTGCAAACAGGATACTTTAATTAAAGATATTCGTGTTTATGGGGGCTTGATCCATCAGCATCAGGATTTCTTTCATAAAGCATTTTCTTTTCAGGGAATTGAGGCAGGTGCTATTATAAATCATAAGCTACTGGCAGGAGCATTTGGTGCACTGTTTGTTTCCAATCTTGAAATTAAAACGGCCAATGATTCTCCGTTATTTGTAAATATAAAAGAAGCCGGGCTGTTTGTGGGTAAAACAAATAATGATGCGAGAGTAATTCATACAGGCTGGCTTTTAAATATGGGCTATTTTTCATTAACCGGGGATAAAACTGATTTTGCATTGTTTCGGGAGCGATACCCACTTGTTCAACTAAGCGGTTTAGTACTTTCTCCTCAGGTTTTTGCGGAAATGAATATAACCGGGTGGCTGAAACTGAGGACTGGATTGACATACAGTTTCTATAGTTTTGAGGATCAATCTCTCATTAAAAAAACAGATTTAAACAATATAGCCCTCACTTTCGGTTTTATAATAGGAAAATTTCAATAATTGATTCTCATCCTTGAAATTAAAGAAATATGACTTCATGAACCGGAAACAGGGGTTCATTCCCACTCAAGGCGGTTTCATGGCATTTGTTTTGTGTTTTGTTTAGATATAATATATCTTTGTACTATTCTAAAAAATCAACCCCAAATGGAACCAGAAGTGAAAGACAGCACTTTCCCAATACAGGCAATGGAAAGTCATACAGACAATAACATACCGGAAAATAAAGAACTCCATAAATTACGTTTGGTCTTCGAACAAACGCCGGGTGCAATATTTATATTGGACAAAAACTTTCGGTTTGAATACGTCAATCCAAGCTTTGTGAACTTATCGGGTTATTCAAAAGATGAATTATTAAACAGGACTGTCGCTGAACTTTTTTACCATAAAGATCTGCCTGAATCGCGCAATGAGATTGTAAAGAGTTTGCTGGCCGGCGAAAAATGGCAGGGTGAATTACTTACCTACAATAAAAGCGGCTCTACCTACTGGGCAAACACCATTGCGTCGCCCTATACAGATGAAGATGGTAACATCGAGGGGTATATCATCATCCAACAGGATATCAGCGACAGGAAGAAAATGGAAATTTCCCTTCAGGAAAGCGAGAAGTTCTACCGTACCTTGATTGAAAGCTCCATGGATGCGGTGTCTTTAAACCAGGACGCGAAGTTCCTGCTGGTAAATTCAGCTTTCTGCAAGATGTTCGGTTATACCAATGAAGAGATATTCAGCATGGTGCCCGAGAGTTTCATTGCCCCGGAAGACAGGGAACGGGTGATGGATCTCCACTATAGGCGCATGAAGGGTGAAATCGATAAACAAAACTACAAGGCAAAATTCATTCATAAATCCGGAAAATTAGTCTACACCGATTTAAACGCTACTACAGTTCAGGTTAACGGCCATAACGCTTCATTTATAACTATGAGCGATATCACGGAGCGTACTGAAATGGAAAACGCCTTACGTGAAAGTGAAGCTAAATATAAAACCTTAGTCGAAAATTCCCATGATGGAATCATGATCATCAGGGATAATCGCATCCTGTTTGCCAATAATACCATTTGCAAACTCCTGGGATATTGTGTTGAAAATATGAATCTTTTTCCTTCGGTAGATATCATTCATCCTGATGACCGGTACAAAGTACTGGAAATTGGCGAAAGAAGAAGGAACCAGGATTTTTCAACCATCAACGAGACTTTTAAAATGATAGCCAACGATGGTTCAATCAAAGAATGTGAGTCATCATCCACGTTAATTGAATTCGATGGACAATTGGCCAGTTTCTTTACCATCCATGATATTACAGAACAAAAGAAGATTCGCGAGGCATTGGCTAAAAGTGAACAAAAATACCGTGAACTGGCAGATTTCCTTCCTCAGACAGTCTATGAGCTGGATAGCAGGGGGAACCTGCTTTACATGAATAAATCAGGAATGCTGGCATTCGGCATTTCCGAAATGGACTACGGGGGTTCGGCGCTCGATTCCTTTATCCCTTCCGACAGGGAAAGAATGGTGGAGAACCTGAAACTGACCATGGCCGGTAAGAGGCCTGCCCCAATGAACGATTACACGGCAGTACACCGGAATGGAAAAACATTTCCAGTGATTATTTACGGGGTACCGATGTTCCATGAAGGCATTCCTATTGGTACCAGGGGTATGATTGTGGATATTTCCGAACGGAAGGCCATGGAAAATGCCTTGCGTGAAAGTGAATCCAAATATAAAACACTAATTGAGAACTCCCAGGACGGTATCTTTGCCATCATCAATGATAAGATATTGTTTGCCAATAATACTTTTTGCCGGATGATGGGATATACCCCCGAAGAATTGTACGATACTTCGGCTGCCAGCCTGGTACTCCCGGAAGACAGGCCGCGTGGGTTGGCAATCAGCGAAAAGCGCAGGCAGGGCGATCACACCACGGTAAACGATATTTTCAGGTTTATGGCTAAAGATGGTTCTATAAAAGACGCGGATGTTTTTTCCTCTGTGCTTGAATTGAACGGCCAGATTGTAAGCTATATTACGGTGCACGACTTAACTGAAACCCGCAAAATGCAGGAACAACTCCAGCAAAGTGAGGAGAAATACCGCACAGTGATCGACAAGGCCACCGATGGTATTGTCATTACCCAGGAGGGGCTCTTGAAATTTGTAAATAATACCATGTGTGAAATGGTGCAATATCAAAAAGAAGAGATCCTTGAAACTTCTTTTTATGATATGGTTGTAAAAGAAGATCATCAAATTATGCGGGATTTACATAAACGCCGTATGTCCGGTGAAGATTTTACTTCCCTGTACAGAAGCCGTTTTATCAGGAAGGATGGGACGATAATTACCGTGGAGTTGAATGCCCGTACTTCCGATTACAATGGGAATCCGTCTGCCTTTATCATTATCCGCGACATCACCGACAGGTTGAAAATAGAAACTGAATTGCAAACAGCAAAAAATAATCTTGAGATGTTGAATAGTCAACTGGAGATCCGGGTGAAGGAAAGCTCCGAAAGTCTCACCGAAGCACGTACACAGCTTATCAACCTGCAAAAGGAAAACCTGCAGTCCCAGTTTGATGTGCTCAAACAACAGGTCAATCCCCATTTCCTGTTTAATAGCCTGAATGTGCTTACTTCTTTAATAAAGCTGGAGCCCGATTTAGCAGAGAAATTCTCCGAGCAACTGTCCAAGGTGTATCGGTATGTGCTCGAGAATAAAGACAATGAACTGGTGGATTTAAACACCGAACTGAACTTCCTGGATGCCTATATCTTCCTGCTGAACATTCGGTTTGTGGATAAACTCAGGGTGAATATTGATATTCCCTCAAACAGGCGAAGCGATCAGATAATACCTTTAGCTATGCAGTTGTTGATCGAAAATGCCATAAAGCATAATATCATGTCTAAGAGCGAACCCCTGACCATTGATATCTTTATTGATTCCGACAATTACCTGAACATAGTGAACAACCTCCAGGAGCGCCCTTCACAACTGGTATCCACCGGAGTAGGGCTCAAAAATATCCAGAACCGGTACCTGTTATTGAATAATACAGCCCCCGCTTTCGAGAAAACCGAAACCCATTTTATTGCCAAAGTGCCTTTGGTGACAGTTGAATAATACTCTAAATTTAAAACAATGAGAATAGTAATCATAGAAGATGAAATGTTTGCAGCCCGTCGACTGGAGAATATGATCCGTGAATTCGACCCGACTATTGAGGTGGCTGCCAAACTGGAATCGGTGAAAGAATCCATCGCCTGGTTTAAAAGTAATCCGGAACCTGACCTGATATTCCTGGATATCCATTTGGATGACGACCTGAGTTTTGCCATTTTTAAAGAAGTTTCCATTTGTTGTGCCATTGTTTTTACAACAGCTACTGATGAACTTGCAACACGTGCTTTTCACCTGAAAGGAATTGATTTTTTACTAAAACCTATTATTCAGGATGATCTGAACAAAATGATCGCGAAATACCGGCATCAACCCAATAATCAATGTCCCGTGAATCCTGAGATATTTAACGATATAATCAATCCGCATAAGTAACAAATGATAATTTCAGTTGTTTTAATATTTGTAAATAGTAAATGATTAAACAGTAAATTATTTTATGAGAACAATCATTATTGAAGACGAAGATTATGCTGCCCGGCGGCTTGAAAACCTGATTCATGAATGCGACCCGGCGATTGAAGTGGTAGCCAAATTGCAATCGGTCAAGGAATCGGTTGCCTGGTTTAAGAACCATCCGCATCCCGACCTGATCTTTCTGGACATCCAGCTGGAAGACGATCTGAGCTTTGCCATCTTCGAACAGGTGCAGGTACAGTCGAAAATTATCTTTACCACAGCCTATGATGAATATGCCATCAAAGCCTTCAAACTCAGAAGTATCGATTATTTGCTGAAACCGATCAACAAGGAAGAATTGTTTCAGGCTATTTCGAAGTATAAACAGTGGGACTCTGAAAAGAATGTATTTGTCGATCCTGTAGAGCTACGCAAACTCTTGCTTCCCAACCAACCTGCTTATCGCGACAGGTTTCTGGTGACTGTCGGTGAAAAGTTAAAGTCAATCCATGTGCAGGATATTGCCTATTTCTTCTCCACAAGCGGCATTACCTTTGTGGTGATGAATTCCAAAAGCCAGTATTCACTCGACCTGAGTCTTGACACCCTCAAGGATCAACTGAACCCGGAAGAATTCTTCCGAATCAACCGCCAGTACTTTGTCAGGTTGAATGCCATTGCCAATGTCATCATTTATCCCAAAAGCAGGTTGAAAGTAGTATTGAATCCCCCCACTGATGAAACTATCTTTGTAAGCCTCGAAAAGGTAACCGAATTTAAACGGTGGATGGATGGGGAGAAAGTAGATAGTCTCTCAAAAAAACTGATTTAGTAATCAACTATTTTTCAATCTAAAATGTAGAATGCAGTTATGGCAATGAATAACAACCAAAAATTACGCACTGTAAAACTTATCCATACCTTGGTTTGGATATTCATGGTCGCCGTGATATTCTACGTCTTGTACTGTGGGATAACCAATCGGGTAAATCTTTTTACCTGGCTGGCAGTATCAGTTGTCGTACTCGAAGGGGCAGTACTTGCCGCATTTAAAATGATGTGTCCCCTGACAATTATTGCCAGGAAGTATTCCGGGTCGACAAAGGATAACTTTGACATTTATTTGCCCCTTTTGATCGCCCGGTATAACAAGCAAATTTTTACAACAATATTTGTCCTTGGATTGCTCACTGTCATTTTCCGGTTGATTTAAAACTGTTTTAAGGACTAATCTTCTAATTGTAGAGAAGTTGGCTCTCCGTGATTCAAATGTTTAAAATTGACCACGTATAGTGGTTTTAAGACCTATAATCCTTGTTTGATAGAATGTTTTTAATCTTCCATTAATACATACTGAACTATGAAACCAATAACCAAACAAAACATCACCGATTTCCTGGATTGCCAATCCATGGCGATTGCCGGGGCTTCGCGCAACGAGAAAAGCTTCAGCGCCCAGGTTGCCAAACATTTAGATACACTTGGGTACGACCTGTGGCTTGTTAATCCTGAATTTGAACAGGTTAAAGCGGATACACACCGTGTACAATCAATCATGCAACTGCCTTCTGAAATTGATCATTTGCTGGTACTGACTTCTAAAAGCCAAACCGAAATGGTCATCAATCATGCCATCGCCAAAGGAATCAAGCACATCTGGATTCAACAGCAATCAGAAACTTTAAATGCCATCGAATTTTCGGAGGATAATAATGTGAACCTCATTCACAATCATTGCATTTTCATGTTCACCCAACCCGAAGGCATTCACAAATTCCATTGCAGGCTCAAACAGTTCTTTGGCGGACTTCCTAAATAGTCCCAAATTTAATGACCTTATAACCAAACAAATTGTTTTCTGGCTTTAAAAGATATTCTATATTTGACTTCCCTTTTCTTTTCCACTGGGAATGAAATTTCATACATAAACTGGTTGCCGGGCATAACTATCCCTGCAATCAGTTTGTTTTTTTTAGATCATTCTCCTATTTAACTTTCTTCAAAATATTAAATTATCTTCATTTCAATTTTTATTATGCAGTTAAACAGCTTGTTTCGACTTGAAAACCTGCAATAACCCATCAAATTTAAAGCGATTTTTGTTCAATTCCTGCCCAACAGGATTTCTTCACGATAATGCCATGATGTCGCCACGATGTTGCCGGTAATCCATATATAATCCATATATAATCCATATATGATCCATATATAATCCATACTTAAATAGATATGGAATATATGTGGATTATTACTGGTTTATTATTTTGTTATTTAAAGATTACCGGCAACATCGTGACGACATCGTGAAGACATTATAAAGGTTTGATGTTTGAAGAGTTTGAAGAGTTTGAAGAATTTGAAGTTCCGGGGAATCGGGATTTGCACTACATTTCAATTTGAAGAGTTTGAAGGCAGGCGTTCCATGTTACGAATTCCGTGTTTGAATTACAATTATAGTAAACAAAAAGCAATCTTATAGTAGAATAAAAGATAAATGATGAATTTTTTTTAAGCCTGAAGTGGTTATAGGATATGTAAAATTGCTTATGATTTTCACACTTAATCATGTTGCCTAAAAAAATAAATCTGAGAAGCCAACCTTTCTTTTATTCAAATCCAGCGATTCATGCTATCCGAAAATACAAGCCCAAGGGTGGCATATCAAGCCAAATGAAAGGATCAAAAACAACCTGTTTTTGAAGAAACAAAAATATTTTTTTCATTCCTAAATCCAAACACCCGGTTCGTTTCGTCTAATTATAAAAACCATTCAATCTTCAATCCGGGGCGTTCAACATTCCATTCAGGGTGCTCACTATCTATTAGTTGTGTGGAATATAAATGAATAATACTTTTGTTTCGAATTCTGATTGATCAGAAATAAAAAAATAAAATGAGCTATTAAGAAAATCAAAAAGATACAAACTGATGTAAGGTTTACAGGTTTTTGTCGTCATTAGAATTGATAAATACAATCACTAAAAAGGAAGAACTAAGGGATTACTTTTAAATAAATCAATAAAACCAACAATTTAAAATTTAACAAAAATGAAAAAGGCATTAGTAGTATTAGCAGTCGTTTTGGCATCAGTATCTATGTTTGGCCAGAACATTTCAGGGAAATGGTATGGTAAATTAAATCTCAACGGGAAAGAATTAAGAGTGGTGTTTCATATCTCGAATACGAAATCGGGACTTAAGGCAACCATGGACAGTCCGGATCAGAAAGCATTTGGAATACCGGTTACGTACACAAGTTTTAATGATTCAATTATCAAGCTCGAAATTTCGAATGCCGGTATTGAATATCTTGGCACATTGAATAGTGAATTTAATTTTGTAGGTGTGATCAAACAATCAGGAGAAGTTTTTCCGGTAATACTGACAACCGAAAAGATTGCCAAAAAGTAAATCAACCGGACAAGCAAGAACAATCAATAAAAAGATTGTTCTTGCTACCCGACTAAAAACACAAAGAATTCAATGAGTTGGAAGATTCCCTGATGATTAAGAATAAAGGAAACATCCGGAAAACTCATTACCTAAACCAAAACTATCTTTTACAGTAAAAAACATCTATTCCGATATTCGACTGATTCAAAATTAATTGACCCATTTAGTTAACAGCAATTTAAAAAACTACCCATATGAAACTTTCCAGCATTTCGATCGTAAGCCGTGTTTTTTTAATGGTATGTATTTCATTTCTATCTTTCCATGTCCTGGCATCCGATATGGTAGTCGGTCGTGTCACAGACTCGAAGAATCAACCGATAGAATTCGCTACGGTTGCATTGATCAATCCTAAAACCAAAGAATTGGTGAAAGGAGAGGTTTGCAATGTAAAAGGCGAATTCAAACTGGATAAACTAAAATCAGGCGCTTATACTTTATCGGTGAGCATGATAGGTTATTCCAAAAATGAAAAAGAAACTATTGTTATTGATGCCACAAAAAACCGTGTCATTGAAAAAAATATAATATTAAATGAATCAGCGCATCAACTGGCAGAAGTGAAGGTGAGTGCGAAGAAGATGTTTATTGAACAGACCGTTGATAAAATGGTGGTAAACCCCGAGGCATCGATTACATCGACGAATGAGAGCGTGTATGAAATATTAAAGAAATTGCCGGGCGTAACCATTGATAACAACGACAACATCAGCCTGAAAGGGAAAGAAGGTGTGAAAGTGCTGATTGACGAAAAACCGACTTATGTATCAGCCGACCAGCTGGCTATTTTGCTCAAGAGCATGCAGGGAAAGAATGTGGATCGCATTGAAATCATGGAAAATCCGCCGGCACGATTTGATGCCGAAGGAAATTCGGGTATTATCAACATAAAAACCAAACATCTT
Source organism: Paludibacter sp. (assembly GCA_028710415.1). GTDB lineage: Bacteria > Bacteroidota > Bacteroidia > Bacteroidales > Paludibacteraceae > Paludibacter. The sequence goes on along the minus strand of JAQTUE010000026.1, from coordinate 30,121 downwards.
AAGGCTCCCGGATTTAATGGAAGTGTCAACGGCGGATTAAGTTACTCCAACAAATTACGCGAAAACGGAGGCCTGGACCTGAACATGAACTTTGGAAAGTTGAATGTATACGGCAGTTATTCGTACGATGACTGGAGAGGCTGGAATTCAATGGATGCAACACGGCGGTTTACTTCAACCAGCATGGCAGGCCAGTACCAATTGATTTATAATAAGGGCGATTATGATGGCAGAAGCCATAATTACAAGGTGGGAGCGGATTATTTTATCAGGAAAAACCATGTGGTCAGCGTCATGTTCCGTGGGAACTTTGGATCGAACCTGGATACCGAATTGAGCAAAACCTCCTTTACCGATTCAAACCGGAATGTGGATTCCACACTGAATACCGCGTCGACCCGGAATAATAACTGGGACAGCAAAACGTTGAATGCCAATTATAAATGGGATATCGATACCCTTGGAACCTCGTTGTCGGTAGATGCGGATTATGCCCGTTTTTATTTCCATTCCAACAGCGATCAAAGCATAACCTATTTTGACAAATCGGGTAATCTTTTGAACCGGAATTCGTCGTTGAATACGAAACAAGGGGAAGATATTGATATCCTCACTGCAAAGATTGATTTTGTGCATCCTTTTACAAAGACTATTGGTTTTGAAGCCGGTGTAAAAAGCAGTTTTGTAACCAATAACAGCCGGATTGACATGACTGGCTACCTGATTCAAAACGACAATTACATTTACAAGGAAGATATACAGGCCGCTTACGTAAACGGGAATGCCAAGTTCAAAAATACCAGCCTGCAAGTGGGCTTACGGTTGGAGAATACGAATGTAAACGGAAACTCGGTGGTTACGAACCAGGTAAATACAAAATCGTATGTGCAGCTTTTTCCATCGTTCTTTGTATTGCAGACCCTGAATACCGATAATACTGTCAATTTCAGATACAGTTACCGGATCGGCCGGCCCAACTACCACATGTTGAATCCGTTCAGATGGATGCTCGATCCGTACACGTATAATCAGGGAAATCCGGAATTAGGACCCCAGTTCACTCATTCGGCAGGTTTGAGCCATACGTTCAAAGGATTGTTTATCACCAGCATTGGATATAATTATACCAAAGATTTATTTTCCGAAGTGCTTTTTCAAAACGATGTAACCAAAACAATATACCAGACCATGAAGAATCTGAGTAATTCAACCAATTGGAATGCTTCCGAGACCTTTCAGCTTGAACCTGCAAAATGGTGGCGGATGAGCGGGACTATCACAGGGATGTACAAGGAAGTAAATTCCAATCTGGAGGAGGTAGTAAAGTTCACACGGTTCAGCTACTCGGGAAACATGAGCAATAACTTCACAATCCCCTTTAAAATCAATATGGAGTTAAGCGGATATTATACGTCGAAACAACTGATCGGGAACTTCACCATAAAACCACAATACAGTGTAGACCTTGGATTCCAACGGAAGGTGCTCAATGATAAAGGTGTCATCCGGTTGTCGGTGAACGATCTTTTCAATACCGGCGGATCGGGAGCCTATACCAGATACAGTAACCTGGACATTGATGTAGTAAACAAATATGATTCGCGGAAACTGAATATCTCCTTTAGTTACCGTTTTGGAAAAGATAATTTCTCAACCCGGGCAAACCGATCTACAGCTTCGAGCGAAGAACAAAGCAGGAGTTCGAAGTAATTACATACAAATGAATTCCAGACTAAACTAATAAATACTTAAACTAAAAACTCCAACAAATGAAAACAACAAAATTATTTTTACCAGTCATCATGGCATTTATGTTATTCTTTAGTACCTCTTGCTTCCTGGATTTGAATGCCATATCCGGAAGCGGAAGTATCGTTACCGAAAACCGAACTGCAACCGATTTCACTTCTATTGAACTGCAAACAGCTGCCGATGTGGAAATTGTAAAGGGAAATACATACAAAGTCAGTGTTTCCGATTATGAAAACATCATACAGTATTTAAATGTTGAAGTTGTAAACAACCGGTTGATCATTAAAAAGAATCCATTGACTGTCAACTTATGGAATTCAAAAGCTAAAGTTGTTGTCACCATGCCCGATCCCCTCTACTCGCTGAAACTGGCAGGCAGTGGTACCCTGAAAGTGAACTCCGCCTTTAATGACCTGGAATTTCTGTTATTGACGGGAAGCGGAAATGTTGATTTAAAATGTAACTGCCAGTTGGATAAACTCGAAGCCACGATTTCAGGAAGCGGAAATATGAATGCAACCGGTACAGTACAGGATTTATACACTAAAATCTCAGGCAGTGGCAATATCCGGTTTTCAAACATGAAAGCAACGAATGCTACCTGCACCCTGTCGGGAAGTGGAAATATGTATGTCTATATTGAAGACAAACTGGAAGCTTTCCTGTCTGGCTCAGGCGATATTGTTTATTCAGGATCACCCAGTGTGAATTCAAACCTATCGGGAAGCGGGCATATCTATAAAAACTAAGCAATGGGTGTGTGATTCAAGCATTTGAAATTCCCAATAAATAAATAGTGATGATTTGGAAATACTCCAAAAAAGATACTTTTGACTTGCAATGATTCAAATGAAGTTCTTGTTTCTAATATAAATACAGGCATTAAATAAAAAACTCTCAAAGGTTCTATGAACTCTTTGAGAGTTTTTTGCTTAAAAATCGGTAACTTTGCACTCAGTTTTTTAAGTATAAAATGATATGAAAACAAAGATTGTAATTGTAGGACTCGGTGGAGTAGGAGGGTATTATGGCGGATTATTGGCAAGGAAGTATGCCGAAGATTCCGATACAGAAATCTATTTTATAGCGCGGGGTGCTCACCTGAAAAAAGTACAGGAATCAGGCTTGAATGTAATAACCGAAATAGGGACATTTGTTGCAAAGCCAACCCTGGCGACCGATAATGTAAGTGAAATCGGGATTGCCGATTATGTGATAATGACCACTAAAAGTTATGATTTAGAGGATACCATCCATCAGATTAAACCTTGTGTAGGGGAAAATACAGTTATACTGCCCTTGCTTAACGGAATTGATAATTCTACCCGCATACGTGCATTACTTCCGGGGATAGAAGTATGGAATGGCTGTACCTATATTGTGGCCAGGCTGAACGAACCCGGAGTTGTGGAAAGTTCAGGGAATTTACACCGTTTTAATTTCGGGTATGAAAACAAAACCACAGAAAGATTGGTTACATTTGAAAAGATATTAAAGGAGGCAGGCATTGATGCCACCTTTTATGAAAACATCTTATCGGTGATCTGGAAGAAGTTCTTCTTCATATCATCAACTGCATCGCTGACTTCCTATTTCAATGTGAGCTTTGGAGCATTATTGACAGATGAAGAACGGAAAACAACTTTAATGAACTTGTTGGAAGAGTTATTATTAGTGGCACATGCCGAAGGAGCAGAAATAGACAGGAGTGTTATCACCAAAGTCATTCACCAACTTGAGAAACTCCCCTTTGAAACGACATCTTCGATGCACAGTGATTTCATAGCCGGTAAAAGCACCGAAGTGGATACCCTGACAGGAATAGTAGTGAAGCTGGGGAAAAAACACGGCATTGCGACACCCGTGTATGAGCAGGTTTACAAAGAATTAAGTGCCCGGATGAAGAAGTAAGAGTGTTATAAGTTGGTCATAAATAGCTCAATATTAGTTTGAAATGATTAATTTTGAGTTTGTTTATAAAAAGAATATCCTATAAAAATTTAAACCAACGATATGGATCATTTCAAGTATGGCGTTGTAGGGAATTGCCGGTCGGCAGCCCTGATCTCAGAAAAGGGCAGTATTGACTGGTTCTGTTTCCCCGAATTTGATTCCCCTTCCATCTTTGCAAAGATCCTGGATCAGGACAAAGGAGGGTGTTTTGCAATTCTGGTTGACAATCATTATTCGGTAACCCAGAAATATATTGAACATACCAATATCCTCTCAACCTCCTTTACCTCCATTGAGGGAAGCTTTGAAGTGATTGATTTTATGCCTTTATATCGTATCGATCAAAAGCATGATTATTTCCAGCCTCCCGAAATTCACCGGCTTATCAGGTTAAAACGCGGGAATCCACGTTTCCGGATTGACTACCGTCCGGCATTGAATTATGCCCGGGACGAAGTGATACACCGCAGCGGGGCTACCTATGTGAAGACCTTCTCAGTCCAAAATGAAATTGATACTATTTACCTCTATTCCGGGCTTGATTTTGAAAAGATATTAAAGGGGTCTGAAATAGTCTTGATCCATGATGAGTTTTTGATGTTATCCAATAATGAAAAGCTTATCACCATTGATCAGAACCGGGTCGACCTGGAGTTCCAACGAACCCGGGTTTACTGGATGAACTGGTCGAACCGTTCCAAGAAGTATACTCTGTACAATGATATCATCGAACGAAGCATACTGGTGCTGAAGTTGATGTCCTATTCACGTTCAGGGGCCGTGCTGGCTGCTTTAACGACAAGTATTCCCGAATCGATAGGTGAAACCCGCAACTGGGATTACAGATTCTGCTGGCTGCGGGATGCCTCCATGTCCATAGAAACTTTGCTGTTGGTCGGGCATCAGGGGACAGCAAAGCGTTTTATGATCTTTATCAAGAATATCCTCAAGAAGAAATCGGATACTTTCCAGATCATGTACGGCATACGTGGCGAACGGATTCTCACGGAAGAAGAACTGACTCATTTAAGCGGGTATGAGAATTCCCGTCCGGTGCGAATTGGTAATGATGCCTACCACCAAAAACAAAACGATTCATTTGGGTATTTGATGGATGTCATTTATCAATATTACCGTTATTTCCCTGGAACCCTGGATGAAATAGAAGACATGTTTGAAGTGGTGAAAAACATGGTGAAAACCGTGATCGATGACTGGCAAAAACCGGATAAAAGCATCTGGGAAATCCGTGGACCTGAAAAACATTTCGTATTTTCTAAGATCATGTGCTGGGTAGCTATTGATCGGGCGGTCAGTATAGCTAAAATATTACATAAAGAAGAAATTACTTCTGAATGGTTACAAGTGGCCAATACGATTAAAGAAGATGTACTGGCAAAAGGTTGGAAAGAAGAAATACAAAGTTTTTCACAGACTTATGAAAACCTGGAATTGGATTCTTCGTTGTTACTGATGGAGGCTTATGGTTTTATTTCCCCTGAAGATGAACGGTACCGGAAAACAGTAGAGGCGGTATACCGTTCGTTAAGATATAAGGGGTTGATGTTCCGCTATAATACTTCCGATGATTTTGGAGTTCCTACCTCTGCCTTTACGATTTGTACCTTTTGGATGATCCGTGCGTTGTTTGTGATTGACCGTCAGGAAGAAGCACGCGTTATGTTCGACGAGATGATTACTTATTCCAATAACCTGGGATTGTTTAGCGAAGACTTGGATTTTGAAACAAAGAGCCAACTGGGTAATTTTCCGCAAGCTTATTCCCATTTGGCATTGATCAATACGGCACGCCTTTTTGCAGAAACCGAAGATTTATCCAGGTTTATAAAACCCTGATTAAAATAATCAACAATGAGGGCTTCCGGTTTACCGGAAGCCCTCATTGTTGATTGAAGAATGTCTGATTCAGCAACCAATGGACGTTCTAATAGGATATTAATGAAGAAAATTACTTTATAATTTCTTCTTCGTCCAATCGTATTAAGAAAGGAACAGTGCTTGTTTGGTTGCGTAAATTGTAACGGGCTATTTCAGAAATAGTACCTATTTTAATGGTATAGGCATCATTGGGTAATTCACGAAAAGTGTCTTCATCGGTGGTGTCATCACCCATTGCCAGTATGAAATCAAAGTTGTCATTCTTTAATATCCGTTTGACTTCGGAACCTTTGGTATGAAAGGGTGATTTGATTTCAACAACCTTATTCCCCCTCAAGATCTGCAAATTGAGCCTGGAACAGGGAGCAATCAATGCCATCAGAAGTTGTTGTTCGCGCAATGATGCCAGCCAGCCATCAACATTCCGGTAATGCCATACCAGGGTTGTATCTTTCATTTCCATTTTCGAACGTGGGGTCCTATCTACAAATGACTGGAGGATGGAAATAATCTCATCATCCCAGGGTTGGTTTAAAGGAAGGTTTTTATGCCAGGTGCCATCTTCTTTGTACGATGCGCCATGTTCAGCAGCAAGTGTTACCGGTAATTTATGAAACCATTTTTCAAGGGTCAGTTGATCTCTTCCACTGCTGATCACTACTTTGTTCTTTTTGTTTGCGGATAATTTCTCCAATAAATTCAGTAGCTCTTTTGTAGGAACAGCTTCTTCCGGTTTGCTTTTAAATGGAACTAATGTACCATCATAATCTAAAATGAATAAACGTTTGGCGGCAGATTGATAGGCTTTCTGGATCTTCAGGAAAGTATCATCATCAAGCTTCTCGGTATTTAATTCATCGTTCTTTTGTTTGATTACCTGCAATTCTGTTACAAAGTCATTCGCCCATTTGTTTACTGTGTGTTTCGAAACAATTTTCTGCATTAACTTCAGTTTCTTCAGTTGTTCCGCTTTCGGCATCTCCAGGGCTTCCAGGATAGCTCGTTCTATTTCTTCAACGTCATTCGGGTTCACAATGATTGCATCGGTCAACTCAATAGCTGCACCGGCCATTTCGCTCAGGATCAATACCCCGGGAGTATCCCTTTTGGAAGCAATATATTCTTTTGCCACCAGGTTCATTCCATCACGCAGCGGTGTGATCAAGGCAATATCAGCAATGTGATACATGGCTACCAGTTCTTCAAAATCAAAACTGTGGTAGAAATAATACACCGGAGTCCAGTTAATGGTAGAATACATTCCATTAATGTGACCAATCATTTCATCAATTTTAGTCTTTAGGTCGGCATAACGGTCTACTTTATCCCGGGAAGGGACAATAATCATGGCCATCGATACCTTTTCCTTGTATTCAGGATGTTTTTCAAGGAAGAGTGCAAAACCCTTGAGCCGGTGAATGATGCCCTTGCTGTAATCAAGCCTGTCAACAGATAATACCAGTTTGTGAGGACCGAAACTCTTTTTAAGTTCCAGTGCCTTTTTTTGTACCTGAGGCAGTATGGCAGTGTCTTTATAAAGTGTATAATTGATGCCCATAGGGAAAGCATCGACGAAAGCAATCCTGTTGTTGAGAGATACCTGGTCAAGTTTGAAACGCAGGTCCATAACCCTTTCGCAGGCACTCACAAAGTGCCTCATGTAATCGTAGGTGTGAAATCCGATTAAATCGGCACCCAGCAATCCTTTCAGCAGCTCATTTCGTTCAGGTAAAACCCTGAAGAGTTCGTAGGATGGGAAGGGTATGTGATGGAAATATCCGATACTGATTCCCGGAATAGCTTTTCGAAGCAATTGCGGCAGTAACATAAGCTGATAATCCTGTACCCAGACAATATCTCCCGGTTCAATGAAAGGGATTGCTGCCTGGCAAAACATTTCATTTACTTCTTTGTATGCTTCCCAGTATTTATTTTCATATTCAACATAAGCATAAAAATAATGACACAGGGGCCATAGAGTGTTGTTACTGTACCCTTCATAATAATTTTGAATATGTTCGGCAGTGAGGAACACCGGATGAAATTTTAAAGGATCCAGATGTTCTGTTATCTCTACCTGTTCTTCATCTGATTCTGCAAAAGCACCCGGCCAACCGACCCAATGCTTTTCAAGGTCCATTTCAAGTGAATCAAGCCCGGTAGTCAGTCCACCTTCGCTTCGTGAGAATTCAAATGTGCCATTATCCGATTTGTTTGCTTTTAAAGGCAATCGGTTTGATATGATAATGAGTTTCATTGGGTTTATATTTATTTGATAATCTGTGTTTTATTATTCCAATGATACAAAAATACGCCTTTAAGTACAAGGAATCTATTCTATGTTCATAATTAAAGCATTCTACATAAGAATTATAGTCAAAAAGGTTTTATGAGAAGATAAACTTTCTAATCAACATCGATCCTGCTTCAATAATTGAGTGTTAAATACTCCATTTGTTATAAAAGAAAAAAGCAGAAATTCATTTAAATGAATATCTACTTTCATCATAATTCCTGAATACTTGCGAATCAGGATTCAATTATTTTTATCTCAGAAGTTACAGAAATCGCCATTTTATATAAAGCTTCAACACCACAATACGTTTCCTCTGACATTTTAACCGCTTTTTCAAGTTTGTCCATAGGAAGATCCTTACCGGTAAACTTATAGATAACATGCATTTTTGTATATCGCTTTGGATGCTCCTCGGCTACATCACCCTGAACCTCAATATCGCATTTCTGTATTTCAACACGCATTTTTTTTAGGATAGATACTACGTCCATTCCCGTACAGCCACTCAGGGCTACTAACAGCAGCTTTTTAGGGCTGGGGCCTGTATCGTGTCCTCCACCTTCTAAAGTTGCGTCCATGATTACTTTATGGCCGTTTACGTCCGCTTCAAAGGCCATATCACCTTTCCATTCTGTATTGATTACATGTTTGTCTGACATTTTATATTCTTTAAGAGTTCAACTTGTGACTGAAATTATTAACCGTCTATTAAAATAACGTTATTAGCTCGGACATTGTTTTTAGATTTAATTATTTCCGGAATTATATGTACTTTTGGTGCTTAATAGAATTGAAATACAAAACGAATAGAATTAATAGTAAATGAAAAAATCAATTGTCGTTATTCTGGTCTCAATGCTTCTGGTACCAATTTTTGCTCAAAAAAATAATTACCGCCTGTTAATCGGAACGTATACAAATGCCGGTAAGAGCCAGGGTATTTATGCCTATGATATTGATATGCATAACGGAGTGTTTACCCAAAAATCAGTTACAACCGGTGTTACAAATCCCAGTTACCTGGCAATTACACCGGATAAAAAATTCGTATATTCTGTTTGTGAAAGCACAAATGGCAGTGCAGCCAATGCTTTCACTTTTAATGAAAAAACTGCCAAACTAACTTTTATAAATACGTCATTGACTAAAAGTAACGGGCCTTGTTATATTTCGACAACCGAAAAGCATGTTTTTACTGCAAATTACGGCGGGGGCAGTCTCTCTGTCTTTGGTAGGAATGCAGATGGCTCGTTGACTGATGTTTTACAACTCATACAACATGCAGGTAAAAGTATAAACTCAGAACGCCAGGGTGAGCCGCATGTCCATCAGGTCATTGTTTCACCGGATCAAAAATATATCCTGGTAAATGATTTAGGAACCGATAAAATAACAGTTTATAAATATAATCCGGCTTCAAAAACCGAGATCCTGGAAGCGTATGACACATTAACTGCAAAGTTAGGCAGCGGTCCACGCCATTCTGCTTTCAATAAGGCCGGTGACAAACTCTATTTATTGCATGAAATAGATGGCACAGTTTCCGTAATGGGTATGAAAGAGGGTAAATTGAGCCTGATTCAGGAAACAACTGTTGTAAAGAATGACAAAGTGGTGATCAGGGCAGCCGATATTCATTTCTCACCTGATGAAAAATTCCTGTATGCTACCAATAGGGGAACTGCAAATGATATTACCTGTTTCTCGGTGGGTGAAGATGGAAAGTTGACTTTCAAACAACAACTTTCAACAGGAGGAGATGGTCCACGTAATTTTGCTGTTTCACCCGATGGCCAGTATGTTTTCGTTGGACACCAACAGACTGATAATATTGTTATTTTTAAACGGAATATTAAAACAGGATTTCTTACAAATACCGGAAAACAAATTCAAGTAGGATCACCGGTTTGCCTGTTGTTTTATTGAGGTAATTGCTGAAAGGAAAAAAATAGCCCTGTATTTACAGGGCTATTTTTTTGAGTAATTATTGAATCAGATTCCTTTTTATTACCGGCGATTTCATAAATCGCCGGATTACCTTTTAACTCTACCACGGTTTTCATGTTTTATGAATTGAATAGAATGTGTATTTATCATGAAACATGAAGGTTGTTGTGTAAACATGTTTTTAAATACATTTCCCGGGAACCATTAAATGTAACGTTTTAAATTATCCATTCGTTTGTTTTTTTCAATTCTACTCCTTCCGACAGACACCTCCAACAGATGTAAATCTTAACTGAATTTTCCAAATTGAAGGAAAACGGCAAGAAATTACGGCACTTTTTCAAATACAAAACCACGGAATTCGGTCTGTATTTGTTCTGTGTTCCGAGGGGGTTGCCAGGGGGTTGAGAGAGGGTTCAATGAGGTTTACCTATCCTTACCCTCATTGAACCCTCACTGAACCCTATCTCAACCCTAACTGAACCCCCTCTGAAAAAAAAATAAACAAGTACTTTGTTAAATTGAAATTAAGAACGAATTCCTGTGGGATAAATTGCAAAGAATGAAGCAAAATCAGGGTAAGTACAGCCAAATTTGCAAAAAAAAAGAGTGGGTTAAATGATTAACCCACTCTTTGTAATTCCTATTTTACTTTTTACTGGTATCTTCAAATGTTGCAATGAATTCTACCCTACGGTTTTTAGCTTTTCCGGCTGTGGTTTTATTCGAAGCAACAGGTAGTGTATCCCCAAAACCATGTGCTGTCATTCGTGCACTATCAATTCCTTTGCCAATAAGATAATCCCGAACAGCTAAAGCACGCTTTTCAGACATGATTAAGTTTGAAGCAGGTTTACCCACATTGTCAGTGTGTCCGCGAATCTCAATCAGGTAAGTAGGATTTTCTACCAACACATTTGCGATTTTATCAAGGATTATAAATGAAGTTTTCTTGATATTCGTCTTTCCATTTTCAAACTGGATACCTTGTAATGCCTGTTTGAATAATACTTTCACCTCATTGTTGATTTCAGGGCAACCAAAACTTGAAGGTGTCCCTTTTATGGTTGGGCATTTATCCAGATAATCAGGAGTCCCATCACCGTCGGTATCCCTTGGGCAACCATTTTGATCCACCATTCCCCTTGCTTCAACAGGAGTGTCAGCACATTTGTCCAGATAATCAGGGATTCCATCACCATCACTGTCAAGTGTACAACCATTCTTATCAATAAATCCATGTGCTTCCAATGGAGTGTTCGGACATAAATCGAGGTAATCAGGAACCCCGTCACCATCCGTATCTAATGGGCAACCGTTCTTATCAACCATACCACGAGCTAATGCAGGAGTGTTTGGACACAAATCAAGGTAATCAGCTACACCATCACCATCTTTATCTGATGGGCAACCTACAGAATCAACCTGAATGCCTGCTTGTGTATTGGCACATTTGTCACGATAATCCGGGATTCCATCACCATCAGAATCTAACGGACAGCCATTACTATCAACAAAACCAATTGCCTCTTTAGGGGTATCCGGACATTTGTCTAAATAATCAGGAATGCCATCCCCATCAGTATCCAGGGGACAACCATTGCTATCCACAAAGCCAATGGCAGCCATTGGTGTATTCGGACATTTGTCTAAATAATCAGGAACACCATCTCCATCAGAATCTATTGGGCAACCTTTTTTATCTACTTTCACTCCAAATGGGGTATCCGGGCATTTGTCCCTCTTATTTACTACTCCATCACGATCAGTATCCTTCGGCTTTCCAAGTACGAAACTTCCACCGAAGGAAATGTTCAGGTTTAGCCTGTCAATTGGCATATACTGGTGATTGATTTTCGGAGTAACATAATCAGAAGCTATGTATAAATTGATCCACCTGGGTGAGAAATTTAAAGCAAATCCATAACGATTAAAGTCCTTGTTTAGGATGTCATATGTTCCGGAAAATGCCAACCAGGACAATGGTTTTATGGTTAAAGCCCCGATTAATTCACTTGTTTTAATGGCAGATGAATTATAACTCTGGTAAAGCATACCCAATCGTATATCATGCTTGTCATTTGCAAAAATACTGTATTCAGCCGATGCATTGATCGTATAGGGCACTTTGTCGGCAAAATCTTTATCAGCAGGAGTCTCTTTAAACTTAATCAAATTGGTAGCATCTGTTTTTAACTGGTCCATTTGAGCTTTAACATCAACAGTATCAATCTTGATATTTGAAAATCCGGCGAAGGTAACATTGCTTGCAGCAACCCCTTTTTTAATCGATTTTGCGTTCCATTTCATAAACCCAATATCGTTTACCGAACCAGCCACAGTCAAATGTTTAAATGGTTTGTAGGTAAACCCAAGATCAAATGCAGCGCCTATACCTGCAGGCTTAATGTTTGAAGTGTTCGTACTCATTTTTGAAAAATCATAATTATTCACACTGTCTTTTTCTACCTGTAGAAAGTCAGACATGATGTAGGATTCACCCTTGGCATTCATGGTATACCCATTGTTCGCTAAATTAACATCAAATTGAGTATAATTTACTTTCGCCTTAGCAAGTCCAACCAATAATTTTGCATTTAAACCAACCCTCAGTTTAGAGTTTATTTCCCGGGAATAGCCCAGAGAGAATTGTGCCATATTTGTCTGTTCAACGCTGAAATTCTTGAGGTCAAAAGTATTGCTCTGATTTGACATTCCTAATTTTGCAAGCCTGAAGAAATCTTTCGGCAAGTTCACATCCAGGTTTTCCTTCATATAAATATCAAAGGACCAAAAACTATTCTGTGCCGTATAGAATCCCAAGGATAACAGGTTTAACTTCATGTTTTGATTTATTGACACGTTCGAAGGCAAAGCATTAATAAACTTAGTACCATCCACACTCGAATTTAAAAAGGTGGTAAATTTATACTTTGCATACATCGGATTCGAAGGATCTACCGGATAAATGAAATTTGTCATGGCGGCACTTGATTTGATACCTAATTCAATACCTCCCAGTACCGGCAAGGATAAATATCCATACTCCGGTGCAAAGGAAGCATTCAAAATATGCCTTTGACTCCATTCATCTAAAAAGTAATAGGAGTGTACACTTTGAGGAAAAACACTGAATATAGAAGCGAAAAATATGGTGAATGAAATAATTATCTTTTTCATATTTAGTCTTTTATAGATTTATTTGGTTGTAGATTGGTTCACTGTAATACCTTTTGGCAATCTGGCTCTCAATTCAATAATCATGAATTGGTTTGATTTTAAAGGAGTGGATTGCGAATTGGAATTTTTGGTAGCTGAGATAATTAAATTTAATTTATCTAATTTGTCCAGCGCCAGGGAGCCACTAACGGTTTCTTTCATCATAATTTTTATATCGCTTGATATGGTAATTGGAACGCCTGCCATGGATATATTCCCGGATCTAATAGTGTCCGGGCTACTGACAGTTATCCCGGTAACTTTGTTTCCTAAACTATCTAAAGGCACCAATGTGAAAGACAAATCCATTGGAATCTGATTATTGACTTTAGCAAGAACTTCAATTTCACGGGTTAATTTCAAAATATCCTTGAGGCCGGATTTTAATTTGGATATCGTGTCACTATACTGAATCTTCAAGTCTCCGCCAAAGTCAAGTGGAACATCAACCATATACTTAATATCAAGTTTATTGTTCGTTGAATTTATATCAATACTATGGTTGTCGCCAATTATGGAAGGGGCTACATTAATCCCTATTTCGTCAGGAACTGATTTAAGCAAATTGGGTAAATTCGGTATTACCACTGAAGTGTATCCATCGGTATAGATCACCGGTGATTTTGAAATGCGGAATTTACTCCAGGTTGAATGTCCCAATTCCTCAGCTGCAGCTATATGTATTGTTGGACTTGTAACAGTTGAATTTGGAATTATTACACCTTTCTTCTTAGGAATCAGATTCATAACAATATCAATTGGAATACCCATAGTGTTCCCAATCTCAAATGTAATCACCGGGTTATTTACATCCAGTACATTACCATCCTGTTTTAAAAAGCTTGGAAGATTAAGGTCGATATTTTGGGTGATGGGATCAATTCCACTGTTTGAAATTTTTCCGTTCACTATTGAGACAATTAATCCATTACTTGACCCGGTAACTTTTATATTCTTATCGTTATTTTTATTTATTGCTTGCAAGGTATTCAACGTTGAAGATTGTGCTCCTATTGTCAAGTCATTAATACTATAAGTTAATGCATCGGATACAGTAATTCTATTGTTTACAATAGGTATGCCTGTTAATTTAATTCCTGCAATTCCAATTGTTTTTGGACTAAATAGCTGGGCATAAGGAATTGTCAGGATATTTGTAAGTGGATCTAATCCGGAATATGGCTTAAATATGAATTTCTGTGGTAATGTAATGGAGCAGTCACCTCCGGAAACGACTCTAAATGGCGTTATCCCCGGATCAGCAATATTTATTTGTAAAGCAGCACCATTCAGAAATGTCAATGTTGAAATGTTGATTATTTGATTTGACATTTCTACGGTTCGGTTTATCGAATTACTTCCGGATGGAACTTTAACAGCAAATGAATTTGTCATAATTTCCATATCGTCTATTTCCGGAAATGCCTTAAGAGATACATTCACCTCAAGCCTGGAACCAGGAGGAACCGGAGAAGCATCGTTCACTGTACCCGAAAATGCATATGCAATACTATAATTGATATCTGGGTTATAGTCTAATGCCTTGTTTTGTGGGTAATTGGACATATCCATTCTGTCAATTAAAAAACTGGCTGTATAGATGTTTGTCCCACTTCCGCCAACGGACAAAAGTGCATTTTCAATAATAAACGAGCTTCCTGCAATTCTTGATCCGACTCCAATATTAGAAGATAATTTGAATTCGGATGGGAAGTCAATACGGAAATTTTTTAAAGTGTCATTTTGGGAGGCGAATCCAAGATTATTGATTTTTGTTTTGTCAAAAGTCAAAGTTACCCGATTATTCTTCAAGAAGATATTGCTGATTTTATTGAGTTCAGCCGGATAATTAAAAAGCATGGTTTGTTTTATTTTCCGATTATCAACGATTGATAATGGACCTACTATGTAGCTGCCTGATTTCGATTTTGAAATAGAGGAACTAGTTGTAGTCAATTTCTTTATTGCATAAGGTGCCGCCGGAAGTGTATAACCCATAGAAAAAGTGGTGTCAATCGGACTAACATTATGATTGAAGTTAAGAGAGGGTATCGTTAGGGGTGATTGGATGGTTATAGGGTCGAATGAAAATGTGACAGGATTAATAGCACTCATTTTTTGTTGTATGGAATCCTTAAGCTGCAAAGAATATGTACCATCAGCATTTTTCTTCAGGATACTGATATTTTGATTGTTGAGTATTTTCCCCAGAAAAATTGAATCTGTTTTTCCTATTGGAATAGTTAATGAATCTCCTCCAAGAGTCATGTCAGTGTTTACACCACCATCCAGATTGTAATCGTCAGTCATACAATTTGATAGTGAAATTGCAAGGATAACTAGTAATAATTGATAAAATCTTGTCTTTCTGATTGCAGTCATAGTTTCTAATTTTGGATTGTTAGGATATAGTGTAAAGTAGGTAAAGATAAAAGTTAAATGAGATTGGATTCTTTATATTTATATCAATGCGTTGTGT
This sequence comes from Paludibacter sp., assembly GCA_028710415.1. Classification (GTDB taxonomy): domain Bacteria; phylum Bacteroidota; class Bacteroidia; order Bacteroidales; family Paludibacteraceae; genus Paludibacter. The sequence continues at coordinate 14,576 of JAQTUE010000026.1, read as the reverse complement.
GCATTGATGTTTTTATTTGTCTCCTGAAAACTCTCATTAAAGAATATAATTCCAATGGATTTCAGGACTGTATATTTACATTCTGAAAATTTGTATTGATAATATTTGTGAGGTAATTTGAAGATATATAAAATAGAAAACAGAACAGATGAACGGAAGGTTAAACCCGAAAAAATGTCATGATAAACAATCTAATTTTATAGAAATAATCAAAAATGAATAAAGGACTCTTCCCGGATTCTGAAAACAATAAAATTGATACTATAATTTCTATAAAAAGATTAGTGTTCATACAAATTGAACAGTCAAATTATTATTGTGCTAAGAAATATTACTATATGTTAGCTTTTTAAACCGGTTGAAATCATTTTGTTGTTTATTGACCCGTTAAGCTTTCAATACCGATTAGATTTTTAAGGTAAATGGAATCAATTTGAACTGTAAAAAGAAGTCTTTATTTTCAATTTGACACTAAGTTAATAATATTCTCCTTGCAAAAATAAATAATTATTTTAATTTACCAAAGAAATCAAGACCTTATTATTATAGAATTGGAAAATATACAACATTTTAAATAAATGTGTAAAATATTTCATGTTTTAACAGTGTTATATTTCTTTTTTAGAAATTATTCATTGAGAATTACAGAGTTGATTTGACTGGATAATAAAAAAAACTGCCCAACAGAATTGTCGGGCAGTTTCCTCTTTTAGTATCAGTTTTTAGTTTTTTAATCCCTGGTATCCGTAATGCTTCCATACCGGTGATATTCGAAAGCAATACTTTGTTCCTTTACATAATGGAGTAATTCGATACGGCCTTCAATAAGTGGCCTGGACGAAGCAATATGTTTCCCTAATTTTGCTGCTTTCAGGTAAAAATCTTCCGAAAGTTCATTATTACAGGTTCTAATCCGTTCATATTTATCCATTTCCTTTAGAAATTCACTTTCTGATTGAATAATATAGGAGCATTCCTGCTTTGTAGTTTTTCTTAATATTTCCAGCTTAAAATCATCCTCACTGATACTTACCTTAACCGGAGTTTTTACAATATTTGCAGCTGCCAATATCATAAAGATATCGCACAGGTTATCGCTGTTCTGAACCCTAAGCGCCATACTTTTAAGAGGTAAATAGCGAAAAGTGTTTTCTTCACCCATCAAATGGTGTATGTCGAGTTCTTTTGAAAACTCATTATTCCAGTTTTTAATATAGCTGTCAACTGCCGTATTAAAATGTGTCTTTTCATGGATGCTCAGTATCGAAGAGAAAGTCTTAAACTGATTCTTTTCTTTAAAAGTGGAGTTGATCTTCGGATTCTCTGTTATATTTACAAAACTGGTGACATAATTCCTGCCTCCTGCTTTGATACCACCACCAAAAGCCGAACGTTTCATACCTCCAAAAGGTTGACGGTTTACTATAGCACCGGTAATTCCACGGTTAATATACAGATTGCCTGCCTCAATGCTGTTTTTCCAGCGCAATTGTTCTTCTTCATCCAGGCTTTGCAGTCCGGAGGTTAACCCATACTCCGATGAGTTTACCTTTTTTATGCCGTCATCCAGGTCATCAATACAAACCACAGCTAAAAGAGGAGCGAACAACTCATTTTTAAAAGTATAGCTGTCCGGTTTTACCCCCCATTTTACACAAGGTTTCAATATAAACCGTTTCTCATCTACAAATTCGGGTTTAACCAACCAGGTTTCCCCGTCTTCCAGATGGTCAATGGCATGAAGCAATTTATCATTTTCGGACGTAATCATTGGACCAACAATGTTGCCTCCATCCCAGACACCACCGGTCTTCAAACTGGTAACTGCATCAGTTAGTTTAACCTTGAATTCCGGGTCATTGAATACTTCTTTTTCCAGTAACAGGAGTGAACAGGCCGAGCATTTCTGTCCGGCATTGCTAAAGGCCGAAGTAACTACATTCTGAATGGCATGGTCCCGATCACCACTGGCTGTAAGAATAATGGCATTTTTTCCTCCGGTTTCAGCTGATAGGGGGCAAGTCGGATTATTTTCCAATAACCTGAACGCTGTATCTGTTCCTCCGGTAAGTATAATGTGTTTTATGGACGAATGGGCAGTTAAATAGGTCAACGGTTCACGGCCATCAATACATAGCACCTGCAAAGCATCTTTTGGTACTCCTGCTTCCCAGAATGATTTGGCGAATTCCCAGGCTACCGGGAAGGCAGTTGTTGCCGGTTTCAGAATTACGCTGTTTCCTCCAGTTAGTGCAGCAGCAACTCCTCCAACTGGAATTGCCAATGGAAAATTCCAGGGGGGTATCACCAACACAATACCTTTCGGAGTCATGTTAATCGTTTTGAGTTCTTCAAAATTCTTCATAGTGACCGGATAGAACCGGCAAAAATCAATAGCTTCGGATACTTCCACATCACCTTCTCCAAAAGTCTTTCCGGTAATGGCAGACATGCAGCCTATCAGGTTTCCACGATTACTGCTTAAATTATCAGCAGCCTTATGTAGAATTATATTCCGTTCTTCCAGGGTTGTTTTACGCCAGTTAGACTGATCATTTTCAGCAATGGTAATAATTTCCTTTACCTGTTCCAGGTTTGATAAACTGGCTTCGCAAACACAAATTTCATCGCTTTGACTGCGATCCAGATACCGATATTTCTTTTTACTGGTCACTTCTTCAGCTCCTACCTGAACAGGAATCTGATAAGGGATATCAGATACTGATTTCTTCCAGTTGTTTCTGATTGTATCGGCCCACAATCTGTTTGGCTTAAGGTCAAAATTGGTGTCAGGCTCGTTTTTAAATGTTCGAAGTTCGAAGTTTGATGTTTGAAGTTTAAGATTCCGGTTCTGAGTACGGTAAGGTCTTGCTTCAATTTTATCTTTCAGTGCAAAAGCTTCCAGGAATTGTTGTTGCAGGAATCGCCATTGTTTACTGTTATATTTTAGATTAAACGAATAGCTCAGGAAATTATCTTTCCCGGTATTTTCATCCAACCTGCGTACCAGATAGGATACTGCATTCAGGAAGTGTTCGTTTTTGACCACAGGTGTGTAGAGGATGATTTGTTTCCCCAGGTTACGCATCACACGGGGCAAATGATTCGCCATGCCTTCCAGCATCTCGAATGTAACTGCATCTTCAACATTGTTTTTCTTACACAAGATGTAAGCGTAACCGATACTGAAGAAATTATGGGAAGCCACCCCAATATGCAGTGCATTTGCATTTTCAGGCTCCAGGGCACGGTCCAATATGTGGAGATAATTGGCATCTACTTCAATTTTGCTTCCAAGGACCGGATTTTCCCATCCTTTCAGGGAGGAAACAATGGATTCCATTTGAAGGTTGGCTCCTTTAACCAAACGCATTTTAAGTGGTGAACCTCCATCAGCAACACGTTGTTTGGCAAATTCCAACAGTTCTGTCTGGAAATTCCAGGCATCAGGCAAATACGCCTGCACAACTATCCCTGACGAATAATTCTTAAACTGTGGCAGGCTCAATACTGATTTAAAAAGCTCTAGTGTCAACTCAGTATCTTTGTATTCTTCCATATCCAGGTTCACAAATTTGGAACTGGCAACACCATTCTCATCTACATACGGATAATCAATCGATTGTTGATAAATCTTTGTCAGGCGCTCAGTCAGTTCAATCTTGTTCTGTGCATAGTTTAACGGGTTTATCTGGGCATAGATTCCGGATATTTTTATGGAGATGTAGTTAATCTGCGGATCTTTCAATGCTTCCAGGTAATGCAGGTAACGATGGTTGGCTTCACCATCCCCCAATACCACTTCCCCAAGCAGGTTCACATTCTGTCCGATCTTTTGTTTGCGTCGTTCCGTGAGGTGATGATTCAAAAACGAACGTTTTTCGTTGATAATCACCTTGGCTGTATCCGATCGTAACCTTCTTTTGAAAATTGGTACGGCAATAAAATCAAATAAATAACCGAATGCAGTAAACAACCGGATTAAAAAAGTGTCTGTTTTGCTGAAAAACTCAGGGATACCATAACGATCAAGAAGGACTTTCATCCTCCGGGCAAGTATCTTGTTGCTATGAATCTGCGACGATTCGTCCAATAGCTTGGACAGAAGTATTTTATCGTTCGGATTCTGAATTAAAATGGCATATTTCTTTTGTTCTTTCAATTCGTCACTGGTAATTTCCTTTTCCGATTTTGAAAGAAAATCTTTCGCCCAATCAAGGACTTCTTTTGTGCTTATTTTTTCCATAAATGCGTAACTAGATTTTAATTTTTTCGAAAGATAAAATAAAAGTATGAAACTTGTATAATTATCAGCTAAAAAATCAGGAGAAAATTAATAATTTATTTCAGTGTTTTTTATTGGCTCCTTTCTGAACTATTCTGTTACAAAACAACCGTTTTTACTTTCAATTTTCAATTTGTTTTTTGTCCTGTTACAGAGTATTTATGATTCTCAATCTTCATCTTTCCCGGAGTATTTCACCGGATAGGGTATATTTCCCATCGTAGAGTACCAAAGGATCTGATTAAACACCAGATCATTTCCGGAGTCAATCCCATCAAACTGTGGTTCCAGGCTTAGACGGGCAAAATGGAGTGGTTTATCCCTTAATGCTGAAAGTGGCGGGTTCATCTCATCCAATGGAATTTGATTCTTTACTGAAACAAAGGGAGTATAATCCGCATTTTCATTAAAACAATCCACCATAGGCGTTGCAATAGCATCCTGGATATTCATGGGAGGCAACCCGAGTATCTGTTCTATGGTACGAACCATCGAGGGTTGGTTGTATGCCGTATGGATGGCATTTGTGAATTTGGAATACGGGCTGATAACAAGAGCTGTTGTACGGTAGGCTGAAACGTGGTCCCAGCCATCCTGGGAATCATCCTCTACAACAAAGATTGCCGTATTTTTCCAGAACTTGCTCTGAGAGACAGCTTCAACAATCTGACCAAGTGCCAGGTCGTTATCGGCAACCATTGCACGGGGTGTCGGATAATCGGGTCTTGTCCCGGAGGTATGGTCGCTTGGAAGTGCCATAACCATGAGCTGGGGCAATGAATCCCCATTCATTGATTCGTATTGTTTTAATTCGTCGATAAAGGATTTTGCCCGTAAGATATCCGGTATCTTATGTCCATCATACCCTGGAAAATTATCCGAAAGTAATTCTTTGACGGTATTTAGCGTTGTTGTATTTTTAAATTGAAAAGGGTTGCCGGCAATGAACCCAGAATAAATATCTTTCCATTTTAATGCATTATTAAATTCCGGTACGGCTGCCTCACCATAGATACGGCAACTTATTCCATGTTTGCGGGCATTATCCCAAATGAAGCCGGTCTTTGGATAGGCTAATGCATCATTCAGTACATGCGGATAACTCCGAAACCAGGCCCTGACATTCTTTTCTATGTAATCGGTAACTATGGAAGCATCAGCCCAACTATGACCTTCGGCAGAGCATTTACCCGATACAAAGAAATTATCCATCAGTTGGAATTGATCTACCAGACGGTGGGTATTGGGTGTCACTTTTTCCCCGAACACACACAACGAGCTATCGCCATTCCCTTTTTTTACATCACCCAATACCTGGTCGTAGGTTCGGTTTTCCTTGATAATGTAAAGGACATGTTTGAATACCGAAGGTTCTCCGATTCGTTCCGGCACGGTTTTAGGCAATGCCTCCGTTCTGGCAGGTAATTTTGATAATTCTAACCGACCAAGCTGATTGCAAGCAATTACTGTTTTAGTGTAGTCAGCCAGTTGTTTCTTATCAGGAACCGGTATAACAGATACTGATGCCATTATGTGATGGGAATTAAAGACTGGTTTATGATTTGCAATGAACCCAAATGACCTGTTGGCACCGTACGATTCAAGGTTGGTGACATACACTGATTTGTTGTTTAGTATGCAAATTGACGATGGGTAGGCTGCTGTTGGAATAAATCCCTGAATGGTACTGTATCCGGTAGCGCCATTTGTGGATGCGTTTTTCCCCAGTGAAATTACCGAAAGGGCATTGTCCATTCCGTTTGCCACATAGAGTATTTTACCTGATGCGGATACTGCCAATCCGTTGGGGGAATCCCCGTAGTAACTGTTGGCACTCTTTTCTAAATGCAAAGAAATAGATTCGGATACTTTATCTGTTTTTGAATTCAGCACGCTCACCATATCACTGTTGGAATTGGTAAGGTAAACATAATCCTCGTCAGGACTGCTGATGATTTTATTCGGGTGCAGGCCAACTAACACTTCTTTTATTAGCTTGCCTGTAACAGGGTCAAATATGCTCACACTTCCTTCCCGGGTTGCTGCCGTTTCTATATCTATCCTTGCTTTCCCCCAGGGAACGCCTGCTACCGCTTTATCCTTTTCATCCGGGATACGGCCTGCCCAGTTGGTCACGTAGAGTTTGTTGTTAGCAGATGTGATGCCATAAGGTGCAACACCTGTTTTTGTGGTCCAAATGGTTTCACCAGTTTCAAGATCCTTCTTTACTAACTGGTTATTGCCATTAAGCACTACATATAAAAAATAGCGATCATTTTCTTTCCTGACTAAGATTTCATTTGGAAGGGCTAGTGTCGAAGGTTTTAATGGCCTGAAATTAATCAGGTTGGTCAGGCTTGCCGTTTTACCATCCCACTTTACCTGGACTACATATGAATCGGAATTGTTCCCCGAGCAACTGAAAAACACATAATCCACATTATCTTTTCTCATCCAACAAATCCCGGAATACGTATTCATTGATTTTTTAAGTTCCGGTATGTTGTCTAACCGAAGTGTGTGCGCTACTTCATTTTTCAAGGTATTAATGAAAACAATGCTGTAACGTTCTTCTACTACCAGCCATTTGTTGTCGGGTGACAGGGAACAATCCAGGGCATGATTCTCCTTCGTGGAATCACCCATGCTGATCAGCTTTCCCGCCGGCAGGATCATTCTGTTGGTTGTCTCTTGCAGACTTTCAACAGGTTGCCCTGCAGTAGTTATGGATTGGGCATTTGTTTGCAACAAACAGGTGGAAATGAAAATAACGGATAATAAAAAAAACTGTTTCATGTCAATAGAAGTGTAAATAATTGGGAATGTAAAAGTACAACAATTCATTGCTATTTGTTACTGTTACGAATTTCAATGAATACATGCCGGTTAACTTCTTGCAAATGATATTTTCAATCTTTTCCTTCCCATTCCAGGAAAAACTCCTGTAAGTAATCTTCCATGACTTTGTGCCGTTTTTCAGCGATAGCCCTGGCAGTAGCTGTGTTCATCAATTCTTTCAGGAGCAGTAATTTCTCATAAAAATGATTGATGCTTGTTCCCTGACTCTTTTTATAGTCTTCAAAGGAATTATGTAGTTCGGGTTTTATTTCCGGGTTATACATCTCCCTTCCCTTGCTACCCCCATATGCAAAAGCCCTGCTGATGCCAATAGCCCCCAATGCGTCCAGCCTGTCGGCATCCTGCACAATCATCCCTTCAATGGTTTTCATGTTCGTTGCCACACCGGCTCCTTTGAAAGATATGTCCTGAATGATGGTACAAACATGTACAATAACTTTCTCATCAACACCCAATCCTTCCAACCATTCCCTGGCCTGCATCGGGCCAATATCCTCATTCCCGTCATGGAATTTCCAGTCTGCAATATCGTGCAGCAATGCCCCCAGCTCAACGACAAACAAATCAGCCTGTTCATATTCTGCAATATGGACTGCATTCTTCCATACCCGGTATACATGCCACCAGTCATGACCGGATCCTTCCCCGGTGAGTTTCGACTTTAGATATTCTGCTGTTTGAAGTATAATTTTGTTTTTGTCCATGATTGGATACGTTTGGTTGTTCCTAATTAGTATAAATTGAAATTGGGTGAAGTCTTAGGACGAAGTATATTTATTTTAATATCATTCATCCAGGTAGCAACTTTAGGTTCCTTGTGATCCAGCAGTTGTTTTTGCCAGGCTTCATCGGTTAACCGGTCAGAAGTAGGTTGAAGAAATTCATAATGGCTGTATACTGCCCCCCGGGTTAAGTAAAGAAGTCCGTTTATTTCAGCTACTACATAGAGCTCATCGCCCATGCCCACACATTCTTCCATGCATTTCCATTCATTTTTTTGAATATCTTTATACGTGTAAACATCTGCGGCAATAGCCATGTATTTTTCAGGAGTTGATACCGAAGATATGAATCCTTCCTTAGAATCTATAATATTCAATGTCAGGCTTTCAACTTCACCTCCAATAAATGAAAGCGTGGTAAATTCCTTATCAGTTATTTTTTGACCTTTCAACTCTTTATTACTGATCTTAATAAAGAGTCCGGCCATGTCAGTTAGTCTTTTATTTCGGTCTGCCAGCTTTTCAGTCATTAAACCATTCTCAGTAAGCATTTTTTTATTCAAACAAAGGAGTTCTACGCATTTCTTCCAAAATTCTAACTGTGGTTCTACATAGGCTATTTTCTGTGGCGGTGGCACTTCGCCACCATCTCCCATTTCTGCACCGCTTGGTTGTTCAATGTATAAGAGCATATCATGTTTTAAACCGGTCCACGAACCAAGCATTGTATTCAGGTTCTTTTTTTGCCAATTAGGTGATTGCATGAAATAGGGTGCTGAACTTACCGGTTTTTGCAGGGTTTGGAATGTCTCCATGCTCTTGTTGTAAATACTCTTGTCCCAATTGTTGAATCCCTGGAATTTCTTTTTTAAAACATTTAAAGTATCCGGGTAACTTTCCCAATTACTTTTTTCATGATAAACATTCATCAGTATGTTTTCAGCCGTTTTATTTCCCATGGTGGCAAATACATCCAAAGCTTTCGGAAATAACCTTTTCGGCGTTGGTAGGGTAATATGGGTGAGCCGTTGTAAGATTTCCCCATCAAAAGTATATCTTCCTGAAGTAAACAACAGTTTTTTCCTTTTCAGGAAGTTTACAGTGTTTTGATCGGCTCCTTTGGGTGAAAATTTACGTGGATCATTTGCATAGAGTGCTATCCTGATTCGTTGTAAATTTTCCTTTGAAACCAGGTCATTTACATTTTTACTCTTCGTGTCGTTCAGTATTTTGATGATATGAAAAATGGATAAGTTGTTTTCATCTCCCGACAGGAAATTAATGATATTTGAAAATGCATTGTATTCTTTTTGTGAAGAAGTTGAATGAAGTATGGCATTCCCCATCAGGACTGCTCTTGTCAGACCTTCATCAGTGTCCAGATAAATGGAGGCTGAATTCAACCATTTCACACATTTAAAATATCTTTTCAACGAATCTGTCCGGGTATAGTTTCCTCTTGCCTGGAATTGTGAATAATCCATCAGTGAGTCACCCAGGAATTTTGATTCATTACCCTGGCCATTTTGGGCACTCCCAAATTCATACTCATAATCCGCTGAGTATTTAACAGGAACCTCTTGTTTTACTCCCGTTAATAAAGATAGAGCTACTGAATAATACACCTGGTTCCAGGAGTATGCATTTTTAAGCAACGGATTGTTCGTTGAGTTGGAATGTTTTTTGGCTGTGTTTAATTGCTCTTGAATCATCCCTGTTAGCAATGGAATCATTTTATCCTGTTCCAACGCCTGCATTTCCTTGCTTAAGTGCATATGCAATACCTGGAGATATAAATCAGTGGTGATAAAACTGGGTGTGTAATCGTAATAATTCTCATCATATACTTGAAACAATTGTTCGTAATCACCCTTATTAATAACAAATCCATCTTGCTTTAAATGTTTCATCATGTCCGGTTGAATCAGTACATATTGTTCCCAATTGACCACATTCTCCGTATTTGCTTTCTTATATCCATCAAATGTGATATAATTCCCACGATACTTTGCATTTTCAAATTTCAGGACTTTTGAAATGAAATTTTTCTCCTGTTCGGTGAGTTTTATCTTGAAATCGTTATACCAAAAGACAGGTTGATACCATTTTGTACCATTAAAATGGGAACGAACCACATAATCCATGAACAGGAAACCATGACGGGCCAGAATTTCTAACCGTAAAAGCCTTAATTCATTAAAGCTTTTATGTGACAGGTCCACTGCAAAATTAAAAGGAGGTGGAGTTGTCTTATCTTTATAATAATCGCTGTAGTTTTTTATATAATCCTCTGTTTTGTAGGCAGCATCTTTATCAATTTCTTTTTCAGTGATTGGGTATCCTTCATCATAAGGTGCCCAACGGAACAATGAATTCGTTAACTTATAGGTGTTATTGGCGATCTTTTTCTCCTTATTGCAACTGCAACAAATACAGATAAATGCAATCAAGATGGGTGTAATTCGTTTTAGTTTCATACAATGTGATTTTTTTCGATTAAAGTGATTTGGTTAACAATGATTTTGCCAGGGTATATGGGATTGAATCATTTAGGGTTTTTACAAAGGACATTCCAAAAGACTCCCATCTGTATTCACGAATACAATACAGATTTTTAGTTTGTCTTTCCATTGCTTTGATAGGACAACGCTCTTTGAAGTGGCACACCTTAAACTCTTCCAGTGGGCTGACAAGTCTTGAACTTAACCATAATGGACGAATGTAATCCTTGTCTATCTGAAAAATGAAGAGTCTTTTTTTTATCACAGGGTCAAAAGGAGTAGGTTTAATTATGCCAATGCAAATATCGGTTTTACCATCCCCATTCACATCGCCTGTTTCCATTTCAAAAACTTCATAAGGGGTGTAAATTCGATCTCTTGATCCTGTAATTGAATTGAAAATGCTTATCCTGTATTTGTTTAATTTCTCAATTTTCTCAATGGTAACTTCCCCTTTAAAATAAGAATCATTGATTTTGATTGTTTTTGTGTAATCCTTGTCTTTGGTACAGGAATTAAAATAAAGCATTAGAATCAGGACTGATATTATCCTGTTCATGATTCTATAATATTTTCCAGATTCCATCCTTTTGCTTTATTTCAATTGTATTCGACAATGATTGTATTTGTTTCCTGAAGTTTTCCGATTCTTCAGAATTCATTAGTTGAGGCTTCGATTTTACTATGTTGATCGGAATAATCTGAATTGTTTTAATTCTTCCTTTTGATAGAACTAAGTCTGTCATGATAGCCTGTGAATGATTGTTGTCAAAAATGAAATTACCCAGGCTGTAAAAGATGTATTTCCCCTGATAGACTTCAATAGATTGAACAACATGAGGATGATGTCCGATAATCAAATCGGCTCCTGAATTGATTAATAAATGAGCTTGTTCCACTTGCTCTGATGTTGGCTTTGGTTCTTTTTCAATTCCCCAGTGCAGGCAAATAACAATGATTGACGTTGGATGCAATCCTTTATATGCTTTTATTTTTTCGGATAAAACAGAAGCACTATCATAAGCGGTACCAACGACGTTTTGCTTTAAGAAACATGATGAAAAAACAGTAATGGAAATATCCTTTTTATTTATCGAAACTGGCGGGCATGTTGTATTTCCTTCTCCACAATAACCAATGGGCTTCATACCAACCCGATCAAGATTGGCTATGGTCTGCTTAATCCCCTCTTCTCCAAAGTCGAAGCTATGATTATTTGCAAGAGTTACGTGTGTGATGTTGTGATTGTAGAGCGATAAAAGCCATTCCCGGTTTGATCTGAAAGTGAATTTTTTATTCATGGGAGTAAGCGCTGCATCACAAACTGCACATTCCAGGTTTGCAACCACATAGTCTGATGTGCCAATCACTTCATTAACGTTATCAAATAGAAAATCAGGTCCATGTGCTTCAATAACAGTCCTTGTTCCCCGATCGAGCATTAGGTCCCCTGTAAATGTTATTTTCAGGTTTTCATTCCTTTTGGTACAGCCGGTAAATAATAGAACAGGAATGATCAGGACTATCCAGAATATTCCAGTTCGGATAGCCTGTTTTTTTATACCTGTGTTTAGAATGCATGAAAATAAACATAAAGAATTTTTATGATTGCTGTTGTAAAATCGATCTTTGTGAATATCCTCAAATCCCATAGTAAGCTTTAATTTTGAAGGTCAAATACATTTTGTTTAAATTGTTGTTTCTCTTATTAAAAATGCATTTTACCAATATCAGATTTGTATATTTTAGTCGTTATAATTCGAAATAAAATCATTTACAATTGATTCTGAAGCCTTTAAGTCCGATTCCTGAACAAACAAATCTATTGCCGTAGTGCCACCACCAAAAAATCCGGCTGTTATCCCCGACTGATAGTCATTCTGCATCATGGCAGCTATTCCGTTTTCCTCCAGTTCTTCTTTCAGTAGGGTTACTGAAATTTCAGTTCCCGAATATACCCGTATCAAATTATCATCATCTTTCATGTTGTGTGTTTTTTTATTTTAGAGTACCCTGTTCTGTTTTGGATATTACATTAAATCAATATTATTGAAAATAGATTTTCTGTTATAACTCCCCAAAAGTACGAAAGGTTATTAACATATCCAACATTTTGTCTAATTATTTTAATTTTATGCAAAAATCATCCATGTACACAGGTTCCAACTAATGAAAAAACCATCCTGGTATTTCTATCAGAACGGTTTTCAATTGGGTAAAATCAGTAAGGAATTTAAAGAATACGAAATTGAAATAAGTAACTAATGATTGATCTAAATGTCTTGTCTTCACCCTGAAAGGGCAACATACACTAGCCCAAGGTGCAATCCTGAAGGGACGTAGCCTTGGGTTCATGTGTCTAATAACCAATCTCGCCCTGAAAGGGCAGCATAGATGTTATGTCCATAAATAATCCGGGTTATAATCCACATCGTTTTCTATCAGAAATTTAATATATTCACATAATATCATCTTTTCCTGATTTTAAAAATGCTTGGCTATGTTACCCTTTCAGGGCTTCGGTTGTATTTGTGCCTTTTTACCCTGGGCGTCGTCCTTTCAGGACTTTACCCAGGGCTAGTATATTTCGCCCTTTCAGGGTTGAAACCATTCCTTAAATTAAGATCCACCTTAGGGTAATTCATGTTGATTGTTGGTGATTACAAATCAATCTCTTTTCTTCACCCTGAAAGGGCAACATACACTAGCCCAAGGTGCAGTCCTGAAGGGACGTAGCCTTGGGTTCAAGTGTCTAATAACCAATCTCGCCCTGAAAGGGCAGCGTAGATGTTATGTCCACAAATAATCCGGGTTATAATCCACATCGTTTTCTTTCAGAAAATTGAATATATTCACATAATATCATCTTTTCCTGATTTTAAAAATGCTTGGCTATGTTACCCTTTCAGGGCTCCGGTTGTATTTGTGCCTTTTTACCCTGGGCGTCGTCCTTTCAGGACTTTACCCAGGGCTAGTATATTTCGCCCTTTCAGGGTTGAAACCATTCCTTAAATTAAGATCCACCTTAGGGTAATTCATGTTGATTGTTGGTGATTACAAATCAATCTCTTTTCTTCACCCTGAAAGGGCAACATACACTAGCCCAAGGTGCAGTCCTGAAGGGACGTAGCCTTGGGTTCATGTATCCTATATTCATTTTTCGCCCTGAAAGGGCAGCATAGATATTATGTCCACAAATAATCCGGATTATAATCGACATCGTTTTCTATCAGGAATTGAATATATTCTTCCCGGAAGGTTTGTGTTTTATGATGTTCTTTTTGATTTTCAATGTACTTCTTTACTGCATTAACTCTGGAATGACTCACTGAATAACCTGAATAACCTCCCTGCCATGAAAATTCCCTGTAGTTGGGTCCTAATGTTTTAATCCATCTGCTGCTATTGGCCTTTATTTCTTCCATGAAATTGGCAAGCGAAATGTTTTTTGACATAATACCTAATACATGGATATGATCTTCTATTCCGTTGATGATGATGGGTATTGATTTTGATAATTTAATTACACTACCCATATAGGCATACAATTCCTTTTCATCTTCTGGCCGTATCAGGCCCTCGTTATTTTTTACATGGAAGATGGCATGTACATACATTTTTGCTAATGATTGTGACATACAAGTGTGATTTAATTGGTTAATATTATTTTATCATGATTTATGTTATGTCGCCCTTTTAGGGCTCTGTTTGTTGGTGCTCATTTTAACCCAGGGCGTCTTTACCTAGGGCGTCGTCCTTTTAGGACTTTACCCTGGGCTAGCATATATCGCCCTTTCAGGGCTCAGGTTGTTGGTGTGCATTACAACCCAGGGCGTCGTCCCTTCAGGACTTTACCCTGGGCTAGCATATGTTGCCCTTTCAGGGTTAAGATCATTCCCTCGACTTTTCCCTGACAATGGCATTGAATTTATCAACCTCTTCCATGAGGGGACTGTGGGCTGAGTTTTCAAAGGTATAAAACTCCTTTTGAGGTGCTTTTAACTGATTATAAAATTCCTTTGCAAGGGGGTAGGGTGTCTGGTTGTCGTATATCCCCTGGAAAATATAAACCGGTATCCTCATGCTGTCAATCTCCCGGAACAGGTTTTTCTGCATTACTTCAGGCCACAGGTGGTTCAGCGAAAACATGCTGGCTGGCATATAATTCATTTTATCACTGAACGTGTATTCATGGGCATTGAGTACCAT
>JAQTUE010000057.1 GCA_028710415.1 Paludibacter sp. | reverse complement strand
GTATACCCAATGATTGGAAAGCTTTCGATGGAAGAATAGTAGATCGGATCGACAATCACATGCAACAATACAATCTCAGCACCCAGCGATTTGGCCAATGAAAACCCCACCTCCGCTACTTTCTGGGCTGTTGGATCAAAATCCAATGCTATCAGTACCTTTTTCATTTTTAATGTTTTCATAATATTTTACGTATAATCCATAATTGAAATATGGAGGATTTGTATGCGGAAGAATCCACACAAACATTCGTTATTAAACCCTAATAGCCCAGGTTTTCTTCCAGGTCGATATGATCATCGCCTCCGATACTGAAAAAATCATTTTCTTCATCTTCTATCCCATCCACCTCTTCAACATCATCCACTACAATTCCGGGTATATCCAGATCATCAGCAACAAAGTTTTCACTTAAATCCACTTCGCTTTCTTTCCGCGTTATAACCAGCTCCTTCGTTTTGGTAATATCTTCGGGATCAATGCTCCGTTCTTTCTTGAACCGATTGTAAATATCCTCATTTTCAGGATATACCGGATAGCCTTCAGGTTCAGTAATTTCTTCATTCACTTCCGGTTGAAAAGTCTGGGTTAAGTATTTTTCGTCGTTTTTCATAAGGCTCAATTCATTAAAAAAGGGTAAGACGAGTTAGTAGGCAACCATTTAAATTTAATTGTATTAATAAAACAGTCTACCGAAAATTTCGTTCAATTTCCTGAATAAATTATCTTTCGTAATCAATTTTTTAAAGATTCATCGACTGTAGTGTTTTTGGTTTTAAATTTAAGACACGAGTCCCGGTACGATTTTCAAGTTTTTGTTCTTTTCCGGTTACTGAATACCCTACGTGTTGGGACTGTCATCGTTTCATCCGGATGCTGCAGTCATGTTGTCATGATGTCGCTGTGATGTCGCCGGTAATCCATATATAATCCATATATAATCCATTTATGATCCATATATAATCCATACTTATATAGATATGGATTATATGTGGATTATTACTGGTTTATTATTTTGTTATTTAAAGATTACCGGCGACATCATGACAACATCATGGTAATGCCATCACAGAAATATTGCTTTAAGGTATCATTTATTGATCCTGTCGATTTTAAACGAAATGGATAACGACCAATACTTAACTTTTTTGAGTATAGCAATTGTCCCTATTGGTTGATTTTCAACACGGTTCAAAATCATCAGCAAGGCGCAATATATTATTTTTTCCGGGCCTGTAATACCAGAAATGCTCCCACCACCATCACCGCTATTCCGATAAAGGGCGACCAATTGAGATAATGAGGTTGGTTCCTGGTGATTTCGAGTGCTCCGATTTCGACTACTTTTTCACGGGTAAAGTAACTAAAGGCAGTGAATATGGTTAACCCTAACCCTGCTATCATTAAGAATATTCCTGTAATTTTCATTCGACTAATTTGTTAGGTAGATTTGAACTAAATATCAGTATAACACTGATTATATGCGAGTTGATTGTTGAAATTAAGTACACAATGAAATTCAACAACCAGCCATAAAATTGCACTACATATCCGATAAATCAATTGAGGTTAAAGGCCAGCTTGATACCCTGGATCAGCATATTAGCACCCAGCACCCCTATAATCAGCCCCATGATTTTACCAACAATCACAAACCTCTTGTCGCCAACGAACCGGACAATATACCCGCTGTAGATGAATGCATAATAAGTCATCAGGACAATGATGGCAAAAATAAATATGGTAATTCCCAGATTCAATATGCTTGCTTTCACCACGAAGTTCATGGCTGTCACAATGGTCCCCGGGCCTGCCAGAATGGGAATGGCTAAAGGTGAAATGGCCAGTCCATCATCAAAGGAAGTATCACCCTCCATGTTGGCACCGGGTTTTTTGGATTGCAACATTTCGAATCCGATAAAAAAAATGAGTATTCCACCAAACACTTTAAAAGCCGGGATGGTCAGCCCGAAAATCTGGAAGATATACTGCCCAATCAATATGAAGGCAAAGACAATCAGAAAAGCAACAATACAGGCCGTTTTAGCCAGTTCTTTTTTCTTCTTGTCGGTAAGTCCTTCGGTTAGTTTTACAAATATAGGGATGTTGGCTATCGGATTCATGATCGCAAAAAATGCCATAAATACAGTGAGTGCATACGCCCAGATATTTTCCATAGACTAATTTGATTAGTTATAATACTCTTTTACAAAATCATGGATTTGATTTTGAGTCATTTTATCGGTATTTATATTTTGAATCTTGATATGATCAAAATCATGATCAAATTCCAACTGAGTATACAGGTTATTTTTCACATCAGCAGGACCGAATAGTACAACCTGATTATAATTCCGTATTATCTCACTAATTTCAAGGTAATAAGCAGTTTGCAAATGATATTCTGTTTTAGTTTCAGTGGAATCGGATTTATTGATGCGAGTTGCCTCTTTGTCAGTTTTACCGGATTCGAACTCTATATTTCTTGAAACAATATTTTTGCCAATAAGTTCCATAAGATAGGCATTTGTATAATCTATATAGATTCCCAGCTTTTTGTTGGTTTTAGTATTTATCATAATAGTATATGGATTAATCAATTCAGATTAAGCAATTTTAAAAAAACAGGACATACGTCCAATTTACTGTCAGGATATGAAATCAGAGTAATATTGAAATTATTGCTCCGATTTGCATGAACTGGTACTAGTGTATTTTTAAAATATCCAAAAATGAACACTCAATTTATTTTTTATCTGTCACTGCGTCAGGGGTCTTATCCTGCTCTTTCTTAACCTCTTGCCTAATGGATTTCTCCTGTTTAGCCGGCCTGTCAGTTTTTCTGTTTACATCCTGAGGTTGCCCGGCATTCGTCCTGTTCACATTGTTGGCCGGCGTGGCTGTCCGTTGAACCGGCTGATTATTTTCCGGTCTGTTTACGTTCGGTTGTTGTGCCGGCTGTATGTATCTGTTTCCCTGGTTCATATCTGTGCGTTGAACAGGCCTGGACTGAACAGGTGGTGCATTGTTGTTCTGAGGATTCACATTATTCTGCTGACGGTCGGGCCTGTTATTTTCCGTAGGAACAGGTTTAGGTGGTTGCATAGGCTGGATACTCCGGGTTGGATTCGAGGGAGTGGATATTCGGTTTTGTTGCCTGGAATTATTATCCTCTTTATTCAAATTATTCTGTGGAATTGGCTGATTATTATTCTGAGGCCTGACTGCATCCGGCCTTCTGACAGGAGAGCCATTGTTTGATGGATAGGTGGCTGGAACCTGCTCACGTTGAATAGAACGGTTCTGCTGATCCTGCCGGTTATTCGGTTGAACCAAAATCCGTTGTTGATCCGGTTGATTATTATATCTTTGGGGAGTTGCTGTTCGGATTGGCTGATCAATAGTTCTGTTGGAAGGATTACCAATCTGATTTCTATTTGATGAATTTGTAGCAGGTGTTCTCCTGACATCATTCATATTTGTCACTCTGGTAGGAACCGGTTGCCTGTTGTTTGTCATATTCCTGGTCACCTGGGGCCTGTAAATCCGGATTTGTCCATTACTGATAACCTGTCCCGGTCGGTTGTTTTCACGAACAGCAAACGGTCGTATGGTTCTTCCTGTAGCTACCTGAACTGCTTCCCTGGAAGGTCCGGCAGCATATGTAGTATTCCTGGACCTGTCATTAAAGGTTCTGCGAATCACACTTGAATTCCTTGCAATTCTGGCGTTATCAGAACGATTGACATAATAATTATGGACATCATCCCGTTCAAAATCAATAGACCTTACAAACATCCAATGATCATTAAACCGGTCATAGCCCCTGTCAAAACTCATGCTTAGTGAAACACCCGGTTCCATAGGCGACCAGCCATAATAGCCATCCGCTTCACGCCAGTTTACCCAGGCAGGACCCCATTCATTATCGGGTACCCAAAACCATCCAAAGGAATCATTAAAACTCCATCGTCCATAATGAAAGGTAGCCCATCCCCAATCGAAATCAGAGGCCCAGGTCCATCCATAATCGGTAAGTATCCAGTGTCCATCGGTAGAATAAGGAACAAAATCAGAAGCTGCATCCGGCAACCAGACATACCCGTAGTCGGAATAATCAATCCATTGGCCATAAGGGCTCAACTCATCATAAAAAACCTGAAAACTGATATTGTTTTCCTGTGCGGAGGCCTTTCCGGGATAGAATACACAAGATGTCATTAGAATGACAAAAAGTAACCTGATTTTGATATTTGTTTTCATATTATGGTTTTTTAAAATGAAGTAACCCTGGATCACTGATAAATAAAAATGAGTTTATTTTATAGTTCAAAGGTACAGTTGTTAACCTTCGAAAGTGTTACATAATTTTTAAAATAAGTTACATAATTCTCACTATTCAAAACACAAATTCGAATGTAATACGATAGAAAATAGAACTTTACAAAATTTATTATTATCGTGCTATTTTGTATTACAGTCTATATACGGTATGTGACAAAAAAAATCAGCCACTTGTTTTTAAGTAACAAATGGCTGATTGATTTTAAATTAAGGAATATAAAACCAACTTGAATTAGTTCGTCCTTATTGGTTCAGCATTTTATAAAGTTCATTCAAATCCGGGGAAAGAATGACTTCTGTACGCCGGTTTGCAGCACGTCCGACTGAAGTATCATTTGGATTCAAAGGCCGGAATTCACTTCTTCCTGAAGAAGTAATACGTCGGGAATCAAAACCATTATCTTTGGTCAATATACGGACAATAGCAGTAGCACGGGCAGTACTTAAATCCCAGTTATCTTTAAAAAGCATTGTTTTAATAGGGATATTATCGGTATGACCTTCGATCAGCACATTAATATCTTTCGTACTATTGAGCACCAAAGCAAGCGACCTGAGTGCAGCAACCCCGACAGGATCGACTACATCACTTCCTGATTTAAAGAGCAGTTTTTCCTGGAGCGATACATACACACTTCCATCCTTGATAGAGACTGAAAGTTCATCGGTCTTATATTTCATCAAAGCATCCGAAATAGAATTTTTAAGCTTGCTCAATATATCTTTTTGGGATTGTATGATATTCTGAAGGTTTTTTAAACGGGTTGCCTGATCGGCAATAGTCATTTCGGAAGTTGTGGAAAGATTCTTCAGGTCTTTGTAAACAGATGCATTTTGATCCTGCAGGGTTGCCTTCTGGTTTTGCAGGGAAGATTTATCGGCATTCAGGTTTGAGACCTGCTGGTTGCACTCGTTTAACTGACCATGGGTTGTGGTACTGTCCATTTGCAGGTTACTGACATGTACCCTGGAAGCCACCAGTTTTTTACCCGGGCCACAGGAAGTAAATGCTAAACTTAGAATCAAAAAGGATGAAGAAATAACATAAGTTGCTCTTTTCATTTTGTCTGTTTTTATGTGAATTATAATGTTACAAAGTTGCGTATTCTCAATATTCTTATTGTTACACAACTTTGTAAAGAACTTACATGATTCACACATTTTAAGACTAAAAAGAATTGTACTGAGTTTAGAAAGGATACCCTATGGCAATATTCAATACTAAATTCCGGGTTCTCCAGGAAGGGTTACCAAAATCTATCTGGTTAATGACCCATCGCTGATTATCGGGCAACCAGGGTTTTCTCAGAGGCATAGCCACATCAAACCGCAAGATAAAAAAGGATACATCAAGCCTTAACCCTACCCCTGCCCCGACTGCCATCTCGTTCATGAATGTCGGGAACAAAAATGGGGTGCCCACCTTGGATGGATTGGATCTTTGCAACCAGACATTACCGGCATCAACAAATAAAGCCCCTTTTAAGAACCTGTAAATTCCAAAGCGATATTCTGCATTCATTTCCAGTTTGATATCACCACCCAACTGCAGGATAGCCCTGGTAGAGTCGTTCTGTTGATTGGTTCCCGGGCCGAGTGAGTTAATCTGAAAAGCACGGACACTGTTTGGACCGCCACTAAAAAATTGTTTGCTGTAGGGCATTACTGACGAATTCCCATACGGATTGGCCACCCCTGCATAAACACGCATGGCAATCTTATTCTTATCCTCAAAATTATAATAAGCACGCCCTTCCACATTTAATTTGGCATATTGGGAATAAATTGCACCCACCATTTTTGAAGGATTTGTTGAATTTGCATGTTCCCCATTAAGTAATTTCGCTACCGAAAACAAATTACCGGCAGTCTCAGCATTAAATTGGAAATAATACTGGATCTTTTTCGCAGGCAGAAACATTTCATTATAGGTAAAAGCATAACTTGCCCCGGCAATGAATTGTTCTTCATAACTTTTCTGCAAAAAAGGGTATTTTTTCAAAATCACATTAAAGGAGTCCGTTTGATTCCTTACTGTGGTATAACTTATATTGACCGGATTAAATTCCTGTTCCACCCGGGTACTTGCTTTCCATTTGAAACCATAGATGAATTGAAAAGTGTTCATATCAAAATAGACAACCCTTTTCATATAGTTATAGGAAAGCAGCAGCCTGGTCTTAGGATTATACCTACTTCGCGACTTGATTGAAAAAGGCACCAGGAAACGAGGGAATGTCAATTCTGCCTGGGGATTCAGTGAATACGAATAGTTGGAATTATTTTGTCCTAACTGTGCTTCAAATGATCCGGCCATAGTCAGGTTGAGTTGTTCAGCGCCTCTAAAAGTATTCCTGTTCAGAACACTTATATTCAGCTGGGGACCTGTATAATAGTTTGTTTTAGAAACCACGTCCAATTCGGCCCGGAAGGTATGCTTTGGAAGAGGGGTCATCAAAATAGTGACATCCAATAAACCGGTTGCAGCCGTATCACTCTCGGTTAACTTAACCTGCACGAATTTGAAATTGCCCATCGACATCAACCTGTTCAGGGTAATGTTATGATTCTCCCTGGAATAAATTTGATTTTTCCTCAGAAAGACCGATCTCATGATGACTCTTGGAGTGATACTCTGTTCATCGGCTTTCCCCATAAATACAGCCCGGCGAACCATCACCGTATCAATTGTACTGTCTTTGGGCTCTTCGGACAGGGAAAAGTTTTGATTAATGAAAACATGGTTAATCCGGTAAACTGTCAATGCATTTTCAGGGATATTCTCTTTTAAAGTAAGTCTTAAGGATACGGTACGGTTTACAGCGGAGGTATCTGCTTTAAAAAGCAAATAATCCGGATTGAAATAAAAATACCCCCTGTTCTTTAAGACGGCATCAATACGGATTCTTTCAGTCTTTAACAGATCCAGACTATACTCATCGCCAACATGTATCAGGGACATATTATTTGCGATATGAATTATATGGCTCAGACTATCCTGGGGAATAGATTGTATAATTTCTTTTATCGTAAATCGTTGATGGATAAAACTGGTATAAATGATCGAAGAGGTACGTTTCTTTTCAACAATGCTGGATTCAGTCAGGCTATTGAAAATTCCGATATTGAACAACTTAGAATCAATGACAGCCGATGTGACCCTCGGTTTTACAGCGCTCATCAGTACCGGTGCTTCACCTATTTTCTTAAGCCACTTTTTAAATTTACCCTTGGGATTCTCTCCGGCATACATGTACAAACTCAATTTGGGACGCATGCCTAAAAAGCTACCGTTCGGGATTGGCCGGAACGACTCTTTAGCAATCGATTTAATTAATCCTTTATTCACTTTGACGGCAGTATTATCGGTCCTAACGAGTCTTATTTCAGCACCGGTATAGAGCTTTTCACCTTTGGGCAAATGCCTGGTACCACTACAGGCAACCAAAAGCATACAGACAAGGATAATGACATGTTTATATACCCAACCCATGAATGAGGGGATTGGGTTCGTACGGTCAATTATCCTGGATTTGAATTTCATAGATCCTGATTAATGAAAATTGTAGTTTTTATTTTGTCTTAGGGGTAACCGGTGTTTCTTCTTTCTTCTTATCCGGGGATAAAAAGAAATCCTTCCATATATTGAAATCACGAACATAGACCACTCCGGCACCTGTTTCCACTAACTGCCCATCAATAGCACCTTCATAGAGATTATGCCTGAAAGCCTTCACACGGTATCGACCATCCTTGGTTAGCTTATATTCAACAGCTATATCACTGGCAATATCGCCTGCCTGGTTTTTTTGTGCTTTAGAGCCTTCAACATCAACATTCCCACCAACCTGGACGGATAAACGTTCATCGAATAATTGTTTCTTGAGCCCAATTCCCACTTGCGTCCGCCCTTGTGCCTGCCCCGATTGAAAATCGTCGTAGGACTGGATATCAAAATTCAACTCTACGCCCGGCAATACTTTAGAACTTAACTTATTTAATTCTGCGGATAAGAAATTACCAACAGTCGATCGTAACAGTGTGGATGTTCCGCCACCTTCAGTTTGTAATGGATTTTCCTGAACAAACCGTCCCAGTACCAACAGGGCAAATACCTGCTTATTTAACGCAGAAGGATCTGCATTTAACAAAATCAGCTTCTGATTTACAGTTCCGTTAAGAATCCCTTTATCCTCCGGACGTAATTGTATCTCAAAACTTATTTCAGGTCGCAAAATGGCTCCACGTAGCTTCAGGAGTACCAAAAAAGGATAGGGTTGTTTATAGCCACCGGTTTCAGTGGCACTTAGCCCGGACATCTGATCAGACACCAAATCGATAGGTGCAGCCCGTTGGGTATAAATGGCATTGATATTTATATCGGCATCCATGGGATCACCATTCCAGATAATGGTACTCCCGGGAACAATAACAAATTTCTTTTTTATGACCGATTGCAAGGAGACCAGGTAACTTCCGTCGTTCAGATTATAAGCACCCGTCAGGCTCATCTTACCGCTACGGTCCATGGTGAAACTTAAAGCTGCTTCACCTTTTACCACCAGTGAATCGGAAGAAGCCGGATCCATCAATAATCGCAAGGTAGCCTCTTTGTCCACTTCGATGATCGACGAAAGATCAAACCCGCTAAAACCAGTTTTATTAATTGTTTTAATTTCTTTCCTGTTTAATATCGGATTGAATTTCAACGAGTCATTAAATTCAACAACATCCTCGCCCCTATCCGTAGTGAGTTTGTCTTCCGGCACTGCAAATGTAAAGTTAGAACCTTTCTTCATCTTAAGTTTCGCATTGACAATCGGAAGGGACATTGGACCTTTAATATCAATGTTGCTGTCAATAATCATACGGCCAAAAAACACCTTGTTTTCTTTGGAGGTTGTATTAAACAATAAAAAGTCTTTGGTATTGACCTGCAATGCAAAGATATAATCACTGAACTGTTTCATTTTAATCGATCCATTAATAACAGCTCTATGTTGACCCGCATCCAACATGGTAAAAGAATTAAAAAAGAGTCCTTCTTTTTTAAGTTGAATAGTTTCATGCTTTAACTCCAACCGGTTATTCAATGTTGCCGGTTTCATGAAAGCATTTTCAAAAACCAGTTCCCCGGTTATATCGGGAGTACTTGTATTTCCACTCACCAGGAAGTTACCGGTCATCTTCCCGGATGCTTCAGAAATCTGTCCCATTGAGAATGCTTCAATAGTCTTCATGGAAAGGGATTGAATATCCGCTTTTATATTAATCGAATTATTTCCTCCATTTGGAATGTAAGTTCCGCCGGCTGTCATGTTATTATCTACTCCTGAGAGTTTCATATCAATATCAAACTTCTGGCTGGTAGGGTTATCTGCTTTTAACGATAAGTTCCCGATAGGAACGTTATGTACAGCCAGGTTACTTATCCGGGCATCGGCAATAATACCATACGAATTGTTCACTCTTTTGAGCAAAACATTCCCATCCACTCTTCCCGCAACAAGACTGGTATCCTTTTCAACAATCTGTGAGATATCATTTAAATCAAAATTCTTTATAGCAATGTTCAGGTCATCATTGAATTTATCATGAACTGAGGCTATATTGATTTGATTTTCGCCATTGCTCATGAACAGGTGATGGATCAGGAATCCCTGCTTTCCAAATTTAATAGAATTATCAGCAGCAATATCCCAGTTTTTATTCATTAAATAAAATTCTTTGGGATCAAGGGTCAGGATATAATTGGACTTATCCCTGGTAATTTGCGATTGTATCACCAGCTTTTTAGTATTGCTGTCATCGATGGAAGAAATATTAGCCAGTATTTTATTGCCGGATATCTTACCATCAAACATAAAATTATCCAGTTCGATTTGCGAATTGGTTATGCTGGTACTTGAAACTTTATAATTCAGGGTTGTTGAATCAGAGTGAATATCCAGTAAAAGGTCATTCATCTCAGTACTACCGTACACCATTTTGGGGATACTGGCTGTCAGTTTCAGGTTATTTTTCAGGCTATCATAGCTCCCCTGAATTAACCCTGGTACAAATTCCTTTAACTCAGGAAAGAATACTTCCGAAAAGATAGGGTGGTTGTGGAGTTGTATTTGAAAATTAAAGTCCGAAAGGTTATTCTTCCACTTAGAGGGTTTAGTATCCGAAAATACAAAATAATTATTCAGGAACTCACTCAGAGATGCAGGCAGAGCTGCCGGGGAAACTGCTCCTGTATATTTTATATTAATAAGTGAACTCCGGATATTAATCTCACTCCGTTTAGGTTCATTAATCGAAGCAACTAATAAGGAGTCGAGCATATATTTCTTAGTACCATGAGCCAGAATTATTTTAGATATGCCTGCTCTTCCATTCATTTTTGTAACGGTGCCGCCTTTCAGATCGGCAGCTGCTACGAGGCTTATACGTAAATCATCTTTCGTCCAGTTTAATTTTTGAAGGTCAATTCCCTGTACCCGCAGATTAAATTTGTAACTTTCCTTATTGGGATTTAGATTTACCAAACCGTCAAAATCAAACACTGCATTTTTATCGTTCAGGTTTACTTTACCTTCAAACATACGTCCGTTTACTTTTCCGTCTACATTCAGGTTATGATAGGTGTATTTGTTCAGATATACCTGGGAGACTTCTGCTTTCAGGCTGGCAGTAATAGTGTTTTTATCGAGTCCATGACCGTTTGCACTGGCAGTTAATGAAACAGGTCCATACATGGCTTTATCTTTCAATAATCGCCCCATATCAAAGTCTGATACAGTCATATTACTGTTGAAGTTTTCATTTTGATCGATACTTGCCTTAAGATCTGCCCCTCCGAAACTGCTCTTTAATCCAACAATTGTTTCAAATGACTTCATCCGGCCTTTAAATACAGCCTGTATATTGACATCTTCCGGAAGTTCCATACTGTTGGGAATATATGGACCGGCCATCATATTAATGTCACTTTTGCCGGAGGTAGCTATCAGATTCGGAAAATCAAAATAGGCTGTTTCTGCTTTGGGTAATCCGGTGATTGTAAAGTCTGTTTTGAGTAAAGTCTTTGAACCGGTTTTCAAAACTATATTTTTTCCTTTCAGGTTATTCACCTGACCCTTTAACACTCCCGTTAATGAAGTGATATTCATCCTGTTTTTAAAGAACGGTTGTTTGATGAGAGCCGGATTGAAGTAAAGGATATCTGAATTCCTGACTCTCACGTCTTTCATTTCAACATTTATAAAAAGAGTTGGGATTGATTCCTTTAATGATTTTAAGGACTTAAATCGCAGGTTTACATCTGCATCCAGGGTGGAATTCGAAGTTTTCACCTTGAGTTTGTTGGCAGTAATGGAATGCTGATCCATATTAAAATCAGTCTCAAAGCGGGTAATAATGAAATTATTCTTATCAATCGCGTTGAATTTTATGATCTTTGCCTCTGTCCTGGCAGATGAATAGGCAATATCTTTAGCTGACAACGAAAAGTATTTAAAATACAAGTGATTCGGATCAAAAGAATTGGTGAGTACCGGCATATTGGTGACCTGATAACTCACTGAATTATCCTTCATCTCAACAGTCTTAACGTTTACTTTCCAGTTGTTATTAACTGAAACATTGCCCTTACCTGTTTTAACAGTGCTTAAAGTTGTTTGTAAGCTGTTGTATTGGATCTTGCTTTTGGATAAGGATACCTGATCGAGTGACACCAGTTCTTTCTCCAAATCTACTGTACCATCCTTTAATTCAAACTCGTCGATAGTACCAAAGACTGATTGATGACCCGGTAAATCGTTATAACGAACTGTAGAGTTATTGATTCGTATTTTGTTAGCGGCAAGTAGTGGCAACTTACTTGTTGACTTTTTAGCTTTTGGGCTCTTCGATTCCTTCATCCTGACGTCTGCCAGCAATCCATCAATCTTCAATTCATCCATTTTATAGCTTGATTTTTCAAGATCAATCTCGTCCATGTTCAATTTTAATTCTTTAAAATCTGCACGGGCATCTATCCCACCGTATTTGTCATCAAAATGAAGCCTGATATCGGTAAGACTAACTTTGTCAACACTGAATTTCCATTTGGAAGGTGTTTTAGTAACGGGTGTCACTTTTTTTGTAGTATCGGCAAAAGCTGTCAGCAGGAAATTAAAGTTATAGAGTGAATCATTTAAACCCCGTTTCAGGTTCAGGGTTACGTTTTCCAATGCGAATGAATGAATGTCTATTTTACTGAACAGCAAGTCATACAGGGCAATGTTTACTTTCGCTTTGCCTGCATATACCAGGGTATCGTTCTTGAGATCTTCAAGAAACAGGCCTTTAAGAACAACTGTTTTAGGGAATGCTATGCTCACATTTTGAATCTCAACCCGGGTATGGGTTTTATCACTTACAATTGAGGTTGCAAAATGTACAATCTTAGTTTGAATTGCTGGAAACTGAATTAAAACAGCAAGAATGATGAATAAAAGTACGAAGATACCTACCACCCATAAGATAGCTTTTAAAGTCTTCTTTAAAAGGGATTTCACTTTATTCATTTTAATTTTATACTATCAGAAATAAGGAATTTTGACCCGTTCAATTAAGTCAAAAGTATTTAAACTGTTGCCGGGTGAAATGAATCAGGACCCAACGCAGGAAAACTATTCTGTAATAAATTATGCAACTAATTGTATAACATCTTATATCGTCCTGATATTTGTTTATACTTTTGATGAATACTACCTTCTGTTTTTCTTTCTACCTACTACCTTCTACCTATTCTTGGCTCTTGACTCTTGCCTCTTGGTTCTTGGTTCTTGTCTCTTGGTTCTTGCCTCTATTCATAAAGTCCAAGCCTGTTTCGTAATTCAATAATTTCTTCCTGTAAATCATTTACACGATGCAGTAAATGCGAGATCGTTTCAATGCCTTCCAGGTTAATGTCCAACTCATAATAGAAACGCATAAATGTCTCCAGCTGACGGATTTGATCAATGGGTATAAATCCAACTTCCTCAATGGTCGTGATTTCAATCAAACCGGTTTGTTGCAAAGAACTGATAAAAGACACTTCAATGTCGTGTTTAGCACAGAACTCATCAATGGCTATTAAATATTCCGTTTGCATTTTTAGTTGTATTTTGCTATTACTATAAACTTTTGACTACCTACTCTTAACTAACAAACAACCCCAAGCCCCTAAAGGGGATGTATAATTACTTTCGTCTCTTAAAATCTTACCTATATAAATTGTAAATCACTCATTACACCGATCTTTACATTCCCGCAATTTATTCCGACTTGTCGGAATAAATTGCGGCAGTATTATTTTTGTTAGATTTAGTTTTCAGATTGGCTTTTCCAATCTATAATGCTATAAGTTACTAACTATCTACCACTTACTGCCTACTACCTACTACCAACTACCTACTACTTACAATAAACTACCTACTACTTACTATAAACTACCTACTATAAACTACCTACTGTTCCTCAGTTCCTCAAACAAAGCCTTCTGTTTCTCAGTCAGGTTCGTCGGTATCTTGACAGTGTAAGTCACCTGGAGATCCCCGAATTGACCTTCTTTTTTATAGACAGGAAATCCTTTGCCTTTTAAATTCACCTTAGTGCCTTGTTGGGTTTCAGGTTTTACTTTCAATTTCACCTTTCCATCAAGGGTATCAATTGTGATATCACCACCCAATACAGCTGTATACAAGTCTAATTCAACATTGCAAAACAAATTATTACCCAGTCTTTTAATAGTGGGATGATTTGCAACTGTAAAGGTAATATATAAATCACCATTTGGTCCACCATTTACTCCCGGACCGCCATGTCCAGGGATTTTAATGATTTGACCGTTCTCAACTCCTGCAGGGACAGTTATCCTAATATTCGTCCCGTTAACCGATAAAGTCTGTTTATGGGTTTTATAGGCGTCTATCAGATCCAGTTGAATTTCGGTGGTATAATCTTCCCCCCGATATTTAACTTGCCTTCCACGACTGCCACTGCCAGCTCCACCAAACATAGATTCAAAGAAATCGGAGAAATCACCCTGGACTGAACTCCCGGAATAAGAGGCACCCCTGGGTCCGTAAGCTTGCGATTGTTGCTTTTGTTTCTCAAATTCCTCTGCATGCTGCCAGTCTTTCCCGTATTGGTCATATTTCTTGCGTTTCTCAGGATCGCTCAAAACTTCATTCGCTTCATTAATCTGTTGAAAATTAGTTTTAGCTTCCTGATTGTTTGGATTCAAATCCGGATGATATTTACGGGCAAGTTTCCGGTAGGCATCCTTAACCTCTTTTGGAGATGCCGATTTATCTATTCCCAGTATTTTGTAGTAATCTATAAATGCCATGGCAGATTGTGTTGAATTATTGAATGTTAATCTATCCGGGAAAAGTATTTATTCGTTCAATACCGATTAATTGTCCCTCACAGTCCTGATCAGACTAATACCTGATATAAAGAACAGCAGTCCCAATATACCATAAATAACTATGGATCTGATGGCATTGGACCCATTCGACAAATTGGCAAATAATATTGCGGTATATATCAGGGAACCAATACCTAGTACTGTCAGTAATCCTCCAAAAAATCTCTTTATATTCATATGATTATTTTTTACACTATGTTGATTGTTGAACTTTTAAATTGGAAATGCCCGAAGTAAAACAGTTTGTTTCACTTCGAGTAACATTTTCAGTTAAATAGTTATGACTATTTTCGTCTTTTGTAACGAAATTATTATTTCTTGAAATGAAATTCTTTCTTGTCAGTACCATCCATGTAATAATACCAGAATTCCTTTTCTTCCAGTTTCAGTATATACAAGGTTCTTGTGGTCTGATTGCTGATACCTGTTATCCTGATTTCTGCATCTTTGTTCTGGAATTCCCAGGTTCCTGTTCCACCAAGGATTGCCCATTGGTAGGAATAAGCACCTTCTTTTGTATACGTTTCGGTATAGGCCGATACCAATGAAGTGTAATCAACCCCGTTTTCTGTGTAGTTTTCTACTTTCCATGTTTTGGATAACCGGTCGGTTTTTGAAACTAAGGTGATACCATTGTTATCAGGATACTGGCTACAGCTTTGAACTCCGACTAACATCAACAACGATAAAACAACGATTACTGATAAATTCTTATACTTTTTCATCTTTTAAATTTAGTTTTGTGATTGCATTATCACATTGCAAAGATGAGGCTTTTAGAATTGGAGGTTGTTACACAATTATGTAAAAAAGTTACATTATTCTTATCAAAATCGAATTGTATTTCTCATTATTTTTTATTTTGACATCTGTTCAAACTGCTACTGAGTCTCGAAAGTTAAATGAAAAAGACCACCACATATCTGAAGTGGCCTTTTTATTTGTTTTATTCGCTTATTGCCCGTATGCAGGATAATCAACATACCCTTTTTCTCCGGGAGTATAGAACAAATCCATTTTCAGGTCCTTTGCCAACGTCAACTTCTTTTCCATACGGGTTACTAAGTCAGGATTATTGATAAACGGACGTCCAAAAGCAACTAAATCTGCCAATCCGCTTTCAATATCAGCTTCTGCCCGTTCCAGGTCATAACCACCTGAAAGAATCATCGTATTTTTAAACCTTGTACGGATAATGTTCTTTATTTCCAGGGGCACTTCAGGTGCACCCATCGCAGTATGGTCAACAATGTGGAGATAGACGATACCCAGCTTATTTAGTTCTTCAGCCAAATACGTATAGGTTTCATCAATTTCAGGGTAATGCGGCATGTCACTCGCCACACCATATGGTGAGAGCCTGATTCCTGTTTTTTCTTTCCCGATAGTTTCAGCCACTGCAGCGACTACCTCAAGTACAAACCTGCAACGGTTTTCAATACTGCCGCCATATTTATCCGTACGAATATTACTGACAGGAGAAATGAATTGTTCCAATAAATAACCATTGGCACCGTGAAGTTCCACCCCGTCAAAACCTGCATCGATAGCATGTTTCGCTGCAGCAGCATATTCTGTTAATGTAAGTAGCAAATCATCATCATCCATTTGCTTTGGAATGGGGAAATCCTGCAACTGTTTCGAATCCGTCCACATTTGGCCATTTGCTTTTACTGCCGAAGGTGCTATTATTTGGGCACCATCCGGTAAATTAAGTGAATGGCCGATTCTACCGGTATGCATAAGTTGTAAAAAGATCTTGCCTCCTTTCGCGTGCACCGCTTTAGTCACTTTCATCCAACCTTCCACCTGTTGTTTACTGAAGCAACCGGGAATGCGTGAATAACCCAATCCATTGGGTGAAGGAGAAGTACCTTCGGTTATGAGTAATCCTGCATCTGCACGTTGCCCATAAAATTCAGCCATCAATTCATTCGGTATATTGCCAATGGCCCGGCTGCGGGTCATTGGAGCCATAACTATACGATTCTTCAAATCAACGTTTCCTAACGTTAAAGGGGTAAATAATTTATATTCTTTCATTATTCGCTTTATTTTAAAACTGTTAGTAAGATAACAAGTTAAATCGTGTAAAGGTTTTTATTCTGTTTGGTTATTACACTCTAAGTCTATCCAAATCACCATAAAAATTAATACTTTAATACAACAAAAGTAATTACTTTACAAGTGCTATTTGTTACATAAATTTGATAAAAAGTTACATGATTCACACTTTTTTAGAGGATTTAATTGGATGAATCCAGGCAGGAAAATAGAGTCAGAAAGAATTGAATTACATTTGAATATACACAAAACAACCCACAAACCTGAACATTTCATGGTTGATTTACAACACATTTGTTCAGACTTGTGGGTTATTTGTTATCCTGGTTCTTACCTTCTTGCGAAGAATAAATCCGGATTAAAGCTTCCCGATACTCTTTGAATACAGTGATTTCAAGTATTCGATATTCGGATATTTGAAAATTTTCAATTCTTTTTCTGTTTGATCCGGGGTATTTACAGGATTCGATAAATCCCTGTAAAGATAGTTATCTTCGCATGCCGTGGCTGTCTGAGGTTCCGGAGTGTAACTGTCAAAAAGAAAAGATACACTTTTGTAGTAAATAATTTTTAAACCAACAATGGAAGGTGCTTTAAAAATATTCAATTCATCACCTAAACGCTTAAGTGATTTACGGGTGTGTAACAAGACTCTTGATTCCCCTAAGGTATCCGGTGAATCCGAGATCCAACTGTTCTTATCGAAAATGTAAGTGATGCTCTTACTGTACAATTTTTTTAGATATCCAATGCTGGGCTTTTTGAAAATCTTTAATTCTTTTACTTTACTCATCTTTTTTATTTTATATGGGTCCTATTTACCTTCCTGATACCTGGTGAATTCAATTTGATTACAACTATCGTAGTATTTCCAAAATTAGACTGTTTTATCCTGATTTTAGCCCTAATGATCCGTTATTTAAAATGAATTGTCTTATTTATAATCTGCTTTAACAAAATACAGTAGAGAATGTTCTGAAATTAAATCTTTATAACATGAATTTAATAATTGGCAATTGATTCTGCCTCCATTCCTGTTTTTTAAATAGCATTAATCGTGCCAAAAATAGTATTTGCAAAAGCTATTTTAGAGAATTTGGAACATCTAACTACTAAAACATAATATTTAAAAAATTATTGCTATAAACATTTACAAAGATAAAAATAAATGATCTAATGTTCAACAAAATATTCAATTATTTTTTAAATAATTTGATTAAAAATTTAAAGATTTATATTTCAGCGTTGTTCGTATTTTTTTAAATAATCCAACTGAATTTTGACAGAGTCTTTTTTAATGGATTTAAAAGTGGAAACAGGTTTAGAATTCAAAATGATATTAAATTAATCGGTTGAATTACTTTCAATTACATTATTTACTTCCGTTTATCATTTCCATTTTCACGTCCGTCTTTTTGGTTTTTATCTTTTCCCTGAAATTGGGCCTGGTGTTTGTCTTGTTTATTTTCAATCACCCGGACTTGTTTTTTAGTATAGCTATGAGTTACAACTTTATTTTGTTGAACTACAGCGTGTGATTTTACAGGATAATTGCGGTCATTTCTTTCTCCAATATTCCGTTGGGATTTACCTCGATAACCTTTTGCAAATTTCATTTTGTTATCCTTAAAATGAATGTAGGGCGTATTACCATGGTAATCATTCATCACGACTTTGTAACCACCGTACAAATCGTAATTACGGTATCGTGAAGGCAAATAAGTCCGGTGCACCCAAACATTACCCGACTGGTAAATAAACATCGAATGCTGGACATCATAATAAGCTTCCACATCAGGAAGATAATAATACTGCACATTCGAGTATCCGGCCGGGCCCCAGGCAGGTGGCGTTCCGATATGGACTTGTACAGAGATCTGTCCTTGCGTTGAGCCTGCAAGAACCATCATACATCCAACTACGAAAAATCTAAATACTTTCATTTTGATTTGTGTTTTAAGTTACTTATTTCCAATATGCAAAGTTGGCTATTTTGCATCATTAAATAATTACATAATTTAATTCAAAAGTTACATGATTCACACATTTCTAAGCGATAGGGAATTGAATTAAGTCATATAAGCAATCAAATGTTGCATTTCAAATTATCCATACATATATTTCGACACACTTAACGACTCATTTCTGTCGGTAGGCCCAACAGATTGGAAACTCTTCAAATGAGCTTTGAGCATTCCTGAAAATCCAGGGAACTCAGTTTGAATTTGTTTTAGGTACCGAGGGGATTCAGTAAGTGTTAGCTGGGGGTTGGCTGGGGGGTCCGAGGGCCTAGGCCCTCGGAACCCCCCGCCCACCCCCC
>JAQTUE010000090.1 GCA_028710415.1 Paludibacter sp. | reverse complement strand
TTGAGAAGTTTTGTGAGGCTGCTGTCCAATCAATGTGTGCATTAATTGAGGCCTGGTGTCCCCATAATGTTTCAAAATCACTTCCTAAGATGTATCCTCCAGCAGAACCTGAAGCATAATCAATATCTATTACTGTTCCGACCATGGACAAAGGATCACCTAAAACCGAATAAGTGGTATTTGTATCCCAGGATGCTGTTGATCTCCAAGATATGTCCGTACCATCGGATACCAATACTGTATTATCCGCTCCGATGGTTAATTCATTCCATTTATTCGAACTGTCTCCGTAAATTAAACTTCCCCTTGAAGCTGAAGCATTACCGACATCATTATGCCATTCATCAGATAAGAGACCGTGAGTGAGCATTCCTACTCCTGCTCCTTCATCAGTACCGCAAACCAAATTACCATCGGCATCAGTGTCGATGGTATTACAATTTGCTAAATTATTCAAAGTTACTGCTCCGGAGATTGAAGCTGTACCATCAACCGCTAAATTACCCGTAGTAAAGAAGCTTGAACTCGCAGCTGTCCAATCAATATGTTGGTTGACTGATGCCATGTGGCCCCAGATATCCGAGTAATTATCTGATGACAAATATCCTCCTCCTGAAGCCGAAGCCAAATCAATATTCAAAGTTGTTCCGGAAAGATTCAATGGTCCAGCAAAAGTCAAAGCTGTTTGCTTGCTGTTAAATGTTGTCCAGTCAATTGAAGATAACCAACCATCTGATCCTGCTGAAGCAAAGGAAGCAGAAATGGTATTGCCTACATTCACCAAGGGTAACTGGAAGGTCAGAGCAGTTTGTTTGTTATTGAATGTTGTCCAGTCAGCATTGGTGAGATAACCTCCTCCATCTGCTGAAGCATAATCTATGGATACAGCTGTACCAACTAAAGATAAAGGATTATTGAAAGTATAGGTGGTATTGTCATCAGCTTCGCAAGCCAAATCATTGCCATTAACATACAAATGATTACCAGCTGCACAGGCTGTGGCAAAATTAATATCTGCTTCAGCTATACTGTTATCAGGAAGATTCAAGGTTGTGGCATTTAATGTCCCGATGCTCGCAGAAGTAAGTTGTGCTGATAAAGCTTCAAAATCATCTGATACTGAGACGTGTGTAAATGAACCAGTAAGAGAAGTGACTGAACTTAAACCGCTCAATACTCCTGCAGTTAAAGTAGCTGTGCCGTCAGTGAGTATTCCTGCATGCATAATATCTCCTACAGTCAGAGAATCAGAGATTGAAGCACGGGTTCCGCTAATTGATCCTGTGGTTGAGAAGTTTTGTGAGGCTGCTGTCCAATCAATGTGTGCATTAATTGAGGCCTGGTGTCCCCATAATGTTTCAAAATCACTTCCTAAGATGTATCCTCCAGCAGAACCTGAAGCATAATCAATATCCAGGGTTGTGCCGCTAAACCATAATGGGTCAGCAGCTGTAATTGTTGCTTGTTTGTTATTGAACGTGCTCCAATCAGTACCTGATAACCAACCATCTGATCCTGCTGAAGCAAAGGAAGCAGAAATGGTATTGCCTACATTCACCAAGGGTAACTGGAAGGTCAGAGCAGTTTGTTTGTTATTGAATGTTGTCCAGTCAGCATTGGTGAGATAACCTCCTCCATCTGCTGAAGCATAATCTATGGATACAGCTGTACCAACTAAAGATAAAGGATTATTGAAAGTATAGGTGGTATTGTCATCAGCTTCGCAAGCCAAATCATTGCCATTAACATACAAATGATTACCAGCTGCACAGGCTGTGGCAAAATTAATATCTGCTTCAGCTATACTGTTATCAGGAAGATTCAAGGTTGTGGCATTTAATGTCCCGATGCTCGCAGAAGTAAGTTGTGCTGATAAAGCTTCAAAATCATCTGATACTGAGACGTGTGTAAATGAACCAGTAAGAGAAGTGACTGAACTTAAACCGCTCAATACTCCTGCAGTTAAAGTAGCTGTGCCGTCAGTGAGTATTCCTGCATGCATAATATCTCCTACAGTCAGAGAATCAGAGATTGAAGCACGGGTTCCGCTAATTGATCCTGTGGTTGAGAAGTTTTGTGAGGCTGCTGTCCAATCAATGTGTGCATTAATTGAGGCCTGGTGTCCCCATAATGTTTCAAAATCACTTCCTAAGATGTATCCTCCAGCAGAACCTGAAGCATAATCAATATCTATTACTGTTCCGACCATGGACAAAGGATCACCTAAAACCGAATAAGTGGTATTTGTATCCCAGGATGCTGTTGATCTCCAAGATATGTCCGTACCATCGGATACCAATACTGTATTATCCGCTCCGATGGTTAATTCATTCCATTTATTCGAACTGTCTCCGTAAATTAAACTTCCCCTTGAAGCTGAAGCATTACCGACATCATTATGCCATTCATCAGATAAGAGACCGTGAGTGAGCATTCCTACTCCTGCTCCTTCATCAGTACCGCAAACCAAATTACCATCGGCATCAGTGTCGATGGTATTACAAGACTTAAGACTGCCTAATTGGATTGAACCGGAAATGGATGCTGTGTTATCTACTGTTAAACTACCCGATGCTAAAACATTCCCCGACATAAACGATGAGGAGGCAATGATTTGGCCAACTACATCTAATTTGGCATCTGGGGATGCTGTACCAACGCCAACGTTGCCGCCATCTTGAATAAAAATTCCCAAGTTTGAATTAGTGTCATAAATCGGCAGACCAGAAGAGGTCGATGCCTTCAATGAAGAAATAATTAAATCATCTAATGTCTTAAATGTTAGGCTTTTGGGAACAGAATTAGGATCGGCAGAAATACCAATGTTATTACCGGCAACAAAATTTAATGTCTCTTGCCCGCTTGGTGTCATCCCGACATCTATGCCATTAATATATAAGTCTTTCCAATGGCTCCCGATACTTATTAGCGCAGTATTGCTCCCCTGGTCAGTGACTTCAAACCCCGTATCTTGATCAAACTGAATTGTTTGGACACCCGGAACCGTTATTGGAGTACCATTTATCCCTTCGACTGTGATTGAACCAACTCCGGTTCCGCCTGTTACTAAATCAATCCAATCGCTGCCATTAAAATACCACAACGAATCATCTCCTTCGTCTCTATATAATCTCCCCGTTTGTTCAGACGGAGTAGATATGGCGCCAAAATCTAAATAACTACCCAGTGACAACGGACCGCCAATTGAGGTAGTGGCCCCCACAACCAAAGAATTAACGCTAAGATTTTTGTTCATTACCACATTTTCATTAAAAGTAATCTCTTGGTTAAATATGCCATCGAATCTCGCTGTTTTAGCTGCCTCTGAATAATAATAATTGTTTTGAGTAATAATTTGACTACCAATTTTAGTTTGAAAATTAGTAACATCACTGGCTATTTGAGAAAAAATTTCATTTTTAAGGGCAGTTAATCTATCTTCAAAGGCCTGGTCTTGTGTAATTGCCGTCCCCTCTTGAATTACTGTAATTTGCTTGGTTATATTTTCATTTATTTGTTGCGTTCTTTCTGTGATTACTATTGTTTTACCCTCTATCAACTCTCGCGTTTGTTTTAATTTACGATATAAATCACGAATCGAAATAATCGACTGATTAGATGGTTCGGGGTTATACGGAAATGGCAGCAAAGAATTAATTGAAAACTTAGAAACCATATCGCTAAAACCGATAATTAAGTCTTCGGCCAAGGAAGAAATCTTTTGTGGAGCATCTATAATTGAATTAAAAACAGAATAATTAATGTTGATTACAAAATTACCAACAGGACAAATAATTTTGTCGAGAAACCCAAAAATGGAATCAAAAATACCTCCAAAAAATTCGTTAGAGGATTTGTCTATTTCTTTAGCTCCTTTAATTATTGCTTTAACGACCTCTATAATTTTACTATCTGACCTGCTTTGTTCAATGTTTTGAATAATACTCGCCAAATCCAAATCAATTGTTGAAGTAAATAATTTTCCGATATTGGCCTTGGGAAACATTATGACAGCACCCCTTACAGAATTAGGGACCCGGAGAACGCCGTTTTTTGTTGATACGTAGGCCGATGTAAAAAAAGCAAAAAGCATTATACCCAAACGGGCTAATACAATTATACTTTTTGTCTTTTTGCCAGTTTTACGAGCTTTATTGACTTTGTCGACATTAATTCTGCTACTTTTTGCTAGTGTGTCCGTGTATTCTTTAAGCCATTCAATCGTAGTCATCCAATTCCTACCCAATTTTATCGCTTTAAGACTTTTCCTTCTTGCCATTAACGCAAAATGCTTTTGCGTACAACCATAAATTTTTGCTGCTTCTAACAGTGATATATATTTTTTGCCCGTTAAGTTTTCGTCAGCTTTAAAACGCATTTGGATTTTACGTGTATTCCTTTAGTGCCTCACCTTAGCTTCATTTTTGGGATATATTCCTTTTGGAATATACTAAAAATAAAGGTGATGTTAGCTAATTAAGAATCTACGTAAAATCCTTAACCAATATTCCACCCTAATAATTATATATATTAATCTACTTATAATTATAGCACAAAA
>JAQTUE010000089.1 GCA_028710415.1 Paludibacter sp. | reverse complement strand
CGACAACAGTTTACGATTTGACTGCCAAAACAAATAATAGTGCTACCATGGCATCAAATAACGTACAAAGTGTTACTTCAGCAAATTTGTTGCTTGCTACAAGTTTGGCTGACAATGGTGGAGCTACCAAAACATTATCGCTTGGTACGGGTAGCGCAGCAATTGATGCGGGGTATGTTACAGGTGCACTTACTGTGGATCAACGTAATTATACTAGAACTGGTAATCCGGATGTTGGTGCATATGAAACAGCTGGCATGTTGAATGTTATTGATCCATTAAGAATTGTGTCTGTAACTTATCCGGCATTGACAGCAAGAGAAGGTGTTGGATTAACTATTCCTACTCCTCCGAATGAGCACCCAAGATTATTTTTCAGAAAAAGTGATATTTCTACGCTGACTAAAAAGGAAACAAATACTTTGATGGTTGCCAACTGGAATGGGTTGGTGAATAATTCCAATGTTGTAACCAATGGGAAACTTAAGACCGGAGTTATTCAAAATTTGGATATGGCAGTGATAAATGCCATCGAAGCAAAGGCTTTTATGTTTGCTTTTGCCGACAATAAAGTACTTGGGAGAGCAGCAGTAGATGCCATTTTTAACATGCATAATAGTCTTATACTTGATTATACAAATGGTCTTGTATCAAGGGATATTGGTAGGGTAATTTTTAGCACTGCAATTGTTTACGATTGGTGTTATGATTTACTTACTGCTTCAGAAAAGCAATATTTGATAGCAGTTATGGAATCTCTTGCTACAAATATGGAGATACAATGGCCCGCATTATCCCAAGGCTCGGTAGTAGGACATGGTGGCGAAGCACAACTTTTGCGAGATATGCTTGCCTGCGGTGTTGCTACCTACAACGAGAAACCTCAAATATACAATTTAGCAGCCGGACGTATATTTGCAGAGTTAATTCCAGCCCGAAACTTTTTCTATCAATCATCTTCTCATAATCAGGGCAGTTCTTATGGACCGTATAGATACCTATGGGAAATGTATGCAACATTGATTTTTGATCGAATGGGTTTTCCCAATATTATGGATACACTTCAGGCCACTGTTCCCTATCGTTGGATATATACACGCCGACCCGATGGTCAGTTACTACGCGATGGCGACGATTTTATGGAACAATATACAGGATTTAATGTCTATTGGACTCAACAGTGTCAAGCATTTACTGCCAGTTACTATAACGATGCTATTTTAATGGGTGAAGCATTAAAACAAGGCCAGATTGGTAGTGATTATTTATACAATTTCTTATTGATAAATCCGTCTCAACCTTCAAGTACAAATTTAGCATCATTAGCTCTGACCAAATATTTTAAAGAACCGCTTGGTTCGATGGTAGCAAGAACAGGCTGGGATAATGGTTTGACATCGACCGCTGTGGTAGCCGAAATGAAAATAGGATGTTATGACTTTGTGAATCATCAACACTTAGATGCCGGAAGTTTTCAAATTTACTACAAAGGACCGCTGGCAGTTCAGTCGGGCATTTATCAAGGCACAACAGGTGCTTATGGTTCGGCTCATTTTTTAAACTACTACCAACGAACAATAGCTCACAATTCAATGCTTGTTTATAATCCAGCAGAGACTTTTAATTTCAATGGAACTTCTGTAGTTAACGATGGTGGACAACAATTCCCGGACAATGGTGAAGAACCACTCAATTTAAGTGCAGTTTTGAACAATGGTTATAAAACCGGCGAAGTGTTGGCAAAGGACTTTGGACCAGACACAATGAGTCCGGAATACACTTACATTAAAGGAGAGCTCGCGGGTGCTTATTCAAGCAAAGTGAATAGTTTTAAACGTTCATTTGTATTTTTAAACTTGAAAAACACGGATGTTCCTGCCGCTTTAATTGTTTTCGATAGAGTAAATTCTGCAAATAATAACTTTAAAAAAACATGGTTACTTCATTGTGTTGAAGAACCTCTCATTGCTGCAAATGTAACTACTGTTAAGCGAAGTGCAAAAGGATATAATGGGCAATTAGTAAATACAACTTTATTGCCTACGATTGATAACCTAACGGTGAGCAAAATTGGCGGTGTGGGGAATGAATACAGTGTTAATGGGACGAATTATCCACAGTCAATGTCTTCAACGATCAATTCGGGTGATAGCGCAGTTTGGCGCATAGAAGTTTCGCCCAAAAATCCTTCTCAATACGATAATTTCCTCAATGTGATGCAGGTAATGGATTATGCCGGTGGAACTAAGCAACCCCTAGCCATTGAAAAAATTGAAAACAGTCAGTTGGTCGGAACAAAAATAGCTGACAGGATAGTGCTTTTCAGTCAAAATAGCGAATTAATCAATCAACCAATTGGTTTGGCAATAACAGGCAACGGGTCTTATAAAGTATTGCTAACCGATTTGCAAAATGGAACATGGACAGTAAAATGCACTGACAATCCATCTTTTCAACCAATTACAATTAAGAGTGACAACAATCTGATTTATTTCACTGCCGGCATGGGAAATTACAGTATTTCAACAGTCCTTACTGCCTTGAATGAAGAAAACACGGACAAATCGAGCATGAACGCTTATGGTGCAAAGGGTGGAGTTGAACTATCTACACTCATTCCGGAATCTTACAAGATTTTCAACACTGTTGGACAAATTTTAGCCTCGGGAATTAGTAATCCTCAAAAGGAATTTGTACCTGTGAAAGGGAATGGAGTTTTTGTTGTTCAGATAAATCGTAAGTTTATTAAAGTATTAGTAGGAGATTAAAATTTGTAATTAATTCTACTTTTAGACTTTAAAATATATTCTAATATTTTGATATTCAAATAAATATAGTTATATTTGATGACGTAAACAAGGAATAATAACTTCCCGATAGAATTTGATATGAGTCAAGTCCTATCGGATAAAAAAAATTTGCAAGAAAACGAGTATTACGATGACAATCAACAGATTAGCATCAATGGCTTTCTTTCTAAATTTGGTAAATTATTTGTAGTTCACAGAACTAACAATATAAGCAAAGCATCTTCCTATCTTTTAGGATTGCTCAAGTGCGAAAAAAATCACACCAATATGGAGCGTATGGTAGAACAAGTCCCAGAACAAGCTTATCACCAATATCACAATTTTTTGAGTGAATCAAAATGGGATTATAAATTGGTAAATGATAGGACAGCATTAGAAACTTCTGATTTATTAGAGAAATGTAAGGCAAAGAGTGGAAAACCGACGGGGTTTATTTTAGACGAGAGTTCACATCTTAAAAAGGGAAAAAAATCAGTAGGTGTAGCTCGTCAATATGCAGGTGTTTCAGGCAAAGTGGACAACAGTCAGGTGTCAGTTTACGGTTCACTTTGTAATGAAGGAAACGTGAGTATAATTGATGTAAGACTATTTTTGCCAGAACAATGGACTCAAGACAAGGCACGGTGCGATAAAGCTGGGATTCCCGAGTCTGAACAAGTTTTTGAGACAAAGCCGCAAAAGGCTTTAGCAATCATAAAGTCAAATGTAGAATTGGGTGTGAAATTTGATTGGATCGGTGGAGATGGTTTGTATGGGCACAATACGGAATTAACTCATGGTTTAGATGCATTGGGGTTATTTTATGTTTTGGATGTACATAAGGATGAGTTGTTTTATTTGGAAAAACCAGTATTTTCAATACCTTTAAAAAAAGGTAATAAAGGTAGAACTCCCAAGAATTTAAAAACAGATAAAGCTACTTTTCGGATAGATAATTATTTTGGGAACCTTAGTAATGATCAATGGGAAAGAGTCAAAGTTAGAAAAACGACAAAAGGGTGGAAATATGTTTTTGTACACACTGTGGCAGTATGGCATTGGGATGGAAAAGAGAATAATGCCCGAGAACGAACCCTGATTATTACTCGTACCCAGGAGAAAAATCCAAAGATAAAATACAGTTTTAGTAACGGTGCTATTGACGACTACACTAAAGAGGAATATGCTTATTTTCAGTGCAGTCGATATTGGGTTGAGCGTTCATTTGATGATGCAAAAAACGAGCTTGGATTGTCCGGTTATCAGGTTCAAAAATGGAATGCTTGGCAACACCACCAATCACTTACAATGATGGCTTGTTTGTACATGTTGAACCTTAAAATTGCACGGAAACCTGAATATGAATTAATGAGTCTACGTGATATAAGAATTATGATTATTGCTCAGTTGTTTTCAGATCAAGAAACAGTTTCAAAACTTCATGAACAAATGCTCATTAGACACAAAAACCGAAAGCGCGATATTGACCGTTATTATAAAAATGAAAACGACTCTTAGAGTCTAAAAGTAGAATTAATCACAATAAAATGTGCTGATAAACCCTTAATTCGCATAACAAATAAAAATACGACATTACATTCTGTTAATATTGATATATTCAAATCTTTAGGAAAAAGTTTCTATATCTAAAAATCTTTCTATTTTCTATTTAATTCAGAATCTAATCTATTTAAATTATTTATTTATGAAAACAAAACAATTACTTATCGCTTTTTTGTGTGTTTTTGCACTTTCATCCCATGCTACAACTTATTATGTACGCTCAAGTACTGGATTGAACACAAACGACGGCCTTACTTCAGGAACAG
>JAQTUE010000088.1 GCA_028710415.1 Paludibacter sp. | reverse complement strand
TGTGTATTTCGTCGGTCAATAAAAGCTGGTTGGCATCAACAGTTTCCTCGAATTTTACAGGATAGGTGAGTAAGGTTTGAGGCCATTCATAAAGCTCGCTTTTGATTTCGTCTTGCATTTCAAATCGTAAGCCTTTCTCTGATTTGAAAATTTGTTGTGCCTGGACGCACAATACACAGAGCAAACATAGTAAGATAGTCAGGTGTGTTTTTTTCATATTATTGGAGTTCATTAAGTTTTAGATTCATCTGTTTATGATTTTTATTTATATGATACACAACATTGTAGAAAAAACTAAAAAAGTCAAATATTCATCTACATGCTCCATGGAAATACTCTTTTGTGCTTAGTGTTTGATGTCAGTTTCATATTCGGGGTTTCCCTTTCGAGATATTTCAACCTCCAGTAAAAAAAGCGACCTTTTATACAACTTTGTTAGTTTTCTGTTTATCAATTTATTTATGCCATCGGCTCTTGAATGCTGTTGACAACGTTACGTCAAAACCCAAGTCATGAAATTGTTTAATCAGCATTCCAACTTTTTTGTCCTTCTTCTTCTAATGCAAATAGTCACCACCCAGTTCCTTGTACTCAACCTTGTCTCTGAGGATAATGAATATAGTTGCATTATAATCATTCCCTTGTGTGGCAAATCTTATTCGTCATTGATGTTTCATATGATTTAATTAAGTTTCGCAAGTAAAATCCAAGCCGCCTTCGCCATTGCCAACCTATCAAAGTTTATACCTCCAATGGTTTGATATGCGGCGAAGTGCTTTACCGTACTCAGGATATTTTATTGAAGCATCGTAATTGAGATGCTGGCAATCTGGGAGGCAAAGTCCCTAGATTGCGAAACTTAAATTAATTATTAATCTATTGAACCTGATTTTATTTTTCCGTTTTCGGGACTCTCTTTGGGAACTAAAAGCCCATTAAATTGCACTTTGATGACAGAAACCATATTATCCGGAGCTTTGTCAGGAACATAAATATCCAGACAATCCATACCATTAATTTTTCTCTTCTCTGTTTTTACTGAGATATTACCATTAAGTAAACTCGCTGAAGCAACATTATTGGTGATTCCATAAACACTTAATTTTCCTGTAGAGGGCCAATTAAAAACCGAAAAATAAAGGGTGGTATTTTCACCAACGTCCTTACGGGTACACTTTCCCCATTCCAACGGTTTCAGTAGGCTAGCCTTGGTGGCGTAAATAGCTTCATTATTTACTTTCATCCATTCGCCTATAATCTTCAGACTATTGACACTCTCAGTTGGAAACTCTCCGCAGGCATCAGGGCCAACATTCAATAAATAGTTTCCGCCCTTCGATGCTATATCTATTAGGTTACGGAGCAAAACAGCAGGAGACTTCCAGTTATTATCATAACTTTTAAACCCCCAGGTTTCGTTCATAGTCATACATGTTTCCCAGTCCTTACCGTCTATTTCATTCAAACCAGGAATACTCTGTTCCGGTGTTTTGGTATCCCCCGGAAAATCCGGCCCCTTTAATCTGTCATTGGTAATAATCTGAGGCTGCAACATTAAAATATTATGTAATTTCTCTGCAAAAATCTTTGTCATATCGGTTGGTGTATCCCACCATAACACAGCTATATCACCATAATTAGACAAAAGCTCTTTTACCTGAGGTACAGCCACAGAATCTATATAATCAGCCATGGACTTTGAGGTCTGTAATGAGTCCCAATGTCCGTTGTGTTCTTTTG
This sequence comes from Paludibacter sp., assembly GCA_028710415.1. Lineage (GTDB taxonomy): Bacteria > Bacteroidota > Bacteroidia > Bacteroidales > Paludibacteraceae > Paludibacter. Next base: position 2,897 of record JAQTUE010000088.1, on the reverse strand, counting down.
TATAAGCATCAATACGTGCAGAATCTGGATTGGCCCAGCCTTCTTTAGCTAGTTTACGTTTAACGGCTCCACCTGGATTAACCCAGTCCTGCGCCTGGGAATAATAGAAGCCTAACTTTATATCATTGTTTTTACATGCAACAGCAAGTTCTTTCAGTACATCTCTTCCAAAAGGTGTGGCATCCACAATATTCCAGGTACTCACTTTGCTTTTAAATAAAGCAAAACCATCATGATGTTTAGCTGTGATTATGATATACTTCATGCCGGCATCTTTTGCCATTTTCACCCAAGCATTTGCATTAAAATTGACAGGATTAAATTTTTTTGCTGCATCCATATATTCTGCTACCGGAATTTTACCCCGATTCATAATCCACTCCCCGCCCCCGCCAATTTTATTTCCATTATAGGTACCACCCCATTGGGAATAGCATCCCCAATGAATGAACATCCCAAAACGGGCTTCCCGCCACCATTTCATACGTTCATTGCCTACAAGCACTTCCTGGGCAAAAAGTGATTGCATCATCAAAAGAATCATGATGCAAATAAAAGATAGCTTTCTCATATCTTAGATTTAATAATTTGTCATTTTTTTGTAAGTCACATTGCCGATATTATCCGGTTTCCCTATTGGCGCAGGTGCAATAGAACCCTGCAATTTTCCATTAATTATCTTTACTAAGATTTGCCTGAAACTATAAATTCCTTTCTCATAATCATAGGTTTCTCCATCATCATCATACAATGAATAATTACCCGGCTTGTCCCCATAATACCTGATTTCTAAATCTATTTTCTGACCTGCTTTAGGCGCATGTAGCATCACCGGCATCATCGGTATAATACCTCCATCCTTTACATATACAGGTATTTTATCCAGCCCCGGTGTAGTACTAATTACTTCTCCATCTCCAACATATATTCCTGTGTAGAAATCATACCACTTACCTATAGGCAAAATCACATTTCTGCTTATTTGCCCAGTAAATAATGGAGCTACTAATAAATATTCTCCAGCCATATACTGGTCTTTGACTTCTTTTGTTCTCGCTTCTTCATAAGGATTCTCCTCAAGGTTTACTCTTCCATTTTCAGTGATAGTACTGGCTATAGTAAATCCATCTTCCAAGTACATTGATCTAAAAGGTGGAATACCACGAAAATGATATTTAGCAAATTCGCTGTACCAATAAGGCATCATTTGCATACGAAGATTTGCCATTGTTTTTACTTGGTCTGCAACTTCGGGAAAAGACCAAGGTTTTGTACCGTTGGTCCAGGCATTAATCATAGCCATAGGTGAAAATACATTTGACTGAAACCGGCGTAACCATTCTTCGGCAGTTTTTGAGGATCGCACTTCCGGTGTCCATAACACACCTCCAAAACCACTGTTTGACAATGCTGTTATAAAATCTTGATGATTATAATAATCATTGTAGATCACATAAGGGAATGATGCCCCCCCCCCGTTTGATGCACGAACCAGGCCAAATGTACGTTGGTTACGCTGGTGGTAAATCTCACTGGTATACCGTTGCATCATCAATCCATAGGTCTGACGCATCTGTTCGGCATCATGACCTGATGGAAAATTTGCCACATCTGGCCACAAAAAATCATCACCACCATCGACCTCATCAATTTTATAACCACTGATACCAATATCTATTTTGCCTTTTTCCAATGCACCAAAAAAGATCTTTCGACTCTCTGGTATACTGATATCGGTTACTATGCCATTCCAAACGGTATGCGAACCACTATATGGTAAAAGGCTTTTATAAATTGGCGCTTGAGGTGACAAATAAGGGTTGGTCCACAAATTGATTCTGATATTCTTTTTCAGCATTTCTTGTACTAGCCCAATAGGATCTGGAAACCGAGTATTATCCCACTCAAAAGTACAGGGGTATGATTTACTTTGCCAGCCAGGTTCAAGCCCGATAAAATCAAGGGGATACCCTTTTTCTTCAAATGATTTTGCCTCATTTACTACACCCTGAGCATTAGTTAACCGTTGCATACGTTGCGTAAAACCGAGGCCCCAACGTGGTGGCAAACAACCACCACCATTTAACAAATTGTAACGACTTACTGCGTTTAAGGTTGTCGGTCCAGCAAATATATAAATTTCAACGCCAGCTGCTGGGACTAAAATTTCGACAGCATCAGAATATGGATGAGAGCTCCATGATTTATCCATATTTCTATCTTTTATGTCAGGCACTGATTTACTGTTCAAACTTACTGCCGTACCGGCATAAACAGTAATATATCTAGCCGAATTGATAAATATGCCGTAGCCTTTGGTTGACACATAAAATGGGATAGGTGCATGGGTGCGACCATTATCCTTACCTCCATAATTATCTACATGAAGTGTAAGCACCTTGCCGCGCTGAAATACACTTTGAAAATTCAAGCCGAAGCCAAATAACTGCTCATTTTTTTCTAAAGGAAACCGAAGGTACGTTTTGCCACCTTTTACAAGACCTGTAATTTCCTGCTGTATTAAAGGGAATCCAGCTTTGGGCATTTGCTCCAAACCAGCATGATAGGATTGGACTCCCGCAACTTTTAGCAGATCAAATTTTTCAGGCTGGCCTATTACACCTTTCCATATTCCAGACTCAATTTCGGTCCAAGAAATAGATTGAGCATAAAGAATTGCGGTGAAACTAAAAAACAAATAAAATAGCAAAAGGCCTATTGATTTTTTCATAAGAACATAGATATAATTATGTATTTATCATCGTTATTATTAAATATAAATATTTGATTATCAAAGGCGTCTACTCCGGATAATATTTTTCAGGCACCATATTTTCAGAGACATACGGGGGTAACCAAAAACTCGAAATCCTTTTGAACTTCAACAGCGTATCAGG
>JAQTUE010000056.1 GCA_028710415.1 Paludibacter sp. | reverse complement strand
CTCTCTCCTGGCAAAAGACTTTATCGTGGATCTGTTCCTGCCTGCAGAGGTGGAGCATACCCAGGATGACGGACAGATGCGATTGGAGTTTGAAGCCTGTTAACATATTTTAATAGACACTAGTGTTAACCTTTTATAAGTAAAGAAGTGAAAATAGCCCTAATTGAAGACAGATTAGAACGATTGGAAAGATTTGTAGATTTTGATCTGTATAATTGTCGAGAAGTTGAGATTATCTCAGGAACTGAATTCGACCTGTTAATAAACGATTTATCTAATAATAATACAGATAAACTGAATCAGTTTGACTGTATCTCATCGCATCGGTCAGCCTTGTCAAATACAAACAGGGATATCCTGAAAAAATATTGCAAAATCAATAAAAAACCATTGATATTTTTTTCCGGAGGTATTTCATCCAGTGTTTATAAAAATGAAGACTTCACTTTTTTGCATATCAATTCAAGAGAATTTTATTCAAATAATCTAAAACTGTTTATTGAAGATAATATCAAAAAAGGTAGTGTTAATTTATTGGTATTGCAATTTGGGAATCGTTGGAAACTATCTCTATTATTGAGTCTTAGGAATAAAATAGCGATAGCCCAAAACAAGCAAAACTTGAAGATTCAAAATCCAGATATTGATATTTCAGAAAATGAACTGATCAAACGTGAAAGAGATCTGCAAATTAATACGCTTGTCAATACAGATTTATTCGATGCTAATAAAATGACATTCTTAACTGGCAATGAATACGAAACGGTTACAACTGAACAAATTGACAAATTTAGTTCTGTCCTAAATCATTTAATCAACGACGTTATATGAACAAGATTCTGATACATCACAATAATACGTCTTTCAACACTACAGCTCTGTTTTCACTTTCTGACCAGTTCGTTTTTGATGTTGACTCAGATAAGGATATTGATCTCTACATCGATGAAAATCTAAAAGACGGACAGCTCAGAAAGTTGATTGAACAAGCTGATATACTGTTCATCAAGGTGTCTTTGTCTCATAATTATCTAGAATATTTTGGAATCAGATTGGCTTATCATATCAGATTGACAAAATCATTACACGATAAAGCAAATTTACCTATCGTATTCATTGCAGAAGAGACGCTTCAATTTTTGGGCTTAACATATCAAGAGCCAACCATTCTCTTTACAAAAGGTATTTATCTTATAAAAGAGAATATTGCCGACTTCAATAAAGTACTTAGATGGTACGAGGAAGGTCATATAAAACAGTTGGATGATCCAGAAATATTCATAAATAACATAAAGATCAATCCACCAGCAAACTATCAGTCTCATCATTCGATAGCCAATGAATGGGCGTTGATCAGATATTTTTCAATGTTCAAAGAAGAAGAGGAAAATAAGAAATATGTTGAGATCAGAAATAAAATTTGTAATTTGGATTATGTGAAAACATTACATTATAAATATTCTGAAGCTTTAATTAACAGGCAATTGTTCAATCAGAAAAAACATCAAGAAGAACCTGTTAATATTCACCATGTCCAGGGAAAAAGAATTGGCTTGATTGATGATGAAGCTGATAAAGGATGGGGTGCTTATTTTGATTATTGGTTGGATAACTCTGGTGCTGAAATTGTAATTTGCGATAAATTTCATAAAAATCTGAATAAAGAAGATTTGTTAATACAAATAAAGAACTGGATTGATGCTCAAATTGCTTGTGATAGTGCATGTGATATATTTATCATCGATCTAAGATTACTTGAAAATGATTTTTCTGAAGATAACTTTAAAAATTTAACTGGTATAAAAATTGCAGATTTCATTAAAAAGAAAAACCCTGGAATTCAATTAATAATTCTCACTGCTTCTAATAAAATCTGGAATTTTCAAAGTTGTCTGGATCTGGGAATTAAAAGTTTTGCCATTAAAGAATCTCCTGAATATAACAACAGTAGAAGTGAGACGAAGGATTTTGTTGTTCATTTGAGTAAAGAAATCAGTAAAGCATCAACATCATCATACCTTGCTGGATTATACAGGCAAATCGCTTATTTAAAACAAAATCACATATTTAAGTTATCAAATACACTTAAAGAAAGGGACTTTTCAAGCCTCGTTTTTGATACAAATGGATTGATTGATCAGATATTCAATTTGTTAGTACTTGATGATAAGAAGGATACAATAATTAATCAATGCCTGATTCTATGTTTTCAGATATTAGAACAGTATTGCGACATACCCACTATTGGAGATTTTGGTAGTCATAGCCAAAAAAAAATAGCATCAGGTTACATTTGGAAAAAGGATGGTAGTAAATTTGATGTGTTTACAAGTCAAGATGAGATGATGTCTACAATGTTTAACTTAAAAAATGGGATTTTTCCATTTCAAATTGATAAAGGACGCGAAACCGTTGTCTCTGCTACATTCTATAACGAGAAAAGCTTAGTATCTTCCCATAGAGGAGGATTAGATTCTTCATCTTTAGTAAAAATAATTTCTGTATTAAAATACAGAGATCAAATATCAAACGAAGATATCGATAAAATAATTGCACTTAGATTTTACAGAAGCAACGTTGTTGCACATCTTACTGGTGAAGTGAAAATGTCTTACAAAATAAATGCGGTGGACATTTGTCACATCCTAAATTTGATTGTAAGGATCTTTTTGAAATCGTAAATAAAGACTTCAACAATTTAGTATAACATTCTAATATAATAGTAATGGCAGAAATAATTCCAAGTTTAGATAAAATCTATAAATTGAAGGTCAAACCACAAGAGGGTGAATTAAAACTTCTTATTTTTCTTGCTGAAAATTTAGATAATACATTCGAAGTCTATTTTAATCCCTATATGAATGGGGATAGACCTGACATCGTACTGATGCACAAAGACTTTGGCGTAATGATTATCGAAGTTAAAGACTATAATTTAGATTGCTATCAATTAGATGAACATAAACATTGGTCAGTAAAGAATGACAAATCTTTCCATTTAATTTCGCCAGTTACACAAGCCATTAAATACAAAGAAAATCTTTACAATCTTCATATTGAAAAATTATTTGAGAAAAAGATTAAAAACTTCCGATATTTAAATATTGTCTCGTGTGCAATCTATTTCCATAATGCTAGTTGTACTCAAATAAATGATTTTTTAGTAACACCATTTAGTAAAGACATTAATTACCAAAAATTTTTGAAAAATAACATTGATTTTATCGGAAACGATAATTTGAACCAGTTTGATATAAATAAACTTTTAAGAAAAAGACAGCTAATATCTAGCTCAAAATCATTTCTTTTTACTGATGATTTATACTTAAGTTTTATGCGTTATTTAAAACCGCCTGTTCATATCATAGAAGATGGCAAAGAGTATTTTTATAGTTCTAAACAAAAAGAAATTATTTTCGAAACTCAAAAAAAACAACAGAGAATAAAAGGTGTTGTTGGTTCAGGTAAAACAACTGTATTGGCTGCCAGAGCTGTTCAAGCTTATAAACGTACAAAGGGCAAAGTGCTGATTTTAACATTTAATATTACACTTAAGAATTATATCCATGATAAAATAAGTGAAGTTAGAGAAGAATTTCCATGGAGTGCTTTTGTGATATCTAACTATCATTTATTCATAAATTCAGAATTAAATAATCTTGGAATACCAATAATTGTTCCAAATTATTTATCTAAAGATGAAATTAATAAGTATTTAGAACAACATTATTATTCAAACAAGGCATTATTTGTAGAAAACAAAGAAAGAATAAAGCCATATGATATCATTTTAATTGATGAAATTCAAGATTATAAAAGACTATGGATGGAAATTATTAAAGAATGTTTTCTTGCTCCAGAAGGTGAATACGTTCTATTTGGTGATGTAAAACAAAATATATACAATAATCAAATTTCAAATCAAGATGTTTCAACGAATGTTTTAGGAGTAACTGAATTAAAATACTGCTACCGTTCTGATTTTAAGGTAAAAGATTTGGCAATTCAATATCAAAAAGAAATATTTAAAGATAAATATGAACTTGATTCATTCAATTCAGATAAATTAAATGAATTACAATATGAAAGGAATCAACAGGGTTCAATTAATTATATGTATTTATCTAACACAGACAATATATCAGCTTTATATACTATTATTTATGAGAATGCAATAAATAAGGATATTCCACCTAACGATATCACTATATTAGCAAATTCGGTAGACCTTCTAAGGCAATTTGATGTTTTTTATCGTTATTCTTCTAATGAGAAAACGAACACCATGTTTGAAACATCAGAAATAATTTATCATTTAGGATTAAATTTCTTAAAAAAAGATAAAGAACAATGGTACAAAGATGGTATCAATTTACTTAGGCATAAGAAGGATAAAGATGAAAAATTTGCTCAGGATAGATTATGTATTTTATTCACATTATACGATTTATATCTTAAATATAATGAGCGATTTATAAAAAAGTTAAGCATCTTCTGCGAAAATTATTTTATTTCTTTAGATATATTTTTAGATTTTAGAACCAAATACAATACAGAAATTGAAGAATTTAAGGAAAAATTTAACTCTAAAAATTTATCAGGACAACTTGAAATGATTAGAAAAAATAAGAAAATTCATTTTTTCATGAATTCTGGTACTATTAAACTATCCACGATTCATAGTTTTAAAGGTTGGGAAAGTGATATGGTTTTTTTGATAATTGAAAAAAAACATTCAAAAATGGAGACTTCTTTTGATGAAATATTATATACAGGTATTACCAGAAGTCGATCTAATCTTATTATTATCAATTTTGGAAATGAGGAATATCGAGATAGATTAAAGTATTTGGTAGACGAAGTAAAATAAATAAAATCATTTTAAAATCGTCCTTTTGATAAATAATTAGGATTATTTGATACGCTCAGACATCAAATAAGAATTGAATTACCATGAGTTGCACTTATTAAAGGATTTCAATTGATTAAAAAACCCATGCCATCCCCCAAATCCCAAAACCAACAACAATGCCATTCCTTTCTTCTCCGACACCCAGACTATTTCCTGGATGCCGCTGCTCAATATTACCCATTCACCAAGGCCCAATTAATAAGGTATCATGACAGATTGAAGTGGTATCTAATTTCTGAAAACCAAAACATCTGTTGGTCTTACGACTTACTGCAAGAAACAAAAGATCTAATCAACTGGGAAATTTTATCGAATAATCCCTCAGCCTTCAAAGACCTTTCATTGTTGGATTCTTTTTCCGATTTGATAAATTGGGAAGGGTTGGATGAGGGCTGTGGTGATTCCATTTCTTCCAATAAAGGGTTGCTGTGGGATATGGATTTCATTCAAAAACACGAAACGAAAATCAATTTTAAAAAACTATCTCACAATACCAGCGTTCAGTGGTCTGAAAATTTGATTGACAAATACCTAAATTGCTGGGATTTGGTGGAGTTGGGTAGCAACGATTCAGTTCCATGGACGCTTAAACTTTTCGATAAATACCTTGATGAAACAGACCTAAGAAATTGGCGAATTAACACTAATTCTAAAATCATCAGCAATTTTGATTTAGTAGAAAAGTACAAAAATTTATTATACTGGGATACTATTTCTTCAAATCCTTACTTGCCTTGGGCGGAAAAGAATTTATTACACTATTGGAGTGATCGTATTAAATGGCTTGGCATAGCTCGAAATGAATTTTTATTTAAAAACGACAAGACCTTTTTTATCAAACATCTTGATAAATGGTATGCAAACAATTATAATCTGTTTGGTTCTTTGTCTTCCAATCCTGCTCTCCCATGGGACAAATTTTTTATTGATTATTACAAGCCATACTGGAATTGGGAGGACCTCAGTTTGAATGAAGGTATTCCTTGGAACATTGAACTGATAGATATTATTGTTGATGATTTGCCTTGGGGTGTTTTTAGAGACTATTGTTTGGAAGATGAATATGGAAAAATAATTGCACCTACTGGGGGATTCATTCTAGATCCAGGTCTAGTTTTAAATGAATCCGTTCCTTGGTCGGTCGAAATGCTTGAACATTTTGAAAATAAATTGGATTTTAGAGTTTTAAGATTAAACAAAGCTGTTTGGAAGAAGGCTTTTAATCGTTTGGTGGATGAGAGGATGGTGGAAGATTTGATGGATTTGGTTTAAATCTATATAAAATGTTGGTTTTTATTCCACCACAATTTCCTTGAATTTTTTCCAACCAGCAGCTCTTCTGTACCGAGTAAGGCTTGCTTTATGTAAATTACAACTGAAAAGTGTACAGTATTTTAATTGAAAACTGTACATTAAACCACTTAGAATCACATGTTATGCGCATTGGTCGGCATTTACTTCTCATTTTTTCATATCCTAATGTGAATCAAATGATTAAAGAAAATTAATCATTTGATTCACATTGGTGTTAGCATGAATTTCTTTATCTATCAACTGGTAATCCTCGTTTTTCTCAATGCGTATAATCTTTGAAATTGAAATATTATCAATTTTTTTTATATCGCAAATTTCCATTATGCCCTTTTTCCCTTTTTCTATAATAATTCTATTCGCTTCAAAATTTTCACTGTGCTGAAATTCAGAATTATTTCCAAAATAGATAACTGCCAATGGTCTAAAAAGTGTTGAAAATGCTTTAATTGTATATTTAGATCCGCCATTTTTTGTGCTTTGAACTAAAATCATCGCTTTCGATAATCCAGCTTGGATCCGACTTGCTTTACTTCCTGAAAATTGATCCTCTTTTTTAAATGGTTCTTGTTCAGAGACTAGCAATCCAGCATTATCTAAAACCTGTTTTGCTAATTCCCTGGTGATTTTAGAACATGTATAATCAAAATTAAGTCCACCGGATAGAACTCCTATTACGTTTGAAAAAACCTTATTTTCGAACATAATTGAATGTTTATCTATGCCATCAACTAAACCATTACAGATTGACCAATTATTACTAAAATATAAGGCTACTCGTGCTGCAATTTTATTTCCTAGATCTGTTGAATTTCTTGTTCCTATTATTGCAATAGCTTTATTTAGAAGTGCATGATTACCCTTTAGATATAAAATAGGTGGCGGATCTTTTAATTCTATTAATGACTTTGGATATTCTTCATTAAGAATTGTTATTATTTGAATATTCAATTCTTTGCAATCGTCAATTATTTTATCTGCATAATTAATATTCTTTTCTAAATCTAGAAGATTGAATTTTTCGTTCATTTTACACAACTCCTCAATTGAATCAATTTTTAATTTGATCAATTGAATATTTTTCTTGATAAATGCAGAGCCAACTCCATTTAGCATTGAAAATGCAATTAGATTCTTTGTGATTAATCTATTCATTTAAATTTTCTGTATAACCGCATCCTTGGCCACCAAATTTTTGAGGTAAACATGAATAAAACTTTAATCCATCAATCTTCCTGATTTTTATTTTTAGAGGTTTGCCGCACTTAGGACAATCTTTACTCTCAATAGACAAAATAAGGTAAAACAATGCAATAAATAGTATATTCTTTGCTCCATTTTCTTTTAATTGAGATGAAATTTCATATGCTGTTGCAGAAGATGTAAATTGATCATCAATTATAATTACACTCTTGTTTTTAACATCAATACTTTTATCAAAATAAAGATTTTTTGAAATAAATTCTCTTCTTGTTTTATAATCAGGTCTATTTCGCAAATTACCTTCAATATTTTCATTCCATTTGAACATTTGAATTTTCGGAATTTCAATATTCACCAGATCAAAAATCTCTTTCATTTTATTTGGTGGCGTCGTTGTAGATTTGTCTGTCAAATATGTGAAAAAATCCCACTTGAATTTTTTAAAAGATAAAACCTCGCTTAAATAATTCTCAACACTTTTACTTAGTAATTTTAGTAACTCAATCTTTCGATTAGGATTATCAATTTGATAATACATATCTGCTCTAGCGAATCGGTCACATTCACCATCATTTTGACGAGCCAAACATCGAAATGCTGTAAATCCATTATCGTATTTTTGATTACTAAAAATTACTGCTTTAGCAGAATTACTACCTTGGAAAACACATTCTAAAGCCAGCAAGCATTCAATCGGATTATTAATAATCTTACTTAATTCTTCAAAATCTTTTGCATAATATGTTGGTCCCATTTTGATTGGTTTCCAATCTTGACCTATGCCATCCCTTTCATCTACAGAAGTAGCAATATAAAAACTTGTTAGAACAGTCCTTACATTTAACCGCCTACCTAATTCAACATCCAACCAACTATCACCAATCAATAAAAATTCATCCCTATTAAGAAACAATTCTTTCAATTGGATATCACCATTAATGAATAATAATGTTTTTTGAGGATTTGGCTTATCAGTTAAGGATATAAAATCAATCTTAAAAATTTCGGATGCTATCTTTTTTACATATTTTGGGTGTGAATCAGATACAATAATTGGAATATTACCCGATTTTTTTTGTATTTCAATAAACTCTTTCGCACCAGTTATTAAAGGAATTAATGATAAGTCAGGATCAATCAATCCGTCTTTCATCTCTTTAAATTGAGAATGAGCAGTATTGATTAATGTTCCGTCTAAATCGATAAGTAATACCATGAGTTACGATTTATTTTATTGCAGTGAATTAGAAATTTGACTTCGCACATCCTTAGGATATTATAGTTTTGGTTATGTAATTACAGGTTTTTAGCAAATTAAAAATAATATTCCAAGTATAGAACCTATTAGGAAGCTTAATATTTGAATATTTAGAAGTACCCAAGTACATTCACCTAATCTATCTGTTTTATGTTTTAAATAATTGATATTAAATCTAACTCTTTCAATATCTTTAACGGCCTCAATATCTTGATCATGTTTATAACGTTCTTTTTTCTTTTTTGTTAATTTAGATGTTAATCTAAAATCAAGTAATCTATTATATGAAGTCCATGTCCCTGAAATCAAAGAAATAAACAACAAAAAAATTGAAATTATTTTAATTGTATAAAAGCAGGAATCACAATTACAAATTTCATGATCTTGTTTAACTATGTACCCCAAGAAAGCAAGACTCAAAGTCAATATTAAATTATTCGTAATTGATAATTGATCGATTCTAAATTTATCCCATCTAACGACTCTATCAATAATATCTCTATATTCATCGCTATATTCATGTTTATAATTATTCTGATTGCTCCCTTTAAATTCATCCATATCTGTTGCATTTTTAAGATTAAGATTATTATAATTTGTAATATGTTGATAATACGATTCTTAAAATTTCAGTTGCACCAAATGAAAATAACCCCATAAAGAAAATCGAATTTCTACCCCTCTTTAATATTTATTATTGACTGACCCTCAAAGTTAACCAAATATCCAAACCACCCTCCTAAATTACCAATTTTATTCACCTACTTCTAAAAATATCCCAACTAATCGTTTATAATCACTCACCAAAAAACAACAAAAAATTCACAATCCACCCAAACGCAGTCTTTAGCCCCACACCCCCTATCGACAAAGGGGGTGTGGGGCTAAAGACGCAGTGCATCCAGGTCACCAACTCTTCCTCTTGAAAAATATCAACTAAACCCAAAATATTGTGACCAACTTTCTACAGATCACTTTTTAAAACAGAAATCCCCTGCAATACTAAATATCACAGGGGATTAACTTATAAAATATCTAAACTTATTTCGTCATAGCTTCTTGTACCGCAACAGCAACCGCCACCGTAGCACCTACCATCGGATTATTCCCCATTCCCAAGAATCCCATCATTTCAACGTGAGCCGGAACAGAGGAAGAACCTGCGAATTGAGCATCGCTGTGCATACGACCCATCGTATCAGTCATGCCGTAAGAAGCGGGGCCTGCTGCCATGTTGTCGGGGTGCAAAGTACGACCCGTACCGCCACCTGAAGCAACAGAGAAGTATTTCTTGCCTTGCTCGTAGCATTCTTTTTTATAGGTACCTGCAACCGGGTGTTGGAAGCGGGTAGGGTTGGTAGAGTTACCTGTGATGGAAACGTCAACACCTTCTTTGTGCATTACTGCAACACCTTCGCGAACATCGTCGCAACCGTAGCATTTTACTTTGGCACGAAGACCGGTAGAGTAAGCGTATTCTTTAACCACAGCCAAATCGCTGGTGTAGTAGTCAAACTGGGTTTGAACGTAGGTGAAACCATTGATGCGGGAGATAATCATTGCTGCATCTTTGCCCAGTCCGTTCAGGATCACGCGAAGAGGTTCCTTGCGCACTTTGTTTGCTTTTTCGGCGATTTTGATGGCGCCTTCAGCAGCAGCGAAAGATTCGTGGCCGGCGAGGAAAGCGAAACATTTGGTTTCGTCGCGAAGCAACATAGCTGCGAGGTTACCATGGCCTAAACCAACCTTGCGGTCATCGGCAACAGAACCTTTGATACAGAATGCCTGAAGGCCGATACCGATGATTTCGGCAGCGGTAGCAGCATTGGTACAACCTCTTTTGATAGCGATTGCAGCACCCATCACATAAGCCCATTTGGCGTTTTCAAAGGCGATGGCCTGAGTTTCTTCACAAATGGTATAAGGATCAATTCCTTTGGCTTCACAGATGGATTTTGCTTCTTCCAGGCTGGAAATGCCGTTTTCTTTCAATACCGCATTGATCGTATCGATTCTGCGGTCGTAGCTTTCAAATAATGCCATTGTTGGTTCCTCCTTATATTATTCGTGACGTGGGTCGATATATTTAACTCCTTCGGCAAAGCGACCATAGCTGGATGTTGCTTTTTTCAATGCTTCGTTGGCATCAATGCCTTTCTTGACAGAATCCATGAATTTACCCAGGTGAACAAATTCATAACCGATGACGAGGTCTTCAGCATCCAGTGCCATGCGGCTGCAATAGCCTTCAGCCATTTCCAGGTAACGGGTGCCTTTTTCCAGGGTACCGTACATGGTACCAACCTGGCTGCGCAAACCTTTACCAAGGTCTTCCAGACCTGCACCGATGGGAAGGCCACCTTCAGAGAAAGCAGACTGTGTGCGTCCGTAAACAATTTGCAGGAACAATTCGCGCATGGCGGTGTTGATGGCGTCGCAAACCAAGTCGGTATTCAGCGCTTCCAAAATGGTTTTGCCGGGGAGAATTTCAGATGCCATGGCAGCTGAGTGGGTCATACCTGAGCAACCGATGGTTTCAATCAATGCTTCCTGAATGATACCGTCCTTAACGTTCAGCGTAAGCTTGCAAGCTCCTTGCTGGGGTGCACACCAACCGATACCGTGTGTCAGACCGGAAATGTCTTTCACTTCTTTGGCTCTTACCCACTTTCCTTCTTCAGGAATCGGAGCAGACGCATGATTTGCCCCTTTTTTTACACAACACATCTGTTGCACTTCGTGTGAATAAATCATCTTTTATTATTTTTTTTGTGAGAAATTATGATAGCGTAAAATTCTATACCTTTGAAAACCAGTGTTTTAAAAAGAGGAGAGCCAGCTCTTTTAAAACCATGCAATATTAGTCAAAAAAAGGATAACATGCAAGATGAAATACCTAAAAAGGATGACCGGAAGTGTATTTTTTAAAGAAATAAAGTATTTGAAAACCAGCCAAAAATAATGTTAAAATAAGAGCCATTCCTGTTTGGATTCGTTTTCATATATAAAAAATAATGACGAAATTTGTGCGATTTTTGACGAACAGGAAAAATATTTATTCTCCTCATATAACTTAGAACGAAAATGACAAAAAGTGCCTTACAAATTGCGCGTGCCGCGTACCAGCCAAAAATGCCACAGGCTTTAAAAAGCTCCGTGAAAATGGTTGAGGGAGAAGCAACCCAGTCTGTTGCTGATCAGGATTCCATTAAAAAACTATTCCCGAATACCTATGGAATGCCATTGGTGACATTCGAATCCGGTTCGGAAAAAATGGCAGATGCCCCCATCAATGTAGGTGTTATTCTTTCTGGAGGACAAGCTCCGGGCGGACACAATGTAATTGCCGGTATTTTTGACGGCATCAAGCACATGAATGCAGCTTCCAGGCTGTTTGGCTTTATTCTCGGCCCCAGTGGTCTGATTGAACACAACTACATGGAGCTTACTTCTGAAATCATTGATGAATACAGAAATACAGGTGGGTTTGACATCATTGGCTCAGGCCGTACCAAACTCGAAACCACAGAACAGTTTGACAAAGGGTTGGTGATCCTGAAGGCTCTTGACATCAAAGCTTTGGTTATTATCGGCGGTGACGATTCCAACACCAATGCCTGCGTTCTGGCTGAATACTATGCAGCCATCGGTGCAGGTGTTCAGGTGGTCGGTTGCCCGAAGACCATTGACGGAGATTTGAAAAACAGCATGATTGAGACTTCATTTGGTTTTGACACGGCTTGTAAGGTTTATTCCGAAGTGATCGGCAATATTCAGCGTGACTGTAATTCTGCCCGCAAATACTGGCACTTCATCAAGCTGATGGGCCGTTCGGCTTCGCATATTGCCCTGGAATGTGCCTTGCAGGTTCAACCCAACTATTGCATCATTTCTGAAGAAGTGGAAGCCAAGAACCTGACATTGGATGATTTGGTGATTGATATTGCGAAAGTAGTAGCAAAACGTGCTGAAGTGGGTAACAATTTCGGAACCGTACTGATTCCAGAAGGGGTGATTGAATTTATTCCCGCCATCAAGAAGTTGATCGAGGAATTGAATGATTTCCTTGCTTCACACCAGGAAGAATTCAATTTGATCCGTCGTTCAGAGCAGCGTCATTACATCATCAAGATGTTGAGCAAGGAAAATTCGGAGATTTATGCGTCACTTCCTGAAGGGGTAGCCCGTCAGTTGACGCTTGACCGTGACCCGCACGGAAACGTACAGGTGTCTTTGATTGAAACCGAAAAACTGTTGGCTGAAATGGTGGGTGTTAAACTGGCTGAATGGAGTAAAGAAGGAAAGTATGTTGGTAAATTTGCCACGCAGGTTCACTTCTTCGGTTATGAAGGTCGTTGTGCCGCTCCGTCCAATTATGACGCAGATTATTGCTATTCAATCGGTTATACCGCATCCAACCTGATCGCTTTTGGCAAAACAGGCTATATGTCTTTGGTCCGCAACACAACTGCTCCTGCTGATCAATGGATTGCAGGTGGTGTGCCCATCACCATGATGATGAATATGGAACGCCGCCACGGTGAAATGAAACCGGTGATTCAAAAAGCCCTTGTGGATCTGAATGGTGCTCCTTTCAAGAAATTCGCATCCAAACGTGCAGCCTGGGCTGTACAGACAGACTATGTCTATCCGGGCCCGATTCAGTATTTTGGTCCGACAGAAGTTTGTGACCAGCCAACCAAAACATTGGTATTGGAACTGGCTGCAAAATAAAGATAAAAAAGGCTCCTCATTTGATCTGACCCCAAAAAGTCGGACGGGTTAAATGCTACATTAAGCTGATAAGGACTGAGTTCTGAACTGTACAGGGCTCAGTCCTTTTGTTTTGCTTTTTTAAATATCGGGTTGAGCCTTGTATTTATAAATGGTTATCCATATTTTTGCGACCTTAAGTACATCAGAAAATCGTACCCTGAAGTGAAGGGTTTCTTAAATTAAATAGGTTATAAGCCATGAGAAAAATTATTTTTAAAGCTGTTTGTTTCAGCATGTTTTTGCTATTGGTCTTGACAAAAGCAGAAGCAAAAAAAACAACGTCGGAGTTTAATATCGTTTTTATTGGAAACAGCATTACTCAGGGTGCCGGTTTGCAGAACAGGGTGGAGCAAGCCCCGCCAGTAATGGCCGTCAAATATTTGAGAGAACACCAATGCCGGGTAAAATTTGCCAATTGCGGAGTGAGCGGAAGTACCACCGTGAACTTCCTGCCCGCATCGAACTCCTTGTTTCCAAGGGTGGTTAAAGCAGCAGATACCTTGTATTCAAAAGGAACGCCGTTGGTTTTTTCTATGATTCTCGGTACGAATGACAGTGCCATCAAAGGACCGACTGGAGCACCAGTTTCCCCTGAGAACTATAAGAAGAATCTGTTGACGATTATTGACAGTTTGCTTCAAAGGTATCCGAAAAGTCACATCATATTGCATCAACCTATTTGGTACAGTCCAAATACACACAATAGTGCGACCTATTTGAGCGAAGGATTGGCCAGGCTGCAATCCTATACCCCGCAGATTTTATCCATACCCGGGATCAGGCCTGGAAAAGTTTTTATCGGTGACAGGAAGGCTTGCAAATTTTTCGAGAAAAACCATTTGCAATATCTTGCCCCGGAAAAAGGAAACTCTGGCACTTTTTATCTTCATCCCAATGCTGCAGGAGCAAAGATATTGGGAGAAATGTGGGCAGATGTGATCATGAAACACATGAGGAAAGCGGATTTTAAGAAATAGTCTTTCTGGACTATTTCTTAAAATGGACAGCCACCCAATTGTTTTTGGATATAAAACCTTGATAAGTGAGGCCGAGTGATTCTGCCTTTTCCTGAATAAATGGAATGTCAGATTCGTAGAATCCGCTCATATACAAGACCGAGTCTGTGTGCATTTTGGCGACGTAGGCCGGCATGTCATTTAAGAGGATATTGCGGTTGATGTTGGCAAAAAGGATGTCAAAACTTTCTGCACCATCCAGTTGTTCTGCACCTCCGAGTTTGATTTCAATTTTTGGCGAGTGGTTGAGCCTGATATTTTCAAAAGCATTTTGGATGGCCCACTCGTCAATGTCAATTCCAAGAATCGGCCCTGCGCCTTTGAGGGAAGCCAGGATGGCCAAAACCGCCGTTCCGCAACCCATATCCAGAAAGGATTTTCCTTTTACGTCCAGCTTAAGAAGTTCACTCAACATTAAGCTGGTCGTTTCGTGATGGCCGGTTCCGAAGGCCATTTTTGGATCAATCAGTATGTCGTAGGTGGCAACGGGGACATCGGTGTGAAAGGAGCTGTGAATAACACAATCCTGACCGATCACAATGGGTTTGAAATAATTCTTTTCCCACTCATGGTTCCAGTCCTGACCGGGAACCAGTTTGCAGGTCATCTTAATGTCAGTGCCAAAGAGTGCTGTTGGCAATAGTTCTCGAAACGTGTTTTCATTGAAAATTTTGGCAGGCCCGTATGCAAGCATTCCGTCTTCACATTCGATAAAGCTTTCGAAGCCGTTTTCACCGAGTGTAGCAGCTAAAACATCGCTGACCATTGTGTTTATTGGAGAAAGGTGTAAATGCAATTCAATGTAATCCATATTCCGGTTGTTAAATATATTCAAATGGAGTAAACCTTTTTTAAAAAAAAGTATCTTTGTAATATATAGTTTGAAGATATTGGGCTTGCTATATCAAAGATGAATACAAAAGTAAGCCTTTTATCAGAAAGAATCATAAAAACACTCCAATTATGAAAACAACATGGATGATATTACCGGCTTTCGCCTTTCTGCTACCGGTTTTGGTGCAGGCTCAGTCCTTGTCTTATGAGGATGACTTGTATTATAATCCAAAGGAAACCAAGGTAGCAACTCCTGTTAGAACGAAAACCAAGGCCGCTGTCACGGAAAAACGGAATGAGCCTGTTCGTGTATATGACTATAGCGGTACATTGAGAAAATATGACATGAGGAATGTTGATGAATACAACCGTCGCGCTCCGGCTAATTCTTCTGACAATGTTGCTGAAAACAATGCCGACACCCTTTCCGGGAAAGAAAGTCAACCTTTTGAATATTCCGAACGCGTTCGTCGTTTTCATGATCCGAAATTCACGACCCATATTACTGATGATGAGTATGTGAATATTTACATTGAAGATGGTGCGAATGTGGATGTCTACTATGTGGATGATTATGCCAATGGCTGGATGAGTCCGTTTTATTATGATTCATTCTATTATCCAAGATTTGGCAACCGTTGGAATTACTGGAATAATTACAGTTATTATAATCCCTGGGGTTATTCATCATGGGGCTATTATGATCCCTGGTATGGCGGATACAATGGTTTTGGATACGGTGGCTATTACGGATATAATGGTTTCGGATACAGTGGTTATTACGGATACGGTTATAACTATGGTTATTATGGCTATGGATGGGGAGGATATCACAATAATGGCGGATATGGCGGCCATTATTCACACAATCGCCACCAGCTGACTGCTGACCAGCGGGCATTCCTGTCTACGAACAGATCTGGTTATTCAGCTGCTTCCAGCGTCAGCCGTCCAGCAGGAACAAACGCTGTCCGGTCAAGCCGTTCTACAAGTGGATATGCCCGTTCAGGTTCTGCCATCAACACGAGATCCGGCTATGGCTCATCAACAGGTTACAGTTCAGGTGCAACAGCCCGTCCAACCCGTAGCTCCATTAGTCCAACCCGTAGCTCCATTAGTCCAGGCCGCAGTGCAACAGCCCTTCCAACCCGTGGTGCTGCCATCTATCCAGGCTCAGGTGAAACTATGAGTACAGGCGCAACAACCCGTTCCGGTTCAGCTACATCGACGCGTACTTCCAGGAGTGGAAGTTCTACTTCAGTTTCGAGAAGTAACACGCCTGCTACCTCTGAAAGCAGAGGCTCCTCCTATACGCCTGCGAGTTCCTCCTATACCCCTGCCAGTTCTTCTTACACTCCCAGCAGTAGTTCTTCCTCATCTTCCTCCTCCTCCTCTTCTTCTTCAGGAGGCTCCAGTCCTCGTGGCGGTTCTGGTGGCGGCGGTGGCGGTGGACGCAGATAGTGATACCTTTTATGTTTTGATTGATCAATCACAGCCATAAGTATATCAGCGATCTTCCAATGATGTGGGGTTCTCTTATGGTTTAACTTTTAATATCATTCTTATGAGAAAATATTTTTTGTTGACAGGTCTTTTGGTGGCAAGTACCATGGTTTTTGCCCAGGCTGAATTTGATTTGTTAAAGTATTCTTTGACCGATATCAATGGTAGTGCCCGTTATGTTGCCATGTCCGGTGCTTTTGGCGCTTTGGGGGGTGATATGAGTGCTGTAAGCATGAATCCTGCCGGTTTAGCCGTTTATCGCAGTTCGGAAATGGTTCTTACCCCGTTGCTTGGTACCACTTCGACCAAATCTGTTTTTGACCGGACGTCAACTGACTCGAAAGAGAATATTTTGATCAGTAATTTCGGCTACGTGGGTTCCTTCCGTACCTATGATGAGTCTCCCATCTCCAATTTCAATTTCGGAATATCCTATAACAGAATTAAAGATTTTAACCGCAATGTGTCCATTGAAGGAAGGGGTCGTTCCACTTCGCTTTTGAACAGAATTTGCACAGATTACAATGATTATGGTGCGTCCAACCTGCTTGATTATGCCTGGAATGCTTACATGGTCGAAGGTAATGATGTTGATGGCTATGATCCCATACTGGGAAGCGGTGAAAAAGTTGATAATTCCATGTATTTGATGGAAAGCGGTGGGGTTGGTGAATGGGCTTTCAGTCTTGCTGCAAATGCCGGACATACTTTTTACTTTGGAATGAGCCTTGGCATTCAGGATATCAACTATAGACTGAAATCTTCCTATGTGGAAGAATCCTATGGTACGTTGAGCACTCTTCCTTTCAGCTTTGAACTGCAAAATGTTTTGTCGACAGAGGGTACAGGCGTTAATTTAAAGTTGGGTGCCATCTATCGTCCTGTTCCTCAACTGCGTTTGGGCTTTGCCTACCACACATCGACCTATTATGCGATGACTGATGTGTATAATGCGAAGATGTATTTTCAGGGGATAGATAATCCTGATACAGGCCAGCCTTTTCCTGAAGGAACCTATTATCAAGCAAATGAACAAGACGGTTCTATGGATTATCAGATGAAGACACCAAACCGTATGATATACAGTGTTGCCTATCAGTTTGGCAAAAAAGGTTTTATTAGTTTGGACTGGGATGTGGTTGACTACAAGGCAATGGTTTTGAAGAATGCCAATGGAAGGCCTGATGCTGAAATCAACGGTTATATCAATGAGGATTTCAGGGCAGCTTCCAACGTTCGTTTGGGAGGTGAATACCGTTTGACGGACAATGTCAGCTTAAGAGCTGGTGCTGCCTGGTATCAAAGTCCTGTCAAGAGTACACTTGAAGAAAACAATACGTATGTTGTCACTGCGGGAACAACCCCTCAATATGGTGTGGAAAAAGATACCTATTATTTATCAGGTGGGGTTGGGTATCGTTCCGGTGCCTTTTTTCTGGATGCAGCCTTGCAACATCAGATGCATCTTGAACATTTCTACAATTTCTATGATGAGACTTTAAATGCAAATGATTCGAAATATGCAGAACTAAACACCAACAAGACCAACCTGCTTGTTTCTTTTGGCCTTAAGTTTTAGGCAACAGTTCTTCCAATTTGAGCACTTCGTCACGGTACTGAGCGGCTTCGAGAAAATCGAGCCGCTTTGCTGCTTCATACATGTCCTTTTTGGCTTTGTCGATGGATTTCTGCAGTTGTGTCGGGTTCATGTGTGCAATGACAGGATCGGCCACCAGACTGCTGCTGGTAGGCTCAATGTAGGCTTTGGGCTCTGCTTGTTTTGAATAGGCACCCAAGGTGGATGAGGTGATTTCTTTGGTGATGGCTGTAGGGGTGATGCCGTGCATTTCGTTGTAGGCCCTTTGTTTTTCCCTTCGCCTGTTTGTTTCATCAATGGTGAGTATCATGCTGCGCGTCATTTTGTCTGCATACATGATGACCCTTCCGTTCAGATTTCTGGCAGCACGTCCTGCCGTTTGGGTCAGGGAGCGGTGGTTGCGCAGGAAACCCTCTTTATCGGCATCCAGGATGGCCACAAGAGATACTTCTGGCAAATCCAAACCTTCCCGCAGCAGATTGACACCCACCAATACGTCGAATACTCCCAGGCGCAGGTTTTCCATAATTTTTACACGATCCAGGGTGTCCACATCCGAGTGAATGTAACTGCATCGGATGCCCAGGTTTTCCATATAGGAAGTGAGTTCCTCCGCCATTCGTTTCGTGAGGGTGGTCACTAGGATGCGTTCGTTGATTTCTGCACGGATCCTTATTTCTTCCATCAAATCGTCTACCTGATTCTTGCTTGGACGAACCTCGATCTCCGGATCGAGAAGTCCTGTCGGTCGGATGACTTGTTCGATTACGACGCCTTCGGATTTTTCCAGCTCGTAATCACCGGGTGTTGCACTCACATAAATCATCTGTTTCTGAATACCTTCGAACTCGTCAAAACTCAGGGGTCTGTTATCCATGGCTGCCGGTAAACGAAAGCCGTATTCCACGAGGTTTTGCTTTCTGGCATGGTCTCCGCCCCACATGGCTCTGACTTGTGGCAGGCTGACATGGCTTTCATCGACGATCATGAGAAAATCTTTCGGGAAAAAGTCCAACAGGCAGAAAGGTTTGTCACCGGGATTCCGACCATCAAAATAGCGGGAGTAATTCTCGATTCCTGAGCAATGACCTAATTCACGGATCATTTCCACATCGTAGTTGACGCGTTCGTACAGGCGTTTCGCCTCATATGCCTTGCCGATGGATTTAAAGAAATCCACTTGTTTGTCAAGGTCAATCAGAATTTCTTCGATGGCTTGCTTAGTGCGCTCTTTGCTGGCTACAAAAAGATTGGCCGGAAAAATTCTGAATTCATTGTATCGGTTGATGGTTCTGCCGCTTAGCGGTTCGATGTCTTCGATGGTATCAATTTCATTTCCCCAAAAGATAACCCTCAATATGGTATCTGTATAGGCCAGAAAAATATCGACGGTATCCCCCTTGACCCGAAAATTGCCCCGGTTCAGTTCGACTTCATTTCTTGAATACAGGCTATCGACCAGACTGCGCAGGAAAACGTTGCGATCCAGCTTTTGGCCGGCATGGATGTCTATGACTGTTTTATTAAAGTCTTCGGGATTTCCGATACCATAAATGCAGGATACGGATGAAACGACAAGAACATCCTGTCTGCCGGAGAGCAGGGAGGAGGTGGCGGAGAGTCTCAGCTTTTCAATTTCATCATTGATGGCCAGGTCTTTTTCGATATAGGTGTCGGTGGTTGGCAGGTAGGCCTCCGGTTGATAGTAATCGTAATAGGAAACGTAATATTCGACGGCATTGTTAGGGAAAAAGCTTTTGAACTCACCATATAGCTGGGCAGCCAGGGTTTTGTTGTGACTCAGCACCAAAGTGGGGCGTTGAATTTCTTTCACCACATTGGCTATGGTAAAAGTTTTGCCCGAACCGGTTACGCCGAGCAGTGTCTGGTAAGGAATCCCTTGTTTGATGCCTTCCGTCAGTTGCATAATGGCTTCCGGTTGATCCCCGGTGGGTTGATAGGGAGAAATGAGTTCAAACATCAAATTGAGATCTTTTATGGATTGCAAAATTACAAATAATCACATTAATGAGGCAATTAATTTCAAAATATTGCTTTTCTTTGCATTGCTGAAAAAAATAAGCATATGATTTGGAATGAAAGTTATGAGTGCATGGGGCGTGAAGAGATGCGCGAGGTGCAAAACAA
>JAQTUE010000087.1 GCA_028710415.1 Paludibacter sp. | reverse complement strand
TTAATTGGTTCATTGGTTCATTGGTTTACCTGAGAGTAATCGGGAGGTTAATTAGTTGAAGGAAGTAAAGAAGTAATCGAAAAAAGAAGTAAGAAGCAGGTAGTTTGTACCTGCAATAGTTCAAAGTTTATAGTTTATAATAGGTAGTAATTAGTAGGTAGTCGGGAGTAAGTAGTTGGAAATTGATAGTTGAAAATATAACAATTTACCAATTAACCAATCAACCAGTTAACCAATCAACTAATTAACCAATTAACAATCGTACAATTTATATATGCAACAACCATTAGAAATTTCAAACCTAACGACCTGGTTAGACACCACACTGCGAAGCGGCTTACCCACCTTTTGGGTATTACTGATAGAATTTGTGTTGGTGGGTGTAGCCTTGTTGGCTGCTTATGCGGTAATAGCGCTGATATTGATTTATGCTGAACGCAAGATTACGGCATTCTTCCAGGCTCGTATCGGACCAAACCGTGTAGGAAAATACGGACTTATCCAGAGTGTTGCGGATATGATCAAGATCCTGTTGAAGGAAATCGTAAAGATCAACCGTGCGGACAGGTTCCTGTTCTTTGCTGCTCCTGTATTTATGATCGTGGCTTCCATGCTTACCTTTGGAGCTATTCCATTCGGAAAGGGACTTCATGCCATCGACTTTAACATCGGGGTTTTGTATGTCACTGCCGTATCCTCCCTGGGAATTATCGGTGTGTTGCTCGCAGGTTGGTCCAGTAATAACAAATATGCCATGATTGGTGCCATGCGAAGTGGTGCACAGTTTGTGAGTTATGAACTATCGGCCGGTTTTGCCTTAATGACTATTGTCGTGTTGGCAGGAACCATGCAGTTCTCCACCATGATTGAAGGACAACGCTATTGCTGGAATCTTTTTAACGGACATATCTCTTCGATGATTGCTTTTGTATTGTACCTGATTTCAGGACATGCTGAAACAAACCGCGGACCATTTGACTTACCGGAAGCAGAATCGGAATTAACAGCAGGATACCACACAGAGTATTCAGGACTTCAATTCGGGTTCTATTACCTGGCCGAATACCTGAACATGTTTATCATTGCATCTATCGCTACAACCGTTTTCTTAGGCGGATACCTGCCTATCCAGGTTCACGGATGGGACGGATTCAACCAGATCATGAATTATGTACCTTCCTACGTGTGGTTCTTTAGCAAGACTGCCGTATTGATCTTCCTGAGCTTATGGGTTCGCTGGTCATTCCCACGTTTGCGTATCGACCAGTTATTAAACCTGGAATGGAAATACCTGTTGCCTATCAACCTGGTGAATATCCTGGTCATGGTGATTATCGTCCTGACAGGTTTGACATTGACGGATTTGTTTCCGGGACTTTTCTAAGAAGGTTTGAAGAGTTTGAAGTTTGAAAGGTTTGAGGTTTAAGCATCGAGCATTAAGCATTGAGCATCAAGAATAAAGAAGAAAAAAAAAGAAACTTGGAAATAGTAAATTGTAAATTACTAAATAGTAAATAAAAAGATGAGTTCAGTATCAAAATATTTTTCAGGGTTATTTACCGGCATCAAGTCGTTGCTGGTAGGTATGTCTGTTACGTGGAAAGAGTTGTGGACAAAGAAAGTGACCCAACAATATCCTGAGAACAGGGACACCCTGGTCATTTCCGACCGTTTCCGTGCAGAGTTAACCATGCCTCATGATGAAAATAATGAACATGCCTGTACAGCCTGCGGTATTTGCGAAATGAACTGCCCGAACGGCACCATTACGGTCAACTTCAAAATGATTGAAACAGAAGATGGCAAGAAGAAAAAAGTGCTTGACACCTATAAATGGGATTTGGGAATGTGTACATTCTGTAACCTGTGCGTGTTGACCTGTCCTTCGGATGCAATCAAGTTTGAAAACACCTTTGAAAATGCAGTATTTACCCGCGATAAGCTGAAACAACAACTGAATCATGAAGGTTCGAAGATGCGCGAAAAGAAAAAGGTTGAAAGACCGGTAGCACCAGCTGCCCCAGTTGCAGCACCAAAAGTTCCGGTAGCAGCTCCTGAAGTAAAAGCAGAAACTCCGGTTGTTGAAGTGACAGCACCTGAAGTAAAGCCTGAGGCACCAATCGCTAACTTACTGGCATCTGTAAAAGAATCGAAAACTGAAGCACCAAAAGAATCTGTTGCAGCTCCAGAAGCAAAAACAGAAACTCCGATAGCAACCATACTGGCATCGGTAAAAGAATCGAAAACAGAAACGCCAACTGCTGAATCAGAAGCAAAAGCTGAAACAACTGAGAATTAATACTAACTGAATCAATATAGGATAATCGATCGATTATGGCAGAACAAATTATATTTTACATTTTAGCGATAGTTATTGCAGTTTTCTCCATCATGGCAGTTACTTCAAAGCGCATTATTCGCTCAGCAACTTATTTATTATTTGTATTATTAGCTACTGCAGGCCTTTACCTGTTGTTAGGCTATAACTACTTGTTTGCGGTACAGATTGCAGTGTATGCAGGAGGAGTCATGGTATTGTTTATTTTCGCAATCCTGCTGACCAACAAGCCGGGTGAAAATGTAAAAACCGAATTACCGGTAAGACGCATCGTTGCAGGAATCACAGCCATTTCAGGCCTTGCCTTTTGTGCCCACATCATTTATTACAATGTGAGCAAAGTATATGCCGTGGCAGTACAAAGCGAACTGACCCCGCAACAAATCGGACATACCATGATGGGTACCGATAAATACCAGTATTTATTACCTTTCGAAACAATCAGTATCTTATTGCTGGCTTGTATCGTTGGAGCTATTATGATTGCAAGAAAAAGATAAAGAAGTTTGAAGAGTTTGAAGAGTTTGAAAGGTTTGAAAGGTTTGAAAAGTTTGATAGGTTAGCGTTTATGCAAACTATTTAAGCGGTCAACCAACCTCAAACATCAAACGACAAACACCAAACTTCAAACGTCAAACATCAAACACCAAACGTCAAACTTAAAAAACATCAAACATTAAAGATATGGGTGATTTATTAATGAATTTTCTATCAGGACCGGTTCCTGTAGAAGCATACTTAGGATTAAGTTTAGTCATGTTCTTTGCAGGGGTTTATGGCTTCCTGTCACGTAAGAGTTTATTGATGATCTTAATCTCGATCGAACTAATGCTAAATGCTGCCGATATCAACTTTGTGGTATTTAACCGCTATTTGTATCCGGGACATTTGGAAGGTTTCTACTTTACACTGTTCACCATTGCCATTGCGGCTTGCGAGACAGCAGTTGCCATTGCCATTATCATCAATATCTACCGCAACCTGAGCAGCGTTGAAGTGGGTAACCTGAATGAAATGAAAAACTAAGACATTTACCATTTTACGATTTACAATTTACAATTTAGTGTTGACAATTGACAATTATAGATTATGCAATATACCTTATTAATTTTACTCCTTCCGCTTCTTAGTTTCATTGTATTGGGTCTGGTGGATTCAAAATGGAAACCCAGGGTTGCAGGAACCATAGGAACCGTCGTACTGGGAATCAT
The DNA here is from genome assembly GCA_028710415.1 of Paludibacter sp. GTDB lineage: Bacteria > Bacteroidota > Bacteroidia > Bacteroidales > Paludibacteraceae > Paludibacter. Next base: position 1,251 of record JAQTUE010000087.1, on the reverse strand, counting down.
TACGGCACTATCGTATTATGCCGCCTGGGAATATTTCACCATGCACCGCATTGAGGGTGTCTACGAAAAAGTAATACCGTTCAACATTGAATGGTTGCGTTTCAGTGAATTCCTTCATATCAATTTAGGTATCCTGCTCGATCCTATCTCGGTAATGATGCTGGTAGTGATTACGACCGTATCGTTTATGGTAAACATTTACAGCCTTGGATACATGGTCAATGAAAAAGGATTCGAACGCTATTATGCATTCCTGTCGCTCTTTACATTCTCTATGCTGGGATTGGTGATTGCCACCAATATCTTCCAAATGTATATTTTCTGGGAATTAGTGGGTGTATCGTCTTACCTGTTGATCGGATTCTATTATACCAAGCCTTCAGCCGTTGCAGCTGCCAAGAAAGCTTTTATTGTAACCCGTTTTGCCGACCTGGGCTTCCTGGTTGGTATCCTGTTACTATCCTTCTATACCAAAACATTTGATTTCGGTATTCTCACTTCGGGTGATGCCAGCGTATTTGCCAGCACAACAGGAGTAACTTTTATGGGAGCTTCAGTCATGAGTTGGGCTATGGGTCTTATCTTTATCGGGGGTGCCGGTAAATCGGCCATGTTCCCGCTTCAAATATGGTTACCGGATGCTATGGAAGGTCCGACACCGGTATCTGCATTGATCCACGCTGCCACCATGGTTGTTGCCGGGGTTTTCCTGGTTGCACGACTGTTCCCGGTATATGTGGTTTATACTCCTGAAGTATTGCACATCATAGGTTATGTAGGTGCTTTCACTTCGTTATTTGCAGCAGTTATTGCCTGCGTTCAGACCGATATTAAACGCGTACTGGCATTCTCCACCATTTCCCAGATCGGGTTTATGATGGTTGCTTTGGGTGTCTCCGGTTATGGAGAACACGAAGGACTTGGTTACATGGCTTCCATGTTCCACCTGTTCACACACGCCATGTTCAAAGCCTTATTGTTCCTAGGGGCAGGTTCGGTGATCCATGCCGTTCACAGCAACGAAATGAACCATATGGGTGGATTACGTAAATATATGCCTATCACCAACTATACATTCCTGATTGCTTGTCTGGCAATTGCAGGGATCCCTCCTTTCTCGGGATTCTTCAGTAAAGACGAGATCTTATCCGCTTGTTATGAATTCAGCCCGTATATGGGCATCACCATGACTTTCATTGCCGGTTTGACAGCCTTTTATATGTTCCGTTTATATTTCAACATATTCTGGGG
>JAQTUE010000086.1 GCA_028710415.1 Paludibacter sp. | reverse complement strand
GATTATTGCCATTTTAATGATTGTTCGCTGGATCGTTATTTTTGGTGGAACATTATGCTATAACGCATCCGAAATTAAAAATACGTTGATCGATTCCATTGCCATTGTGCTTTATGTTTCGCTTATTGTTTTAGGTATCAGGGTCAAAAATAAGCCCATATAATGCCATACACATTCTAAACGAAGAACATATAAATGAATCCTGTCACTGGATCACTGAGATGGAATATGTTGCTGTGAATGTGCTTTTTGAGTCCAGTTTCAGGATACCTTCCTTCGTTTTAAAATTCTGATCGGTAATGACAGGGTCGTTGACACCATACCAAGGTTCAATACAAACATAGTCGGCATTGGGTTTAGCCCAAAATCCCAGATATGGATAGTCCTCAAAATCTACCCGGACACGTTTTCCGGAAATTTTGCTGCTTAGGGTCACACTTTTGGACTGGATGTCTTTGAAGACCAAGGCATCTTTATCAAATAAGTGATAGCTCAGTTCAAGAATCCGGCTGTTATTCAGAAGTAGGTCGGTCTTTTCACCAAGAAGTCCTGAAGATGGCAGCAACGGATAAGTGTAGGCTGTTTCTGGCTGCTCGAACTCCAAAAAATAATCGTCGTATTTTTCTCCGGGATCAAGCGGACATTTAAAGGCTGGATGGGCGCCTAAAGTGAAGTACATTTCCTTTTCACCCAGATTTTTAACTTCATTAATAATGATCACTTTGCATTTTTCAAGCTTGAAAGTCAACAGGTATTCAAATTTGAAGGGGTATTGTTTCAGGGTCTCTTCGTTGTACAAAAGTTTGAATGTCAGGCTATCATCGGTTGACGATGCCAGCTTGACATCCGGACTATACTTGAAAATGCCATGTTTTTTCATGAAATATTTTTGTCCATCGAGTATATAAGTCTGGTCTTTCAACATTCCGACAATGGGAAAAAGGACGGGTGAAGAGTTGCCCCAAATTGCAGGATCGGCTTCCCACATGTATTCCTGATTGGTCGAAAGGAGTTTTATGCTACATAATTCGGCTCCTGTTTTTTTGACTTTGATTTCTATCGAATCGTTTTGCAGAGTATAAATATCCTTATTTGGGGAAATATGACTGGCAAGGGGCATATAAAGTATCATTAGAATTTATTCATAATGGGATATTTTCACTGCGAAGATATCCGTTTTAAACTGTTTACACAAAAAATTAAAAACTACCATGAAGATAACACACATTGCCATTTGGACAAAAGACCTGGAAGCGATGAAGGAGTTTTACACTCACTATTTTGGAGGGGTTAGCAATGAAAAATATAGAAACCCTATCAAAAAGTTTGAATCCTATTTTATTACGTTTGAAAGTGGTGCAAAATTGGAACTAATGCACAAGGATTCCATTTTAGAACCATTAGATATAGAAGAAAAATTAGGAATAACTCATATTGCCTTTACATTGGATTCCAGGGATGCGGTTTTTTCTCTTACAGAAAGGCTTCGGTCAGATGGTATTCGGATTGTTGGTGAACCACGTACAACTGGGGACGGTTATTTTGAGAGCGTATTGCTTGATGTAGAAGGTAATAGGATTGAACTTTTAGCCTAATTTATGAAAAATATACTGAAGAGGAGAACAATACCATTTAAGTTAGACGATCCAAATTTTCTGTGAAACGGATCATATCCTGTCGCAGATAAAAAGTTTCAGAAATAAATAAAGGGATGAACCTTCAAAGTTCCATTACAAATTTCTTTTTAATAAAGATTTCTGAGTATTTTTAGCAAAAAATTAAAGATACCCTTATGCCATCTTTTAAATCATATAGCAAACGGGAAGAAAAGGCGAATTACCTGACCCATGCTTTTGGAGTACTCATAGCAGGCGTTGCTACTGCCGTGTTGTTGCATAAAGCTATTGCAGCCGCGAATGGATGGGCTATAGTGGCGTATTCAATATATGGATTGGGCATGTTGGTTTGTATGCTGTCATCCACTATTTACCATTATGTCCAGATACCTAAATCAAAAACTTTTTTGCGACATTTTGACCACGCGAGCATATACGTACTCATTGCAGCAAGCTTCTCTCCTATCACCTTGATCTTGTTGCGAAATGAAGGCTTTTGGGGATGGGGTCTTTTTGCTTTTGTCTGGCTTTTTGCTTTGATAGGTATCGGAGTGAATTTGGGTGAACTCAAAGCCAACAGCAACCTCAAAACAATGTCCTATGTACTCATGGGTTTATCTATATTTCTCGCTGTAAAACCACTGATAGACGTTGCTTTGTCAAGAGATTGCGTTGAAGTTCTATATTGGATGGGAGCCGGTGGCATCTTTTATATTGTTGGTTCATTTTTTTACGCTTTAGCCAAACGTGAGTTTGTACACACAATATTCCACGTGTTCGTATTACTAGGTTTGGCATGTCATATCATATCGGCCTATCTTATTCCTTTATAAAAATATCATAAATCTTTATATAAATAGGAGAAGAAGAAAAAGCTTGTTTTATGACAGTTATGAAAAGCATGATACCACAAAAAATACATTGCTTTCAGCATGTAGCATTCGAAGATTTGGGTTGTATCAGTCATTGGATTGATCAGAACAACCACCTATTGACCTGTACAAAATTCTATGAAAACCATTCAATTCCTGAGCCCGAAGAATATGACTGGCTGATCATCATGGGAGGCCCAATGGGTATATATGATGAGAAGGAATACCCATGGCTTGAAAAGGAGAAGAAAGCAATAAAGGAAGCAATAGAAAATAATAAAATTGTTTTGGGTATATGCCTTGGATCCCAGTTAATTGCAGATGCTTTGGGAGAGAAAGTCTATAGGAATCCTGAAAAAGAAATTGGCTGGTTTGACATACATCTGACTGAGCAGGCAAAAACAGATAGTCTGTTCGGTGAAAATTCAGCTGAACATATGATGGTTTTCCACTGGCATGGTGACACTTACCATCTTCCGGAAAAATCAAAGCACCTGGCTTATTCCACCTGTTGTACCAATCAGGCATTTTTGTACAAAAACAATGTTTTAGGTTTACAATTCCATCTTGAAGTTACTGAAGAAAGTATTGGGAATATGGTTCTAAATGGGGGTAATGAACTGACCGGTGGAAAATATATACAATCGGGAAGTGACATACTGGCGCAAACAAAGTATATTGAAGCAAATAACAAAACGATGTTTGGGATATTGAACATATTAAATCCGCTTTAAATGGTTTACACAAGTAAGGTTTTTAATATCGAAATTTAAGCACAGTAACTATTGAGTAATAATTTCCCGTACCTGAATTTATTTATAATAATTAAATTGCGGGATATAAAACAGATCAAACCATTTATAATTAAAATAACCATAAATACCGAACAAATGAAAAAACAGTTTTTTGGAATATTAATGATCTCCTTTGCCCTCGTTTTGGGAGGATGTGCTGCTACCTATAAATCCATTGATCCACCAACGCTGAACTATACCGCCCATGATTTGCAAAATGGCATCAAACTTTCATATAAGTTTGATGTTTTAAGGGAAAGCGGGAATAAAAAATATGCCAAAAAAGAGTATAACGGCGGAATCAAGCTCATAGCCATAGCTGTCACAAATCTTACAGATACAACGATCAATGTAGCCCGTGATCTTCAATTCTATTATGGACAGAGTCTGATTGTTCCTGTAGAATCTGTTAATATTTCAAAGATTGTTAAACAAAATGTAATATCCTACTTCCCATATATGCTTTTGACCTTTTTAGGATTACAAGTAACGGTTGATCAAGAAACCAACGTCTATCCCATTGGATATGTTCTTGGGCCAAGCATCACTGCCGGAAACATGATTACAGCCGGTACAGCCAACCGTCGAATGCTTGATGAACTAAATGCCTATAACATCATGAATAGAAGCATTGCTAAAGGAGAAACGGCATATGGATTAATTGGGATCAGAGGTTCGGAATATGCTCCGATTTCATTAAAAATAAAGAAAAAATAAAATAGGTATATCATTCAAAATATAAACGATCTTGCATGGTAAAAAATGCTGCATTATATTTAGTGTATATCGTTCTGTCTCTTGGTTCTGTCTATAGTCAGGATACTGAGAATTCGGAAATTGTTCTTTTCAGGGCTAAGAAAGTTATTACAGGATTGAAAGTCTATTCAAATGATTCACTTCTAACAAATCTGAGAACTGGAGCATATTCTATTCATCATGTTAAACCAGGAGATATTACTTTAACGGCGAACGACGCTGCAGAAACCACCATCAATCTGCGCACTGAAAAAGGAAAAACATACTATGTTCAATACACGGATAAATATGAAACCGTCGAAGAATACAACGTATTTTCAGTAAAATATTTAGTCTACCCACCAACACTATCCGTCGTTGATAGTGCAGAAGCAGTTGCACTAATAGAAAAATATGAGTTGAGAAACCAGAATAACCCAGAATTATGGAAAAGGCCAAAACTCAGATTTGATATTTGCTTGAATGCGGGAATTGGCATTAAAAACATCCCAATAGTAGAACTAGATTACGGAGGAAATTCAATCATCAGTTTTGCAGAAATGTTAGGTGCTGGTTGTGGTTTCACCTACGAATTATTCAAATATTTCAATTTATCTACCAATTTTAATTACTGTGCCAGCCAATTGTTGCCTGACCCAAAGAATGTTGATGTAAGATTCAAAGTATGTCGTTGGTCTTTTACACCATATCTTGTTATCCCATTTGACAAAGGATCTACCAGTTTAAAAATCGGTATCGGAAAAGATTATTATTTTTCACCTTCACTCTCCATTAATACAAGTGAGATACAAAATGGCTTTGATGATGTATGGTTTTACAATAACGCCAATGGCTATCACATTAGTATTCTGTATGATATATATAATTGGACATCGTGTTCACTAACCTCTTGTTTCAAATGGTACAACGTAAAATACCA
>JAQTUE010000002.1:343508-362819 GCA_028710415.1 Paludibacter sp. | reverse complement strand
ATTGTAAATCGTAAATGAATAAATGGTAAATCTAGTTGCCGGCTTCTCTCTTAAAGCGGCTGCAAAAGTAGTGCTTTTTTCTGAACTACCAAACCTTTTCTGAAATAATTTGCTTTTATTTTTCTACCACTTTAAATAGTAAATGGTAAATGAAATAATAGTAAATTGTATCATGCTTCTCTCTTAAAGCGGGTGCAAAAGTACTAGCTTTTCCCATACAAACCAAACTTATTATGCTCTTTTTTCTGCTGTAAAACATAAAATAGCCCTAAATCACTGGAACGAAAGTCTTTTCAAGCGAAAATAAATTTAATCAAATGATATAATAATGTCAATCTGGGACCGATTTTTGTTATTCTAAACGTAGATCAGTTTATTTGTCTCATTATTTAGCCAAAGTATACTGCTTAAAAAATGGAATATGAGGGAAAATTATTTTCAAATAATGTAAAACAGTTACTTTCCCATACTTTTAAATCGTAAATTATAGAGTTAAATTTATAAGGATAATTGTCAAATTGCTCTATTAACCGATGTTTGCAACCAACATTTTTCTTAATCTTCCATATTAATATTAGATTTTCATATTAAATAAGTGAAACAAATGAATGACTTCTTTTTATATATAGTCAATATTTGACATAAACTTATATTTCCTACGGCTTACAGACTTGGATGGCATTGAAATCGATCCTGAACCTGAATCCAAATCACTCCTGATTTTGTTTCATTTTTTACAATTCATCCCACTGGAGTAATAAATGAATATCAACACAATTCGGTCTTTGTATAGAGACATTTGAATAAGAGTTGCGAGAGGGTTGGCTGGGGGTTCCGAGGGTTGCATCCCTCGGAACCCCCAGCCAACCCCCAGCCAACCCCCAGCCAACCCCCAGGCAATCCCCTCGCAACCTAAAACAAATACAAACTGAATTCCTTGGATTTGGTTTTGAAAAAGTGCTGCAAACTCATGCCGTTTTAACTCCATCCGGAAAATTCAGATAAAATTCCCAACAATTGTACATAAGGAGGGAATGAAAAGAAATAGGTACAATTATATCCGACTTTTCATTGTTCCTACTACTTAAAATGTTGAAGTAAGATGATTGTGGAGTCGTTTTTAAACAGAATTACGTTATATATACCATAAACATGGTATATAAAATACCTCATCATTGCGATTGTGAATAAATGAATAACACTGTATTTTTGCATCATAAAAATAAACAACCCCAAAAACTTAAACATCATGGCAAAAATTGCAAAAGATTTAACCGCATTGATTGGGAATACCCCACTCGTTTATCTGTCGAATTACAGCGCAAAAAAAGCACTGCAGGCAACTGTGATTGCAAAACTAGAATCTTTTAATCCGGCAGGCTGCGTAAAAGAACGTATTGCTTTGTCAATGATTGAAGATGCTGAAAAAGCCGGAATCTTAAAAGCCGGAATTGAAATTATTGAACCTACCAGTGGAAATACCGGAATTGGATTGGCAATGGTAGCTGCTATTAAGGGTTATAAACTCACATTGACAATGCCGGAGACCATGAGCATGGAACGCCGGAATCTATTAAAAGCGTTTGGTGCAAACCTTGTTCTGACCCCCGGAGCTACCGGAATGAAAGGTGCTATTGCCAGGGCAATTGAACTTCATGAAGAAAATCCAGCATCCTTTATACCTCAGCAATTTGAAAACCCTTCGAATCCTGAAGTTCATAAACGGACAACAGGTGAAGAAATATGGCGTGACACAGATGGGAAAATAGACATATTTGTTGCCGGTGTTGGAACCGGTGGAACTATAAGTGGTGCAGGTGCAGCTTTAAAAGCTCACAATCCAAATGTAAAAATCGTTGCTGTTGAACCAACTGACTCTCCGGTTCTTTCAGGTGGCAATCCTGGTCCTCATAAGATTCAGGGTATAGGTGCAGGCTTTATCCCTAAAAACTACGATCCTTCGGTGGTGGATGAAATCATCCAGGTGAGTAATGATAATGCCATTCTGACTTCCCGTCAGCTAGCGCAACAAGAAGGACTTTTAGTCGGTATATCTTCAGGTGCTGCTGCATATGCCGCTACTATACTGGCTCAACGTCCTGAAAATAAAGGAAAAGTAATTGTCACTTTACTGCCCGATACAGGCGAACGATATTTATCTACTTTGCTTTATGCATTCGAAGAATACCCATTATGATCAAGGAGCAAGAGGTAAGAAAATAAGAAGTAAGTGGTTTCAACCAAATTAGAAAATAAAAAACAAATACAGAATCAAGAAATAAGGTGTTATTACCAGGATGCAAATAAATTCAAAATTAGAATACTTGCCTCTTACCTCTTACTCCTTATTTCTAATTAAAAAAAATAATATGGCAGATAATAATTTCAAATTTGAGACGCTGCAGGTACATGCAGGACAAGTAGTAGACGGAACAACCAAAGCACGTGCTGTTCCTATTTATCAGACAAGTTCATACGTTTTTGATGATGCTGCTGATGGTGCAGATTTATTCGCCCTTCGTAAATTTGGTAACATTTACACCCGGTTAATGAATCCGACTACCGATGTATTTGAAAAACGTATTGCAGCTCTCGAAGGTGGAGTTTCTGCATTGGCTACCTCTTCAGGACAATCAGCCCAGTTTATTGCATTAAACAATATCGTAGAAGCAGGTGATAATTTCATTTCAACTTCCCATTTATATGGTGGCACTTATAATCAGTTTAAAAATCAGTTTAAACGTTTAGGCGTTGAAGTAAAGTTTACACCAACTGACGAACCGGGAGAGTTTGAAAAACTGATCGATGACAAGACAAAAGCGCTTTATCTTGAAACAATAGGTAATCCGGATTTAAATATCCCAGATTTTGATGCCATTGCTGCAGTTGCCGATAAACATGGTATTCCACTTATTGTAGATAATACATTCGGTGCTGGTGGTGCAATTTTCCGTCCATTGGAACATGGTGCAAGCATTGTGGTTGAATCAGCAACAAAATGGATTGGCGGTCATGGTACTTCTTTAGGTGGCGTAATTGTCGATAGTGGCAAATTTAACTGGGGAAATGGTAAATTTCCTGCTTTCACAGAGCCTTCCGATAGCTATCATGGATTAGTATTCTGGGATGTATTTGGATTTAATGGTCCTTTCGGGAATATTGCATTCAACATACGAGCCCGCGTAGAAGGCCTTCGTGACTGGGGTAATACAATAAGCCCTTTCAACTCATTTTTACTCTTACAAGGCCTCGAAACACTTTCTTTACGCGTAGAACGCCATGTTCAAAACGCATTGGAACTGGCAACCTGGCTTGAAAAACATCCTCAGGTGGAATACGTCAATTATCCAGGCCTGAAAAGCAGTCCTTATCATGCATTAGCAAACAAATACCTGAAAAGAGGTTTCGGTGGTGTACTTTCATTTAAATTAAAAGGTGAAGCTGAAAAAGCTGATAGCTTGATCAACAACTTGAAATTGATTAGTCACCTGGCAAATGTTGGGGATGCAAAATCGTTGATCATACACCCTGCTGCCACCACCCACGAACAACTTTCACCGGAAGCTAAGATATCGGCAGGTGTGTTCCCTGGTTTATTACGTATTTCTGTAGGAATCGAAAACATTGTTGATATCAAAGCAGATATCGAACAGGCGTTCGAAGCCATAAAATAACACATAGATTTTCAAAGTTAGATTGTTTTTAGTACTTTTAGTTAGTAATGTTTCTTGTAAAATGCATTCCAATTATTTGGAGTGCATTTTTTGTACAGTAAAATATAAATCCTGATTCTGGTTTCATAGCTTTTAAACGATTCAAATTCTGTACAACGTAAAAAAAGATCGATTCATGAAAATCGATCTTTTTTATTCGTGGTAATAAGAAGTCTTATAATTTCAAATAAAATATTCAGGATGATTTGCAGGATTTAATACCAACTCCATAACTATATTGCATCGCTTATGAGCGGTGGAGTTTCGTGTATCCAATTCCATTGGTATTTCCTGAAAACCAAGTTTACGATATAAAGCTATAGAAGCTTCCATTTTTGTATTTCCTTCAAGGACTATCCGTGAGAATCCACGTTCCCTGGCTTTTTCAATAAATGCCTGACCCAACAGATATCCGATTCCTTGTCCATGATAATCGGGGTCAACCACCATTTTAGCCAGTTCACAGGTTAAGCCATCAATTACAAGTAAGGCACAAGTGCCTACAGGTTTATTATCATGTAATGCAAAAAACACATTTCCACCTTTATCAAGGATATACTTTTGAGGATCGTTTAAAACGAGAACATCAGCCTCTTCCAGCCAAAAGTTGGCTGTGATCCAGTCTTCATTTAGCCTTTTAAAATCAGCCTCAAATGCCATATTATGGGATCTGATATCTATTATTACATTCATTATAATTCAATTAAATAAAAACATACCGGAATTTTAAATTCTACAATAAGTATTAGTCGATTTATTAAAGCCTCTGATTCATTATATTCCCAGACCGTCATAGAAAGAACTAACAACAGCTTTTTGTTGCATGATTCTTGAACCGGGAGGAACGCTGTTTGTAAGCCATACATTCCCGCCAATAGTTGAATCTCTACCAATTGTAATCCGTCCAAGGATATTTGCATTCGCATATACAACCACATTATCTTCCAGTATCGGATGGCGTGGAATATTAAGCGGCAACCCATTATCATCCATACGGAATCGTATTGCTCCTAATGTTACACCCTGGTACAAGCGGACATGATTCCCGATGATACAGGTTTCTCCAATTACAACCCCGGTTCCATGATCAATACTGAAATATTCACCTATTTGTGCTCCCGGATGAATATCAATCCCTGTTTCTGAATGAGCGAGCTCAGAAATGACCCTTGGAATCACTGGTACTCCCAGATTTAGTAATTCATGTGCTATCCTGTGATTGAACACTGCACGAATGGATGGATAGCAAAATATGACTTCACCGTACGTATTCGCTGCAGGGTCCCCATCAAAAGTAGCCTTTATGTCTGTGGAAATTAATCTTTTTATTTCCGGGATTCTGGTTATAAAAGTAAGGGCAGTCTCCGAAGCAAGGCTATCGGAATGATCGGATTCATTCTCAGTCGACTCAAATCTAAGTCCATTAAGAATTTGTTCTTTCAACAGGCTATACAACCTTTCAATTTTCACACCTAAATAAAATTCCAACGTGTGTGGATTTACAATTACTTCCCCGAAATATCCGGGAAAGATAATGGCTCGTGATAATTCCACAATTTCATGCAATGTGAGCAACGATGGAAGTGGTTTGAAATGTCTTGGAATATATTTATATTCCGGTAAATTATTTTGTGTTAACAACGATATACTTTTCTGGAGAACTTCAACTGTTTCTGTTTTCATAGTTGGATGTTTAAATATTAATAGGTAGAATATTTATATCACTTTTTATGTAAAGTTGTTTTTGATAATTTCTGCAAACAATATTGTTTCGTAGTGTAGTAACGGTCATTTCAAAATTAATTAATTCTTTTCGATCAAACAATACCATTTATTAGTCATCTTTGTAACTTGTTTATGGTATATTTCTGTGGAATTCCACTTTTTCTGAGCTAATAGAAAAGCAATTCTATTGAAAAACACAATTCATTAACTAAAAATTAAGTTGATTCTAATTCAAATCAATATCCTCTAACAAAAAAACAGGTTGATTCGTTCTGGAATCAACCTGTTTTTTTGTACAGAAAGAAAAATTATATGATTTCGCCACTTCCGATACATATTCTGGATTCAGCATCATATATCACCCCAAATTGTCCGGGAGCAATCCCTTGTAATCTTTGGCTCGACCTAAGATGCACTCCATCTGTCGATAACAGTATCTTACCTGGAGTAAAATCAGGGGTATGTCTTATCTTAAATGTTACATCAATTTCATTACTTCTGTTTTGCCATGGGTTTTCGGCTATAAAATGAAAATCACGCATTGAAAACTCATGTCCGTATTGTGTTTCAACCTCAAATCCCTTCGATGCATACACAATATTTGCACTTATATCTTTCTTTATCACGTACCACGGGCCTCCGGATAAACCCAACCCTTTTCGTTGACCGACTGTATGAAACCAATAGCCATTGTGTTTCCCAAGAATCTTACCTGTCTCCAATTCCACAATGGGCCCTGTTTTTTCACCCAGGTAACGTTTAATAAAATCATTATAATTCACTTTCCCTAAAAAACATATTCCCTGGCTATCCTGACGTTTTGCACTTGGAAGTTCCGCTTTTAAGGCAATATCCCTTACCTCATTTTTCATAAGGTTGCCAATAGGGAACATCAACTTTGACACTTGTAAAGAATCAATTTGTGCCAGGAAGTCAGTTTGGTCCTTAACAGGATCTTTTGCTGTTGCTAAATAGACTTTTCCGTTTTCTTCAATCGTATTTGCATAATGACCTGTTGCTGTTTTATCATACTCTTTGCCTACCCTTTGTTCAAAAACACCAAACTTTATCAGCTTGTTGCACATCACATCCGGATTTGGTGTTAATCCTAGTTTTACTTTATTGATTGTATAGGAAACCACATTCTCCCAGTAATCCTTATGCAAATCGATTATTTCTAGTTTACAACCATATTTACGGGCAATAAGTGAAGCCATTTCAATGTCTTCTTCCGAAGTACAATGCAATAACTCGTCATCATCCATGCCGATTTTAATATAGAATAATGTAGGAGTATACCCTGCTTCTTTTAACAGGTGAACTACCACGGAACTATCTACTCCCCCCGACAATAATGTTGCTATATTCATTTATAAATCTTTCTTTTTAAAAATACACGAAGTTAGACAGTCTCTCTTTCTACTTTCTACTTTCTACTTTCTACTTTCTACTTTCTACTTTCTACTTTCTATCAGACTACCTACTACCTACTACCTACTACCTACTACTTACTACCTACTACTTCCTCATTCCTCGATTCTCAACACTCCATGCTTGATGCTCGATGCTAATTTAAATATAATACTCTGCCATATCTACTATCCCTGAACGCATAGCATATTTTGTAGCTTCATGTACATTATTTACCTCAATCTTCCGGAATATATTTTTACGGTGTGTCATGATAGTATGTGCACTGACATTCCGGTGGGCTGCTATTTCTTTTGTTGTCTTTCCCAATGCCATTTCTTTTAAAATCTCCTGCTCCGTAATGGTCAAAATCTGTCTTGCATTCAGGTTATGTTGATTTTTATTGTTATCGAGCAGCATATTGCTGACATGATTACAAATATAACGGTATCCTTTATCTGCTTCTTTGAGTGCACTACCGATTTCTTCTTTGGTACAATCTTTCATTAATACACTAAATGAATGTGTATTATACAAGAGTGTCCTGAGAAATTCTTCACTCAATTCATCCGAAAACAATATCCAGTCAACATTATTAAACCTGCTTTCTAATATAAGCAGCTCGTTTACACTGTCAAAATCAAATAAAGTATAATCCAGGATTACCAATGAAGTCGGATTTTCGATTAATAAAGCAAGCAATTCCTTCTTTTCCGTGACATCATGAATCTCTGAAAAGTCGATTTGATTCTTAAGTAAATAATGCCAACCTGCATTTGAGATGTCCTGATTATCGGCTATTATGATATTTCTCATTCCTTTGTTCCTTTCTATTAGTAATCAGTACATTTAATTTCTTTGCAAAATTACTGTTTTAATCTGCTATTTTATCAAAAACACAAAAAAAGACGACATAAGCCGTCTTTTTTATATTTTTATAAATAATATTTGGATGTAACTAAACCTGCTTTATTTATTAATACTCCCATAAATCTTGTTCGAAGTTTAAAAGCTCTGTTTCAACTCTTTTTTGTTCTTTCCTTATTTTTGAAGGATCTGTAAGATACTGCAACAACATCCGGTTATTCAGGTTACTGTCACCCAATAGATAATCAGAATAGAATTTCTGGGCAAAAAATTCATCATAAGTCAACCGTTGGGTATTATTTCCGTTTGGTATAACATATTGTCTTGCCAGATATGGACGTAATTCATCGAACAAGAACCAGCAAATTACTGAACTCTGGAAATAGCTCCAGGTATCCGCTGTATTATCAAGGGTAACATTTGTTTCTGTCAATGCATACAATGGTGCAATCGCAATAATTTTGGAATACATGCGTGATGTATGTTTATCAAAGAATACAATTTCCTGGATTAAGAATTTCAACTGGTTCTTTACATAATCTTTGTACGCATAATTTGAAGGTACAGGTTGTTGTGTAATTGAATCACTGATGATCAATGGAGTAATCCGGACTGTATTATTCACTGTATCCTTCTCGCAAATCTGAAAATAATTCTTAAGACTATCTTTAGGTATTACCGATTCAAACAATGGTTGGATGTCACGTTCAATTTTATCATACGCCTTGAGTGAATCTTTTACTGTAGCATCCAGTATCACCCGGAACAAACTTTTGTATTGTTCATTAGGAAGTACCGGGAAATAAAGTTGATAATTCTGTTTATCACGCATGTCAATAACACGGTACACGGTTCTCGACCAAACTACATCATCAAACCTGTGATTTACCACAGAGATTGTATCGGCCATTGAGTTCAATGTTGTTGTTTGAAGAGACACTGTACCATTCTTCTCAAAAAAAGACAATTGCTTCTCCTGAGCATTAACAGAGTTATAAAAGAATGAAATGGTAATAACCAATGAGACAATCCAATACTTTTTCATATTATCATTTATTTATTTTTCTATTTCGAACTTATAGTTGTATAGCTATTGAACCTAAATCCCTTGATAAGTTATCGGGACCTTCAGCTTTTATATTATTAATCATTAGGATATCCCCTTTTATCAACTTATCCAGGAAACCAGAGTTTAATTTCGATCCTGAAACCTGTAGTGGTGAAATTCCCTTTGCTAACATGGTGAATGATGTCACCCTGAATTTTGCTTTTACCAGTTCATCTTTTCCATAACTGGCAATAAGAAGCGAAGTCCTTAATACACTAGGTGACATAAATCCTCCTCGCACCGGTTTTGCTCCGGCATCATTAGGTTGAATGAATGCTTTCGGATCTGGTAGATATTTCACACGATAGGCACCGCCTCCCATTTTCTTTTCCTTTCCTTCTACCTTTGCCCAGACTTCGATCGTTATTTCTTCATCACGCGTAGGTTGGATCATATATCTGGCACCATTTCGTCGGGCAGTTCCTCCAATTACCCTGACCGATACATTTTCGGCTGCTACTCCCGGAACTGAAACACTGAAATTATTATCAATACCACGGTAAACTACATTTAAATCTTCATTCGACAAGGTAGCAGAGGGCTCTCCAACTATATAACTGCTTTTAAACGGCCTCATTAAGACACTGCCATCATTCCCTTTTAATTTTATCTGGCCTGTATATGAAATAACGCCCAACTTATTAGTCATAACTTCATAAACTCCTTTACGAATTTGTTGACCATTCACATAAAATTCAGGCGTTTGAGTTGTATCCATTGCCGATAATACAATTTGAGCACTATATTTCTCACCCCGGATAACATATGGAGTATTTGGAACTACCAAAGCTGAAATTTTATTCACACGAATATCCATTACATCAGTCTGACTCTTCAGATACTGGATAATTTCTGCTTCTGAGGACCGGATATCGCTTTGGTATTTTGTCAGGATGGTGACCACAGCCGAAACAGGCATTCCTTCAAACAATGCTTCTTCCCAAGGCTTCCCATCATGTGTTTTACCCGTTGAAAAGATGGATTCATACATCTTCTGTTTGGCAGGATTACTTGCCGACAACTTAACCAGGTAATTTCGATAATTGTCTATTTCCTTTTTTAAATTCTTTCCATGACCGTTCGAACTCCCGTAAATAGCAGCTTTATCCAGATTATCTTTAGCGTTTATTTGTTTTACGTAGGCACTGTCATTGGCTTCTTTATTATCTGCTAATCGAACTATCTGTACTTTGAAATTCTCAATAAATTTGTATAGTTCATTGGATTTTTGTTTCACCCTGTTGGCTTCATCCAACCATTCCTTTACTTTTTGAGGATTTTTATCATATAAGCTTTTAAAATCAGCATATAAGGATTGATTTCTAAGTTCTGCCGATTCAATTGTTTTATGTAAACTATTATCCACCATCGTAAACCCATTCAAAATCTCGCTCGATACATTCAATGCTAACATCGCTGTCAACACTAAATACATCATACCAATCATTCTTTGTCTGGGCGTCTCGGTGCAATTTTTAGCTCCACTCATTGGAATTTTCTTTTAAATTTATAGTCGTAAAAATTCCTTTTATTTAGCTTAAAGCATTCAGCATATTGCCATACACCTGGTTTAAATCGGCAATTTGTTTTGCTAACTTAGTGGTTCCTGCTTTATAATTTTCTGCTTCTACGGCTGCAACTGAAGTGGCAGTTTTCATCTTCTGAATATCACCCACTATCGCACCTAAATCATCATTGACAGTACGAATCCGTTCTGTTTGTTGTGTTATTCCTTCCGATTGTGCCTGTATATTCTTCAACTGAATTTCATAAATTGAATTAATAGACGACAGGTTCTTGTTTATACTTTCTACTTTACCTGCATATAGTTTCGTATTGATTTCAACAGCATCCATACCTTCAGAAATTCCCTTATACGATCCGGCTAAATGTCCTGTTTCAGCATTTAAGTTGTCCTGAGATTTGATGAATTTGCCGGTTGCTTGTGTTGCACCGTCGATATTTTTCACAAACAGTTCGGTTGCTCCTACTACATTCGTTAAAGTGCTGAATTGTTCGGCAGTTGCAGTCAGGTTTTTTATCCCTTCCGATAACTTCTTAACATCTTCATCATTGATTGATTCAGAGTAATTAAGTCCTACCGAACGTGAAGCAGATACATTTCCTGCACTTTGAATTTGACCCGCTCCCTGACCCTGGATGATCGTTTGACCTTGGATGGATTCATTTCCGCCTTTAATAAGGCCTGAATTCCCTTCAAAATCGTATATTTTATCCCAGTCAAAATCTTTATGTGGCTGGTCAAAGATCCCTAATGCAAATAAAAATGCTTCTACCGACATCCCGATTCCCAACATAGTTCCTGCTCCCGGTAAGTGTAATATCTTGAACATAGCCCCGATAATTACAACCGAAGCACCTAAACTATAGGCTGCTGCCAGTTTTTGTTTTACTTCCGGTGAATTCCACCAGATGTCAAATTTTGATTTATTCTCATCCATTGCTTTCCTGTTGATTTAAATTCCGGAATAATAAATTTTATTCCCCATTATAAGAACGTACACATCGGAATCCGATATAAGGACGACTCTCATTTTGGTATTCGTAAGTTTTAACGCCACATTGTAAATAATAGGCAATGTCTTTCCATGATCCACCTTTGATTACTTTTCGTTTCAATACGTCTGGATCATCACTCTTGGCATTATACTGGAAGTTTGGATTCATATCCGATACTAACAAACTACTCGATACATCATAGGCCGATGAAGTCCATTCAGCCACATTACCAGCCATATCAAACAATCCAAAGTCATTAGGTGGATACGAGGCTACTTTCATAGTAGTTGCTCCCATATCGTCAGTATAACTACCACGCATTGGTTTAAAGTTCGCAAGGAAACAACCTGATTTATCACGGACATAATTTCCACCCCAAGGATATAGGGCCATTTTACGACCTCCTCTTGCTGCATATTCCCATTCCGATTCGGTTGGCAAACGGTAATCTTGTCCTCCAATTGTATTTGCACTGTTAAACAATTGGGTCCTCCATTGGCAAAATGCCTGTGCCTGTTCCCAGGTAACACCTACAACCGGATAATTGGCGAATCCCGGATGTGAAAAATACATACGCATCTTTGGATCATTATAGGAGTATTGGAAATCGCGCAACCACATGATGGTATCAGGATATACATTTACGATATGCATTGATATCAAATCTTTACGTGTTGTCAACTTCCGTTCAATTGTTTTATTGATAATCACACCATTTTCAACATAAGAAGTATCTACACGGGCTTTTGCATTTTTTGGATATGCACCGGTATTTACATTGTATTTGTTTTTAGGCAAAGCAGCCTGGTCGTAATTGATCCATTCGTATTTGTATTGAAGCTTTGCAGGATCAATTTGTTTTTTAAATCCCAACGCATTGTCATCCTTGTAATACAACGATGCCAGGATAGTTCTCACATCTTCATCTTTCGAGCTCCATGGAATTTTCATTCTCCAGTTCAAACGGGCAGTTTCAGGACTGGCATCATCAGTTTGATTCTTATACTTCATCCTAAATTCATCCTTACCGGCTATTACCAGTTGACGTAAGGCTATTGAATCGCGAACCCAATTTACAAATTGCTTGTACTTATCATTTGTAATTTCAGTTTCATCCATCCAAAAGGCATCTACTGAAACGTTGATTGACTTATCATTGATCGCTCCGATAGCAGACTGATCATTAGCTCCCATCATAAAAGACCCCCTTTTGATAAACACCATGCCATAAGGTTGTGGTTCAAAAAATTTGTCTTTGGTTCCAAGACCTGTTAATTCACCTGCAGGTTTGTTGCATGCAACAAGCAGAATGGTCAGTACAATAATTATCAGATTTTTTTTCATTCTAGTGCAATTTATTTGTTGAAATAAAAACTGTGTGCTTTATTTGATTGTTTATAATAGAAATAATAAATTCGTTATAATATTCTAATACTCTTATATTTGTTGTTTCTCTTCCCAAAAAGGTATTCAAAACTATACATCAAAAGAAATTCATGCGACCCTGAACTTACAGTAATAATTTGCGAAGTCGGAAGATCGTATGAATAACCTATGGATAATCCACCTGAGATATTTATTCCCGCCAATATCACTACTGCATCCTGAAGCCTGTATGTCAGGCCTCCCCAGTATTTATTATCATATTCCAACCGGGACGAAATATCCAATTGCATTGAACTGAAATCTGTTTTTAGTAACGTACTCGGTTTCAACACATATTTTGGGTCGGCAAAAGTATATTTAAAGCCACCTGTCAAATAAAGTGTCCCAAATTGTCTGAATTCAGACTTATCTCCCCAGTTTACTGTCGGATTATTCAGGTGAGCATACGATAAACCTGCATATAGAGTTGGAGTAGAATAAAAAGCTCCAACATTCATATCAAAACTGATTCCAACTACAGCACTTTTTGGTATTTCATTATCGGCTGAAATATCATGATAACTATCCCAACCCGGGACAGCGTGTTTTGGATCCTGAATACTGTCGCCGGCATTAAATCCCAGACTTACAAATCCAACATCAGCCCCAATGCTCAACACACCGGCTCCCAGTTTTTTCTTATAAGCATACTGCAAATGAGCTGTTTGATTAACGAACTGACCTACTTTGTCGTTAATAAACATGAGACCCACTCCATTACTATTCTTGCCAATTTTAAACGGAGAATTGATGCTAAATACAGTAGTCTGCCCTGCATTCGGTATTCCCACCCATTGGATTCGATGCTGCCCGGTGATCTGGATCATATCACCATCTCCTACCGCTGCAGGATTAAAGGATGAAATATGAAACATATACTGGCTTAACTGTGCATCAAATTGTGAAAATACAGACCCTATGCCGATGAGTAATAACAAAAAACTTAATACTGCTTTCTTCATAGGGATTTCTGATAATTTTCCACTCACAACCTATGCCGGTTTCTATTTTGACGATTGCGTATTTATCAAACTCCAAATCTGTCAAAAAATTGTTTTGTTTAACATTTTTCTTTGATTTGAGCTTTTTTTGACTTAATTTTCAACCTATCATCAAAATAAACACCTTATAATCCTGTGTTAATACTCCTCTTCGTTAAAAAAGAAATCTTCCTTGCTGGGATAATCCGGCCAAATGTCTTCTATACATTCATAGATTTCACCTTCATCCTCAATTTCTTGTAAATTCTCAATAACCTCCAGCGGAGATCCTGAGCGCATAGCATAATCTATCAATTCATCTTTTGTGGCTGGCCAGGGCGCATCCTCAATTTTTGAAGCTAATTCCAGTGTCCAATACATAATCAGCTCGTTTTTTTAAAGTAAGTAAGTTAAGTTTATTTTATTTCTAATTTTGTGCAAAAATAGGGATTTTTTTTATTAATCATGCGTTTTCCATGAAATTTCTTCACCTTCATTTTCAAGCGTAAAATACCGCGATAATGCGAAAAAATAGTCCGATAACCTATTAATGTATATAAGAATTTGATTATCAACAGAATAAAATTCAGTCAAATCAAAAAGTCTTCGTTCTGCCCTTCTGGCAATAGTCCTGCAAACATGGCTCAAAGCACCTGTTTGTGATCCTCCCGGCAATATAAACGAACTGAGTGCCGGCAATTTAGCATCAATCCGATCAATTTCTGCTTCAATTTGTTCAATACTATCATTTTTTAATATCGAAGCCTCCTGAAGCATGACTTTTGTTGTGTCTGTTGCCAGATAAGAGCCCACTGTAAATAAATTATTTTGAATTAATCGTAAAAATGCGACCTCTTCCACCCTGATCGGATAGGTTGTAAGCAACCCAATGAATGAATTCAGTTCGTCCACTGTACCATAGGCTTCAATCCTGGTATCATTTTTAGCCACCCTGGTCCCTCCAATTAGTCCCGTCTGACCTTTATCCCCTGTTTTAGTATATAACTTCATGCCGGCAAGATATTTAAACCTTCTTTTATTATTTTTTTCCTTTTTATCTGTCAATCAGATTCAAAATCGCATTTTATAGTGTTTCTTGTGTAAGTCGGTATTAAAAAATACAATCCCAAGCTGAAACAAATCTATGGTTGCCATAACCCGGGGATGTGTTTTAATAACTTTCCAGGCTTTCTCCATATCAGCCGACCAGTAAATATCGTCTACTACCATGACAGAATCACTATGCACTTTTGCCATACATTGCTCAAAATAACTTAATACAGCTTCCGATTTGTGATTGGCATCAATGAAAATCAAATCCAACTGATTGAACTCATTCAACACTTTTGGAAGCGTTAAGTCGATATCTCCCACAACAATTTGTGCATTTTTAATATCTAGCGCCTTGAAATTTTCAATTGCTATATCTGCAATTTCCTGACATCCTTCCAGGCTAATGCATTTTATGAACGCTGAAGGTGCTGCCAAATAGGCTGTAGTCAACCCCAACGATGTTCCTAGTTCCAAGGTGTTTTGGGCTTTAAAATGAACCGATAACCTAAATAACAATTGCCCATACTTGGCTGTTTTAAGTGACTTTTTGGCTATATTACCAACTGTATTTTGTTTCTTTAGGCCTGTTCCAAAGTCAGTAATATCCAACTTCCGTTGATCTTTCTTTAACTGTGAACGAATTTTCTCAATGGATGAAAAGATATAATAAGTTCCTTTATTGTTTAATACAAATTTAGTGAAATGAAATAAGTAAGGCGAATGAACCCCAAATCCACGTGTGTTTGTTGCACTGAGAAAATGGAGGATAAACTTATACGTCATTCTAAATCGATTCATGGTGTACAAAATTAGAAAAAAAATTGATATATCAAATACATTAACTACTTTAAAATATTCACAATTTAAGTAATACAATAAAATTGTACTGTATTTCAGGAAATTTTATGTAGAAATGCAACTACTAATTGAATTTTCAGGTTAAATAATCATGACTTTTCATTGTTAGGATGATACCATGATGTTACCATGATGATACACTTTTTAGTGGATAGACATGCAGTAGTTTCGTTGTAGACACGCTTATTTCACGTACGTATATAAAGCAGCATATTATATACGTAACTACCGCAGAACAATTTGGGACAATAACAATAATAGGTGCAACTTCATAGCATCATCACTACATCGTCGTGATAAATTGTTGGTTAACAATTAAATAAGCCTCCTTAAGTCTGCTTGGGGAATATAGGGTTATCTTTACTCTTCTTCTTCACGATGTCACCATCATAACACTTCTAAACAATAAATAATTCATTTATTATCCAATAATGTTCCATATATATTCCATACCTTTATAATATTGGAATATATATGGATTATATATGGAACACATATGGAACATATATGGAACACCACCAATATGGTATCGATAAGATGGTGGTATCAACAGAACAAGTGTAATAACTAAAATAACCAAACCCATTCATTAAAATCCATTCACCATTATTTATTTTAAGTATGTAAAAATAAAATGTATTGTTCCAGAAATGATTCTAATCAATTGACCGACAAACATTTTAGTCTGATAATCATTTCTACCAAAATATCGTAGTTTCACTTCCTTGTGCAGGTGATGTAAAGGGACAGAGTCCCGACATATTGATAGAATTAAATATCAAGAAAAATAAAAAGGTGCAGAGCACCGAAAGATAAAACCAACAAGTCTGTTTTAGGACTTTATGCGGATAATAATCTAATTTAAAAAAACGAAGTATATAATCCATTGCAGGAGAAAGAGAGTTGTCATTGTGCAAAGCTAATGACAAAGGAGTTTATTTAGACTGCTTCAAGAATTATTTATCGCAGATAATCTTAATGGATTAATTCCTGGATAAAAACAAAAAAGAGGGTGCACGCTCCCTCTTTGAATTGTTATAATGTATTTGATTTAGAATTTTTAATTATTGAATTTAAATTTCAATATTTAAAGAATGGAGCGAATGTATTTATCGCTTTTGGGAATAAGAGCATATAACTGGAAATCAAAATTAGTATATGAAGCGTGTGGTCTACAATAACTACAGTTATATATTTTGATTCACTCGAATCAGTATACTTTAATTTGCCCTTGGATGTAAAATAGTCTACCACTAAATGCAGTAATCCATTTAAAAAACTGAAATATAACCCCTGAACTATTGTCAATCCAAGAATTAGAGGGCTTAATACAATAAAAAGCGCTGTATAAATCCCAACGTGTTCCAACAAATAAGGTATTTTAAAAGCCTTCAGTTTACTGAGTCGGTTACCCTGAAGGAAAAAATCTCCAACAGCATGCATTAACAAAAGGATAATGATTCTGCTCATAATGACTTAATTAGTATTTTGCAAATATAAATAAAATTTTAAAACTGACATCAAATGTCATAAAATATTATAGGTGAAAAGATTTTCTGCTACATCTTAATAGAAAAAACAATCCTTCCCAATTTGAGAAGGATTGATAATATTTCATTATTTCAATAATACTTTTTGAGTATAAACGTCATTGTCGGTTACGATTTTTACAAAATAGTATTCATTCGGATAATTAAACATTTCGAATTTCTTTAACCCGATGACATTATTTTCCATCATTATCATAGAACCCAGTGTATTATAAACTGCAACTTGTTTTGCCTTCTGGGAACAGGTAACCAGAATGTTTTTATCTTTCGAATAAATAGAGACACCATAAGAAGTTAAAGTTTGGTTCAGAGCAGTGATTGAAGCTTTACTGAAACTGTTTGTTGCATTACTGGTAAGAACAGTATTTAAACCACTAATGTATTGAGCAACCTTAGTTGGATAGGGTGATGTTGTAAAGCAAAAAGTCAGATTAGCATTGGACTTTTCTTTGAATGGGACAGTATTAGTCAGTCTCACACGACAGATCCTGGTTCCGGGGGAAGTAGTACTAATAATTGATCCATTGCCTTTTCCGGGTGCACCTCTTGGTGCAATTTTCAGTACATTATCTGCCTGACTAAAAATTATATTTGTTGGATATTGCCTTGAATTTGTGAACTGGGAAGTACCAGGCAGTATAGCAGCTGTTACAATTCCTCCATTGTAAATGTTTGGATCGACAGTTATTCCACACTGAATAGCAGCCAATTCAAATGCTTGGTCCGGATTCGTATCCTGGATAAATAAATCGAATTCCAAAACACGATCGGATACCTGTATGTCATTTGCTATTGTATATTGATATTCACTGATGGCACTGGGAGCTAAAGGAGCAAATCTTCTTTTGACAGCATCTAACTGTAAAACAACCATTACTAACATAAGTAATGTAATGGTTCGCATTAAATGTTGATGTAAATTTTTCATTTTATTTATTGTGTTTGATTTGTATTAATAAACATGATTTTAAATTGAATGGATAATTTTCCATTCCTACTTTTAAAAGGCAGGAATGGAAAAAGATTTTATTTAATTAATACTTTTTGTGTATACACTTTCCTATCTGTTACTATTTTCACAAAATAATAAGCATTTGCAATGTTGTTCATATAGAATCTCTTCAAGCCGCTTACATTATTTTCAATTCTGACCAGTGATCCAAGTGTATTATAAATACATATTTGTTTTGCATTTTCCGAGCAATTTACAAAAATGTCTTTATCTTGAGAATAAATAAGAATCTTAGCATCAGCCAATTCACCAATACCGGTTACAAGACTCATAATGATTGAATTTGACTGAACAGGAGTACCTGAATCACATGGAGCATTCGAAGTCATCATGGTATATACTACATCGCCAGATAAAGGAATGTAAGTATAAATTGGTGAAGTAGCGACGGCAATAGCATTTACATACCACTGGTAAGCAGGGGCTGTTCCACCTCCAGTAGGAGTTGGAGTAAACGTCACTGAAGTTCCGGCAGGAACATTGTTACCACTTGGAGCTATTGTTACACTGGCTGGAACGACTGCATTGACAACCATAGTTGTGGTTGGGGATGTTGCAGGACTGCCTGAAGCACAAGGAGCGTTCGATGTCATCACCACATACACGGCATCACCGTTTGCAGGAGTGTACGTATAGGTTGCAGTGGTGGCAACAGCTACTGTATTTTTATACCACTGGTACGTTGGAGTTGTTCCACCTCCTACAGGTGTCGGGGTAAAGGTAACGGAGGTTCCGGCGCAAACATTATTTGCACTTGGAGCAATGGTTACACTGGCTGGAACGACTGCATTGACTACCATAGTTGTGGTTGGAGAAGTTGCAGGGCTACCCGAAGCGCAAGGGGCATTGGAAGTCATCACAACATACACGGCATCACCGTTTGCAGGAGTGTACGTATAGGTTGCAGTGGTGGCAACAGCTACTGTGTTTTTATACCACTGGTACGTTGGAGTTGTTCCACCGCCTACTGGTGTCGGGGTAAAGGTAACCGAGGTTCCGGCACAAACATTGTTTGCACTTGGAGCTATTGTTACACTCGCTGGAACGACTGCATTGACAACCATAGTTGTTGTCAGTGATGTTGCAGGAC
>JAQTUE010000002.1:0-343408 GCA_028710415.1 Paludibacter sp. | reverse complement strand
TGGCAACAGCTATTGTGTTTTTATACCACTGGTAGGTTGGAGCGGTTCCACCTCCTATTGGTGTCGGGGTAAAGGTAACGGAGGTTCCGGCACAAACATTATTTGCACTTGGAGCTATTGTTACACTGGCTGGAACGATCGGATCTTCTGTAATTACAGCATTACCAATCATATTAGCTGTACCGGAGGCATTTGTCCCTTGAACGGTATAGGTTCCTGCTAATTGATTCCCAAAAGAAATTGCTGCACCTGTCCCTGCAACAGTTGGTGTTAAGGGAGTGGCTCCATTATACAACGTATAAGTTACTCCTACCTGGGAACTTGCCAGGCCAACAGGCAACCCACCAGCACCTAAACAAACAGAACCTGTTCCTGTTACTGCAAAAGGAATTGGAGTCAGCGACTGGTTAAGGTACATATTGGTTGCATTACTGAAACAATTGGATGCATCACTTACAAGTACCGTATTTAGATTGGCAACATATTGAGCGATTTTTGTTGGATAGGGTATAGTTGTAAAATTAAAAGTCAGATTGGCTCTCGAGTTTACTGTAAATGGAACAGTATTGGTTATGCTGAGCCGACAAACTCTTGTTCCCGGGGCAGTGGTACTGATTATTGAACCGAATCCTGTTCCCGGTGCAGGTTTTGCCGCAATCCTAATAATGTTTTGAGCCTGAACAAATGAAATACTTGACGGATACTGGGCAGTATTTGTAAATTGTGAAGTCCCGGGGAGTATAGCAACTGTAATAGTTCCACCATTGTAAATGGCCGGATCAACGGTTATGCCGGCTTGAATAGCAGCCATTTCAAACGGTTGAGTTGGATCTGTATCCAAGACAAACAAATCAAATTCCAAAACCCGGTCAGTAACCTGAACATCATTGGCGATTGTATAATTATAATCACTGATAGCATTGGGCGATAAAGGTGCAAATTTTTGACCAACTGCGCTTTGGTGAAAAATAGCAATTACAAACAGTAGGATTGTAATGCTTCGAAATAATTGTGGATGTATATTTTTCATTTTTTTTATTTTTGTAGATTATATTTTTCTTTTGTACATCTTTCCAATTTAGAACATACAACATGATTTTAGTTATTCACAACCAGTTAAGGTGTCATTGCACCCACAAATAAGGAGACATTATTATCAATAATGGATGCATCGGACAAATCTATCAAACCATCACCATTTATATCTTCCGGCAAATAACCAAAACTAAATGCTGCTGCTTGATTATCGACAGGTGAAGAATCACTCAGGTCAATAATATTATCCTGATTCACATCTCCGCTATAAATTGTATACGATAAATCGGTCATTTGAACCAGATTTCCTCCAAACACATTAGCCGGTAAACCAAAAGATTGATTTATGACGTTGCTTGCAAAAGATTGGGCAGTGGCACTCACTGTTTGCAAACTATTGCGATGTTTAATTGTGATGTAATAGGATCCACTGAAGTTAGCAGGTACTAAAACTGTCGCTGTCCCTGTTGTACTTAATGGAACATCGACTGCTGAATAAACAATTGTGGCATAGGTGGTAGCATCATGCAATTCAACTGTAATATGATCGGCAACTCCGGCTGGCCATTGTGGCAACGAAACACCCATTGCCTGACGCATGGTTCCTGCACCATTATAAAGACCTTCCAGGAACAACGAATTAATATTCAATGTTTTATCAGTAGAAGCACCTGTAAACGTACCGAAAGATGTTAACCCGGTAGCACTTAACTGGTGGAGAACTACATCAGCAGGATTATAGGTAGTGAAAGGAGTAGGTACAACTCTCAAACTGCTGAGGCTGCTTTCTGTCCCGAAAACGTCCGATGGCAGATATTGAAAGTTAGCATCACAGGTAAATGCTGTGATACCTGTTTGGTTTACATTCCAATACCGGTCGATGTGCGCGCCTGTAATCAAAGGATCATTGTACTTCGTATTCACCACTTTCACACCTGTTACAGCTCCAGGAGCAAATGTCCCGCTTGTAAAGTTCAATGATACCGGTGAATATTCAGTTGCATTGTTACCAATTGGGAATGTAAAAGCACCTGTCCCCGACCACACTTTCTGAACCTGGCCTGTACCCGAAGTATAAATCATACTCGAAGGCGAAGGTACACCTACAACCGCTGATAAGGGTCCAAAAGTAAAATTACTATTTCCTAAATTCAATAATCCGGTGGAGAAAGTCAGGTTTCCCAACATCTGTACATTATTCAAAAGGTTAATTCCTGATGCATTATTTATTGTCAGGTTTTGGAACATTAAAGGGAAGGAGCTAACACCCCCCAATGCCTGAGGGGTTGCTCCGTTAAGTATCACTGTGCTTGCCGGACCTACTGTACTGAACACATCGGCATTGGCTAAGTTGTTAGTCAAATTGCCTGATAATATGAGAGTCCCGTACAAATCAACCGACCCAGTGGTTTCATTCAGCAAATTGCCATTTGAGCCTCCTATGGTCAGATAAGAGCCTATGCCAACAGCAATCCTGGCGCCATTGTTATATATTCCCTGTGCAAACAGACAGGAACATAATAACAACAGTATTGAGCTTATAATGTATTTTTTCATTGTGCTTTGTTTTATGGATTTGAAGCAATTTCAAGAATTAAAAATTATCACTTTCAATCCCATGTTAGAATGAACGGATTGGCCAAACAATGTTTTGAGCGGTTTTTAACCCGGTATTCAGCCATGATGTTCCATCAAAGTTCCATACATTCGTTGCACTTACTTCTGAAGAACTCCACAAAGGTGCGGTTACTAATGCACTATTAAGATTCGCATCCAGCGTTCCCGAAGTGTCTGCATTCCGATTTGTCCACAAAAGATTCATTTCATCCTTTGAAGGCAAATACCAATCTGTTCCATTCCATTTACTAATTTCAGATGCAAATGCAAACATTTGACTCGCACTTGTACACGAATTTGTTGTAATGTCATTTAGAATGGAAGTTGTATTTGTCATTCCTGTTCCAATGGCAGTTCCGGTCGCTCCGGTAACGGTTGAAGTACAACCCCAGTCAGATGTTCCATATCCCCACATATCCGCAATCAAACCATGTAAACCCGTTGCATCAACTGAGAAAACATATCCCCAAATTAATCCACCAGTAAGATTTTGTCCAAGAGTTGCTGCTGTTGCCACAAAGGATACATCAGTACCATAGGAAGTTCCACTGGCATTTGTTGCATAAGCCCTGACATGATAGGTCGTTCCAATAGTAAGATTGTTCATATTACTAAAATATGTAAACGGAGCAAAAGACCCTAAATATTGAGACTCATTTGTTATGCCGAGATGTGAAGTAATTGTTGGATCGACAGAATTACCCCAGCAAACACCAACTGCTGATAGTGTTGAACCACCATCACTATTCAATGTACCCCCAACTTCGGCTAAAGCACCAATAAGGTTTGTGATTGGATCTGTTACAACAATTGGCGTTGAGGCAGCGGATGTAGTAAAACTTAATTCTGCTCCGTAACTTGTTCCATTGGCATTTGTAGCATACGCTCTGACATAATAGACTGTTGTTGGCAAAAGACCAAAGAGATTGCTGGCAAAAGTTCCAATCCCTGAACCTACAAAAGTAGAAGTAGGTAGAGTTATATCCGGACCGGTTGTAGTACTCCAGCAAATACCTGCTGCTGTTACCACAGACCCACCATCACCAGTCACATCAACACCGCTCATAGCTGTTGAAGCATAAATATTAGTAATCGGTAATGTTGAAACTGTTGGAAGTCCTACTCCGGGCTGCGTAAAGTTCACTTCATTGCCGTATGTAGTGCCAACGCTATTGGTGGCATAAGCTCTTACATAATAAGTTGCACCAACAGTGAGACCTGATAGTGAGCTTACAAAAGCTCCTATTCCTGTTCCATCCGAAGTTTTTGTAGAAAGTGCAATAGTCGGTGCTGTTGAAGTGCTCCAGCAAATTCCACGGGCAATTATAGCTGCTCCTCCATCGCTTGAAACATTTCCACCACCGGTTGCAACTGTTCCTCCTGCTCCGCTTATTGGATCTGTTGATATTACAGGAGCAGTGGCTACACTGGTTGTAAAGTTAACTTCCGAACCATAAGAAGTGCCGCTTATGTTAGTTGCATATGCCCTGACATAATATTTAGTTCCCGGATTTAATCCTGCAATCGAACTTGCAAACACTCCTGTACCTGTTCCATCAACAGTTTTTGTCGACAAGGAAACATTTGGTCCTGTTGCAGTACTCCAACAGACTCCATAAGCAGTTACAGGTGCTCCACCGTCATTTGTAACATTTCCTCCACCAGTTGCAGAACCTCCGCCAATATTAGAGATTGAAGCAGTTGTAACTGTAGGTAATGTGGCTGCAACAAAATTTCGAATTGCAAGTATGCCAGTCATTAATGAAAGGTCATTGGCATTAGGTATACGGTTTAAACCGGATGCGTATGCCTGGCTTCCTGTATGGAAATAAGCGGCAGCATAATTGTAATTTGTACCATACTGTGAAGATGTATAATACATTTTATTCCCATTGAGTCCATACCAGTAATAATTTTGAGCAATCTGTGCCCAATCCCCCGATGAAGGTAAATACCAATCGTTAAAACCACCACCGTTATATGAACTGGCAACACTGGCAGCTGTAGTAGTCCCAACTGAGCATGCAAGTATAGCAGCTGTATTTGTCTGGCCTGTCCCTAAAGCAGAACTTGTGCCGGTAACATTTACACCATTACATCCCCAACCATTCTGTGAAGGAATCTCAGGGCTGACAATAAATCCTGACCCATTTGGGGCAACATATCCAACCCTTCCATAGCTTAATATTTGTCCAAGTGCATATGGAGCTTGTACCCAGGTAGTAAAAGTGACATCCGATGCCCCATATGAAGTCCCTATGATGTTGGTGGCGTAAGTTCTGGCATAATAAGTTGTGCTGCCGGCTAAACCGGTTATATTGCTCACAAAACCTGCAGTACCAGTTCCATTTGAGGTAAAGTTTCCAACACCTAATGTTGGAGAAGGCGATAAACCCCAACATACTCCTTTTGCTGTAATTGCAGATCCACCATCCGAAACAATAGTGCCACCAGTATTTGCTGCATTTGCTGAAATAACGGTTGGTGCAGTTGGTAATCCTACAATAGGTGCAGTTGGTGAAGTGGTGGTGAAACTTAATTCATTACCATAAACATAACTCCACCCGGCTTTATAAACATAGAGAAACGATCGTATGTAATAGGTTGTATTTGAAGTCAAACCTGTTATATTAGTTACCCAGGGAGCAATGTTAATAAGTGGGTTTACAGCGAAGTTACTAGAATTTGTATTAACATAAGTAGGAGTTGCAGCATTTGGAACTGTTGAATAGCAGACTCCATAATATTGATAATTTGAATAACCTGCTCCATTCCAATTCATACTTGCTCCGGAAACTGCTGATGCACCGGTAATGTTTGTTGCTGCAACAGTAAACAGAGATGGTGGTGCTACTGCTGTTGTAAATGAGATTTGAGTACCGTAAGTCGTACCGATACTGGTTGTAGCATAAGCCCTGACATAATAAAGTGTACCTCCTGTTAAACCACTCAGGTTACTGACATACGAACCAACTCCCGGATTACTATCAATCACTTTACTATTCAGAATGGTAGGCGAACTGGTTGTTGCATAACATACCCCTCTTTCAAGAATAGGCGATCCACCATCAGCGGTCACATTCCCACCTGTATTGGCAGTATTGCTGGTTATCAAACTTGCCGCAGTTGTTGCAGCCACTGTTGGCGCACTGGCTAAAGTTGTAAATGTAATTTCATTTCCATAATTTATCACTGTACTATTCATGGAATATGCTCTTACATGGTATGTGGTTCCGGATAGAAGTCCGGTTAAACTGCTGACATAAATTCCCATTCCAGTACCATCTGTTGTTTTTGAATTTGCAATTGTAGGACTGATAGTTGTACTCCAACAGACACCACGTGCAAGAACCGGTGATCCTCCATCATTGGTAATGTTACCCCCACTCGTAGCAGTGATAGCTGTTATGGCACTTGCGGCTGTTGTCGATAGTGATGAATTAATTGCACCTCCACCCCATACCGGAATATTTGAACTGGAAACTTGTAAATATTGCCCAGATGTTCCTACCGGTATTTTCACCCAGGCAGTTCCATTCCAATAAAGCATATCGCCAATTGTGCTTCCTCCGGGATAACCGGCAATCCAGTTTGCACCATCATTATAATAAAAACCAGGAGTAACATCGGCAACAGTAGCAGTATTATACACAATCATCCCGGCTACTTTTGCAGTTAATGGTGCAGCACTTGTTGTTCCGGTAAGTGCGACTCTGGGGATTAAGAGGCCCATATTCATAAAATCCACATCCAAACCCGCTGAAGGATTTGGTTGTGCACCTGTAGCATTAATCCCTACATTTTGTGAAAACATGGATAATGAAACAGAAATTAAAATCAACAGACTATAAAACATCTTACGAAGTCTGTTTGCTGAAGGCTGAGTATTCATTTTCATTCTATTTGTATTTTTTAATGTTGACAAGTTATAGTTATTTTATCTTAAGTAGTAAATTCATTGATAATATACTTCAATCAATTTACCCAGGTAGGCACTCCAGCTACAAGTTGAAGTTTTTGACCCGGCTGTCCTATAGGTATTGATTTCCAGGTAGCACCATCCCAATATAACATATCACCGGTGGTGGTTGCTTTTGGAAATACAGGAATCCATTTGGCACCATTATTATAATATAAACCTGGAACAACATCTGCAACACTTACCGTATTATAGACAATCATTCCGGCGACGTGGGCAGCCAGTGGTAAAAAACTTGTACTCGCAGTCAAAGCAACACGCGGTACAAGTAATCCCTGGGTGGTAAAGTTTACATCCAGCCCGGCAGCAGGATTTGCCGGCAATGCTCCGGCAGGACTAATACTAACATTTTGTGAAAACCCTGTCATGGTTATAAATAGTAAGATTATTAATACTATAAATCCTTTATTAAAACAGGGTAACTGAATTTCCAATTTTTTTTTCATAATTATATATTATCTATTAATTAAACCATAATGAAAATCATTATATTGTTGATCATGAAATCATATCAAATTTATTCTTCTTATAAATTTATCCATGTAAAATTATTAAATCTGATTTCTTTTATTGTAGACAATATGAAGTAAATAATGGTATTAAAAGTCGTAATTTTCTACTACTAAAGTTGTAGTAGTTATCATCCTAAAGAATGATTATTATCTTTTTATTGCTATTATTTTTATATAAGATTCTTCAATATCAAAAAAATCCCAACAACAGAATATCAAAAATTTTTAATTGATGGGAATCTCTATTTTAAAGTCTCCAGGCTAATAATTCAATTTTTCAAAGACTATTTATTTTCTCTATAATTTCATTGTTATAGAAGGTGGACTGAAGTTATAAATAATTTGAAATCAATTAAGTAATTGGAACAATTAAATGTCCCATTTTGAATTCAGGAGAATAGAACGCGGATACAAGCAGATTTGGCGGATGGCATATTCCGGTTTTACGGAATAATAATGGATCTTATTCCAACAAGTTGGAATCGATTTTTCTATATTGTTCAACTCCAACTTGTTGGAGTTTTAATCCGAAAATAATCTTTCTAATAAATGAATCAGTAAACATTCGTTTGATCAGCGAAAATCAGTGTTCTATTCATATAAGAAACAGGACATTATATCCATTCCAGTACTTATCTTAATTATTATATTCGCATATTGCATGATTTCAGATTGCATTTCTATAATAATTAAAAAAAACCACCGATTGCTCAGTGGTTTTAAAATTATTTTCTTTATGCCAGAATAGACTTAAACGGATCGTTTTTAAAATACTCAGGAGTATTATTTGTTTCGTTTGGACCATTTGGTGGATCCGATTCCAGTATCAATGAAATGTCATTGTCCAGTTTCACATGTTCTATTTCAGGAGATGAATATACCCGCTTTGTTTTATGTATTATCTTCATATCATTATATGAGTTAGTTGATTATTACTTTTTTTGTTGTGTTCTTTCCTGCTAAAGTTACTTTTACAAAATAAACTCCGGGCATTAAATTCGTTTCAATCACTGTCACTGATCCTGTTGTTGATTTGTTCACCAAGACTTGCCCTGCTGCATTGCATACATCAACTGTTCCTTCTCCAATGGCATCATTCCTGCTTACTGTAATCTGTCCATTATGGTTCTTATAAATGAATATTGATTCACTTCCAACTTTATGATAATTTAATCCGGTGGTAATCGAATTCGATTTAAACACAAGGCTGAAACGGTTAGCATTGTCGATTACTCCCGAAGTAAAACTATAACTGTTATCACTTGAAAGTTCTTGTTCTGTATTCAACAGTTTGTCCTTCAATATAATTTTTGTATACTCATCAAAGTTGCTTATCTCTGTTAACTTTATTGAGAATGTGTTTTCTTTTCGTGTGTTAAAGCCCAATAACAACTCTTCTTCAGGGTAGACACTTTTCAACCCATTGATGACAACCTTTTCGTCGCCTGCCAGGGTATAAATCTCAGGAATTTCATCATTATTATTCGACATTTTTTCAGCATCAAAACGATCAAAACCGTCTGACGCATTGGCGTTGAAATATACGATGGCTTCATCACTATTTACTCCGTTCGATACCTGTAAACGTAACAAGGGTTGGCTTATATTGACTACTCCGGGTGATCTTAACCGGTTTGTTGTCAAAATTTGATCCTGATGTGAACGCATGCTGTTATCAAAAGCAAGTGTTCCGGTAGATTGACCTGGTACAATTCTTACCCAAAATGCCTGCATTGGTGGAATGAAACAAGTTACTGCGGTAGTTCCTCCACTGAAATTGGAAGTACCTACTCCTCCACCAGAACCATTTGCAATAAAGGTATCAAAAACATATGTTGAATTTGGATTTTTAGTACGGTACCACATGGTTGGTTCCATATTGGTAGTTCCTGTATTTGTTGAAGCAACAGCTGATATCCAGTTTAGAAAAGATGGAAATGGGTTCCCTACCAGGTTATAACCGCTGGAAAGTGCCCCTATGGTACGAGTTAAGGTTGGCGTTGTTATTGCACCTGTATTTAATGCTCCATTAAATATAAGGTTCCCGCTTGCAGCCATATACGCAATATACCCTGTTGTGACTCCAAAATTACCAGTACCTGAAATCGTATTCCATAATAAAGTTGTTCCGTTATTTGCTTCTGTATAATTCCAAAGTTTGTTACTGGTTGTTCCCGTTACAATACTCGTTGGTGCAGAGGCGACTGGACTGGAAATATACCAGTTTCTGCCCATTGGAAGGTATTGCTGTACACTTGATGCCCCACTAACGGTTAATCCTCCTGATGAATTCATGTCAACAAAGGTTCCTGTGCCATTTGCAGCATTGCTAAAGAGATCAACATTTGTAGCTGTAACTGTGCTACCAACGTTTAGTGTTAGTTGAGATCCTGCATTTATTGTTAAATCATTTACAGTTTTACTGGCATCTACTGAACAAGCACCTAATACTGCTACCGGAATTGAAGCTGTGGATAATTTACCGATAGAGATATTAGCCGTAGTATTGGTTGGAACAACATGATAACTTGGATCAGTTGGATCAAGTGAGGTATTCCAATTAGCTGCAGCACTATAATTGCCTGTACCTGTATAAGCAGAACTGTATAATCCTCTGTTTGCACCTAAAGATCTATCTGAGAGTGAAGGAGAAACAAGAGTCTGGTTTGTTATTACATAATCAACTGGATCTGAACTACGTGTATATTTCAAATCTCCAAATAAGTTAAAATCGACATAAGTCCAAAGCAATATACAACCCGAAGCATGTAATTGTAAATTCGGCAATACGCTTGCATAATTTGTCAGTTTTGGCGGTGTAGACATCACCCTGGCTTTGAATGTACCAATTCGAACTGGTTTATTATCTGCTATATAAGGCATGTATTCTCCTGGTTGAATCGTTCCACCAGCTACAAACTGAATAGTAGTCTGCAATGCTGGATTAGCTTGATTATTTACTGAAACAGCTCCTCCAGTCGGAAAAATCTTGGTTGAAACAGGATCTAAATCAGAAGTACCAGTAACATAACTTAGTGAACCAATGCCATTCAACCTGCCTCCATTTAACATTAAATTGTTAAATGTTACCTGTAGTTGAA
This sequence comes from Paludibacter sp., assembly GCA_028710415.1. Lineage (GTDB taxonomy): Bacteria > Bacteroidota > Bacteroidia > Bacteroidales > Paludibacteraceae > Paludibacter. The sequence goes on along the minus strand of JAQTUE010000002.1, from coordinate 333,164 downwards.
TCCCACTTATTGCAATAAAGTCTGCAGCAGGAGTTGACGAGGTGTTCGTTAAATAGACATCAAAACGCAGTTCGTTTTCATTTATTTGTACAATGTTTTTAAGCTCCATTTTGTAAGAACGGACTGCAAATAAATTTGGTGAGAAAAGCCCAAACATTAAAACTAAGAGCGTAAAAATAAATTTCTTTTTCATGTTTTTATTTTTTTAAACTGTAAATTATATTTTTAATTTCTGGATATTTAATTATGGATTTAATTTTGAAATCTGAGATATGACATTGGTGTTTACTTTTGATAAATCAAGTAAATTTACAATTCCATCTCCATTAATGTCAGTGTTCAAATATCCGGTTGATTGCTGTATTGCGGAACTATTTATTGCAGATAAATTAAATAAATTTACTGCTCCAAGCTTATTCACATCACCTGCATACAGTCCATACACATTTGCATTTAACAATATCATATTACTTCCAAATGCTTTGGCTGCAACATCTGTAAAGTTATAATCTACTGCATTAGTTGCAAATGATACAGGTGCAGCACTTGTCGTTTCAAGGTGATTTCTCGTTTTAATGGTAATGTAATAACTACCTGTGTAAGTTCCAGGCAAATTAACATAAGCCAAACCTGTACTGTTACATGTTCCATTTTGGTTCAGTTCAATGCCTGTTGCCCTGTACACAATGGTGGAATAAGTGACTGCGTCATGCAATTCAACAGTAATAGTATCTGCTATCGTTCCGGTAAATTTATTAACCGGAACCGCATTTACATAGTCCTGGCATTGGTTCATATTGCTGTTGGTCGTATTATACAACCCCTGCAAGAATACTTTCAATGTAAGAGCTTTATTACTAGAAACTTCATAAGCTCCTAATGATGTTGCAGCTAAACTACGAGTATTATTCACAATATCTGTTGTAACACTTGCAACAGGTATACCAATTCCTAATACTGGTGAAGTCGCAAATGGTTGTAAATTAGTTGAAGCAGTAAATTGAGGATCTGAACTGATAGAATTTGCATCTTGTCCAGTAGCTGTTCTCCAGGCAATAATATCTGCTTTATCTTGTGGAATACCAGCTGCACCCCAATGTCCTAAAGTTGTTCCGGATACATAAAAGTCATTATAATTCGATGTAAATAAAGTTGTCGGTACAGAATAAATGGCATAATGTATACCGGTGCCACCTGTTCTTGAATTGACCAGAATATTATCGTTGAAATTATAAATCCCTGCTGCACTCCGATAGAAAGCATAAGACGGCGCAGTACCTGAGGCAGTACCATTTAAATTAATCGAGTTATAGTAAAATCCCGTTGTTCCATATGTTGAACTTTCATAGAATCCATAGATAGTTGGAGTCGTTGAAGCCCCTCCATTTAAAGAAATCACATTATTTGAAAATTCATTCGTAAATGAATTTGCATTATTAAAAGAATTATAAATTCCATAAATAGTCACCCCTATATTTGCTGAAGTACCGATATTATAAATTGAATTTTTTCTAACCCAATTACTATACGTTTTCATTCCATAAAAAACCGGTGATCCTGTTGCATTTGTCAATGTAATATTGGCTATCGTATTATTATCCAATCTGCACGGATTAAGTACATAACCATAGGTTTGATTAATTCCAGCCGATACTCCTGTTCCGGCTATCTGGATAGAATTGGCAGTTGTGACACTTCCTATAACATTTCCAATTAAATTAACTGCTCCATACATAGTATTATTAATTCCATAAAAAGTCGGATTGCCGGTATTCGTCATACTGATATTTTGAATTGTATTTCCCTGAATCGTTGAAGTTTGTGTTGATGTTAAGTATAAATAAATCCCTGTAAAAACGGCTGCTCCTGAATTAGTAAACGGAACTGATCCACCACATAACGGAGCAGAACCTCCGATATAATTTCCGGAAACTAAGTGGTTATATGAATTTTGCAGAAAAATGCCGGTATAGGGGCCTGCTGCAATGAATCCATTTTCCATATATAAACTATTTCCGGTAACAATACAACCATTCGCAACACTATTCAGATAAATGCCATAAGAAGTTGCATTTTTCTGATTATAGATATTATTATTAGTGATGCTTAAAGTATTTGCAATATTATTATTAGAAAAAATTCCGTTAGTAGGTGAACCTGTTGTTCCTCCCCTGGCATCTCGGATATCATTTTGACTTATTGAAACACTATTTGCTCCGCTTCCAATATTTAAAGCTCCTGTTGATGTGGAAGTAGAATTACTTTCAATTATACAGTTTTGGACCATACAGTTTTGTGAATTGTTACTAAACTGAATTACCGGACCGGTACTAGCCGGTGTTAAGTTAGTGTTCCTGAATGTAAGTAGTTTAGTGTAACCACCATCAATTATCAATCGTTTTGCTCCTGTAATCGAAATCATGGGTGAACTTGCTGTAACAGCAGTGCCTGAAATGACATGAGGAGTACCATCCGATTGAACAGTCAGAGTTAAAGTTCCTGCATTAGGACCTTCCTCATTTACTAAATTCAGGGAAGTTGTTCCCGGTTCAGAAATATCCGAAGTAATGGTTGCAACTGTATTTGCACTAATAGTACCTGCATTAATCGCTGCAAAGTAACCTCCTGCACCTGTTAATGTAGTATAAGTTTGCCCTGTTCCAACATTTACAGCAATCGGAAATGAAGGTACTATTGTATAACTGTTAGGTGTAGTTGGTGCAGTTAATACTGTAGCAACTGAAGTTCCTGAAGCACCAATTGACGGATTAAATGAGACTATTGCTGTTGATGCAGAATTTTGTGCTACAACAAAATATTGAATAATACTCCCGATAGCTACCGGCCCGCCGTACAATAAACTATAATCGATATTAAAATTAAATGGAGTTGTTGATCCTGAAGCTTCTACCCATTTCCAACCATTATCAGCGGGGGTATTGCCTACGAAAGCGGAGGCATTAGTAGATAGTTTGTAATAAAGTCTGGGTCTGGTTCCGGATGTAACATTTATTCCATTAATATTATCTGTGATTGCAGCAAAATTGGCAGATGTCAATCTATTGATAATTGAACTTCCATTTCCCATTGTAAGATAAGAAATTGCAGGTGAGAAAATATCCTGCGCAATTGTTGGGGGTGTAACATTAACTGCATAGGCACCCATATCAGTTGGTGTATTTGAAGCTCTCAAAACACCATTAATGTCATCGGTTACAGTACCAATTGTTGTTCCTGTTCCTTCTGCCGGTGAAAGATTTGATAGCTTCAAATCCATTGGTACCAAAGCTGCTGTTGGATTTACTAATAATGGGTCACCAAATCCTGTATGAATATCGTTTCCGGGTAGTGCACTTTGTAGTGCACTTAATGAAAGTTTATCTACGTTGCTAACAAGAGCTAATTTACCATCTGTACTGCTTACATAGTAAATATTATAGTCACTGCTAAACCCGGAAGTTAATGTGCCTGATAGTGAAACAGCATAGTTCAATTGATTTGCAATTGCATTGGTACGTGCATTTATAAAGATGTTATTGCGGATATCTTCAGTGGCATGCAATGTTAGGTTAAATGCATAGGTTTTGACTGTTCCGGCTACAACTCCTGAACCACCAATGTAGATAGTATTAAAGTAAATGTTACATAAATAGCCAGAAGCTTTAACAATTCCATTAATTTGAGCGGTACTTGTTATTGAATTACCGGCTTTGTCTATTCCCAATCGAATGACATTATTCTGAATAGTACATGGTCCTCCGTAATTAAGATGAATACCTGTCTGAACAGCAGTATTGGAAGCTGTTGAAAAACTATGTATGTAGTTTTTGTCAAATATTGCCCCATAACTTGGTGATGTCTGGCAATAGATTCCCAATACATTTATTGATGCTGATGCCGAAGTATTTGCCAAATCATAAATTGAATTACCCGTTATATTACACAAACTCGTGTTATTCGAAGCATAAATATCTATACCTACTATATTATGATAGGAAGTTCCTCCTGATAATGCACCTGACATTGGTTGTGGAGTTGAAAGTGAATAAATACTGTTGGATGATATTAAATAATAATTACCTCCTGTTATTTTAATTCCTCTAATCATGCCTGCACTTGTTGAAGAAAAAGTCATATCACTGTACATATTTGCAATTGTATTTCCTGTAACAGTATTTGTTGTACCACCGGCTACAATTCCGTAGATATTCTGGGTACTTCCGGTAGTTGATTGATTTGCTGCATTTATACTTTTGAGAGTAGTTGTACTTCCAATAATATTATTTTTGATATTTAATGTTGTTGCGTTACTACTTATTCCAGTAAAACTTGAACCAACTCCGGTAACTCCACTTAATACAGTAGTAATTGAACCTATATTATTATTCTCAATATTCACCGTAGTGCCTGTACCTGCATTTATCCCATTAATTTGAGAATTGCCATTTGTAGTAAAATAGGTAACTTTAATAATGTCGTTACCGGTATTGCTTCCAACAAAATTAGCTCCATCTGTCCCAATATTCACTTCACCCGAAGCATTTATACCAGTCCAGGTTGCCGGTGTAGATTTCCAGTCAAAATTCTGAATTTTATTATTGTAAATCTTACTGATTGTTGCCAAAGACGTGGCGTTTATACCTGTAAAATTATATGCCGCAGGTGTTGTTGCTGAAACAGTCCAGGTACCTGCCAATGCTGGTCCGCTACCACCAATATTATTATTGCTGATCCTGACATTGTTTCCACCTGTAACTATAATGCCCGAAGTAGTACCAATTAAACCAATATTAGTCGTTGTTTGATAGATATTGTTGTTATCTATTAATGCATTATTGCTTCCACTTGCCAGATTTATTGCTCCACCATTTCTAAAATCATAGAAATTATTATTGGTGATGGTAGCATCGGTGGCAACTCCGGTAGAATACAAACAATTATTCGCTGAACTGGATGCATCAAAATTACAATGATCAATAGTATAGAAATTATTACCTGTAGTAGGGGTATTAATAGCTACAATACTACCGGTTGTAGCAGTACTGTTTGAACCTTTTATAATTGAATATAAAATCTTATTATATTGAGCATCACCCGACAAAACAATCGTCGATGTAGTTAATGAACTGCTCGTAAACTGGAAGTATTTATTTGTTCCTGTACCGCCATTTCTACCGTCGAAAATTATATAATCAGCACCTGAATTAGTTATTATAGAAGTTGTGCCGGAAAAATTAATTATGTTAGAAACGCCTAAAGCTGGCCTGAATGTTACAGTTGCAGCTGCATTACTCATAATTACTGAACTTAAAGCAATGGGATATGTTTCAATTGTTGGTACGTAATCAGGCTGGAATTCAAAAATTACATTACCTGATAACGGAACTGCTGTAATTGCCGTGACAGCTGCAGCTATGGTTGGATATGCCCCGGCATATCCTTCATATGAAGCTTGCGGGCCGATAGCATACGTTCCTGCAGAAATACCGGTGGCAGATCCGATCCTGAAATTAGTACCTGTTCCTATAACCGAATAGTCGATCGGATTCACAGAAACAACGGATGTTCCTCCAGTAACCGTACCTCCGATATTATTATATGTCCCGGTAACATTATTTGATTGACCCACTCTATTATAGGAAAGTAAACCAGTATCAGCAAGTTTTATATTCGAAGACGAAATTGTAACCAATCCTAAAGCACCTGTTAATGTCCAGTACTTATCTGTATTTATTGATGATAATCCTGTTCCTGCTGTTCCGCTATAAGGTCCGGCATCAAATGCTTCTAATGTTATCGTTCCTGTACCTGTACCACCAGTAGTCAGGCTTGAAAACTCAAAAAGCCTATATGAAGTTTTACCAATTTGATACTTATAATTGGCGGCGACAGCGTTATTAGGGATTGTTCGTGTCAAAGGTCCATTAACATATGAAGTGGAACTACCACCCGTAATACTGGTTGTCAATGGCCCTGTTACAACGATTGAATTTGAACTGGTAGCAGTCAATATTCCGGCAGTTAATGATAATGTCGTACAATTAACAGTTTTATCAAGAATTACACCACTTGTATTATTGACTGTAAAGGTTCCGAGGTTTGTTGATACTGGTAATTCAAAACCTGTAGTTGTAATTCCTGGTACAGTTGGTGCATTATAAATAGCATTATAGGTAACTCCGCTTAAAGCAAAAGTAGGTAATGATGCAAGTGTACCTCCATTACGTGTCATTGTGAAAGTTGTAGAGACAACAGAATTACCTAAAGTCAATACCGATGCATTTGAAGAACCCAATTGCCCCTTTGTTAAATTTAGAGCTGTGGATACAGTTAAAGGTACTTGGATATCGACAGAAGGCGTCGTTAATGAGGAGTTGTTAATTGTAAGATTAGGAATATTATTTAAGAATGTACCCGTATTTGTTATAATTTGTTGTACAGCCCCATTAAATGTCAACATATTGGTTGATACATTATTACTCGTAATCGTACCACCATTAGTCAGGTTTCCACCTAAAGTAAGTGCATAAGCACCTAATAACATTTTATTTGCAACACCACTATTGATAGTTAAATTTCCAGCAATATTTGTATTTGCCAATAAAGTTACATTACGAGTTGTCTTTATTGAAGAAGGGGAATTATTTATAATCACAGTTCCTAAAGCAGCACCACCCGGAGAGACTACAAATCCACTCCCTCCCTCCAAATCACTTATTCCATTACCAAATCTTATTGTACTTCCAGCAAAATTATTTGTTCCACCACTTATATAAAATGAAAATGGAGCATAATTCAAACCTGAAGTTACAGCTAGAGTTGGATCAACAATAGTCAATGTCCCCCCAGTAAAATTAAGTGCACTGCCTCCAAATTGAAAGAGACCGCCTTGCGAAAAATAAGTTGTAGGAGCGTAATTAGCACCTAATTGTCCATAAATATTAATATTACCGGCTGTAATCGTTCCGATTGTTGCGCTTCCTGAAGTGAAGCTTCCATAAACATTTAAAGTTGAATTTGCTCCTCCAATCGTGTAATTCCCAAAAACACTAATGGTGCTCGCGCCATTTCCATACGACAAAGTTCCTGCATCTATTTGAAGCATTCCACCAAAGGTTAAAGTTCCAGAGGGTCCGCTAGCCGTACCAGCTCCTACACCCTGAATTGTGGCAGAGGCATTATTCATCCAGAGTCTTGCATTTACAGCCTGTGTAGGCTGCACACTGCCATAAAAGGGTTTCAAGGTTGATGCACTGGAAAGCTTAAACGTACCTATTGTAACTGACAATCGCAAACCAACTGCAGAAGTTGCATCCGAACAGGAAATAATACTGGTAGCTTCAAGAATTGAAGCATTTGATGTTCCTTTATTTACAACAATGGAGTAAAAGTTGATAGTCGTTCCTGATCCTGAAATTGTATTGTTTGAACTTCCGAAAAATGTTACGACTACTCCTGCAGTTGGAAATGCATTCATATTGAAAACACCATTTACCACAAGGTTACCGCCAACACCGGCTGCTGTAGACCCTCCAATATTGAGAGCATGGGTCAGCACTGTACCCGATGCCGGTGAAGTAAAACTACCTGTTATTCCTATGTTTACACTTCCACTCACTGTCAATGAGCTGACAGTGGTTGTATGATAAGACAATGAACCGTTTACATTCAAATTCCCAGAAAGTAATCCGGATGCATTAACAACCATAGCATCCCCGGCTTTTATTTCTGTTGTACTGGTTGCAGTTGGTAATTGACCTGTAGAGGCTGCAATCCACGAAGTACCGTTATAAGTTTCCCAAGCATTAAAATCATTCCAGTTACCTGTTCCACCTGTCTTTGAACGAAAATCACCAGTTACCTGTCCTAGAACATTAAAAAAAATAAAGAATAAGAAAGCGAGTAAGATGTAAAACTTTTTCATAATTAAAATATTAAAAGTATGAATGTATGTTGTAAATTTTATGTCTAGTGAAAATCAACATGTTAAAAATAAAATTCATTTTGGATATTTTCTTATTTACTAAACCCTGTATTATTTAAGTCTTTCAAGGGATTTTAATGCTGTAAATTTACCATTAATATATATTTAACCTATAATTAAAAAGTAGTAATTACCACAATATAAGTCGTAATTATGCTAGGTATTAAAAATTAGTTCCTGTCATCCTAAAGGATGACAGGAACTAACCCGCAAATTAAATCGTTATATCATAATTTGTCATTGATTACAAAAGTGATCAATCGATTTATGATTTATTTAAAAGACAATAATCCAAAATTTACATTATTTACATCTTAAATTGTATTACTCCATTGAATCCGATTTATTGTATGTGGGGTTCATTTCTCTATTTTCTGAAGTAATATTTAGAAAATTAGATGTTCACATTTTGGACATACGGTTTTGTCAATTATGAATTAGTAAGTTGGTTGAGACTTCCTGCAACGAAGTAACTGCTTTTGCAATATAACACCCAACCGGCAAGTGTATTGGTAGAGCTGTGATTACATTGGCATCAAATTGCATTTTTCCAATACAATGACCTGTCAAATCATATAAATACAAATTTCCGTTCAGGTTACTATGATTTTTGACAACGATCGTATTTTGGGTACTGAAAACAACCAATGAAAGAAGCACTTCTTTAGTTGACTTTATATCAGTTGATATCTCAGGATTTGCAGGGGTTGCAATAATTTTAAAACGCCTTTCAACTGCCGGACCTGATTTCACAAGAAATGAATACTGTGATTTGTTTGCTGTTATGTCTATCGTTTTATTTTCAATTAAGTCCAATAAATAAATTTCACGGTATAGGGTAGTTGTATTGTGGTGTGTAAATTTAAGAGTGTAGGCAGTATCCGCCCCTGCTACAAATCCAAGATAAGTACCATTTATGTCCTCTATGGAATTCACCTGATAGTCTGCATCCGTCTCCGAGGCATAAATCTGGGGCATTAGGGCTGATCCCATCAGCTTATATCCATCCCAGCCATTATCAAAACCACGGGTACAGGTTGGAACAGTAAAAAGCCACATTCGGTCACCCGAGTTTGGTCCGGTGACGTCAATTCGGGTATAAACTTTCTCAACTCCGGGTGCACGTTGTATTGTTGTATTTTTTAAAATTGTCCCCGTTGAACTATAAGGAATTGTAACGGTGGCAGTAGGTCCGTGCGTATTCACCATGACCAGGAATGCCTGCATGGAAGGGATTGAAGCAGGCAAACTATCACTTCCTGCATTTTCTTGAGGTACGGCCAGGTATTGACCTGGTGCATTGGAATCACCGCCTCCATTTGACCCATTGTTAGACCAATCATCTTTCGAACCTGTATTGTACAGGTAAACAGTTTTATCCAGTCCTTCACCAAAAGTGAGTGAATTGGCAGGTATTGTTGGATTTTTTATTGCTACAGCCGCCGTATAAGGGTTTGCTATCAAATGTTCACCTTGATAGGTTGCTCCTGGAGTAACTGATAATTCTACCGAACCAAAATTTCGATTTTCCAATTCTCCCTCAAAACGAATTATCTTTGCTGAATCCTGGGTTATCTCATATCCTGTAAAGGAAGACAACACTGACTCATTCTGCAATTGCACCCAATGACCTGCCGACCCGCTAACATTTTCATGCATTTCGCGGACATACGACCCGGCGAAAGTAGGATTAGCTGGTATGGATTTAACAGGAATTCCAAAAAACTGCCACCGATAGGAACCACTTACCCGGGAAGCTTTCGTGTACATTTCTACAGTGGCTTGCACAGCAGGATCAAGTGTCGGATCATTGTGAAAAATTAATGACCCGTTTGCAACTTCACCGGCTGGACTTGCTTTTATTACGAGGCCAGTTGGTCCAGCAAGGTTTATAATTTTACCATTTACCTGTAGCAGTTTACCAACCGGAATTATCAATTGTCCGCCTGTACTAATAGTTACATTATTTACTGAACGGTCCTGATCCAACTGACAATTATGTGTCGGCTGGTCTTCAAAGATAATATCAGTATCTTCAGCGGGGACTAAATGTCGAGTCCAATTTTCAGGGTTACCCCAATCTGAGTCAATTGTTCCTTTCCATTTATTGGTACTACAAGTAATCGTTACAACATTTGACTCTGGTGCACCTACCCATGATTTCTTGCATTCTGCTCTGGCTAACCTTTTAAAAAGCGTTATCTCAGTAATTTTAGCGGGTTGGTAAGTTAATGCATTGCTGTTCGGAATTTCAACCCAGACATTAAATGGAGACACCGAACTTTGCCATTTGTATTCTACTTCTCCAGAGTATCCACTTGCCGGTGTTGAACTGGTAATTAATGCAGGCATTTCATTATCCCACACGGTTTGATCAGAGGCAATTGTGCCAGCGGTTGTTGGATTATTACATGGTATTTCATAAGCGCCTACTGTTGGAGAAATAACATCGCGCAAAATGCCATTAATGTCAGTTGTAATTCCTGAAATGGGGGTGCCAATATTAAGTGCTGAATTTAAGGGTACATAATTAGAATTAGTAGTGGAAGTAAACTGAGGATCAACACTAATTGAATTAGCATCCTGACCGCTAGCTGTACGCAAATCACCCAACGTCTTTTGATCAGTTGTCTGATAACCAACATAACCGCCACTTCCTGTTACAAACAGATCATTATTATTAGATATGACGGTTCCTTTATTATAAATTCCGTAATGTTTTCCTGTTCCGGCGGTGCTTGATCTTACATTATAAACAATATTATTAGCTTCGTTTAAATTGCCATTATTTTCATTATTAATACAATAACTATTATTTGCAATTATACCTGTTCCACCAATTCCAACAGTATTATAATACAAATTGACTCTACCAATATTATTTAATTTAATGCCATTTATTCCTAACCCTGTCTGAGTTCCGGTTACATCCAAATAAATCAAGTTATTATAAATATTTAAAATATCATTCCCTGAAGTCAAACAATAAATAGCAGAAATTCCTGTGTTATTCGTAGTTCCTGAACTACATTTAATATCGTGAATTTTATTGTTAAATATATTGCTAGTTCCTAAATTATTAGTTAGATTTATCCCTGTATAATTATTTCCGGAACTGACTGCAATTGTATTGTAAATTTCATTGTTTGATATAGTCGTATTAGTAAAAGTTCCATTATCCTGGTGAATGGCACAAATGCTAAAATTAGCAAATATATTATGGTCAATGACAGTACCATTAGCAGTAAGAGCATTTCCTGTTAATAAAACGCCTTGATTTGTTGGGAAATTTGTATTGGCAGAGGATATCAAACAGAAACTAATGACATTATTTTTAAGAGGAATAGATGCCGAGTTTACTAACGTTATAACGTATGGACAGTTTGTAGAATTATTTCCAAATATAGACGTTCTGGTAATTTTATTATTGGAAGCACCATTTCTAAACTCTATTACTCCGGCACTACTTGCACCACCTGCCCTTATCATTGATAAGTTGTTTACACCATCATCTAATCCATCGATAGTAAATCCTTTTGTTCCGTCTAATTTAATACAAAGCTTATAATTATTATATACACCTTCAAACGTAATTTTTCTCTTTCCCGCTGGATTTATCGTAATAGTAAACGGACCTCCAGTCCCATTTGTCCATGCATTAATTGCGTTAGTTCCATCTTCAGTCAGGTCAACTGTAATAATTACTATCAGATTTTTATTCACAACTATTCCTGGAGTGTTTAATTTTTGAAACAAACCACCATTTCCGGTTAATGAAGGATAATCTAATCCTGGACCAATTTTAATTGTATCAGGAAAATCTACAGTTATTTCTTTTATTGCTTTTGCCTGTTGGGTTGATATAAAATTTGAGTCTTTCGATGAATCAGTTGAAATTGTTATAGTAGGATTTAAATGCCCTACTGTGTGCCCTTGGGCATGAGCAATTGTAGAGAAATTGATTTGATCACTTTCTGGTAAATCTATCTGCTGGCGTTGTCCAGTTAGCGCATCCACCCACAAACTCCCGTTGTAAGTCTCCCAGGCATTACAATCATTCCAGAGTCCCGAATCGCCTGCCTTTGATCGGAAATCCCCTGAAACCTGTCCATGTAGCAATGTGAAATGAAAAAGGATGAATACGACGAGCAAGTATAGTTTTTTCATACTATAGCTATTATGGGACATTTGCCTTACCAACAAGGAAATGCAAACCAGTGTATTCGAAAGTTTATACGGGAATGCCTAAAACCAGGGTGGAAATAAATCTCCGGTTCCATTGCTCTTATGAGAATGGCTATGATTCTCATATATTTTCTTTATTTCTTTATTTCCCAGATGGCTGCTGTTTCTTTTGAACTGATGGTTGGAAAAATACTTCTCCCCCTTCATGATGTGATGAATGGCTTTTTCAAGTTCACTCATATCGCTTGACTTAAGCATATAACCCATGGCACCCAGTTCTATCATCCGGATGAAATACTCTTCATCCCCAAACATGGTAAAAGCCATTATTTTTAAATCGGGATATAATTCAAGGGCTTTTTCAGTCGCTTCCAATCCGTTCATATGGGGCATGTCAATATCCAGTAATACCAGGTCCGGCTTTATGTGAATAAGAAGATCTAAGAACTCCTCACCCGTGGAGGCTTCCCCTATCACATTTGCAATATTTTCAATGGTTATGATGGATTTTATTCCTTTTCTAAAAATCTGGTGATCATCTACAATGATAATATCTGGTTTTTTCATTAGGTAGTGAGATTATTATTGGTTTTATTCGCTGAGTTTACTTATAAAGTATGCGAAAATACAACATTAATGTATTGTTTTCCTCGGAAGTTAGTATGAAAAGAGAAGGGAAAAATACGTATATTGACTAGGTAAAAATAAGTATTGGATCTCATCCAAAAAGAGTAGTACTTCCCCTCGAATAATGGTATTGTTTTAATGTTCAGTGGAAGAGGAATCCGAAAAGATCAAATGACTAAGAGTATTCTTTCACCTGAATATTTTCCGGTTTTTTCTAACCCTGATGTATCAAACTTGGAAACATGTTTAACCTCAAAGAAATTATTGAATTTAATAACCGCTATTAGAAGATGTTATAAGTACTGGAATGGATATAATGTCCTGTTTTTTATAAGAATAGAACGCTGATGGAACATTCCGACTTGGCGGAATTCGCTGATCAAGCGGATGTTTACGGATTCATTTATTACAAAGATTATTTTCGGATTAAAACTCCAACTTGGTGGAATAAGATCCGTTATTATTCCGTAAAACCGGAATGTACCATCCGCCAAATCTGTGTGAATCCGCGTTCTATTCTCCTGAATTCAAAATGGGACATTTAATTGTTCCAATTACTTTGTTGCAGTTTGAATGTCAACTGGGCTTAATTTTTGAATAGTACGATTAGGATAATAAAAGAACACCATTAAAATCAGCCCTTTTCCAGAGTTTGACTTTAACAGTGTTCATTTTCCGTTTTCCTTCCAGGATAACCAGGAAGAAGTATTGCGGCATTAAGAGTACAACTTCTACTTTTTACTCTGTTAGAATTATCGAAGTTGTTCCAACGAATCAAATTCAAAGTTAGTTTACCCGGCCAACTCCTTGCGGAGTTGGACTTATGGGTTGAAACTTAAACTTTCAATATTAATAACTAATTATTAATAAAGTGTTATCTTCTTCGTTGTGCTCTTGCCTTGTACATCAACTGTAACCAGGTAAACACCAGGCAACAACCGTTGGTTAACTACGGTGAGAGTTCCGGTAGTTGACATGTTCACCAGTTTCTGACCGATGGCATTACAAACTGTTACTGTTCCTTCACCTATTGCATCGCTGCGGTTAATTGTAATCCTGTTATTCTGGTTCCTGTAAATGAACATGGATTCACTTCCATTACCTTCAGTATTGATCTTTCCGGTGGTTATCGAAGCTGATTTAAACAGAATGCTGAAACGTGTTGAAGTATTGGTTGCATTTGAACTGAAACTATAGTCATCACCGACCTTAAGTTCCTTTTCTACATTCAACTGTTTATCCTTCAATACAATCCTTGTATCTGCATCAAAATTGCTCGCTTCAATTGCCTTGATCGTAAAGATGTTTACTTCACCGGTATTAAAGCCCAGTGACAATTCAGGAGTGGTTTTCACACTATTCAAGCCATTGATAACTACCGGTTCGGTTCCTGCTAAAGTATAGATTTCGGGAACATACGCATTACCGTTTGTCATCTTTTCAGAATCGTATTTATCCATTCCATCAACTGCATTCGCATTAAACAATACAATTGCTTCGTCACTGTTGGTACCATTCGTTACCTGCAAACGTAACACCTGTTGAGATAATTCTTCAAATGAACGTGCTTTCAGGCGGTTTGAGACAACGCCTTCATGTGACCTCATCGCATTCGTAACAGCTAAAGTACCTGATACTCCGGAAGCTACACGTACCCAGAATGCCTGGATCGGTGGAATCATGGACGTAATCACTGTACCGTTGTTGCTCGTACCTATGCCACCAGTAGCATTGTAGGTGTCGAATACATAAACGGTATTGGCTGCATTCTTCGTACGATACCAGATAGTTGTTTCCAAATTGCTTGAAGCTGCACTGGCAAGATCCCAGTTCAGATAAGAAGGATAAGGATTACCTACCAGGTTGTAACCGGTCTTAATGGTCGAACCTACACGTGTTAATCCAGGATTCATCGAGCCTGTATTCAATGCAGCGCCGGTAAATGTGATGACGCCGGTTGTTGAAATACTGGCTACATAACCCTTCAGTACATTTAATGTTGAACTTTCAGGAACCCACAACGAAGTTGATTCATTGTAACTTTGAACCAAAGAAGCGGTCGATATCGAACCGGTTGTTGCGTTCGTAACAGGACTGGAAATATACCAGTTTCTGCCACCGGTCACATATTGCTGAACATTAGCCACACCACCCGGGGTAGTCGTGATTAATCCATTATCAACAAATGTTCCTGTTCCTGAAGTAACGTCACTCTTAATCATAACATTATTCACAGTCTGGCTGGCAAGCGCTGGGTTTGTCAATTTAGCTCCTGCATTGATAGTAAGCAAATTACTTACAGTCAATATAGCTGGTAAGGTGACACCTGCCTTGTTATCACTGGTCAGATTCTTGATAGCATTGGAAGCAATATTGGATATCGTCTGAGGCAATAAACCTGCGTATACCAAATTACCGTCAATGACATCAATATTAGCACTTCCAGAAGTTGCACCCTTAAGGACAACTGTATTTGCCCCTGTAATTGTCATTGTTCCTTCAAGAAGTAGATCTGCACCAACAGTGAGTGTCTGGCTTCCAATCGTACTGCTTAATGCACCTTCAACAACCAGGTTGTAACAGAATGCATTAGCTTGATTAATCGTAACTGTAAATCCAAGTGGAATAACTACATTGTCCGAACTTGTTGGAACCGTATTATTCGCCCAGGTTGCAGGAACACTCCAATCACCACTTTGAGCAACCGTTGAAGAACCTGTAACTGACATGGTGATCGTATTTGATGTAGCAGGGCTTCCGGTTGCACAATGTGCACTGGAGGTCATAATTACATAAACCATATCGCCATTTGCCGGAGCATATGTATAGGTATTGCCTGTGGAAACCATAACAGCATTCTTATACCACTGATAGGTTGGAGCTGTGCCACCGCCAACAGGGGCAGGGGTAAAGGTTACAGTTTCACCGTTAAATATAGGGTTCTCATTTACAGTAATACTTACACTGGCAGGAACATCTGGATCAACCGTCAACAAGGCACCATTCGAAGTAGTAACCCCATCAATATTGGTTAATATCACACGGTATCTGTTTGTTGACATTGCTATTGCAATTGGATTGATGGTCAATGCATTTGTTAATACCCCTGAATATGGAGCACCGTTAGTCAGGTTCAGCCAATTCACACCATTATCCGTACTAATTTGCCATTGATAGGTAATTGTAGTTGCACTTGTTGCAGTAACAGCAAATGTTTCAGAATTACCAATACAAGATACTACAGGAGCAGGCTGAGCTGTTATCTGAGGATACCTCAATAAAGAAGGCTTGATCATCAACGGACGCATCATATCCATATCTTCGTGGTCAATAATATGGCAGTGCCATACATAGCCAGGTCCGATACTTGGATCGAATGGTAACAACAAATCTTGCTGGGTGGCACCGATTGGTTTATCGGTTGGAGCAACTCTCACAATGAAAGTAGCAACTTCACCAGGTATAGCCTTGATGTCATCTTTCCAGCCCATTTCTTCAGGTCTTGCCGGCATTACCGGACCTGTTAAAAATGGAGTAATGGCTGGATTTCCTCCTACTGCACCATCCGCATTAATCGAATCATATCGGTATGGTGATCCTGCACCTCCCGGATAGCCTAATCCTGCCGGCCAGATTGGCACAGTTGGATGTTTAGTGGCCCAGGCGTTGCCGTATGCAGTCATATAAGTACTCGTGGTAAACGCCTGCCTGCTCACCAGCTGCCATTGCAACAAGTGGATATGGATTGGATGGGCATCCACGGTAGTATTAATGATCTGGAACAATTCAGTGGTTCCTTCCAACGGCATTTCGGTAGGTCCTCCAAATTCTGCGGGAGCACCGGGTAGTGGAGTTGCTGCATCGAAATGCGAATTATTAAAGAGAACCTGTACCGGACCACCGGGACCTGTTACTTCATTTAATATGATCTGCCGTTTTACATTAGGGACAACATTTGTTGCCAGGTTTCCTGCAAAGTCGGTCAGTTTGACCATTGGATTTAAAGGTCGTAAATTTGGATTCAACAAACTATTATCTGTATAAGTTGGATCAACCACATTATTTGCATCAACGACGTTGCCGTTCACTACAAACTGCATAATCCGGTCGGTCAAACCTGGAATCACAGGATCACCGGTAGGATAAGGGGCTGCAGCATCATTCATCAGGGTAAATGTCTTACCGGCCATCCCTGTGAAATCAATCACTACATCCATTCGTTCACCCGGTGCCATAAATGCTGTTCCTCCGTTTGCAGGGTCCAGAACAACCGGTGCATCCAGCAAACCGCCATCAGTACCTACAACTGTTATTTTAGGACCGTTTACACTGTTTGCAAGATCCATCAGCCACATATTTAAGAAACGGGCATTACATCCATCGAGTACGCGGAAGCGGTATTTACGTGGAGCTACACTTAAGTAAGGCCAGCTTTTACCATTCACCGTCATAATATTCCCAAAGAATTCCGGAGTCCAGAATGGGTGAATATCAGGGTTGGTAGGATTAACAGGCCAGTATAATTCACCCTTGGTATTGAACATACGGTCCTGTACCGCAAGTTCTATTTCAGGTAAATAGGTTTTTGTTCCGTTAAAAGTCGGAGTTTTCCCGGCTGGGGTTACTTCCTGAACTTTCGTATCACCCGACCATCCCGGAAGATGGGCTGCTTCTTCGGCAGCACCTCTCAGGAAATAGTATCCGGCAAGACCTGTATACACATTGATACGGGTCAATCCCTGGTCGTGAGGGTGGTACCACAACGTAGTAGCTTCCTGCTTGTTTGGATAGGTAACCAAGGACTGGGCACTGTGTGCAAATCCGGGGCCAAATTTAGCATAATCGGGCGTAAACCAGGCAGTAGGACCGCCGTCCGAACCGGATGGTATTTCTCCACCATGCAGGTGGACAACCATTGGGATGTCACCCCGATACGGGTCGGTTAATATATTTCCGTTCAGGTCGTACCCGTTCATCATCAGAGTCTGGTCGGCCAGGATATTGAAAGCATCGTACCTGACACCATTCAGCTTATTCTGGTATTGTACAGTCAGTTGATTCCCTTGCTGGGCTTCAATAGTCTGTGCAGGCCACATGGCTGGTCCGAAGGTTGCTCCATTATCCTTGGAAATTGCATAGGCAGCATAATTACCTAATCCTGCTCCCGGGGTAGTACCTATCGTTCCGGTACTGACGACAGTACCTGTTGACAAGGCAACCTGTTGTACCAATACTTCCTTGACAACCAGGGCACCACCTGCTTTGACATCAACCCGAAGACCGGCTGCAAAATGAGGCATTGGATCCACAAACTGCGGAACGGTTGTGGGATCAATAGAAGCCGCATATGGATAATAATTAATGATCAAAACGGTTTGTTTTGTACATAGCAAAGCATTCTGGTACGATACACTTACTGATTGTTGGGATGACAGGGTTCCCCAATCCACTGTAATGGAATTTGTACCTAGTCCGGTAATGTGTGTTGCGCCCGAAGATACAGCCCATACATAATTGGTCTTTCCGGGTTCAGTGGTATACACCTGTCCTAAAATCGGATTCCCATCAAGGGTAGCCGGCAAACCATTTACCATTGGTCCGGTAATGGTTGGTACCGGAGCTGCAAAGGCTGAATCCGGCAAACTGGTATAACCATCTACAGTCTGGGTCACCAAATAATATCCCGGTGTATAGACAACAATAGTAGGAGTAGTTTCCGATGTGCTCCACAACAAGGTTCCGGTGTAATTGGAAGCAGTAAGGCTTGATGCAGCAGTACAGCTATCAACAACGGTAATGGTTGGTGCATTTGGAATCGGATTAAAGGAATAAACACGTCCATTTAATAAATTCTCATTCGTTGAATTCATCTGGAATGTTTGTACCGGAACTCCATTAACTGCCGAGATCAGGTCTGCTCCAATGGATTTAACCGTGGTTGCGGTGTTGCTGGATGAAATGAAAATTGATTTCAGGATATTCGGCACGGAATTATTGTTCACAACGCCATACTTGAATTCAATTAATCCGGTCGTTTCATGCAAAATCACCTGCAGTTGGGTCAGGTTAAATTCCGCAATCGGTGGATTATTGTCGTTAAGCGGGAAAGGAATAATTATGTCTTTCCATTCCACAACTAATATCCGGTTCGGTGCAGTGCCTTTTACAATATAATGCACTTTCCCACTGCCTAAAATCGAGTCGGCACCTGAAATAGGTACCAGTAAAGGCATACCTGCAATCGGATTGTCAATGCCCGTTCCCGGGATGACAGTACTTCCAAAGCAAAATTGGCCGTTTGAGTTTACGGAGAATTGGGTGTAATCTACCGCCATAAACTTAAATGTAAAACCAATTCCGGTTACCGTTGAAGCCATATTACGGGCAGACCCAGGAATTAATTGGGTAGATCCGGTTATGTCTTCCAAAACTGCATTTTGAGCTGTGCTAAAGTGATAATTCGCAATATTTTGCGAATTCAATCCGAATACTGCAAGCACACTCACAATTAAGGTAATGAATAGTTTTTTCATAAATGAATAATTGTTTGTTCGTTTTTAAAATAAATTAATAGGGGTACTGTACTAATATCAGTAAAATACATTGAGATCAAAGACCTATGTCTATCTCAAATAAATGTGGATAATTGTTGAACATAATTGATTTAGATTTTTAAATTTAAATATTCTTTTATTAGAATTTAACGAAGTAAAAGTACCAAACCGGACCTGAATAAAATTAGCATAAAAGACTAAATTTAGTTGACTAAGGTCTTGATTTTTATAGTTATAAAGTTGTAGTTATTTATACGTCAAAAGTATCATTTTAATAGTAACATATTGATATCTATACATTTAATAGCAACAGACCGTCTAAACGCTACTTATTTACTGAACATGGAAATTTCGGGATGCCATTTAGTGTTTTTTTACTCTATTTAGGAACTGTATGTGCTTTTCTGGACGGTATTCATCCTGATAAAGAGTCGATATTCCAGGCCAATTAGCTTATTGATCCGGGAAGGCAAACTAAAGACCCATACCAATTTGTGATGTTGAATTTCATGTCTTTTAAGAAAAAATTTGAACGCAGGTAAAATAATTCTATGTTTTCATAACCTTTTTAATCAGCGGTCCTGGAGTACATTATCCACGGACTATTTCTGGTTCTCTAAATTCTACGACATTGATTTCTGAATGGTAAAAGGGTTTTCCTTCCCACTCCGGGTGCTGGAGGGGAAGGGAAATCCGGCTTATTTAAGTAACACTCGTTGGGTATAGACTGTACTTTGTGTGATGATCTTCACAAAATAATACTGGCAGGCCCCATTGCTCATATCAAATTTCTTCGGACCGTTTACATGTTGATCGGAGGCAATCAAGGTTCCCAACGAATTGTACAAGAAGATTTGTCTTGCTTCTTCCTGGCAGCTCACGAAAATGGTCTTATTGAATGAGTAAATGTTGATCTTATCTGTGCTGTTTTGATCCAGGGAGGTACCAAAGCTAACTGACATTTTGATGGTATTCGATTTCACCGGGCTGCCGGTCAGGCAAGGAGAAGCATTGGAAGTCATTTCCACATACACTTCGTCTTTATCCAATGGGGTATAGGTGTATTCAAGCCCGGTATTTGGAATAAGCAGGTTATTCCTGAACCACCTGAAAACCGGAGAGGTTCCTCCACCATGTGGAGTTGCTTCAAAGGTTACAGTTCTTCCCAGGGTAACCGGATTATAGTTTACATCCAGTGTGACACTGGCAACAATAATTGGGTTAACCACCATGGTGACTGTATTCGAAGTTGCCAGTGAACCGGTCACACATGATCCGGCATTCGAAGTCATCACCACTTTGATCATATCCCCGTTTGCCGGAGTGTACGAATAAGTGGCTGAATTTGTCCCAACCGGGGTGGAACCTTTATACCATTGGTAAGTGGGGGCTGCTCCTCCATTCACCGGTGTTGCTGTAAAGGTGACCGAAGTTCCGCTGCAAACGGTATTATTATCGACAGCAATGGTCACACTGGCAGTCAACGTTTGATTGACCACCATAGTAACTATATTCGAGGTGGCCGGAGAATCTGTTACGCAAGAACCGGCATTCGAAGTCATCACCACTTTGATCATATCCCCGTTTGCCGGAGTGTACGAATAAGTGGCTGAATTTGTCCCAACCGGGGTGGAACCTTTATACCATTGGTAAGCGGGGGATGCTCCTCCATTCACCGGTGTTGCTGTAAAGGTGACCGAAGTTCCGCTGCAAACCGGATTATTATCCACGGCAATGGTCACACTGGCCTGAATTGGAGTTTTTGGATCGGCAATGCCAGATCCGGGTTGACTGGTACATCCGTTTACAGTTTGTGTTACCGTGTAAGTGCCGGATGTTGTCACTACAATCGAAGCTGAGGTTTGCTGGGTGCTCCACATCAAGCTTCCGGTAAATCCAGAAGCGGTAAGGGTGGAGGTGCCATCACAATTATTGATCACAGTAACTGTAGGAGCAGGTGGGGTTGTCTTTGGAGCTGCTGTTCCTGATCCAGGTTCACTGGTAAATCCACCCACGGTTTGGGTAACTGTATAAACTCCGGCCACTGTAACAGTAATTGTTGGAGTCGTTTCCATCGTACTCCACAGCAGGGTACCGGTGTAATTTGAAGCGGTGAGGGTCGAAGTTCCATCACAATTATTCACTACATCTACTGTTGGAGCATCGGGTATTGAAGGAATAAACACATATTGTCGTGAAGTCAACAAATCCGTATTGCTAAGCGTCAGGGGATATGTTCCTGCCGAAGAACCATTCACTGCCGAAATCAGATCCGGCGCTATGTATTTTACAGTATTTGCCGTATTGCTCGACGAAATAAAGGTTGCCCTGGTAACGGAGGGAACAGAATTATTGCTAACCATCCCATACCTGAATTCAATGGTTCCGGTTGTTTCGTGCAAATAAACCTGCACCTGGGTCGGATTATATTCTGCTATCGGAGGATTATTATCCAATATGGGATCAGGGACATTTAAATCTTTCCATTCTACAATTAATATCCTGTTCGGGGCTGTACCCTTTACCTTGTAATGCACTTTACCGGTGCTTAAAATAGCATTCCCACCGGAAATAGGTACAAGCAACGGGGTATTCGGGGCTGCGTTCGTGATGCCGGACCCGGAGATTACGGTAGCACCCAGCCTCATCTGACCATTTGAATTGACGGAGAATTCGGTAAAAGTATTCCCCGTAAATTCAAATGAAAATCCAATAGTCGTCAGTGCTGAAGCTACATCAGGTGTTGAGGGACCAATCAATGAAGTGGTTCCGGTGCTCATATTTTCAAGCACTGCTGCTGTTGAGGTGCTAAAACCATAATTTGCTATGCTTTGAGCTGCAATACCTGTGATAAAAAGCAAACTAACAATTAGGGAAATGAATAGTTGTTTCATAATGGATAATTGTTGATTGTTGATAGTTGATAATTAGTTTGTAAAATAAAATCTTGAGAATAAGCTTCAACCTGTATTTCAAAAATTTTCACTCGTTAAATAAAATGATACCCTTTTTAATTGTATAATATCATTCAAAGAAATTAAAATACCACTTAAACTGCCATCGGGATGGCGTTATCCAACTTATTTTATTTTGGGTAAAATTACAAACCCTATACAATTATATTATCACGTAAAAGTCTGAATTTCTTGGATTAAGGTCGTAATTTCAGGTAAGCATAAAGGAGTAGAAAACATCAGCCAAAAGTAGTATTTTCATCATATAGTTCTATATAAGTGGCACTTATATTATCCAAAAGCATCACTTATCTTTTTTTATATATTTATATTGAATCTTTACAATATAAATGATCGATTGCATGTTAAATATAACATGAGCCAGATACCGGACAGATACTATCAATGCATAATTCAATTGACACGCTGTGAATAACCGGAATTAATCTTGGCATTAAAGTCAATTCTTTGACACCTGTTTTCAATCATTCGAGTCTATTAAACAACTTAGTTAACTCACTCAACTTAGTTATCTCATTTTCTGGATTAATTGAATAAATGTATTCCACTAAAAGGGTATTTGCCCTACGTCCGTCCATGGTTCGTCCACGATTCGGATATATATGCGTTGCATATACAACATATCTATGTAGATATGTTGTAACTGCAATGATTATCCTTCGAATACATAATTAAACGATGGACGAACGATAAACAAAGCATGGACAAACCTAAAACGAATGCTATCTGAATGAAATTCAAAAGGAGTGCGAATTCATATCTTAAGCATTATTTTGTCCGGAATAAAAAACTGAAAACAACAGGGGAAAGAATAGTGGAGAAGAATAAAAACGAGGTGTGATAGCAATTAATACGAACACTTGATAAAAAAATTGATGCTTCTTCCCGGCCGGAGAATATGCCCCCAGTCGAGGTGTTCGTAATAGGCAGCATTCAACAGGTTTGTAATGCCAATGCTGCCATCAAACATAAAATCAGAAAACATCATATGATAACTGCCTTTCAGATTGAAAACTGCATAGGAGGGTGAAGTCGTTTCGCCATACTGAAGGTTAATCCGTTTTTGCCTGAGTGCCGATTCATTCTCAACCTGCAAGGTCCAGTTATTCTTTTCATAGCTGACCGAGAGCATATTTTTAAAAGGAGGAATTAAAGGAATCGGATCACCTGAATTCAACTTACCCCAGGTAAATTTGGAAGAATTGAATAGATACAGCCCCTCCACTGGATTGTAAATTGCCTGGATATCGGTACTGAGCAGGGTAGCTCCCGGAACATTATTATACACCCGCAACCCGTTGGTATAAAAGTTCAGGGGCGGTATCACGGTATTGGTAATTCCCAGTATATAATCGGTCATCAGGTTGCAGGACTGGCTGAGATTAACTTTCAACATACTGTTGGTATAAGCCAGTGTAATTCTTCCGGAAAGGGATTTCTCAGTTTTAAGGTATGGATTGCCAATGTAATCGTAACCATCGTAGGCATTAAACAGGTAATACCCGAATTGCTCGGTAATGGTAGGTGTTCGTTCCGAAATTCCTGTCTGAAAAGTAACTTGCAGGGGTTGTACTATCTGATACTGCACCGACAGATTGACACTTTTAGTCAGTTTATTGAAATTCCTTGGGAGGTTGTAATTAAAGATTGAAAATTGTTGGTTTGCAACATCTGATTGCAACATGTCGAGGGTATAATCCACCCGCCCGTTCACAGTCAGGAATAACCTGTCAGTGAAGAAAGTGGTGTTTTGAATATACAAACCGGTAACATTTCGCACAATATCAGGCCATGTCTGAAGATACATCGGTGATTCTGCCGGTAGTCCTACAAAATGCATGTGCATGGTCATTTCGGCCAGGGAGTTGTTTATATAATTATCGGCCTTGACAGTGAACTTGTTTTTATCATTTAAACGGAATGAAGCCAGGACAAATGATCCAAAAGTATTGCTTCGTCCGGGCATATCCATCCGCATAAACACAGAGTCAGGTTTGCCCGTTGTTTTATTATGAAAGTAGAACAGGCTATCCCTATGGGAATCGTCCATGACATGAAACACTGAGTTATAATACAGTTTAACCCTCAGGTTGTAAGTTGGTTTAACCCGAAGGTACTCCAGCGAGAACAGGACGGCACGCGCCTTGCTTACGTCCATTGGTAGGGCGGGATACCCGACATTGGTGGCTATATCGTATAAAACATCAGCCTTCAGGGTATTTATACTATCGGGCAAATACTTTAACACCGAATGGACATTGTATTTTTCGAACTGGGAAAAACGGACTACATTCCCAAGGCCATCTTTGTAAGAGTCATTTTTTCGGTAAACACCATTCAAACCCCACTCCCACCTGTTCCTGGTATAACCGGTGGACAACAGCACATTCCGGCTGTTCGACACACTTTCATATCCATAGGATAATGCAGAATAAAAGGGATGGGCACTTTTAGGATCAGGCTCCTGCAACGCCATGTCAATGGAACCACCGATATTATTGCCAAATAGCCCTCCGTTGGTACCATGCTCCAGGGTAATACTTTTCAGGTTCGAGGGTTCAATATACGACGTAACCGGATCCATTTTATCGGTACAGGCACCAAACATCTTCATACCTCCAATGGTTACATTCAGTTGGCCACCTGAGAATCCGTTCAACTGAGGTTCCATGGCATACGATCCGCGCTTAATCATTGAAATCCCTTCCAAATGCGAGGTCAGGTTATCAATAGTCGAAAAATAGTTTGTCTTGTAGAAATTTTCAACTTGCTTGTTATTAAGAGGAATGACACAAGATACGGTAACTTCACTTAATTTGACAGTATCTTTCAAGGCCTCATTCTTCTTTGAATTCTGCTGGGCAGCCAAAGTCGAACAAAGATTAAAAAGTACGATCAAAAGAAGTGGTAGTTTCATTTTCCCTGATAAATTTACTTTCAGTTGAAGCCATCATAGTATAGCCAAAATAGTAATAAGTCAGGCTGCAAAACCTGCAACCTGACTTATTGCCGATGGATCAAAAAACTATATCGAAGTAATTATTAGTACCAAGCGTTCTACCTCCCATTTTAAAAACCATATTTATTCTCCAGGAACCGGTCATGGTAAAATTCACAGCCCCCCGGTAATGTCCGTTTCCAATAAATACCGGGTTTACATTATTCGGGGAACCATGCCCCATGGAAGGCATTTCGGGTGTAATCTCTACCGTCATTCCCGAACAACACGGGAAACTCATCATCGAAGCCATCGTATGAACAGTAATCTCAAAGGTATTAATGCCGGTTTTCCAGGCAGTGGGTTCAACCAGTGATACCGGGTATTTTGTAACTGTCCAGGTACCGGCACCGGTACTTAAGCTATCCATGACGACTATTTTCTTAACCGGGTTTGTTGACTTTACTTTATCAATTGGGAATGTGACTGTTTCAGTCTTTCCATTCGCAGTAACATCAACAGCCAGTGACCAGGAGTTTGTACCCATCATGGAAAAAAGAACGGCACCTTTGAAATACCCTTCAGCAGTCAGGCTATCAGCAGGGTTTTCAAACGGACAGGCATGTGACGAGGTACCCATATTCATGAGTGGATGCATAACAAGAGTGGCATGAGTAATTGCTGCTCCGGTGTTTTTATCAGTGATCTTAAAGTAAACGTTGTTATATCCCACAAAAAGTGAGTCAGTGGCATAAAACACGACATTGAATGAAGAACTGGCGGAAACAGCCTCAGCAACTTTAATGTAGTTTACCTGATTTTTTATGATAGGCTCATCATTATTACATGAAACAAACAAGGAAGAAATCACAAGTATGGATGTGATAATTTTTATAGTTGAGTTCATATTCTTTTTGTTTTAAAATAGTGTATATTAAACCAATAGCTATATTTCCAACACTTACTTGCATAATTACACAGGTACAGTCAGTTATAATCAATTCCTGTTTAAAGAATTGACATATAAGGAGGTTGGATGAATTAGAAAAATGAAAAACAAACTAGTTCTTTGGAGGGACAAAAAACGCGGAAAGGCAGGGAACTATAATCCGTACAGGAAAATAGCAGTTCAGTTTTATTGCTTTTTCAACAGGCAAAACAAGAATCAGTTCAGCTTTCAGATGATCTTCCATTCTTAGATCAGGAACTGTTTTTTTAGTATTGTCACTATTGGATTCCTGTGTTTGTGCAGATTTTTTTAGCTCTTCATTCAGGTAGCATTTCCCCTGGCAACAATTTAAAGGTTTATCTTTATTAATACATAAATTCTTTGCAATATAATCTTTATTAATGGCATATTCTACAAATGGCAGTACCGGGCGTATAACATAAAACATCAGGATGGACAAACATATCACACTATACGTTTTAGAACGTATAGTGGATATTGGTTGCCTGATTTTGAACTGCACTGACATTTTACTTCTTGTATTTATGTTACAATGTAATCAAATCCTTAAAATCTGACTACTTACTAAAAACTACCTACTACTTTCTACCTACTACTTTCTACTTTCTACCTACTAAATTATTTAATCGCTCTTACCAATCTTACCGATAACCCGGTATCCTTCTTTACTTTTACATAGCTTATTTCAACAGTATTATCATTGAGTTTTACTGAAAATATCATATTGCTTTTCTTCACTTCCACAGGTTCGGTATTCGACCACCATTGGCCAACCGTACCAAGAAAACTAAAGTCACCATTTTCATCACGAATACCTGCCGGAAGTGCAGAGAAACCGATCTTATTGACTCCATTTCTTGATTTCCAACCTTTCGTATTCTTTAGTTTTGGACCTGCATAATCTACTCCCTGCATGTTTTGAATCAACGTCATCCATTCGTTGTTGGTAGAAATCTTCCATCCTGCAGGAGCTAATCCCCTGGGGTCATTGATTGCGTACCAGTTGTATAATTTTCCGTATTTCTTTCCATTCTCAGGATCGTTTTTGTAATAACACCAGGCTGGTTTCCCTGAAGTTCCTGCCTTGATCCATTCTTCTTTCGTTTTGGCTTCAGGAATAACATCGCCATTATTAAAAATAGTTGTACTGATATTACTTGCCGTCCATTCCTGCAAACCATATTTAATGGTGCGGTATAAATTCCCGTTCTTATCTTTCAACCCCTGAGCCTGAAGAGTGAAACTGCCTACTGACAGGAGTATAAAACAAATTAACGCCGTTGATTTAATTGATGTCATTTTCATAATCTTTAATTTTTAATTTAGTTTTCATTTATGTATTACAAATCATAGAGAATTCCTTCGTTCTATAATTTCTATCTTACTTCAGCAACTGTCCCTCTCCGTAATACGAGTTCACTATTCAGCAGATAGGCTCCTGATGAAACCACATATTCCGATTTAGTGAGACCGGATAAAATCTGTACAGAATCATCCGATTGTATTCCGGTTGTTACGTTTTTCTCAGAAAAAGAACCATCGTCATTCCTGATCCACACTAAGCTTCCATTTTTGGAGGTAATAACTGCCGAAGCCGGAGCCACGACGCTTCGGTGTTTTTCTGACTGTATAGTCATAAGTGCCAGCATCCCCGGGTACAGTTTTCGGTTCGAATTATCAATCACTGATCTGATGACTGTTACATTTCTCCCTTGTTCCAGCGATGGGTTGATAAAGCTTATAGTACTGTGAATGGGCTTATTTCCAGCATCCGGAACTGTTATAATCGATTGCATCCCTACCTTTACGTTTTCCAGTTCAGTGGGTTGAACCTCTGCTTCCACCCACAATTTAGTGCCATCTGCCAGTTCAAATAATGTTTGTCCCGAATTTACATATTGGCCTTCTGATACGTTGATAGATCTGACTACACCTTTTACAGGACTATAAATTGTAATTTCGAACAGTATTTTTCCATCTTTCCTAAGCTTTTCAATCTGAGCAGGAAGCATTCCCAGTAATAATAATTTATTCTCAAGTGCCAGGCTTGGTTCATATTTGCCATTAAAATTCCAGTTATTGCTCTGGAGTGTGAAGTACTGACGTTCAGCAGCGACCATTTCTTCGCAATAGATTTTATACAGAGAATCTCCTTTATTCACGGTCTCTCCTACCGTCTTCAGAAAAAGTTTCAGGATTCTGCCTGTTGCCCGTGAACTGATATTTAAGGCACTCTCTTCATTCACCTTCAGGACACCCGTGAATATCCTGTTATAATTAAAGGCTCCTTCATTAACCTGAGTAAATTTTATATTGGCCAACTGAATCTGGGCCTCACTCAGATGAATTGAATTTCCTGGTGTTTTAGCATGACTTTCGTTTATTCCTGTTTCCGTTTGCCTTTTACAAGATGTTGGAAGCAAAAAAATTGTCAGGATTAAAGAAACCAACCAAATTGTATGTTTGTATTTTATCATGATAGTTTTCGTTTTCTAATTGAAATAAAGAGTTTCATTTTATTCAGGTATAATGTCATACTGTATGAATTATTTTATCAATCCATCACTATCGATTAACAACGATGCGTTTAGTGCAACTTTTGACTGTTGATCGACACCTGAGAGTATCTCTACCTTATTACCGGTATGAATTCCGGTTTTAATAACTGTTGCCAGGAATTTATTATCATGCTTCACAAAAACCGACTTATGCTGCCCCATATTAACGACTGTTGTTTCAGGTAGCCAGATTGAATGAGTTGTACCGGCCTGAATAGTAGCCTGAATTTGCCTGCCCGGGAATAATACTCCATCTTTATCGGTGAAATAGACTTTAACCAATTGAAAAACTCCTCCATTCAGCGGTTCTATCTGACTAATGACTGCCTCTATCCTTTTAGCCGGGGAGGCATTAGCCGAAAAAGTTACCCTCTGCCCCTTTTTTAATAGCCTTACTTCTTCGGTCTTTACTTTCAAATCGGCCCTGAGTGACCTTACATCAACCACTTTAAAAAGGGGAGTACCGGTTTGAATGGTTATCCCATCATTTAAACCGATTCCTTTACTTCCTGTTTGATTATTGCCTTCGTTGTTTTCCGACGAATAGTATTTCTCAGGATCAAAATCTGCGGGAACAGCATATCCATCCACGTCGCTATATACCATCAGATGATAATCCGGTTTAACCGAATGCTTTAAAGCTTCAATTTGCGCGGAAGTCAGACCCAGTAATTTCAGCCATTCACGCGCTTCCACTGTCAGGTTATCCTGATCGGGATACATCTGCAACAACTTGATATAATTCCATTTTTCGGTATAGATATCCGGACAATAGATTTGAAAAATTGCCTGCCCTTTCTTTATCCGTTGGAACTGCGATTTAATGTATGATTTTTCAATCAATCCACCGTAACGGGCACTAACCATGTGAATCTTCCGGGTATCAAAATTAATGATTCCGGACGCCTCAACAATGAGGGGCAGATTATCGATTGCCGGATGTACGGTTGTTATGGATGAAAGAACCGATTCATTGACAGGGCTAACCACATCATTCAATGTTGTATCTGCCGGATTAGCATCAACAACTTTTTCAATAAGCGACATCCCGCAAATAGGACAATCACCCGGTTTATCCTGCACAACCTGTGGATGCATGGAACAGACATAATGTTTCATGGCAGTACCATTTTCCGTTTTGTTTTGAGATTCTTTATCTATCCTCTTATTACTGGAACAGGATAAAAAAACTACAATGATTACGATGATAAGCAAAAGAAATAAAAGCGTATTGATGAATGCTTTCTTATCTTCCAGAATGTAAACCCGATTTTTCATACAAATCCATTTTATTTTTCCGATTGTATCAGTCTGATTTCCCCGTATTTCCGTAACTCTTGCACTTTGGTCATTTCAAATATTACCGGAGTCAAAAGAAGTACATAGATCGTTGACGTAAAGAGCCCACCGATTAACGGCAGTGTGATCGGAAGCATGATATCACTTCCTACTCCGGTCTGCCATAACACCGGAAACAATCCAAATAACGAAACACTAACCGTCATTAATTTAGGTCTTAAGCGTTTAACGGCTCCCTTAATAACAAATTCATGAATATCACCTGTACTGATTGTTTTTGCAGAATTCCCTTTTTTAGCGACCATATCCTCCATGGCTTCATTCAGGTATATGGTCATTAACATCGAGGTTTCTATAGCCATCCCGAAAAGGGCTATAAAACCAACCGCAACGGCTACTGAGAGATTTATTCCATAAAAATAGATGATATAAACTCCCCCAATCAATGCAAAAGGCACTGTAATCAGGGTTAAGAATGCTTCCTTAAACGATCGAAACGTGAAATAAACAACCAACAGGATAATCAATAACACGATAGGTATAATGATCCTGAGTTTCTGGGTTGCCCGTAACTGATTTTCATATTGGCCGCTCCACTCCAGGTAATACCCTTTGGGTAATGATTTTACCATTTCATTGAGTTTCTCCTTACATTCCTGAACCGTACTCCCCAAATCACGATCCCGTACATTAAACAGGACTGCTCCACGTAACATGGCATTTTCTGAATTCACCATGGGAGGTCCATCATTGACCACAATATCCGCAACAGATGAAAGTGGAATGGCACCTGAAGCTGGACTCTGGATGAGTATCCGTTTTACATCTTCCAGGTTCCTCCGGTAATCCTGTGCCAACCGGACATTGACATTAAATCTTCTCCGCCCTTCAATGGTAGTTGTAACGTTTACTCCCCCTAAAGCAGATTCAATAACTGCATTGACATCATCAACACTCAGCCCGTATCTGCCTATTTCATCGCGTCGTATTGAAATATCAATGAATTTGCCTCCTGTAATTGGATCAACATACAGGTCGGTTACACCACGCACATTCATGAGATGCCTTTTTAATTTATTGGACAAGGCATAGATTGAATCCAGGTTCTGCCCATATACCTTTAATCCGACATCAGTCCGGACTCCTGTTGAAAGCATATTAATCCGGTTAATGATTGGTTGTGTCCAACCATTTACAACACCCGGTATTTGTAATTTTGCATTCAATTCCTGCAAAATACCTTCCTTTGTCATCCCTGGCCTCCAATCCTTATGAGGTTTCAACAATATAATAGTTTCAATCATACTAATAGGGGAATTATCAGTTGCAGTATTTGCCCTGCCTGCTTTTCCAAGTACATTTTCAACCTCGGGTACTGATTTGATAATTTTATCCTGAACCTGTAGAATTCTTTTAATTTCACTGTTTGAAACATCCGGTAAAGTGACAGGCATAAACAACAACGAGCCTTCATCTAACGGTGGGATAAACTCGGTACCCAGGCTTAAAAACATAGGAATACTGATTATTAAAGCTACGATATTAATCCCAATAGTGGTCTTACGCCATTTCAGGCAGAACTTTAACACCGGGGTATAAATCCGTTCCATGAACCGGGTTACCGGATTGGCAGTTTCCTGTTTAAGCTTCCCTTTCAGGAAAAAGGAAATCAGTACCGGCGTAAGGGTTATAGCCAGAAATGCATCAATGATTAATATAAACGTTTTTGTATAGGCTAACGGATGAAACATCTTTCCTTCCATTCCTGTCAGCATAAAAACAGGAAGAAAGGAAGCTATTACCACAATAGTGGAGTAAAACACACCTGGTCCAACCTGCTTTGAAGCCTTTTCTATAATCGATTCCCGTTCTTCTTTCTTCATTACATATAATTTTCACCTCATGGGTGTTGTTATTCTTTTCTTTCACTCGATGCATTTGCCAGCCGGCGGTATGAATTTTCAACCATGACAATACTGTCATCAACAATAACTCCGATTGCCAGGATGATTCCTGTGAGTGACATAATGTTTGATGATATATTAAATGCATTCAATAAGATAAATGCTACTGCGATGGAGATAGGCATTTGTATTAAGATGATGATGGCACTGCGCCAGTGCAGCAGAAAAAAGAAGACTACCAACGATACGGCTATCATCACTTCAAGTAAGGTGCCCTTCACAGACTTCACTGCTTCCTCAATTAAAGTACTTCTATCGTACGAGGTTTTAAACGTAACTCCTGCCGGCAAACCTTTTGAGACTTCCTTCATCTTCTCTTTTACAGCAGCAATTACTTTGTCGGCATTTTCATTATAACGCATGACTATGATTCCGCCTACCGCCTCGCCTTCTCCATTTTCATCAAATATACCAAGGCGTAAATCCCCGCCTTGCTGTACGGTGCCTACATCACGGATAGTAATTGGAATGCTGTTAGATACGCCTACCGCAATTCGTTCTATATCTTCCTTCTTTTGGATATACCCAAGCCCCCTGACAATATAACTCATTCCGGACATTTCGATCTTGCGCCCGCTGACATCGTTGTTATTCTCTTTAGTTGCTTTCAGCACCTGGGGAAGGGAGATATTGTAATACGTGAGCTTATGAGGGTCAATCACAATCTGATATTGTTTTTGAAACCCTCCGAATGAAGCCACTTCACTGACTCCCGGTACAGATTGCAGGGCAAATTTCACATACCAGTCCTGAAGGGCCCTTAATTCTCCCAAATCATATCCTTTGGCATTTAAGGTATACCAATAAATATGTCCAACCCCGGTCCCGTCTGGCCCCAGCGTTGGGGTCACTCCTGTTGGCATTAACTGTTGGGCTGAACTTAACCTTTCGAGCACCCGTGTCCTGGCCCAATAGACATCTGCCTCATCCTCGAAAATAATGTATACAAAACTCATCCCGAACATAGAAGTACCACGGATATTCTTCACCATTGGGATACCCTGCAGGTTGGATACAAGTGGAAAAGTAACCTGGTCTTCGATTACCTGAGGGCTTCGTCCTGCCCACTCGGTAAAAACAATAACCTGATTCTCTGAAACATCCGGAATGGCATCAATCGGGTTATTACCTACAGAATAGACTCCCCAGACAAATAATATTCCGGCTATAATTAAAACTACATATTTATTCCGTAATGAGAAGGAAATTAATTTTTCAACCATAGTGGATTATTAATTAAGCACCTGATGCAATCTGCATGTTTTCTATAAATTCATAGCTGGAAAGAATCAGGTGTACCACGATGAAACATATTTTTAGTTACAGTTCAAAGTCTATTTCTTTTTAGGCTCCATTTTTACTGCCGGTGTCTTTTTCACCAGATTCATTCCGCATTTGGGACATTTCCCCGGTTTGTCCAGCAATACTTCCGGATGCATGGGACAGGTATAAACAACTTTTGCAATAAGATTCTTTTTCACAACCTTTTCACGCTGAACAGTCGTAACTTTTCGAATCGAGTCTGAATGCTTCGGCGATGGAGTTAAGCCAAAAGAAACTACCGAAGGTACTGCAATACAAATTGCCAGGATAAAAATAAAACGTTTCATGCTTCTTGAATTTAATATGTTAGTTCTTAAAATAATATTGTTTTAGGGATTCAGTTCAATATCTTAATAAATCGGTTGAAACTTCAATTTCAAGTACTACTCATTGACAGGATAATCGATTCTTGTATAATTTTTTCTTTTGTTCTTTGACACCCAGATATGTTCCCGGCAAATATGTAATTTATTAATTGCAACACTCTTTAGGATATTTATCACCTGATTATTTAGACAATAGTCTTCAACCGTCATAAATGAATGGATGTCTTTGTCCAATTCATAAATAGCACTCGATTTGAAAATAAATCCTTTAACTCCTGCTTTTATCAGTTTAATTATCAATTCATCATCCTCAAATAAGGTAAAAGCAAAAATCTTTAAACAAGGGAGTTTTTTCAATGCCTTTCGGACAATTCCTATTCCATTTAAATGTGGTATATCCAGATCAATTAAAATCAAATCAGGATGGTCATTCTCAAGAAGTTTTAAAAACTCAACTCCGGTTGATGCCTCCCCAATTATTTCAATGCTTTTCTCGACATTAATCAGGAAAATTAATCGCTTCCTGAAAGTCACATTGTTTTCAACTACTATTAGCTTTGGCCTTTTCATTTGGGGCTTTAGATTTTAACACGGTTTTCCTTGTTTGTCATCCAGGGGTAAAAGAGCATTTTTCTGGTTGATTTAGCTTTATCTATCTCATTTCCAGAAACACCCTTTTGATCTTTATCTAAATCCGCATTGACTTTTAATTCCGGTTGTGTTGAAAAATACAATTCTCCTTGCATAACCAGTTCGATTGCATTTTCAAGTTCATTGATCCCACCGGATTTCAATAAGAATCCCTTTGCACCAAGTTCTATCATTTTATACGAATACGCCTCTTCCGAAAAAACAGTAAATGCAATGATTTTTAAATCAGGGAATAACTCCAACGCTTTTTTGGTCGCCTCAAAACCATCCATCTGTGGCATATCAATATCCATTAGTACTAAATCAGGCTTCATGGCAGACAGGAATTGCATAAGTTCTTCCCCATTTGAGGCCTCCCCAATTACTGTTCCTACCTCCTCGAAGTTTATAATTGCTTTCAATCCCTGACGAAAGATCAGGTGATCATCAACAATAATTATATCCGGTTTTTTAGTAAAAGGGGGATTCATTTAGTTGCTCCTTTTTAAGATACGGTTCTTTGCGAAAAATTCTTCTGATTATTTTTCTGTAAAAATAGTTATTATTAAAATAAATTAAATGGGATTAAAAGAGTATACTTCCTTGTTAATAGAAGTAATTTAAAGCGACTAAAGAAGGAGTTGTTTATGCGACTAACGGACTACTTCTTGATGGGTTGTTCGATTTTAAATATTTATTATCGAACTTAATCACCGTCATCTTGTTACATAGGAACTCTTCAATCAACAAAACATTCTGGTATAACAGAGGTCTTATTGTACAATTCAATATTCAACCATATTATTTTTTATTGCATAAAGAATAAGAGATGGAGTGTTTTTGCAATCCGTTTTTTCCAACAAGTTAGACTTGTGTGATTTAACTGTCTTTGGACTTATGAAAAGTTTCTTTGCAATTTCGTCTGTTGTTAAACCCAGGCAGATTTGTTGCAGGATATCCGTTTCCCTGCGTGTCAGTTTTTCATGATCATTTGTGAGATCATATTTTGATCTCCCGAAATTTTTGATTATTTTTCGCAATAGTTCATTCGAAAAATAATTATCTCCCTGCATAACACTAACAATAGCTTCTTCAAGTTCATTGATCCCGCATGTTTTAAGGACAAAACCTTTCACGCCGACTTCTATCATTCTATAATAATACTCTTCATCACTGTACATGGTGAATGCTATTACTTTCATATCAGGGTAAAGTTCCAGGGTCCTTTTTGTAGCATCCATTCCATTCATATGGGGCATATCAATATCCATCAACACCAAATGTGGCTTTAAATGGGTAAGAAGTTCCAATAACTCAATTCCATTCGAGGCTTCTCCAATTATGTTGGCAATATTATCCAGGGTTAAAATCGATTTTAAACCTTGACGAAATATCAGGTGATCATCAACCAAAATAACATCAGGGCGTTTATACGGGCTAGGAGTCATTTATTTGTCATTTTTAAATTAGATACTTTTACCCCAAAATCAATTTCGGGGTTTACTCAGTAAAAATATACTTTCATCGAACTATTTAAATGGGTTTAAATGAGGATACTTTTTAGCCAAAGGATGTATTTTTATAGGACTAAAGGATGAGTTTCTTATCGGTATAAAGGACTACCAAACCGAGCAATTCCTGATTTTACCACGAAAATATTGTAATAAAAAAATACAAATCCAGCGTTTATTCAACCCAACGCCTTATACTTAAAAGATTTAAATATGACATTTAAAATTCAAGAAAATTGAATGCTGTCGGGACATTCCGGGTTGACGGAATTATGCAGATCTAAAAGCGGATTTCAATTCCAACAGATTGGGTTTGATTTATCTTTGCTGCTCAACACCAACTTATTGGAGTTGAAACCGTATTAAATCTTAAAGAGAAATAGAATCCTCTATTAATCGCTCGATCAAGGGAATGCTGCCTGTTAATCTTAAAAAAACAAGACATTATGCCCTTTCAGGTACTTCTCTCGCTAGTTTGAAGAACCTGAATAGATATTTTGGATTAATTTAATTTCAGTTACCGTCAGGTCAGAATTTTCTGAAAGGATTTTATCAACCACTTTGAGTTGCTTGTATTTGATGTTTTTCATCTCCAGGTCAGCAAAAAAATAATTTCCTCCTTTCATCACAATTTTGATTGCTCTTTCAAATTCGTCAATGTCACATGATTTCAAAATATATCCCTTCACTCCAAGTTGTTTCATCTTAGTATAGTATTCTTCATTACCATACATTGAGAAAACGATTATCTTCAGTTCCGGCATGATTTCCAATGCCTTTTGGGTAGCTTCTATACCATTCATTTCAGGCATGTCGATATCCATTAAAACCATTTCCGGTTTGCAATCTGCAAGCAGCTCCACAAATTCCTTTCCATTGGATGCCTTACCGATTACTTGCGCAATATTTTCAATGGTGATCAATAATATCAGGCTTTGGCGGAAGGTCTGGTTATCATCCACAATAATAATTTTAGGCTTTTTCATAATCTGTGATGTATAAGACTTATATTCAAATTTACATTAATATTTAAAGTTCAATCTAGAACTCAAATCGTGCCATATTTTGCCAACGGTTATTCGATCAACTGAGTTCTCTGGATTAAGTTTGACAATGCTCGGCATAAAAAACCAGAATCAAGGCTGCATGAGCCTCAGGCTGATTCAAACTCAAATTCAAATTCAAGGCTTATGTTGAATAAGTTATTACAAATATACCCGAATGGCATCAGAGTAACAGGTACTAAAAGATGTAAATTCTTATCGTAAAAGGTGTATTTTAGGGGAATGAAAGGTGTAGAGGGTCATCCGTCAAAAGGATTACTTGAATGGGGTCATTTTAGAAATAAGTGAGCCAATCCCTCAGGACTGGCTCACAGTGATAATTTTAAAAAGACCTTAAACCTCTCCTTTTAATAGGTTATCAGATCTGTAAACAAAAGATAAATTTAAACATAAAGGTTTATTTAATCTTCTTAAAATTAATCGTTAAATTTATTAAAAGGTAAAAAGCTTATTTCATCTCCTTAAAAAATGAGCATCCCTGCTAAGTTTTTAAAGCCCGTTGAATGAAATTAAGACATATCAGGTATTAACCCATTAGATTTGAATTGCTTATGACCATTCAACAAAATAACCTTCAATTCTGTTTCCGGTCTTATTTAATTCAATCTGTTTTTTAGTCTACAAATATAATGGAAGAATTAGAATGCTATCACAGTCGAAAGTGTTAGATTTCGTTGACAAAAGGAGTATTTTTACTTAAAAAAGGAGTACAACCAGGTAGGTCAAAAGGAGTAGTTTCGGGCATCTACCATATTTTAAGCAGATACCCGGGAACTGTATTATCGAGGTTAAAACAATGCCGTTCAGTTTAGCAAACTAAAGAATGGTACACTGGTGGCGCTGATTCCGGAACGCTGTTGGAACATTCCGGCTTGGTGGTAAAATTACAATTCAACCAGTTTATTTTTTATAGCAAATAGAATTAAAGCCGGGGTGTTTTTGCATACTGTTTTTTCCAATAAGTTCGACTTATGCGACTTAACAGTCTTGGGGCTTATAAATAACTTTTCAGCAATTTCCTCGGTACTGAGTCCCAGGCATATTTGTTGCAGTATTTCTATTTCCCTTTCTGTTAAGTTCTCATGTGCAACCGGTTTCGCAGTACTCGCATGCCCAAAGTTGTTAATTATTTTTCTTAATAACTCGTTGGAGAAATAGCTGTCTCCCATCATCACATTCCCAATGGCGGTTTCAAGTTCATTGATCCCGCTGGTTTTCAGGATAAACCCTTTCACACCCCTATCGATCATTTTATAGTAATATTCCTCATCACTAAACATGCTGAAAGCAATAATTTTCAGGTCAGGCATAAGCTCCATGGCTTTCTCTGTTGCTTCCAATCCGTTCATATGAGGCATATCAATGTCCATAAGTATCAAATCAGGCTTTACATGTGTCAGAAGTTTCAATAACTCAATTCCATTTGAAGCTTCACCAATGACGGTTGCGATGTTCTCCAGGGTCATGATGGACTTCAATCCTTGTCGAAAAATCAAATGATCATCGACAATAATAATGTTCGGTTTAAGTGTTAGGGTAGCATTCATGTCACAAAAGTATAAAAATAATGTTACAAATTACTTTTTATATAAACAACAAACTAAATTACATTCAGATTTACAATTAAAACAACTTTCTTTCTCATTCCTGATTCAATGCTTTATTCTTCTTTAATAAGGGAATAAGGGCAGATTTATATGGGGTTAACCTTTCTACTGAGGGTTCGAAGATAAAAATACGGTTTTTTAAATGCTCAATACATGATTCGACTTTCAAACCTCGAACACAAACTCTTCCCTACCTACTACTTTCTACCTACTCATTTCTCATTCCTTACCTCTTACTCCTTCCTCAATCAACCTTATTATCAAAAATCTTATGGAGTTTGTAATTCTCCACGCTAACGGTACAACTTATGCAGCTTCAACATTCCGATTTGGTAGGACTTCCCTAACACTCATCAATAATAAATTATTTTTGGGCTTTAATTGTATGCTTAAATTTCACAACCGCCAGGTTTAATTCTATTGTTGTTTCTGTTTTACTAATTTTAAGTTCATCATCCATTAAATCTTCTAATAAATTACCAGTTTGGTGCAACAGAGATTTCTTTCCTTCTTGGGTTACTCTTTCCGATAGTTTCTTGATATTTATGTTCAACTCCCCGTATTTTTGAGAAAGTTTCGATAATAGCAATAGTTGTTTCGGTCGCTTTAGAACTCTTTAAAATAGTTGCTAACATATATAACCCTTTTTCCGTAAAAGCTTTGGGCAATATTGGCGAAAATTTCAAAATTGTCAGGTGGTCGAAATTTTCGACCACATTATCTTTCTCTTCTTTAGTCAATTGCAGAATATATCCTTTCGGAAATTTATCAGGATTATTCTTAACGGCTTCATTGATCCGTTTTGTCTCAACCCCATATAGTGCTGCTACATCAGTATCAATTATCACAAACTTATCTTGAAGTTGAATGATAGAATTTTCTATTTGATGAATGATTTCCATTATTCAAAGAGTTAATCTGATAATTGTAAATAATACCAACTATGATTTTTTTAGTAAAAACTACAACCTAACTTCCACATTCCTCAATTAACCGTTTCTTTCACGGTTTGACGCGTTAACTAATAATTATGTTCAAACCATTCTTCTTTAATAAGGAAATAAGGACAGAGGAATATATTTTTCACCTCTCTACGAAGGGTGCGAAGATAAAAATAAGGTTTTATTCT
Organism: Paludibacter sp.; assembly: GCA_028710415.1. Taxonomy (GTDB): domain Bacteria; phylum Bacteroidota; class Bacteroidia; order Bacteroidales; family Paludibacteraceae; genus Paludibacter. The sequence continues at coordinate 293,520 of JAQTUE010000002.1, read as the reverse complement.
AGTGAATAGTTTATAAATGTTCAATCATCGATATTCATTCTTATCAATTGACTGCTTACTAACTACTTCCTACTAACTTCTAACTTCTATCTACCAACTACCTACTCATTCCTCATTCCTCATTCCTCATTCCTCATTCCTCAATCCTCATTCCTCAATGCTCAATGCTCAATGCTCATAAATTCACTGTAAACAAATAGCTTACTCCTTTTCCCGGTTCACTAAACAGTTCCACCTTTCCACCTATCGTGTGTATCCGGTTCTGAAGATTGAACAGTCCAAGTCCCTTTTGTTTGGCAAGCGTTCCTGACAAATCAAACCCGGCGCCATCGTCCTGATAATGAAGCTGAATCTGACTTCCGGTATCATCTAACCGGATATGAATATTATTTGCCTGGGCATATTTCAATGTATTGTTGATACACTCAATGACTGCCCGGTACAAGGCTGCTTCTGTTTCAACCTGAATCCGCCTTGCTGTATTGCTTTCAAACACAATATTATAAGAGGCTGTTGCATTTAGTTTGTCTACAAAACTTTTGATAGCTGAATTCAAACCATAATTTGTAAGTAAATGCGGGCTTAGCTTATTCGAAATCTCCTTTACTGTCGCCAACGCTTCTTCCAGAATCTCTCCGGCCTTCTCTATGATTTCATCCCTTGATTTTATGCTGTTTGGCCTTTCCGACCATTGCAGGTAAAGCTTGATAGTCGATAACAAGGGTCCCAATCCATCATGCAGTTCTTTCGAGAAATAAGCCCGTTCCTTCTCTTCGGTCTGGATAATCGCTTTCAACATATTTTTCTGAAGTTCCTTCTTTTCTGTAATATCGTGGAGAACACCGTATACCATTTTTTCTTTGGCTGAATAATTAAGCAGTATCTCCACGAAAACAGGGGTCATATCTTTCTTTAAACATTCCACTTCCAGGTTGCAACTTTTGTTCTCTGGATAATTCGTATACAGAAAAGTCTCAAGGTCTTCATGGTAATCCGTGTTTACTAATTTGGTCAGTTTCATGCCTTCCAGCTCAAGCCCCTGGTAGCCAAAAATATCATAAACGGCATTGTTGACATACTCGAACTTACCCCGTTTGCAGATGAAAATCCCATCATTGATATTTTCGGATAATAATTTGTATTTCTGGTTGCTGGTAGTGAGCAATTCTTCCATCTTTTTCCGGGCGGTAATATCTTTATTACTTCCACGGATACCCCTGAAATTTCCTAACTCATCATATACCGGCCGGCAGAAATGGCCGATCCAACGGATGGCACCATCTTTTTTTCGTATCCGGTATTGCAATTCGTGATCACACACATGGGCATGAAGTTCCTTCTTCTTATGTTCCATATATACCGGCAAATCATCCGGGTAGATAATATCCAGTACTAATTGCGAATTGTCTTCAAATTCTGCCGACGTATAACCGGTAATCCGCTCACAGGATGGCGAGCAATAAATCATATGATCCAACGGATCAATCCAGAATTCCCAGTTGGTCGCAAAATCGGCAACGGTACGGTATTTATCCTGGGCTTGCTTTAGCACTTCATTCAATGTCGACAATTCATCAGTCCGCTCTCTGACCCGGGATTCCAGCTCTTCGTTCAGTTTCTTAAGTGCATTTTCCGCCTGCTTACGCAAGGTTACATCCTGGATCAGGGCCATTACCGAAGTCATTTTCCCATTCTCATCCAGTAAAATAGAATTGTACCACATGCAATCGATGATAGTCCCCGATTTTGTGAAATTCCGGTTATAGCTCACAATGGTATCATCCTTTTCACTGGTTAGTTTTTCAAGGGTATAATATACAAACGGGATATCCTCTTCATACACCAGGTTCAGCGATTCGAGTTTCTTCCCAATAGCCTCTTCTTTCTTCCAGCCGAACATATGTTCCGCTTCAATCGACCATTGGGTAATATTAAAATCTTTATCCCATTCCACTACAGCCAGCGGGGAATTCTCAAAATGATATTTCAACCGCTGCTCGCTTATCTTTAATTCATTTTCTGCCCGTTTCACCCGGCTGATATCAATAAAGGAACACACCACATTTCGTATGGTCCCTTCACTCTTATAAATTATTTCAGCATTCATTAGCAACCATGTTTTTTCCTCAGAGCCCGGAATGGAAATACCTATGATTACATCATGAACCGATTGTCCACTAGCAAAAGCAAGGGGTATGGGATATTCAGAAAATTGGAAAGGCGTACCATCTTCATGAATAGCATTCCAGGACTTCTGAACCCCAGAATTGGTCAATAGCTTTTCTTCTGCAATTCCCAGTAACTGCAGGGCCTTTGGATTCGTCATCATTAATTCCGAGTCCGGCCCATAAAGCAATACACCGGCCTGCATGTCTTTTATCAGGTACCGGAACCTCTTTTCGCTTTCATACAAAGCCTGGGTTGCTTCCTTCCGTTTTGTTATATTACGGATGGAGATTCCGAACCCTACAATTGTATTTTTATCTTCATGCAACGGGTTTAAAATAACTTCATAATACCGTACAGATCCATCGGGAATTGGTATCTTAATTTCCGCATTAACCGTATTGTTGGAATCCTTAACCTGTATGATCCAATTTTCCACTTCCTGATACAGGTATTCCGGCAATCCAACTTCGGCTAAAGTATGTCCGATAATCTGTGATTGTTCCTGATTTACATCGGAACAGAAACTTCGGTTTGCACTTGTAATTTTACCTTCCAGATCCAGGCTGAAAATACCATCACGGCTGGAATTATAGATCAACGAATACCGTTCTTCATTTTTTAGCAATTCTTCCTGGGCCTGCTTTATTTCGGTGGTATCCTGGTTGAATACAACAAACTGCCGGATGATTCCCGAAGGCTCTTTAATCGGGTAGAATGTAAGGTCAAATGTCCTGCCATTAAATTCGTCTTCAAACCGGATCGGAGAACCCGTTTGAATCATTTCCTGTATTTGCTCTGTACGCACCTCAATCATCTCGGGTGTGACAAAATCAAACATGTTTTTACCGATCATTTCATCAACACGAAGTCCCCATCTATTGGCAGCAGTTTGATTGGCAGCCAGTACCACTCCTTTCACATCCAACAATAGGATGGTTTCTGTCACTCCGTTGATGACAGCATCCATCCGTCGTTCGCTGATAAGTAGGGCTTCCTGGGCCAGTTTTTGATCGGTAACATCCCTGAATACAGTGACAAACCGTCCTTTCCCGGGTGAAAAAACAGAGATGGCAAAATACTTCCCCATCGGTGCAAAGTAACTTTCAAACGAGGCAGGCAAACCGGTTTGTTCTACCCTAGAATAAATCTCCAGGTAAGGTGCTTCTTCCGTCAAATACAGATCAGTGGCTTTCATATCCAGTACCTCAGCCCGGGAATGTCCGGTAATCCGTTCATAAGCAGGATTTACCTCCGTAATCCTATAATTAATGGCTTGTCCGGCATCGTCAAAAATCATCTCGTGAATGGCCAATCCTTCCGACATCGAAGCATAGATCTCCGAAAGACGCCGTTCATTATTTCGGATTGTCTCTTCAGCTCTTTTTATCTCCGTGATGTCGCGGGCAACAACAACCGATCCGGCTATCTCGCCCTCCTTGCTTCGGATAGGGGCAAAACTATAACTGCCCGTCCAGGTCTCGCCGGTATCTTTTCGTCTCAGGCACAATTCATTATACGCCATTTTCTCCCCCCTTAAAGCCCTGGGTATAGACCACATATCCGGAGGCACCGGAGTCCCATCTTCCAGAAACACATCCACAACACCCGTCAATTCGGCAAAGGCTTTGATGCATTCTTCTGTGCTATTATATTTGTAAAAGGATGCAAAGGCTTCATTTGTTTTGATAAACCGTCCCCGGGCATCCGAAATCACTACTGAGTCAGTCATGCTCTCCAGGGCAGCATCCAGTATTGCCCGGCTTTCACGAAGTGTTTCCTCCGTTCGTTTTGTTTTTAATGCCAGGGACAATTGTTTGATAAAGGTTTCAATCAGGGATTTGTTATACAATTCATGAGTATTATCCGCTGAAAAAATAATGGTTCCCATCAAATCATCATCCACAGTAAGCTGCATGGTGTAGAGTGCTTTTATATCCACCTCCGTCTCGATTTCACGGCATAAATCGACAGGATATTGCCGGAACGACAGCTCATGCAATCCTCCCTCGACCAAGGTCAGGGTTCTCTGCGCAATGGGTTGCCAGGAGTCATCTGAAACCTGAAAACTCAGGTCAATCAAACGAGTGCCAAGGATTGATTCCATCTTCGCAATCTTATTGTCCGAACTGCTGGTTGCCCTAATGAACGCTTTTCTCTGTTTCAGATCAATTTCACTCAGTAGTACGATCGAGTTTCCAACCATTTGTTGGATTTGGTCTACTGAAAATGCCAGGATCTCCGAATAGGACATAGACCCTAAGAGCTTGGTGGCGGCATTGGACAATATTTCCTGGGCTTGTATGTATTGATACAGGGCTGTTTCTGCCAGCTTCTGCTGTGTGAGGTTTACTGCCGCAGTACCAATGCCGGTGATGTCGCCTGCCGGATTCTTTACCGGCTCATAGTACAGGTCAAGATACTGTCGTTCCCCGTTGCTGGTAAGCCAGGTCTGAATATGTTCTTCGGTCCCCGACCCGAGCACCCTGCTTTTCATTTTCGTAATAATGGAAAGATCATCCGGGGAATATAGCCAGACATCGTTCTTGCCGATAATTTCTTCATTCGAATGGGTCATTTGGTTATATGCCCAGGTGTACTCCAGGTTTTTATCCTGAATAGTAACAGATACCGGTGAATTCTTGAGCGCCAGTTTAAATCGTTCCTCACTATCGCGAATAATTTGCTCTTTTTTCCTGCTTTCGGTAATGTCCCTGCTGAAACTTACAACATGATCAACTTTCCCATCAGTATACACAGGAAAGAAATTATGTTCAAAAATATATTCTTCCCGTGTATCTTCAAATTGTACCGGCTTTCCGCTAATTATAACCTTTTCAAGATACCCTGTGCGACTTTCATTAATTCCAGATGGTAATTCACTTAAGAATTTTTTTCCGATTAAATCTCTTAAGTCGAGTTTTAACCGCATCGCCGCTGTCACATTGGCATCCACTACTGTCCCTTCTTTATCGAAGAGAAAAATAGATTCCTGGGTTGCATCCAGGATGGCACGCAGATTATCTTTATTCTTTTGTAACGCTTCTTCTACAATTTGTTGCTGGGTTATAGACTTGGCTAGCTTAATATTACTATAACTCAGTTGGGATATGGATCGTGAAAGATTCAGGAAAAATGATTTTGCATGATCGAGTTTTTCCACACTAAGCTGTGGCACTCTGTCAAGGGCAGCCATATAGTCATTTAAGTCATAACCATAACGTTGAGCCTGTGCCCTGAATTGCTGCCTATCGATGGGCTCGTTATCAAAGAAAAACTGCCCCATAAACAAATTCCCCTTGTGTTCCCCTCCAATGATGATAGGAGTTGCAATATCCCACATATTGTTTTTACACTTGTACAACCTGAATTCTCCATCCGGGATGCCTTGTGTGAGAAGCTGGTCACTTTCCAGGCAATCCAGGCAGGACTCGGGATGAACCCGGTGGAATTTGGTGCAGATATCCTGCCATCCGGTACCAACAAGCACTTTGCCATAGGTATCAATAATGGCCATGGGCACAGGTACAAGTTCATATAAACTGTCCATCAGGTTCTGGATGGAAGGAGCATCAATAATATCATTCAGTTCCAGGTCAGCGATACTCCCTTCGGGGAATAGTATGCTTTCCAGTTTATGCCGCACTCTCCCCTCACTTTCAATCAGGGCTTCTTCCGCTTTTCGTCTATCGGTGATATCATGTACCAGGGAATAAAGCATTGTTTTATCTCCAAACCGGATAGGTCCTGAATAAACCTCTACATCCCGTATTTCATCGTTTGCCAGCCGGTGCTTAAAAAAGAAATGATTCCGTTTCTCTTCCTTGGCCGCTTGCATCTCTGTTACCACTTCGTCGCCTGAAAGTGTATTAATATCAGAGATATTCTTGGAACAAAGCTCTGATTTTGTCCATCCGTAATAATCACAGGCGGTTGGGTTGGCATCGATAATCGCACCAGTTTCCGGTTGGATCAGCAACATCACAGAATGGTTTTCCTGGAATAACGATTTATACCGTTCCTCGCTTTGGTGAAGTTCCAGTTCTGTCTTTTTTCGCTCGGTTATATCACGTACAAAACTAACAAACTGGCCTCCGTTTACCTTCCGGTATTGTACATTGGCCTCTACATAGATCACAGTTCCATCTTTATGCCGGTGAGAGGTCTCGAAACGATCATCTCCCAGTTCTATTATTTTTTGAATATGGGCAAGCGTGTCATTCTCACTTTCAACGGTTTCAACATCCTGAATGCGCAAGGTCAGCATTTCCTGCCGGCTGTACCCGTGCATACGGCAGTAGGCATCATTTACCTCCAGAAAACAACCGCGCCGGTCGGTAAGTGAAAAACCATCCATGGCGGTCATGATGATGGCATTTCTCTTTTCTTCACTCTCCCGGAGTGTATCCTCGGCATAAATACTTTCTGTGATATCCCGGGTAATCAATACGGCATTTTTCACTCTTTCCCCTTCTTTGACGGGAGATATGCTGCTTCGGTACCAATGCATTTCCCCCTGTTTATCGCTGCCCCACGTAAGATAAGTTTGGGTGGCTGAAGTTTCAAAAACAAGTTCCAGCGATTGGTTCATCATGTTGTGGAAATCCGGCAAAGTCGATTCACAAAAGTTTTTCCCTATGCTTTCTTCAAGGGTGTATCCCGGAAACGGACGGTTCATATAGAGGATAGTTCCCTGTCTATCGAGCTGAATGATGATATCGGGCGCATTGGTGGTAATACTGCGTAAGAGCTCTTCATTTTTACGCAAGGTCTCTTCAGCCTGTTTCCGCATCAGGGCTGCCCCGATATGCGAGGCTATCCCCTCCAGAAATTCAACCTTATTCTGATTGAATGCTCCTTTGCGATAATCGTTGAACTGGATCAACCCGACAATATTCTTATCCGACCGTATGGGTATAAGCGCTATGGAATGATAGCCCTCATGCATGCAATGGTTTCGCGGATGATAACGGGTGTCTTTATTTGCGGGAATATCCGGTATCGGGCTTGAATCGTTCGTCCACCAACTGCCCCCTGGGGTAATTGAATTATCAGTCCGTTCGGCATTCCCCGAAATGACCAATCCGCAGGTGCATGTCAACCTGACATTCCCATTTTTATCCCGGCATACCTTTCCTTTCCGATCCAACTCAATCAGGGTGTTTTCTTTGAGTATAAAATCGGTTGTGAAACCTACCTGCTCCAAATACGGGAAGTCTTCCCCCTCCTGCAGCCTTATTCCAATCGCATCAAAGCCTGTGCGGTTTTTCAGCAACGTTAATGTCCGATGCAGCGATTCCCGGATATCCCCCGGTTCGTTCAGAACCTGCAGCACATCCCGGGTTAAATTCCTGTACTTTGCTGTCTGCTCGCGTTCGGTGATATCCAATACCGAGATCAGGCATTGTTCTTGATTTTGAATAAGAATCCCGCTAAGGAGTACGGTAATTGTCGGTAATCTATCGAATATAAGCGAAACTTCACAGCTAATATTGATTTTAAAATTGAACAAATCGGATAAGAACCCGTTAAATACAGGGCGGTCATTCTCAGCAACAAAGAAACCAAAACGGCTGTTCTTCAATTTAATGCGTTCCTTCCCCAAGAGCCTTGCCGCAGAGTAATTCAGGTCAAGGGTTTCACCTTCGTTGGAAAGAATCAGATACCCTGTAGATGAGTAATTAAACAGGTCGGAATAGCGTTCGGCTACTTCTTTCGAAACCAGGGTTGAGAGTTGCAGTTGTTCATTCTGCATGTCAAGTTCGATCTGGTTTAACTCGAACTCACGGATAATCCGCTGCTTTACTTCCTCCGAAAATATGTTTCTTCTCCGCGTATCCTCCGAACTTAAATTGGTAGACAGGAGCTCATCATTCTGCATTTCAAGCTCAACACTGTAAACCTCCAACTCATGCAGCAGTTGTAACACATCGGCATCAGTGGATAATAATTCATCCCGAGGGGACTTATCTTTTAATATTTTTTCAGCCTTTACCCGTAGGAGCGTTGCTAATGAAATGCCTCCTTTTTCCATAATTTCCGGAATTTATAATTAGGTCACAGACCACTGGTTTTCAATAAATTCAATACATAAATTATCATTTGAACCAATTGCCTTCCAGTCAAAAACAAGATATTTCGACATACTTATGTAAACAATATCCATTTTTGGGGTTTATTCCAAAATACAAAGATATGGATTAGTATGTTATAATTATCTAAATTATGTGTTAAATCTGATATTTTACTACAAAAAAAATAGAACTATTCTGTTGAGTGTAGTAATAATGCTTATACCACTCATTGTCAGGAATAAATATCCGTTTCAGGTTTCACGTCACAACACTGCTTTTTAACTTCAATATGTCTTTTTATCCTGTGAACCTGACTTCCACTTTCCCCTGATTAGTCTTTCAGGTTTTAATTTTTCAGTTCCATGCTACTTATTCACATTTAATAACCCCATTAAGCATGATTCCAATCCGGTCCCGGGACCTAATTTCCAATAGTGAGAACCTGAATCCGTTGAATCGAATTTACTTTCGATTATTTACCAGGACAATCCAGAGCATCTAAAACCAGTTCATTAACATTAAATCTACACTATAAACACAGGATTATTAGCAAAAAAAACTCTGCAAGCTTTATGTTGCAGAGCTTTTTATAGTGATAATCAATTAGGCTGCGAATCAGATTGGTTGATTGGTTGATTAAATTGCGACGGCTTCGATAACAACCTGGTTATTGCTAACTGTCGAAGCCGTCGCTATGTTGGTTGGTTAGTTAATTGAATTGGTTAGTTAATTGAGTTATTATTCAAAATGGAGAACACTTCAATCCCATAAACGCGGAACCTTTCAAACCCCAAACCTTTCAAACTTCAAACCTTTCAAACTTCAAACCTTTTCAACTATATTTTTTCCTTTCCCCGCAGCGTTCTAACAACTCATTTACTTCATTTTTCAATTTATTCATTATCAATTCCCGGGTTACATAATAATAATTAAGTTGTTCCAGCTCACTTGTCTTTGCCCGTAACTGAGTCATGAGTTTTTTACGCTCTATTGCAAATTCAATGGTCCTGCCCAGTAAGCTGCTATTCAAGTCTGGTTTGATAATGTAATCCTGGGCTCCCTCCTTGATGAGCGATAAGGATAATTCTACATTTTGCAGGCCGCTTATTAACACAACCGGAGTATGTACAGCATATTGGATGATAACATCGAACGTGCTTTTCCCGGTACTATCCGGTAAATTGAGATCCAGCAAAATGAGAATAAATTCATTTTTCAGAATCAACTGACATCCTTCTTTCAAGGTGTCTGCCACAACCAGTTTGTATTTAAACGATGTAATATCGTTTAGCATTTCCTGGATTAACCTACTGTCGCCGGGATTATCCTCAATTAGAAGTATTTTTTGTTCCGGTAAACTATTCATATTTCGGTAATTTTACTAAGGTGAGCCAAAAACCTTCAATCATTTTAACCACATCGAAAAATTTCGCCAGGTCAATGGGTTTTGTGATATAACAATTCGCATGTAAATTGTAAGTCTTAAGAATATCTTCCTGGGCTTTAGAGGTAGTAAGGATAATGACAGGTATCATTTTCAGGTTTTTGTCATTTTTAATCTCAGCCAATACTTCCCGTCCGTTTTTTTTAGGAAGATTAAGATCCAGGATGATAAGGTCTGGACGTGGGGCATTCTGATGCTTATTTCTCTTGAAAAGAAAATCGGTTCCCTCTTCACCGTCATATACGATACTCAGGTTGATCTTCATTTTTCCGTCCTTTAAAGCTTCCTGTGTGAGACGTGCATCTCCGGGATTATCTTCAATTAACAGTATTTCTGCTATTTTAAAATCTTCCATATTTGATAATTTATAATTGATTTTATTTTTAATGATATTACTTATTGAACTATTTGAATTTTGTCGAAATAATTGATTTATGTTTCTTGATTCTTTACCTACTCATTCCTCATTCCTCATTTCTCATTCCTCATTCCTCATTTCTCATTCCTCATTCCTCATTCCTCATTCCTCATTCCTCATTTCTCATTCCTCATTTCTCATTCCTCATTCCTCACTTCTTATTGCTCGATGCTCGATGCTCTACGCTGGAATGGTGAAATAAAAGGTGGTTCCCTCATCTTTTTTCGATTCAAACCATATAGTTCCACCATGGCGTTCAATAATTCGTTTGCTCACTGACAAGCCTATTCCTGTGCCCGGGTAGTCATCTTTTTTATGCAGGCGCTGAAAAATAATGAATATCCTGTCGTGATATTGCATTTCTATTCCTATGCCATTATCATGTACCGAAAATTCATACATATTGTTTGTCATTCTACAGCTGATGTGAATCTTAGGCGATTCAGTTTTCTTTTTATACTTGATGGCATTTTCAATCAGGTTTTGAAAAACCCGGACAATCTGAGTCTCATCCACATTTAAAACAGGTAATTCTTCGTTCGTAACTAATGCCAGGTTGTCGGATATCAGATTCTGCAGATTCGAAATAGCCTGTCCAAGCACTTGTGAACTATCAACCTTTAAAAACACCTTACCCTGTGAAGATACCCTGGAATATTCGAGCAAGTCGTTTATTAATTTCTGCATCCGGTTTGCACCATCTACGGCATAAAAAATAAAGTCGTTGGCATCCTGGTCCAGTTTATCCTTGTATCTTCGCTCGAGCAATTGAGTATAGCTCGAGACCATTCGTAATGGTTCCTGTAAATCGTGGGATGCAACGTAGGCGAACTCTTCCAGTTCTTTATTGGATCGTTCAAGGTTCGAAATGGCATTTGCAAGATCAGTGGTACGTTCTGTGACTAATTCTTCGAGGTGTTTGCGATAGACTTCCAGTTCCTCTTCCGCCTTTTTTCGTTCGGTCATATCCTTGAACACGGTTACAAATCTTCCTTTTCCAGGTGAAAAAACAGAAATTGAAAAATGTTTATCCATGGGTGGAAAATAAGCTTCAAAGGATATTGATATACCGGTGGATTCAACTTCAGAATAGATTTCAAGGTAAGGGGCTTTTTCAATTAAATATATTTCAGAAGCTCTCTTTCCAATGATCTCACTTCGTTTGAGCCCTGTTATATTTTCGTAAGCCGGATTCACTTCTGTCAACAAATAATCGATCGCTTTCCCTGAAGGATCAAAAATCAGTTCATGGACAGCCAGACCCTCCGACATGTTATCATAGATTTCAGAAAGCTTTCGTTCGCTGTTTAGAATTTCTTCCTGGGCTTGTTTTTGTTGGGTTATATCCTGAACGAGCGACATTACGGATTTCATTCCGCCGTTTTGTTCGAATAGTATTGAATTGTACCAAACGGTGGTGATGATTGCACCCGATTTCGTCACATTCCGGTTGGTGCTTACAACTGTATCCTCTACACCTGAATTAAGTCTTTCCATGGTGCGGTTTACAATTTGGATATCTTCTTCATAAATCAGGTTCAATTTCCCAATTGGCTTTCCGATGGTTTCTTCCTTTTTCCATCCAAACATACGCTCTGCTTCTATCGACCATTGGGTTACCATGTAATTATGATCCCATTCTACTACGGCAAGAGGTGAATTCTCAAAATGGTATTTCAATCGTAATTCACTTTCATGAAGTGCATCCACCGCCCGCTTTCCATTAGTAATATCCTCAAAAATAGTGTAAACTTCAGAAGGCTTTTCATTACCTGTTCTGAATAACGGCACCGAATTTATACTAATCCATCTGTATTCATCCATGGTAGGATTAAATACACCCATTATAACTTTTTGTAAAGATTCTCCAGTTCGCAATGAAACCATAGCCGGATGTTCATCACCCGGGAATAATGAGCCATCTTCACGAATGGTATCGTGCTCTTCTTCTATCGAATTGCTTCCTAAAAATCGTTCCATGGTTTTACCTAAAATACGTTCAGATGCAGGATTCATGGATATGATCTTACCTTGGGCATTCTGATAGACAACTCCCTGTAACATTGTTTCAGATAAGAGCCTGTGGCGTAATTCGCTTTCCCTGATGGCGTCTTCGGCCATCTCTCTTTTCTTGTCGATCTTGTTTGCATGTTTTGCACTTAGCCAGGTAAGAAAAATAAAACAAACGGTATACGTAATTGCAACAAACGCTACGCCCACTTCCGATTCATAAATTCCTCTTTTTTCACCCAGTATCCTGAACCATGCAATTGCAATAGGCAGTACTATCAGTCCGGGTAATAACCTGCGTGCCATCAATCCTCCTGAGCCACTGCTGGTAAACACTTTCATAAACCAGGAATTGGTGTCGATAAAAAGGATCCCAAGGCATATGGCACAAAATGAAATGGCCGTTGATAGCGCAACGGAAACATGGTTGATGGAATGTAAATTATAGATTCCCAGAATATAACTTACCAGAATCATGTAACAAATAAGAAGAGATGGAAAAATTAATGCATGCGCTATCCCTGTCAACCTCTTTTTATGGAATGAAACCAGGAAAAGGATCATTCCAATCAGAACGAAATTGCCTGCAGTAACTAATGCCATATTGTTATTCGGCGCGAGGAATATTCCCAGGACAGGAATTTCCATTATCGATTTTTCAGTTACATGGTTCAGGATAGCTATATGCAGGCAACTTGTTATAACCCCCACTGTAAAAACCAATACACCCGAGATTTTAGGGATCAGGGATATGAATCCTTTGGTCAGTCTTTTTTGAATGACATAGAGTGACCCGGCACAAAGGATAAAGCAGATAGCCGTATCAATCATCATGGGTGACAAATGGCCATTTATACCTTTCATAATGGAAATGGGAATTCCAGAAGCCCATCCACCCAGGTTCAGGATGCTTACGGCCAGAATGATATACATACAAGTCAATACGATGTATTTTTGGGGTAAAGGACTAGATAAAAATGGTTCCGGTTTGTTGTTTGGTGTATCTATCATTTTCGCTGTATCTCTTTTTTTTCATTTTGTAATGCCTTTGCTTTGATGGCAATACTTTTGGAATTATTAAAATATATTTTCGTATTTTTTCCCTTTACGAATCCATTACCTGAAAAAACTCTGATTAGGTTTACTGTGCTTATGGAAAATTCCTGCCAGACAAAAACCCTTGTTGCAGATTGCTGTATTGGGAGTTTCCGTCAAGTTGGAATGTACTATATGCTCAGTTTATACTTTAGGGGTAATTTGCCATTTAAATATGATTGTAACTGCCTGTACACGATTTTTATCCCAATAATTGAATGTTGGGTGCAAAATACGGCATTCATTTCATCCTATTTTCTGTTTTCTCAACTCAACATGAATATATGGTGTAAGAAATCCTAATTTATACCATATTGAATAGGATCAACGAATAAATATCTCCAAACAACACTTTAATAATTAACTTTTATATGTAGATATTTAATTCATTTTCGCACAAATATAGACATATATTGTAATATAAAGAACATTTTATGTTTTTTGTTGCTATTTTATGTATTTATGCGCATTTTTTTATCAATTAATACGATTTAAATGTAGCACATTTGTAGTAATTTGTCCGATGCCACATTTACAAGCAGGAATCTATCGGGGAATAAATCAACTCATAAAAATTGACTAATCTTCTATTTTTGCCTTTTTTTGTCCTTATTCGGGTCTGGAAGTGTTCGCTCTTCAGAGGGGGTTAAGTGGGGGTTGGCTGGGGGTTCCGAGGGCCGGGGCCCTCGGAACCCCCAGCCAACCCCCAGCCAACCCCCTCGCAACCCCCAGGCAACCCCCTCGCAAGAGCGAACAAATTAAAACCGAAAAGCAGAGTAGTAAAGAAGCAGTTTATTTTGAAAAGTTTGTGGTTTGAAAGGTTTGAAAAGTCCCGCGTTCAGTGTTCAGCGTTTTTGAGAATGAAGCATTTTGCAATTTGGAATAATAACTCAATCACCCAATTAGGAGAACAACCTGACATCGTCTAAGACATGTCAGCGTTAAAGGAAGAAAGTTTGAAGAGTTTGGTGTTTGAAAAGTTTGAAAGGTTCCGCGTTCAGTGTTCCGTGTTTCGTTTTTGAAGTGACATACGTTTAGAATAACAGCTTAATCAACTAATTAACGAATCAACTAATTAACGAATCAACTAATTAACATAGCGACGGCTTCGACATTCTGCAAGAACCAGATTGATAGCGAAGCCGTCGCAACTCAATCAACTCAATCAACCAATCAACTTAATCAACCAATTAACCATTCAACTAATCAATACCAGCAGTTCCTGCACTGGAAAACCTTATCGAGCCGGTAGGTGAGCATCAGTTCGTGGGTACCGAAGGAGGCATTGCTGATACCGCTGAAGTTGTAATCGTAGCTGTAGGAAGCCCTGAGGTTGTGGGATAGATCGAGGCCGAACAACACCCCGATTTCACTCCAGGTGCGATACACCAGTCCGATCTGGAAAGGATTGGTGGTAGGGGTAGCCTTGAAATAACCGGTCAGGTTGAATTCCATTTGGTAGAGATTGGAATACTGGATGCCACAGACCCCATAACCCAGGTTAAAGAAATCATGGTTGGAATCGCGGTACATGGCATACAGGAAATTGGTGTTGGCAAACATCTTGTTGATGGGCGAAAACAAGGAAAATATATTCTGGCTGGCAAATCCCAGGCGGTAAAACTTATTGGTAAATTCAAAACCCAGGTCGGAATTGACATTGCTTTCGTTTAACAGGCGGTCCAGAACCAACGGATCGCTGCCGGTGGGAGAATGCACCTGCGACACATCATAGCCTAATGATTGAAAGCTTAAACCCAGTCCCATGTTCAATTTCCAGGTTTGATTCACCCGCATGGCATAGGCATAGGTCAGGTCGATATCGGTGGTGGAGGTAAAACCGATTTTATCCTGCAACACTTTCAACCCGAACTGGGTATACAATTCATCGAGGTACAGGGTGCCGGAAGCAAAAAAGGTGGTAGGCGCACCCTGGAATCCCAGCCATTGCTGGCGGGCGGCCATATTGAACTCCGCGAGGTACTGGTCGGTGATGGAGGCCGGGTTAATCATGTAGGTCTTGTTCCAGTCGTTATTCAACCGGATATTGGATTGTGCAACCAGGATTATGGCAGGCAACAGGAACAGGAATAACAGTGCAGTCTTCTTCATAGTCTCCTTTTACCGAACCACTGTTACGAAACCTGATTTTGTCTTTACCCCCGATTCACCCGACAGATACAATACATAGAAATAGGTATCGTTGGTGACCGGCTTGTCTTTATATTTCCCATCCCAACCGTCGGAACCATCATAGAGCAGGAACCCGTTCCGGTTATACACCTGGATGTGGAAGCCTTTCATATAGACCAGGTCGTATGCCGGTGAAAACACATTGCCCATGGAAGCATCGGTAATCCAGATTCTTTTAGTGGCATACTCCATACAACCGTTCGGGTTCTTCACCTTTAATTTCACATCATAATACCCATCTTTCTGGATATTGTACGTATGGTTTTGTACGTTTCCATCAGCTGTCTGGTTATCACCAAAGTCCCAGAAGTAATCGGAATACTGAATACTCTCACTCCAGAACTGAAGATCGGGGTTCGAGGTAGTCACCTCGTTCTTATCCGACTGAATGGTATAATTATACGAATCGAAATTTGTGGCTTTAAACGGATAAACTACTGAGCAGCCTTGTTTTGAAGTCCCGGTAACCGTATAATCACCAGGCTGTTTTATCAGCAGGCTATCCCCTGAAGAACCATTACCCCAGCGGTAGGTCGTTGCACCCGATACATGTAGTAGCAATGAATCACCGGTACAGAACACAGGCAATTTATCAAGTTTCAACACAGGCATGGCATCCATAGTCAGGTACAATTTGAAAACAGAAGTACAGGTTGCACCAATTAGAGTAAGGTTCACCGTGTAATTTCCGGGGGTGGCATAGGAATGTTGCGGGTTTTGGGAAGTATCCGTTTTTGAATCTCCAAAGTCCCATAAGTAAGTATAATTTGCCTCCATCCCAGTTGGAATGATGGCCTTGAAACCAATTGTATGGGCATCACAGTCCAGCACCTGGTAGACAATTCCGGGAACGGGTACAATCAGGGTAAAAGTGTAGCCTGCAGTACATCCGCGGCTGTCGGTCACACCCAGGGTCACCAAGCCGGGCTGGGAGGTTGTCATGGTTTCATTGGAAGCACCCGAGGTTGTTCCATAGGACCAGGTATAGTGATACGGTGGCACTCCTCCTGTAACCTGTGCTGTACAGATTTCTTTGAGGCTATGCGACACACAATCAAAATCAGGAATTGCTTTTACCGATAAGGCCAATGGCAAAGGCCTTATGACTTCAAAAACAGTATCCATGGAACAACCGCTTGAGTCGGTCACTGTAAGACCATACGTTCCGCCCTGCAAACTTGTCAAATTCTTTGTGGTCTTTCCGTTTGTCCACGCATACCTATAAGGGGTGGTACCGCCTGACACCAAAGTCTGAATGGCACCTGTATTTGGGACAGTACAATCCATGGCGTGGGTGATCACAGCTGAAATAGCAAGCTTTGTGGGTTCAACAATTGTAAACGACTTATGTATATCACAGGAGGACTTATCCTTGACAGTAACCGTATAGGTTCCCGGGGCAAGTTGATTCCTGATATTGCCTGCAGTGGCATTATCATTCCAGGTCAGAGTGATGGGTTGAACCCCACCCAGTATATTCAGCACGATACTCCCGTTATGGGCACCCTGGCAGGTGATTTGCTTAACCACTGGTTGAATGGAGAAAGCAGCTTCGGCAATCACGATATCCCTTGACATGGAGCAGCCTGCAGAGTCAGTGATAAGAACGGTATACGTACCGGGAGACAGGTTATCCTGGAACAACCCTTTCCCCAGATTGCTCCATTGAACCTGATAGGGTGGAATGCCTCCGGAGAGGCTTAATTGTATCGAGGCATCGTTAGCCCCGTAACAGGTAACCGGAGTGGTGACGGCATCAATCTTAAGTTGAGGTGTTTGGGTAATAGTGGCTGTGAAAGTCTGGGTACAACCGGTTTTATCCGTTACAGTCAGTTGATAGTCCCCCGCTGCAATATTAACCAGGTTTTGGAGGGTACTGCTAAACCCGTTGGGACCCTTCCACGCATAGGAATAGGTGAACACTCCCGGGATATTTTCCATAGGCACTCCTCCTGTCACATCCACCGATACTGATCCTGCCTTATCGCCATAACAGATCACATTTACCTGATTCTTCAGGGTAACCTTTATTTCTGCTGGTTGCTGAATGGCAAAAGAAGCGGTTTTAGGGGCGCAATTATTCTTATCGGTAACCGTAACCACATAATTTCCCGGGCTAAGGTTTGTAATGGTACCTGACCCAGGAAACGAAAAGCCATCCTTTGTCCAGGCATAGGCATAAGGAGTTGTACCACCCGTGACTGTGAGTGATATTTCACCATTGCCGGCACCAAAACAGCCGGCATCTTTCAGGATATTTGCTGAAATAGTTACATCATTCGGTTGATTGATTAAATAGGTATTGTTTACAGTGGTGCCCACAGAATCTTTGACAGTCAGTGAATAAGTTCCGGGATACAAGTCGGTGATAACAGGCAAGGCAGACGTAAAGCCTCCCGGGCCAGTCCAGGTAATGAGGTATGGATTCCCTGATTTAAAAGGAACCCCACCCTGAATGGCAGTTTGTATACTCCCATCGTGCACTCCAAAACAGGTAATGTCTTTGAGCGTTACATTTGGATTCAGGGGTGGATTCACCGTTACAATAACTTTAAAAGTTGCTCCAGTACAAGTACCTGCAATTGGAGTTACGGTATAAGTGGCAGTTGCAATACTGGTCGTAGTATTGGTCAGGGTCTGGCTGATGGATGCCTGGGCTGTCAACTTCGATGAGCTGCCGGTAATGGCATTCAACGGACTTATGACCGGTGCAGTCCAGGTATAGGTAGTTCCGGCAGGCACTGTATCTCCATTCTGAGTAAAAGGTGTTACCGAGAAAGTCTTCCCGCTATTGATTGTAACCTGATAAGTGGAAATAACCGGAACAGCATTGATAGTGACCTGGGCAATGTTGGAAGTGATAGTTGAGCAGCCTCCTGTAGGAAAAGTTACCACGCAATAATAAAACTTTGTTCCTGCAACTCCCGATGGTGGAGCATAGGTTAAAGTTGTAGCTCCGTTTATGGAGATGCTCCCGCTTACAGAGTTTAATGTATTTTGATACCATTGGTATTGGGGAGTACCAATCCCATTGATGGTTTCAACACTTAAAACAGGTGGAGTAACCCCCAGGCAAACGGTACTGGAAGCTGGATGTTTTGTAAAGGTTGGGGAAGCATTTACTATTACCTGTGAAATAATGCTTGTTACGATACATCCCCCTGCATTGGGCTGGGAAATGATGCAATAGTAGTAGGTCATTCCAACCGTAGTTGTGGGAGGAGTAAATGTATTGGTTGTGGCCGGAATAATCTTTGTCCCTGTAGAAGTATTGTTTGACGTATTTGAGTACCACTGGTATGAGAATAAACCTGCCCCTCCGTTCACAGCAACCGTCAAATCAGCAGGTACAGAGCTTAGACAAAGGGTCTGTGTTACTACCGGTTCGCCTGTAATTACCGGAAGGGCAACCACATTAATCCTGGCTGTATCGCTCGCAACCATATTGCAGTTACTGCCTGTAAATTTCACTTCGGCATAATAGTAAAAAGTCCCCACAGCATTGAAAACCGGAGGTGTATAAGTTGAATTTGTTGCACCGGTAATTGGAGTTCCACCGCTGTTTGTATTTGCCAGATTAGAATACCACTGATACGAAGGAGACCCTGCACCTCCTGTATAACTGACACTCAACGCAGCAGGAATGGTGCCACCCATACAAACAGTCTGGACAGGTTTCGGCTGGATAGTTATAACAGGCTCAGCACTTACTGTTATGGCAGCAACATTGGTCGTCAGGTTGGAGCAACCGCCGCCTGTAAACGTGATAGCGCAATAGTAATACAAAGTACCTAATGCATCGGTTGGAGGGGTATAGGTAGCGTTAGTTTGTCCTGGAATATCAGTTCCGGAAGTATTACTATTCAGAGTATTCTTATACCATTGATAGCTCGGTGTACCCAGTCCTGTATTTACGAAAGACAAAGGAGTGATGGTACCGCCAATACATACCGACTGGTTGGAAACAGGCTGGGTGGTGATGGTGGCTGAAGGATTGACGGTTACAACATAGGTTACAACATTTCCTGAACAACCGTTCAATGAGGGTGTGATTAAGAAAGTGACTGTTCCTGCTGTATTCTTCGAATTTAAAATAGGTACTACAGGTAATACATTAGTAGTCCCTGACGATTGAAACCCTGTGATTCCAGCAGTTGCTGTGGCATTCCAGGAATACGTTACATTTGGAAGATCGGAAGTCAATGTCACTAATTCAGTTTTTAGTCCTGAACATATTGTCTGGGCTAAAACTGTATTTGTTATAGTTGGAACAGGTTTTACTGTAAAGGTTTTGGTTGCAGTAACTGAAGCACCACAGTCATTGGTAACAACGAGTGACACTGTGTAAGTACCTGTCGTATTGTAAGTGATGGTTCCGGGATTTAGACTGGTAGAACTGGCAGGGCTTCCACCCGGAAAATTCCAGGCATAAGTTACGGCACCGGGTGCTGGAGCACAATTATTTACAACAGCTAAAGGTGTAAATATAGCAGTTCCACAAGCATCAGGGATAACATTTATACTTACGGTTGGCGGTTTAGTAACAGTTACAGTTTGGGAGGTAGTCTTTGTACCACAACCTGTTGTCACTGCCAACTGTATCGTGTAAATCCCCGGATTAGTAAACTGGAAAGAAGGGTTTAATGAGCTTGAACTTGTACCTGACGTATAAATATATGCAGATGAGTTTCCGCAATAGTTTGCTGAATAACTAACGGTCCATTTAAAGACCGGTGGATTACAGGTAGCAGTAACAACCGTAGTATTGTTAGCAGTAACATTTAATGGGGAACATCCCTGAACTGTGTTTAACGAAAACTGAGGTTGTATGGGCGCTTCAATACAAATTGTTTTTACTTTTTGATCCGTACCGCAACGATTGGCAGTCTTCATAGTAATAGTGTAGGTTCCCGGAATTGAAAATACAGGACATATTACATCGCTACCAGTAGTCCAGATGCCTGGGTCGGCAGATCCAAAATCATTCCCATAACTTCCACTACCTAAAGTAACACCAACGGAAGGTGAAATAGTCCATATAAGCTTTGCTTTATTAGTACATTTCCCACTATTTATTTCATTTGCATTTGTAGTAGTATTTGTAAAACACACCTGACTAGTAGTACAACCGCTAGTAGATGCCATAGCAAAATCAGCAATTGGCGGAATTGAAACATAGATAGGCACAACAGACACTTCTGAAGTCGAACATGGATTTGTTGCAACTATTTTAGCAAAGAATGAATTTGGATAGCCTGGTGTAGTTGTTATTCCACAGGAAGATTTCAAAAAAGTATGTGTTACTTCAACAGGTGCAGGATGTTGAAAAACCTGATTTGGTGATCCATCATTAAATGAAATGGTATACGTCGTACCCGGAGGATTATTGGAAGTACCGGTTATTGGGAATGTCAGAGATTGGGATATACAGATATCTGTATTTCCTGGGTTTCCTAAGGAAACAGCGGGATTTGAACCTACGAATACGATATATGGTTTTATAATTTTACACCCATTTGGTCCATCAACTGTATAAGTTAGATTCCATAAACCGATTTGATAGGTATGGGTCGTAATAGTCCAGGATGCAGCATCAAAATCAGGTGAGCCATCCCCCCAGTTTATTTTGTAATGAGTATTAGTTCCTGTAGTTGATGACCCATTTGTATACGTAAAGGTAGTTACAGAGTTGCTGCAAATTTTAAATAAAGGCACCCCGTTAAACACATCAGTTGTCCCTGAACTATTTAAAGTTGCATCAGGTAACTGAGTTACGACTATGTTTCTTGAAACAGTATTATTACAAGATGTTGAATTGTCAGTAATAGTCAGTTTAACAGGATAAGTCGTTGTACCGTTCCCAAATGCATTAAACAAATGGGCAGGGCTTTCTTCACTGGAGGTCGTACCATCCCCAAAATCCCAGGCATACGAGTAATTACCTTTCAAAGAAGGTGAAAATTGAACTCCTGTTCCGGAACATTGGTTATCGGTGGAAGTAAAGTCAAAAGTTGGTAATGTATTTACCTTTACTATGACTGACCCTGATTGAACTTGGCGTTCGTTATTTGAATCTATAACACTATCCAGTTCGAATGTATAGCTTTTCGCAATAGCAGTAATTATAGGTACTAATACAGAACTATTTGTTCCAATAGTTTTTACATTCTTATCTATACCATCTAATTTGAATTTGAAAGTATAAGGTGCTGTTCCGTTGAATCCTGTAAATGTGATATTTTGATTAGTTTCATTTAAACAAACAGATGAAGGACCGGAAATGGTTGCAGAAATTATTGCAGCAGCAGGTTGAGAATGATTTACTGGTGAATTTCCTGATTCAGATAATCCGGTTTCATAACTGCCAGCACCACTCGCCTGTAAGTTGCTTACAATGCATAGTACTAAAAGGAAGATTATAAACCGGTAAATTCTATTCATATCTGGACGTAAGGATAATTTAAACACAGGCCATTTAACTTATCCAAACTGTGACGGTGGGAAAGTTAGTGCGACACTACCCATAAGTATCTGTTGCAAAATTACGAAAAGATTTTTATTAACAGCTAGTTAACATCAATAACTTACCTTAAATTACCAGCTTCATAGTGACGGCTTCGTTAAATGTACTGAGATAAACTAACGAAGCCGTCACTAAGAAAAACAGGTGAATCCTTTACACCAATAAAATAATATTTTCAAATGTTTGTATAATATTTAAATCTCTGAATTAAATATTGTCAAATGATACCCCCTACTCAATATATCATCTGTAGAAATTGTTATTAATCTGTTTTTATTTTCAACATACAGAGTCTCATTTAAAAATTTAGAATCATGAAAAGACCGGAAATTTACAAGGAAATTGAACAAATGATGGGATTGGTTCCTTCATTTTTCAAAACGATGCCCGATTCAGCCCTTGAATCGGAATGGAGGTTATTTAGTAAGGTTCAGGTAGAAGAAACTGCTATTCCGGCTAAATACCGTGAACTGATCGGATCAGCTGTTGCAGCTACGTTAAGATGCCCATATTGCGCATATTTCCATGCTGAAATGGCTAAACTTTATGGTGCAACAGATGCTGAGATTGAAGATGCAGTTCATTTTGCAAAATCAAGTGTCGGATTCAGCACCTATATCAATGGACTTCAGATTGACATTAAGAAGTTTAAAACAGAAATTGACCAGGCATGCGCCCACATTCGCAGGATGCAATTGCAAAAGACAACACAGCCTCATCAACACAATTAATATTGAGGTGCAGGTACATTTAAAAAGCGGTTATCTTCTAAGTAAGACAACCGCTTTTTTATAGAATCAAGAACCAAGATTCAAGAACCAAGACATTATGCACGATGTATCAGCGTCTTGCAATCTTATAAATGACTATCAGCTTTTGCACCCAATTTTCAGTCAGTTCTTAATTTATTCTGAATTGGCAGTTAGAATCTAATATAAAGCTACAAATTACACCGTAGGTGTCACCTTTGAATAGCCCCCAGTGAAGCCAGCGGAACTGGGGGAAAATAAGATATAAACTACCCAACTCCAGAGGAGTTGACCAAAAGAGAAAGTACTTAAAAACATGGTTCTGTTGGTGAACTCCTACAGAGTTCTGTCTTTAATTTCATTCATTAACCCCCAGTTTCGCAGGCTCAACCGGGGGTTATGTACAGAATACTCCTACGGAGTAATTATCGATAGAATGTTTATTTCAATTAATATCCAATGATCAGATAAAAACTGAAAAATAAAATGCAATCTGAATTAACAGGGCTGACAACCTGTTCACTTACAATCTTTCAAACCTGGCCTGGAAGAACCTCAAATACTTTGGTTCAAATATCATTTTCAGCCCTTTCTTTTGATCCCTGACATCATACAGGTTCTTTACCGATTCAGCAACAATATCCATATGCGCCTGGGTATAGACCCTTCGGGGAATGGTAAGCCTGGTAAGCTCCAGGGAAGGATGATAGTTCTCGCCCGTTTCCTTTTTACGCCCGGCACTGACGATACCCCGCTCCATGGATCGTACCCCTGACTCCAGGTACAGGTCGGCAGCCAGTGTTTGGGCAGGGAACTGTTCCTGCGGAATGTGGGGATAGAACTTTTGGGCATCCAGGAATACGGCATGTCCACCGATTGGACGGGTAATAGGAATTCCCCAATCCATCAACAATTCACCCAGGTACCTCACCTGACCGATGCGGGAGCGCATGTAATCGTCCTGGACACTTTCCTTAATCCCAATAGACAGTACTTCCATATCGCGTCCTGCCATGCCCCCGTAGGTCTGTAGGCCCTCGTACACCACCACCAGGTTGCAGCCTTCCTCGTACAAGCCCCGGTCATTCAACCCAAGCCAGCCACCGATATTTGCCAGCGAATCCTTTTTGGCACTCATGGTAGCTCCATCCGAATAGCTGCAAAATTCCTTTAATATCTGGGCCAGGGTTTTATCGGCATATCCTTCTTCCCGTTCCTGGATAAAGAATGCATTCTCCACTGCCCGGGTCGCATCCAGGAATATCCTGATATCGTATTTCTTACAAAGGGCATGAAGCTCACGGGCATTCTGCATGCTGACAGGTTGTCCACCTGCCATATTCACCGTCGCCGCCAGGCAAATGTAAGCAATGCTGGCAGCTCCATGTTCGTCAATAAGCTTCTGAACCTTGCGCAGGTCTACATTTCCCTTGAAGGGATGTTCTTTCTGTGCATCATGGGCTTCGTCGATGATCACATCGGTAAAGATACCCCCGGCAAGCTCCTGATGCAGGCGGGTCGTTGTAAAGTACATGTTCCCGCAGACAAACTGCCCGGTCTTAATGGCAATCTTTGAAAGTATATTCTCGGCACCACGACCCTGATGAGTGGGAACCACATACTTGTATCCATAGTATTCCTGAATCGCCTCCTCCAGGTGATAAAAGTTCCGGCTGCCGGCATAGGCCTCGTCGCCCATCATCATTCCTGCCCATTGCCGGTCGCTCATAGCATTGGTGCCACTATCCGTCAACAGGTCGATATACACTTCTTCCGACCGGATCAGGAATGTATTATACCCTGCCTTTTCAAGGGCTACTGCCCGTTCATTTCGTGAAATCATGTGGATGGGTTCCACCATTTTTATCTTCCAGGGTTCAGCCCATGAGCTACGACCCAGTTGTTGTCCTATTGTTTTTGTTTTCATGATTGATTGTTGTATTAAATAGATTGCAAGAACCAAGAGTCAAGAACCAAGATTCAAGACATAATGGGCAATGAATTACTGTCCTTCAATTTATTCTATCAGATTATTTTGTTCGTTGAATTTATTCTAAATGGGAATATCGTATTTAATTCGGGTTTCGCGGTTTGAAACCCGCTTATGATCTCATCTTTGTAGAAGCCTACAACGATAATTGGACACGTCAAATCATGTAAACTTTTTCGGGAATTTCCTGAAGATCAAATATCGGGTAGTTATGAGAAAAGGAATGAAACCACCTGAATGTTGTATCGGATAAAGAAGGTTCATTGTGCAGATTTAGGTAACAAAGATACAATTCTAAATTTATATTCACTGTTTTTTAGAGTAATAGTTTGCCTTGATGTAATAATTATCGTTAATATTTAATTTATACAATACTGAAATCATCATTTGAAAAATTCACAAACCACGCTGTATCCTTTTAATTTAAACCAGAATAATTCTCTACTCCTATTTAAAATAATAGCTTGTTGTTAATTATAGATATTTTAGCACATCATCACATAAACATTCTGATTAGCATGTTGTTAATATGTATTGAGATAGTATACTGATTTATAAAACTACAATGATTATCTCCGACCATGTGATAAGAGAAATTGATGAGAGATATACAACGAACAAATTAATAGGACACTCTAAATTTCAAGACACTAATTCATTGCCCATTATGTCTTGATTCCTGGTTCTTGATTCTTGCGTTCAAAATAAATGATTTCAGGTTAATTCAAAGTCTTTAATGACTTTTCAACATAACTTTAACTTCAACTAATCATTCGTACAATGTTCCATTTAAAACCTTATCATTATGAAAAATTTAGTTACTCTTTCAGGAAGGACTACGCTCCTTCTGGTACTTACCCTGTGCTTTTGGCAGAATGGGCTTAGTCAGTTTATCCCCGGGGAAGGGGGAAGTATTCCTGCATTTACCCCCTTTACAGTCATTCCGGGAAAAGTCAGTGGGTTATATGTTCAAAGTTCTGATCGTGAAAACATCTTCTTTTCGACTGGAACCAGGCCGTTAGTCAACCTAAGCTTTCCGTATCCGACGGATTATGGCGCTACCAGTTATACACTCCAATTTTCAACGGATAACGGAGCCACCTGGGGAAATTATCAGTTCAATGGGGCAGACCTCACAACTACCGGCAATAATTTCAGCCTTAATTTCGCAGGGGACTATACCTTGCGACTGCTCGTAAATGGCGGGACCTATAATGGATACACTTCAAACGAAGTGACTGCACCTCTTTCAGGAATTGATACCAAGTTTAATGGCTGGTCACTCGATGAAAGCGAGACTTTAACAGGAATTATGGCACCTTTTGTTGGCAGGGGCTTAGCAGCATCCTTTATTGTCAACAAGCTATCCGATGGTTCGCCGGTTACAGGATACTTAACCTACCAATGGTATCGTATAAATCCTGTTACCTCCGAAGCAATAGCTATTAATGGGGCAACATCGTTGAATTATACTACTACACTGGAAGATGTAGGTTATCGGCTGATGATCAGGGCAACCGGTGATGGGGTAAATGTAGGTGGTTTTGCCCAGATTATGTCCGGTCAGAGAACTGTCATTCCAAATAAATCATTTATTACCAATTTATCTTCTACCGGATTTACCTTAAATCTATTTAAAACTGTAAGCGGTTTGACTATCGACGGTTTATGGCTCTATGATTACAGTTCACACCCGGTAGTGATAAATTCTCTTACCCAGGGAGCCAATGCAGCCATCTATAATGTGGGCGCAACACTGGATTTCTTAAATGGTCCATTCTACCTGAATACAGCTATTCCTAATTTTTGGTGCATTACAACAGAAATATCCGCGGGGGGTCTGTTTACTATTACTATGGAAGGAGTTGTTATTGATTTTACTGCCGGGACAACAGAACTTCCGGTTGATGGGTTGAGCATTTATCCAATCCCGGCAAGCAATGGAGTCAATTTCAAAGTAGGGGTTCATATCCGGCAGGCAGAACTAATCACTTTAAATGGTGCAATCGCTGTACAGTCGGCTATAAACAGTAAGTTTGGATCTTTAAACACTTCCACCTTAAGCTCCGGCATTTACTTCTTACGATTAACCACTGACAATGGAGTGATGAACAGGAAAATTGAAATTAAACGCTAGGGGTAGTTTATAGTTTATAGTATGAGAGTTGAGTTAGTCGGTAGTAGGTAGTCTTTAGTAAGAAGTTGAAGTATGTTGATAAAGATAAAATGTAAATAATTCACAAGCAGATACTGGCAAATGACTATATTTTAATATCAACAACTTTCTACTACCTACTATTAACTATAAACTATTTACTATAAACTATTTACTATAAACTATAAACTATGGACTATAAACTATTTACTATAAACTATGGACTATAAACTATAAACTATAAACTATAAACTATAAACTATGGACTATAAACTATATACTAAACAATCTCTATCCCCTGCTCCCGGCAAAGTTCCAGCGCCATATCCCTGAGTTTAAACTTTTGGATCTTGCCGCTTCCGGTGAGCGGATACTCATCAACAAAGAAAACATAGCGTGGAATTTTATACCGCGCTATCTTGTCTTTGCAGAAGTCGCGCACGTCCTCTTTGGTAATATCAAATCCATGGTGGGGTATCACAAAAGCCGCAACGTCTTCACCATACCGTGGGGAAGCGATGGCTACAATCTGCGCGTCTTTGACACCCGGGATATGGTACAGGAATTCTTCGATCTCACGGGGTGAGATATTCTCGCCACCACGTATAATCATATCCTTGATGCGGCCTGTAATGCGGTAATTGCCATCAGGGTCTTTTACTCCCAGGTCGCCTGAATGGAGGTATCCGTTTTTATCAATAACCTCTGCGGTTGCCTGCGGGTTTTTATAGTATCCTTTCATCACATTATATCCCCGGCAACACATTTCTCCCTGTACTCCCTCGGGACAAATCTCATGAGTCTCGGGATCGATTACTGCCACTTCGGTAAACTCATAGTCGCTTCCCACTGTTGTACAACGTACTTCGAAAGAATCTTCTATCCGGGTCTGCGTCATCCCGGGTGAAGTTTCAGTCAGCCCGTACACACTGGTAATGGTCATAAACATCTTCTCGCTTACCTGTCGCATGAGTTCTATCGGGCACAGGGCGCCTGCCATGATACCGGTACGTAAGGAACTCATATCAAACAAGTCGAACATGGGATGATTTAGCTCGGCAATAAACATGGTGGGTACCCCATACACTGCCGTACATCGTTCTTTGTGGATAGATGCCAGGGTAATCAGCGGATCGAATCGCTCGACCATCACCTGGGTGCAACCGTGAGTCAGGCAATTCATGGTGGCCAGCACAACTCCAAAGCAATGGAATAATGGCACACAGACACACAATTTATCAGCCTGGGTAAAATTCATATGCTCACCGGTCAGATAACCGTTGTTTGCTATATTGTGATGGGACAACATCACTCCTTTCGGAAAGCCGGTGGTACCGGAAGTATATTGCATATTCACCACTTCGTGGCAGGTTACCGAGCTTTTTATCTTTAAAAACTCCTCGTCATTCTGATTGCTTCCCTGCAGCAGGACTTCTGCGGTATTATACATGCCACGGTGTTTCTCCTGGCCAATGTACACCACATTCCGCAGTTCAGGGAACCGTTCGGATCGTAAATGGCCCCGTTGGGTGGTCTTCAGCTCAGGCACCTGGGAATAAACCATATCCACGAAATCGCTTCCCGGAACCCCATCCGTAATACACAAAGTATGCATATCCGAATTCTCGAGGACAAAGGCCAACTCATGGTCCTTATAGTTGGTGTTTACAGTGACAGCCACGGCGCCCAGCTTGGCACAGGCATACAGGAAAGTCAGCCAGTCAGGCACATTCTGGGCCCAAATACCTACATGGGAACCTTTGGTCACGCCTATCGACAACAACCCTTTGGCCATATTATCAACACGATCGTTAAAGGCTGACCATGAAAAACGTAGGTTCCGGTCGGAATAGACTACATATTCGTGATCAGGGGTTTCGGCAGCCCAATGCTCGAGCCAATCGCCTAATGTTCTGTCAAATAATTTCTTTTTCTTGATTTCCACAGGTTAAATATTTAGATTTACACAGATTAAAAACCGATTTACACAGATAAGGTCAATTGATGTCCACAGATTTAAAACCGATTTACACAGATTAAGACAAGTTCTTTGACAATTTAATTTGTATAGTTGATTATATCTGTTGGCTTGCAATAATTATTTGCAAAAAATTATAAATTGTAAATGATTAAATGGTAAATGAATTGTAAATGAATAAATTGTAAATTCTTACATGGGTGTATAGACCACCGCAACAATTTGTGCCTTCTCACCATTCAACGCACTCACCAAATGGTCGACAATGGAATCGTAGTAAATGCTGTCACCTTTGTGAAGGACATGCACTTCTTTCCCGTAGTTGATTTTAATGGAACCCTGGAGCACAAAAATGAATTCTTCCCCTTCGTGCGAAGAGAGTATGGGTTCGTTGGTGGAGGATGGTTTTATATCAATCAGGAAAGGCTCCATGTGGCGTCCGGTCTTGCGGGCTGCCAGGGAGAAAAAGTCCAGATGGGAATTGGCACTGGAGAGCTGGCTGGAGAAAGTAGCAGGCTTTTGGGTATCCGAATGTTTATGCACCACAGGCCCCAGTTCTTCACTGTCATCCAGGAAAGTGCCCAGCCTGACACCCAATGCACGCGCTATCTTAATCAGCGGCGACAGGGATGGGATCGTATCACTATTTTCAATTAAATCGATTTGTTCAACGGTTAAGTTTGAACGGCTTGCCAGTTCTTCCCTGGAAATGTTTTTGTCGGCACACAATGTACTGATCTTTTCTCCTACAATGTTTTTTTTCATGAATGATATCCGGTTATTGATAGTGCCCTGTTACGGGATAAGCAAATCTGGTTAATGGTTTAAAGAATTGAATCGGTGAGGTTTGTTGTTATTCTGCAGGGAATGGATTGCCTCTCCTTTTTTCGGGGAACAAAAATAAGAATAATTTCTGTCCAAAAAAAGAGTTTTAATTGATATATATTATTTTTTCAAACAAAATCCTTTTAATTAGACAGCATATTGAATCGAATGATTACAAGTTGATAATAATTCGGAATTTCAATATGGAATATTTTGCTCTCATCCTATGCTTAAAAGCCGAGAATCAATTGGATAGATATAAGCAATTTGATACTGAATGTAATGATGAAAAAACTTTTGCGTTTGTTTCTTCCTGAGTTAAACAAATCAGGTTCTGACCTTGGAATGAAAGGGGTTGGCATCCTGTCTTCACCCTATTTAAGTATTATTTCAATTGACTTTTAGTTGTAATTTAGATATCACTTAGATATCATACCATTTTAATGATATGGGATATCTAAGGGATATCTAAGGGACATCTAAGAGACATCTAAGGGATATCTAAAACATCGTGAAGACATGATACCCATGTACAGGAATTGAAAGTTTCCCGGGAAAGCATGGGAATTGATTTTATTTCCTAAGAAAAACAGGCTTAAGGAGATAAATATGGAAAAGAGCAACTGAAACATCAAACCCGAAAGCAAAGCTAGAATTCATTTATTTTCTAAGCACCTTAGTCAGATAAAGCATCAGGGGATGAGATCTGAATCCGGTAAAATATCGAACAAAAATAATGCCATGTGAGGAATCACACGGCATTATTTTAAATGACTATCGGCTTTTGCACCCAACTTTCAGTCATTACTTAATTTGCCTCTGAATGAGCAGTTAAAATCTAATATGAAGCTACAAATTACACCGTAGGTGTAACCTTTGATTAACCCCCAGTGGAGCCTGCGAAACTGGGGGAAAATAAAATAGTAACTACCCAACTCCAGAGGAGTTGACCAAAAGAGAAAGCACATTAACACTTGGTTCTGTTGGTGAACACTTACAGAGTTCTGTCTTTGATTTCATTCATGAATCCCCAGTGAAGTCTGCGGAACTGGGGGGAAATAAAATATAAACTACCCAACTCCAGAGGAGTTGACCAAAAGAGAAAGTACTTTAACACTTGGTTCTATTGGTGAACTCCTACGGAGTTCTGTCTTTGATTTCATTCCTTAACCCCCAGTGAAGCCTGCGGAACTGGGGGAAAATAAAATAGTAACTACCCAACTCCAGAGGAGTTGACCAAAAGAGGAAGTACTTAAACATTTGGTTCTGTTGGTGAACTCCTACGGAGTTCTGTCTTTGATTTCATTCATTAACCCCCAGTTTCGCAGGCTCCACTGGGGGTTATGTACAGAATACTCCTACGGAGTAATTATCGATAGAATGTTTTTTTCAATTAAGACCCAATGATCATTTCATTACTAAAAGATAAAAAAAACAAACTAAGGAGGCAAAAGTCCATAGTCATTTATTTTAATTTAATCAGAAGACAAATTGCACACCCTCAAAATCGAGAGAAATACTTAGACAAATATCTATTAAATTACAACTAATGGATGTTCAAATACAAACTATGTTTTCTATGTTTTCTTTAAATATTAAACTATGTGATTCTATGCGTTCTTACTATGTGATACTATGTGATTAAATATTAGAATATTAATTTAGTCCAATTACTTAATTTGATTTAGTAACTTAGTTCCGTAATAATCAAAATTCAAGTTCCAAAGCAGGTTTATTTTATATTCAGTATTTTGGAGTATTTGCCATCGGGTTTCAGGATATCCAAGGCAACCTTTAAATCCTTATCGGTACGGAGCGTGTAAGTAATTTCACCTTTTTGGTAATAATACCTTTTCAGGATCTCGAGGCTCAGCAATTCAGATATATCTGCCTTATTATCTTCCAGGTTCTTTGTGATATCGGGCATGAGTTTAGCTTTTAGTGCCGTAAATTCGTCCTTGGCCTTTTTATCAAGTCCTTCATATTGTGCCATTTCAAGCAAAGCATCGTACGACTTTTCGGTTTGTGTAGAGTATTTAAACTTCTTTTCAATCAGGTAAGCGGTAAAAGCTTTAAAATCTTCATCGGATAATACAAATTCAGAAGGGGACGCAATTTTGGGGTGATTCAGCACATACTGGGTTGCATAATCGAAATAGAGGTTTTGAGCAAAGATGTAATATGCAATGTTGATCTTACGGTCATCCTTTGTAATGGTGTCGGGGTTTATTCCACCACCATCACGCACTTCACGGCCATTGCGGGTCTTAAATTTGGAGGTCAAACTATCGGCTACATGTCCGACACTGCCGTCTTCATTGCGATGGCTGTAATCGAGTGCCTGAATGCAACGCCCGCTTGGGATATAATATTTGGCAGTAGTCACCTTTAAATGCCCGCCATAACTTATTGGGCGAATGTTCTGCACCAGTCCTTTTCCAAAAGTCCGTTGGCCTACAATTACCGCCCTGTCGAGATCCTGCATGGAGCCTGCAACAATTTCAGAAGCTGAAGCCGAGGAACGGTTTGCCAGGATGACCAGTCTCATTTGAGGGAAAATAGGTTCGGTAGGCGTTTTATACGTCCTATCAGCATCTTTGTTCTTTCCTTTGGTAGTAACCACGTCAGTACCTTTTGGTACAAAATAACCGACAATCTTTACAGCTTCGTCAATTAAGCCACCCCCGTTATTGCGAATATCCAATACCAGCGATTCCACTTTATGTTGTTTTTCAAGTTCCAGCAATGCGTTTTTGATTTCCTGGGCAGCACGTTCGGTGAATTCGCTCAACATAATGTAAGCCACTTTATCGCCCACCATGCCGGAGTAAGCTACCGGATTCACCTGTATTTTCTCACGCGGAAATTCCTTATCAATGGGTTTCTTTTCACCCGGGCGTTGCAACTTCAGTTTAATGATGGTATTGGGTGTACCTTTCAGGAGGGCACTCACCTCCCCCACGGTCAGTCCATCCACATCTTCACCATCCACCTGCAGGATAATATCCCCGGCACGGAGCCCATTCCGCTGGGCAGGCATACCTTCATACGGCTCTGAAATAACAATTTTATTTTCCTTTTTCATGATTAAGGCTCCAATACCTGCGTATTCACCGGTAGTCATGAATGTCAGATCATCGGTTTCCTCTTCCGGCATATAGACTGTATACGGGTCGAGCTTTTCGAGCATATTATCGATCGAAGTCTTCATCATCTTATCATAGCTCAGGGTATCGACATAGAACATATCGAGTTCCCGAAACACTGAATTAAAGATGTTCAGGTTTTTACTGATTCTAAAACTACGTTTATCTACTTGTTGAGCATCATTGGCGTACGTACTTAAGGAAAAAAACAACAGGATTAAAAAACTAACTTTTTTCATATCATTCTGGTTTGAATTTATCTGCCAACCTGCAGATTATGAGTATTTATTACAAAGTAACATTCGGTGGTAAAAATAAGGAGATATCTTTTCCATAAGAAATTAAGTCACGAACAACCGTTGAGGAAATGTATGAATACTTGGATTCGGTGAACAGGATGACCGTTTCAACCCCTGTAAGGGTCCGGTTAGCATCCGCCACGGTGCGTTCATATTCAAAATCACCTACCGAGCGCAATCCCCTCAACACATAATCAGCCTGCACCTTCAGCGCAAAATCGACCGTCAGGCAATCATACGATTCGACCTTAACACGTGGCTCATTGACAAAAGCCTGCTGTACCATTTCAAAGCGTCTTTCGACAGTGAAAAGTGTTTTCTTAGCCTGGTTCACTCCAATGCCAATCACTATTTCATCGAAAAACGACAATCCGCGAAGTACAATACTGTAGTGTCCGATAGTAAAAGGATCAAAAGTCCCGGGAAAAATAGCTCGTCTCATGGAGTTTAATTTAAAATTCGATTCAATTGCAGTTACAACAACGGGATGTTGAAAACTGATACAAAGATATATAAATTTAACTTCGACGGTTAAAAACAAGCTGTTAAGTTTGATTTTTTTAGTTTTTAGTATATTAATTCCTCATATTCGTTATCTTTGCAGTGATCATTGTATCGAATTTTATAAATAACCAACCAATTATGAGGTGTAAATCCGGAATTATTTTATTCCTGTGTATTTGTTTAAGCCAGTCCATCTTCAGTGTTGAACCCATCTATTCCTTTCCAATCCCTTCGAAGATGGAATTTGCAGGCCAATCCATCTCACTGGAGCGTTATGATATGCGTGAACGGTTTGACAGGGAGCAAATTGTGATCGGTTTTAATCACTCTACAAGTATCCTGATCATAAAACGCGCCAACAGGTTTTTCCCGATTATAGAACCTATCCTGAAGGAAAATGGCGTTCCTGATGATTTTAAATACCTGGCGGTTATAGAATGCAACCTGGATTTAAGGGCTGTGTCGGGAGCTGGGGCAGCCGGTTTATGGCAATTAATGCCCAAAACAGCCCAGCAATTCGGACTGGAGGTCAACGACGAAGTAGACGAACGTTATCATATTGAGAGGTCGACCATTGCAGCCTGTAAATACTTTAAAAGCGCTTATAACAAATATAAAAACTGGACCACGGTAGCCGCTTCGTACAATGCGGGAATGGGCAGGATCTCCAGCGAGAAAGAAAACCAACAGGTTGATGAAGCATTCGACCTGTTACTGAATTCTGAAACCAGCCGCTATGTGTTCAGGATACTGGCCATGAAGCAATTTCTAGAAAACCCAAAAGCATTTGGATATACCCTTGGGCGCGACCAGTTTTACCAGAACATCAATACGAAAGAAATACTCCTGCAGGAACCCGTTGCCGACTGGACTGCCTGGGCGGCCCAAAAGGGAATCAGTTATTCGCAGCTGAAAGACTTTAATGTCTGGTTACGCGACCGGAAGCTAACCAATAAAACCGGGAAAGTATATATCCTAAAAATTCCCGTAAAGGAAGATTTAATGTTTAATCCAGCGAAAATAAAGATCCATAATCCAATGTGGGTAACCTTTTAAAAGCGTAAAGTACAACAATCCGATTGAATCAACGTTTTAAGAGTAGTATAAAATCATTTTACATTCTAAATTTAAAAAAATTGTTTATGAAAAAGCTTCTTATTGCAGCAGTACTTCTGCTATCTGTTTCTTTTGTAAGTGCGCAGCTTAATTTTGGTATCAAAGCCGGATACAATTCATCCCTTGGAATGAATAACATTGGCTCGGTTACTACGGGAGATTATAATTTGAACTCCGTAAAATCAGAGATGTCAAACGGTTTCCATGCCGGTGTATTTGCACGTTTAGGTTTCAACAAGGTTTATTTTCAACCTGAATTACTGTATGCCATGGGTAAAAAAGATTATACGGTATCTTTTCAGGATGCAAGCAACCAAACTGTATCTTACGACAAACATGTATCCATCAGCACAGTAGACGTGCCCTTGCTTTTAGGTTATAAATTACTGGATCTTAAAATAGTCAATCTACGGGTATTTGCAGGACCGAAACTTCGTTTTAATGCAGGTTCAACCCTGGATTTTAAAAATCTTACAGGTGGGGGATTCAGCACTTCCGACCTGCAACAAGACGTTAAAAAGGCACAACTTGGACTTGAAGGAGGCTTTGGAGTAGATGTACTGATGCTGGCACTGGATTTCCGTTATAATTTGATCGGTGACATGTACCAAACAAAACTCAAAGATCTAACCATTGATAAAATCCCTGCCAGTACATTTGTAATTTCACTGGGATGGAAGATTTTCTAAGTAAAATACGATTTTAATAATATCTAAAACGCCTGTTCTTCATTATGAGGGACAGGCGTTTATTTTGGTTGGTTGATTAAGTTGATTGAGTTGAATGATTGCGACGGCTTCGCTATAAACCTGGTTCTTGCTGAATGTCGAAGCCGTCGCTATGTTAATTAGTTGATTGGTTGATTAAACTGTTATTCTAAACGTATGTCACTTCAAAAACGAAACACGGAACACTGAACGCGAAACCGTTCAAACCTTTCAAACCTTTCAAACTCTTCAAACTGTATTTCTTAAAAACCCTTATTTTTCTTTTGTATTTGTTCCCTTAGTAGAAATTCGATCCCCGATGAACCTGCCCTTATTTCCTTATTATATTATTACTATACAGTGATTTAATAAGGGAAAAAGGGTGGGTTTAGGGGGTTATGGTTTTCTACTAAGGGTGCCAAAACAAAAATAAGGGTTTTTCTTAAGGTGGTTGATTGAGTTAATTGGTTAATTAAGTTGATTGGTTGATTAAGTTGACTGGTTAATAGAGTTATTATTCTAACTGCAAAACACTTCAATCCCAATAACACGGAACACGGAACACAAAACGCGGAACATTAAGTATTATTCCAAAAGTAAAAAGCTTCTATGCCAACAACGCGGAACGCAGAACGCGGAACACGGAACATTGAACGCGGAACCTTTCAAACTTCAAACTTCAAACCCCAAACTCCCTGCTCTTCTGTATCACTAATTTTTGTATCTTTGCACTCCGAAAGAAATAACAAAAACATATGAATTTAGAAACAATCCTTGGAACAGTAGTTGCAGACGCTATTCAATCACTTTATAGCCTGGAAACACCGGCAAATCAGATACAACTTCAAAAGACAAAGAAAGAATTTGAAGGTGACCTGACTGTGGTCATCTTCCCTTTCGTGAAGGCAGCCCGCAAATCACCCGAACAAACCGGACAGGAAATTGGGGAGTACCTGCAAAAAAACAATCCGCTGATATCCTCTTTCAATGTGATCAAAGGCTTCCTGAACCTATGCATCAATAAAAGCTACTGGCTCAAGACTCTGGCTGAAATTCATACCAATAAAGAATTTGGGATAAAAACGGCTACCGATGATTCTGAATTAATGATGATTGAGTATTCCTCCCCGAATACCAACAAGCCTTTGCATTTAGGGCATGTCCGCAACAACTTGTTAGGGCATAGTATTTCTGAAATACAGAAAGCGAATGGCTGGAAGGTTGTAAAAACCAATATCGTGAACGATCGCGGTATCCACATCTGCAAATCCATGCTTGCCTGGAAGCTCTTTGGCAATGGTGAAACCCCTGAAAGCTCCGGACTGAAAGGAGATCATTTGGTAGGAAAATACTATGTGATTTTTGATAAGCACTTTAAAGCTGAGATCAAAGAATTAATGGAAAAGGGATTAACGGAAGAAGAAGCTAAAAAGTCAGCTCCCCTGATCCTTCAGGCACAAGAAATGCTCCTTGCCTGGGAGAACAACGATCCTGAAGTCCGCCATTTATGGGAAACCATGAATGCCTGGGTGTATGCAGGATTTGATGTGACCTATAAAAAGCTTGGGGTTGATTTCGATAAGATCTATTACGAATCGGAGACTTACCTCGAAGGAAAAGGGAAAGTTGAAGAAGGACTGGCTTCTGGTGTATTCTATCGTCGTGAGGATGGTTCCGTATGGGCTGACCTTACCGGTGACGGATTGGATGAAAAGCTTTTACTACGTGCCGATGGAACCTCCGTGTACATGACCCAGGATATTGGAACCGCCAAACTGCGTTATGATGATTACCCCATCAACAAAATGGTGTATGTAGTAGGTAATGAACAGAACTACCATTTCCAGGTACTATCCATCCTGTTGGACAAGGTAGGATTTGAATGGGGCAAAAGCCTTGTGCACTTCTCCTACGGCATGGTGGAACTTCCGGAAGGAAAAATGAAAAGCCGCGAAGGAACAGTGGTTGATGCCGATGATTTGATGGACGAAATGATAGAAGGAGCCCGGGAAACTTCACAGGAGTTAGGGAAACTGGACAATTGTACCCCGGAAGAAATTGAAAGCATTGTCCGCATGGTTGGACTTGGCGCTCTTAAATACTTTATTTTGAAAGTCGATCCTCGTAAGAGCATGACCTTCAATCCGAAGGAATCCATTGATTTCAATGGCAATACCGGTCCGTTTATTCAATATACCCACGCCCGTATCAAATCGGTTTTGAGGAAAGCCGTTGAACAGGGCATTGATTTCAGCACCATTACTGACACAGAGCTTGCAATCTCTGAGAAAGAAAGTTACCTGATCCAATTGATCACTGAATTCCCAACAGTTGTGAAACTAGCCGGTGATGAGTTTAGCCCGGCGCTGATAGCCAATTACATTTATGAACTGGTAAAGGAATACAACCAGTTCTATCACGACTTTACCATACTAAAAGAAGAAAATCAAAAACTAAAACAATTCAGGCTTGTTCTATCCGAAACAACAGCTTCCATCATCAAAACAGGGATGTTGTTGCTGGGTATTGATGTGCCGGAAAGAATGTAATTTAATTTACAATTTACTGATTTACAATTTACAATTCAGTTATGAAAAAACTCTATCCATCCATTCTGTTTTTTATAGTTGTTGTTATTATTGCTACTTCCTGTGCTACCGGGAATACTGCCTACAAACATGGTGATTATTATAAAGCGTGCCTGGAATCGATTGACAGGTTGCGTTCCAATCCAAAAAGCAGCAAGTCACAGGATGTACTTGTAAAAGCATATCCGTT
The DNA here is from genome assembly GCA_028710415.1 of Paludibacter sp. GTDB lineage: Bacteria > Bacteroidota > Bacteroidia > Bacteroidales > Paludibacteraceae > Paludibacter. Next base: position 255,350 of record JAQTUE010000002.1, on the reverse strand, counting down.
AGCCCAAAAGACTGCTTTGAGGGAAATTGATAATGCTTTACTGGCAAATGGTCCGGATAGATATGAAGTGTTGGTTTTTCAATATGACAGATTGAATTTGTTGGCCAATGACATTTTTAATTGTCCGAAAGCCCTTGAATTGATACCGCAACCCACACAATACGTTGCTGAGTTAAGCAAGGCAAAACAAATGGCTGCTGACAATTCCTATGAAGCAGGGATAAAAGCGTTGAATTACGGCACTATTGACCAGGCCAGGGCTGCGTATCGGTATTTTCAGAATGCAAACCAATATGTCAACGGGTATAAAGATGTTCTGACCAAAATGGCCGATGCAAGGTATGCAGCCACTCTCCGGGTGATTGTACAAAAACCTTTCCTGAATGAAAACATACACTCTTCAGCTGACTTTTTCTATAACGACCTGATAGCCGAATTACACAAGAATTCCCAAAACCGTTTTGTCCGGTATTACTCAACCGAGGAAGCATATCATGAAAACATGCGCAACCCGCATCAGTTCATTATTTTGGATTTTGAAGATTTTGCTATCGGGAATATAAAAGAATCCAGGGACTCCAGGGACCTATCCCGCGACAGCGTAATTGTCGGACAGGTTCAGGTGGAAGGTAAAACATACAATTCGTATAATACGGTAAAAGCAAAGCTGACAATCTTTCGTCGCGAGATCAGCTCAGGAGGCACATTGAGTATCCGGATTACCGATAATCAAAACAAAAAGGTACTTCAACAAAAGAATTTTACCGGAAACTACAACTGGGAAACCCGGTGGGCAAACTTCAAAGGAGATGACCGGGCAATGACTGATGAACAGAAAAAACTGTGTACCCGCGAACCTCTGACTCCTCCGTCCGACCAGGACCTGTTTATTGAATTCACAAAACCCCTGTTCTCGCAAACTGTATCGTTTATAAATTCTGTTTATAACCAGTACTAGTGTCAGTATTTAAGTTTAAAAAATAACTTTAAAAGAAAGCACCCAACGATAGCAAGTCGTTGGGTGCTTTCTTTTTAGTATCCAGTAATAAATAATGATATGTTCGTTAAATATCTAATCAGATTGTTTTTGCAACTATTTTATTCCTGACCCCCCAACCCCCAAAGGGGGAGTAAGAGTGCATCTTCAGAAGATATATAGTATTAGCAATTTTTTAAATACTTAGTCTTTATGTCTCTATCATCTGACGGATATTGGGCTCATAAATGATCACAGATCAATAAATTCTTAGAATTACTTATCTTAAATCGACATGATATAATATAAGTTTAAATAATCACAATCCATAAACAAGCATCAATTTAATATGTTATTTTTACACTCATATGCGTGTACGTTAAATGGATAAAGTTATGAGGATTATAACAAGAACAGAATTTAGGGAAAATCAAAAAAGTTATTTTGATTTGGCTGAAAAGGAACGGATAATCATTCACAGGGGAAATAACAGAAAACCTGTACTTCTAACTCCTATTGAAAAAAGTGAAGAAACGGATATTTACTTCACTGATCCGGCTGTAATGGCTTCTATCAGGCAAGGAATAGAGGATGTAAAGAACGGAAAGGTTACAACAATAAAAGACCTTAAAAATATATGGGCAGATATATTGTAACCATTTCTGATAATGCTAAAAATAATCACCCAAACATTAATGGTGATATATGAACTTAGATATACTAAAAAACGCCTCAATAAGAGGCGTTTTTTAGTATATCTAAGTTGAGATCTATTCTTCATCTACAACATCAACCGTTGAGTCAATTTCGAATACCGATAGCTGGCGGCGGAAGATTTCGTCCAGGGATATCTGGAATGTCTCCGTATGGGCAATACCCGGTATCAGGGTCAAATGCTCCAGGATGATCTGTAATAAATGACGGTTATCCTTGGCATATATTTTTACAAACATTGAATACTTACCGGTCGCATAATGGCATTCTACAACTTCAGGAACTTTCTTCAACTCCTCAACTACCGAAGTAAACATCTTGATATCGCTCAATGTAATCCCGATATAGGCGCAAGTCTGGAAACCTACCTTGTACGTATCAATTACAAATTCCGAACCTTTAATGATTCCTGTATTTCTCAGTTTTTGAATACGTTGATGAATGGCTGCACCTGAAACATTGCATTCGCGTGCTACTTCCAGAAATGGAATACGCGCGTCCTGGGAAATCAGCTGAAGTATTTTTTTGTCTAACCTGTCAATTTGATGCTGTGCCATAGTATTCAATTTTTCCTTAATTATAGTCGATTGGTATTATTTGTAAAAATAGATTGCAAATGTATTTAATATTTTTGTAATTCATTCTATTTTTGCAATAAATTGATAGTTAAATGTGCAATAATATTCATTTTATCTATATTTTCCCTCATTACAGTCTTTCATAACACTTAAATAACTCTGATAACGGGAGGTACTGATAAAATGCTTTTCAACTGCTTGTATTACCGCACATTCCGGTTCATGGACATGCGTACAGTTTGTAAACTTACAGTTTTTAGATGTTTCAAATATTTCCTTGAAATAATGCCCTATTTCCGCCTCTTCCATATCGATGGTCCCAAAGCCTTTTATCCCGGGAGTATCAATAATGTGACCACCGGAAATCAATTCAAACATTTCAGAGAAAGTGGTGGTATGCATGCCTTTGTTGTGGTATGATGATATCTCGGCTGTCCTGGCCAGTGACAAGGGAGCAATGGCATTGATCAGGGTGGATTTGCCTACCCCGGAATTCCCTGAGAACAGGGTTGTTTTTCCACTTAAGAATGATGTCAAGCCTTGTATGTTATCCGAATGCAAGGCTGAAATTTTAAATACCGGGTAATCGAGCGATACATACAGGTTCTCCAGCCCTTCCAGGTATTTCGTTTCCGGTTCGGAATAGCGGTCTATTTTATTGAAAACAATGCAGGCTGGTACCCGGTATGCCTCGGCGGTTGCCAGAAAGCGGTCAATGAATACGGTTGATGTTTCGGGATAATTGACGGTTACAATCAGGGCTACCAGATCCAGGTTTGCAGCCAGTATCTGGGAGTGCTTGGAAAGGTTAGAGGATCGACGGATGATGTAATTCCTACGGTCATCAATGGCATGAATCATGGCAGTACCGTCCTCGTTTTTCTCGAACGCTACATTGTCACCCACCGCAATGGGATTCGTGCTGCGAATCTCCTGCAACCGGAAATGCCCTTTTATTTTGCATTCAAACAATTCACCGCTATCTGTTTTTACCTGATACCAGCTACCTGTATTTTTTACAACTAATCCTTTCATTAATTTACCATTTTACTATTTACAATTTACAATTTTCCCTAAAACCGATTAACTTGATCAACTTAGTCAACCAATTAACTAATCAACTAATTAACTAATCAACCAATCAATCAATATCCCTAAAACACTTCAGTCATCCCATTCTACAATGAGATGACTGAAAGAATGTGTGTAAATGAATTAGTAAATTGTCATAATTTACACAGTCATAATTTCTTTTTCTTTCAAAGCATACAAGTCATCAATTTTACGGATATACTTGTCATGTATCTTTTGTACGGCGGCTTCTGCATCTTTCTCTACATCTTCCGGCAGGCCATCTTTCACCATTTTCTTTAAATGCTCGATGCAATCCCTGCGTGCATTGCGGACACTGATTTTAGCATCTTCGCATTCTGCCTTGGATTGTTTAGCCAGTTGACGACGACGATCTTCAGTCAATGGTGGTATCCCCAACCGGATGGTTTCCCCATTGTTCATAGGGGTAATGCCTACATCGGAGTTCAGGATTGCTTTTTCGATCACTGAAATAAGTGCTCTCTCATAAGGTTGCACGCTAATGGTCTTGGCATCGGGGGTTGTAATGGTAGCCACATTGGAAATGGGCACATGGGCACCATAATATTCTACCTTTACCCCGTCCAGGATACGGACATTGGCTTTTCCTGCCCGGATGTGTGCCAGTGCCTCATCCAAGAACAATACTGTCGCTTCCATGCTGTCTTCGGCATGTGTAAGATAGGGTTTTACTTCCTGCATATTTTAGGTTGATTAGTTGATTGGTTGATTAAGTTAACTAGTTAATTGGTTGACTAAGTTGATTAAGTTGATTGAGGTAATCGGTTTTAGGAGAAGTGGTAAATGGTAAATTGTAAATAGTAAATTGGTAATTAGTTTCTTACCAGGGTTCCTATTTTCTCACCCAGCATGACCTTTTTCAGGTTGCCAACAGTGTCCATATCGAAAACGTAAATAGGCATGTTGTTTTCTTTGCACATGGTGGTTGCCGTCAGGTCCATCACCTTGAGGTTCCTGTGATAAATCTCGTCGTATGTTATTTCTTCAAACTTGACAGCTGTTTTATCCTTTTCAGGATCGGCGGTATAAATGCCATCAACCCTTGTTCCTTTAAGCATAACATCAGCTTCTATTTCAATGGCACGAAGCGATGAGGCTGTATCGGTGGTAAAGAATGGATTTCCGGTTCCGGCTGAGATAATGATCACTTCACCTCTTTCCAGTCCGGCTACAGCCTTTTGTTTGCTGTAATACTCACCCACCGGTTCCATGCGAATGGCTGTCAGCACGCGTGATTTCACACCCAGGACCTGCAAGGCTGAATTTAATGCCAGACTGTTGATCACTGTAGCCAGCATACCCATTTGATCACCCTGTACACGGTCAAACCCTTTAGTAGTACCGCTTAGTCCACGAAAGATATTTCCTCCTCCAATAACAATGCCTACCTGTACTCCCAACCCTGCAATTTCGGCAATCTGGGAAGCATATTCACCCAATCGGTTCTCATCAATACCATATTGCTTTTCGCCCATAAGCGATTCACCGCTCAATTTCAACAAAATGCGTTTAAATGCTGCCATATTTTTAATTTTTAGCAAAAGTAAGTGATTTGTCCCGTATTTGCAAATGAAGAGAAAAAATTGCAATATAAAATACAGCGGGTGCTTTTGTACCTTTCAGGTTCGAATTTAAGCCTGTTCAACCGGTCCTTCTTTTCCTTTAGGTTTACTTCTCAGTTTCATCTGCACCACCGTATCATATACCACTAACAAAAGTCCCAATGCCAGGCAAACCCAGTATCCCCAGAGTTTTGTACTGGTAAACAAGGCAGGCTGGGTTAACGCGAGCATAATCCAGGCAACGATATTGATGAAATGAAATATCGAATTGTAATCTTTTATTTTGATAATGATACCAAGAATAAAAAGCACCAAAGCCATAGTCGCCCCAAATCCAAAGAAACTTTCAAAAACATCCATAGAATAACCTACTCCCGTGTAATTTTCATTTGGTCGCAGCAGGATTTTAAACAGCTTTGATTTATTGCATAACTTTTCACTTAGCGTTATTTTGTTTTCATCATAATCACTGCTTTTACTCTCTTTCGTTTTGTCGGACTGGTCAATTTGAACCGTTGATGCATATTCTGCTTTCTTCGGTTCACTGCCCTTGGGGAAAAAAGGCAGGAAAAATGCAAGCAATACCAGTATTTGCAACATTTTCGAGACCCGGATCATGTTTTTCATAGGGTAGTGTATTAGGTATCAATTAAACAACTCAAAAGTACGATATATTTTTAACTCCATGTATATTTAATGTAATTATTTTAAATAAATGTAAATACAATTCTTTTAAGTTTGTGTTTCTTTATAAAAACCGTCCCATACTCTCAGATTTTGGTTGTAAATCATGTAATCATATGCCAAAAGCACTGAATTGGAGAATTAACTTACATGTTGATACCTTCATCCATGCAACCGATCATTACCGGTCACTCAACCGTTTTGCATTCGTTTTGCCTATAGAGAGCATTGGGAGAGACTTTAAAGAGGGTTGATTGAGGGTTCAATGAGGTTTACCTCAATGAACCCTCAATCAACCCTCAATCAACCCTCAATGAACCCTCTATCAACCTAAAACGAATAAAAACCAAAAGCCAGACGATTTAAGAATAACAGGAACAGGGGAGAAGTAGGTAGAAAGTAGTAGGTAGAAAAGATTTAAACATATGATTTTCTGCTGTTTAATTCTGAAATAACAAAAATACAAAGCCTCACAAAGATAGTATTCAATCAAAATCCGTAACTTAACGACATTGAATTATTATTGTAAATGTTTACTCAACGGTTGAATGGTAATGTGAGAAAAAAAGAGACTGGAATAAGTTGGAATAACAAAATACAGGTTTGCAGATTTTATGGACAAAAATCAACAGACATGATAAACCTGAAACCCAATTATTGTAAATCAAGAATGGCTCTTGCATTCTAATATTTAATGTATTAGGTTAATAATACTAATATTTTTCTGATTTATTTTACCTGTTTATGTATTGTATCGCATTGTAATCAAGGTTGAAACAAATTTCTTCTGTATAGTATTAATTCTCATCATGTTAAATGTGTTATAACATTTTGGTGGATTGAAATAGAATCGTACATTTGGATACTTTAATGCCGGGAAGTAATCCGAAAGATATGCAATGAGTTTTTAACCGATGCATATTAGTGAAATCACAAGACTAACCTGCAACTACTTCAACGAAAGAAGTGGAAACAACCTTTTTCTTACATACCTTAAAATCGCGCATATGATTCCAGACACCCACGATCGGGAACGATCAAATTCTACGCTTTATTATTTCATGACCACCCTGGTCCTGTTGTCCATTGCAACATCTGCTTATTCCGAATCCTCGTACAAAAAAAACATTTACTCTGCCTTTATTACCCATGATATGACGAAATGGGAGAACGTCATACGCACCATTGAATCGTCAAATGCAGCCAATACGGTGGACCAGAAGCTGGAACTTATCAATTACTATTACGGGTATATCGGATGGCTGATCGGTCAAAAGCAATTTAAGAAAGCTGAAAAACTGATTCCAAAGGGGCAGAAACTGATCCATCAGGTACTGGAAATGTCACCTAAAAATGCAACAGCCTATTCATTTAAGGGTTCGTTCCTGGGGTTTGAAATCGGGATAGACAAATACAAAGCAATCTTTCTGGGAGCTGAAAGCAGGAATTGCATCAACAAGGCGTTAAAGTTAGACCCGCAAAACATGCAGGCACTGATTGACAAAGGGAATTTATTGTACTATGCCCCATCGGTGTTTGGCGGGGATAAACAGGAAGCGCTGGGTTATTTTCTGAAAGGAATTAAACTGATGGAACGAAACAAAGACATCAACCAAAGCTGGGTTTATCTGAACCTTTTGACCATGATAGCCTGCGTGTACGAAGACACCCACAAGCTGGAGGAAGCCAAGCTTACTTACGAAAAAATCATGCATAATGAACCGGATATCAATTGGGTGAAGAATGATTTGTACCCAAACCTGCTGGCAAAGATAAAAGCATAGGAAATAAAGAAAACCACAACAGGCACAATGGAATACAATATAATTAAATATTATTGTGTCACATTGTGCCTATTGTGTTTATTTATTGATATTTACATGGGATCGACATCCAGGTTTACCCACAAGGATTTGAAGCGGGAATCGGCAAGCACCTGGTCGGTGATTTGACGGAGAATTTCCTTGGCACGGGTGGTAGAGGCTTCATTTTCTATTTTGAGCAGGATATGCTTGATATACAAATTCTGTACACGGGCTACCACCGGGATATTGGGTCCCAGCACACGGGCACCGAACACCGCGCGCAAATCATTAGCAAGCTTATGGGCAGCCTGATTCACTACATTTGGATCCCGATGACGCAACACAATTTGAATGATCCGGTAAAAAGGAGGATACTTAAAAAGTTGGCGTTCCTCACATTGCATGGTGTACATGGCCTTGTAATCGTTGCGAATGACCTGGCCAATGATGGCATGTTCGGGAGAGGAAGTCTGAAGGACTACTGTACCTCTTTTATTCTTCCTACCTGCCCGGCCACTTACCTGGGCCATGAGCTGATACGCACGTTCATGCGCCCTGAAATCGGGGAAGTTGAGCATGTTATCGGCATTGAGGATTCCCACCAGGCTGACACGTTCGAAATCCAGCCCTTTGGACACCATTTGGGTGCCAATCAGGATATCGACCTTGAGTTGTTCAAAATCGGAAATAATTTTATCGTATGACTTTTTAGATCGGGTCGTATCCAGGTCCATGCGTGAAACACGGGCATCAGGGAAAATAAGTTTTATTTCATCTTCTATCTTCTCGGTACCAAAGCCTTTGGTAGATAGACTTCCGGGAGTACCGCACTTTGGACAGATATTCGGAATCGGTTCGGTATACCCGCAATAATGGCATGTCAGGGTATTGAATACTTTATGCACCGTGAGACTCACATCGCAGTTCTTGCAATTGGGCACGAAGGCACATACTTTGCATTCGATATAGGGAGCATACCCACGCCGGTTTTGGAACAGGATAACCTGTTCATGGTTTTGCAGGGCATTGCCAATCTTTTCAAGCAACAACGGTGTGAAAACACTTTCCATTTGTTTCTTCCGGTAGGCTTCCCTGGTATCTACTACCAGGATTTCAGGCATAGCCATTTCTTCATGGCGTTGGTTCAGTTCAACCAACCCGTACTTTCCTGTCAGGGCATTGTGATAGGTTTCAATGGCCGGGGTAGCCGTACCGAGGAGTGTCTTTGCCCCATGCATGGAGGCGAGCATGATGGCGGCATTGCGGGCATGATATCTGGGTGCAGGATCGTACTGTTTGTAGCTTGATTCATGTTCCTCGTCCACAATGACCAGTCCCAGCTGCCTGAAGGGAAGGAACACGGAGGAACGGACGCCAATAATGACATCGTAGGTTTTATCGTTCAGCACATTGTTCCAGATTTCTACACGCTCTGCATCGGAGAATTTGGAATGATATACACCCAATCGTTTCCCGAATACACGTTTCAACCGGGAGGTAAGCTGTGTGGTCAGTGCAATTTCGGGTACCAGGTAAAGCACCTGTTTGCCTTCGGACAGTACCTTGCTGATCATCTGTATGTACATTTCGGTTTTACCGCTTGATGTAACTCCATGTAACAGGACCACCTTTTTATCTATAAATTGCTGTTCAATCTCGTTATAGGCACGTTGCTGGTTTTCATTCAGCGTATATTGTTCGGAAGTTGATACATCGGTGACATCCAGGCGTCCAATTTCCTTCACGTATGTTTCCAGGGCACCCCGCTCGATCAATCCAACCAATACAGCAGCCGAAGCCCCTGACCGTTCGAGCAACTCCTTGCGGGTAACTTCTTTTTGTTTGGCGGGCAACAGACATTTTGACAAATCGATATACATCATCAATACTTCCAGTTGCTTTTTGGCACGACCCAGCTCATCAAAGATACGGCGCAGATGATCTTCCTGCCTTGCCTCTTCCGTTAACCTGACAAAAGTATCGGTCTTGGGACGAAATTTCTCGGTGAGTTCCTCGCTGATTTCCACAGCCCCTTTTTCAAGCAACTGCTTGAGGATAGGCATCACATCTTTCATTTCGGTGATCTTATTCAATTCCGAAACAAATATAGTCTTTCCATCGGACAGGGCATCCAGTAACTTGCCTTCTTTTTCGGAGAGGTGGGTCTCGGCTTCAAAGTCAGGGTTAATACAAACCAGCGATTCGCTTTGCAACTTCAGTCCTGCCGGAACAGCCGCCTGGTAGACATCTCCTAAATACGCCTGGTAGTACGAAGATATCCACTCCCAAAACTTCATCTGAGGACGGCGCAATATGGGTTCGTTATCCAGCAGGCAGATAATTTCTTTTGCCTTGTAAACCGTTGGTGGCACAATATGCACCAGATGAATAACCCCGGTATACATTTTCTTCTTGCCGAACTGAACCACTACCCTCATGCCTATGCGTGCCTGGTCAGCCCATTCATCCGGAACGGAATAAGTGAAGGTATTGCCAAGAGGCAAGGGCAAAATTACATCAACGTATTTAGGAGCAACATTCAACATAAAGCTGATTTCAGAGGAGTTATTGAATTAGGAACACGGCTATCAGGCAACCAGAACATTCAAATCAAGGTTTAATTAAGTAACGCAAAGATAACTAATAAAGTTGAAAAGGGGTTTACCAGAAGAAATAAAGTTAATGAATTGGTGAGGTTGGTTACCTGAGCATGAGTAATTATAAAAACAAACTTACTAAATACTTAAAACTGGTAAATATAGTAACTTTGCAAAACTGAAATGAACAAGATTTTGTTTGAATTAAAAGAAATAATTCGAAAATCAATTAGTAAATAATCCCATTAATTTAATAAGCTATTTTGAACTATTATCCTACAACCCCCAAACTGGATTGTGTAAAAAAGAGAAATAAAAATGGAATCAACTTACAAAATGAAACTTGAAAATAAATGAGGGAATAAGGGCAAGTTCTATTTTACTTAATATCTCTACTTAGGGTGAAAAACAAAAATAAGGGTTCCTTAATATAACGCTCTTATTATTAGACATCAAACCTTGCTACAAAACAAAATCAGTTGAAATAAAACCTTATGTATGGATTGAAACCATATTTTTTACTCATGGATTATGAAAGCAATAAAATTAAAAAGGATATTAATACGAAGTATCTCTAAAATTGAAGATATTTCTTTTTTGAAAGCAATAAATACTATCCTTGGCTCCACAACAAATAATGAAACACTTATTTTGTCGGTTGCTCAACTTAATGAAATTATAGTTTCAAAAAAAGAAATTGAACAAGGATTATTTGTTGAACATGTTGATTTTAATAAAGAAATAACACTATGGCTAAAAGATTGATAGTTTTTTCGAAATATTTGAAAAGTGACATTGAAATGGAAACAGTTCTTCTATACAAATAATCAATCATGAAATAATCATATGGTTTATAATCAAAATTTGTTTTTTTTAAAGATCTCCTTTTAAGCACTTAAACTGACTACTTTCTACCTACTAGAAACTACAAACTATCTACTACCTACTATTTAAACCTGCATCCTTCAAAGTGATCGTTCACCATCCCTGCAGCCTGCATAAAAGCATAGCAAATGGTGGAACCGACAAATTTAAAGCCTCGTGAAAGCAGGTCCTTACTCATGGAATCAGATTCGGCAGACTTAGCCGGTATATCGCCATTTCCGGTAGGATGATTAATAATGGATTTGCCACCAGTAAATTGCCAGATATATTTATCGAATGTGCCGTATTCGGCCTGGATATTCATGAAAGCCTTCGCATTCCCTACAGTTGCCCGGATCTTAGACTGGTTGCGGACAATAGAAGTATCCTGCATGAGTAATTGGATACGCTCTTCATCATACAGGGCTATTTTTCGTACATCAAAATTATCGAATGCCCGACGGAAGTTCTCACGTTTATAAAGCACTATTTTCCAACTTAATCCGGCCTGAAAAGCATCCAGCACCATGAATTCAAATAGCTTCTTATCGTCATGAAGAGGAACGCCCCATTCCTCGTTGTGGTAGGCAAGCATAAGCGCATCTGCACCGGGCCACAAACAATCATTCTGTTGAGTCATAATTTCTTTTGTTTCAATATATTAAATCTCATTAAACTTACTTGTTACAAACAAACAACAGTATTAAGAAATTGTTGTAATTTTGTGATTGTAAAATTTTACACTGCAAAGTTAGAATTTAATTTAAATAATCCCTATTTACAAATTATGCGTTATGGCCAAAGAAGTAAGAATTGATCCCCTTGCAATCATTGAGAAATACTATGAAAAAGGGAGTGACATTTATAATATATTAGTGAACCACAGCACGCTGGTAAAAAACAAAGCTTTAGAAATTGCCAACAAACATCCTGAATTGCTCCTAGACAAACAGTTTATTGCCGAAGCCGCCATGCTGCACGATATTGGCATTTTTATGTGCAATGCACCCCGTATACACTGCACCGGGCCACACAATTACATAGAACATGGATATCTGGGGGCAAAACTCTTAAGAGCGGAAGGATTGTATAAGCATGCCCTGGTCTGTGAACGGCATACCGGGATTGGCATCAGCCTGGAAATGATCCTGAAGAATAAATTACCCTTGCCCCATCGGGATTTACTGCCTATCACCTATGAAGAACAGGTGATCTGTTATGCCGATAAATTCTACTCAAAGACGAACCTTGATGAGCAATTCACCTTACAACGGATCAGGACCTACCTGAGAAGGTATGGTGAAACAGAAGTAATGCGGTTTAATACGTGGAACGTTCTGTTTGAGGGAGGAAAATCGGCTTAATAAAATTTATGGTAGAACCCGACACTCAACAATTGTTTAAACTGAATCGTAGCATTTTCACCCTTGGTCAGAATTACTGTGTTATCATACCTTGGATTTAAGGAGATGCGGGTTGACATGAACCGGTTGATTTTCATATTACAAACCATTTCCCAGTCAATTTCGAATTTCTGGTAGTTGGTATAAAAAGACAGTTTGGAATCAAGCTGAACTTCCGGGGTAACCGGATATGAAAAAGTTGCCGTAAAAGAGCTACCTATTTCACTCAACACACGCTTCCCTGGGGTAATACCAAATTGTTTTGTATCCACATGCCGGCTGTTATATACATAAATATATTTATAGGAAACCGGAGATAACATCAGGGAGAAAATCTTCTTATACTTATAATCCAGCCCCACCCCTACATTTACACGAACCGGAGTCAGGAAAGATGTTTTCATGGTGTTGGAGTTTATCCCGTTATAACTATTAAAAATTTGAGTTGCAAAATCTACCGAACCACTATAAAACCAGTTACCTCCTGCTTTGATTCCTAATTTACTGTTGATTTTAAAAACATCGTCGTTGGTACTCAACACATGTAAAGTATCCCCTGCAATTGAATTAAAGCCCATCCGCCATTCACCGGTATTTTCCCACTGGATACTTTTGTTATTATCATAAGTCAATTTTCCGGTAACAATGCCCAGGATCGCTACATTGCTGAAACCTCCCTGATACCAGTTTTTAGAAACATAATTTTGGGAGAACTGAGCATCTGCCTTTGCTTTATATTGCCAGGGACCCATTTGTTCACGCCTGACAATTAATCGCCTGTTCCGGTAAGCATGATCATCATTCACAAACTGTAAATTTTTGATTGATTTACCTTTTATAATATGGCTTTGATATCCTTCGAGATCGGGCAAATCATCAAAAGACATAACATATAAATTTGCTTCGTTGCGTATGATTTGCTCCCGTGCATACTGGCGTAACTCAGCAACACTCTGTTCAGGAGTCTTGGTTTCAATTGGCCTTAGCAAACAATCATTCAACGTTGTGGGTTTTCCACCATAATAAAGTATCCTGAAATCGGGTCGGACATTCCAGTTAAAATCGAAAGGCAACCCTTTATAAACAAGCTCTATAAAGAATGGATTGGCTAAGAAAAGCAGGGAGTCCACTTTAACGCGAACCGGCTTTTCGGGTAAGACAAAATGGACAATGGTATCGGCAGCAGGAATTTCAATTTCAGTGATTTTAGTTACAACAGGTTTTACATTTGGTTTCGGATTGCTTTTCAGTACCGGTTTACCGCTTACTGTGGGCATTTTAGGAGTAGGAATAGTATCCGAGAACAAACCATGCATCAGGCTGTCAGTGTCAATCAGTTCTGATTTATGGGAATTATCATCTTCGGTGAGTCGTGAAGGTTGAAAAGCAAATACTTTCAGTACAAGAACAAAAAAAACAAATGTTGTGAATACCTTAAATTTCATTTTCCGATATTTTAAATTAAACTAAACGGGTGCAAAATTACAAAGAATTGTTGTCCATCAAAAGTCAATAATTCTCAAAACCTGCCGGAAGTGATTTATTCCCGGTTTTTGCACCAAGTTCCTTTATCTTTTCGGCCGTACGGATAATATTTCCGGAGCCATCTTTCATTTTCTTCATGGCATCATCATAGGCACCCGAAGTACGGTCTATATTTGCCTTAATCCGGGACATATCTTCGGCAAAGCCAATAAACTTATCGTATAATGCCCCGCTTAAACGGGCAATTTCCTGAGCATTCTTTGTCTGGTTTTCCTGCTTCCAGATGGAGGTAATGGTACGTAATGTTGCCAAAAGGGTTGTCGGACTTACTATGACGATCTTTCGTTCCCATGCGTACCCAAATATCTCGCTATCGCCCTGTACAGCGACTGAGAAAGATGCTTCAATAGGTAAAAACATCAACACAAAATCCGGGGTATTGATATTTTGCGCATTTTGATAATTCTTCTCTCCCAACAGTTTCACATGGCTACGCAGGGAATTGATATGATCTTTTAAATAAGCAACCCTGTAATCATCGGTTTCAGCAGACATCAATCGTTCATAGGCTACCAGCGAGACCTTAGAATCGATGACAATGTGTTTGTTGTCAGGCAAATGGATAATTACATCCGGACGTTGGACCGAGGAATCAGCCCCTTCGACCACTACTTCACGTTCATATTCCTGACCTTTGGTTAAACCTGAACGCTCTAAGACGCGTTCCAGGATGACTTCGCCCCAATTACCCTGTTTCTTAACATCACCTTTCAGCGCCCGGGTCAGGTTATTGGCCTCTTCGCTGACACGGGTATTCAAATCGGTCAGTTTCCGGACTTCCTCACGCAGGCTTATTTTATCCCGTAATTCCTTGTCGTACGTTTCATCCACTTTCTTCTCAAATAGCTGGATACGTTCCTTCAAAGGATTCAGGATATCGCTCAGGTTTTTATGATTGGAAAGGGAAAAATCATCCGATCGTTCCTTCAATATCCGGGTAGCTATATTTTCAAACTCAACAGTCAACCTTTTTTGCAGGCTCTCTATTTCATTCTTTTGATTCTCGAGTTTCTCACTTAAATTATCATTGACAGCTTTCATGGTTGCTATTTCCATACCCCTGTTGTTCAGAAGCTCGAGTTGCTGTGCGAAATCCTGTTGCAGACGAATGAGTTCCTCTGTTTTCAGACGAAGTGTTTCATGGGCCACAGAACGTTGGGTTTCAATTTCAGCCTGGGCTGCAATCAGGATCTTTTCATTCTGATCGAAAGTTGCCTGCAGGTTTCCCTGCTTGCGTAAACCAATAAACCAGGCTATCAGAAAACCAAGGATCAATGCAAAAAAAACCAGTATATACATCATAATTTTTTATTGTAATGATTGGGTGATGGGATAAAATGATACTATATTGATTTATCTATGAATCAATGTTCCGATTCACAATAAGATTATTTTCCAAATATGCATTCATCATTTGTTTCAAAAGCATGCATACGAAACTCAAATCAATCAACTATAGAAATCGGTTTAATCAATCAAACAAAGTAGGATGATCCTCTTCCATTTTCCGAATGATGGTCATCATAAGTGCTTCCCTGATAAACTTCGATTTATTCTGGACTTTATACTTTGTAATATACCGGTTTAACGCTTTATTTTCTTCATCATTCAGGGTGAATATTTGTCGGTGAGTACGCAATGAATTACGTGTGGAGACTAATTTTACTATCTTTTTTGCCATAAGGGGTCATTATTCCCTACAAAAATAATACTATCCTGTCATAATTAACGGAAATAAATCAAAAAACTGTATATTTGAAAAACTATTTAATAAATCTACCTGTTTTTAAAGTATTTCTTTGAATTCTTTACTTTTGACAATTTCCTGAAAATTCGGTATCATCCATCATTTTCATAATCAATCTTCGATATGGCAGAGCATAACGATTTGGGCAAACTAGGCGAAAAAAGAGCCCAGGAGTATCTAAGTTCTAATGGATATCAAATCAGGCATTGCAATTGGTTTTGTGGTAAACTGGAACTGGACATAGTTGCTGAGAAGGACGGCTGGCTGGTGGTAGTAGAAGTAAAGACCCGGTCGACAGACACTTTTGAAGATCCAAAGGAAGCAATAAACCTGAAAAAGATAAGGAACCTGGTGAATGCGGCCCATGAATACATATTCCAGTATGACTGGGAAGGTGAAACACGGTTTGATATCATCTCTGTAATTCCACATGGGGAATCATTCAGCATTGACCACATAGAGGATGCCTTTTTACCTCCCGGGATGTAATAATGCATAGAAATGCACTTGTACTTTATAATTATTCAGGAATTAACCTGCTATTGTATATTCATACTCATATTGGAACAAGAAAAAATGTTTTATAATATGATAATTTATATTTCGTGTCTAAAATTGTTTGCTTACTTTTGCACATTGAAAAGCTGATAAAGAACACATTTGTTTTTTGCTCTTCATATATAAAAAAAACAACTCGAAATGAAAACATTAGAAAAAAGTGTAGCTGAGAAATTACTTAAAATTAAAGCTGTCAAATTGCAACCGAACAACCCATTTGTATGGGCTTCAGGATGGAATTCCCCAATATATTGTGATAACCGCAAAACCCTCTCTTACCCACAAATACGCAGTTACATAAAAATTGAATTGGCGCGTCTGATCCTCGAAATGTATCCTGATGTAGAAGTAATTGCAGGTGTTGCTACCGGTGCCATTGCCCAGGCAGCGCTTGTAGCAGATACTCTTGGCTTACCTTTTGTATATGTAAGGCCTACACCAAAAGATCATGGTTTGGAAAATATGATTGAAGGTGATTTGCGTCCGAAGCAAAAAGTAGTAGTTATTGAGGATCTTATTTCAACAGGAGGAAGCAGCCTGAAAGCAGTAGAAGCTATCCGCAATGATGGATCAGAAGTACTGGGAATGGTGGCCATATTTACCTACGGTTTCCCGGTTGCAACTGCAAGATTCAAGAAAGCCAAAGTAAAACTTACTACATTGTGCAACTACGACTCAGTACTATCAGAAGCCCTGGCAACAAATTATATCTCTGTGGATGACATTGAGACGTTACAGGAATGGCGTCAAAATCCATCTACCTGGAAAATAGAATAATTGAATTTCGAATACAGAATAAACTTACAAAGATGATTAGGTATCAATTATAGGTAATTGTATTAAATCAATTGTAAATTAAAATTGCTCAACTTGTAAAATAAAAATATGACTACATACGAAAGCGATATTAAAACCATTTCTTCGAACGAAGAAGTGGTTTTTGGTATATTAAGCGACCTGAATAACTTGAAGGAAGTCCTGGGGAATACCCCCTTAACAGGGAAAGTAAAAGACCTTGAATTCCAAACTGACAGTTGCAGTTTTGTAGTTGAAGGTTTTGGTAAAATGGGCTTCAGGATTACTGATCGTGAGCCCTTTAAAACAATCAAACTGCAATCGGAAAAAGCCCCTGTAGAACTTAACGTATGGATTCAATTGGTTCAGAGAGCAGAAAACGATACACAGATGAAGCTGACCCTGAAAGCCGATTTGCCTGCCATGATTAAAATGATGATTGACAAGAAACTCAAAGAAGGTATCAATCTAATTGCAGATGTGCTGGCAAAAGCACTTTCAAAATAAAACAGCTAAGAGTATTGAGCATCGAGGATTGAGTATCGAACATCGAGGATTGAATGTTTACATCAATTCCGGTTATTGTTCTTTTAACTGTCTAAAAAGCCTATATAAATATGACAAAACTTTGGGAAAAGAGTACACAGGTAAATGCTAAGATTGAAGCCTTTACCATTGGATTGGACCGTGAAATGGATGTCTTTCTGGCAAAATACGATGTATTGGGTTCTATGGCCCATATCCGGATGTTAGAATCAGTAGGCTTATTACAGGCTGATGAACTTGAATGTTTATTGACCGAATTGAAAAGTATTTATAAGATAGCTGATTCCGATGAATTCAGTATTGAACAAGGGGTAGAAGATGTCCATTCCCAGGTTGAAATGTTGCTGACCCGCAAATTAGGCGACATAGGTAAAAAAATACACAGCGGACGATCACGCAACGACCAGGTATTGCTGGATTTAAAACTGTTCACCCGTGCTGAGATTGAGAAAATTGTTACTTCTGTTTCTGATTTGTTTGATGTCCTGATTTCGCAAAGCAACCGTTATAAAGATGTATTGCTTCCCGGATATACCCATCTACAGGTAGCTATGCCTTCTTCGTTTGGACTATGGTTTGGTGCGTATGCCGAAAGCCTGGCTGATGACCTGCAATTACTTTTATCGGCATGGAAGATTACAAACCGTAATCCACTGGGTTCTGCTGCCGGCTATGGTTCTTCATTTCCACTGGATCGCCAGTTAACCACCGACTTATTAGGTTTTGACTCCATGAACTACAACGTGGTGTATGCCCAGATGGGCCGTGGGAAAATGGAACGGGTAGTATCCAATGCACTGGCAAGTGTTGCTGCCACTGTAGCGAAACTGGCATTTGATGCCTGCATGTTTACTTCCCAGAATTTTGGTTTTATCCGGTTACCTGATGAATTTACTACCGGCTCGAGCATCATGCCCCACAAAAAGAATCCAGACGTATTTGAACTCACACGGGCAAAATGCAACAAGTTACAATCCATTCCACAACAGATCATGATGATAACCAACAATCTGCCTTCCGGTTATTTCCGTGACTTGCAGATTATCAAGGAAATCTTCATTCCTTCATTCGCAGAATTGACCGATTGCCTTGAAATGACAGCTTTAATGATGGCCCAAGTGGAAATTAATCCGGACATTCTGAAAGATTCGCGTTACGATTATCTTTTCAGTGTGGAAGAAGTAAACCGCCTGACTTTATCAGGGGTGCCTTTCAGGGATGCATACAAACAGGTTGGACTGGAAATAGAAGCTGGAAACTTCAAACCCGACAAGACCGTACATCACACTCACCAGGGTAGCATTGGCAATTTATGCAACGATGAGATCTTTAGCTATAAAAATGAAGTATTGGCTCAATTCACCTTTGAAAAAGTAAGAAAAGCAGAAACTGATTTATTGAAATAATAAGAACCAAATTATTAAAAGCCCCAACCTGATATTTTCAGGTTGGGGCTTTCTGTTTTATAGAGTGTCTGCTCAGGAACTCCTTCTTGATTATAAGGTAAAATGAAATTTTATATTTTTACTTAGTAGAATTCAGAAAATATTTCGAATAAGCAAAATTAAGCATTCAGCTAGATTACAATAACTTATATGAATTTCAATGTTGTTTGGGAAAGTGAATTTAGTTTACCATTTATCAAGCTGCAAATGATCGAGATAATGCCATGATGTTTACATGATGTTGCACGTATTATCTTTATGGTCTCATAACCACATGCATTAGTTACGGATATGTTACGCTCCTTAATAGGCACGTAATATATACGTATCTGATAGGTAACTATTGCGTATCTATCATGTAATATGTAAAACATCATGGCAACATCATGGCATCATCTTCCCGTTCCGGGTTCAGTGCTTGAAAGGTTTGAGGTTTGAAATATTAAGTTTACATTAAAATGAGAGCTTCAATTTGAAAATAAAATTGGGGCTTTTTAAATATAATCGGGTCACTATTGAATACGAACAATTTAACCTGAATCTGTATTTGAAAATTCTATAGTGAAAACGATCACAGCATTTGCTTCTTGAATAAAAATACACCAATATGAAAATTAATTAAATTTTATTACTTAATTAATGTAGTTTTTATTATATTTGCAAAAGATTAAAATAATTTATACATACATTATCAATATCAAAAACATCTATTACATTATTTATCAGTCATATAAATGACTATGGCAATTTCACAATATTCACAATAAGAATTTAAAGAACACAAAATAACCATTTTATGAAATCTAATATCATCAACAGAAAATTAGTACTTGCATTTTATTTGCTGGTAACGGCAGTTTCAATCTCGGCACAAAAAGCCCCAATGAAATATGGGAAAATCGATCAGGCGGACCTTGAAATGAAAGTGTACCCGAAGGATTCGAGTGCATCAGCAGTCGTGTTATGCAACTACGGTTACTTTAATTCCAACCAACTGCAATTTGTACATCAAATGCGCATAAAGATCCTAAAAGAAGAAGGGAAAGACCAGGGAAACTTTTCAGTTCCCGCCTCAGAAAGGGCAACTGTAAAAGGGCAAACTGTGAATTTAGAAAACGGCAAGCCGGTAATAACCAAACTTACCAAAGACGGCATTTTCATAGATCGAATCACCAAGGATGTTTATCAGGCCAGGGTTGCCATGCCAAATGTAAAAGCAGGGTCCATACTTGATATTGAATTTTATTACACAGGATTACCATCCTACTGGAGTTTCCAAAAAGACATACCAATGCGTTGGAGTGAGCTGATAATTGAAGAAAATATCAATTTCTCATTCCGAAAAAATCCTACGGGATATATCCCATTTTCGGAAGCAACTAACAACAGGTGGGTAACCAAGGATGTCCCTGCGTTCAAGACTGAACCTTACATCAATAATTATGAAAATTACCTGGCACGTTTTTACATTGAACTATCAAGCATTCACATTCCCGGATATTTGTACAAGGATTATGCTACCAGCTGGGGAGCAGTAGCTAAAACATTGCGCATGGATGAAGATTTTGGCGGACAATTAAACACAATCAATTTTTCATTAAATGGTTTGGAGAAAGAAATAAAAAACTCTACCACAGTTCCGGAAGAACGACTGGTAAAAGCGTATGATGCCATAAAAAAAATCAAATGGAATAAAAACGAGTCACTCTGGGTTTCGGGCAATGGGCTCAATTATTCTTTTAACAAGAAAATAGGAAATGAGGCCGATGTCAACATGAATTTGGTATTATTGCTTCGAAAACTAGGAATAGATGCCAGCCCTATGGTATTAAGCACACGTGACAACGGTCAATTGCCTCCTTATTCTGTAAGCCTGGACCGGTTGAACTATGTGGTGGCCCATGTAATTATCGGTGAGAAGACTTACTTGCTTGACGCTACCGAGGATTATTTACCACTTGGAATGTTACCTGAACGCGCCATAAATGGGCGTGGACTGGTTGTAAAAAAAGAAACTGAAGAATGGATTGATTTAACTCCTACAAAGAAAAACAAATCAGTAATCATACTAAACCTAAAACTTGCTCCCGAAGGAACATTAAAAGGGAGTTGGGGGAAAACAACTTATGATTACGGGGCATTAGACCAGAGAAATCATTATAAGACTTTTAATAGCGAAGATGAGTATTTAAAATCTTTGGAGAGCAAATACCTGGGTCTGTCCATTGATAATTTCAAATTAATCTCTTTAGACAGCCTTCATAAACCGCTGCAGGAAGAGTTCACCATTACATTGAAAAACAGGGCAACAAAATCAAATAATCTAATCTATATAAATCCGATATTATTTGACAAATATACAGAAAACCCGTTTAAAGCAGAACAGAGAGTATATCCTGTGGATTTCACGACATCAATTGACAGAACCCAGATCTTTATGCTTGAAATACCGACCGGTTATTCGGTAGAACAATTGCCAAAAAACATAAAAATGGCACTTCCGGAGAATACCGCAAGCTTTCAAATGACATCCACCTACATGGAGAAAAACGTACAGATACTTTTCAAGCTTAACATTAACAAACCAGTATTTTATCAACCAGAATATCAGAATTTAAAGGCATTCTTCGATGAACTGGTAAAGAAACAGTCTGAAATGTTGATAATCAAGAAAGATTAATACTATGTGTAAAAAAATAAGTTTAAGCATTGGATTGTTACTTTGTATAACAATTCTGTCGGCAAAGGAATTAAAATATCCGGTAAGTGAAATCCCTGCAGCATTGAAAGAAAATGCACATACTGTCATGCGCCTATACCAACAAGAAGTAGAGATTAAATCAGAGAAATCAGCGCTTGTTAATGTAACGGAAGTACGTACTATTCTCAATAAAAATGGAGAAAGAGATACTTATTTTAAGGAGCTCTATACTCCCATGAACAAAATATCCGGGATTAGAGGAAAAGTTTATGATGAATCCGGGAAACAAATCAGGAGTTTTGGAGTTGACGATGTCATTGATCATAGTTATATGACGGAGTATTCCATGTATGATGATTTTCGCGTCAAGATGCTTGATTCCAAATACCGGACCTACCCTTTTACAGTGGAGTATTCGTATCAAATTGATCTGAAACAAACATTATTTCTTCCGTCATGGAATCATGGAAGTGAAAATACTTCGTTTGAAAAATCGGTATTTGTAGTTAAGGCTCCTTCGGGCTATGCATTAAGATACAAAGAATACAATTTAGCAAATGGAGTTGTAAAATCAAGTGCAGACGGAAAAGATATTTACACCTGGAGTTTGAACAACCTGAAAGCAAGGATTGATGAACCTATGTCTTCCATAACAAAACCGGAATATCCTTTAGTAGAATTAGCTCCTAACGGCTTTGCATTCCTGGATACAAAAGGGTCTTCCGAAAGTTGGAAAGAGTTGGGTATGTGGGCTTCAAAACTAATTGAAGATAAAGATAAATTACCTGAAACAACTATTACAAAGATGAAGGAAATCACTTCAGCATGTAAAAATGATTTTGAGAAAGTGAAAACCATCTATGAATACATGCAACAGAAAACAAGGTATGTAAATATATCAATAGGTATTGGTGGCTGGCAACCTTTTGATGCAACAGTAGTAGACAAATTCTCTTATGGTGATTGTAAGGCATTATCAAACTACACAAAGGCATTACTATCATCGGTTGGTATAAAATCGTATTATACCCTGGTTATGGCAGGAAAAGAGAGCAATCACATTGATGATTCATTCCCATCGAGTCAGTTTAATCATGCCATGGTATGTGTACCATTGGAAAAAGATACGGTTTGGCTTGAATGCACCAGCCAAAGATTACCGTGTGGTTTTAACAGCGACTTTACTGATGACAGACTGGTACTTCTTATTGATGGGGAAAATAGCAGGTTAGTGCGTACACGTACCTATTCGGCAAATGAGAATTGCATAAACCGATATTCAAAAGTAAACCTGACAGATGAAATTACAGGTATTGCTGAAGTCAAGGCAAATTACAACGGTCTGTGTTACGACAACATTTTACCCATTTATCATGCAGACAAGGCAGATAAAATTAAAATTGTTACTCAGAACATTGAACTTCCTTCGTTCACATTAGATAATTTCAACTATGAAGAACATAGAAGCCCCACTCCTTCGTTTGATGAAAGCCTGAATATTTCAGTATCAAACTACATTCATAAGATGGGGAATGATATTGCCTTACTCCCATTAAACTTTATGAATAAACTTACTTCAATCCCTGATAAAGTAAGAAACCGTAAAACTGACCTATGCATTCGTCGGCCTTACATGGAAAATGACACAGTGGTTTATCAATTACCTGCCGGTTACAATGTAACAGAATTACCTGAGAAGTCAGAAATCACCGGCAAGTTTGGTACCTATAGTTCATTTACTTCTCATCAAGGGAACTCAATCACCTACATTCGCCATTTTGAATTGGTAAAAGGAGTATTCCCACCCGAAGCTTATATCGAATTCCGTGACTTCCTGGAGCAAATCTCGACTGCCGATGAAGCAGTAGCAAGTTTGAAAAAACAAACTGGACTCACCAGCAGTAAATAAACATTCGGGTTACCAACTAAGTATCATGAAACAATTCATATTTACTTCAGGTAATTTATTATTCATAAAAAAAAAGGAAAACAAAGTATTTAATGACTTTGTTTTCCTTTTTAATGAACAAGCTACCACTATTAATTCTTTTACCGATTGTACAGTTTAAATGGCTTACAAAACAGGTTAGAAGAAGAAAGGTAAAGCGGTACAGTCTAAAATCACGAGTTGAATTTGAATCCTCTTTTATTTAAAGGTTTAGGTTAAGAGGACAAATATCTTATGTTCACTTCACTATACACACCCGAGTAAGACTATACCGCTTTTATCCTTATAATTATTGGTGATTTTAAATTGCTAAGTAATAAAACAGACTTGATTTAAAGTTCAAAGATTTGATTTTGGATTTGCATAAGTTGTAATGAAATCATGTTGCTTGATTCAGAATAAAATCAAAACCTGAAATTGTCCTGCGAATTTAGCTATAACGCACAATGCAACCAAAATAATATCCAAATATTTTTGGACATCACGGTTTTTAAAACACTGTATATGTGGATATTATTTTTTAGACATCCGTTTTTTTTGGACATCAATCAGAGAGAGTGAAATAACAGATCAGAAATCTAACAAACTGAGCATAACCAGAAATAAAAAAAGGAACTAATCCTTTATTTCAGTCAGGTTTTTTAGATACAAATCCAGTTCTTTGGTTGATTTCAGATTCAATTTGTGAGCCAAACGTTGTTTCAGTTTATATAAACTATCGGAAGTTGCTTCAAGTAATAACATTCTATCAGCATGCGGAACATCAAGGAGATGCAAACAACACCAGATTTTTTCTTTGCGCGTAATTGCCGGATACACAGATTTTAATGAAACAATGATATTATTGAAAGCATGATTCATTTCTCCGCTAAAAACATCCCAGTTATTTAAATGCAACGCAATATTATATAATTCTTTATCCAGGTTTGCACGTTCATCGACGGAAGCATTTTTACGCTCCTCAGCTTTCAATGCTTTTGTTTCTTCAATTTTATGTATCAAACCCTGGTTCACAAATTCCTGTTTAATATTTAATTGCTGCTTAAAAGCATTCAATTGTTCCCTTTTCAACTTGTTTCGTTTGAACAAATAAAAAACTAAATAGACGGAAAGCAGCAAAACAATCAGTAAAATTGAAACAATCAGAATCATACTCTTTTTAGTCATACTGGCTTCCTGAGTAGTGGTATGAAAATTTTCAAGAACAGTACTCTTGGTTTGTAATTCTATTTTATGAATCGAGTCAGTATAATCCTGATAATATGTCATATACAATTTCATTTGATTAAAGTTCTTCCGTGAATATTCTATATTAGTCAATATTCTGTAATATTCACGCCTAGTAAAAAAAGTTGCGGGATATCTCAATCCAAGTAAAGCATACTGTTTTGATGAATCAATTTGATCTTTATCAAACAACAAATCAGCTAATGCATAACATCTTATAGAATAGCTTGTACCTTTATAAGGATAATTCAGACTTTTTCGAAGATAATATTCAGCTGAATCAAATTGCTTGCTGGAATAATAATTAGTCCCCAACTCTTGATAAACGGCACCATATACCATAGAGTCACTAATCTGTGGAAGGGCTTCAAGATAATATCGTTGGGCTGTTTTATAATCTTTTAAAAAATGGTAGGTTCGCCCTATTGAGAGAATTACAAACTTTGAATCAATTGTTCTTCCTGATTTCTTAAAATATTCAAGAGATTTTATATATTTTTTTCGTGCTTCTTTATAATCCTGTTGAAATGAACATATATCACCCATATCAGTATAGATTTTCCCCATCAGTTTATCATCAGTATTATTTTGAAGACACTCTAATGCTTTGATGTAAAATGATGCTGCTTCATCAAAATGTTGAGAATATTTTGCTGTATGACCCTTGTAATAATAACAAGTTGCCAGATGTCGCTTGTCATTTTGAATTTGATAATAAGATATTGAAAAATCAATCAATGAATCCGACAAAAATGGTTTATTATTTTGATCCAAAGCCTGGAAAAGGAGCAAACCATACAAAGCCTGGTCAGAATGAGATTTGTAATTCTTGGTTTTAAGATGCTGTAGGATAGACAAAGCCGAATCAGGATGAGCATCCATGATTCGTTCAGCAGTTTTCAATTCGTTTGGAACAAATGAACAACCGGTAATAAAAAGACTAAAAAAAAGAATGAATATGCTGATTTTAAAATGCATAATGCGTACTTCAGGTTGAGCAATTCAGATAAAGAATTGTTGCGTTGAGTTGCAAAATTACAAAAAATAAATTCATTTTCTATTCTTTTCACTTTCAGCATCTAAATAATGAATTAAATACTCGTTAAAGAAACCTAACTTTAATTATCATTATTATAACAAAAAAAGTCATCCTCAAGACTCACTATACTTTGATACAGCTAGTTAATGACTGCCAGTACAAAATCCTGTGTCCATTATTATAATCAAAAACCCAGAAGAATTACATAGTAGGTTGTAATGAAAAATTAAAAAAAATGCTGTATTTTAATCTTTTATTGCCATCATATTTTTCAGAAACAAATCCAGATCTTTGGTTGATCGAAGATTTAATTTATGAGCTAATCGTTGTTTAAGTTTATATAAACTATCGGAGGTAGCATCCAGCAATAACATTCGGTCAGCATGAGGGAGATCAAGCAAATGTAAACAGCTCCAGGTAATCTCCTTTTGGGTTATTGAAGGATTGATTGAAATTAAAATATTAATAATATTATTAAATGTGTGGTTCATTTCCTGTTTGAAAACATCCCAATTATTCAAGTGTAAAGATATAAAATATAATTCTTTATCAAGCCTTTCGCGTTCTTCAACAGAAGCATTTTTGCGTTCCTCCACTTGCAGGGCTTTTATCTCTTCTATTTTGTTAGACAATGCCTGGCTTGCAAATTCCTGTTTTATATTTAATTGATGCTTAAAAATATTCAGTTGTTCCCTTTTAAGTTTATTTCGTTGAAACAAATTATAAACTACATAGGTGGATAACGATAAAATAATCAGTAATAACGTAACTATCAAAATCATGCTTTTCTTAGTTCCTTTTGCTTCCCGGGTAGCATTATGAAGACTCTCAAGCACTGAACTTTTGGTTTGTGATTCCACTTTACGGATGGAATCGCCGCAACTTTGATACTGAGTCATATATTTCCCCATCTCATTAATATCTTTTCGTAAGTATTCAACATTTACTAAAATCCTGTAACATTCACGCTGGGTATAAAAGTTCGCCGGGTGTTTTAATGCTACTGTAGCAAATTGGAAAGATAAGTCATATTGCGCTTTCTCAAATAATAAATCGGCTAAACTATAAGTCCTGATAGAATAATTTGTACTTTTATAAGGGTAATTTAGACTTCTTCTCAAATACAATTCTGCGGAATCAAGTTGCTTTGCAGCATAATAATTGATTCCCATTTCCTGATAGACCGATCCAAGTAAAAAAGAGTCTTTTGTTCTATTCAATACATACCGATAATACTTTTTAGCTTTTGTATAATTTTTCTGAATTCTATTCGTTCGACCTAAGCAAAGAATTATGGTATAAGCTTCATTTTTTCGTCCTGCTTTATTTAAAAAGTCGAGTGAAGTTCTGTATTTTTTCATCGCATCCTTATAATCATGCTGTATTGAGCAAATATCTCCCAAATCGGCATATATCTTCCCGGACAAAGCAAAATCACTAACATCCTGAATACAATCATTTGCCTTCAGGTAAAATATAGCTGCATCATCATAGCGTTGGGCGTGTTTATACATATGGCCTTTCATGTAATAACTGCCGGCTAAATGCAAATAATCATTTTGTTTTTGGTAATAATCAATTGAAAAATCAATAAGTGATTCAGGTGTAATAATCTTGTCGTTTTTGTCAAGAGCCTGTGAAAGAAGCAATCCGTATAAAGCCCGATCGGAATTAGCCTTATATTTCTCGGGTTTCAGATGTTGAAGGATATACAATGCCGAATCAGGATGAGCATCCATAATCCGTTCAGCGGTTTTCATTTCGTTGGGAACGAATGAGCAACCGGCTAACAATAAACAAAATATGAAAAGTAATAAACTGACTTTAAATTGCATAATGCTTGTTTCAGTTCGCACAATTCGACTATAGGAATTTGTGCGTTGAAATGCAAAAATACTATTTTTTTTCAGTATTAATTCCTCTGTGCTTACAAACAGAAGTAGAAATTCAAAAATAACACGATTAAGATCATAATGTATATTTTAAATAATTGAAATCAATTTAAGCTTTACACAACCAGGTTCTAAATGCAATACCACAAGCAGGCTCTCCTGCCGTTTTCAATTGTGGTTCACTCAACTCTGCCTGACGGACTTTTGTATGAAATCTTCCGTTAAACTCGCTGGTTTGATTAGAAAGGTTATAACTTTCAATCATTTCGTCCCTTTCACCCAGTATTTCTACGGTGGTAGCAGCTACAGCGTCATACAATTCTTTACCTTGTGTAAGGTTTACATCCACCCAATTGACATTTGGATTCCATTTACCTCCAAATAGAGGCCCTTTAATCGACGAACGCATATTTACCAGACCATTGTTCACATTGTATCCGGATAGCGCCAGGTCGGCCGACTTACGGTTGAAACGGGTGATAATATCGAGCATTGTATCCCGATCCATTTCAATGCCTTCCTTAATAAGTTCGTCAACGATATCTGTTAATCCTAAATTGCCCTTTACAACCACTTGTGTATTGTATTCGGTTGGATCAATAGTTAGTTGGTTTTTTCTCAACCACGCTTTTAGAACATTTTTCATGATAATCATCTTTTAAATTTCCTCTTCAATTTTTGGAATAACGAGGCGGGTTTTATCCCGCCTCGTTTAGAACTTCAATTATAACTGAAAATTACCTGTAAGACTTGTTGAGCCGTATGAAATTTTCAATGAATATTTTCCACTACTCAATCCATCAACTGGTATTACTACTTCAGGAGTACTGTAAGTATCAACCGCAGTTTGATAAACAACGCTTCCATTAGCATCCACAACCGAAACATATGCTGTTCCAACACTTATTGTGAAATCAACAAATAATTCCGAACCTACTACATCGGCTGTAACTGGAATAACAAATTTGGTACTTGAGGAATAAGTTTTTGTAGATGTAGTTGTAGAAAGTGAATAAGATTGAGTAGCAATATTACTACCACCTCCAGGTGCCGGATCATCTTTTCTAATTAGAATATCTGCATAAACCACCTGATTTGTAAAAAGAGAAAGTGAAACAATGAAAAAGCCTAAAAGCTTAAAGTTAATTTTTTTCATAAAAAATTGAATTTATAGTGTGAACATAGGGTTATGGAATCCAATGTTAGGCATTCCTTCATGGTGCTAAATTATATATACAAACCCACTATCGCAAATTTTGAGGCAAAATAAATTAGGACAAGCCATTTTTTATATAGTTGAATTGTAGCACTTTATCTGTGGACATGTAGATATTTTTAGGACATGAAAAAAAAATGGTAAAAAGAGCATTAAAATATGCCTCTTTTTACCAGCCCTAAATTGAGAAAGTAAGGTTTTGCGGATTTATTTATCTTCGGATAAATTGCGGAGTAATTGGTCAAGATCTTTCGTACTCGTAAGATTCATCTTTTGAGTTAACCGTTGTTTAAGTTTATAGAGACTTCCGGGTTGGCTTTCAAGAACTAATGACAAATCGGGAGTAGGAACATTAAGCAAAAAAAGACAACACCAAATCATTTCTTTGTGATTAATGTCTGTGTATTTATTTTCCAGCGTGTCAACAAGATTGTTAAATGTCTGGTTCATCAACTTTTTGAAGACTTCCCAATCATTTACATGCAAACAGGAATTATAGATCTCTTTGTCCATTAATTCCCGTTGACTTAACGTCGCTTTTTTATAAGCCGGTATATGTATTGCTTTATTTTCTTCTATTTTTTGAATTAAACTATCCCGTAACAGACCTTGTTTTTTAATCAGTTTTTCTTCCGCCTGTTCCAGCTGTTCTTCCTTCCCTTTATTTCTTTTTCTTAGTCGATATACAATAAAAAGACTAAACAAGATTATCAGTGGAATAATACAAGCTAGTATTAGCAGGAAATGTTTCGATTTACTAAAGGCACCGTTTGTCTGATGCATATCTTCTAGCACTGAAGTTTTTGTTTGAAGCTCTATTCTTCGAACAGAATCAGTACAATCCTGATATTTTGACATATAAAAAGCAATTTGCTTTAAATCTCCTCGGATGTATTCTGTATTAGCCAAAATCCGATAACAATCCCGTTGATTATAAAAAGTAGAAGGATATTTTAATGCTAAAGTAGCATAATTAAACGCTGAGTCGTATTTGTTTATATCAAAAAATAAGTCTGCCAAATTATAGCATCTGATAGCATAGTTTGTTCCATGATAAGGATATTTTATACTTTTTCTCAGAAAGTATTGAGCTGAATCATATTGTTTTGCCCAATAGTAATTAATTCCTATTTCCTGATATGCAATACCTTGTAGCAATGAATCTTTTGTATGGGAAAGGGCTTGCGTATAATATTGCTGCGCTTTTTTATAATCTTTTAAAAAGTGGTACACTTTTCCTACAGAAATAATCCTGTAACTTGCCTCTACCTTTTTACCTTCACCAATAAAGTATTTTATTGACTGCTGATATTTAACTAATGATTCATTATAATCTTTTTGAATTATGCAAATATCGCCCATATCCGAATAAATTTTCCCCAGCATGATATTATCCTTAAAATTCTGGGTTAAATCTAAAGCTTTTAAGTATAATATTGTTGCATCATCAAAACGTTGAGCTTGCTTATATACTCTTGCTTTGTAATAATAACTTTTAGCCAAATGAGGTTTATCATTTGCTTCCAGATAATAATTTACTGAGAAATTAATGACAGAATCAGGTTGCAAAGGCTTACTGTTTTTATCCAATGCCTGAAAAAGAATTAATCCATATAATGCACGATCTGACGAAGACATCATCAATTTATCAGTGTGCATGTGTTGAAGGATATGTAATGCAGAGTCCGGATCAGACTCCATGATCCGTTCCGCAGTTTTTATCTCATTGGGCATGAGCGAACAACTGTACATAAATATACAGCTGATCAGAAACAAAATAGAACGGGAAAATGACGGCATGAATTGTATTTAAAAAATTACCTTGCAAAAGTACAAATTTGTTTTCATTTAAAACTCTACTTCCGCCTCTATAACAACGGTTAGCATGTTAATTTATTTCATTTAGATTTGTCAATATTGAATATTGTTAGGTAATTTAATTATATAAAATAACAATTTGTTCAATATCGAATCATTTTTATGAATAAATATAAAATTACAACCTCATTTTTTAGAATAAAACAAGAATTCCGGTCATTCAAATTTGAAGAGACATAATCCATTGTTTATTTCCAACTGCAAATATTTATAGTTTTAAACAGCATAAATAACACAAGCTTCATTTCAACCATCACTTGCATCCAACCATTTCCAAAGCAGAACACATCAACATACCGTTGTTTACATGTGCGAAACAGGAATCTGAATTCTATTGAAGTGAAAATAATTTGCAAAGTCGTATTCAGGCGACTGCAAGTGTAAAAATGCTGATCTTTATATCCGGTGTTTCAAGTAATGCACGCACACAAGCCTCCAGGGTGGAACCTGTGGTAAGCACATCATCAACCAGTAGGATATGTTTTCCCTTCAATATAGTTTTGTCATTTAACTCGAAGATTCCTTCAGTGTTTTCAAACCGTTCATAAACTGATTTCTTAGTCTGGGTGGGATTCTCACGAACCCGAATCAGTGTTGTAGTATCCTGAGGCCTTTCTAGGATCAGTGAGATTCCTTTCCCTATCCATTCACTCTGGTTATAACCTCGTAATTTAAACTTTTTGGGATGCAATGGAACAGGTATAATTAAATCGATAGAAGCAAAATCAGGGGAATCAAGCAAATCGATGGCGGCATATTTCCCCATCAACTCCCCTATTTCCTTATTTCCTTTGTATTTGAGGATATGTAATAGTTTTTGAAATGAAGATCCTTTTTGGAAAAAGAAGTAAGATGTTGCCCTGCAAACAGGGACTTTACCCCAGAACCGTTTCTCTATAGGGTTTTCCTTCATCAAATGATAGTTCGTCTTTGGAATGTCATGCAGGCATGAAAGGCACAGTTGATGTTCGTTTTTCTGTAAATTAGTGCCACAGACAACGCATAGATTGGGGAACATAAGATCAATTAAGTCAACAAATGGATTGAATTTCATAATTAAGCCTCCTATAATTCCCAAAAGCGGGATGTTTAAATAGTTTGGTTTTATTAAATGACACAATTACAAGTGATGTTTTTTGTTCCTATTGATCAATTCAGGGGGCGATCAACTGCCAGCCTTTTGGTAGAAAGATGATTAATCCGATAATAACCGAAATGACTGCACAAATAAGGACTGCTCCGGCAGCAATATCTTTCGCTTTGCCTGCCAACGGATGCCATTCGGGAGAGGCTAAATCAACTACATTTTCAATGGCCGTATTGAACATCTCTGCCCCAACAACCAACCCGATGCAGAGCAAACAGAACATCCATTCAGTCAGGCTGATGGAAAACAGGAATCCACTGATAGTCACCAGGACAGTTATCACAATATGGATTTTCATATTCGCCTCTGTAACAAATACTTTCCGTATTCCGCGAATGGCATATCCAAAACTCTGCAGTCTTTTTTTCATAACACTTATCAGGATTGTAATCGAACGCAAATAACGTAAAAAAAAAGCAAATAATGAGCTTATTTCTAAAAAAAAATCCTGCAACCAATATTGTTTGCAGGATTTCGTCTATAAGAATCTTATTTTATTGAGAACTATACTTTCACGCGTTCAACATATGAACCATTGCGGGTATCTACACGAATGGTTTCACCTTCGTTTATAAACAACGGAACACGAACGGTAGCACCGGTTTCAACGGTAGCAGGTTTGGTAGCATTGGTAGCTGTATCACCTTTCAAACCGGGTTCGGTATAGGTTACCAACAAAGCAACCTGAACAGGAAGATCAACAAACAGGATGGTTTCAGATTGTGCGTGTATCACCACTTCACACATCATTCCTTCCTTCATGAAATCTACCCCGTTTATTAAATCTTTAGCCACTGAAACCTGTTCGTAGGATTCATTGTTCATAAAGTTGTATCCCATATCATCTTTGTACAGAAACTGGAATTCACGACGTTCGATGCGTACTTCTTCAATACGTACCCCGGAGTTAAATGTTTTCTCGAAAGTTCTTCCGGTAACAACATTTTTCATTTTAGTACGCACAAAAGCTGGTCCTTTGCCTGGTTTAACATGAAGAAATTCTGTTATAACTAAATATTGACCATCAATATCGAGACACATTCCATTTTTAATATCTGCTGTAGTAGCCATAAAACAATTTACTATTTAAGAAATTTACACTATACTATTAGAAGTTCGGAAATCCGGATTCGGAAATTAAATTCTTACCCCTTTGTTTCCAATTCGATTCATTTAATTTCGGTTGCAAAAGTACTATTTAAATTTTGAATATCAAAATAATTTGGTTATCAACCAGTTGTAAAAGAGCCTTTGCTTTTCAGCAAAGGCTCTCACGCTAGTCTTTAATTTTATTGTTTCAATTTACTTCTCGTTCCTTTTTTGAACGTTATAAAATATCTTCATTTGATTTCCCAATATTTTAGTAAACCCTTTTACGTCGTCAGCACTCCACGCACGGTTAATTTCGCCGTATTCCCCAAAATCTGTTTTCATCAGGTCGTAAGTACTTTCAACTCCTACCAGGGTATAGCCATAAGGACGAAGTTTTACTATAACAGTTCCTGTAACATTTTGTTGCGAGCTTTGCAGGAATTGTTCAATATCCCTCATTACAGGTTCCAGGTATTGGGCTTCATGCAGGAACATGCCGTACCAGTTTCCAAGTTGGTCTTTCCAGTATTGCTGCCATTTTGTAAGAGTGTGTTTCTCAAGCATTTTGTGTGCATTGATAATCAGCAATGGTGCTGCTGCCTCAAACCCTACCCTGCCTTTTATTCCGATAATCGTATCGCCGATATGCATATCACGTCCGATACCGAATTTGCCTGCTATATCTTCCAGTTGATTGATCAGTTTCACTTTATTCGTATTCTTCTGTCCATTCACAGCACAGATTTCACCTTGTTCAAACTCAATGGTAACAGTTTCCTCCCCTTGTTTTTCAACCTGGCTTGGATAGGCTTCCTCAGGTAAAGTCTGTTCCGATTTCAGGGTTTCTTTTCCCCCGATACTGGTTCCCCACAATCCTTTGTTGATGGAGTATTCCATTTTCTTGAAATCAGCATCAAAACCATGTTCTTTCAGGTAGTTGATTTCATATTCGCGGGTCAACACCATATCGCGTGTCGGGGTCAGGATCTTGATTTCCGGAGCCAACACATCGAAGGTCAGGTCGAAACGTACTTGGTCATTTCCGGCACCTGTACTGCCATGGGCTACATAGTCTGCTCCGATTTCCTTGGCATAATTGATAATTGCAATTGCCTGGAAAATACGCTCCGAACTGACCGATATCGGATAAGTACCATTGCGAAGTACATTTCCGTAAACCATGTATTTGATACTTTTATCGTAATACTGCTGGGTAACATCCAATGCCACATGAGTCACGGCACCCAGACGGAATGCTTTATCTTCTATTACCTTTAAATCCTCTTCGCTGAATCCACCGGTATTAGCCACTGCTGTGTGCACCTCATATCCTTTTTCTTCGGACAGGTATTTGGCGCAAAACGACGTATCCAATCCCCCGCTAAATGCTAAAACAACTTTTTCTTTCATACTCTTATTATTATAAGTCCTAGGCCAATCTCAACAATCCTCTTTTACAGGATTCGAATCAAACCGGCCGTTTCAACTAAATTTCTTAATCTTCCTTATCTTTCTTCTCTTCCACAGCAGGATCATACAACATCCCTGTACAAAGGCAATGCTTCCTTTCGGTACGTTGCAGGATATCATAATTTACACAACTCTGGCATCCTTTCCAGAATGCTTCATCATTGGTCAGCTCCGAAAAGGTAACCGGTTTATAACCAAGCTCGGAGTTAATCTTCATAACTGCCAGGCCGGTAGTCAAGCCAAATATCTTGGCATCAGGATATCGCTGGCGTGACAGTTCAAATGCCTTGCGCTTGATACGCTTGGCAAGTCCATGACCCCGGAATTTATCCACTACTATTAAACCTGAATTGGCAACAAATTTTTTATTCCCCCACGTTTCAATGTAGCAAAATCCCGCAAATTCCTCTCCTGATAAAGCGATAATAGCTTTACCTTCCTTCATTTTTTGCTCGATATACTCGGGCGAGCGTCGTGCAATACCGGTTCCACGTACTTTCGCAGCTTCGGCAATGGTTGTCAATATTGTATCAACATACCCTAAATAACGTTCATCAGCAATTTGTACCGTTATTTCATCAACGGTAATATCTTTATCCATCTTCAGTTTGAATGAGTTCCTTTTTCACTGCAAAGTTAATGGCTTTGCAATTCAAATCAGTTCGATTTATGTTTAATCTTTTTCTGAGAAAGTGATATTCATCATTTCGAGAATATCTTCACGGGTGATACCTTCACGGGGAATGACCAAAATAGTATCATCGCCTGCAATAGTACCCAATACATGTTCCGTGGCCTTGTTGTCAATATCCCAGGCAATGGCACTGGCATAACCGGGTTTGGTTTTTACTACCCCAAGCTGACCGGAGAATTCCAGGCTTAGTACCGCTCCGTGTGCAATCAACGTGTTGCCTGCACCGGAATTAGGAAGTGGTTTATTATATGAAGGCAAAATATATTTATAGGCACCGTTTGACAATGGAGTCTTTGCAACTTTCAGCAACTTTAAATCCCGCGACAAAGTCGCCTGGGTTACTTCACACTGTCGCTCACTGAGCATTTTTAGCAATTCCTCCTGACTACCAACTACTGTTGAGCGAAGAATTTCTGAGATAATTTGTAAACGGTTACGTTTATTCTTCATAAAATGTATAATTATTTAGATTAGGGGCAAAAGTACAACATTTTATGCATATATCAAAATATTACATCATATTTATTCTGTTTTAACTTAAGTTTATGAGTTTACATTGATATTCTTGCATATTTATAGAATAACAGAACAAACAGATTATTTCATCAAATTGTTTACATTGGAAGGATATGCTTTTGAATGATTATTCAGAAATTCTTTTTTCAGGAGATGCGACATAACAGGAACAATTAAAAGTCACATTATAAATTAGCCGTTCATCTTTTCTTAACTACAATAATATTCATTTCGGAGGACATACAGATCAGATTGGAACCTTACCTGAATTTTCAGGTTGGAAGGAAAACGGCATGAAGTTGCAGGGCTTTAACAAAAGTAATTAAACTAAACTCAGAATGGAAGGGTTCACTATTTAAACTGTCTCTGTACTAGGACTGAGTAATAATGTAATTCAGAAAATAGTGCCGTTGGAAGAATTGCAAAAAAAGAAGCAGAATCAGGGGTGATTTGGATTCAGGCCCAGGATTGGCTTCAATGCTTCCCCGGGTGCTTCAGAGTAGAGAAGGTCAAAACAGATTGCCGGCATGTAAAATAACCCATTAATTCGGACCACCTGCTTGTGCTAATGGATTGAAAATATTAATTTATCAAAATCAACATTTTAATTGACAACAACCAGGTAATTATTAATTGCAGGTTAATAATTATTCATTTCAAAAGCAGTATCTTTGCAGGTTGTAAAAAAGCAGTTTTTAAATGGTGTTTCAGTAGTATATAACTCAAAAAACAGGTAGCAAGTATTTCTCACATCAAAAAAACAGCAGGTTATTAAATCAGAATTAATTAAATACATGTCCAAACAAGGGAATATTATAATAAAAGGTGCCAGGGTACACAACTTAAAGAATATAGATGTTGAAATACCACGTAACAAATTAGTCGTGATTACCGGCCTTTCAGGTTCCGGCAAATCATCACTTGCATTCGATACGCTTTATGCCGAGGGGCAGCGCCGATACGTGGAAAGTCTTTCGTCCTACGCCCGTCAGTTTCTGGGCAGAATGAGCAAACCGGAGGTGGATTTTATCAAAGGAATACCCCCGGCAATTGCCATAGAGCAAAAGGTGAACACCAGGAATCCCCGCTCGACAGTAGGTACATCAACGGAAATTTACGAATATATCAAACTGCTTTTTGCCCGTATTGGGAAGACCTATTCCCCCATTTCGGGCGAGTTGGTGCAAAGGCACGAAGCCCAGGATGTGATTGATGCAGCCATGAGCTTTGCCGACAACACTAAAATAATGGTGTTAACCCCAGTTGTAGCAACATCCGAACGAACACTCACCGAACAACTTGCCAGCCTGCAATTACAGGGATTCAGCAGGGTTGAGGTAAATGGTGAAACGTTACAGATTGGTGATTTCCTGAAAACAGACTCCAAGGTGGAAAACAAAGAAGTTTATTTGTTGATCGACCGGTTGGTGATTGAACACACACAAACGGCTATCAGCCGATTGACCGATTCCATTGAGACAGCATTCTTTGAAGGAAATGATGCCTGCGTGCTGAAAGTCATTCAGGAAGAGGAGACTAAAATGCTTTACTTTTCAAAGAAGTTTGAAGCTGACGGTTTATTGTTTGAGATCCCCACAGTTCATACGTTCAGTTTCAACAGCCCTATCGGCGCCTGCCCTAAATGCGAAGGATTCGGCAGGGTCATTGGTATTGACGAAGATCTGGTAGTTCCAAATAAGAATCTGTCGATCTTCGAGGATGCAGTTGTGTGCTGGAAGGGCGAAGTTATGAGCGAATGGAAAAACCAACTGATCCATACCGCTTCAAAGTTCAACTTCCCTGTCCATAAACCCTATTATGAACTGACCGACGAACAACGCCATCTGATATGGACAGGCAATGCTTACTTTGAAGGACTGAATGCATTCTTTAAATACCTGGAATCGAATCAGTATAAAATCCAATACCGGGTAATGCTGGCCCGTTACCGCGGCAAGACCTTATGTCCGGAATGCCAGGGAAGCCGCTTAAAAAAAGAAGCTTCGTACATTCGCATTGATGGCAAATCAATTACTGATTTAGTATTATTGCCAATCAGTACCCTGAATAATTATTTCGAGAATCTAAACCTCGACGAACAGGATGCAGCCATTGCAAAACGTTTGTTGATTGAAATCAATAACCGCATTCACTTCCTGCTCGATGTAGGGTTGGGCTACCTGACCCTGAACCGTTTGTCCAATACATTATCCGGTGGTGAAAGCCAGCGCATCAACCTGGCCACTTCATTGGGCAGCAGCCTGGTAGGCTCACTCTATATTCTGGACGAGCCAAGTATCGGGTTGCACTCACGTGATACCCATTTGTTGATCAAGGTATTGAAACAATTGCGTGACTTAGGAAATACGGTAGTGGTTGTGGAACATGATGAAGAAATCATGCGTGCTGCCGATTACCTGATTGATATCGGACCAAATGCAGGACGTTTAGGCGGAGAACTGGTATTTCAGGGCATTCCCGATCTGGACGGATTAAAGAAAAACAAACTGAATTCTACCGAATTAGGAAATTCATATACCCTGAAATATTTACTGGGGCTTGAGAAAATAGACATTCCGAAACAACGCAGGAAATGGAACAACTACATTGAAGTGTTCGGTGCTCGCGAGAATAATCTGAAAGGCATTGATGTCAAGTTCCCTTTGAACGTCATGACCGTAGTTACCGGAGTCAGCGGATCGGGGAAATCTTCCCTGGTGCGGAATGTGTTTTACACCGCCCTGAAGAAACATTACGGGGGTATTGCCGATCGTACAGGACAATTCGGAACTTTAAAAGGCAGTATGCACCTGGCAAAGGACATTGAGTTTGTGGACCAGAACCCAATAGGCCGTTCCTCACGTTCGAACCCGGTAACCTATATCAAGGCCTACGACGAGATTCGCAAGCTTTATGCCGATCAGCAACTTTCAAAACAAATGAACTACACGGCATCCCATTTCTCTTTCAATACGGAAGGGGGCCGTTGCGAAGAATGCCAGGGAGAAGGTACCGTAACTGTTGAAATGCAATTCATGGCCGACCTGGTACTGGAATGCGAGCACTGCCATGGGAAACGATTTAAACAGGATATCCTGGATGTTACTTACAAAGAATCCAATATCTTTGATGTACTGGAGATGACCGTTAATCAGGCTATCGAGTTTTTCTCACAGCATGCCGGTAATACAGAAAAGAAAATTGTTAAGCGGTTAAAACCCTTGCAGGATGTAGGCGTAGGGTATGTCAAACTTGGACAGTCATCCAGCACATTGTCCGGTGGTGAAAGCCAGCGGGTAAAACTGGCATCGTTCCTTGCCAATGAGAAACCCGAACCAACCATATTTGTGTTTGACGAACCTACCACCGGGTTGCATTTCCACGATATAAAAACCTTGCTTAAAGCTTTTGATGCTTTGATCCTGAAAGGGCATACCGTTATTATTATCGAACACAACCTGGAAATCATCAAGTGTGCCGATCACATTATTGATATTGGCCCCGAAGGTGGCGACATGGGAGGTAATCTTGTTTTCGAAGGTACGCCTGAACTGATCAGGAAGTGCAAAGAATCGTATACCGGACTGTTTTTGAAAGATAAGATGTGATCATATACAGCTATATTAGAATGAATTAAGTCGTATTTTATGCCAATTATCAGATTTCAATAATTAGATTCCAAT
Source organism: Paludibacter sp. (assembly GCA_028710415.1). Taxonomy (GTDB): domain Bacteria; phylum Bacteroidota; class Bacteroidia; order Bacteroidales; family Paludibacteraceae; genus Paludibacter. The sequence goes on along the minus strand of JAQTUE010000002.1, from coordinate 215,915 downwards.
AATCTAAACCAAATGATTCATTCTTTGATCAAACCATTAAATGCAACTGCCTGTATCCTGAATTCACTCTTGTAAAAAGGCATATCTCAAAAATTTCTGTTAATTTCAGTGGGTTCTAATTATTATATTTTAATAATTAGAACCCATTTGTTATATTTGTATCGTTTTACAACATAGGATAAATATAAACGCTTCAGGACTACTCAAATGAGAAAACAATTAATTTCAGCCATATTACTTTGTTTTTGTTTATCATCATTCGTATCATCACAGGATATTGCCAGTTCAATAAAGAATTACGAGCTATCTAAATCCGACATCATTTCCCGTGGCAGGAATTTATTACTGGATAGTTATATTGCCGGCGACCTGGATAAAGTGAATGAAGCCTATCTGTACCTGAACAACAAAGTGTCCGATGAGAATTATGCTGCTTTTAATTCTTTCGAACAAATATACCTGGGAGTATTGACCAAAAATTATTCTTTTTCATTAAAAGAGATCCTGAGGATTGATTCCATATCAAAATTAGAGACTTTAACCAGAAGAAAAACCCAAATCAAACCCAATGAGGATCAATTAAGTGGAAAGCTTGCAGAGAATTCATTTATCTATTTGCAAAACATGTATAAAAATATCGAGGCCTCAACGCTTTCGGCCGTGGATAAAAGCATGCTAACATTAATTCTAAATGATATTTTCAAGGAAAATAATCCCAAAGGGAGCCTGGAAATGAAAGATAAAGTGCAGGAAGAAATAAACAAACAATGTGATTCTTTCCTAGCCTCTTACCCGCATTCCATTTATGAGCATTATGTACGGAACTACATCCGGTTTATTGTTGGCCCATCAGATTACGGGTTTGGAATGGATTTTTCAATCGGGTATGCGAATGCAGGATCAAAACACGATTATATAAAAGATGGTTTTGCTGCCGGTTTTGGCTGGGATTTTCATCATAAGAAACTGGGATTGTTTACCCGCATTAATATAATAGGTACTTCTACTAAAAAGGACTTTTATTTTACACCAACAGTTATATTACCTTCCGGGTCATCAGTGACGTATTTTGCACCGGAGCTTAGCCTTGGATACGAAACCTTAAATAACAGGACAGTAACTTTGATACCTTTTGCAGGAATTGGCGGATACTTTTGCGACCCTGTTCAAACCGACAAGGACAGCCATCCCGAATTAAAGAACCAGGAACTTGGATCATTTTCGTATCAGGTAGGACTTAACTGTGATATTAAGTTTAAGAATAACAGGGCAAATCCGTATCTGCAAAATGAATACAGCTATAATGGTATCAGGTTGAGGGCAATGTACATCATACCCACCAGCAACAAACCTGAACTGAGAGGCAGCCAATTCATGATTACAGCAGGCTGGGCATTGGTAGGCTATGGTAAAAAACGGTCATTGTAGTAAGTAAACCCGGCTAACATACTTTTCACCCAACATGCAGGCAATTTGGAAAGTAAAACAGTAAAATAATTAAAGCTTTGACAATCTGACTTTAAAAAGGCCAGCTGTAATTATTATCGGATAAAAGTAATAAACACACTATACTGTGGGTTAAAAATAAATAATGACAGGCAAATAGCAAGTAGTCAGGAAATAATCAGGGAGCATATATTTGCCTTATATTCAAAACTTTATTTTCGTTTTTAACCCTTACTAAAAAAAACAGACGCCCTATACCTCACCTTTATTCGCATATTATTTAAACAGAGCAACTCTCACTTTAGAAACAATTAGAGACAACTAAGTTTATGTGTAGTCAGGAAGTCTAATTCTGTTTTTGAGGATACATTTAAACTGATAAGTAAGCATTTAGCTGCATGAACATAAATCTTTTTGAAAGATTTAATATGACTGTATATTGTTATATTTGAATGAATTAAGCTCTATTTTGAGACAATTATTAGAATTCAATTATTAGATTCTAATAATTGAATTCTAATAATTGAAATATAATTATTATCTTTGCATAAAATTTAATCAGTATGAGAGAAACAACAAATCCATTTACTACAAGTGGCTATGTATCTGATGATTATTTTTGTGACAGAGAGAAAGAGTCAAAAGAAGTAATTAAAACCATTACTAACGGTAATAACCTTGCCATTATTTCTCCCCGAAGAATGGGGAAAACAGGTTTAATACTTCACTGTTTTCATCAACCTGAAATAAGTCAGCATTACCACTGTTTTTTTATAGACATTTATGCCACAAACAACCTCAAGGAGTTTGTGTTTAAGCTCGGAAAGGAAATCTTCGAAACATTGAAGCCGAATGGTACTAAGTTCATTGACGGTTTTTTTTCCATGATAAGTTCTTTACGTCCTGCATTTAAAATAGACTCCATCACCGGCGCTCCTACCTTCGATATTGGTATAGGTGAAATAAACGAACCTGCATTTAGCCTGGAACAAATATTCAAATACCTGGAGGCAGCCGATAAACCTTGCCTGGTAGCAATTGATGAATTTCAACAAATAGCTAATTACTCCGAAAACAATATTGAAGCAGTTTTAAGAACGCATATTCAACATTGTAAAAACTCCTCGTTTATCTTCGCAGGGAGCCAACGGCATATCATGCAGAATATTTTCTTTAGTTCTTCACGTCCTTTTTATCAAAGCGTTAGCTTGCTAACATTAAAAGCAATAGATGAGAAAGTGTATATTGAATTTGTTCAACAACACTTTAGCAATAACAATAAAACTATTCCAAAGGAATTGGTGAGTATTGTATATCGCGTCTTTGAAGGACATACCTGGTACATTCAGAACATTTTTAATGAATTATATGCTATGACGGAGCAAGGAGAAACATGCACATTAGAATTAGTAGAAGAATCAGTCAGATACAGAATTGCAATGTACGAGCCACTTTTCCAAAGCACGTTATCGCTCCTGACTGAACGGCAAAAAGAGATATTGTATGCCATTGCAAAAGAAGGCAAAGCAAAGGCAGTCACTTCAGCGGCATTTATAAAGAAGCATGGATTACTATCGTCCAGCTCAGTTCAAACAGCCATCAAGCAACTCTTAGACAAAGAAATTATCACCTCTGAAAACAGTACGTATCAGGTATATGACCGTTTCTTTGGTTTGTGGTTGACTACAGTATTTGGAACGGGTTACAGGATTCAATAGAAAAGTGGAACGAAAATAATTATTCTAAGCATTTGCTATATCGGAATGTAAATCGGAAATTGATTGACTTAAAACAGATACACCATATCGACCTAACCATTCAATAAATGCCCTCTTTGATAATCCAACCATTTCTGCTGCCTGACCTGATGATAATTTACCATCTTCGTAGAGTTTAGTTGCTACTATCATAGTTACATCAAAGTCTTTCAGATCCAGGTCATCCGGCACATTAAAATGTATTGTTCTCATTTTCTATATTTTAATAGTTACAAAAATACGAATTATTTCTGATAGTAAAACAAAAAAAGAACTTCATTGTTTTGAAGTTCTTTTGTTTGTTGAATAGAAAGTCTGTGGAAATTATCCCACAATCTTCTTGAATAAATTCTTCATATTCACCAGGTCACCGATAATACTGTGAAGTTCTTCCACTTTCACACGTTCCTGCAACATGGTATCGCGGTAACGGATGGTAACTGTATTGTCTTCCATCGATTGATGATCTACAGTAATGCAGAACGGCGTTCCGATTGCATCCTGACGACGGTAACGCTTCCCGATAGAGTCTTTTTCATCATACGCACATTTGAAATCGAACTTCAATTCATTCATGATTTCGCGTGCTTTCTCCGGCAAGCCGTCTTTCTTAACCAACGGCAAGATGGCAGCCTTTATTGGGGCTAGTACCGGAGGCAAGGTTAATACGACACGGCTTTCTCCACCTTCCAGCACTTCTTCCTTGTACGAAGCTGCCATAATGGACAGGAACGTACGGTCAACGCCAATGGATGTTTCAATAACAAACGGGGTATACGATTGATTCAGTTCAGGATCAAAGTATTTGATATTCTTCCCTGAGAACTTTTCGTGGCTGCTTAAGTCAAAGTCTGTACGTGAATGGATTCCTTCCACTTCCTTGAAACCAAATGGCATTTCAAATTCAATGTCCGTAGCGGCATTGGCATAATGGGCCAGTTTATCATGATCATGAAAACGGTATTTCTGGTCTCCCAATCCAAGCGCTTTATGCCATTTCAGACGGAATTCCTTCCAATGCTCAAACCATTTCATTTCTTCACCCGGGCGTACAAAGAATTGCATTTCCATCTGTTCAAACTCACGCATGCGGAATATAAACTGGCGTGCAACGATCTCATTGCGGAAGGCTTTCCCAATCTGGCAGATACCAAAAGGTATTTTCATACGTCCTGTTTTCTGTACATTCAGGAAGTTCACAAAGATTCCCTGTGCGGTTTCAGGACGCAGGTATATTTTCATGGCACCATCGGCTGTTGAACCTATTTCTGTAGAGAACATGAGGTTGAACTGACGCACTTCCGTCCAGTTCTTTGTCCCGCTTACCGGGCAAACCACTTCATAGTCCTCAATAATAGCTTTTAATTCAGCCAGGTCACTATCGTTCAATGCTTTTACAAAACGTCCATGTATTTCATCACGTTTAGCCTGATGTTCCAGCACCCGTTCATTGGTCTTGCGGAACATATCGGCATCAAAGCTTGCGCCAAAACGTTTGGCTGCTTTTTCAACTTCCTTGTTGATTTTATCATCGTACTTTGCAAGCAGGTCTTCAATCAGCACGTCGGCACGATACCGTTTCTTGCTGTCTTTGTTGTCAATCAACGGATCGTTGAATGCATCCACATGTCCCGAAGCTTTCCAGGTTGTGGGGTGCATAAATATGGCGGCATCCAATCCAACCACGTTTTCGTTGAGCAATACCATACTGTCCCACCAGTATTTTTTGATATTATTCTTGAGTTCCACCCCATTTTGACCATAGTCGTAAACAGCACCCAACCCATCATAAATCTCGCTCGATGGGAATACAAAACCATATTCCTTGCAATGTGCAATCAGTTTTTTAAAAACATCTTCTTGTGAAGCCATAATATATATTTACAATTTATTTATTTACTATTGTTCCTGTAATGTCAAAACACTCATTCTTATTTTCTTTCTACCAACTTCTTACTACCTACTTTTTTTTCATTCCTCGCTCCTCATTCCTCACTTCTTTCTACCTACTACCTACTATAAACTACTTACTATAAACTACCTACTATAAACTAAGTAATTCAAAGTATTTAATGATACATTTTGATTTTTGACCCCCTAACCCTCAAAGGGGGCATAAAGACGCAGTATTTAAAAACTTTCTAATACTGAATATCTCCTGAAGATGCACTCTTACGCCCCCTTTGGGGGTTGGGGGGTCAGGAATTAAATAGTTGCAGAAATAGTCAGATTCAATATTTAACAAATACATCAATAATTATTACTGATTACTTACTTCTTCAAATCAAACCCATTGCTTTCCACCTGTTTCTTTTCAATATCAATCTGGGTTTCTTCCTTGCTCTTGAACTCCCCAAAACGGTAAGTCAGCTTAAACCAAAAAGTCAACCCATCATTCAGGTTCGTAAAGTTCGTTTTCAGGTTAGGCGTATTAAACGAGATTTCTTGTTTTACATCCCTGTTCGCTTCAACCGTGAACTCCAGCTTGTCCTTGTAGAACTTTCTGGTCAGGTCAACCAGCCAGTACTGGATTGGTTTTTCAACCTGATATATCTGGTATGTACCTTTTGTCAGGTAAAAATACTGGAAATTAAGTTTCACCTTCAGAGGCAATACAATTTGCGAATTCACCACAAACACCCAAAAAGGACTTGAATTACCGTTCGGATACACATAATCTTTTATTACCTGGCGGTTATAAGCTATATAAAAATACAGATAGCTCATTTTATCCATGTCCATGGGCTGTTTAAAGAACTCCTTGCCCTGGGTTATCAATCCAAATGGTACCGGGAAAGCGGCATAAATATTATAATTCCGGATATTCCCGTAATTCGTAAAAGTCTGGTTTGAGACCAGTGAATTCGGTTCCGTATTCAGTGTCATCAAACTGACATTTTTAGTGAACGAATAATTGGCTCCCAGGTTCGCATAACTAAAGGCTGAGAATGTCAATGAATAATTATCATAGAAATTAGGTTGCAAAAACTGGTTTCCTACCGAACTGGAATACGGATCGAAATAACCGTTGTTATTTGGGTCCAGCTGACTGTACGGTGGCATAGCCACTTTACGCGAGTACCTGCCGGTCATGTTCAAGACCTGAGTAAACTGGTACAGCAGGTTGAACGTCGGGTATATATTAGGCAAATCACCCTGTACGGTAGTATCCCGTTGAATGACCGTGCTTTTAAAATTCAGGTTTTCCGCCCGGAGTCCTGCTGTTACATTTAATTTACCAAACTTCTTTTTAAACTCGGCATACAACGCTATGTTTGTCTCGTTATAACTGAAATCCAGCTGGCTCATATAGACGGGGGTGTCAAAAATGGTGGCAGAGGCATTATTCAAATTGTATCTCCCCACATCCCCGGCCGTCACAATGTTGTATTTTCCGCCTGTATTGAACTGAAAGTTTTTAAACGGTAATTCAATATCAAATTTCGTATAAAAATTTGTCAGGTTCAGATTTATATCATTGATGCTGTAAAGGTACGAATTATTTTGTTCAAGCAACGATTTCCCGAATGAGTTTTTGCCATAGTTGGAATAATATGCCGTGATTTGCAACGATTTACCCAGTGTATCCAGTTTCGTTTTGTATTTAGCCACCAGCTCATGGTTGGTATTATTATTCTGATTCGAATAGTAATTGGTATAATTTATGGCAGGAGTCAGGTTTTGGGTAGATACAATCCCGGGTGTATTGGTTCTGTTCCCGGCTATGTTCAGGTTATAATTCACAATCAGGTTCGACTTCTCATTGAGCCTGAAATTAACCATGGGCCGTAAATAAAAGTTATTGTTCAGCTCTTTGCTGGTTCCATCCTGGTAAAAGAGCACATTGGGAGTATACGTGGTAAAGGTGCGGTCCACGGTATTATAGTCTGTCACCTCATGCGAATTATAGCCCGTCTGCAATTGCCAGTTGATGGTTTTCTTGCGTCCGTTGAGCATGATGGAAGGCGAGTATTTATGGTTGTTGCTGGTACCGTAGTGTAAGTTCAGGGTGCCGCTGAAACTCTTAAAGCTATTCGACCGGGTGATAATATTAATAACCGCTCCGCTGGTGTTTGCTTCGTACGAAGCCCCCGGGCTTTCAATCAGCTCTATCTTTTCAATGGCATTTGCCGGCAGGCTCTGTATGTAATTTTTCAAGTCCTGTCCCGACAGGTTCGAGGGCACCCCATCAATATAAATGGCCAGGTCTTTCCCGTTCAGGTTCAGGTTGCCTGTTGGACTGACTATCACTCCGGGCAGTTTACGGATGGCATCGGACATGGAACCTGTTGAGAGTGCCGGGTTATCTTTCACCAGATAGGTTGTTTTATCGGCATCTATCTTTATAAATTCTTTCTTGTTCCCTACGACGGTGACTTCACTCAAATTGATTGCCTTTTTGCGTTTAAACAGGGCTGTCTTTCCAAGGGTGATTTCTTTCACGCCGGCTTTCACGTTAAAAGTCACATCCTGCTCTTCGCAATTAAACGAATTGACCACCATTTTATACGAGCCGCTATCCATGGGCAGGACAAATTCGTTTTGGCATCTGGAAGTAGTGAACGACTGTACCGGCTGGTATTGTTCCTGCACTTTTTTCTGAAATCCTATAACTTTAACTGTCGTATCATTTTCACAGGCAACCCCTGTAATTTCAATATTCGCTTTGACAACCAGGGATTGTGAATTAGCCAAAAAGCAATCAACTAAAAACACAAAAAGGAGTACTTTCGCATTCATAAGTAAATCAATTTTAAGTTCTGAACTAATTTTATGCCATCATTAACTTTCCAGGTCTAAAAAAAGGAACACAAAGTTACGGCTTTTTTCTTATTTTTTCTTATTTTTGTCGTTGGATATACAAATATTGCAATCCTTGCATGGAGTCAGCAAATAGAATAAATGAATGCTTAAGTTTTAAAAGCTTATGGAACTTACCCGAAATCCGGGTGTATATATGAGTTATTAAATTAATAACATTCAGTTGAAATAAGAGTTTAAAAAACGAAACTGAATTTCGAACAGTACTTAAATATCAATTGTAAATCCTAAATTTAGTATAACCCCCGAAATGCATAATTATAATTTTACCAATGAGTGTAGACGAAATTATTGATTCAGAAGACGAAGAAACAGAGTTGACTGAAGCAGCCTCAGAGATGGCACCCGATACTGAATCTGCTTCACATTCAAATTATAAAGTACCTAAAATTAGTACTGACGCTATTAAACATCATCTGTCGGGCATGTACCAAAACTGGTTTTTGGATTATGCCTCGTATGTGATCCTGGAACGTGCTGTACCCGATGTCTACGATGGGCTGAAACCGGTACAACGCCGTATCCTGCATTCCATGAAACGGCTTGATGACGGCAGGTACAACAAGGTGGCCAATATCGTGGGCCATACCATGCAGTTCCACCCGCACGGGGACGCCTCCATTGGCGATGCCCTGGTGCAACTTGGACAAAAGGACCTGTTGATAGACTGCCAGGGTAACTGGGGAAATATCCTGACGGGTGACAGTGCCGCTGCTCCCCGTTACATTGAAGCCCGTCTTTCTAAATTTGCCCTCGAAACGGTGTTTAATCCTAAGACCACCGAATGGAAATCATCCTACGATGGCCGCAACAAGGAACCGGTTGCCTTGCCAGTCAAGTTTCCATTGGTGTTGGCACAAGGTGTTGAGGGTATTGCTGTCGGGCTGAACTCTAAAATCCTGCCTCATAACTTCAACGAATTGCTCGATGCCTGTATTGCCCATCTTAAGGGAGAGGCATTTATCCTATACCCCGATTTTCAAACCGGTGGCTCCATTGATGTCAGCCGTTACAACGACGGCGAACGGGGTGGAGCTGTAAAGATCCGTGCTAAAATAGGCAAGGTAGATAACAAGACCCTGGCCATTACCGAGATTCCGTTTGGCACCAACACTTCCAAGCTGATAGAATCCATCATCCGTGCCAGTGACAAGGGTAAAATCAAGATACGCAAGGTGGACGACAATACAGCGGCGAATGTGGAAATCCTGGTGCATCTCATTCCGGGCTCTTCGTCCGACAAAACCATTGATGCCCTTTTTGCATTTACCGATTGTGAACTCAGCATTTCACCAAACTGTTGTGTGATCCACGACAACAAACCACGGTTTACCGGGGTAAGCGAAATGTTACGAATCAGTTGCCAGCACACCGTGGACTTGTTGCAACTCGAACTTGAAATTCAGAAAGGTGAATTGCAGGAACAATTGTTCTTTACCTCGCTCGAAAAAATATTTATCGAAAACCGCATTTACAAAGACAAAGGTTTTGAAGAAAGCAATACCCAGGAAGAGGTTATTGCCCATATCGACCATCGCCTGGAGCCTTTCAAACCATCCTTTATCCGGGAACTTACCCGCGAGGATATTCTGAAGCTTCTCGAAATCAAAATGATGCGGATCACAAAGTTCGATACCGACAAGGCAAACGATACCTTGCTGTCTATTCAGAAAAAAATAGAGGAAATCGATCATCACCTGGCTCACATTGTCGACTTTACCATCGCCTGGTACACTGGGTTGAAAACTAAATACGGCAAGGATCATCCCCGCATGACCGAAATACGCAATTTCGAAACCATTGTGGCTGCCAAAGTGGTGGAAGCCAACGAGAAACTGTATGTCAACCGCGAGGAAGGATTTATAGGTACTTCCCTCAGAAAAGATGAGTTCGTGTGCAATTGTTCGGACATCGACGACATCATTATTTTCTTCAAGGATGGCAGGTACAAGATAGTTAAAGTAGTCGATAAAATGTTTGTCGGCAAAAACATACTCCATCTTGACGTCTTCAAGAAAAACGACAAACGCACCGTTTACAACGCAGTGTATCGCGACGGCAAGATCGGGCCTTATTACATCAAACGGTTTGCCGTGAATGGCATTACCCGCGAAAAGGATTACGATATTACCCAGGGAACATCCGGCTCGAAAGTGGTGTATTTCACCGTTAATCCGAATGCCGAAGCCGAAGTAATCCGCGTAACGCTGAAACCAAAACCACGCCTGAACAAGCTGGTGTTCGAAAAAGACTTTTCAGAGATTGCCATTAAAGGCCGTCAATCGATGGGTAATATCCTGACCAAGAACGACATTCATAAAATAGCATTGAAGCAAAAGGGTGGTTCCACACTCGGTGGACGTCAGGTTTGGTTCGACCGCGATGTATTGCGCCTGAACTATGACAACCGGGGCGAATACCTTGGCGAGTTCCAGAGTGATGAAACGATACTTGTTGTATCGAGCAAGGGCGAGTATTACACCAGCAATTTCGACCTGGCCAACCATTACGACAAGGACATTATGGTCATCGAAAAGTTCGATTCCAACAAAGTCTGGTCGGTGGTATTGTATGATGCCGAACAGAAATTCAATTACCTGAAACGCTTCCAGCTCGAGCCTTCCCAGAAGCCGTTGAACTTCCTGGGCGAAAGTGCCGGTTCGCGCCTCTTGCTCATGTCCGATGTCGACTTCCCGCGTTTCGAAGTAGTGTTTGGAGGCAACGATGCATACCGTGAAACAATGGTTGTGGATGCCGAGGAATTTATAGGCATCAAGAGTTACAAAGCCAAAGGGAAACGCCTGACAACCTTCGAAGTGGAAACCATCAACGAACTCGAGCCCCTGCGATTCAAGGAACCCTCTCCTGCCCCTGCAACCAAAGAAGCATCGGAAGATGACGATGACAACGATAACGGTGATAACAACGAAGGTCCTGAAGATACCGAACTCAACGGAACTACCGGGATTGAGGAAGAATTCGAGGACATTGTAGATCCTGAAATCCCTGCGAAAACCAATGAAACGGAACCTTCCACTCCAGAACTAACCCCTGTAAAAGCGGTGAAACCAAAGAAGGAAAAACCCGTAAAACCGACAGAACCGTATACCGATTCGGAAGGTGAGATTATTGATACCAAGAAAATCATTGATGACATCACCGGTCAGCTAAACCTGTTCGATTAAAATCCGTCGAATCACTATTTTTAAAAGTCCGAAAAGTCACTAGATTTTTCGGACTTTTTGTTTGCATAGCCCTTCATGCTTCTAACCGGTAAACCAACCTAAATGAATTAGTCAGGACTAAAAACAGAATCATCTTCAAAACAGGCTTGCTTGCTCCGACAGAACCGGCTTTCAGTTCATCAGCTAACTTCTGTAAATTCCCTTACTTACATTCGAAAAGGCCCTCTCCAGAATCAAAAACAAATAGCAGTTCAACACCGGTTCACTGGTTTTAAGTAAACTTTGAATTTCAACTGAACTCAGTCTCTGTAAAGTGACATTTCAAAGAGGGCTGACAGGGGGTTGAGAGAGGGTTCAATGAGGTTTACCTATCCTAACCCTCAATGAACCCTCAATGAACCCTCAACCAACCCTATACCAACCCCCTCTAAACCCAGAACAAGTTCAAACTGAAATTAAAACCAATGACATCGGGATGAAAGCCTGAAAAACCGGGCTTTGAACTTAAAAATTGAGAGTTTAAAATTATTTTTAAGAATTAAACGGTTTTTTGTATGGAATTGTGAAATTATTAATACATTTGCAGAATGCTTCATGAGAACGCGTTTTATGACAGCAATTTACTACCAACTTATATATCTGTTTATGTTTAAGAAGTTCAAATTACTTTTATTCCTTGTGTTCTTGTTGTTGTTTTCAAATAATTTCTTATTCAGTTCCCCGCCAAACCTGTGGCCTAATACATTTTCCCCGGCTATTGGGTTTAATAAAAAAGGGCTTACTCTAGGCAGCACAAAAGATGGATTTACTAACATGACTCCGGTATTTTACACCCCAAAACAGCCCGAAGTAAAAGTGAATGGGACAGACAGTTTGCATCTTACTGATTCAAAGTATGTAATTAAAAAAACTATACCCATTTTAGATTCTGTTTTATATTCCAGCCTGAATTTAAAACGAATATCGGATTCGATTGTGCAGGAAGGGTTAAGCCTGTATAAACTGGAAAGAATGGCAAAGACAAGCAGCAATATGATTGGCGAAACAAAACCGAACAATGTATTATACCACGATTATGTACCATTCTTCGAAAAGGATTCCTTGAAAGTCCTCTATTATACTTCCGATGCAACAGGTATTAAAATTAAATATACGGCCAGTATTTGGGGAAAAGATTCGATAACTTCAGCCAGAATTCAGTTGAAACAGGAAGACCGGATACCAACGAAAAAAGAACTGGTATTGATTGAAATAAAAAAAGAAATCAGGGCTTTCATTCAGGACTCACCAAGCCTGAATGAAAATAAAAATGTCATGAACTTTGATATTCCTGTCCTTGAAAAAAACAACCTGTTTTATTTCTATCTTTTACCGGTTTCCATTGAATCAGGTCAGTTTTATATGGGTGGTGAATCTATTTTCAAATACTCAAAAGACAGCCAACTACTTTCCATAGAGCCACAACACAAAGGTTTGATAAAGGTTCATAGATTACCCGACACCACGATTTATTACGCTGCCCATACGCATCTTGATGAATATTCCCATTTTATGACTGCAACAGATATTTGCCAGGCTAAGCTATATGCAATGCAAACAGTTGGTTTTTCGGAATTCAGGGTAATTGCTAGAACGTTTGATTCAAACTTCAATACTGAAACCAATGTGCTGAAATTTAGCAGGAATAATAGATAATATCGTGAAAGGTTTCTTTTCCAAAATTCTTGCCTTGCTCTCACTCGTTAGTTTCGTGTGGGTGATTATGCCAAAGGTAAGGTATATTGGCGAATATGACTTAAATTTAAGATTGACACACAATGTAATAGTACGGCAGCGAGGATGATTTAGGTAAGACAAAAATAAACAAAACACATGAAACATATAACGACATTTATATTTCTATTGACTTTTACGTTAGTATCAGGTCAAACGAAATACGAACCACAAATCCTAATTCTTGCTCCCAACGTGACAACTTATGAGAAAGCACTCAACAAGGAAGTTTGGGATTTTAATAAAAAATTGAAACAAAGCCAAGCAACTTTGGACCAAACTAAGTTAATAGAAACACCTGAACTCAAAAATCAACCAGAGAATATTCAAGCTATAAGCAAAAGTGAGATAGAATTTTCTAAGAACTTAGATTTCTTCAAACAAGCGAGTTTAATTTCAGAGCATTATTTAACTTACCGCTTTTTTGAGAAATTTCCAAACATGCTAATCAAGCTAGTTGATGCTAAAAGTGATGGTACGTTAACAAAGTTGAAGACTTTTTCGGAAAAGGAGGAACTGCAATATGTTCTAAATTTTTCTTCAATAGAACTTTACAGAGAGAAGAGAATAAGTCATGCCAGAATTAGCGTTCAGTTTTACGACTATAGATCAAACTCAATTATTCTTGACAAATCGTACACTGGTGATTGGAATAATCCAGGTTTAGAATTTTGTTGCACTGAAAAAACCATAGAGTGCACATTGAATAATGCATTATCACAAGCTTTAAACGAGATTGTTTATACGATAGCTTCTAACAGTCCAACGTTACTAAGAGAAAAAGAATTACAACAAGAAAGAAGTGACATTCTAGTGAACAAGTATTATGATTTGATATTTAACAAGCAGTCATTAAAAGACATTATTCCCTCTTCGGACAGTACTATCAATATTGACATGGCCTATCAATCATTGTTCAACACTGATAAATCAAAATTCGTGGCATTCTTTATTCAGCAGGTTCCGGCACAGAATTTTAAATCACTTACCAACACAAAAAAAGATAAAGCTGTACAGATAATTTCAGGAAAAGACATTAAAGATGAAGGTTTTCTTGATGCCATTCCCAAAACATACAGTTATATTGTTACGGGAGTAATGTTTAATGGTAAGTGGTACTATAAAAAATCAAATGTTACCTATTTTGAAGCTAAAAACATGAACGACGGCAAGCAAAAATACTTTAACAACCTTCAACAATGGAATTTCTTCAAAGTAAATTCTATAGACCTTAATCCTGATTTTTGGGAAACAATGCTATTTAAAAAAGTGCCAGACCTTACAAAAGACCCAGATTGGAAGAGATATGGTGATTCTAGTTGGAAGACAGAAGAAATCAACAACAGAGACTACATTGGAATGTGTGAAATTGTAGCAGATGCAATAAGAGAACAGACAAAGATTAGAAATAAGGAATTTGAGACAAAAGTAAAGCAATTATTTAATTCACTATATCAAAAATTGAAAATTAGTAACTCGACAACCTATGCGAAAATATCTGACCAGTCTTTAATTTATCCGACAGACAAATCTGTAGTTATTAATCCAGTACTTGTAACGAATAATAAGGGTGTAAAGGCAATTCATTATTTTGTTTTGCTTAGCGATAAAAATGAGCTATATGAATGGACATATTTTGAACCAAAACAAGTAGACGATATTTTTTGGGGAAGTCTAGTAGTAGACCAAATGAGTACATTGACAAATTGGAATTTTTCTGTCGAAAACCTAAACGACAAGAAGTTTTGGAATGAGTCAGTACTACTAAAGCCGGACGACTCATACAAATACATGAAAGAACTAAAATAACAACGTAGAAAAGCCCAACTCCGACATACATGTTGGGCAGTTGGTGGCTGATATTAATTTGGCAGGTTTTGCTCCAGCAAATAGAGCATCTCGTGCAATAGACCCAGTAAAGTATACAATCTAGGTTATAAATTGCATAATGAAAAATGAAAAATGAAAGGCCCATTTATTGAAAGAGTAAAGGCACAATCAACCGAGAAACTCATAAAAACTTTACTCAACTATTCTGAATATCAGGATCAATATGTACGCTCAGCTGAGAAAGAATTAATAGCTCGTGGAATCCAACTAACACCTGACGAAAGAAAAGAGATTGAAAATAAAAAGATTAAAGACAAGGAAGAAATTGAAGATGATGTGAACTTTAGAAAGTTCCTCATGGGCGGTTGGTTTAGATACGTTGTAAAAGATGAATCAGCACCAGAACTCTTCTCTCTAACTCAAATCATGGTTTGTTCTGTTTTATTTACCGGATTAACAGGCGGTATTTTATTTACTTACAATTTATTGAAATTAAAAACGACAAAACCGATTATCATAGTTTTAGTATTAATACTATCCACTATATTATCAATTTGCTATGTTTGTGCTTTTTATTATCTGTACGACCCGAGCACAATTGGCTCCAGACATATATTCAGATCAATAGCTGGAGGAAATATGTTTGTATCACTGGCTCTCTTTTCCAATCTATGGTGGAATTATATCGGGAAGGACCTACGTTATCGATCTAAATCATTTATAATTCCAACGATCATAGGAATTATAATAATTATTGCTTTTTTATTCAGAGATCAAATTATAAACTGATAAAAAGCAAAAGCCAATATGCAGTTAGAGAATGTTGTGCATTTAACAGGTTATGCTCCACATAAGAGATATCCCATGCAATATGACCCTAAAAGTTGGTAGGGAAAGTGAATAAAAAAATGAAGTCTATATAGAATTTTAAAATAATATGAGAAGAAGAAAACCAATTTTACTGCTAGTATGCTTATTCCTTTTTATTATTGGGCAAGCACAAGTTTCAAAAACCATCAATGTACCTACTGCGGGGACATTATCTACATTGCTAACCGCAACTGAGCTAAGCACAATTACTGACCTTACTGTTAGTGGTAGCATAGATGCACAGGATTTTAAAACCATGAGGGATAATATGCCTGTTTTAGCAAAATTAGATATTGCAAGGACTAGTATTGCAGATTATAGTGGAGTTAATGGTACAGTGACAGGTAATATATACTATAGAAATGGAGAAATACCCGCTTATGCATTTTCAGGAAAGGTAAGCCTGAAATCAATCGTTCTGCCAGCAGAGATTAGTGTTATTGAAGATTATGCTTTTAATGGCTGCAGCGGCTTAACAGGCACGATAAATTTCCCTTATTCAGAGTATTATTCAGTGAATTATATCGGGCAATGTGCATTTAAAAATTGTAGCGGCTTAACCGGCAAATTTAAATTGCCAACAGGAGTGTCAGCCATTCATTATGGCACTTTTATTGGCTGTACCGGTATTACAGAATTGATTATACCCAGTACAGTCTATTGGATTGATCCCAGTCCATTTTCAGGTTGTACAGGACTTAAAAAAATGGTTTCATTCATTAATGATTTATATAGTCCGGGATATTATGATCCTTATTTTGTGAATGGGTTAACTACAAGTTCATGCATTCTGTATGTGCCTATTGGGAAAAAGTCTACCTATTCAGCACATACTCAATGGCAAAAATTCACGAACATTGTAGAAGGAGTGGCTCCAACAGTAACTACACAATCCATTTCAAATATAAGTTCAACCAATGCAATCATGAAAGGGGTCATTACCGACATAGATCCCAATAATACAACCCAATATGGTGTTGTATGGAGTACCAGTCCAACCCCAACAATAGATCTTGCATCTAAGACATCAGAACTTACACAACCTATTAGCGGCAGGAGATACAGTTCGACGATTACAGGATTGCTGCCAAATACAATTTATTTTGCAAGGACCTATGCTTCCAACAGTGCAGGTGCAGACTATGGTGTAGAGGTAACATTTAAAACTCTTGATGCAAAGATTCTTACTATCACTACTCCCACCGTTATAACCAACAAAATGGTTGATGGCAACACAAGTGCTGTTATTACATATTTAGGTAATTTACAAGGAGTTGATGCAGCTGATGCAAATAATGTAAGCGTAACTGCAACAGCAACTTATGACAATGCAAATGTTGGAATCAGTAAAACTATCACCGTAGTTTATACGCTGACAGGTAGTGCAAAGGATAAATATGTTGCTCCTGCAAACTATGTTATAACTAATGCAAAGATCTCAGATTACGTAACTTTAAGTACTTTATCAACGCCTACACCCGGCTGCGAAGGCTCGTATATGGATCTGCCTTATACCTTAGTTACAGGAACACCAACACAGCATAAAATAACGTTTAATGCGGCAGCCCTGAATGCAGGGATTAAGAATATTGCGTATCATGCATTGTCTACCCCGGGAACTTCAGGCGTTTTATCATTCTTGATCCCATCAAACGTGCCTGATGGAACGTATCAGGGTACACTTAAGATGAATAATGAACTCAATGTCGAGAGTCCGGATTATCCGTTTACGTTCACCATCAATGTATCTGCCGATAATATCCGTACTAAATTCAACACCCTGGTTATGTTTGATAACTTTAGCAATCGGTTTGCTGGTTATCAATGGTACAAAAACGATGTGGAGATTGCGGGAGCTACAAAGCAATTTTATGTTGATCCGGCAGGATTAGTGGGAAGTTATTCATTAAAACTGACAACTACTGATGGCAGTACGCTGTACAGTTGTCCAAAAGTATTGAACATTCCACGTGTCAATGCACAGGTTAGTACCTTCCCGAATCCTGTAAAAGAAAATGAACCAAGTACTGTTCAACTGACAGGGTTGAGTGATGACCAATTGAAAGATACTAAATTATCGGTCTATAATATTCAAGGAATCTGTGTTTACGAATCTTCGGTAGTGAAAGAAATAAATCAATTTAACCTGCCTCTATCCGGAGCTTATATTGGCCATGTGACTGTCGTAGGAACAGATTATGTATTCAAGATAATTGTAGGAAAATAAGACTCACAAAAACACATTCAGCTATTTCAACAAAAAAATATGAAAAAACATATCATCATACTCCTAAGTATCGTTATCTCAACAGTCATTCAGGCACAGGAAACCTGGAACTATTTAAATGTCAATGCCGGGGCAGGATCGCATAATCTTAGGTACACGCTTCAGGATGGAATACAATCAGGTAACACGGGTTATACAGCCAATATAGCATTCAGCCATTTTTTTACTTCACATTGGGGAGTGCAAACCGGTATTGGAGTACAAAGCTTTACAACCACCTCAACTGTCAACTTAACTGAAAGTACTCCGGCCATTGACAGCGATGGAGATATTTATATCTTTAAATCTGATTTTAAAAACTGGCAGGAGACTCAACAGGTATTATTCTTTGAAATTCCACTCACTGCACAATTCAAACACCGGTTTAATTCAAAGATAGGGTTATTGGCAACAGCCGGAGCAAAGATTTCAATCCCTGTACAAGCAACATACAAATCAACAGGTGGTGAAATCGTTACGAGCGGATATTACCCCCAGTGGAACATTGAACTGACTGATGTACCTGATCAGGGTTTTAAAACAATCACTCAAAACTTTACCGGGAAATATACTTTGAATCCTGCCTATACAGCCATAGTTGAACTAGGTGGCATTTATAAGATATCCGAAAGAATTGACCTGTATGCAGGAGCTTACTTTCATTACGGATTAAATAATATTCTAAAACCGGATACTAAGATGCTATACCAGGTTGACGGAACTTATAATGGAGTCTGGAAATCATATCAGACAACGGATATTAAACCATTCTCAATAGGCGTAAAAGTTGGAATGTATTTAAAAGTTGGGAAGAAATGATTTGTACTGATAAAAAATACGGCTTGGGGTTGTTGGTGGGTATGTGATTATTGCAGTCATTGAATAAAAAAGGCTATATTTGTATAACAAGAGTAGAGAGAAGGAAGACTATCACTCAATTACACAATTAGACTCCATAAACATACAACTTATAAAAACAGAATCAGATTATCGGAATGGATTGAAAAGACTTGAAGTCATTTTTGATGCTATTAAAGGTACTCCCGAAAGCGACGAAGCCGATGTGCTGGCTTTGCTGATTGATGAATATGAAAAGAAACATTACAAGATTGAAGCACCCGATCCGATTGAGCGATTAAAATCAGAACGGAAGAAATGCACCTGAAGCAAATTGATTTAGGACCAGAAATTGGAGGGGCCAACTTGGTTTCAGAAGTGCTGAATCGAAAACGCAAATTGACTGTAGATATGATCCGGAATCTGACTACAAGACTATATCTTTCTCCCGGGATTTTTAGTAAATGATTATCAGTTGACCGGGAAATAATACTTAGAATCATC
This sequence comes from Paludibacter sp., assembly GCA_028710415.1. Lineage (GTDB taxonomy): Bacteria > Bacteroidota > Bacteroidia > Bacteroidales > Paludibacteraceae > Paludibacter. Next base: position 196,626 of record JAQTUE010000002.1, on the reverse strand, counting down.
GTAATCATACCAATCATTGTTACAAATCAAATTAAACTAAGTCATTTTCGGAGATACCAACAAACGATATTTACTTAATTTACGGAACTCAATGAGCACTCAATCAAAAATCCATAATTCAACACGCAAAACCACCTATAAGCAGTTGATTTATTTTATTGGAGGCATTTTAATCCTTGAATTTAGCACCATGCTTGTAATGGTTTTTCTGCCCCCATTACCTTTGTTGATTACAGCCCTGATTGATTGTATTATCCTGTCAATTCTAATAGCACCTTCAGTTTATTTTCTGGTAATCCGTCCGGAGAGAAAGCATCAGTTAGAACTAAAACTTAACAAGGAAGCATTGAACGAAAGCGAGAAAAATCTCGCGAATATTTACGCATCAATGACAGAAGGGTTGGCGATTCATGAAATTATTTATGATGTAACCGGAGAAGCAGTTGATTATGTGCTAATTGATGCTAACCCTGCTTACGAAAAGATTATAAATAGAAGACTAAGCGATGTTATTGGTCTGAAATTTACCGAGAGATATTCATTGGAAAAAGCACTATTTCTCGATGTGTATTCTCAGGTTGCAACTTCGGGCGAACCAGCAATCTTTGAAACTTATTTTGCTCCTTTGAATAAACATCTTTCAATATCTGGTTTTTCGCCAGGAAAAGGAACAGTTGCAACTCTCATTCGGGATATTACAGAAATAAAACAGGCTGAAAATGCTTTAAAGCAACTGAATGAAGAACTGGAAGATCGCGTAAAAGAAAGAACAGCAGAATTAGTAAAATCGAATGAAGTTCTAAGAATAACTGAAGAAAAATATCGTACCGTAGCTGATTTTGCAACCAACTGGGAATTCTGGATTGATTCAAACGACAGGATGCTCTATTGCTCTCCATCCTGTGAACGCAATTCGGGTTACACAGCTAATGAGTTTGTAGAAAACCCGCAACTTATATTTGATATCATACATCCCGAAGATTTACTGAATTTTAAAGAACATAACAAGAATGAAAAGACAGCGCATGTTTTCGATCATGAAATTCAATATAGAATTATCCGAAAAGATGGGGTCGTAAGATGGATGGGGCATTTTTGCCAACCGGTATTTGATGCGTCAGGTAAATTTCGGGGGATCAGAGGCAGTAATCAAGACATCACTGCCCGGAAAAAGACAGAAGAAATGCTTACAACCAGTAATCAGAAATACAAACTTCTGTCGGAGAATATAACTGATGGGATATTTGTTTGTAAAAATGGTTGTTTTGAATATGTCAATATGGCAATTTATGATATTTTTGGCTATGCAGGAAAGGAATTGGAAGGGATGAAGCTGACTCAATTGGTTGGGTCTGAGAATAATCAAAAACTGGAAACTATTCTTTATTCAAAAAAAACAGATAATCAGAGTTACAACATGGAAACCAGTTGTTTAAAAAAAGACAATTCAATAGTACATGTTGAATTGCTGCTTAATTATGTGTCAAGGGATAAGCTGGTTTATGGAGTTATCCATGATATTACAGAAAAAAAAGATATTCAGAAAAATATAGTCAAAGCCATTATTCAAACCGAGGAAAAGGAAAGAGCCTATTTCTCGAAAGAATTGCATGAGGGTTTAGGACCTTTACTTTCGACTATTAAACTTTACCTTCAATGGTCGGAAAGACAAAATAACAACATAAGTCGTACTGAAATTATTGATAATGCTGAAAAAATACTCGAAGAAGCAATTATGACAGTAAAAGAAATATCTGCTAAACTCAGTCCTCATCTTCTAACTAATTATGGATTAAGCTCCGCTATTAGAAATTTTGTTGACAAACTAAATGTATCAACAACACTCAATATTGTTTTTGAAAGTAATTCTACCCGACGAATAAATGTAGAAATAGAAGCTTCACTTTATCGGGCGATTATTGAATGTATTAATAATTCGATAAAATATGCCAGGGCAGCCAACATATATATTCTGTTAGAGGATAGCGGAAATCAAATTCATTTACAATACAAAGATGATGGAATTGGGTTTGATATTCAGGAAGTTTTGACACAACAAAAAGGATTGGGGCTCTTTAATCTTCAGAATCGGCTCCATACAATTGGTGGAACAGTTGAATTGATTAGCGAGCCGGGTAAAGGGGTCGACTATCAATTTACGGTAAATATTTGAAAAAACTGATCACGCTAACCCCACCGTGAACTAATACATTTATTCTTCTATTCGATTGGACAAGAGGTCTTAATTTACAAACAGCTCCATAAAACGAGACCATTTCCCTGACTTTTTAGGAGTTTATGTAAACGATACGACCCAATATGAAGTCGCGGTTATACTACATCTCCCGTCCAATGGAATATGACTACATGTAAAATATCAGGACGAGGAAGCCGTGATTTCAATCTTTGATGGTCAAATTATTTGAGTTAAAACCGTATACGGGAATTGACATCTTTAAGGTATTAAAAGATGTAAGCATATTTTATTCGGTAAAACCTTTCTTTGAAAACATCCAATGGACCAATGGAGATGACCTATGCCCGGACACACTTTATTTAGAAAGGAAATAATTCTCAGCAATATTATTCACAAAACAAATGGCAGAATTTCAACAAAGAAGTTCTGTCGTTTGTTATTTTATTTACCTTTCAACTTTGCAAGTTTAAAACGAGCGAGTCGTTTGATACATTCTATTTAAAATCAGAGTCTTGAATTTTGATTCATTGAATGTTTCTGTATCTTTGTAATCAAATATTTCTATTAAGGTATAGCAGAATGACTGACAAACTGATCATATTGCGTGATTTGAAAGCACATTTACGGAATGGTTTTAACGACTCTGTAAAGGATATTATTTTATTCGGTTCGCAGGCTACCGGTAAATCGAATCAGGATTCGGATTACGACATTTTGATTGTGCCGGATAAAGATTATGACGCCAAGGGTGAAAATAGAATCTATGATTTATGTATTGACATTAACTTGAAATATAATATTATAATTGATGCACATCTTATTACTATCAGTGAACTGAATACATTAAGAGGCAAACAACCGATTTTTAATACTGCCCTAAAAACAGGAATATACGCATGAGTCTTGATATAATATTCGAGAGGATAAAGCATTGTATTAAGAGAATCTAAATTGATAGTTTGTGATAATTGTAATTCAACTTTTTAAATTCTGTGTATTTGCAATTCAAAGTTATATATTTCTAATCCATGATGTTTTTTGAGAAAGAGTTATTACTTTTGTAACTATGTTTAAACTCATTATCTATATGAAAAAAGTAACTATTACCATGAATGAACGTGAATTAAAACGATTTGAGTCATTCAAAGAAGCTGAAAAAATTGTACGTGGAATAAAGCGTGGACTTAAGGAAGTAAAACAATCAAAAGAAGGTAAGATTCAATTAAAATCGGCACGTCAATTAGCCGATGAAATTTAAAGTTACCATAGAATTTGAAAAATCGCTAAAGAGATTATCAAAGAAATATAAATCTTTAAAAGACGATTATATTCAGTTTCTGAATGAGCTGGAGATAAACCCCTATATAGGGGATGAAATAATCGAAAATTGCAGAAAGGCCCGAATAGCGATTAAGAGCAAAGGAAAAGGGAAAAGTGGTGGAGGTAGTGTTATTTTTTATTTTGAGATAGTGAATGAAGAAATAATCCTTCTATATATTTATGATAAAAATGAAATGGATAATGTAAATGATGAATTTATTCGATATTTATTAGAATCTTATAAATAGCCTGCTAAATTTTAGCAGGCTATTTTGATTATCGATCCGCTCACAACAGCGAACGGGTCGATACTGAGAATCCTTTATATTGTTTCAATCAAATTATAGGGATTACAGAAAAATTTCTTTAATTTTGCACCCTGTTAGAAACAACAAACTTTTCAAACAACAAACCTCTCAAACCTCAAACCATTCAAACTACTCAAACTATTCAAACATTAATCTACTCAAACAACAAACTATTCAAACTAACATAATCATGGCTAAAGAATTTAATTACCAGGAGCCTTTTCCACTGGGAAAGGACAAAACCGAATACTACCTGCTGACCAAAGAACATGTATCGGTATCGGAATTTGACGGACAGGAAGTACTGAAAGTGGAACCGGAAGCAATGACGAAACTGGCACGTGCTGCCATGCGCGATTGCTCATTCCTGCTACGTCCTGCCCATCAAGAACAAGTAGCTAAAATCCTTGCTGATCCGCAAGCCAGTGAAAACGACAAATATGTGGCTTTGACCATGCTTCGCAATGCTGAGATTGCTGCTAAGGGGATTTTACCTTTTTGCCAGGATACCGGTACAGCAACTATTTATGCTAAGAAAGGCAATAATGTATGGACCAACGGCACGGACGAAGAAGCTTTGTCGAAAGGAATCTATGACACCTATACAGAAGAGAACCTGCGTTATTCTCAGAATGCTGCGTTGAACATGTATGATGAAGTGAATACCGGAACCAACCTTCCGGCACAAATCGACCTGGTAGCCAGCCACGGTAACGAATATAAGTTTCTGTTTATCGCCAAAGGAGGCGGATCGGCTAACAAGTCATATTTATTTCAAGAGACAAAGGCATTGTTGAACCCTGTATCATTGGAGAAATTCCTGACTGAGAAGATGAAAACCCTGGGTACAGCTGCCTGTCCTCCATACCACATTGCGTTTGTAATAGGTGGGACTTCAGCTGATGCGTGTATGAAAACAGTGAAACTTGCATCTACCAAATACTACGATGAACTTCCTACAGAAGGGAACGAATTGGGCCAGTCATTCCGGGATGTGGAGATGGAAGCAAAGATCCTGAAAGCATCGCAGGAGGCGGGTATTGGCGCACAGTTTGGCGGTAAATACTTTGCACACGACATTCGTATTGTACGCCTGTCACGCCACGGTGCATCATGCTTTGTAGGCATGGCGGTATCCTGTTCTGCCGATCGCAATATCAAAGGGAAAATAAACAAAGATGGAATCTGGGTTGAAAAAATGGAAGATAATCCTGGACGTTTAATCCCTGAAGAATTTCGTAACCAGGGTGAAGGTAATGCGGTAAAAATCGACCTGAACCAACCCATGAAAGAAATTCTGGCTACCTTATCAAAATACCCGGTATCCACGCGACTATCGTTGAATGGCACCATCGTGGTGGGTCGTGACATAGCCCATGCCAAGCTGAAAGAATTGCTTGATGCTGGCAAACCACTGCCTCAATATGTAAAAGACCATCCAATCTATTATGCAGGTCCTGCCAAGACACCGAAAGGAATGGCCTCTGGCTCATTTGGACCGACTACAGCAGGACGTATGGACTCGTATGTGGATTTGTTACAGGAAAATGACGGCAGTCTGATTATGATTGCCAAAGGCAACCGTACCCAACAAGTAACCGATGCCTGCCAAAAGCATGGTGGATTTTACCTGGGCTCTATTGGTGGACCTGCTGCAATCCTGGCAGAACAAAACATTAAGAAAGTGGAATGCCTGGAATATCCAGAATTAGGCATGGAAGCTATCTGGAAAATTGAAGTAGAAAACTTCCCGGCATTTATCCTGGTAGATAACAAAGGAAATGATTTCTTTAAACAAATAAAGCCTATTGTGGCTTGCTAAGAGTCAAACAAAGTAAGAAGTCGTCCACAGATTACACTGATTTTCACAGATTTTTATTCTGTGGTAATCTGTGTAATCTGTGGACGACTTCTTTTTGTACATCAATTCACTGTTTAATTCAGTTTTAATCGAATCCCTACATTTACATTAGTCCCAGGCTGTGTTAACCCCCCATAATCGGCATAGGAAGCATTCAGGATATTATTCACATCCGCATACACATCAAATTTCTTTTGAATCCAGCTAATACGCCCGTCAAGCATAAAGTACGGAGTGAAGTTTTGGATGATGGAAGGAGCCCCATACACCTTATTGGCATCATACGTACCGGCCCTGTCTAAATATGCAACTTTCCAGGAAACAGAAAGACTTCTCCATACTGAATGATCGACGGTCATCACAACTTTATGTTTCAGATAATCGAGTGCATATTTGGAGATAAAAGTACTTGCACTCTTATCCAATTGTAAATACGAATAACTTAAGCCGATTTTATGGACAAAGCAATGTTGGAAGTAATATTCAGCAGAGATATCAGTACCCAGTGCATTGATACTGGTCAGGTTCTCGCTATTCCATACAGCAGTTGGAGTAGGCTTTACCCAATCAATTACATTTTGGGCCATGCGGTAGTACCCCACAACATCCAGTTTCCAGGATGACTGAAGAATTTTAGTTCCAGCTTCCAGTGTTTGTGAATGCTCCGGTTTTAAATCCGGATTTGCTGTATGCTGTGGACCGATATAATACAAATCGGTAAATGTAGGCAGTCGAACGGCAGTATTGGCATCTGCAAAGACACGAACATGATCATTTAGTGAATAAGCCACATCGAAACCACCAAAAGTATTTAGTCCGTAAGAAGAAGTGTAGGTGGAAGCAACTCCTAAAGATAAATACCAGCGGTTCAGGTTCAGCGTCTGGTCAACATATCCGGTTGAAAGCAGGCGATTGGCTTCATGGGTAAAGAATCCATTAGTTTCCATAGGTGCACGCATTGAATCGATCTTTGTACCAAGCACGTTGCTAAAAATATGTTCGTTTCGCATATCAATACCCAGCGTGGTTTTGCCTAGCTTAGACAGATATGCCACGGAAGCTTTTCCTCCTAAAACATCAGTCAGGTGATAGTTCCACGCGGCAGGTTTCGTAAAGTCAAGCTCGAAGCGGTCGTGGTGTTGACGCCAGTATGCCTGGGCAGTGTACTCAAATTTTCCTTTGTTCATGGTCCAGTTCAGGGCCGTTAGGAAAGTTTTGGAGTTTTCATACTGCCTTGGGAAAGCCAATGAATAAAAACCACTTGCTCCAAAAGCTTTCAATTGTGCTGCAAGTTGCAGGTTGAATTTACCGGCGTTTTTAGTGATGAAAGTAGATTGCAGGTAGGCACTGCTCAAATCAAAATCAGTATTTGAAATATACCCGCTGCTACTTTTATGCGATATGGAGGCAAAAGTATGAAAGCGATCAGAACCCAAACTTCCTGAAACGGACTGGGCAAAATAATTATAGCTTCCTCCGGTTAGCTCGGCATTCAACGCATGCTTTTTGTCATCTCCGGTAACGATATTGATAGCACCACTAAAAGCATTGGGTCCAAGTACACGGGCGGAAGAACCCTCCAGGATTTCCACACGGCTAACATCCGACAGGTTAAGCGGGATGTCGAGGTTAAAATGACCTGTTTGAGGATCGGTGATATTAATTCCATTCAACAGCACCAACACCTGGTCGAACGATCCTCCACGAACGGATATATCAGCTTGGGTGCCATTCGTACCCCTTTGCCGGATATCAAGCCCGGTGACATAATCCAGCAACTGGTCGATACTCTGAACTGCTGCACGGGTAATTTCGGCTTTATCGATTACAGTAAGCACCCTGCCCATTTCGGAATAGAGTTTATTGCGGTTTGCATTGACCTGCAATTCCGAAAGGTTTACAGCCAGTGAATCGGACTTAACCTGGCTTCGCACAGATTGGAAAGTAATGAGAAAGATTGAAAAGAGAATAAACGTTTTTTTCATATTGAATAAAATAAAAAACGGTTGAAATGAGATAAACTCATTTCAACCGTTTTGATTAATAAAATAAATATTTGAAACCTGATCACACGCAACGGCACGATCGGATGTAATTTCGAATACAGTTGTTTCCTGATTTTGATTTAAGACGGCTTCCAGTTCCAGCAACTCACTCAGTTTATCCCGTGATTCGGATTCAGAGGCAATTGTACAGTTGGAACTTTCGGTAACACCAACAGCTTTTTGAAGGGATTTATCAGAAATGGAAATAGCGATACAACCAATTGTAACCGTGCAGGCAAGGCTGCAAAAAACAGCGTACCCTGCCCTGCTCCAGCGACGGAATCGGATAGAAGAGGCAGTGTTGTTTTTAGTTGATTTCACTGGGTTGTTTGTTATTTGAAGGCGCAAAAGTAAACAAAATAGTTTAGATTGGCACCTACTCAACAAAAAAAGGTGCTTCTGTTTCCAGAAACACCCTTCGATTATACTTTCTTTTTTTATTGACGTAAGAAGTTTTTACGGTTTAATTTGCCGGTCCACACATCCGAATAAGAGGTTGAACCTGACTTACCTCCTATGATAAATATGCGATTGGATTGAAGAATCTGTTGCTTCAACCCATCAGGTTGAACTCCTTTCAAAGCCAAGGGTTTGAACACAACAACCGATTGATATGTACGGGGTAAATATTCTTCAGGAAGTCTGTTCTTGAGGGTATCAAGAAGCTTCCAGCTTAATCCCTCGTCGGTTGATACTTTATAAAAACTAGCACCAGTATCATTCCGGCCACCAAACAGGAATAATTTACTGTCGTACGAAATAATCGACGGACCTGTTGAAAGAGTATCCAGGGTATGATTTTCATTTCCGAAATTCAACCAGTAGTAACCATCCTCAGTACTCCAGTTATTATGATTGGCATCTGTTGTTAAGGATCCCTGTAACACTAAAGCCCGAGCTTTACCTGTAGGAGCATTAAAGGTTACAGAAGCAAAATCACTGATTGGGAAATTAGCCGGTACTGCAACTTTAGTATTAATGAACCAGGTGAGTCCGTCTTTAGAACCTGCAAAACGTAAAGACTGATCAGCGGATTGAACGACTGCACGAAGACTATCGTTTAATGTAACCAGTAGTGTTTTGTAGGTGTAGTTAACAGGTGTACAAACATTATTTGTCCAGGTTTGTCCATCAACAGAAGAATACATACTGCCATTTTGCAACAGGAATAATTTTCCGTTCAATTTTAACATAGTAGTCAATCCTGCATTTGCCGGTAAACCGGTTACAGAAGCAAGACTCCAGGTATAGCCATCTAGTGAGGTATTTAATGTAATGGTTGTGCCATCATTTTGGTAATAGCAGAATTTATCATTCAAAAGGATAGCCTTTTGGCTTACCGAAGTAACTGCGTTCAGGTTGCCTTTTACAAATGCCCAGTTATACAACTCCGGATCAACCTGGTGAACATTTACTTTGACAGTATACTCTTTATAGTGAATAGCATCAGCAGCATAGTTCCGTATCTGAATTGGTTGCCTGAAATCTATGGTATCAGTTCCGGTTATAAAAGCAGAATCTTTTTTATTTTTATATTTATATCCGGTTGCAGGGATGTAGTATTTCGCTCCAGCTGAACTTGTAAAGCCAAAAGTAGGATAAACGCTATCAATACGGGTATTAAAAGGCAGTGAATCTACATTTGTAATAGTTTTGCCATCCAACGTGAATACTGCAGTATTCAAATAGGGGATACTGTCATTTGCAGCAAATTTAAGAGAGACAAAACCGGGATCGGAAGAAGTTTCAGTTGTAGTGGTTGTTCCTAAACACGAACTCAGTAAGACAACAGAGGATAGAAAAAAGATCTGCTTAAAGGGATTGAATTTCATAAATACTACATTTTTTTTTGAACTGACAAAGTTAAAACATTTTAGGTCATCTTTACCGCACTTCCTAAGATTTATTGTTTTTTATCATTAAAAACAAGTTTTTTGGATGAAAGTAAAATGAAATAAATTATTAATTGATAACCGGTTTATAAATCGAGCATTAATCAGGTTAGTTTAATTCAACAACAACCGGGCAATGATCTGAATGAACGACTTCCTGCAGAATTGCTGCAGACTTCAACCGACCACGAAGTGGTTCACTGACCCAATGATAATCAATGCGCCAGCCTGCATTCCGGGAACGGGCAGCACCCAGGAAACTCCACCAGCTATATTGCTCCGGACGCTGGTCAAATACCCTGAAAGAATCGACCATGCCTGATGCTTCATACTGGTCAAGCCATTCACGTTCCTCAGGTAAAAACCCGGAAACTCCTTTTTGCCTTTCAGGATGATTGATATCAATGGGTTTATGGCAGATATTATAATCCCCGCAAACTACGATATTGGGTCTGGTCTTGCGCAGGTTAGCAATGAATGGAGCAAACTCTTTTAAGAATTCCATTTTAAGAGCCTGACGTATATCCCCCGAAGAACCGGAAGGAATATAGACACATACCACCGTGACATCTCCATAATCCGCCCGGATCACTCTGCCTTCGGCGTCAAAACCTTCATGCTGCATACCAACAACCACATTGTCCGGGGCAATACGGCTCAGGATTGCAACCCCACTGTAGCCTTTCTTTTCAGCTGAATGCAGATACGATGTATAACCCAATTTAGCAAAAAGCATTGTGTCTATCTGTTCCGGCTGGGCTTTCGTTTCCTGCAGGCAAAGCACTTCGGGATTTTCTGCCTGAAGCCATTCTGTAAAGTTCTTACTTAATGCGGATCTAATCCCATTGACGTTATATGAAATGATTTTCATTGATTTACATCTTTTACTTGTTTAAACAACTCAGACGCGAACACAAAATTATTCAGTGCTTCATTATGAACATGAAAAATATCCTTATTGTTTCCTTGCCATGCTTTTTTACCATTTTCAATGAAGATGATGTTTTCGCCAATCTCCATGACTGAATTCATATCATGGGAATTGATAATGGTCGTGATTCCAAACAAATGGGTAATTTCATGAATCAGTTGATCGATGATAAGCGATGTCTTGGGATCAAGGCCAGAGTTGGGTTCATCACAGAACAGATATTTAGGCTGCAGGGCAATAGCCCGGGCAATAGCAACACGTTTTTGCATTCCACCGCTTATCTCGGATGGTGCCAGTCCGAATGCCTTTTCCTCCAGGTTAACATGCTTCAGGCAGAAACGTGCCCGTTCAATCATTTCTTCTTTTGTAGAAGGTGAAAACATTTCGAGGGGATACATTACATTCTCCATAACGCTCAATGAGTCAAAGAGTGCAGATCCCTGGAACAGCATCCCTACTTCACGCCTCAAAATACGGATTTCACTCATACGCATGTCCGGTAAATTCCGTCCATCGTATTCAATTCTGCCTTTATCTATACGGTGTAACCCGATAATACTTTTCATTAATACGGTTTTACCCGATCCACTTTGACCAATAATCATATTGGTTTTTCCGGTTTCAAAAACTGCAGATACATCTTTCAGTACCTGATTCCCGTCAAAGGATTTAAATACATTTTTCACTTCAATCATTGTTCCTTTTCTTAATGTCGTTTATGTTCACTTTCCAAAACAAATTAATCAGTTAACCTAACATTAAGCTGGTGACTAACAAATTGAAAAACAACACTAATATACTTCCGTTTACTACAGCGTTTGTACTGGCCTTCCCAACATCGAGTGCTCCCCCACGGGCATAATAACCATAAAAAGATGCTACTGAGGTAATGATAAAAGCAAAAATCAATGATTTCACAACTGAATAAAACACATAATAGGGCACAAATGCATACTGAATCCCCGTTAAATAATCCGCTGAGGAAATTACATTGGTAAAAAGGCTCACAAAATAGCCTCCAATTAACCCCAAAGCCATACTAAAAATTACCAGGAATGGGATCATTACTACAAAAGCAACAATTTTAGGCAATATTAAATAATTTGCTGAATTCACTCCCATAATTTCAAGGGCATCAATCTGTTCAGTGATCCTCATGGTGCCTATTTCAGAAGCAATATTGGAGCCTACTTTCCCGGCAAGGATAAGACACATAATAGTTGATGAAAATTCCAGTAACAGTGTATCACGTGTTACCAACCCGGTAGTGTAGGTTGGAAGTAACGGGTTTGAAGAGTTCAGTTTGGTTTGGATAGTCATGATGGCACCTATAAAAACCGAAATGATTATAACAATGGGTAAAGACTGTAATCCCAGTTTTTCAAGTTCTTTAGGGAACTGTCGAAAAAACATTCTCCAACGATCGGGTTGTACCAGAACCCTTCTCATCAACAACATATACATTCCGGTATCGTGTAATAAACTCATGTTTGAAAATTATAAAGTTAGGTGTAAGTTAGTTTAATATTCCCTTCAGTTGGCAACTAAATGTAGTTAGGGAAATTATAAGTTCATTAAAAGTGCAAATATACTCATTTTTTGAATAACATTAAAATGAATCAAAAAGTTGAAAAGGGTTTATGATTTGATGATCCTGCTTTAGGACATTAAAAAAGAGGAACTGCTGAGCTCCTCTTTTTTTATAGACAATTCATTATTTACGTCAGTAAATTTAATGAATCTAGAAAATATACATCTTATCAATTACTCATTGATAACATTTACCGGTAAGGTTTGGCGAATATCCGCTGATGAGGAACCAACCATAATAATGAATTTCCCGGGTTCAACTACCCAACTCTGAGTTTTATCATTAAAGAATGCCCAATCTTTTACCGGCAGATTAATCTCAACCTGTTTGCTTTCACCGGCTTCAATCTGAACTTTAGAGAATGCTTTTAATTCTTTTAATGGTCGAAGCACAGTTGATTTCACATCCGAAATATAGACCTGTGCAGCCTCAGCACCTTTTACTTTTCCGGTATTTTTTATGGTGAAAGATAGTTTTACAGTTTCATTCGAGGCATAACTGATCTTATCAGTTGTTAGTTTTCCATATTCAAAAGTTGTATACGACAACCCGTGTCCGAATGCAAACAGTGGAGAGATCTTCTTTGTATCGAACCAGCGGTAACCAACAAGGATATCTTCTTTGTAGTTTTCATTCACACCGTCGCCCGGATACGATTCTTTCCCAAAAGATTGTGCTGCGTTATCCTCCAGCTTTTTAGGGAAAGAGAACGGAAGCTTTCCGGACGGATTTACATCCCCTGAGATTACATTTGCTATGGCTGTTCCGGCTTCCGAACCAAGATACCAACCCTGTATGATGGAAGGAACTTCATTCACCCAGGGCATAGCTACTGCGTTCCCACTGTTCAGAATCACTACTATATTCTTATTTACAGTCAACAAAGCTGCTATCAGCTTATCCTGACCAAATGGCATATCCATTGACTTACGGTCACCCCCTTCACAATCCTGAAAATGATTCTTATTCAAACCACCAACGAACAGCACTATATCTGCAATTTTAGCAGCTTCAACAGCAGCTGAGATTAATGAATCGGCATTCAATTTAGATGCTGCTTCTTTTCCATACTCTGATTTTCCTGAGGCATATCCTTTGGAGTAGACGATATGGTCTGCTCCATATTTAGTGGTGAATGCCTGTAAAGGTGATACTTCATAGGCCACTTTCAATGATGAAGATCCACCACCGATTGTCAGGCTTCGGGTTGCATTTTCACCAATCACCGCAATCTTTTTATACTTTCCGGCTTGTACTGGGAGCAATTGTTTGTTGTTTTTCAACAATACTATTCCCTGTTCTGCAATTTGACGGGCTGCATCCGAATGTTCAGGACTTACAAATTTCCCAAACGGACGATCCGCACTCATAGTAGTTCGGAAAATGAGTTTTAAGATCCGTCTTACTTTATCATTTAGAACTTGTTCGCTGTATTTTCCTGTCTTTAATCCTTTCAAAAAAGGATTTGCCAGGTAGTATTCAGCATATGTTGAAGTTGCTTTTGATGTCAGGCCATTTGTAGAAGTTCCCATTTCAAGGTCCAAGCCATTATTGACTGCCTGATCGGAATTATGAACACCTCCCCAATCACTTATTACTACTCCGTCAAAAGCCCATTCACCTTTCAATATTTTATTCAATAACAAATCATTATGACAGCAATGTTCTCCCCTGAATTGATTGTAGGAACCCATGATCGACCAGGCTTTGCCTTCTTCCACAGCTGCTTTAAATGCCGGTAGATAAATTTCACGCAATGCACGGTCACTCACTTCCACATTAATGGTCATTCGGTTTACCTCCTGGTTATTCAATGCAAAATGTTTCACACAGGCTGCAACTCCATTTTGCTGTACACCCTGAATATAAGGAACTACCATGCGGGAAGAAAGATATGGGTCTTCACCCATGTATTCAAAGTTTCGTCCATTGAGCGGAGTCCTGTAGATATTGACACCCGGACCTAAAAGGACCGTTTTATTCCTATAACGGGCTTCTTCGCCGATCGATTTTCCATACAACAATGACATTTGAGGATTAAAGCTCGCTGCCAGACAAGTCAACGCAGGAAATGCAGTACACGAATCATTGGTCCACTTTGCACCTGACCATTCATCCCAGAATACTTCTTCACGTAACCCATGGGGGCCATCATCGGTCCATACTTCAGGGATCCCTAGACGGGGAACCCCCTTTGAACTAAATTTTGACTGTGCATGACACATAGCAACTTTTTCCTCCAGGGTCATCTTTGAAAGGGCATTTTCAATACGTTTATCAATGGGTTGATTAACATCCAGATAAATTTCCTTTTGAGCTTTTACCTGGCTAAGGCAAAAAACAACACAAAAAAGAGCGATAGAAATAATACTGTTTTTTTTCATATTAATAAAATAGCTAATTTTAAAATCTTATTTATTGAGCTGCAGGTTAATACCGTTTATTTCAGAGTATACATCTGGCAGCCTGCCATTAAGAAAGCTCCAACACCATATACTTCAGTCATATCAGCAGTGACACTCTTCGGATCGGCACCTATCGGCTGAACCCAGCCAAGTTTTCCATCAGGATGTACTGCTGAGTTTAAAGCTTTCCATGCTTTTTGGGCTATTGGTTTATATTTCTTTTCAGGAAGGAATCCCCTGTTAATTCCCCAGGCTAAACCAAATGTAAAGAACCCTGAACAACTTGTTTCCTGCATAGGATAACTTTGAGGGTCTAACAAACTCGCATGCCAGAAACCATTTTTATCCTGTAATCCGGCAATCCTTTCTATCATATCTTTATAAAGTTTAATATACATTGGACGGGTAGGATGGTTTTCAGGTAAATTGTCAATAATTATACACAAACCACCGATCACCCAACCATTACCTCTTCCCCAGAATATTTTTTCTCCGTTGGCTTCTTTTTGTGTCTTGTAACGGGTATCCCTGTAAAATAACTTTTGAGTTTGGTCATATAAAGTATCGTAAGTCACTTTGAATTCTTCATCCATAAACTTTAAATACCGGGGATCACCAGTAATTCTGGATGCCCGGGCATATACAGTAGGAGCCATAAACAAAGCATCACACCAGCTCCAACGCATTTGATTTCCCTTTCGTGTAAAGTTCAGGTCTCCAAAAAAACGATTTGCAATTACATAATCCATTCTATTCAAAGTTGGTTTTATCATGGCTGAATCCTTGTATCTGGCAAACAACTCAAGATAAAGTTGACTCACACAAATATCATCCGCATGAAATAAATTAGGTCCGGGATTGAAGGCTTCTTTCTCCCCGATTGATTTTAAAAATTTGAAATAGGATTCATCCTTACTTAACTTAGCCCAATCAAGCATACCCAGATACATGGCACCATTTGTCCAGGACCAATAGGCATGTGAGTTTTTATATTGAGTTCCTTCTTTTACCTGTTCTTCGAAATGTTTTAACTGCCAATCGGCAACCTTCTGCATGCTCTGATAAATTGCTTTTTTTTGAGGCGTGTTTTGTGCAATCCCCAGCAAACAGCTTAAACTGATAATAAGGGTCAGATAATTTCGTTTCATAAAGTGATATTGATTTGTTGAATAAAAATAACAAAGAATTTTATTTAATGACGCTTTATTTATATTGTTCTTTAAGTTCCTCGTACCATTTCTGCATCACAAAGAAAGCTTTCTTTTTCTGGCCTTTGTCAGAAACCAGTCCTTTACGGTTGAAATCATCCTGTATATCACGCAGCTGACGGCGTGGTGAGCGGAAGTCTTTCAGAATCCAGGGTGTTGTTCCGGCAAGTCCGGGAATACGTTTCAGCATATTCACACTGCGAATGTAAAGATCTTCCTGATAGTCTTCTGAGAAACGATCGGTCAATCCACCTTTTAAACCATACAATGCATCACCTCCAAATTCGCTGATGATAACCGGTTTCTGTTCAGAGAAAGTCCAGTTAACCCGGTCGCATTTCTCAGGAAGTCCGTCATACCAACCTACATATTGATTAAAACTAAGCACATCCATTACCTTGCTCAATTGATCGTTCACGGTCATCAAGCCGGGTTTTACTTCTTCCTTTTCCATAGCGGCACCTACCAACCTGACAGGATCAAGCTCACGTACTTTAGTAGCTAGTCGGGTTAAGAAACTCAGGCGTTCATCACCATGAGGCGTTTCGTTTGCTATTGACCAGATAATGATATTTGCTCGGTTTTTATCACGTGTGATATTATCAGTTAGCTGGGCTTCAGCATTCTTATAGGTTTCAGGATTACCCCACTGGATAGTCCAGTATACCGGTATTTCCGACCAAACCAGAAGTCCTAGCCGCTCAGCCTGTCGTACCATTTGTTCATTGTGCGGATAGTGGGCTAAACGTACAAAATTACAACCCATATCCTTGGCCCATTGCAACAAAGTAATGTCTTCTTCCTTCGAATATGCCCTGCCATTGCGGAAGGCAGCTTCTTCATGAATACAGATTCCACGCAGGAATACCTGCTTTCCATTCAATAAAATCTGGGTTCCTTTGGTTTCAATAGTCCTGAAACCAATTTCATCAGCAAGTATTTCATCGTCAACTTTGATACTGACAGAATATAGTTTTGGACTTTCGGGTGTCCATAAAGCAGGTTTGGCTTTTACTTCAAAAGAGGCATACCCTTTGGCATCAGTAGTCACTTGTTGGGCTACTTTTAATTCCGGAATTTCAACTTTCAGGGTTTTATTCAATTGTTTTCCATCCAGTTGAACCCAACCACTGATGGTGTTTTTATCTCCTTTTTTAAGCTGGACATAATAATCCCTGACAAAAGTAGCCGGTGTTTCAATTAAGGTTACCTGACGGGTTATGCCACCATAGTTCCACCAATCGGAATTGATGGTTGGCACGGCATCCAGCTTGCGTTTGTTATCCACTTTTACAACTACTGAGTTTTCACCTGTCTTCATGATTCCGGTCACTTCAAAGTTGAATGGAGTAAAACCGCCAATATGCCTGCCAATCTCTACCCCGTTCACGAAAACTATAGCTTCGTAATTAACGGCTCCAAAATGCAGGAATATGCGTTTGTCGTCTTTTACCTGAAACTGGAATCTTTTTCGGTACCAGACAGTTCCTTCGTAATAATACAGTTCATCACGTTGTGTATTCCAATCACCTGGAACTAATAATGTTTTGTCTGTAGCGAAATTATACTCCTGCAATTTAGATTTATCCAAATAATCTTTGTCTTCACCATATCCACCTTTTTTCAATGGCAACCGACGATAATCATAATAACCGTTTTCGAATGGGTCTACAATCGTCTTCCAGATTCCATCCAACGAAGTGGTCTTACGACCTTCCACATTTATAATCTGTGGAGATGTTTGTGCTGAAATAATGGTGGTACAGGACAGTGTCAGAAAAAGCAAAACACTCTTAATTGTTTTTTTCATTGATATTCCTTTTATGATTAAAATAATTCATTTTTAAATTTAAAGTATATGGGTTCATTTTTGCTGATACGCTCTTTAATCGTTGACAGAAACTATGCATACAGCAATTACAGGAAACCTTGAGATAAGTATCATTAATTACGGACAACAAAAATAAGCTTTTATTTATTAAATACTTCTTTTCTGTCAATAAACCTTTTAAGTATCTATTCTCTTAAAGCCCCATCGTCGTAAAAGTCCCAATTGTCCCCAATTTTCTCCAT
This sequence comes from Paludibacter sp., assembly GCA_028710415.1. Taxonomy (GTDB): domain Bacteria; phylum Bacteroidota; class Bacteroidia; order Bacteroidales; family Paludibacteraceae; genus Paludibacter. The sequence continues at coordinate 178,795 of JAQTUE010000002.1, read as the reverse complement.
AAAAAAAGAGAAACCCGTCTTAGGATTTCTCTTTTTTTATGTCTTCTCAGAAGTCGGTATTTATACGCGTCTTTCTTTGATTCTTGCTTTTTTACCGGTAAGGGCACGTAAATAATACAATTTAGCGCGACGTACTTTACCATGTTTGTTAACGGTAATGCTTTCGATAAAGGGTGATTCCAATGGGAAAATACGTTCTACACCGATATTTCCTGAAATCTTACGAACCGTAAAGCGTTTTTTGCCTTCGTGTCCAACAATTTTAATCACGTCACCACGATATTCCTGGATACGTTCCTTGGTACCTTCAATGATACGGTAAGCTACCGTAATGGTATCACCGGCTTTAAATGCTGGATGAATCTTTTCTACCAGAAATGCTTGTTCTGCAACTTTAATTAAGTCCATTATTGTGCGTTGTTTAAATAAATATTATGCGCAATATTCACAGACCTTATTTATTCTGTCAGAGATTACGCTAAAATTGGACTGCAAAAGTACAGCTTTTTTTCTATTATACAAATCATTGGACGCCTTTTTTCGTGTAAAATTAAAAAAAAGGTTCCTGTTTTATATTAAAAAATCCTTGTTTATTCCCTCTGACTCAGATGTATTTGAATTTTAAATAGATATTGGATTATTTTGACTAACTTTGCACCCTCAAAAAAAAAAGATTGTGTTACATGCAAAAAATTAGAAACATTGCTATTATTGCCCACGTTGACCACGGTAAAACTACCCTGGTAGATAAGATGTTATTGGCAGGACACCTGTTCCGCGATAACGAAAACGCCGGCGAGTTAATTATGGATAATAATGACCTGGAACGTGAACGAGGTATTACCATATTAGCAAAAAACGTATCCATCGACTACCTGGGATACAAAATCAACATCATTGATACTCCGGGTCACGCCGATTTCGGGGGTGAAGTGGAACGGGTTTTAAACATGGCAGATGGCGTCCTTTTATTGGTTGATGCCTTCGAAGGTCCAATGCCTCAGACACGCTTTGTATTGCAGAAAGCATTACAAATCGGACTGAAACCTATCGTTGTGGTAAACAAGGTGGATAAACCGAACTGTCGTCCTGATGAAGTACACGAAGCTGTTTTCGACTTGATGTACAACCTGGATGCTACTGAAGAACAACTCGATTTCCATACAATCTACGGTTCAGCTAAAAACAACTGGATGTCCGAAGACTGGAAACAACCAACTACCGATATCATTCCTTTATTGGATGCCATCATTAAATATATCCCGGAACCTCTTTACCTGGAAGGAACCCCACAAATGCTCATTACGTCACTCGATTTCTCATCGTATGTAGGACGTATTGCTGTTGGACGCGTTCACCGTGGTACATTGAAAGAAGGTATGGATGTAAACCTGGTGAAACGTGATGGTACAGCCGTTAAATCACGTATCAAGGAACTGCATACTTTTACCGGCCTGGGTCGTACCCGAGCTACAGAAGTAAAATCAGGCGATATATGTGCCCTGGTAGGTATCGAAGGCTTTGAAATTGGTGACTCCGTATGCGACTTGCTAAACCCGGAACCATTGAAACCGATTGCCATTGACGAACCAACCATGAGCATGGTGTTCACCATCAACAACTCGCCATTCTATGGCCGTGATGGTAAATATGTGACTTCCCGTCACATCCACGATCGTCTGATGAAAGAATTGGATAAGAATCTTGCTTTGCGTGTTGAAAAGAACCTGGAATCTGATATCTGGCACGTTTACGGACGTGGCGTTCTTCACTTGTCGGTTCTGATTGAAACCATGCGTCGTGAAGGTTACGAATTACAGGTTGGGCAACCACAGGTAATCTTTAAAGAAATTGACGGCAAACGTTGTGAACCTATCGAACAGCTTTCAATCAATTTACCCGAAGAATGCTCCGGTAAGATCATTGAAATGGTAGCTATCCGCAAGGGTGAAATGTTGAGCATGGATTCGGTTAACGATCGTATTCAACTTGAATTTCTGATTCCATCACGTGGAATTATCGGATTGCGTAACTCTGTGCTGACTTCTTCGGCAGGTGAAGCTATTATGTCTCACCGCTTCCTGGAATACCAGCCTTACAAAGGCAATATCGAAAAACGTGCAAACGGTTCGATCATTGCTATGGAAGGTGGAAATGCATTTGCCTATTCATTGGACAAACTGCAGGATCGTGGACGTTTCTTTATCTTCCCACAGGATGAAATCTATTCGGGACAGGTAGTTGGTGAAAGTGCCAAGGAAGGTGATATTGTAGTAAATGTTACCAAACCTAAGAAATTAACCAACATGCGTTCCTCGGGTGCTGATGATAAAGCAAAATTGATTCCACCCGTAGTGTTCAGTCTGGAAGAAGCATTGGAATATATCAAGGAAGATGAGTATGTAGAAATTACTCCAACCTGTATCCGTATGCGTAAGATTTACCTCGACGAGAACGAACGTAAACGCATGACCCGGAAATAATCATTCAGGCCAGCTATCTTTTATTATTTTAAAAGAACTTTTACACATCACCGTTATACTATACTACTCAAACAGGCGTTTTAAAAGCATTCTTGTTTAATATTATTTTTATGATTATGAATTGTAAGCTCTTTGTTTCTTTGATTGCCGCGCTGTTTTTTACAACCGGTCTGTTTGCTCAACTGGGTATAAAAGCCGGTGTAAATGTAGCAAACGAAATTAATTCTTTTAGTCAGTCCGACATGAAGGCAGGTTTTAATTCTGCGAATTTAACCGGCTATCAGATTGGATTAGTTTATCAGGCAATGCCAAAGAAATCAGGTTTAGGAATAGAGGTCGGAGCACTGTTAACGCAGAAAGGGAGTTCTTTTAGTGATAGTACCAGTATTGAGAACGTAATTAAACAGGGGTACAAGGAATTAAATTACCTGGAAGTCCCCTTGAACTTACGCTATCATTTTGTACTGGGGTTTATCGGAGTCTATGGCTTTGGTGGTTTATACGGAGGCTATGCCTTGAGTGGCAAGACAGTGGATGAAACCACTAACAGCACACAAAATACAACCTTTACCACCCTGAAGGATCATCTGGATTACGGCTATAATGTTGGTGCCGGTGTTGAATTATTCAAAAAGATTCAGTTCGGCGCTACCTTAAGCCAGGGTTTAAAGAACACTTCAACTGCTATAGTTGGATTGCCTACTCCCACAACGACTACAAATCATGTGTATTCAGTAAACCTGGTCTATTTGTTTTAAAAGAGATTTGATTAAAATATATCTATTAAAAAGGAGTGAATCTTATCGATTCACTCCTTTTTTTATTCCTATCTCCTTTTTCTTATTTTAAGAATGAGCTGTAGCCCAACCCTATGAATTACAAATTACAAACCTGTCATCGTGCTTGCACATGACAGCGTTAACGGATTAAAAATTTTGACGCTGACATGTCTTCGACGATGTCAGGTCTGTCTTGAAAAAACAACGCTTCTTTTGTTCCCTTAAACTGGTCCGGCGTTTTTACTTTTCTTCATCATATCACCAGGATGTTTTAGTTGTATCTTAGATGTATCTTAGATGTATCTTAGATATAACTTATATATATCATATCATTGATAAGTTATGATATCTATATTATATTTAAATTCTAACTATGACTTAAATTAAATAATACAAAGACATCCTGAAGATAGGATCAAGACATCCCAAAAGAAGTTTCATGTTATCGGTTTCAAGATGTTTATTTAATAACCATCACTCGATTTACCGCACGGGTCAATATTAAAATGGAGCAGGCACTGGAAGGATTGATTGCACTCCTTTTCAGGAATAAAAAATACGGATTGATTTTGAAATGGGGTGCAACACCGGAACCATAAGGATACTGTCCTATTTAGGTTTCAGCTTGCCATCATGTAACTATCTGTCATTCAATTTTGAGGGATTTAGATTTTTTTAAGGGTATATTGTACTACTTATCTCTTTTTTTCGTACCTTTGCACCCCAATTGAAAAAGATAAAGTTCTTAAAATTACTCTATTATTATAAATATGAATATTGTCAGAAAAGACCTCGATCAAAGCAATGCAGTAGTCACATTACTCATTGAAAAAGCAGATTACACAGAGCAAGTAGATAAGAAATTGCGCGATTACCGCAAGAAAGCAAACATTCCGGGTTTTCGTCCGGGTATGGTGCCAGCCGGTTTAATCAAGAAAATGTACGGAAAACAAATGGTTGCCGAAGAAATCAACAAAATGGTTTCTGACAGCCTGTACAACTACATCCGCGAAAACGATGTGAACGTGCTTGGTGAACCGCTGCCGAACATGACAGAGCAAAAACCAATTGATTTCGACAATCAGGAAGATTTCGAATTCGTATTTGATTTAGGTATTGCTCCTGAATTTGAGGTAGAACTGACAAAGAAAGATAAAGTAAAATTCTATACCATCACCGTTAGCGACGAAATGATTGAAAATCAGGTGAAATCGTATACCGGTCGTTATGGCAAATACATTCAGGAAGAGGTTGTAGAAGAAAAAGATATGTTGAAAGGCGAATTGCTTGAAATGGCAGACGGCAAAGTAAACGAATCAGGACTTAAAGTAACAGATGCTACCCTGACTGCTGCTTATATGAAAGATGATGCCCAGAAAGCACTTTTTGTCGGTGCAAAAAAAGGAGATATCATTACCTTCAACCCGTCACTGGCATTCGAGAATGAGACTGAAATCAGCTCTATGTTGAAAATATCGAAAGAAGCTGCCAAAGAAATCACTTCTGAATTTCAGTTTAAGATTGAAAGCATCACCCGTTACCACGAATCTGAAATCAACCAGGAATTATTCGACAAAGTATACGGCGATGGAGTTGTTGCTACTGAAGAAGAATTCCGTGCAAAAATCAAAGAAAACATACAGGAAAACCTGAATGCAGACAGCGAATATAAATTCGGGGTTGACGCACAGAAAATGCTTGTTGAGAAATACAACGACCTGGCTTTCCCTGATGCATTCCTGAAACGTTGGGTATTATCCTCAAACGAGAACATCACCCCGGAAACACTGGAAGAAGATTTTCCAAAAATGATTGATAACCTGAAATGGCAACTGATCAAGAACAAACTGGAAAAAGCCAACGATGTGAAGGTTGAGAAAGAAGATATTGATGGTTATGCCCGCAAAATGGCAAAAGCGCAATTTGCACAATACGGAATGATTGGCATGGACGATGAAATAATTGCCAATTATGCCAAGGACATGATGAAGAAAGAAGAAACCTTCAGGAACATCATGGATAAAGTTTCTGAAGAAAAAGTACTGGCTGCAGTAAAAGAAGCCGTGAAACTGGAAAACAAGGAAATTACCATCGAAGAATTCAACAAGATGTTTGAAGAAAAATAAGACTTTCTTCACTCATTTTGCCGAAAAGGCTTTTAACTGCTAAAAAATAAAACAAAACAGTCGTATCTTTGTTTCTTTTTTTAGGAAAGGTTAAAAGCCTTTTTCGCTTTTAGGATATGAAGAGATATTATTTCAAGATACGATTGCATGATATGATTTCATGATATGATCGAAAGAGATATGATTGCATGATATTAAGATATGATGAGAGAAACTGATAACAAAGTGACAGAATGTCAGAGAAGGAGGATATGAAACTTGACTGGTTTATGATTGGCATATAAATTGACAATAACCTACAACAAGTACTTTTCGAATTGAATACGTAGTACAGAATCGGTTTACCAGGAAATGAACTTTTCAAGCATAAAACCTTTCAAACCTTTCAAACTACAAACTTTTCAAACTAGAGACTTTAAACTTCAAACTTATTTAATATGAACAACAACGATTTCCGCAATTATGCGACCAAACATCTTGGAATGAATGGATTGGCATTAGACAAATATACCAGCATCACCAATGATGTCAACTATATTTCTCCTTCTATCCTGGAAGAACGTCAATTGAACGTGACACAAATGGACGTATTTTCCCGTTTAATGATGGATCGTATTATCTTTCTGGGCACCCAGGTAGACGATTATACCGCCAATGTGATCCAGGCACAACTGCTGTACCTTGATTCTTCCGATCCGGGCAAAGATATCTCCATTTACCTGAACACTCCGGGAGGTTCGGTTTATGCAGGACTTGGAATCTACGATACCATGCAGTTTATCAGTTCGGATGTGGCAACTATCTGCACCGGTATGGCCGCTTCCATGGGAGCAGTACTAATGGTAGCCGGAGCAGAAGGTAAACGCTCGGCACTGAAACATTCACGTATTATGATTCACCAACCAATGGGTGGTGCACAGGGACAGGCTTCGGATATCGAAATCACTGCCCGCGAAATACAGAAACTCAAGAAAGAACTATACACGATCATTGCCGATCACTCGCACAATCCATTTGAACGTATCGAAAAAGATTCCGACCGTGACTACTGGATGACAGCTGAAGAAGCATTGGAATACGGAATGATTGATAAAGTATTATTCAACGAAAAGAAAAAGAGCTTGTAAAGAGTTGTTTGAAGAGTTTGAAGTTTGAAAGGTTTGAAAGGTTGAAGAATGTGCGACAAGCGATTATTCAACCAATGCAAAAATCAAACTTCAAACTCTTCAAACCTTTCAAACTCATCAAACTTTTCAAACAAGGAACGTTCAATTAGTAACCCATGAAAAGTACGAAAGAAGAATTATATAATTCTATTAAAAGCGTATTATTATCAATTGAACCGGAAGGAAAAGTAATTCTTTTTGGTTCAAGGGCGCGTGGTGAAGCACACGAAGACTCGGATTGGGATCTACTGATTTTACTAGACAAACCTAAAATCGAATCTACCGATTTTGACCGTATCGCTTACCCACTTTGTGAACTTGGATGGAAAGAAGGTGAGCAATTCAGCCCGAAACTCTATACAATAAAAGAATGGAAGAAACGTAGTTTTACTCCTTTTTATAAAAACATTGAAAAAGAGGGAATTGAATTATGAGTTTAACTGATGAAGAAAGGGATGCAGTCGTATTTTACAGAATTCAAAAAGCGAAAGAAACCTGGAAAGAAGCAGAAGGAATAGCTCAATTGGGTTATTGGAATGCAGTAATAAACAGGTTATACTATGCTTGTTATTATATGACCTCTGCCTTACTTATCTACAATGGACATACTGCACAGACCCATGCAGGTGTAATCAGGCTATTCGGTTTAAACTTTGTAATTAAAGGTATCGTTTCAAAGGAACAGTCCAGATTCTATTCCAGATTTTTGAATTAAGACAAACGGGAGATTACGATGATTTATACAACCTGACCGAAGAGGAAGTTCGACCATTAATTGGCTCAGCACTTAAATATATTAATGAACTTGAGCAGATACTCAAGAAATAAATGTAAACTAAATAGCATTGGATAACAAATCATTACGATTCCAAACTTTTTAAATACATAAATATTTAGTACTAGAGACTTCAGTACTTTAAGTTTAAACATTAAAAACAAAAACAATTTCTAATCACGAACGCAAACACAGAACACGGACTGTGGAACGCGGAACAATAAATAAACATGGCTAAAAATACCAAGCATTGCAGCTTTTGCGGACGTCCTGAGTCGCAGGTTGATTTCTTTATCATGGGTCAGGACGGGGCTCATATTTGCAATGAATGTGCTGTTCAGGCAGCGGATATTGTAAAAGAAAACCTTACCAAGAAATCGAATCTTCCAAACCTTCAAAAAGAATTACTGCCGAAACCTGTTGAAATCAAGGAATACCTCGATCAGTATGTGATCGGGCAGGATGAGGCAAAAAGATATTTATCGGTAGCCGTATATAACCACTACAAACGGTTGATGCAGGAAAATACCAATGACGATGTGGAAATTGAGAAATCAAACATCATCATGGTGGGTTCCACCGGAACAGGAAAAACGTTATTGGCACGCACCATTGCCAAGAAACTACATGTGCCCTTTGCAATTGTTGATGCTACTGTGTTGACCGAAGCAGGCTATGTGGGTGAAGATATTGAAAGCATCCTGACCCGCCTGCTGCAGGTGGCCGATTATGATGTAAAAGCTGCAGAACGTGGGATTGTCTTTATTGATGAGATTGATAAAATTGCCCGTAAAGGTGATAATCCAAGCATCACCCGTGATGTAAGCGGTGAAGGCGTACAACAGGGACTGCTAAAGCTGCTGGAAGGCGCTGTGGTAAACGTTCCACCTCAGGGAGGGCGCAAGCACCCGGACCAGAAAATGATTGCTGTAAATACTCAGAACATACTTTTTGTCTGTGGGGGTGCCTTTGATGGTATTGAGAAAAAGATTGCCTCACGGTTGAATACCCGTGTTGTAGGATACAATGCAGCGAAAGAAAACGAACAGGTGGACAAACACAACCTGCTTCAGTATATTGCACCTCAGGACCTGAAATCATTCGGTTTAATCCCTGAAATCATTGGACGTCTGCCAATCCTGACATATCTGGAACCACTTGACCGGAGTGCACTTCGCAGGATATTGACAGAACCAAAAAATTCAATTATTAAGCAATACTCCAAATTATTCCAAATGGATAAAATCGAATTGATATTTGATGAGGATGTATTGGAATATATTGTAGATAAAGCTATTGAGTTTAAACTCGGAGCACGTGGGTTACGTTCGATCACAGAAACCATCATGATGGATGAAATGTTCGAAATGCCTTCGAAGAATTTAAACAAATTAGAGATTTCACTACCCTATGCCCAGAGCAAGATCGAAAAGACGAATGTAAACAGGTTAAAGATTGCATAAACAGGAATACTTATTATTCTTATAAACAAGTATTTAAGTATAATCATCAGGATATTGACTAAATATATTAGTTAATATCCTGTTTTTTTTTGCAAAAGATGTTGTATATTTAAAATCTGTTTCTATTTTTGTTAGAGAAAAGAAAAATTGATTCATAGGTTGTTTTAGTGTTTATTTGCAATATACAATAAAAAAACATATTAATCAATGCGTTTAATTCGACAATAAATACTACTTTCGCATTCATTTTTTACACAAGATTCTGATATGGCTAAACTATCTGCATTAACTGCGCAGTTGAAAAAGAACTTCGGTTTCGATAATTTTAAAGGAAACCAGGAAGCGATTATTCAAAATGTACTGGATGGCAACGACACTTTTGTGTTGATGCCCACAGGAGGTGGAAAGTCATTATGCTATCAGTTGCCCTCATTAATGATGGAAGGAACAGCTATTGTTATTTCGCCGTTGATTGCACTGATGAAAAATCAAGTCGACGCCATGCGTAACTTTAGTGAGGAAGATGGCATAGCACACTTTATTAATTCGTCCTTAACCCGTCAGGCCATTGACCTGGTAAAAGCGGATATCCTGTCAGGAAAAACAAAACTATTGTATGTTGCCCCTGAATCACTGACCAAGGAAGAAAACATAGAATTTTTAAAACAACTGAAGATATCGTTTTATGCGGTGGACGAAGCGCATTGTATTTCGGAATGGGGACATGATTTCCGTCCTGAATACCGCAGGATACGCCCGATCATAAACGACATAGGTGTTGCACCACTGATTGCACTGACAGCAACCGCAACACCAAAAGTGCAGCATGATATCCAGAAGAACCTGGGTATGCTGAATGCTCAGGTATACAAGTCCTCGTTTAACCGTTCGAATTTGTATTATGAAGTACGCCCGAAGACAGCCAATGTCGATAAGGATATCATCAAATACATCCGTTCACAGTCAGGCAAATCAGGCATCATCTATTGTCTGAGCCGTAAGAAGGTGGAAGAACTGTCCGAGACACTGCGTATGAACGGCATTTCGGTGCTTCCGTATCATGCCGGAATGGAGACTATTGTCAGGAGCAGCAACCAGGACAGCTTCCTGATGGAAAAAGTAGATGTTATAGTTGCAACCATTGCATTCGGGATGGGGATTGACAAACCCGACGTACGCTATGTGTTGCATTACGATATGCCCAAAAGCCTGGAAGGTTATTACCAGGAAACAGGTCGTGGCGGACGTGATGGTGGAGAAGGACAATGTATTGCTTTCTACGCTTATAAAGATTTAGATAAATTACGCAAATTTATGCAAGGCAAGCCTGTTGCCGAGCAGGAAATAGGCAATCAACTATTATTGGAAACACAAGCTTACGCTGAATCTTCAGTGTGTCGCCGGAAATTACTGCTTCATTATTTTGGAGAAGACTATCTGGAAGATAACTGCGGATGTTGTGACAACTGTATGAAACCACGAAAAACAATTGAAGGGCAAGAGCTATTGTCCCTGGTATTAGAAACGATACTGCTGGTGAAGGAAAAATTCAAAGCCGAACACATAGTAGATATCCTGAAAGGTAATGAAACATCGGATGTGAAATCGTATCAACACGATGAGCTTGAGAACTTCGGTTCGGCGTCCGATGAAGATGAACGATTGCTGCATGCTGTAATACGGCAGGCGATGATTGCCGGATTCATATCGAAAGATATTGAGAATTACGGATTGTTACGGCTTAACCCAAGTGGGAAAGCGTATCTTAAAAAACCTCAGCCATTCCCGATTGTCAAGGACACGGATTTTGAAGATGAGGAGGAAGACGCCGGTGCACGAAGTGCAGGAGGCACCTGTGCCGCCGATGATGTATTGTTCTCTATCCTGAAAGACCTTCGCAAGAAACTATCGAAGAAACTGGAAGTACCTCCATTTGTAATCTTTCAGGATCCTTCGCTGGAAGCTATGGCTACCAGCTACCCGATTACCATGGACGAATTGCAAAACATTCCGGGAGTAGGTGCCGGAAAGGCAAAACGGTATGGTGAAGAGTTCCTGAAAGTTATCAAGGAACATGTCAAGGAAAACGAAATCATTCGCCCGGAAGATTTAAGGGTGCGTACCGTTGCCAACAAGTCGAAGCTGAAAGTATCCATCATTCAGGCTATCGACCGTAAAATTGCACTGGACGATATCGCACTGTCGAAAGGACTGGATATCTTCGAATTGCTCGACGAGATTGAAGCAATTGTTTATTCTGGCACTAAAATCAATATCGATTACTTTCTGAACGAAGTGATGGACCCGGATCATATTGACGAGATATTCGAATACTTCAGTTCTGCGGAGACCGACAAGATTGAAGCTGCCTTGGATGAACTGGGAGAAAATGACTACAGTGAAACAGAAGTCCGATTGGTACGTGTTAAGTTCCTTTCTGAAATAGGAAACTAGCCAGATACAGACATATTTTAAAAGCCCCGGTAAGAGAGAATCTTACCGGGGCTTTTTGTAATCATAATTCCTGAAATATCCAATAAAGTATCTGTTTGCATAAAATAATATCCTTTTTGAAAAAATAATTAATAAAAATGTCTACGTTTTTGTAATTATACCAAATTTATTGATATTTTTGTATTCTCTAAGTTTTGTTGTTGTATTTTGCAAATAAGCACGATGAGAATTCCTTCCATTTTATATAAACCGTTTACTTTTTACCGTGATGGCTTTAGGGCAATGACAGTGGGCAAAACCCTATGGATTCTGGTCCTGATCAAGTTATTTATCATGTTTGCCATATTACGGGTCTTTTTCTTTCCTAATTACCTGAATTCCAATTTCAAGGATGATAAAAGTAAGGCAGATCACGTCAGACAGGAACTTATTGATAGAAAGAATTAAGAGCCAAGAATTAAGACTGAAGATAAAGGACAAAGACATAAATATCATTGATTAACTCAATTTTTCTAAGCTAAATTAAACACATTAAAAAATTATGAATTTATTGGATGCAACATTAGTGGATTGGTCGAGGGCACAATTTGCACTGACAGCTATGTACCACTGGCTATTTGTACCGCTCACTTTAGGGCTGGGGGTCATTATGTCGATTATGGAAACCCTGTATGTCAGGACCGGTAAGGAAGAATGGAAAAAAGCAGCCCAGTTCTGGATGACGCTGTTCGGGATCAACTTTGCCATTGGTGTTGCCACAGGCATTATCCTTGAATTCGAGTTTGGCACCAACTGGTCGAACTACAGCTGGTTTGTGGGGGACATATTCGGGGCACCGCTTGCCATTGAGGCTATCCTGGCATTCTTTATGGAAGCTACTTTTATCTCCATAATGTTCTTTGGATGGAAGAAAGTCAGCAAGAAATTCCACCTGGCCTCTACCTGGCTAACTGTTTTGGGGGCAACCTTATCAGCATTATGGATCCTGGTGGCGAATGCATGGATGCAATATCCGGTAGGCATGGAGTTCAACCCGGATACAGTTCGAAATGAAATGATTGATTTCTGGAGCATCCTGCTTTCACCGGTTGCCATGAATAAGTTCTTCCACACTGTATTATCGGGCTGGGTCATGGGTGGATTGTTTGTTATGGGTATCAGTGCCTGGTATCTGCTTAAGAAACGCGAAGTTGATTTTGCATTGAGAAGCATGATGGTAGCTGCAATCTTCGGATTGGTATCTACGTTACTGATTGCCTATACTGGTGATGGGTCTGCCTACAATGTATCACAACGGCAACCTATGAAACTGGCAGCCATGGAAGGCCTCTACCAGGGCAAGACAAAGGCAGGCCTGGTTGCTATAGGGATCCTGAATCCTGCAAAGAAAGTCTACAACGATTCCAACGATCCATTTCTTTTTAAAATTGAGATTCCATCCATGCTCTCCCTGCTTAGCCAGCGTGATATCAATGCATTCGTTCCGGGCATCAGCAACATCCTGGATGGAGGTTATCAAACAAAGAACGGGGTAGCCCTTTCATTCCTTGAAAAACAAGCTCGCGGGAAAGCAGCCATACAATCGCTGGCAGCTTATCAAAAGGCAATGACAGCTAAAGATACACTGAGTGCCAGGGCTCTTAAAGCTGAATTGAAATTAAATTACCCACAGTTCGGATATGGATACATTGATAAAGTTGAGACTATGATTCCTAACGTCCCAACTGTTTTCTATTCATTCCACATCATGGTTATGCTGGGCTTTTATTTTATTGTTTTATTTGGATTAGTCGTTTATTATGTAAATGTAAAACAGATACAAAAAGCTACCTGGCTGTTGTGGGTTTGTGTATGGACCATCCCGCTTGGATATGTGGCAGGCGAATTAGGCTGGGCAGTAGCAGAAGTTGGCCGACAACCGTGGGCCATACAGGATGTATTACCATTGAATGCTGCGATCTCGCACATATCGTCGACTTCGGTTATGATCACCTTCTTCCTGTTCCTGTTTCTATTTACAGCCCTGTTACTGGCTGAGATACGAATTATGCTGAAACAAATCAAGAAAGGCCCCGAAGGCCATAGTAATTAGTTGACTGGTTAATTGGTTAACTGGTTGATTGGTTAACTGGTTAACTGGTTGATTGAGAAATTGGTTTATTCGCTCATTCCAATGGCAGAAAGAATCTAATCCTCAACACGGAACGCGGAACGCGGAACACTGAACTTTGCAAACTTCAAACTTCAAACTCTTTAAACTTCTAAATCATGATTACATATTCATTCCTACAACATTACTGGTGGTTCCTGATATCCCTATTGGGAGGCATACTGGCTTTTTTACTCTTTGTACAGGGTGGGCAGACCTTGTTGTTTTCATTGTCTAAAACAGAAGACGAACGTCGTTTGCTTGTCAATGCACTTGGCCGCAAATGGGAATTCACCTTTACGACATTGGTCACTTTCGGGGGTGCTTTCTTCGCCTCCTTCCCTCTCTTCTACTCTACCAGCTTTGGAGGGGCTTACTGGGTGTGGATGGCTATCCTGTTTTGCTTTATTATCCAGGCTGTTTCGTATGAGTTTCAGTCTAAGCCGGGCAATGTGTATGGCGCAACTACTTACCGCTCTTTCCTGTTCATCAACGGGCTGCTTGGCACCTTCCTGATTGGAGTAGCCATTGCAACTTTCTTTACCGGCTCCGACTTCATAGTGAACAAAGGCAATATCACCAACCAGCTTGCACCGGTAATCAGTTCCTGGGGCAATGAATGGCATGGACTGGAAGCTCTCTTAAACATAAGAAACCTGATGCTGGGATTAGCGGTTTTCTTTTTAGCCCGCTCACAAGCTGTATTATTCTTCATTAACCGTCTCAACCACCCTGTCCTGGAAGCACGTTCCAGGAAATACCTCTGGTATAACGCCATTCCGTTTGTGGTATTCTTCCTGATCTTTGTGATCTGGACTCTGTTTTCCGAAGGGTATGCCGTGAATGCCGCAACAGGAACTGTCACCCTGGAAAAATACAAGTACTTTACCAACCTGATTGAAATGCCGGTAATTCTGGTATTGTTCTTATTGGGTGTGGTTGCCGTATTGGCAGGCGTTATCGGAACATGGATTTCCCCAAAATTCAAAGGCGGTATCTGGTTTTCCGGAATCGGTACGGTAGTTACTGTTTGCAGCCTGTTGTTGATCACCGGCTATAACAATACGTCGTTCTATCCTTCCATCAACCTGCAAAGCTCCCTGACCATCTTTAATGCCTCCTCCAGTGAATTCACACTGAAAGCCATGTCGCTTGTATCGTTGTTTATTCCGGTGGTACTGATCTATATCTTTATTGCCTGGCGCGCTATGGAGAAGAAGCGGATTGATATTGAGGACGTTAATGGAGACGAACATGCTTACTAGTAGGTAGAAAGTAGTAGGTAGAAAGTAGTAGGTAGAAGAAGCACAGGCTTTCCGAAATGAAAAGACTGTGCTTTTTCAATGTCTCTAAGAATATAATCATGCATATTGAAAGTTTAACTTGCAATTTGCAGCAAAAACAGCTACTGATTTGAATACAAGCATTATATAAAAGATTTTTTATTCAATTTTCAATTTTATAAAATACTTCACCTTGAAAGCCATCACGCTTAGAAGTAGGCTGTTTATAATAGGTAGTAAGAAGAAACAGAACAGGCTGTCGATTGACAGCCTGTTCTGTTTCCATATGATTCATAATTGAATGTAATCTTTAGTCCACAATTAATTATGAATTATGCATTTTGAATTATTTAATCCCCAGTTTCTTAAGAATTTCTTTAGGAATAGCATCTTTATGCACCAGGATATCAATGGTTTTATGTTTTACGAATGTTTCGCTGGCATACCAGATCCCTTTGTATTTTGAATCGGTACCCCATGAGTTTTTAACCATGTAGTATTTTGTACCGTTCTGGTCATTGGCAGTTCCGAAGATTACCATGCCATGGTCATCAGTAGTCTGGTAATTATCAAACCCTGCCTGGCGGATTTCAGGTGTCACCTTGATCTCAGGTTGCGGCCCGGTTACTTTATAAATCTTTTCATCAATATCTTTCTGGGATATGTTCAACCATTTAGCCTGATCGGTGCCCGGCAGGTTAGTTACTTTTGTTTCAGGGTCCACCGCTATACCTTTGCGGGTAAAGCCTTTTTCGCTTACATCCGACGCCCAGGCAACGCAATAACCTTTGCTAATGGCATTGTCAAACACATTCATTAGTTCGTCCAATGGAATATTGTACGAATCTGACCAACGCCAGTTATCAGGTATTTCAACAGGAAACTTAGTATAAAAAGGGTGGTGTGTAAACGAAGTCAGGGATACATAATCGTCCATGTTCAATCCAAGCGATTGTTCGTACGACAGGGGAGTCTGTTTCTGGCCATCGGCTATAAATTCTTTCGGGCACTGTCCGATATAGGCATCCAGAATTCCCTCGAAGCCTGTTTTCCATGCCGTAGAAAGCTTTTTATTCGGGTTTGACACAATTACCTTCACATAGGCATTAGTCAGCGCATCCAGTTCGGCATGCTTGTGCTTTTCTTCCCCGTAATTCAGGCCGTTCATTTCCGTGTCGGGAACAATACCGTAATTTTTAAGGACATATACTACATCATAGAACGATCCGCCTTCGGCAAAGTTGATGGTACCGTTCATGCGTACATATTTGTCCGCTTTATCGGAATAAGAATGATGAACTACAAACATTTCCGACAGGTCCACTTCGGGCTTGCCCATGCGTAGCAGTTCCGATTCAAAGAACCCTAATCCTGAAAAGCTCCAGCAGGTCCCTGAACTTGCCTGGTTCTTTACGGGTGTAATCTTGTTTTGTTTTACTATGGTAAATTTAAATGTGTCAACTGCGGTTGTATCTTTTTGGGCAAAAGCAAAAGCAGGAGATAAAAGAATAGCGAGAATTAGAAAGTTTTTCTTCATATGAATTTAAATAACAAGAACCCCTAACCCCTGAAGGGGGATAAGGATTCTGATTTATAAATATTATTGATTGGGAATAAGCCAACACCCCCTTTAGGGGGCACGGGGGTCATTTTACAGGTATATTTTCAAGTGTAGCCAACAGGTAATCCCAGAATTTAGCAACGGTTGCAATGTTTACCTTTTCATCCGGTGAATGCGGGTAACGGATAGTCGGGCCAAAGGAAATCATATCCATTTGAGGATAGTGTGTTCCCAGGATTCCGCATTCCAGACCGGCATGGATAATCATTACCTTAGGTGTCTTTCCGTATTTATCTTCGTACACCTTGGTCATTTGTTTCAGGATAGGAGAATCCAGGTTTGGTTTCCAGCCAGGATACCCACCTACAAGATCCACTTTGGCACCTGCCAACAGGAATACACTTTCCACCATCGAAGCAAGTTCTTCTTTCCGTGATTCTACAGAACTACGCATAAGCGCACGCAGGATAATTGAGCTGCCATCAGATTTGATAATGGCCAGGTTATTCGAAGTTTCAACTACTGTAGGCAATTCAGGGATAAAACGCATCACGCCATTCGGACAGGCAGTTACGCCGTTGATCAGGTCGTCCTGCACTTCTTCGGGAATCAAACCTGTCGGCAATTCCACCTGTTCCACAGTAAATGAAATTTTATCTTCTACTCCCTTGTATTCTTCAATAAACAGATCCTCGTATTCCTTTACAAAGTCAATCAGGTCATCGACATCTTCTTCAGGAACGGTGATCACAGCAAAAGCTTCGCGTGGGATAGCATTACGCAGGCTGCCTCCATCAATACTGGCCAGGCGGGCTTCGTAATCAGCTACCGCATCTTTCAAAAAGCGGAACATCAGTTTGTTGGCATTTCCACGTTGCAGGTGGATATCCACCCCGGAGTGGCCACCTTTCAGGCCTGTCAAAGAAACTTTCAAGGCTACATCACCTTCTTCCACTTCCACCTCCTTGTAACGGAACGTGATGTCTCCATCAATACCACCGGCGCAACCGACATACAATTCACCTTCGTCTTCCGAATCCATATTGATCAGGATATCGCCTTTCAACACATTCGGTTGAAGTCCGAATGCCCCAAACATACCGGTTTCTTCATCCACGGTAATAAACATTTCAATGGCCGGGTGCTTGATATCTTTCGACTGCAGTACGGTCATTGCTGCTGCCAGCCCGATTCCGTTATCTGCTCCCAGGGTAGTATCGCGGGCAGTAACCCAATCCCCATCGATATAGGCATCAATCGGATCTTTCTGGAAATCATGAGGCACGCTGCTGTTCTTTTGAGGCACCATATCCATGTGCGCCTGCAATACCACTGTCTTGCGGTTTTCCATGCCCGGGGTAGCCGGTTTGCGTACCAGTACATTCCCGATTTCATCCTGGATGGTTTCCAAGCCAAGTGATTTACCGAAATTTACCAGAAAAGCACCGATCTCTTCTTTTTTATGCGAAGGACGCGGCACCTGCGTCAGGCTATAGAAATTTTGCCACAGCCCTTTTGGCTCCAACTGGCGGATATCATTTGCATTCATAAGTTAATTATTAATGAGTTATATTGAATATTTATACGAGTTAACGTCAATACAAATATCCGCATTTTTTTTTGAATAATACTTTTTAAGGCTGTTTTTTTAAGTTTATTGATAATTCAAAATAAATACCTTATTCAGGCATGTATTTTCATGTGGAAGGAATAAGGTGTCTTCCATAAAAAAGAGTGGGTATAACTGGCAATATGGCATGCTAAGTTAAAAGTATTTCATAACATTGCATCAACAGACCGCATAAATCAAAAAATCAAAACCAATACCTTACCAATAGGAAGCAGCTCTAGAATATTAATTCGCCTTCAAATTAAAGAGCCAATAAATTAGTACAGGTATAAAACATTGGCCCGGAAAAAACTGTTATTGTTTCAACATCTGCGTACAACTAAATTTACACCTATCCCTATGACTAATCCCAATGAATTGAAAACTCCCGGCATACTCACAGCCAAAAATCCTGTGATCCGGTTGCATCCAAATCCTGCCACCGACTATTTTCAGATTACAGGACTGGAGGACACCGCTTTGATAACTATCAGCGACTTACATTGCAGGGTCCTGTTTACAAAAAGGATCGTTGAGAATGAACAAATCTCTGTGAGCATCTTACCCCGGGGAGTGTTTATTGCTAAGATCAGTACTGCTGACTTTACCATAGAACGAAAATTAGAAAAGAAAATCTGAATTTAAACCTTTAATTTCTTTTTTCAGGACTACCAACCTTAACCGGGGTTGGTAGTCCTTTTTATGCCGGTATGGGTTTGTTTTAGGTATAAAGAGGATTTAATGGGGATTGAGAGAGGGTTCATTGAGGGTTCAGAGGGGTTTACCTCAATGAACCCTCTCTCAACCCTCAATGAACCCTCAATGAACCCTCTCTCAACACCGAACAAATGAATACCTTTTTCATCGCCGGCTTTAACGATAATAAAGCTACCGGAAGTGAAATTCAGGAGCTTCTAAAAACAAACTTTTTCCGGTGAAAACACGCTGAAAGGTTGCAGGAAACAAACCTGAAAGCGTCGAAGACCTTTCAGAATTTGTCAGGGTACAACGAAATGGTTTTAAGGCACTGAACGGAGCCATTATCAACCTCCTGATAAAGGCAAAAATCATTACTGAAATATTTCTTTAATTAGTTGGCATTTCCCTACTTTAATTGGATTTTATTTGGTAATTTTGCGCTCAAATTGAGATGGGAAATAAAATCAACTTTAAACAGGAGATTCATCAAATCAACAATCTTATTTTCAGGGAAATAGAAAAATTGAAAAATAACTCAAAAATGCAACTACCTTACAAATTTGTGACTGCCGAAGAGGCAGCAAGCTATGTGAACGATGGCGATATTGTCGGATTCAGTGGATTTACACCAGCCGGATGCCCAAAAGAAGTTCCAACAGCTATTGCCAAACGTGCAGAAGCTTATCATGCCGAAGGAAAAGAATTTAAAATCGGAATGTATACCGGAGCTTCTACCGGTGACTCACTGGACGGTGCACTGGCTCGTGCTAATGCCATTTTATTCCGCACCCCTTACCAATCGAACAAAGATTTAAGGGTAGCCCTGAATGCTGAGCGTGCTCCGTATTTCGACATGCACCTTTCGATGCTGGCCCAGGAATTACGCTATGGGTTTATGCCTAAACCAAAATTTGCCATTATCGAAGTCTGCGACATTACTGCCGACGGAGAATTGGTCTTAACTGCCGGAGTAGGTATCTCCCCAACCATTGCCCAACTGGCCGATCACATTATTGTAGAACTGAACCACAACCATCCAAAGGAACTTCGCGGTTTCCATGATGTGTACCAACCCCTTGATCCTCCTTACCGTCGCGAGATATCCATCTATACCCCATCGGACCGCATCGGGTCAACAGTATTGAAAGTGGATCCTTCCAAGATTTTATGTATTGTTGAAACAAACCGCAACGACGAAGTAGGTGGCTTTACCCCTACCGATGCCATTACCGATCAGATTGGTGCCAACGTGGCTTCGTTCCTGGTAGAAGAAATCAAATCGGGCCGCGTACCTGCAGAATTCCTGCCTATCCAATCGGGTGTGGGGAATATCGCCAATGCTGTTATGGCTTCGTTGGGAGCAAATCCGGATATCCCTTCGTTTGAAATGTATACCGAAGTAATCCAGGATTCAGTGATCGACCTGATCCGTTCAGGACGTGTGAAATTCGCCAGCGGATGTTCACTGACTGTAACGACCGATGTTTTGAAAACAATTTATGCTGATATCGATTTCTTCCGTGACAAGTTAGTGCTTCGTCCCCAGGAGATTTCGAACAACCCTGAAATTGCCCGCCGGTTGGGATTAATCACTATCAACACTGCTTTGGAAGCGGATATCTTTGGAAACGTAAACAGTACCCACGTGCTGGGTTCTAAAATGATGAACGGCATTGGCGGTTCGGGTGACTTTACCCGCAACGCTTATATTTCTATTTTCACTACCCCGGCAACTGCCAAGGGTGGTAAAATCAGCTCGATAGTACCTATGGTATCGCATGTGGACCAGAACGAACACTCTGTGAACGTGATCATCACCGAGCATGGCACTGCCGACTTACGTGGCAAATCACCGATACAACGTGCAGAGGAAATTATTGCCAATTGCGTGGCACCTGAATACAAACAAATGCTGACCGATTATATCAAACTATCCAGTGTGACCCACACACCACAGAACCTGGAAGCTTGCTTTGGCATGCATGATGAATTTATCAAAACGGGCAGTATGCTTGGAACTAACTGGGAAGATTATTGTAAATCCTGATTGGTTTGAATAAAAAAAGAAACCTCCTGTATCGATCGATGCAGGAGGTTTCTTGTATTGTATCAATGGCAGTACGAAGTGAAAGGAATTAGGGTTCATAGGCTCTTGAATGGAAAATAAAGAATAAAATCTGAACATGATATCCTTGATCAATGCTTGCATTCTAGTTGAATCCATGCTAACGATTCAAATCATAATACGCATTTTGGAATAATTTTCACGGAACTCCTTTGGAGTAAAGCCTTTTCTCTTTTTGAAGATGCGGTTGAAGTTTGAAAGGTTATTAAATCCGCACTCATAACTGATTTCGGAGATAGTTTTGCTGGAATCGACCAAATGACGCGAGGCTATACCCAACCGCAGGTCGTTCAGGTATTCAATATAATTCTTGCCGGTACGCTTTTTCATAAAACGGCTGAATGACACTTCGGACATGTTTACATGGTTGGCAACATCCAACAGGCGTATTTCATTTTGATAATTGCTGTTGAGATAAGTAATGACCTTTTGTATCCTGCGGCTTTCGGAAGAATCATCCTGCTTGTTGAAGGTACTGCTGCACAGGATACGGGAATTTTGGTCCATGGAGAGTTCATAGAGGATAGTCAACAGATCCAATACGGAATAAAAGCCGTTTTGACCTTTGTTCAACTGGTCCAGCCTGTCCTTAACACTGTTGATCACCTGACGCGAAAATAACATGCCTTTCTTGGCATTCTCGAGCATAACCGCCACAGTGTGGAACTGCTTTTTATTCAGCAAGCTTTCCAGAAACAAGTCCTTGTGGAATTGAATGGTAATTTCGTGAATCTCCTTTGACTCACAATGATAATTCATCCAGGCATGCTCAAGGCTTGGATTTCCAATCAGACACAGCTCAAGATCATCAATCTCTTCGATGGAATCACCGACAATGCGCTGTGCACCTTTTGCATTTTCGATAAAGTTCAGTTCATACTCGGGATGAACATGCACCGGATAGGTGAATTCTGACTTAGTCCGGTTGATAATAACGAAACAATCTTCAGTGGAAAGAGGAGTTACTTCGCGGAAAACATTAGACATTTGCATACGATAGTATTTAAGGTGTTGCAAATAAATAAATTATTCCTTGAATAGTTCTAAATAGAAGCTTAATAAAATATAACAGCATTAAAATAAGTATGTTTATCCCTGGTTATTAAGAAATTTAAAGAGGGATTTATTTTGAATTTCTTTCATTGATTGATTCACGGCATATCTTACCCCAACTTTTGAGGAGGCTATTATCCCAGTTACCGGTTGAAGAAGCCCTTGGCAACAACATGGAACAGGTCTCATTTTTATCGGAAACCGACCATACAATCCAACTCAGTTTATCAGCATCCATCCAGTCCAGATAGGCTTTCCATTCTACCATGTCAATTGGGCCATCACCGGAGGCATCCATACCGGCACATTCAGAAATAAAAATGGGAATACCTTTGGCAATGGCAGTATCTGTCCGGTCGCGCAACCACTTTTTATGAGTCCCTGCATAAAAATGCATGGTGTACATTATATTTTTCTGATTCAAAAGGGGATTGCCGGCAACAGAGTCAATATCCTGATCCCAATGTGAAGATCCAACCAGAATCAGGTTGTCTTTATCGATGGAGCGAATGGTAGAAATTAATTCCCCGGAATATTGTTTTACCACATTCCACGAATAGTAATCGGGTTCGTTCCAGATTTCATAGATGACATTTGGGGTATCCTTATATTTCTTCGCCATGCCGGTAAAGAATGTTTTTGCTTCGGCAGTATGCAATTTATGGCTGTGAAAATCAATCAACACATAAATACCTTGCTTAATGGCACCATCAATGACTTTAGTCATACATTGCAGGGCATAATCAGGATTCTCCAGGTAACTATCGTCCAGCCCTACCCCCATGGAAGCACGGACTACATTGCATTTCCAGTCATCAGCCAACCAGGCTACGGCACTTTCATTGTAAAACCTGGGCCAAAGATTATGCCACCCGAAACTTGCCCCACGTAAAACCAACGGATTCCCCTTTTTATTTGACAATTGGGTGCCGATTACCTGAAGTTTACCATTCAATGCTACCGGGGAGTTTTGTGGAGCATTGTTTACAGAAGTATCGGTTGCTGAATAACAAAATGAAATCTGAATAAATGCAACAAGCAACAGGATGGTTTTTTTAGTGATCGACATGATATTTAGAATCTAATGGTTTTTGAAAAAAAGGATACTTGCAGCACTCTCTGATTTCAGGGATTATCTTGAAAATATTGCAATTGATTTAGATACCGGGTATTGAACTATTCATGAATCCTCGACATCAATTCAAGGCACATGCGGCTATTGTGGTACGGGCACTTCCAGAACCCGGCTTTATCATTCATATCATCCACTTTCCCGTTTTCGGAAACAGACCAATGCCATTCACCGGACTTTTTATCCACCAGGTATTTTTTAATAAACTCCCATGATGCCAGGGTTTTGTGTGCATATTCAACTTCTTTGGTCTGTTCATAGGCATTATAAAAACCTACCATGGCTTCCGCCTGAGGCCACCAGTCGCAGTTAGTATCCACATGCCCGGTTTGAAAGTCCTTTTCATTCCAGATGGAGCCATTGGGTTGCAATCCTTCGGAAGCAGCCGTTGCGATTTTTAAAGTCACCAGTTGAACCTTCCTGACCAGATCAATGTCACCCAATACCTGGGCTGCTTCGTCGAGCAACCAGGCAGCTTCAATATCATGACCGTATGAGAAGAGGGTGGATTTGCACTCCCAGTTTTCGTCGAAGAAAAGATCAAGGTGATGGGTCTGTTGATTAATTATTTTTTCAAGAAAGAGTTTTATCAGATTCCGGAGTTGCTTTTCCAACAAGGCATTGTCCCATACCCGGAATAAATTGGTATATGCTTCCAGGACATGCAAATGAGTGTTCATTGTTTTCTTTTCATTGGCATCTTTCTCGCTCAACCGTAGGTCTTCCAACAGCACCCAGTCTTTGCTGTAAGCTTCGAAGTATCCGTTTTCCTGTTTATCGAAGCTGTGTTCTTCAATCAACCGAAACAATTCTATGGCTTTATCCAGTGCTTCCTTATCACCTGTTGCCCGATAGAACTCCACAAGTCCATACATAAAAAAAGCCTGGTTGTAAATTTGCTTTTTGGTATCATCGGGTGTACCATCAGCATTCAACTTCCAATAAACCCCACCATTCTCTTCATCAAAAAAATGATTAAAAATATATTCCTTAGCCCGCCTGGCATACTCGATATAAACCGGGTTTTTAAAATACAAGGCAGCTGCTGAAAAGGACCATAAAATGCGGGCATTTAAAATACCTCCTTTGGGGGCATTGATAATAAGCTGGTCCTTCCCGGTCATTTGTCCGTAAAAACCGCCACGTTCGGTATCTGCCATTTTAACCATCCAGAAAGGAAGGATATTGTGGGTCAACTCTTCTTTGAGTTCCTGTTTGAGTTGTAGAAATTCGTATTTCATTGAAGTATCTGGTTATTTAAACTTTTCCAACCTATCTAAATGTTGGAAAAGTTGAGAGTTGTTCTTATATCAACACTACATCCACTGTATATGTTGCACCGGCAGGCATGATTGGTACAATATTACCTTCGACAGTATTTCCATCAATTGTCAGGGAGGCTACTCCCTTCATGGCACCACGAGGATTTTTCACTTCAATCTGATAGGTTGCGCCCCTGAATTGGCGGGTAACTTTAAAGCCTTTCCACCCGGGCGAAATACAAGGGTTAATCATCAGTCCTGTGTAGGTCGGACGAATGCCCAGAATATACTGTGTAATGGCATAATAGTTCCAGGCAGCAGTTCCGGTCAACCAGGAGTTTTTAGCTTCGCCCGGCAGGAAGGCATCTTTGCCTGCAATCATTTGTGCATAGACATATGGTTCTGTTTTATGCAGGTCGCTTATTTCCTCAAGGTACGAAGGACATATTTTACGGAAATACTCCCAGGCACGATCCCCACGCCCCTGAACTGTCTCACCGATCATGATCCATGGGTTGTTGTGGCAAAAGATACCTGCATTTTCCTTGTAGCCGGGTGGGTAACTGGATATTTCGCCGTATTCGATATAGTATTTTGTAAAAGGTGGATTATTGAGGACAATACCGTGCTCGCAATCGAGGCGTTCCTTTACTGAATCGAGGGCTTTTGCCACCATGCCTTCTTCCAGTCCAATGCCTGCCATGGTACACCAACCGTTCGATTCAATGAAGATCTTAGATTCCTCATTCTCTTTAGAGCCTATTTTATTTCCGAAGTAATCGTAGGCACGGATAAACCATTCACCATCCCAGCCATGAGCTTTAATGGCTTCTACCATGGTATCGATATGCTGTTGGGCTCGTTCAGCTTCCGGATTGTTCCCTATTGTTTTGCACAATTCCACATAATCGCGGCCATAGACCACGAAAAGTCCGGCAATCATCAGACTTTGTGCCTGACTGCCTTCGGATTTATTTTCAGTTGTCTGGAAACTTTCATTCGGGTCGTTTGAAAAGCAATTCAGGTTCAGGCAATCGTTCCAGTCGGCACGACCACTCAAAGGCAAACCAAGCGGCCCCAGGTTATTCACCACATGATCGAACGAGACAGTCAGGTGATGGAAAAGAGACACTTCCGAACCTTCTTCATTGTCGAAGGGTACCGGTTCGTCAAGGATGGTAAAATCACCCGATTCTTTGATATAGCTGGTAGTGCCAAGGATCAGCCACATAGGGTCATCGTTAAAGCCTTGTCCTATTTCATTATTCCCTTTTTTGGTCAAAGGTTGGTATTGATGGTAACAACCACCATCCGGAAACTGTGTTGAAGCAATGTCGATGATGCGTTCGCGGGCACGTTCGGGAATCTGGTGAACAAAACCCACCAAATCCTGGTTGGAATCACGGAAACCCATTCCCCGGCCGATTCCACTTTCGAAAAACGATGCAGAACGTGAGAAACAAAAGGTAATCATACACTGATACTGGTTCCAGATGTTCACCATGCGATCCAGTTTCTTTTCCCCGGATTGGAGTGTGAAAACATTCAGCAATTTATCCCAATAGACTTTTAATTCAGCCAGTGCATTGTCTACTTTCTCAGCAGTATCGAATCGGGCAATAGAAGCTTTAGCCTTGGTTTTATTGATTACATTCTTGCTTTCCCATTTGTCATCCTGAGCATTTTCAACATATCCCAATACATATACCAGATCCTTTGATTCACCGGGTTGTAATACGACTTCTACATAATGAGATGCTATGGGTGACCAGCCATGTGCTTCCGAATTGCGGGGAGCACCTTCAAGGACAGTTTGTGGTTCATCAAAGCCATTGTACAGTCCAAAGAATGTCTCCCGGTCGGTATCGAAACCCTGCATGGATTCATTGACCGAGTAATACGCAAAATGATCCCGGCGTTCCTTGTATTCTGTCTTGTGATAAATAACTGAATCCTCTATTTCCACTTCACCTGTTGAGAAGTTACGTTGGAAGTTTTCCATATCGGAGGCAGCATTCCACAGGCACCATTCAACGAATGAAAAAATCTTGAGTGTTTTGACTTCGCCGGTTGTATTTCTAAGGGTGAGTTTTTGTACTTCAGCCCATGTTTTCAGGGGAACAAAATACAAAGCTTCCGCCTCTACACCGTTTTTCACTCCTTTGATAATGGTGTAATTCATCCCATGGCGGCACTCGTAACTATCCAGTTCTGTTTTGCAGGGTTTCCAGCCAGGGCTCCATATTGATTCACCATCATTGATATAGAAATACTTTCCGCCACTATCCATCGGCACATTATTATACCGATAGCGTGTAATACGACGGAATTTGGCATCTTTATAAAAAGAATATCCGCCACCAGTATTTGAAATTAAACTAAAGAAATCCTCATTGCCAAGGTAATTAATCCATGGCCAGGGTGTCCGGGGATTGGTAATGACGTATTCACGCCGATTGTCATCAAAATGTCCGTATTTCATATAGGTTGTAATGACCTCTTGCCCATAATGGGATAAGAGGAGTTAGTATTGTTGATTTTAAAACCCCCAGCCCCTAAAGGGGAGCAAGGAAAGTTAGCATTGTTGAATTTATATTCAAAAAAAAATATCAAATCCGAGAATCATAAAATTTCCCTTAGTAACTATGGGTTCACCTTAAAACTTATTGATTTTACATCCACTGAGTTCGGTCCAACCATCACATCAAAGTCACCGGGCTCTATCACCTTTTGCAGGTCCGGGTTATAATAGGATAATTTATCGGGTGTTACTGAAAATGTAACAATTTTTGTTTCATTTGGTTGCAGGGAGATCCGGGTAAAGTCTTTCAGTTCTTTAACCGGCCTGACACCTGCACTGATAAGATCGTGGATATATAACTGAACTACTTCTTCACCTGCCACTTTCCCAGTGTTGGTAACCTGAACGGATACATTAACAGATTCGGTTTTGGTAATTTCAGTTTTATCAATCGTTGGGGCAGAGTATTTAAAACTCGTGTACGACAAACCATACCCGAAAGGAAATAAAGGTTCGCTGCCCTTGAAATTGATATAACTGCGCATACGTGAAGGTTTCCGGCTGTAAT
Source organism: Paludibacter sp. (assembly GCA_028710415.1). GTDB lineage: Bacteria > Bacteroidota > Bacteroidia > Bacteroidales > Paludibacteraceae > Paludibacter. The sequence continues at coordinate 151,587 of JAQTUE010000002.1, read as the reverse complement.
AGCAAGGCAACTGGCCTACGGATTTAGGAATGGTGACAGACAATTTACCGGAAGGGTTTACTTTACCAAAAAGGACATCGGCAATGGCAGTCCCTCCTTCCTGACCCGGATAGAAAACCTGAATAATTGCCGGTACATTTTCAGCCACATAATTAAAACTCAAGGGGCGGCCTCCAAACATTAAAACTACAACAGGCTTTCCAGTTTTAAGCAGCATTTCAACCAATTGATCTTGCTTACCCAATAAATCCAGATTATCACGGTCGCCCAAATGGTTTTCACCCCAGGCTTCGCGACTAAAAGCAACTGTTTCACCCAATGCGAGAACAACCACATCACTTTTCGCAGCTGCATCAACAGCTTCGTCCATCAGTTTAATATTAATATTTTCATCTATGGGTGTCTGGACATCATCTTTCCAGAAAGAACTTTCTTCTTTAGCCAGACAGCAGCCTTCGGCATAAACCACTTTAAACTTAGTACCTGCAAAATTTTGTATGCCTTGCAACACATCAATTCCATGCCTGGGTTCGGCAGTATACCCTCCAAAATGAACACCTTTAGCCAGTGGGCCTATCACTGCAACAGTTTTTAGTTTTGATGCATCCAGGGGTAAAGTATTTGAGTTATTTTTCAACAACACAAGTGATTTTTGGGCAACTTCCAGAGCAAGTGCTTTGTGTGCGGTGGAGTTGGTCACTTCGAGCATCTTGGATACAACAATATCCTTTGACTCAAATAAACCAAGTTTATATTTTAGTATCAAAAATCGCGTCACCGATTCATCTATGAGCTTCTCGTTTAATTTACCTGTTCTTACAAGATTTTCAAGTTCATCATAGGCCCCAATGCTGAATCGAAGATCCAGATCCACTCCATTTTCAATTGCCAGTTTAGCAGCTTCAGCAAATGATGACACAACTCCATGAGTGCGATACATTTCATTAATGGCATCCTGATCGGAAGTAATCAGTCCATTAAATCCCAGTTTATCACGCAGGATATCACGTAACAGCCATTTACTGCCATGGTTTGGAATACCATTCATTTCGTTATACGAAGGCATAACGCTCAGCGCCCCTGCATGGATACATTTCTCAAAAGGTTGAATGTGATTATTCAATAAATCATAGGGAGATATATTGATAGGTGCAACATTCCTTCCACCTTCCGGTTGACCATGTCCAACAAAATGTTTCAGGGTAGCAGCAACCTGAGTTGCATCAGGCAATCCACTGTGTCCCTGGAAGCCCCAGATAGCAGCCTGCCCGCAAATGGCAGCCAGGTAAGAATCTTCACTATACATTTCTTCGGTACGACCAAAACGGGGTTCACGGGCTAAATCAAGCACAGGTGAAAATAACTGTTTCACTCCTCTGGCTGAAGCTTCGAGAGCAGTAACCGAGAAGACCTTCCCGAGCAAATCAGTATCCCAACTACAACCCAAGGCAATGGCCTGAGGAAATACGGTAGCTCCTTTAGCCATAAACCCGTGAAGTCCTTCACCTATAAACATTGGAGGAATGGGATGAAGCAAGGTTTTATTATAATGCCGTATTGCGTTTGCTACATTCACATACACCACAGGATCAAGATCCTTGTCCAGTCCGATTCCGCCAACACCTGTAGGAAAGTTTTTCTTCAGGCTGTCCAGGTTCACTTCACCACGTGAATTTACATAATTCCTGATATTTTCATATGAACTAATTTTCAGTTGTGAAATCTTTTCGGCAAGTGATAACTGTGAAACTAATTTTGCAGCACTTGTTTCTGGTGTAGGGATAGTATTTGGTTTGTTTTCAGCAATAACTGTAAATAAAAACAAACTTAATAATGGAATAAGGCAAAGCTTTTTTTTCATATCCATATAGTCAATAATAGAATCGACAAGTATTTTTTATAATTTCATTAAATTTAGTCATCCAGGGAACAAACATTTTATAACAGTATATTTTATCAGGGTTTGTCCACCAAAATAAAAACACCACTCCAGGCAGGAACTGTCACCCTTATTCCGGCAGCAGTTGAAGCAGACCTAGCTTTCAATGTTGCATAGTCAGAAGGACCTCCTGCAACTCCTGATGGTGCTGAACCATTCACAATTACCTTTCTTGAAAAATCACCATTGTCATCACTTCCTTCAAGCGTATACCAATAAAAACGTTTTCCCAGATGGAAATTCTTTAATTTGACCAATACAGTTTGAGGATTACCGGAATTATTAAGTAATGCAACACTTGCCTGGCCGGTGGTATAGGTCGAAGCATATGAAATTACAGAGGCACTTCCGCTTTTGGTTGTTTCCACCAGACGGTCGCCTATGCATTTCTGGAAGTAATATAAATAGTAAAAAGAAGGACGTGGAGTCCATTTTGCAACGCCCTCTAAAGGATCGCCAGTACTGAAAAGGCCATGATCATTGCCACTATCCCACCCATTGAATAAATCCCAACGGGCTGATAACCCAAATTTATTCTTCAACGCTTCGGCCTGAACAATAACAGCAAATGTCCCGCTTGTATTGGATACCTGTTGCTTTGAATCCTTAGCCCACATGTTCCATTCGGAGAATATGACTGGTTTCACTATTCCACCATTGGTCGATATCTCACTTTTCATGAAATCCATCATGGTCGTAGGCACTGTTAAAGCAGCAGTAAGGACGGTACTTGCTGTTGAGTTTTCGTTGTATGGAGTAATGTAATTATGTCCGATATAGAAATCGGGGATATTTAGAGCCTGGGGTATCATGGTTGAGTTCCAGGTCCTGGTGATCAATGCCTGCCACGACGAAGTAGCAGACTCCTGCATGACCGCACCAATATAAATAGTCTTCCCAATTTGGACAGCAGCCTTTTTCATTGAATCGGCAAACACTATAAAATGTTTGGCGTAAAGTCCACCGGTCAAATACTCCGGTTGCCCATCTTTATTTGCACCTGTATCAATGCGGTATCCCCACTCCCATTCGGCATAAGTTTCGTTACCAATTTCCCAGTATTTTGTACGTCCATTGTCATAACGCACCCAGTCAGCAGCTAAATGTGCAGCTGTAGCAACCGGATTAGTACTTGTGCCATAACGGGCATAGCCATAATTAACCGTAATAAGCCCCTGTGAATTAGTTTGCTGCAACACAGAATAATAATCATCAAGGGTGGCCTGCCAACTATTAGCGGTTTTACCATAGGTATATAACCCTGTAGTTTGATAGGTTCCATCAGCTTTTTTCAACCGTGTCGGGGCATCAGCAGGCGGTTGGTCCTGATTGCAATTCCAGAAATGACAATCGCTGCCGCTACCGGCAGGCCAGCGAAGAATATTGGGTTTCAGATTGGAAAGGTGGTTAATAAAAACAGGCTCGTTATACATCCTGGTCATCCAGTTATTGGCATTATGTCCAAAATTAGTCAACGGGATTTTAGTAAGTACATTCGACGCATCCACTGTTACTGTTGTTGTCACACCGGAGCTGGTAATGGCTGTTTCGGTAAAAGTAGGTGCAACATACGTTTTGGGTTGCCAATCGTTCAGGAAGAAACCTATAGTCCTGGCTATTTCAGGATCAACCGGAGCTTTAAAAGTAGTATCTACAACAACCGGCTTCACTATGACTACCGGATCGTTTTGTTTGCAGGATATATTCGTAGCCATCAACAAATAAATTGCAGAAACGAAAATGAGGGATGATTTTATAGAAGTAATTTTCATATAAACACGGATCTGCAGGAAAAAACAAACTAAAATGAGCCTTTAATTAAATCAAAAAGAAATAATAATTAATTTCCGGTTTCAGCTATAGTTTTATAGCTGAAATCAGAAATACTGAGTCAATTTTCAACAACCCATTCAATAAATAATTGATAAGACTTTACTTCCTGAGTTTATTTAAATCCTCACCAATTTCTTTCATTTTTGTTTCATTCAATGGATATATGAACATAAAGAGTACACCCAACATGGTCCCAATAGCAGGGAAGAAACTTAACATCATGCGAATTCCGTTTTGTGCAGTTTCGGTTTGAACTACATTAGCCTGGAAACCATAATACCCCAACAACCATCCTGCCAAAGCACCCCCGATTGTCCAACCGAATTTCTGGGACATGGATGAAGCCGAGAAAATAAGCCCTGTTGCACGACGTTTAGTTTTCCATTCTGAATAGTCAGCTGCATCAGCATACATCGACCAGATCAATGGAAGGGTAATTCCGGCACATAAACTAATCAGGAACTGCATTACAAAGATTTGAGTTGTATTGCTACGGTCGATAAAATAAAAGAATCCACTTAATACGGTAGCTAAAAGCATTGCAGTCATAAAAGTTCCTTTTTTACCTATGCGACTTGAAACCGGTATAGCCAGCACTACTCCCAGGATATTTGCTGCCTGTCCCAACACAAAATACATGCTGCTCAGGGTTATTGTAAGTTTTAAAGAGTTAATCTGAAAAGCATCCTGGGTAGTAACATAATACTTGAAATAATAGATTGCTGCTCCATCGCGGATAGAATTAAAGAAAATAACTGCAACACCTGCTCCTAACAATATAAACCAGGGACGGTTTGCCCAAAGATCCTTCAAATCATGTTTCAAGGAAGTTTTTTCAACAACAGGCTTTACCTTCTCTTTTGTCCATGAGAAACATATAAAGAAGAAAGCAACTGCTACCAAGGCAAAAACAATAGCTGCATATTGCCAACCCATTTTTAGGTTGATAGCTCCACCATTCATCTTACTGAAAATATCAACCAGTGGTTCTGCAGCTGCCAAAACCAACAAACTTCCACTAAAGGCAAAAATCATGCGATAAGAAGCCAGTGTAGTTCGTTGTTTTCCATCAGAAGTCATTACTCCCATCAATGATGCATACGGAACGTTAATAAGGGAATAAACCATCATCATCAACGAGTAGGTAACATAGGCATATACTATTTTTCCTGTGGGTCCCAGATTTGGAGTTGAAAACATGAAAACACCCAGTATCCCAAATGGAATCATCATCCAAAGCAAGTAAGGCCTGAATTTACCCCAACGGGATTTTGTACGGTCAGCAAGGATCCCTACAAAAGGATCGAAGGAGGCATCCCAGATACGGGTCACTAAAAACATTGTTCCGACTACAGTTGCTGAAATTCCGAAAATATCGGTATAAAAAAACATGAGATACATGGAGAAAAGTTTCCAGAACATCGATGCTGCCGCATCTCCGAATCCATATCCTACTTTCTCTTTCAAACTTAGTTTCTGAAAAGTCATAATGATTCTTTTGTGTTAGTAACGATTTAAATTTAAGGATAAAATACCTTCTGGATTTTACAGTGTAAATGTATCAGTTCTAAACCGATTTTAAGGTATAATATGTTTCTAATGTAATACTATTATTGAAATTTTCTTTTCTTATTTGAATAATCTTAAACACAGGACATCATGTGCCTGAATGGTTGTTTTCAGAGGTTTGCGGGTGTCACCGGTATTTTTCTTCAACCACAAATCACGCAGTTTATAGATTTCCTTTCCGGTAGTATCAAGCGTCCTGTTTGAAAAAGAATCAGTAACAGAGAATGTCTTCCAATCAAGATTGATGGCTTTAGGTGATTTACTACGATTCAATAAACAAACCGCCCATTGGCCATTCTTCAGGGGTTTCAACCAGGTTTCCACACTATCCTTCACTGAATGCCTCAATCCCTGTATTCCCAACGAGTCCTGATCAATGGCAATAACTTCCTTATTCGCAAGTACACTTTGAGTTTCAGGAGTCATTGAACGCAAATCATTCCCGGCAATCAATGGGGCTGTAAGCATACACCACATGGTGAAGTGAGCCCTCGATTCATTTAATGACATTCCATTTCCTACTTCCAGCATATCCGGATCATTCCAATGTCCAGGTCCTGCATATTGACGCAAGCTATCCTGCTTATCAATTATTTGCATAACGCCCCATGATTTCCAGGTTCCATGATCATTAATACAATCAAAGCAATTGTAAATATCACCGGTTGTTCTCCAAAGATGTCCGACTTCTTTTGCCCACAACCATGGTTTGTTATTTCCCCACTCACAGAGGCTGAATACAATCGGCCTTCCTGCTTCATGGAGGGCATCACGCATGGTGGTATAAGAACCTTCGGCATTTAGTTTATCGGTATTACACCAGTCGTATTTTAAATAATCCACACCCCATTTGGCATACATCACTGCATCCTGATATTCATGACCACGTCCGGCAGGTCTTCCACCACATGTTTTATCCCCTGCACACGAATAAATGCCAAACTTTAGCCCTTTGGAATGTACATAATCAGCCAATGCTCTTATACCTGAAGGAAACCGTTTTGGGTCGGGAACAATAAAACCAAGGCTGTCACGGCTTACCTGCCAGCAATCATCAATAATGATGTATTCATATCCGGCATCTTTCATTCCTGAAGAAACCATGGCATCAGCTGTTTCACGAATCAGCACTTCACTGACATCACAGGCAAATTTGTTCCAGCTATTCCAACCCATGGGAGGAGTCTGAGCTAAATTATTGAATTTTTGTGCCTGAAGTGGCAATAACAGGCAAAATAAGAGTGCAGCAAACAAAAATAATTTTGAGTTTTTCATTATGTTTTTATTAATTATTTACAGAATTTGAATTCATTTATCAACAAATAACCGCAGGTAAATCCCCACTGTTATTTACGATTGTTTTTTAATATTTAATTTGATTTCAAAGATAAATGGTTGGCATCTGGAATAGATTTATTTTTGCACACCAGCTCTTTTATTGTTTCGACTGAAGCAGCTGAACGATAGCCATCAGCAGGCGTACTTAAACAATAGTCAAGCAATTTTTCGATGGTTGATGTAGCAACATGCATGCGGGTATCAGATGATGCATAATAGATAAATACCGTTCCATCTTCATCGGCAATCCAACCATTACTGAAAAGTACATTCGAAACATCCCCAATGCGTTCAGACTCTATTGGTGCCATAAAATATCCGGCAGGCTCAGCAATTAATTTTGTTGGATCCAGCAAATCGGTAAGATAAAGATACAACACGTACCTTAATCCGGCGGCGCAATTTCTTACACCATGGGCTAAATGCAACCAGCCTTTCTCAGTCTTAATTGGGTGAGGACCTTCCCCGTTCTTTAATTCTTTGATTGTATGGTAATACCGTTGGTTTATGATAATTTCATTTGTTACTTCAGCATTTGTGATATCATCCACCAACGCCCAGCCAATGCCACCGCCACTACCGGTATCAATAAATCCATCCTGAGGACGGGTATACAAGGCATATTTTCCATCTATAAATTCAGGGTGGAGTACAACATTACGCTGTTGGCTCTTCGTTTTCAAATCAGGTAATCTTTCCCATGCAACCAGGTCCTTAGTCCTGGCAATACCTGCTGCTGCAACTGCAGAGGATAAATCTCCGGCAGGTGCTTCCGGGTCCTTGCGTTCAGAGCAAAAAACCCCGTAAATCCAACCATCTTCATGAGCAGTCAGACGCATATCATAAACATTCGTATCCGGGTTTTCTGTCTCAGGCAAAGTAACAGGTTCATCCCAAAAGCGGAAATTGTCTATGCCATTTGGGCTTTCGGCAATGGCAAAAAACGATTTACGGTCATTCCCTTCAACCCGAACTACCAGAATATATTTTCCGTTCCATTTCATTGCCCCTGAATTCAGGGTTGCATTCACTCCAATGCGTTCCATGAGGTAAGGATTCGAGTCCGGGTTAAAATCATATCGCCAGGTTAATGGTGCATGTTCTGCAGTAAGAATTGGATTGATATAACGGGTGTAAACATTATTCCCGTTTGATAATTGTTCATTTTTCCTACTCAATAGTTTTTCGTGGTTCGCTTCGAGATCTCCCAAAGCATTCATAAATTTATTCATAATCTTTATATCTTTAATCAATAATATTCTGAGTTCATATTCTTCTTTAAATGTCATTCATTCCGGTATCCTTTAATTCAAATGAACTGACCGGCACAGTTCTTACTGTTTTCTAAACCGATCCACTTATTTAACTGAATTTACTTCTGTAGATTTCATTTTCAGGGTTGCCGGTATCAATCCCTCACAACCAGCTAATAATGTAATATCACCAGTTTGTTTTGTTGTTTTCACAATAATCTGAGCAAATCCGTTAAATGTCTTTCGTTTCCATGGAGAAGCCGGATAAACAACTTTAATAGTACCTGGGCTTGTATTCAATTCTTCCCATTCCGTTTTCTTTACAAAAGGTTTTCCTACTAAAACAACAGTATTTAGACCCTTGTGAAGCATATTATTATCGAGTTTCAACACCTGATTTGGATCATCACTTTTCAAGTCTTTATTCACTGATTTACCATTCACATAAACAGATTGATTATCCACTAACTTTTTAATAAAAAATTCAATAGTTGTTTTATCAGTCAAATGATCCAGATTAAAGAACCCTCTAATTGAAATAGATTTACCGTTTTCATACACACCATATCCTTTTTGAAATGCCTTAGACCAACCTGAATCAACATTCATTTCGTCAATTTCGTTGCGAATCAAACTACTGTCGAATAGCTTATAATGTAAATCAACGATATTTAATCTTTCAACGCTATCCAGAAACTGTTCCGGATCATGAGAAGCCGGATCTCCATTGCCAACTCCTATTATTTTACCTGGTCCACTAAGTGTAAATGCGATTTCTTTATTTCCGGTTGGCACCAATCTGTTTTTCAAATCATTTAGTTGAACCGTAATTATGGCAACATCTTCTCCATCAGCTTTTAGTTGTAAGCGGTCGGAAGACAGAGCTACTTTTGCAGGGACATCAGTCGTTTCAAGTTGTTCTGACACCATCATTTTTCCACTTACAAAACCTCTAGCCAAAAGTGTTCCAGGCATATAAACCACATCCCAATCTAAATGTCCATTCGTAGGCATTGACCTTTTGCCGAGTGATTTATTATTAAGAACCAATTCTACTTCTTCTGAATTACTGTATATAGTCACATTAATATTTTTTCCTTCGCTTCCTTTCCAGGTCCAGTGAGGCATAATATGCATAACAGGTTTAGTCCCCCACCACGATTTCAGGTAATAAAAAATATCTTTTGGGAAACCACATAAATCAACAATCCCGAATTCGGAGTTTACTGCCGGCCATGAAAGTGGATTTGCTTCCCCCCGGTAATCAAAACCGGTCCAGAAGAACAATCCCGATAGGAAGGGTCGTTCAGCATAAAATTTCCATCCTGATTCTGTTCCAACATTCTCCGGCATTCGGTTTGTCGCTGCCATACGACCATTTGCTTTATCATCAGCGTAAACACCCCTGGTACCTATGGTATTGCTCTCTTCTGTTCCAATCCCACATTGCCATGGAAATTTCTTGTGGTGTTCATCAATATTGCCTTGAACAATATAATTATAACCCATAACTTGCGCTATTTTTCCACTGCCATTATCCCAACCACCCGAAACTGCGACTGTAAATGCACGTGAAGAATCTATATTCTGAGCAAATTCCTGCATGGTTTTGGTAATCCGGGCTCCTTTTTCATTGCTCTCTATTGCCCATTCTTCATTCCCTAATGACCAGAGTATAACACTTGGATGATTCCGGTCGCGAACCATAAATCGTTCGAGTAAGTCTAAGTGCTCCTGATTGATTCCCATTAACCTGTTTTCATCTAAAACAAGCATTCCAAGCCTGTCACAAATATCCAGTAACTCCGGGGTAGGCGGATTATGTGAAGTCCGTATTGCATTACTACCCATTTCTATGAGCTTCTTCACCCTGAATTCCTGCAATGTATCCGGTATGGCAGTTCCAACTCCTGCATGATCCTGATGATTATTGGTACCTTTAATCTTGACACTTTTACCATTCAGAAAGAATCCCAAATTAGGATCGAAACGTAGTGTACGGATACCTACTGTTGTAATGTAAGAATCAACGATATTTCCATCTGCAATAATATTTGTTTTCAATTTATACAAATATGGATTTTCCAAAGTCCAGAGCGTCGGCTTTTCAACATTGATTTTTTGAAACCATGTATTTTGCAAATTTCCTTTCAATGTTACATTCTCCAGCTTTGTTGAAACAACCGGCTGGTTATTGACATTTATCAATACTTGCTCTATGGTAAAAGTTGATTGACGATCATATTCGTTATTTACGTTTGTACGAACGGTTAATTCAGCATTATCACCATCTAACTCAGAGGTTATAAATGTGCCATTTTGTCCTACATGCAACCGGTCTGTTTTATTAAGCCATACATGGCGATAAATACCTGCCCCTTCGTAGTACCATCCCTCTTCCATACTGGCATCAACCCTGACAGCTATCGTATTTTCCGCCCCGTAATTCAGATAATCTGTTATATCATACACCGAACTGGCATATCCACTTTTTTCATTTCCAACATAGAATCCATTGACCCATACAATTGAATTTCGATGTATCCCATCAAACTGAATGCTTATTTTACGTCCTAAATCTGAAACTGGCAAATTAAATTTCTTTCGATACCATCCTACCGACATTTCAGGATACTTCCAACCAATAGTACGATACCCATGGCTATGACTTGCATCTGATGAAAAAGGCAATTCTACAGCCCAGTCATGAGGCAGATCAACTTCACGCCATGTGCGGTCCTCAAATTGTGGTACGGAAGCACCATCTCCATATCCTGTTTTAGCTAAATAAGTAAAGTAGCCTGTTGATGTATAAAAATCTTTGGTAATATCAGTGGCATTGCCAAGTGCAAAGCGCCAGCCGTCATCAAGGATTATGTGTTCCCTTTTATTGCATATAGGTTCATCCTGTTTTTGGGAAAAAACAGAAATTGAAAGAAACAGGGTTATAATAAACAATAAATTAATTTTTACTTTCATCGTAATTAATGGATTCGATTATCAACTATCTAAAGACGCAGAATTTCGTTGCACCTGAAAAATCAGTATTGTTTATTTTTGTTAGATATACCCCTTTAATAAGGTTTGCAGTATTGATTTTCATTGGAGAACTTCCGTCGTAATTATACCGGGTAAACGAGATTAGATTTCCAGCCTGCGAATAAACCGAAATATCAGTAAGAGCCGGAGTTTGTGATCCGATAATAATGTTCAGGTTCTCTTTAACCGGATTAGGATAAAGCTTTATTTCTGTAGACAAGGCCTGCAGATTTTCAACAGCAGAAGTATTCGCTTTAAGAATCACAGCAGTCGTGGATACAGTTGGCAAAATAATGCTAAATGAATTTCCGGAAACAAACACCGTATTTTTTTTTAATGCATTGGTTGAATGCGACACGAAAGTTTCGGTGGTTGGCAATGAAGCTAACTGCAAAGTATTATAAGTTCCATTTGCTATTTGAAAACCTGATAGATTAACTGTTACTTTGTGCGTCGAACTCAAGTCCCGATTGACCAGAATCACAGTCATTGAATCGGCATTATTTGTTATCGTAGTATATCCCGAAACTGCATTTTCGAGAGAAGATGTACTCGTCACGCTGTAATTTTTGGCATAACGGCTAAACAGGTGCAAGGTTTCCCACATCCCTGTATTCCAGCTCCATGGCGTGTACAATTCAACGCCATTGTTGGCAAATGTTCCGAGGATTGAAGCATAAAGAACCGAGTTGGTATTCGCATTGGAAGAATTGATTCCCGACTCGCTCATACCTATCGTTATGCCATGATTTACACCAAAATACAGAGTCAGCCAGTCGTTAATACGTTGAAAAATATATTCTTTCGTTTGTGTATTGTCCCAACTTCCGTTAATTGATTTTACACCGTTAGCTCCGGGATAAACATACGTTTTATCGTAAAAAATACGATACAATTGCAATACCTCAGCATCTGTTGATTCTCCGGGATACCAATGAATGTCAACCACATCAAGCAGTTTTATTCCCGTTGCTTTCTGTTCGTCGGCTACCCTTTTCAGAAAATACTCGAGCCAGGAATAATACTTTCCATTTATATTCAAAGTTTCAGAGCTCCATTTATACCATTGCCATTCATTGGCAGTTACCGGACCACACAGTTTGATACCCGGATAGAGAGCACGGGCTTTTTTAGCCACTGCAAAGTATTTATCCATAAAAGCAGATGCAGCCAACTGAGTGGCCATAACGTCATTGTGAGTTCCGCTCCATATTTCAGGCTCATTGTCCATGTCCCAATAAATGAAGTTTTTTGAGTTTAATCCTATCCCTTTAGTTCCGAACCAATGGTTCAAAACTTCTGCTGTTGAATCGGCAGGCCAATCCATCGTATAAAGTAATGGATTACCGTTAACCGTTGCCATGCTTCCGCCACTTGCATTTAATGTTCCTCCGCCTGCCAGATCTTGCGAACAACCACTCCACCACTGAGCTTTGTTATAATTCCAGTCATTGAAGTTGTTATTCTTATTTGAAGCAACCTTTCCAATCAGCTGAAATGCCCACATCACCTGCATATCCGGTACGTTAGCAACAATGTTCTTTGATAAGTTATCCCAATCATGATCGTAAACGTTGTTGTACCAGTCCGGATGACTTGAGATCTTCTTACGCCAATTGTATTTGGTAGCATTGTTACCACCATTTTCACGAGCCAACCGTAATCCTGCTTCTTTGAAATAAGTAATATCTGTAGCGGATGAAGCTGAACCAAATGAGTTGGCAAAACTATTGTTACGACCATAAATATAAGGTGACACGGCTTTCTTGCCATCAGATGCATTCACATTTACAACCACATCCTGAGAGAATAAAGTTGTACAGCTTATTAATACAAGTAACAGTGAAATGCAAAATCTATAAATAATAAGTTTCATCTTTTTATATTATATTCGTTATTTAAAATCACTCCGCCTATTTTTCAAAGACATACATGGATTGAATCTCTTTATTTAAAAGAATTTCCGGCATATCGGTAAATTTTTTAAAGTCAACGGCAGATGCATGTCCGGGAAAAGGAGCATAATAATGAGTCTTGATAGTGTACGCATTTCTCCACAACAATACGTAGCTGATCTTATAGGGCGCAATAGCAGGCAAAAGAACTTTTGTAAAGAAATCGGGATTAGCAATTCCTTCCATGCCTGTTTCTGCCAACACCGGGATTTTATTTGCTTTCTTAGCATAACCGGTTACTATATCCAACTGGACAGAAACTTCTTTTTTAAACTTAGTATTTGTCTCATCTGTGTTTTTATTCCCACAATAGGCATCTACGCCTACGATATCAACATAATCATCACCCGGATAACGAAGCAGGAATTCTTTTTCGGTATTAATATTACATGGCGAAAAGGCATATAACACATTATGAACTCCTTTTACATCCCTGAGGTAGTTTACAGTCATTCTATACAGTTGATTGTATTCATCAGGTGTACATTGTTTGGCTCCCCACCAAAACCAACTTCCGGTATGTTCATGAAACATTCTGAAAATAACAGGGAAAGTATTTCCATTTTCATCTTTTAAATCATGAAAGAAGCCGGACAAACGGTCCAACCAGGTTAAGAATTTTGCATGATTACTTCCACCGGGTAATATGGTCCGGACAACTGAATCCTGTCCACAATCCCACGCGGTTTTTCCTGTAACAATATTATCTCCATGCCAACTGATAGTATTAATTCCACCACGCTCGTAAACTTCGCGCATCAGTCGTTTCATATCTTTGAAATAGACTGAATCCAGGTTATAAGATGCACCTATTTCCAGGTGACCTAATTCCCAGCCTACCATAGCAGGATAATCACCTGCAACGGCTTTTACATCCGATCCCCCTGCTTTGCCATACCAGTCATGTCCATAGGCTGCATCATCCTGATGTGCCAACATAATACCCTTATTTAAATTACCTATCATATTATGAAACAATGCCTGCGTTCCTTGAGTGGCATTCTGATCGACAGGTGTAGGAATATTGTGCATCTTTTGAACATATTTCTTTATAATCTTTACAGTGGCATCGGTATTAAAAACTGAATTCAGCCCTTGTTCTTCCTGAGCCGGATCACCCATATAATCATCTCCTTTTACCCAGTAAATATGGTTGGGATTTGGTCTGGCCATTCCACCCCAAGCCCAGAAATTGCAACCTGCCAATACGTCATTTGTTTTTGAAGCCTTCAGGATTGTTTCAAATACTGAAGTATAATAGGCATCACGTAAAGAAGTTGAATCTTTCAGGTTATATTGGTGATGATCACGTGGGAAACCAAATTCCTCCACTACAATTGGTTTTTCCAATTTGCGGGCAACAGCCATATGGCTATTCATATAAGCAGCAGTACTGTCAATACTTTTCTGCAATGTTCCCGGCATGTTCTTCACATCCAGCCAGCCCCAGTTTTTAGGCCAGATATGCATGGTGAGATAATCTATATTCTTATCGGAATGAATTTGTTCAAACAGGTTCATATCTTCTTCACAGCCATGTAATCCTTCCGAACCAATCGAAACCATATGATTTTTATCCAATGATTTGATATATGATGATATGTCTTTCAACCAGGATACAAAAAGAGGTTTGTTTGTATCTGAAAATGAACGAGGTTCATTCCCTATCTGCCAGGAAAAAATAGCCGGATCATCTGTGTATTTTATCTTTGTGTATCGGTTTGTGCGTGAAATAACATGTTTAATATGGTTTTTGAGCATTTTGCGGCATTCTCCACATCCGGCATATTGCTTTACATACGCCATATATGCAGGCCATCCATCCACAGATGGTACGGGGTTTTTCCCTTTACCTGCCCAATTAAGATACTGGCTGTATCCACCTGACCATTCCCATGAATTGGTAAAGAATAATACAGCTTTCATATTTCTTTTACCCAACTCAGACAATAAAAAATCCAATCCTTCAAAAATTGTATCGTTATAAATCCCGGGCTTAATTTGTAAAGTTGGTTCTACTTTCGATGGAACGCCATTATCACCATCAGAACCAATGAGTACCCGTAAATTAACCAGACCGTTTTCTTTCATGAAATCGAGTTCTTTAATTAAAAGAGTCCTGTTACCCCCCTGTCCTTTAGAACCAAGGATTGCACCGTACCAAAAGTTTGTACCTACAAAATAGTAGGGTTGATCATTCACAACAAAGTGTTTCTTTTCGACCTTAGCAAAATTTTGAGGAACTTCAGCGGAAGTACTGACAGCCATCAACGTCATTACAAAAAGAATTAATTTTTTATGGAATAAAATCATAAGTGTCATTTTGTTTAGTAAAATAAAATCCTCTTTTATTTATAAATTCTTTTCAAATCATTCTCGAACAAAGTATATTCTTCATTGTAAAACTTAATGAAATCGGGCACTGAATTATGTCCGGGAAACGGTGCATAAAAATGATGTTTCATATGATCATCATTTCGCCAAAGCATAACATAAGCCATTTTCGAACCTTTATAGCGAAGTACCGGCAGTAATGTCTTTGTAAAAAAGGTACTATCGGTTATCGATTCCAGACCCGTTTCAGTCAGGGCTGCAATTTTATCTTTTTCATGTGCTAAATCAGAAACTATCTTAACTTTTTCAGCTGCCAGTAATGGATTATTTGCACCATCCGGCCTGAAGTCCCAGTATTCATCCATTCCCAATATATCCACATACTTATCGCCGGGATAATCAATCAGATACTCTTCACGGGTTTTGAACTTACAATCCGTTGAGAATGCATATAAGAAATTATGAACCCCGAGCGTATCCCTTAAATACCCGACTGTAAAGCGCCACAATGTTATGAACTCTTCAATAGTTCTATGAGGTCTTCCCCACCAGAACCAACCACCTTCCATTTCATGGAAGGGTCGGAAAATAATCGGAACCAATTTTCCATCTGCCCCTCTGGCTTTCTTTGCCATGCCGGCTATCAATATCAGTTTATTTTTATAGGCTTCATGGGCACTTCCTCCCGGGAGTAATTCTTTAACTGTATTTACTACCGCTTTAGTTGTATCTACCCAGGCAGTTTCTCCGGTCAACGGATTGTCTGTATGCCAGCACATAGTTATTACTGCTCCTCGATTGTATGTTTCAATCATTCGTCGAAGCAATAACTCCGACCGTTGGGTAGTCATATCAGAAGGCTTATTGGTAACCATGGCAAAATCAAAACCTATCAAAGCAGGATGAGAACCGCAAACATCTTTTATATCCGAACGATTATCATCACCTGCCCAGGTATGCCCATACAAAGTTGCATCATGATGACCCACAAGAATATGATTTTCCTGAATCTTTTTCAGATTGGAATATAGGGCTTTTGTTTCAGTTGTTGCTTTTTTGTCAACAGGAACATTTTCCTTTTTTTTCAAACGTTCTGCCAATAAGGTACCCGATCCTATTAAACAAATTAATAGCAGGTATATTGAATTTATTCGTAAACCTTTCATGTATTTATTCTTTCTTTCAATTCTAATGCAGGAGAAATTCCTTGACATGCCTTGTTTAATAGACGAGTTCACTCAGTTCAAAAATTCAATTCTTTATTCATTACCATTTATCCGTTCTAAATGGGATTAAAGGTAAACCGTTTACATCAAACAGATTGGGCACACCATCATTTGTAAAACAATATCTAACTGCAACTGGCATTTTTACTTGTTTGGAAGTTAGTGTAATGGTATTGTTTTTTTCAATTACTGCCACTGCGGGATAAAAAACTTTATCATTCCCTGCTATCTCGAAACTTTTTATACTCTTATCTTTGCAGTTTAACTTTCCTATGGAAGTAACTGTAATAATCGCCTTATTCTTTTGAATGTTCAGTTGAGCAAAATGTGGAAAGTATGGTTGTAATGAATTAAAACCGTATTGTTCTTTTAGCACCATATTAGCCAATCGGTTTGCCACTTCCTGCTTAATCTTCGGGTGGATATTGGTAAGGTCATCTACTAAATCACCTACAACTACCATTCCTGTTTTAGGGATTGTAAGGGCTGTTTCCTGTTGTTCCCTGAGAAGCGTGCCACTTAGCCCACCATACCCGCTCCAGGGTGCAATCTGGACATAATAGAATGGAAATTCCTGTTGAAACTTTTCACGCCATCCTTTAATCAAGCCTGCAAATAACTTTCCATATTCCTGTGGCTGTTCGGTGTTTCCTTCGCCCTGATACCATATGGATCCAGCTATACGGTAATTAGTCACCGGATAAATCATTGAGTTATAAATGATCGAAGGTTCAACGGGTGCCCAGCTTACAGGTTTCAAATTATATGCTGCCCTTTGTAATTCCGCATCATGGGTAAAACAACCAGCTGGCATCCACGACTGCACACAGGTGCCACCCCAATAGGATGCAATCAACCCTACGGGTGCTTTGATCATGGTATTTATCTTCTTTCCGAAAAAATATCCTACAACACTCATTTTCTCTACTGTTTCAGGACTGCTTATTTTCCATTTTCCAGGACAGTCAGTCTGTGGAAAGTTATCGTATAGACGTGGAATTTCAAAAAACCGTAGTTCATTATTTGTCGATTTAGAAACAGCATCCCCCGCATCATTTACTCCCCATGAAAAATTAAATTCCATGTTCGATTGTCCGGAGCAAAGCCATACTTCGCCAATGAGGATATCCTCAATTACAACTTTCTCATTTCCACTTATAAAAGTAATGGTATAAGGACCTCCTGCTTTGGGAGTCTTCACTGTGGTAATCCATGTCCAGTCTTTTGAAGGGTTTACAATAACTGTATCGGTAGCATTCCAGCTGCAACTGATTCTTACGGGTGTTGTGTTCTGTGCCCAGCCCCACAACTTAACCTCAGCCGATTGTTGTAATACGGCATGATTGCTTAAGATGGCCGGCAAACGCAATGTTGCTCCGGCAATTGCACTTATTGCAAGTAAACAAAATAAGGATAAAAATAATTTTCTCATTGTATGTTTTATATTTTATTTCTTTATCAATTTTGACTTTAAAACCTATATTAAACTCTAAACTCAACTAATTTAACCAATCAACTTAATCAACCAATTAACTAATCAACCAATCAACCAATTAATTAACCAATTAACTAATTAACTAATCAACTAAACAACCAATCCCCTACTTCAATCCAGGCATTTTATCACGGGTTATAACAAAGTCATATGTAAAATATTTAGTCCACCAGGCTGGACCATTATTTTTGTCTAACCGGGTATAATCGCCACACCAGGGCATAAACCACGACCACATATCCCCGTTTTCTTTCATTAAGCCCGGATCGGGTGCCGATCCACATTCGCTTAACGTGATCAGTTTTTTGCCTCCAAATAACTCTTTCACTTTATTGAATGAGAAATACTGTGAACCATGCTGGTTGTCTCCCGGATAGATATCCATTCCCACAATGTCAACATAATTATCACCGGGATACCAGTTCAGGGCTTCACTGGATACATCGGTCGTCCATACCCAAATCAGGTTGTTTAATCCATGTACATTCACCATCCGGTCATACATCAATTTCCATAACGCCTTGCAGGGCTCGGCGCCTTTTGCTCCCCACCAGAACCAACCACCGAAAGCTTCATGCAGCGGTCTCCAGATGACAGGGATGTTAGCATCTTTAAATTGCTGCAAATAAGTGGAAATTAAATCAATATCTGCAATCATTGCTTTGTATTCCGCCGAAGATGGATCAGTCACTTTAGTGACATCAAATTTTGTATCAGCCGTATAAACCGCTCCCGATTTATTCACTGATAACGGATCTCGCCAGTGCCACATCAGGTTTATGATACCATTGTTATACCAGTATTCTTTACCATTTCTGAGCGGAGCAGCATAATCAACCCAATTCTGATTTACCCAGGGATGATTTATAAAATCAAAACACACCAATGCAGGCCATTTACCGGTTTGTTGAAATACCCATGTGGCTTCATCATTGCTGTTATTATTATTTGAGGTGGTACCCGAAAGTACTTTTGTTCCGAAACTTGCTTTTAGAAAATTGTATAGGTTAACTGCTTCCCGGGTGGGGTTTGGAGTCACCAGTGAGGGAACGATATTAAATGCCGGGAGAGTAGTTCCAGAATAAGTCACCGATATATTATCAAGTTGCATCCAACCCCAGTTTTTTACAATGGATAAAGTATGTGTTCCATCTGAAAGTTTTAATCTTCCTGCGGCAAGAGTAGTCCATGAATTAACAGCACTAAAATCCAATGTTACAATTTTGTTGCCGTCAATATACAGATCATTCGATTTTTTAGAATTGGAAGTAGAATAGCGTAGTGTAACATCATAATATCCGGCTTGTGCTGCCTGAATAGTAAAAGTCACATTACCGCCATTGGTATTTACAAATCCTGTTCCGGTATAACCGGCTAATGAAGTGCTTACAGATGCATCGGTCGTCAAGGTTGCATTTTCAGCTTCGTACACAGTTGTTTCGACCAACACTGACTGATTCGTGGTAAAATTCAGTGTAATTTCTTTTGCAAAATTCCCGGTGGCATTTTTAATAGCAGTTTCGGGTATTACTAATTTGTAACTTGTAGAAGGTTTAAGTACTGCATTAATAATAAGCTCATTGGAATTGACCGATACAGATACAACTACCCCGTTTAATTTGATATTTGCATTGGTAGCCAAAATTATTTTTTCTGAAAATTGGATTGAAACTGTAGTATTTACATCGACCGATGCTGCTCCATCAACAGGGTTACTCGTAACTAAAACCGGGATAGCCTTATCAACTACCTCTTCTGATTTGCATGAACATATTGACAATGCAACCAAGGGAAGTACGAATATATAAAATTTGATTCTTTTGAGCATACAATATTTTTTGACTATCTACCCGCTTTTAAAGGGCTTATTTACCTAATTCAACAACAAATCTTTTAAAAGACTTTGTTATTTGAACAAAAAAGGGGAGTTGTTCCTGAGAACTTCTCCCCCATTTCAACAATCTAATTTTCAATACAATCCATAAACACCTGCAGGAGCAGTTGTTTTTTCATACCTGATATTGTCGATACAGAAACCTGAGAAATCCAGTCCGTTACCCCACATGGTCATTCCCCATTCTCCACCTTTTACCGGTGTTGGGTCTGCCAATCCGGCAGCACCAAATACAGACAATGGAATTGTAATTGTTTTCCATTCGCCGCCTGTTGTAAAGGTATCGCCGACTTTTATATAGCTTAGTATATTTACAGCTTTACCACCTAGCATAAGACGGATTTCAGCATTACCGGTAACATCCTTACGTAAACGTACATCCATTTTCACAACATGGTCTGCTTGTGTTACAGATGGATATGAAAGGTAATTGTTGGCAAACAACCAGTATTTAGATGCATCCCAAGGAGTTGCCTGGTAGTAATGATTGGTTCCATCAACTCCATCAGGCAATGTTCCTAAACCACCGACACCATCCCAGGTAAATCCTGACCATCCGGCATCAAAGCTATAAATCATCAATGATGGATCTAAAACAGGATCAGTGCCTGTAACCGTGAAAGTAGGTGATACAACGGCTGTTCCATCAAAAGCATTTAATGTTAGTGTTACAACACCTGCTTTTGCTGTTTCAGGAACATAGACTTCAATTGAAGTTTCTGTACGTACACCATAAAGCACTGCTTTTAAATTATTCTGGAAATAAACCGATTCAACAAGATTTAATTTTGTTCCTGTAATGGTCATCATTTTACCTGGTTTCACTGACGGAGTAATGGCAGTAATAACAGGTTTATTAGGCGAGATTACAGCTAAAGTACTTGATGAAGTGATTTCAGTTCCATTGCTGGTAACCAGCGTAATTTTACCATCTACAGCAGCCATTGGAACAGCCACAGTAAATGAAGTTGCAGATGACGGAGTAACATTTACACTTAATCCTGATGCAAAAAGTACCTTTTTAATTAAATCAAGATCAGTCCCGTTAATGGTTACATTGTCCCCTGCTACCAATGACAACGGTGCAAATGATGTGAATGTAGGTTTAACAAGCGTAATGGCAGCACTCTGTGCTGTCTTGCCGGAATTGGTGCTCAACACGACGGTTCCATCCACGGCTGTCATTGGAACTGTAACATCAATTTTTGTAGCCGATTGTGAAACAACTACTCCATCCACGTTTCCACCGAAAGTAACCTTAGTGGCCAAATCAAGATTTGTACCAGTGATGGTCAATGTGGCTCCATTCTTAACAAGCATAGGAGCTACCGAACTAATCACAGGTGATATCAGATTAAGAGGCAAAGTTGATTCAACATCAACCGAGGATAATGTAGTCAGCTTAATGGTACCTTCTTTTACATTTTTAGGAACAGTTACGGTAATAGCCGTTTTGTCTGTATTGACAGTAAAATCGGTAATAGCTGTTGAGCCCGTGAAACTTATTGATTTTACCAACTGGAAATTCGTTCCGGTAATGGTTAACGCTGTTTCTGGTTTAACCGGATTAGGAGCCAGGCTTGTTATTGTTGGCAAGGTAACGATCAGATCAGTTAGCGTAGAAACCAATATAGGCGTTTTAGCACCATTCGACAGTATGAATTTTCCCGTTTGTGCTTCTACCGGGATTCTTACTTCAATTTTCTTACGGCTCTTACTTACAAATTTTGAACTGTCTACAACGACACCGGTTTTGAATGTTACTGAAGCTATCAGATTCAGATAATCCCCGTTTATTGTCAGTACATCCCCTGCTTTGACAGTAGTTGGCGCAAACGATTCAATCACAATGGGCTCACTGAATGTCAGCGGAGTTTTGGTGGTAATATCACCCTGTGGGGTTTTCAATACCACTACACCCGGTTTTGCCGTCTGAGGAATCAGAATGGAGATCTCTGTTGGACTTGTTTTCGTAATCTCAGTTACTTCAAGGCCTTCAGGCAGAACAATCGATGTTACCTGATCAAGCGAAGTACCAAGGAATTTCAATTCACCTCCCCGCAAAGCAGGTGAAGGACCAAAAGCAGTGAGTTTAATAATACTGACTTCGTCTTCCTTCTTACAGGAATTGAAAACGAAACTTCCCAGTATTAAGCAAGCAAATAAACTTGCAGTAAGGATTTTATTAAATTTATATCTCATATTGGTGTTTTTTTTAGTATGTCTACTCTCTGTTACAAGAGTAGACAAATTTGTTTATAACTATTCGTTAAATACAACATGAATTTACATTCTGGTTCAATGCGATTAGTTGATTTAATTCCGGATTATGACCCCGATATATCCTGATTATCAATTGTGGATAAGAATTATAGTCACTACTATAGTATCAACCTGCTGAATTCTGAACCTTATATATTGTATATCATTGGTTACAAAAAATTTAGATTCTGTTTTATTTATTGGCTAACCTTTGGTACAACCCTGAAATTGTCAAATGACATATCGCAATCAAGTCCTGTAGGTCCCTGGAATACTACCCTGGCCCAATAACCATCATGATTTACAGTTGGTTTTACGGTATAGGCTTTTACAACTTCATCATAAGGAATAACAACTGTTTGCCATTGGCCTTTTGTGTCATAAGGTGGTGCCCAGTTATAATTTCCATGATCCCCATCCTGGGTACCCACTGTAAATAATATACCGCTTCCGTTATAAGGTTTGGTAGTACATACTTCAAATTTAAAGTTATACAATGATGGATTAAGAATAGCATCATCAGGTATTTTCTGGCTTTGGGGCAACATGGTATTTGCCGGCCCTCCTGCTATTTCCTGCCAACCCCATGCACCCAGGATTTTAATAATCCGGATATAATTTCCATTGATGGCTGGTACATCAGCTGTTCCCGGGCTGTTTACTACAAAGGAGGCATTCCACCATCCCTGGTAAGGGTCACTGCTTATAAATATATTACGGTTATCTTTAAACCAAAAGTCTGATTTTGAAGTTCCAAAATTGGAAGTAACCGTAATCTGTCCGGGGGTTGTTCCGGCAGGTACAGTGACTGTAAGGATCTTGTTAGTTTCATCAACAGAAACATTCGTACCTTGTACATCTCCCGGGAAAGTTACTGTAAGAGGCAGGTAAAAATAATTACCACGCAAAGTCGCTACTTTTCCATCCAGTACGTATTCACAATCCATGCTGGTGATTTCCGGTTTATTGATCTTAACACTAAAATCATATAACAGTGAATCTCCACTGCTAAAAATAATCTTTAGTTTGTTGTTTATTTGTACCGGTACGATTGTAGGTACACTGACAAGAATGGAATTTTTAGAAATATAGGTTGGTGTTAATGAAGCCTGACGGTCATTAAACCATACTTCCCTGGCATCCTGCAAATTATCCCCGATAATGGCAATGAGTTGTCCTTGCCCTGCACTGACTATTAACGAATCTGCAGCGTTAGCCTTTGTGATTCTCACATAGGTAATCTGTGGCGTTCCCTTATTTACATCTTCTTTGTTGCAAGATGCAAATACTCCCAGTATAGCTAATGCTATAAGAAGAACGGGCATTGATTTATATATCTTTTTCATTGTGTTTTGTTTTAATTGAAACATTAGTGTTACTTGTTGTAATAATCAACGGCAGGTCTCTGTAAGCTTGGAGCTGCTGATAATTCAGTAGTAGGGATTGGGAGATAGAAATTACCATCAGTAGCAGTAATAATCCTGTCAGCCGGTTTAACCCACGAAGTCTTTACAAAAGTCCATTGTGTTGGACTAGGGAATTTATCAGCGTATACGGCAAATAATCCTCTGTCCTGTGAATTCAGAATAGAAAGGGCTTTTGCAGGATTGTAATAAAACAGGTTGCTGATATCATACCAGCACATACCCTCCATTGAAAACTCAACCATTCTTTCATTGAATATATTATCAAAAGTAAGTGGGGTAATGATAGCACCCAATCCTGCTCTTGTATGCACTTTATTAAAATAATCAAGTGCTGTAGCATCGGCTGTTGAGGTTTGATTTCCTAAAGTAGCTTCTGCATAAATTAAATACATTTCTGCCAATCGTAACATGTAGGTGTCATTTGGATAATGCTGGCTGGATGCCTCGCCATTCATATCAGCTGCCTTACCGCAGATATATTTTTTAATGCCGGCTATGCTGACATCGGCCGTATTATTCGGATAAACCAGTCGTTGGGTTCCCGGTTTTCCGTCGGGTAAACTAATCGATTGTGTAATTTCAGGATAAACTGCACCCGGAAGCATAAATGTAGCTTTCAGACGTTGGTCCATGGTACGGCCTTTAAGCGAATCACCGGTTGTACCAATCGGATCCAGTCCCTCGTATTTCTGAAGCATCCACCAGGTTGCCCCTTTAGCGCCTCCCCAACCATCACCATTTGCTATATCGCCGCTGTAGGCAAGGTAAGCAGGAGCTGAGTTACTAACGCCCCAAATAGTTGAGAATACCCATTGTAATTCAAACAATGATTCTGCATTATTATCATATGGATATTTGAACAAACTGGCATAATCAGGCAATAGTGATTTTCCGCTCATTTTAATTACACGGTCGGAATAATATTTGGCACTATCTAAAAACTGTTGGTTTCTTACCCCGTTTTCTGACTCTACGCCTGCACGGGTTAAGTAAAACCTAGCTAGCATTCCTTCGGCAGCCCACTTGTTAACACGGCCAACCTGAAATCCATTATCCGGCAGGTCGGTAGCGCATGCCCTCATTTCATTTGTCAGGAATTTCCAGATACTTTTGATTGTGTTTCTAGTAACAGTTGTATCAGTCAGGATGGCCTGATTGTTTTCGATAATAGGCACTTCACCCCAACACATAACCAGATTCCGGTATGCACAGGCCCTCATAAACCTGGCTTCGGCAATAGTTCCTTTTTTTACCTGGTCAGTCACCTGGGCTCCGGCATATCTCTTTATATTCTGGATAGCCAGGTTCGACTGTCCGATAACCGTGAAAAAGGCACTCCAACCGGCATTCATATCCGGATCGTCTCCAGTTAAATTAAATTTTACATAACCCAGTGATCCATACAGATCATAAGCAGCTCCACCTCTGAAATCACCGATTTCATAAGAGGCTTTGTCATTATAATCAAACCAAACCCTGTTATATAATAACGATGTGGCTGCCAATACCTGATCATTGGTTTTATAAAAATTGGCATCTGTAATGGCATCAACCGGTGGCCTGTTCAAAAAATCCTGTGAACATCCCAGTAACATAAGGATTGTAATCAGTATTGCAATCCAACTATATTTTAAGTTCTTCATATTATATAGAATTATCAAAAGTTAACCGTAATATTAAACGTATAAACCGGAGTCAAAGGATAACGTCCATTATCCACACCAATAGCCTGGTTATCTGCTCCTGAATTGTTTCCAACATAAGCACCCACTTCAGGATCATACCCGGTATAATGGGTCAGTGTGAATAAGTTCTGGGCACTTACCATCAACCTGATATCATTAATGAAACTTTGTTTTGAAATCAATGCTTTAGGTACGTTATAGGCTAATGAAATATTCTTAAGCTTGATAAACGATCCATCTTCAACCCAACGATCTGAGAACCTGGTCCAATTGCCATTGTTACTATACGATATTCTTGGCAGGTTGCTCGATGGATTGGTAATGTAGGTAATCCCATTTTCATCCGTTGCCAGTTTTGAATAATTGGCTGCACTGTTCAATAAATTACGACCGATATTAATCTGTTGCGGATTTGAGTCAGTCATCTTCATATAATTGTATATGCTGTTTCCGTAGGAGTAAGTCAACAGGACACTTAATTCAAATCCTTTGTAAGTAAATGTATTTGTAAATCCACCAAAGAATAACGGCCATGGATTCCCTATCGAAGTTAAATCCTTTACATCGATAATGTGATCACCATTCATATCTTTGTATTTTACATCACCCACCCAAACATTTGCAGGGTCAGTAGTAAGCCTTACACCTTTTGCATCAACCGGGACGGCACTGTTATTAATTTCATCCACCGATTGGAAAATCCCTTCGGTCTTGTACCCTAAGAACAACCAGGGTGCCTGGCCTACAGCAGAACGTTGTGTCCAATTGTTCATCCACCAGGAAGTACGGTCAATGGTAGCTGCATCATTATTAAACTTCAGGATCTTCGTTTTAAAACCTGAGATATTAAAACTTGATTCCCATTTGAAGCTCTTGGTATTGATATTCGTTGTAATTAAATTTATTGCCCAGCCATTGTTTTGCAGAGATCCAAGGTTAACGGTTGGTGGATTAGGTCCGCCATTTCCGCGCGTACCCATGAATGCAGGTAATGCTGCAGGCATAATCAGGTTATCGGTCACTTTATGGTAATAATCTGCTTCCAGTTGAATCCGGTTATTAAAGAAACTGGCGTTAAACCCAATGTTGTTGGTTAATGTCGATTCCCATTGCAATTTAGGATTTGGATATCTGCTTGGCAGAAATCCCACACCCCATGCTGAAGGAGCCGGATTCATGGAGGCATAAATTCCTCCACCACCCTGATTACCGGTTGTTCCGGTTTCAAGTCTTAATTTGAATTCATTCATAAAGTCCACATGATACCAGCTTTCTTTCGATACTCTCCAGGCTCCCGAAATGGCAGGGAAAGAACCCCATCGGTTATCCGAACCAAAATTAGCCGAACCATCTGTACGAACAGAAGCTGAAAGAATATACCTGTCGGCATAATTGTAATTAAAACGGGCCAGGTACGATTCCATAGACCATGAATTATGACCGCTGCCATTCAAATCGGCTGTGGTTTGATCACCGGCACTTACATCAATAACATCATTGGTCAGGAAAGTGTTGATATTGGCTGCATTGCTTTTCCAGGTGCTTTCCTGTGCTTCGTGGCTGACCATTAAGTCAACAGTATGCTTTCCAAAAGTCTTGACATATTGGAGTAGTTCATTTAAGTTCCAATAGGTGCCCACACCATTATAATCCGACATGTTGGCCAATGCTTTATCATACCACCCGATTTTTTGCTTTGGTGAAAAATAAATTGAATTCTGGGTGTTCAGATTTGCATTCAACGAAGTCCTGAAAGTAAGACCCGGCAAAATGTCAATTGCCAGGTTGGTTCCACCATTAAATTGTCTCCGGGTATTGTTGTTGGTTACAGAATTTGCAATAGCAACCGGATTTACTGGAGCAAATTTATCTTCAGGTTTTGTTGGATCGCCTCCTCCATAAGTCCCATCCAGATTCTTTATTGGAGTTTGAGGTGTAAGTTGCAACGCATTTGTTATTACATCTTCCGAACTGGAGGTCAGTTTCTCGAACGTTTGGTTGAAACTGGCGTTAGCACCTAACGTAAGCCATTTTCTTGGTTTTGTATCCACATTCATACGCATGCCCAGACGATCAAATCCCGATCCCGCTGCAACACCATCCTGTTTCAGGTATTCACCCGATAAATAATAAGTAGTTTTTTCGTTCCCGCCACTCACGCTTATCTGATGTTTTTGCATGCCTGAATTATGGAACAATTCGCTCTGCCAGTCAGTTCCTTTTCCTAATATGGAAGGATCTAAAAACTCTACCGGAGTTGTACCGTTTACGATGGAGTGAAATTCATTTACCATTTGGGCATATTGTGGCAAATTCATAACATCCATACGTTGTGGAGGAGTCTGTTGAGAATAACTGTAGTTATAGCTGATTTTTGCATCACCGGCTTTACCACGTTTGGTAGATATCAGCACAACACCATTTGTTGCCCTGGAACCATATAATGCAGTTGCGGAAGGACCTTGCAGAATCTGTACATCAGCAATGTCCGAAGGGTTAAGGCCCGAGAGAGGGTTTGAAGAACTGGTTGAACCATAACTTACCGTTGTACCGGGTATTTGCACACCATCAATCACATACAATGGTTCGGTTGTTCCGTTTATTGAACTTACACCGCGTACGGCAACAGAGATACCTCCACCGGGTTGGCCGGAATTCTGGGTAATATACACACCGGCGGCTCTCCCTTGAAGGGCTTGTTCCAGCGTTGTGTTTACTGTTTTATCCATTTCTTTTGCCGAAACAGAAGTTTGGGCAGTAGTTAAATCGGCACGTTTAGCAGTACCATAACCAATAGCTACCACTTCGTTCAACATTTTGGAGTCTGTCTGAAGACTTACATTGATAACTTTGCTTTTAACTGTTAGCTCTTGCCTTTCCATCCCAATATAGGAGAAAACAATTTTAGAACCTTGGGTGGTGTTTACGGTATATCTCCCGTTCACATCTGTAATAGTCCCTTTTGTCGATCCTTTTACTTGTACTGAAACCCCGATCAGAGGGCTACCATCACTAGCATCGGTCACAACTCCCGAAACAGAAAGATTCTGCTGTGCAGAAACTAAGCATACTCCAAACAAGAGTAATACCGATAGAAAAATGATTTTTCTTTTCATGGAATTAAATTTAATATTAGAAGGTTAATTATTTATCAAAATGATACATTTCGATTGTACAAAAATAGAGTATTCAATCGTATCAAAACTATATTAATTTAGCTATATATGATACTTTTTCTACTTCTACACCCATTTTAGGGTTGAATTACCATTAGATAATGGAATACAAAGAGTGTATATTCATGCACATTATATCAAATATCCCACTTTCAGAGAATGAAACGGACAATTACATAAAATTGATTATGTCTACTCATAATTCTGTTTATCTTACTTTTAAACATATCAAAAACAATATTACGAACTTTAATCCTCATCAACCAAATGTTCAAATAGTTTAAAATACGTTTCAATTTTGCGACTACAATATACTCTCTTTTTTAATCTGATATTTCGTCAACTAATTTAAATCTCACAATAAGTTTCTTTTTCGAATTATTGAACCTCATGATCTCCATTTTGTAGAGTATTACACTTGTAATGGTTCCTTAACCTTGTAAAATTAATTCGGGATAGTTCAACATCCGTTGTCTGATTTGTATCACAAATTAATAGGATTTCTCGGGGTACTATCAAACAAAAAAAGTGAAAGCTTCATCGAAATGAAACCTTCACTTTAAATAAAATAATTATTTTTAATTACGGACTATTGAAAACTAACCTTTCATGTTTAATGTCCCCATCATCCGGTCAATATTTTTATCCTGATGGATACAACCGGATAATTGCTTTTCCATTGCGGTTATTCTAAAATGAATAATCTGTCTTTTTGTAAACCGGAGCTTAGGCTTTTTTCACCTTGCCAAACGACCCATGAATGGATTTCATCAGTCTTTCAGGACTGCAATCCGGAACAATAATCCTACGAACGGTTTGCAGGGGAACGATAGAATCACGTTTGGTAGAGAGTGAAAACGAGAGCTTGAAATACTTGCTGAGTTCTTCAGCACCCTTGTGGTCAAAAACGCCATTCGGATAAGCCCAGTACTCAACAGGCATGCCCACAATCTTTTCCAGTTTTGCCTTGGGAGCCACTACTTCTTTTTGCCAGTCCGCTTCTTCCTTATATTTGGTCACCATGGTATGGTCCCAGCTGTGGAGCCCGACAGTATGCCCGGCTTTTG
Organism: Paludibacter sp.; assembly: GCA_028710415.1. Classification (GTDB taxonomy): domain Bacteria; phylum Bacteroidota; class Bacteroidia; order Bacteroidales; family Paludibacteraceae; genus Paludibacter. The sequence goes on along the minus strand of JAQTUE010000002.1, from coordinate 122,095 downwards.
CCAGTTGTGCAATTTGATCGGTAGTCATATAATTCTTTTTGTTGTAAGTAATGGTCATGATGAAAAAAACACCCCTGAAACCATACTTTTCCATCACCTTGGCAGCAATGACCGAATGTTCCACCCTTGAATCATCAAAGGTAATCAATATTGGTTTTGCGGGCAATTCCTTGTTATATACCAGGTAGTCGTACAATTTTGCAGGACTGATAGAGTGGTAACCGCTATCATGCAGTACTTTCATATGGGCACTAAACGTTGCCGGACTCACTGTGTAATCACCTTTATGGTCATTTTCAATGCGGTGGTAACACAATACCGGTACCTGCTGCTTCGCATAAATCACCGAAGCTGAATTCTTAGGTCCATTGGCAGGACTACTGGTTTCATTCACCGTGGCACTTTCTTTTTCTGTCACAGCAGTGGTATCTGCACCCGATTTTTCTGTTGTTTTTTTGGCTTTGTTACAACCGATTACCGTAAAACCCAACAATACGGCGCAGAGAATGATAAATTTTCTATTCATGTTAGTTGTTTTATTATCGGGCCAAAGCGTGAGCATTGCTCTTGTCCGGTATTGATTATTAATGATTGATAAGAAGCTTATTATAATTTAAAATGTTTAATGAGCAAATAGCACTTTAACTCAGAGAAACGTATCCCAATTCAAAAGGTTTCAATGATTAGTAAGAATTAAGTTTAAACGGTTCATTGAAAATTGTTGTTTGCTAAAGTTTCCAGGCTGTACTTATTCATCTTCCTGATTAAATTTAGCCTTTAGAGTAAATTTCGCAAAAGCTATTTTCAATGACAGCATCAAGATTATCCTTTAAAAGCTTCAACTCTATACAAAACTAATAAAATAAACTGAATTAACAGACCCGCGCAGTCATAAATATCTCAAAAATCACAATCCCTGAATCTTTTAGTAATTGCTGCGAGTGCTCCCGGCAAATGTAATTGAAATAACTGACTGGTTAATTTAACGCGCACAATCATTCTGTTTTGACCATTACTTCTTTCTTGCCCGGCTAATGAACTTAGAGTGGCATTGAATATGGTTCTACTCCTGAATTAAAATCATCTGTGATTTTGTTTCAATTCTTGCAAATCATCCCACAAAAATTTATTCTGAATTTCGATTTAATTCATTTTAAGCATCGAGGGGGTATCGAGGGCCTTTCGAGGGCCTTTCGAGGGCCTTTCGAGGGGGTTTCGAGGGGGTTTCGAGGGGGTTTCGAGGGCTAGGGCCCTCGGAACCCCCAGCCAACCCCCAGGCAACCCCCAGGCAACCTTAAACAAATGCAGACCGGTTTCCATAGTTGTGCACCAAAAAAAACGAATACAATTTTAAGTTCTTTTACTTTCCTTCGTAAAATTCAATTACCAAGTCCAACTATTGTACAGGTAAGCAGGAATAAGCTGTTTTGTGGTAAAAAAACGAAAGGAAAATCTTTGATTTGAATGTTGATGACACAGTATCATCTTATTTAAATACAAAGTATACAATTTGCTACTTTTATGTTTTTGACTTAACATCAAGTCTATAAGATAGCTTAAGACTACAGGAAAATCAGAATAGAAATCAGAAACTATTTAATAGGTTACAGAGAGTAGAACGACCTGCAAAGTCTGGCAAATCCATGACAATAACTGCCAATTAGTTGTTTTTTTTGTTCAAAACAGAGTATGGCTCGTTTATTGCTGCACAATTATCAAGAGCAGTCCAGCTATATTTCATAACCGAACACGACTCTATATAAATTATAATTTTTATTTAATTTAATAGGAGGATAAAATATGGGAGCATCAGGAAACAAACAACCAAAGAAAGAGAAATCAGGTAAACACGTGAAACACGTTCCGTCATACCAGACAGAAGTAACAAAAACGGTTGTTGACGACTTTAAGAAAACAAAATAATTGTTTTAAGTCATAGTTTAAAAAAAACAGAAATGAAGATACTCTTCATTTCTGTTTTTTTATATCCAGTTTATCTTACCGAAACAAATGCATCTAAAAACGTATCGCCAGCCCCAGTCCTGATTGATACATCCCGAGGGTAATATTGTAATACGTATTCCTGCTTGAAGTGAGTGCTCCCTGATTATAGGCATTTACTGCTTTCAGGACATTGTGGTTTGCCGAGCTCACGATAGGTATTGCAATCACTAACAGCCCACATCCAATGGCTGCCATGGTCCAATTGGCTTTTCCACCACCAATGGCTGTACCGATTGGCCACCCGATCATAAATCCGCCGGCATAGCCCAATACGTTGCCAAAGCCTGCTGAACCTTTCGCTTTATTGAAATATCGGGCTGCTTCCGCATTATTATCAATGACATCCTCCAATCTTAACCCTGTTAGTTCTTCTCCTTTATATTTGAACCGGTAACCGCTTCCCATTTTCACAACCTGAATGGTATCTTTTACAGGTGCCTGAACTGTCCGGGTTGAGCTGTCCGTCTGTGTAGTTGCCACAACAGGAACCGCCTCAACAAAATTCACTTTATAAATTTCGGCCTTAATCCTGTGGCATGTACTCATCATATCCGGGTATTTATGATCCATAATTTTCAAGGCATTCCCTCCTACCTTCCGTGCTTCGATCCTGGCATCACTCAACACCGCTTCATAATCACAGTTATCGGTGATACCGGTATCCCCGATCTTCACTTCACCAAGTAATTCGGAACCGGCCGGAACAGCATCATCAATGTCTATCACTTTTACTACTTGTGTGCTTCCCAAAGGAGGATAGTTTTTTGATATGGAGGTACTGATACGCGGGGTACATGAACTAAGCATCATGAAAGTTCCAACCAACAGGAAAAAAGAATTTGTTTTTGTCATTAGGAATAAATTTTGAGTTTAAGTGGTTTTGTCTGGTTTTGAGCTATATCAATATTGTTTATTAACAAGCTTCAAAATTACAAAATCTATTCTAATTTTTAAACATCCTTGTTAATAAAAATTCAATAACTACCGATTCTTTCAAAACTATCACTCCCACCCATAAAAAAAGTGTCTATGCAGCTTATTAAAGCCACAGAGACACTTTTACACTTTCATTAAACTATTAATGGATGGTATCTGCCATTTGTTCACTTTGCGGAATAGCTTCAGTTGCCTTTTGGGTAGCTTGCTTTTGATCTTCCAGGCTCTGATTTTCCTTTAGTTGTTCAATAGTCTTACGCAAATTTTCGCGCTGGCTGTTGAACTGATCCACATATCCTTTGTTTGCATCCGGTTCGTAAAGCCAGTTAATAGAATTGATTTTCAATAAAGCGTCATCATATTTCTTATCGCTCACGGCCTGGTTCACTTCATTAATGACAATCTGCAAACGGGCTTTTTCATCATTCACCGATTGTTCCGTTTTATCCTTGCTCTTTTGCGAGGTATTATACGTCATGACAAAAACAGCAGAACCTACCAATACAATAGCCAGGATAATCAGCAATATTTTGGAAGTGGACGATTTCTTTTTTTCAGGTTCAACATAGGATTGATGTGGTGTTGCAGCTGCTTTCGGAGCCTGAGGAATAACCGGTGCCTGTTCGATAACAACGGCCTTTGCAGGCTCTGTTGGTTTTTCCTGAGGTTGTACTGGTTCTGCAGTTTCAGTTGGAATTGTTACAGTTGGTGTTGATACCGGTTGTTCTGTTACAGGTTCTACCGGTTGCACAGGAACCAGAGGTGTTTCTTCTTTCTCAGGTCCTGTTGGGTTTTCTGAAGTAGGTGTTGTCATTGTTTGTATTTTAGAGGATTGATATACTTGTGAAGCTACAGTCTTTGTGGTAGCAAATGCATGTTTTAGTTGATCTTTCAATTCAGGCCCTATTGGTAAAACCGGTTCATCCTTTTTCAATTTATAGTTTCTCACGGTAAAAACGATAAATGCGAGCGAGGCAATTATAAACAGGTAGATTCCATATTTAGGATCGACACTGCTTCTGGAAGTTACATCACCATAATTGCCACTATCGTGCGTGCTGGCTCCGAACCAACCATGCAGGTAACCATACCCGTTGATAAAATTCACGATCCCTGCAACGAAGGTCCATTTATATTCTTTATAAGCCAAAAAACCGCCAAACAAGGCAATCAGTAAGCCTATGATTCCATACCCGATAGAAATTCCGGATATGATGACTGGTTGAAAACTCCCGCTTACATCGGCATTACCAACGTCGCCTGACACTTCTACCCAGGGTAAAAAGATTGATAGTACGGCTAATGCAACTGCACCCAGTGCAAAGGATTTTACTTTATTCATTATTGTTGAAAGGAATATTTATGAAAACAGGTTGAATGATAATAATCCTATGGTGCGGGTTATTCAAAATTGTGGCTTCAAACAAGTATTTGATTACAGGCCACAAAATTACACATTTCATTTCACTTATCAGGTCATTTAGTTAAGATATTTCAATTCCTGACATTTTATTCATTCTCCGGAATGTCACTCCGCGTATAGTCCGATAAATACTACTGATACCAGATAAGTAATTTTTATTGAAATCAGAAAAGTTCCGGTATTGGGAATGACTTTTTCGTCCTTATGATAGCTTCAGTTCGGATACAACTTTCAATAAGAAGAATGCTGATAAATTCATCATTCGACAGAAAGGCTTTAGCATATAAAAAAAAACTTGATACTTCTCATTATGACATACGCTACAATCAAACTTTCAGTAAAAAATATTGTTATATTAATTCAATCACAAAAAAGAATCTTGCACCTATTCTCCACTGTAATATTTAAATTACAGGTAAAAGATTGAGACTATAAGGTTGCAATCTAAAATTATAAAGGATCTCTTTAAATAATAAACAATATGGAAACAAAAGTAAAAACTATAGTTATTACCGTGCAGGCTTTAATTCAGGCTCCGGTAAATAAAGTGTGGAAGTTATGGACAGATCCGAATCACATTGTTAATTGGTGTTTCGCTTCTGACGACTGGCACGCACCAATAGCAGAAAACGATTTAAAGGTGGATGGAAAATTTCTGACGCGCATGGAGGCCAAAGATGGCAGTTCGGGTTTCGATTTTGCAGGAAAATACACTCAGGTAGAATTATATAAACAGATTGCCTATATCCTTGACGATGGGAGGAAAGTGCAAATAACCTTTACTGAAAAGAATAATGAAACTACAGTTCAGGAAACCTTTGAAGCTGAAAACTTAAATTCTATAGAATTACAGGAAACGGGTTGGCAGGCAATTTTAGACACTTTCAAAAAATATGTAGAAACAACCATCAGTAAGGAAGAGTTGCATTTTGAAATCATTATTAATGCAAGTCCAGAAAAAGTATATAAGACCATGCTTGACAAAGAGGGGTATTCGGAATGGACTGCAGCATTCACTCCCACATCCTATTTTATGGGTTCCTGGGAAAAAGGCTCGAAAATTCTGTTTATTGGTACCGATGAAGATGGAAAAGTAGGTGGCATGGTCAGTAAAATCAGGGAAAACATCCCCAACAAATATGTTGGTATCGACCATGTAGGAGTAATTCAGGGTGATCAAGAACTGACATCTGGCCCTGAAGTTGAAAAATGGGCAGGTATTTCGGAAAACTACACCTTCACTGAAAACAATGGAACTACCTTGCTCTCGGTTGATTTGGGTATAAATGACGAATTTGAAGCCTATATGCTCGAAACTTATCCCAAAGCTCTCAAACTACTGAAAGCAATTTGCGAAAAGTAGTATATTCCTTGTTCCGTATTCCGCGTCGGGTAGAAGGAACAATTTATCAGTCCTCATTAATTTGCAATACTCCCGGTATTCTTGTTTGTTTGCCACTAGTTGCCGTGTAGAGAAAATTGAGAGGACTATTGATAAAAATCCCGTTTTCAACAATGATATTCTATAAAGATTTGTTGCTTAGTTCTGCAAACACGTTGAAACGGTCTGTTAGAATACAATCAGGCAATTCAATTCCCGAATGGAAAAAACAACTAATAACTAAGTTCCGGATTTCTTAAACACATTACTGAATTGGATAAATGTTGTATCTTTTATTTCATATAATTACGAAGTACGGAAAGACTATGATGAAAGTTTACTCCATGCAATATATTAGTTTCGGAGTTATATCCGTGATATAAAAAACCAGTTCAAATCGATGATTTGAACGGGTTATTTGTATCGTGCAAGTATTTTGTATCCTTGTGTGATTAATCTCTCTTAATGACTAAGATTTGTACCCTTCTGTTCCTTGCCCTGTTTTCCTTTGAATTATTAGGTACCAAAGGCTGGTCATAGGCTTTACTATCGGTTTTCATCTGTTTAGCAGGCACTCCATGGCTTCTGAACTTTAACCGAACATTGTGGGCCCTGCGGTATCCCAATGCTTTGTTTACTTTATGAGTTCCTATGTTACAGGTATGCCCGGTTAAAATCAAATGAATGGAAGGATTCGCGTTCAGGATTGTACTCAACTCTTTTATCATTTCATTTTTTGAATCGGTAACCTGGGCTGAATTAAACCCAAACATCACATTCATGGATTCAGCAATTCTCTTAGCTTCTTCGAATGGATCACCTTTCTGAACAGGCTCTATTTGTGCAGCGGTTTTAACAGGAGCTTCAACTTTCGTTTCAACCGGCACTTCAACTGCCTTAGGCGTTTGTTCTGCAACTACAACTTCTTTCACAGGAGGTGCAGGCGTTACCGGTTGTGGCGTTTCTACCGGTTGAATCACTTCAACTGATTGTACAGGTGCTACCGGTGGTACAGGCTCTGTAACCGCAACAGGTTCTACCGTTGGAACCGGTTTTTTAGGTGCAATAGGCAGTTCATATTCAACTACAGGTTTAGTTTCACCTAAATGAAGATAAACGCCTACTTTCACTCCAATAGCAAACGGAGTCACACTATTGGTTTGTGTTGATGCAAATATCCCGTTGTATATGCCTACATTACCGGTTGGCTCATAAATCAATTTATCTTTCGGGGATAATATATTATTCAATCCATAGTTCAGATAGGCACCCACGTATAAATCAGTTTTCTCTGACAGCTTATACAGTCCGCCCAGGTCGGCAATACCCATAAATGCCGTTTTCATGGTCGTTTTTCCATCAAATGTATTGGTCATGGTAGAAAACCCATGTTGGGGCATATCGCTCAACTCAACGTTCCATTTGCTATAATAACCGGTAGTCACCAGCTCTCCGCCGTTTGATTTAAAACTTGCTTTTACCGGAAAAGCAATCTTACCCCCTACAGACGCCAGCAGTCCCCATTTATCAGTAACCGGCTGTTTAAACATTACTGCCAAAGGAACATCAAGCATCAAAGCCTGTTGTTTTTCCTGCCAGTTTTTGTAATTTGCTTTAAAAACATAGTTATCACCCTGCGTATCCACAGCAGGTGTCGCTGACAGATAATTCAGGTTGGAAAGGGAATTAAACGATTGAAATCCCAGGCCTGTATGCAAGCCCCATTTAGGTGTAAAAAAGAAACTGTAGCCGGCATTTAACGTATAACCGAACTGTCCTTTCTCAGTACCGTTCTGAAGTTTATACGATAGGTTATGGTACCCACCACCCACATTGAAATCAATAAAACTTCCCGTTTGTTGAGCTTGTGTTACTCCAAACAGAACTAATGCTAATACGAGTATGAATTGTTTCTTCATTTTCAGTCTTTTTTACTTATAGGTTTTCAATAGGTTTTATGGGATTTCACAGGGATAGTTCCTATCCCTGTGATTTTACTTGGTTTATTTTATGACGATTACTTTGAATGAGAATTCCTGACCTTTGGAAGTTGTCACCTTTCCAACGTACATTCCTTCAACCGGAGGCAATACAATCGTGTTGAGCTTCTGAACTTTCGTTGAATGATAAACAATAACACCCTGCATGGTATAAATTGACAGTTCAGCACCATCGAGGTCCTCATTCACCATACCGGTTAATTTTACAGTCACGTTTTGATTTGCTTTTACCGGACTTGGATAGATACTCACTTTTTTAGCCAATGGGATATTCAACACCTTTGGACAGGTATAGAGTGTTTGCCCATCAACGGTAGTTAACTTGAGTGAATAGGATCCGATCAGGCCATCCAGGTCGTTATAGAACTGTTTGGTTGCACCATCCAGTGCCACACCATCCTTATACCACTGGTATGCTACAAACCGATTGCTGCTGTTATCACAGAGTACAACGTCATCAAACTTGGCAACAATAAAGTCGGTAGAAACATTGATCGTAAAGGTGAACGAATAAACAGGGCTTTCGATACCCAGCTCATTGCGCATTTGCAGGGTTCCCTGATACACCCCATCCTTGGTTCCTTTCGGAATGATGATGGCAAGAACATCACTGCTGAACAATGAAGGTAAATTTGAATAACTTACATTCTGAATTCCGGCGGCAATAGCTGTTGCTCCAAATGTGATCTTATATTGTGTCGGGGTACCTGTCAGGACAGTATAGCCTAAATCCATGGTAGAACCTTCACAACCTGTCGTTACACTTACCAATGGGCTCAGGGTAATATTATCGGATATTTTTGCTCCAAGGACAAGTAAATTGACCGGTGCCTGATAATTATTCTTCGAAGTTCCATTCAGGGTATAAACCACAGTAATCGTTTTATTGGTTCCTACAGCCGTTGAGTTATAATTCGCTGTACCTGCAACCGTAACATTTCCTGCATCAACAGTTTCAACACCCTGCAAACTGCCTAATGTAGTAATCACTGCTGTAGTGTTTCCGTCAAACATTTTATCCATTACAACAACCGGATTAGTTATCGTCAAAGCTTTTGGAGTAATTTCACCGGTAGTAATCGTATAATTTGAAGGAATTATATAATTACCCGATGCTGAACCAGCCATGGTATATTTTATGGTTATGGTTTTACCTGTTCCGGCATTTGCATTATCATAGGTAGCTGTTCCTGTCAGGATAACATTTGCAAGGTCTGCACTTTCAACTCCCGTTATAGTTTCAATCGTAAAGACTGTCCCGGTAGTTCCATCATAAACTTTGCTGGTAGTTAATTTGATGGTAGCAACAACCAGTAACTTCCCTGTAATAGTTCCGTTTGATTCGACATAATTGACAGGAGCAATATAGTTCCCTGCCGCTAAACCGGCAAGTGTGTAGACGCAAGTTATGTTTTTACCTGTTCCGGCATTTGCATTATTATAGCTTGCTTTAGCTGTCAGGCTGACGTCGTCGGCACCAACAATCCCCGAAAGGACTCCCGGTGAAACAACAGCAGTTGTCGATCCATCATATACTTTCGAAGTTGTCAATATCGGATCAGATGCTGTCAACTGTTTGGCTGTGATCTCACCTGTATTGATAGTATAGTTAGCGGGAACTGCATAAATGGCAGCTGCCGAACCTGTCAAACCGTAAGTTACGGTGATGGTTTTAGCTTTCCCAACATTTACATTATCATATGCAGCCGTAGCACTCAACGTAACATTTGCAATATCTGCGATATCAACTCCTGACAAAACGCCCGGAGCAACTACTGCCGAAGTACTTCCATTATACACTTTAAGGGTTGTTACAGTTGGATTGGTACTTGTCAACGGCTTGCCTGCTATCGCACCTGTTGTTATGGTAAAGCCTGCAGGAGGTGTATAATTACCCGCGGCTGAACCGGTAAGTGAATAGGTTATTGTAATGGTTTTACCTGTGCCAACACTGGAATTATCATAGGTAGCAGTAGCAACCAAGACAACATTACCAACATCACCGGCTTCAAGTCCCGATACTGTACCCGGGGTAATTGCCACTGTAGTCGTTCCATCATACACCTTATTGGTTGTTACGGTTGGAGCAGTAACAGTCAGCGATTTGCCTGTTATATCTCCTGTTGTTACATAATTTGCAGGTGCAGTATAATTGCCTGCCGCCGAGCCGGTAAGGGTATAGATACAAGTAATGGTTTTCCCTGTTCCTGCATTCGCATTATTATACGTTGCAGTAGCAGTCAGGCCAACATTTGCAATATCGCCAGCCAGTACACCTGATAAAGTTCCCGGAGTTACAACTGCCGTATTATTTCCATCATAGGCCTTGCTGGTTGTTATAGCAGGAACGCCAACTGTTAATGGTTTAGCTGTTATGACCCCGATTACAACTGCATAATTAGCAGGTATAGAGTAAATAGCTGCTGCGGTGCCTGTCAGTCCATAAGTCACTGTAATGATTTTACCTGAGCCAACATTTGCATTGGCATAGCTTGCAGTAGCTGTAATTACAACATTTCCAACATCACCCGGATCAACCCCTGAAAGAGTACCCGGAGTTACAACGGCTGATGTATTGCCATCATAGGCTTTGCTGGTTGTAATAGTTGGATTTGTTACTGTCAACGATTTTCCGGTAATAATCCCGGTAACAACAGTATAATTTAAAGGAGCAGCATAGTTGCCTGCGGCCGTTCCGGTTAATCCATAAGTTACTGTAATGGTTTTTCCGTTTCCAACGCTTACATTGTTATAAGCTGCTGTTGCAGTCAATATAACATTTGCAGCATCCACAGGCTCTACACCTGAAAGAGTACCCGGGGTTACAACTGCTGAAGTATTGCCATCATATACTTTGGTAGTAGTTAATGTTGGGTTTGTAGCCGTCAACAGTTTTGCAGTTATTACTCCTGTAGAAGGTGATACCTGGTAGGTAATCGTGTAATTACCCGTAACATCAGCATTGCTGCCATTCTTAATGGTTAATCCTGAAGGAGTCAGTACATGGGCATTCCCAACATTTGCATTATCATAGACCTGTTTTGGTGCTACATTTACGACATCTCCGGCTGCCAGCAATCCAACAACAGGGTTTAACGTTGAAATCATGGTACCGTTATAGATTCTGGTATCAGCAATTGCTGTAACTGTAATGGCAAGTTTATTGATTACTCCCGTTGAATTTGTCAGGTAGTTGATGGTATAGTTAGCGGTTACATCAACTCCACTGCCATTTTTAATTGTCAGGCCGGAAGGAGTCAGTACATGAGCAACCCCGACGTTTGCATTATCGAAAGATTGTATGGCGGCTGTATTGACCACATCACCAGTTGCCAATGCACCTATTGTTGGAATTACAACCGAACCAGTATTACCGTTATAAATTTTTGTATCGGTCAACGCAGTTACGGTTACTCCCAATTTATTGATTACTCCCGTTGCAGGTGAAATCGTATAGGTGATGGTATAGTTACCGGTCACATCAGTTCCTCCACCATTCTTAATGGTCAGGCCCGAAGGAGTCAGTACATGTGCAACCCCAACATTTGCATTATCGAATACCTGGATAGGATTTGTATTTATTACATCACCAGCAGCAAATGCACCAGTAACAACAGGTGATACTAATGAAGCAGTAGTGCCGTTATAGGTTTTTGTATCGGTCAAAGCCGTTACGGTTACTCCCAGTTTGGTAATCACTCCGGTTGCCGGAGAATTTACATAGGTAATAGTATAATTTGCACTCACATCAGTACCTGCGCCATTTTTAATGGTCAGCCCCGAAGGAGTCAGGATATGGGTGTTTCCGACATTAGCATTATCAAAAACCTGATGAGGAGCAACGTTTATCAAATCACCTGCTGCCAGCAACCCTACTGTCGGTAATAAAGCAGAAGCTGTTGTCCCGTTATATATTTTTGTATCGGTTAGAGCTGTAACAGTAACAGCATACGAAGTAATTACTCCGGTGGCAACAGTGGTATAAGTGATTGTATAATTACTCGTCACATCGGTACCTAATCCATTTTTAATGGTCAGGCCTGATGGGGTCATTGTATGCCCTGCGCCTACAGTTGCATTATCATAAACCTGAGTTGGGACAACATTCACTACATCACCGGTTGCTAAAGCACCAACGGTAGGGATTGCGGTTGAAATCACAGTCCCGTTATAGATCCGTGAATCGGTTACTGCTGTAACATTCAAATTCAGCTTATTAATCACCCCGGTTGCCGGAGAAACCACATAAGTAATGGCATAGTTATTTGTCACATCAGCACCGCTGCCATTTTTAATGGTAAGTCCCGAAGGAGTCAGTACATGAGTTACCCCAACATTTGCATTATCGAATACCTGGATTGGAGCAACATTCATTACATCACCGGCAGCAAATGCACCTGTAATTGTCGGTGAAACCAATGATCCGGCAGTCCCGTTGTAGGTTTTTGTATCGGTCAAAGCAGTTACGGTTACTCCCAATTTATTGATTACTCCCGTTGCAGGAGAAACCACATAGGTAATGGCATAGTTATTTGTCACATCGGTACCAACGCCATTCTTAATGGTAAGGCCCGAAGGAGTCAGAATATGGGTTGTTCCAATGTTTGTATTATCAAATACCTGGACAGGATTTGTATTTATTACATCACCAGCAGCAAATACACCTGTAACAACAGGTGATACCAATGAAGCAGTAGTGCCGTTATAAGTTTTTGTATCGGTCGAGGCTGTAACAGTCAATGCCAGTTTAGTAATCACCCCGGTTGCCGGAGAATTCACATAGTTAATAGTGTAATTTGCACTTACATCCGTGCCTGCACCATTTTTAATTGTCAGACCCGAAGGAGTCAAAACATGGGTATTACCTACATTTGCATTATCAAAAACCTGATGAGGAGCAACGTTTATCAAATCACCTGCTGCAAGTGGTCCTACTGTCGGCAATAAAGCAGAAGCTGTTGTCCCGTTATATATTTTCGTATCGGTTAAAGCAGTAATTGTTACAGCATACGAAGTAATTACTCCGGTGGCAACAGTGGTATATGTGATTGTGTAATTGCCAGTCACATCGGTACCTAAACCATTTTTAATGGTCAGGCCTGATGGGGTCATTGTATGACCTACCCCGACAGTTGCATTATCATAAACCTGGGTTGGTGCAACATTCACAACATCACCTGTTGCTAAAGCACCAACTGTAGGTGAAACGGTTGAAATCACAGTCCCGTTGTAGATCCTTGAATCGGTAACTGCCGTAACAGTCACATTCATTTTATTGATTACCCCGGTAGAAACAGTTACATAGCTAATCGTATAGTTACCGGTTACATCGGCACCAACACCATTTTTAATGGTCAGGCCCGAAGGAGTAAGGACATGTGTATTGCCTACGTTCGCATTATCAAAAGCCTGTATTGGCAAAACATTCACAACATCCCCTGCTATAAGTGACCCGACAGTTGGAAGCACCACTGATGCTACTGTACCATTATAGGTTTTTGTATCAGTAATTGCATTTACAGTAACACTTGCCGGTGTGATATCACCCTGGGCAGTAAAGTTTACCGGAACTGCATATTTATATGCTGCTGAACCTGAAATGGCATATTTTACAGTAATAGTCTTACCCGATCCTACATTGGCATTATCATAAGTGGCCGTAGCTGTCAGAACAACATTTGCCACATCAGCTGGATCAACACCCGACAGGGTACCCGGAGTAACTGTAGCACCGGTGGTTCCATCGTATATTTTTGTAAGTGTCAGGGTCGGATTGGTTATGGTCAGTTGGATTGAAGTTACATTTCCGTTCAAAGATACATTTTGTGGGGCTGCCCCAACAGAAGTACAGGCTACATTTCCTGAAACAGTACCAATCGGTGCAGTAGCTGACAACCTGACTTCAATCGTCTTGTTTGAAAGTATTCCTAAAGCCGGCGTAAAGGACACAGAGCTACCAAATGAACCAACTCCGCTTTCCCTGACTTCATAACCTGCCGGTGCAGTAATTACAAGATCATTTACAAGTGACCCGCCGACAACAAACGTCTGGGATGTTGAAACGGTTCCTACTAATGCAGTAAAACCGCTTAAACTGGTCGGTGCAGGGATATTTATGGTGGAACTGAGGGTGGTAAACATCACCTCAGGACCATAACTGGTTCCCATGGTATTGGTGGCATATGCTTTTACATAATACACAGTATTGGGGAGTAAACCGGTTAAGCTGCTCGAAAATGCCCCGGTAACTCCAATGGGACCCTGGGTTGTTTTGGTCGCAAGAGCAATGGTTGGATTGGTTGCCGTACTCCACACAACTCCATATTGGGTTGGATTCGGTGCACCTAAATTGGTAATATTTCCATTCGCGGTTGCTGAAATAATGGTGATATTTGATACAGCCAAAGTATTTAAAGTTGGAAGTATCCCGGTTGTGTTAAAAGTAAATTCGGCACCATAACTTGTACCTGCCAGGTTTGTGGCAAATGCACGGACATAATAGGTTGTACCCGGAGCAAGACCCGTCATATTAGCAATAAAGGCACCTGTTGAAGGGGGTACCCCTAAATCTACTTTGCTATCTGTTATTGAAGGAGTACCGGTTTTATTCCAGCACACCCCATACGAAGTTGGATTCGGCACTCCAAAGTCGGTGAGGGTTCCGTTTCCAACAGCAGTAGTGGTATTAATGCCTGTTATGGCCTGGGTAGTGACAGCAGGCTTTATGAGTTCCACTTTTATATCTATGGTACGAAGGGCATTGGCACCAGCAAAACCGGGGAATGCAGCATTCGTCATCGCACAGAACACATCGTCGGTTGGTGTTTTCAGGAAGGTAAATACTCCGTTTAATTCGGAATAATCTACTCCCAATACCAAGGGCGCACCCGTTTTGAGATACCATTTATAAATAGTGGTTTGCTGGGTGTTGTTTACATCCGTAGCCTTAAGCTGGCTGCTAATATCCACCTTATTTCCTGTTATCGTGATTGGATATTTTGCCTGAGGCGCATAATTGTAAGTTGTATACACATTTTTCACTTGAGGCAATGTAGTGAAATTGAAGTTATTTGTATTGCAATACAAAAGCTTCAACAATGAATTATTGCTGACATCCAAGGTGCTAAGCATATTTGTATAGCAGTACAGGGTGGTCAGAGCAGCATTGTTTCGTACATTCAACGAGGTGAGATGATTTGAAATACAATTTAAGGTTGTTAATACTGTATTTTTGCTTACGTCCAGCGACGTAATATCATTGTAAGCCAGGGACAGATAATTCAACTGTGTATTCAAGGTGACATCCAACGCTGTGATGGTATTATAACCGCAGTCCAAAAGTGTAAGCTTGTTATTTTTACTCACATCCAATGAGATCAGGTTATTATGATCCAGGTATAAGGTTGTCAAATCAGTACATTGCGACACATCTATTGATGTAAGATTCCTTGACCCGCCATTCAGGTTTGTTATTCCGTCACCATAAATCTTCACAACATTCCCGGCAATATAGGTAGGGGTTGAATAGGTATTTCCTAATGTTGAAGAGGTTTGGATTACAGATACCCCATTCCCCCAGTCGATATAAAAGGTTTCGTTCGAATTGAACTGCAGGTACATGGATAATGTACCGGAAGTAGAAGAGGAGAACGTTAGCGATGGTATTTCCTGTAATTGGGTAACCATTATCGTCTGGACAGCAACCCCGTTTGCCCATATGGATACAGTGGCATTACGTGCTCCGCCCTTGTTGGCTTCTGCCGTAAAAGTGAGAGTACCATTACCTGTTCCGGTGGCGGGGCTAACAACTAACCAGGACTGGTCAGAGCTTGCGGTCCAGGTAACATTGGATGTTACCTTCACTTCTGCAGTACTGTTTGCAGCTGCAAATAATCCTGCGGTATTGGATGACAGGGAAATTATAGGATCTAATCCCGGATTGATAATATCATTGGCAACACTGGAAGCCCCCGATGTTTTGGTTACCGGTTGGTTAGGATTTACAGCATACGTAAATGAACCTGTACTTAAAGGCGCTAGCGTCAAAACCAATAGCAGACTAAGTATTCTCAATGCACTTATGGCATTTCCTAAATTGTATTTATGTGTCATTTCTGTTGAATTATCGGATTATTAATCTTTCGGTTACTACTTCCCGGCTGTTCGATGCCTTAGCCACATAGGCTCCCGGCATCAGATTCGATGTTGAAATTGTTGTAATATCATTTGCTTTATAGGCTACCCTTTTTACAGCAATACCGTTTAGGTTGTACAGCACCAATTCCCCGTTTTGACTGCTTTGATTCTGTATCACCAAAGTCCCGTTCGAATAGAATACTTTCATCAGCGAACTGACAACCGGAGTCTTTGTATTCATTTCCGAACCGGTAATAATTTTAAATCGCTTGACAGGGGTTAAGGTTGAAGTGGCGGTAAATGCATATTCCGATCCGCTTGCTGTAATATCGGTTGTTTTATTCTCAACCAGATCGACCAGGTATAAATCGGAGTAATGGGTATCGGTATTCTTATGTGTAAACGTAAGTTTGTAATCTGTATCCGCTCCTGCATTGAATCCAAGGTAGGTTTCGTTTATGTCAGCCAGGGCATCGATTTGAAAATCTCCAGCCGTTTCCATCGCATAAAGTTGAGGGCTTTGTGCCGAACCCATTATTTTATATCCATCCCATCCGTTATCAAAATTGACGGTACATGCTGGATCGGTAAAAATCCACATGCAATCGGCATAATGCGATCCGGATAAGTCAATACGGGTAACTACTTTGTCCGAAAGTGTGTTCCTTATTCCCGGTGCACGTTGTGCTTCTGTATTTCCTGTTGCGGCAGTGAGGTATGGTATGGAGACTGAGCCGCTGGCCCCATTCAGTGATTTCATCAAAAATCCCTGCATGCCGGGAATCTGGGTAGGTACTCCAAAATTACCTGCTGTATTCGGTGTAGTTACAATATACTGTCCCGGAGCTCCGGTAGTCCCATCACTTGGAATAGCTGTATTATCGAGCCACTGGTTGTAGGTTCCGGTATTGTAGAGGTAAATTGATTCTTCAGTATTGGCGCCAAACACGATCTTTTTTATATCAATGGCGGCAGTATACGGATTACTAAAAATATGCTGGCCGGGGAAAACGGTTCCGGAAGTATAATTCAGGGAGCGGGTAAAATCAGCATTGGTAAGTTGCCCGGTAAACGTGTATATCGTTGGACTCTGTTGCACAATTTCGTAACCATCTCCTGAAACTAAAGACACACCTTCATTGGGGGTTGTCCAAAGTCCAATATCATCGGGGGAAGATTCGTTGTATTTCCTGACCAGGCAATTTGCAAAAGCGCTATTTGAAAGGGTTACAGGAGTAACAGGAATGCCAAAGAATTGCCAGCTGTATTTACTTCCTACAGCCTGATGCAGGTCCCAGCTTGCCTTTGAATACATTTCCACAGTAGCAAGTGGTGTTCCGTTAGCGAAAGTCAATGTCCCGTTAGCATTTATAGCATCCGATTTAATCACTAATCCTGATACTGTTGCATTATTGGTCAGTGTACCGGTCACGTTTAATGCCTGCGCAGGGTTTATAGTCAAAACTGCACCGGTATTTATGGTTAGATTGCCGCAAACCCAGTTTCCGTTGGGTGAATTGGTGGCAATAGTACAGATTCCATCGATGATTGGGCTATCTCCGGGTACTATTCCCGGGACTTCCTGCACATTCCAGTTGGAAGCATTATCCCAATTCCCTGTCCCCTGAAATACAGGAACATTTGAAAAACTTAACTCATTGGACAATACCGTACCGTTCCCATCCGTATAATAGCCTTTAAAATAAATTGTTCTACTCTTGTCAAACCCGGATACATCGAATGTAAATGTACCTCCGGTTGTGACTGCGTCAGAAATTTTATGATCCGTAATGGTTACTCCGGGTGTGGTGCTCCAGATTATACCACGCTCAGTAAGAGGGATACTGACGGAAGAAATTGTGGCTCCCAGCGTGGCGGTGGTTAGCTTTATATTGGATGCCGGATCAGTTGTAATGGTGGTAGCATTCACTTGAACACCCTGAAAGGATATCATGAGGAATAAAATTGCTACCGAAAAGTTTGTAAATCTGAAGAAGTGGAAATGTGTAACGAATCTTTTCATATTGTTTACAATTTTATAATTTATTGTATTATCTGTTTGAACCGTCAAAATTAACTTTCCTAAAATAGTTAAGCTATCCAATCTGTAAATATTATAGGATAAAAGGTAAAATAAATTACATAAAAGGTAAATATTCTACCCAAAAAGTAAATAAATTGATGTTAAAGTAATTTATACTCTCAATTTTAATTTTTATCTTTGTCAAAAATACTTTTTTTCCATGTTGCAAACGATACTATTGTTAACTCCCATATACATAACCCTTTTTTGGGCACTTGCACTCACCGGTAACAAGAAAAAGGAAAACATCCCCCAACGGCTTTTAAGCAAGTTTATGCTCCTTCCAGCCGTCGGTTTTATTACGTTGTATTTATATTTCGAGCCCTTCCCCACTGTTCTGCCTTTTTTTGACTGCGCCCTGCAATACAGCCTTTGTTTAATTTTCCCAATCTATTACATTTACTTCCGTCTGCTGACTGTGGATGTAAAGTTCTCATTCAAATCCCATGGGAGATACCTGCTAATACCAATCCTGCTGGGTACTACTTATTTAATCGGGGTACTTTTTACTTCCTGGACGGATTACACCGAATGGCTCACCAATGAAAACGCCTTTCCAGACTCTTCTTACATCCAATTCTTAAACATAATGAGGATGATTATCAAAATCCATTTCATCCTTCAATTCATGGTTACTGCGATCGGAAACCAGTTGCTTATTCATAAATACGGTGTTAAAGTGGAGCAGTTTTATTCGGACATGGAAGAAGAAAATTATAACAACGCAAAAGCATTAAATTTTAGCATAGTCATTATTTTCCTGGTTTCGGCAATTGTATTCGTTCTCAACAATAAATTATCGCTCCCGAAAGAAACCCTTTTATACACCGTCCTGTCGATTTCATCGGTCATGCTCTTTTTAATTGGCTACCTTGGAAACAAACAAAAACCAATCAATCCGACTTTTGAAAAAACAACCAATGACGACGAGCTGAATCAGCTGGAAGTAATCCCTGTGGATTCAAGAAAAAAGATAGTAAACAAAATGCTGATACAATTTGAAGAAGAAAAGATCTTTCTCAATAATCAATTAAATATCATGGATATCGTGCAGGCTGTAGGAACAAACCGTACCTATATTTCGTCGATCATTAACCAGCAATTCAATCAGAATTTCTGTTCCTTCGTAAATAGTTACCGGATTGTTGAATTAGAAAGGATTTTACTCGAAAACCCCGATTACACCAATGAAATACTGGCAGACTGCTGCGGCTTCGGATCCCTGAATTCGTTGAAACGTGCCTTGTTCGCCAAAACAGGCATGACCCTCCCTGAATGGAAGAAACAGGTTCTGAGTGTCAGGTAAAACGATAGTTGATAAATAAGGCCTCATTTTCAAAAAATCAGTTTCAGCGCCGCACCATCATTCACTTCTATCAGGTAACAGATTATCAGCCTACCCTATATTTTCGGTTACTAATTGCTACTCCACTTCTTTTAACCTCAAACTACAAGCTACAAACCCCAAACTACCAACTAAAAGAAATCCCATATAAGGGTTAAACTTATATGGGACCTGTCAAACAAACAATTACATAGAAAAGGTTATAACGAAATGATGGAAATAAATCAGATTTAAAGGTAACGAAAAACAAACTCAAATTATGATATTTTTGGTTTCATGATTACTCAAAGAAACCCTTAATGGTGCATGGAAACTCGTTTTAATGTAAATTAAACTATACAACTGTCAACTCACCACACTTTATTTTACCCCTGGATTATTAATTCAAAATTGCAAGTTCCTGTACCGGCATCATTTCCACGATATTCTTAAATTCCCTCCATTGGGTAGCATGCAGATACTCATTTTTCGTACCCTGGGGTATATAAAGGATGCAATTATCGGTATCAACATGATAGAACAAGTCACAATCAGCATCAAGCTTCAAAGAAACCTTTGCATGGACATAGATAGATTTTAAGCCGGTGCAATTCGAAAAGGTCCGGTAGCCCAACTCCAACACCGATTCAGGAATAGTGATTGTAGCTAAGTTAATGCAACTATCAAATGCAAGACAACCAATAACTTTTAAGGACAAAGGCAACCTGACTGATATCACGCCTTTGCATTTAGCAAATGCTTCAATACCGATTGCTTCCACCGAATCCGGTATTACATAACTCCCTCTGGCAGTCACCGGGCAATGAATCAGGCTTGTCAGTTCCTTATTAAACAATACTGTTTCAAATCCGCTATAATCATTTTTTATTTCCCAAACGATTTTGTTTTCGTACGCTTCCTGATGAGTGGGGTCATCATTCCCTGCCTGAGGATTATTAAAGACAGTCATTCGGCCGATAGTATCTTTCATGTTCAACTTATCAAATATCATATCCTGCATAATTAAAAGAGACATTCAAAACATTCCTCCAGTAACAAAATCATCTTCCGGATATAGATTCAAGTCAAATTTCTACACAGCCTTTCCCGATTAATTCAGTACCGGTCATTTAAAAATAAATTCCTTGAGAATGTACAAAAAGCTACACAGCAAATGTATCCTTATAGTTTTTCTGTCATATATTGTGGGTACAAAAGTATATTCAAAAATGAATTTTACCGGTACAAAATGTAAAATATATTGTTCAATTGGTAAATATAAACAACTAAAATGCACATTACTTTGTCAAAAAGTAAATACAAACCCTTGAATTTGAATTAAAATACTAAATATTAAATTATCTTTGCGTAAATTATTCTTATATGACCAGGACAATAGTATTATTATCGCCTGTTTTTGTATCCTTTTTTTGGGCTGTCACTCTTACGGGAAATACAAAACGGTTAAGTACCCCTCGTTTATTCCTGAGCAAATTTATGATTCTCCCATTCATTTGCTTTATTACCCATTTCCTGTACTTCTCAGGACTTAAGGAAGCCTATTACTTTTTTGATTTTCCGTATCAATATGCAGGGAGTCTTATTCTGCCTGTCTATTATATCTATTTCAGGTTACTGACAATCGACCAGAAATTTTCATTCAAAGTTCATACCCGATACCTGATTATACCATTTCTGTTAGCTACTTTGTATTGTGCCGGGGCGCTATTGGCGCCCAAGGCTGAATACCACACCTGGCTTTTCAATGAACTGGCATTTCCTGACTCCCCTTACATTCGGTTTCTGACTATCATGCGTATGCTCCTGCGCCTCCAATTCCTTGTCCTGGTAGTTCTGACTGTAATCGGTAATTTCAGGCTGATACGCAAGTATGGCCAGCGTGCCGAACAATTTTATTCCGACCTGGATGATGGGAAGTACAACAATGCCAACATGCTAAACTATTCCATCCTGATCATTTGCGGCGCATCATTCGTGGCCGTATTTGTGGGTAGAAGCCTGTTAATGCCCAAGGATTATATCATTTATATCGTTTGGTCGATTATAACGGTAATGCTCTACATAATGGGCTATATGGGGTTCAAGCAGAAGCCCCTTAATCCGGCCTTTGATACGGAGCAACCTATCGAAGAGCATCAACTCCCCGACGACACCCTAAGCAGTGCACAAAGCAAGATTCTGCACAAAATGATCCTGCTTTTTGATGAAAAGAAATTATACCTCAACAGCCAGCTTAACATCATGGACATTGTAAACATGGTGGGAACAAACCGCACCTACATTTCCTCCATCATCAACCAACAGTACAACCAGAATTTTTGCACCTTTGTGAACAGTTACAGGATTGATGAGTTAAAACGTGTATTGACAGAAAACCCCGAATCCACCAATGATATGTTAGCTGACAAATGTGGTTTTGGCTCCGTTATTTCTCTTAAACGTGCCGTATCCACCAGGACCGGCCTTTCCATGCCTGACTTTAGGAATCAACTCCTGCATTCTAAAATTACTGTTTAATAGTCCATTTAATAAACCTTGCCTGCAATTCCCACCTCAAATTCCGCATTGAAGTCTATCTTGATTTTAAATCCTAAATACACCTGATTTTATTATTTTTCTTGCACTTCATAACTTAGGAGTGTAAACTAAATTTCAATACCATTCATTCGCTGTTGCGAGGGGGCAAAGAGAGGGCATAGTTAGGGTTTCGTTAGGGTTCAATGAGGTTTACCTATCCTTACCCTAATTGAACCCTAACGAAACCCTATCTCAACCCTAACTGAACCTCGAACAAGTACAGCATAAATTCCGTGGACTCACCATTGAAAAAGTGCTGCAAATTCATGCAATTTTCCTTTCATTGGGTAAATTCAGGTAAAAATTTCACTTGTCGGATAAAAAGACAGGAATGAGAAGTTATTTTTGAGTTCTGGCGAAAAGAACAACTGGAAAATTTCGAAACAGGATACTGGTTGAATATTCCATTGAAAAAGTGGTTGTACCTGGCATAGTTGAAAGTCAGCAAATTAAAAATTGTTTTTGCATTTCAAGACACCATCACCGTTCATTTCATTATCTGATATCAACGCATAAAAAATCCGGACTCACAAGATAATTTTCAATCATCCTGTGAGTCCGGTCAATTAGAAATGAGGCTTAACTTAAATAGCCTGTTGGATACGGTATTCCGAAGGGGTGGTGCCGAACTTTTGCTTGAAACAGCGGCTAAAGTAACGGGGATCCTCGATGCCCACCTTGTAGGAGATTTCGGCAACGGTCAGCTGCGTATCACGTATATATTCGGCAGCCCGTTCAAAACGCACCTCCCGCACAAATTCAACGGGTGAAAAACCTGTCAGGCTCTTGAGTTTATTAAAGAATACCGTGCGGCTCATATTCAGTTTTGAAGCAAGCAGATCGATATTCAATTCAAAGTTCTCAAGGTTTTCATTCATCAATTCAATCAGGGTTTGCATAAACTGGTCCTCCTGGGATTTCACTTCCAGCGGAGGCAGGTTGTAATCCGGTTTTGACGAGATATACTGCGACCGGTAATACTGTTGCAAATGAATGCGCTGGTTCATGAGATTTTCAATTCGGGCGTGCAGGAACTCAGAACTGAAAGGCTTGGTGATATAGTCATCAGCACCGGCTTTCATAGCAGCCACCTTGCTTTCCATGTCAGTTACAGCCGTAAGGAGTATCACGGGAATATGCGAAGTACGAGGATCCCCCTTCACCAGTTTAATCAGTTCAAGTCCATCCATTTCAGGCATCAACAGATCGGCAATAATAAAATCGGGCATTACCTGTTGGATTTTAGTCCAGCCCACCTGACCGTTTTCAGCTTCCGCTACCCGGTAATTCTTTTTGAGGCTTTTTTTCAGGAAGTGACGGAGCTCATCATTGTCTTCAACTACCAGGATTAAAGGAGTTACCTTTACCTGGTCCACCTTTTCAGGATCAATGTTCAGTTCATTTTCAACCGTTTCCTTGATTGGAATCTTTTGATCGGAAAGGATGATATCCACATCCCCATCGAAATGGGAAGTACCCAGCTTGAAGTCGATCTCAAAGGTGGAGCCTTTTCCGAGTTGGCTATCCACGCGAATGGTGCCATGATGCAGGTCGACCAGTTTCTTTACCAGGTCGAGCCCAATACCGGTGCTCTTTTGGGCGATATTGCGCAAGGTGGAAATGGTGAAGAAACGATCAAATATGAAGTTGATTTTTTCCTGCGCAATTCCAACACCTTCATCGTTGACCGAAAGCACTGCCATATTTTGTTTTAATTCGGTTTTAACGGTAATACTCTTGCCCGAAGCGGTAAATTTAAAGGCATTGGAGAGCAGGTTCGAAAGAATGGATTCAAAGCGTTCGGGATCGACCCATATCTTTACACCATTCGATTCGTCGACCAAATGAAAACCTATATTTTTTGTATGGGCAATCTCCAGGAAATTACTGCTGCACACACGGGTGAATTCGGCAAAATCAATTTCCTCCACAGTGAGCCTCATCTTATTATTCTGTATTTTCCGGAAATCAAGGATCTGGTTGATGAGTCCCATCACGCGGTCCAGGTTTCGGCGCACAAGCAACAGCTGGTCCTTGATGGAAGGATCGAGGTCTTCCTGAAGGATATTATCAACGGGCAAGGAAATCAGGGTTAGCGGGGTACGCAATTCGTGTGAGATATCGGTAAAGAACCTCAACTTCATATCCGTCATTTGTTTTTCAAGGTGAACGTTGTTCTTCAGCTTAAAAATAGTGAGGAAGATATACAGCGTTGCCAGGAACAACAGGATAACAAGCAAAACATACAGGAATTTAGCAAAGCCGGATTGCCAGAACGAAGGTAGGATGACCAGTTCTATCTTACGTTCGTTTTGCAGCCATACGCCTTCGCTGTCGGTTGATTTTACGCGAAAGGTATACTTTCCAGGTGGCAGGGCTGTATACGTTGCAAAGTGTTTGGTTTGCACCTTATTCCAGTCATTATCGAAGCCATCAAGTTTATAGGCATACTGAATTTTCTCAGGGGCGCGCATGTCCAGGGTAGCAAACTCGATGGTGAATACATTTTGTTTGCTTGTAAATTCAACCCGGGAGGCAATGTCCAGCTGGGTTTTCAAAATAGCATTTTCATCCCCTACTTCAACTTCCTTATTGAAAAGCAGCAACCGTGTAAAGACAAGCGGCGCCTGAATAATCCTGCGTTTTACGGCTTCCGGGTTGAAAAAATAGAACCCTGATTTAGAACCTGCACAGATTTCGCCGGAACGAAGCAAACAGGCGGAAGCTTCGGAAAATTCTACATTCTCCAGTTCATTTCCCTTGCCAAAAGCCTCAATCTTTTCCGTTTTCTTATTGAATTTCACAATGGAATTTTCGGTTGTCAACCATAAATTGCCTTGCTTATCATCAATGATGGTATAAACCACATTGTTAGGCATTCCTTTTTCGCGGTTAAAAGCTACGAATTCGAATTGCCTTTTATCCTCAAATTTAGATTTCAGTTTATTTAGCCCACCGCCAAAAGTACCAAACCAGATAGCTGCATCCTCATCTTCAAAAATACAATGCACGTCGTTTGCACCCAAACTATTGGGATTATCTTCATTCCGGTGGTAATACCTGTATTTAATATCTTTCGGGGATTTAAAGTCAGCACTAAAAGCAACAAATCCTTCGGTAGTAGCCACCCAGATATGATGCTTTGAATCGGCAAAAACCTGGCGGACCTTTGAACAATTCACCTCGGGATAGGATTTCAGGTCATTCCCGGCATGCAGGAACCTGACCCTGCCATTTTGTTCATCGATTAAATGCAATCCTCCACCGTAACTGCCCGCCCAGATGCGGCCGTTATAATCCTGTACTACCGAATAGAAATCATTGTTGGCAGGAGAATAGATATCAGCCGGATTATGGAGAAAATTTTCAATTTGAAAGGAATTTGCAGTTCCACGGGGCTTTAACCTGAATAACCCTTGTTTCTTAGTCGCAAACCAGATATTGCCTGTTTTATCCTGGCAGATATTATATACCAGCACTTCCAGGTTACCGCCCTGCATAATCCTGCCATCACGACCTAAAGTACCGAGTTCTTTTTTATTTTTATCGTATACATGCACAGCCCCATCTTTGCAGGCCACCCAAAGGCGATTCTGGTTATCCTCGAACAAGGCCCTGGTTTCGTTAGAAATACTATAGACCGAATGATTCTGGAACAGGTAATGATTAAAATAATCTGGCAGGAAGGTACATTTAAAGAACCCGTTACCGCGGTTGGTGCTGATCCACAATACACCCTGGGAATCGGATAATACATGGTTTACACCGTATGAGAACACGGTATTGATATCTTCGTTGTAGGCATTATAAAAAGGCACCAGGCGGTTATTTGACCTGTCATACCAGGAGAAAAAGCCATAATAAGGCTGCACCCAGAGCAGGTCCTTCTCATCTTCAAAAATCAGGAAATTCGGATTGGTAACCTGTCCTTCATTCAGGTTCGATTCCACAAAAGTAACTTTATTGTTCTGCGGTGAGAAATGAAGCACCCCCTGCGATTTAATACCCAGCCAGGCGTCGCCCGCCCTGTCGATAAATACATTCTGTATGTCATTGGATCTCATTTCAGGATACTTCTCCTTCGAGTACTGCTGAAGTTGCTCATGGAGGACATCAAAGGTAAAGAACCCGTTGCCCTGGGTGGCGAAAAGATAATAGTTTGGATTGAAATTTGCCAGGTTAGTAACCACCACCTGATCAGGAAGCAATATGGTTTTAAAAGTCTTCGACCGTTTCTCATACTGATAAATCCGTCCCTGGCCACCAAACATGATCCGTTTGCTGTTTTCAATAGACGAAGAGAAAAGTTGTTTGTCAAAATAACTGACTCTTTTACCGGTGGGTTCCATGCAACTCAGGCCACCCTGGGTTAAAAACCAGGTATTCCGTTCCTTATCCTGAAAAATGCCCCGTACGACATTATTCGGCAACGTACGACCAGCTTTGCTATAATGGTCAACA
Source organism: Paludibacter sp. (assembly GCA_028710415.1). Lineage (GTDB taxonomy): Bacteria > Bacteroidota > Bacteroidia > Bacteroidales > Paludibacteraceae > Paludibacter. Next base: position 95,749 of record JAQTUE010000002.1, on the reverse strand, counting down.
GTCAACTCATGGGTCTTTTCATCAGTAAGCACTTTATAGCAACCATTATCAAATGTAGCCAACCAAATAACACCCGATGGCAGCATGTACAACTCACGAATCTTATCATCGACTAACTTGCCGTTTGAACTCTTAATACGCATTAATTCGCCCAGGGACTGGTCCAGCCGATAGACGATTTCATCATAAGTCTTTACCCAGACAAACCCCCATTTATCCTCTTTGATTTCAAGGATACGGTTACTCAGCACGGACATTCGGTTTTCCGGCCTGGAATTATACAGGGTGAAATTAATGCCATCAAACTTATTCAATCCATCACGTGTACCAAACCAGACATAGCCTTTGCGATCCTTCATCATGGCTGTAATACTGTTTTGGGACAAGCCGTTATCAGAAGTAAAGTGTGAAAAGGAAAAATGATACTGGGCAGCAGCAGAGACTGAAAACAGAAAAATACTAACAAAGAAAAACAATTTTTTCATAATACTGTTTAAATAAGAAAAAGGTACATTCCTATGCAAAAATAAGAAATTGATAGTATAAAACTACAGGAAAGTTTTTGAATTTAAACTATCCGTCAAAAAATACACCCATTTAATTTAATTTTCCACATGGTTTATAAACATTAAACCTATATTTGTATCATTAAATCAAACCATTCAACAAACAATTTAAAACTATTATCATTATGAAAAAAACATTACTCTTCACAGTGGCTGTATTATTGACAGCTGTATCTTTAAGTGCACAAACAGTGTGGAATTTGGGAGGTGATCCAACTGTTGCGACGAATGGCTCTGCTGCATGGCCTCTTAATACAGGATTAGCAAATGGAAGTTCAACTACATATGGAGGAACAGAAACAGTAAATGGACTAACAATTACTACAGGCATGATAAGTACAACTTCTCTATGTGGCGTTGTTTCAGCATCTGTAAAAGGTTTCACATCTCCTACTACAAGTATAACCTATGCATTTGTTAATAAATTCTTGTTAAATGGAGCGGGATATACCGGTGCAACTAATACCGATGTGACTCCTTTAGTAAATATGCCAACACAAAAGTATGCTAGTTTTGATGTTAGCGGCAATAGCACTATTTACATGATTGGTGTTACAGGTTCAAATGGAAGTGCCAGAAATGCATTTGTTACAAATGGAACCAGTCTTATTGGCACTGTTAATTTTCCTTCATCCAATGCTGCCTTATCTGAAGGAATCATTAATTACACAGGGCCTGCTACTAAATTATATTTGTTTTTTAACGCATCAATAGCTTTATGTTATCTATCAGCTACAAATGTCGTTGTAACTACCAGTGTTAATCAAGTATTATCCGACAAAGGCATCTCTTATAACGGTAATGAGATTTTAAATACGAACGGGTTATCGCTTGAAGTGTACAATGTGATAGGCAAAAAAGTAGCTGCATCGATGGCTTCTATCCCTACAAACAAGTTTCAAAAAGGCGTTTACATTGTTCGTGCTGCGGGGTTGAACGATTCAATGAAGATTTGCCTGTAAACATTTCAAGTCTCATTTCATTGAAAGAGGACATTACTACGGTAGTGCCCTCTTTTTTTATTGTTTATCCTTTCAATTTGAATGAAATACAGAAATTAATACAAAGCATTAGCTACCGACAAAAAAGGCTGCACAGGGTCATTAAATAGATTCTCAGCCGCAACTCCACCCAGTCAAGATCTACAAGTCTGAATCGAATCAGTCTATCGAATTAAAAAGTAGCTACGTAAGAAAATCCTTTTGTGTCCTTCGGACGACAAAAGGTTTACGACAAAAGGTTGTACGACAAAAAGATTTACTCCAAAAGGTTTCTGTTATAAAAAAAAGAAGCGTGCTATCATCCCGACAGCACGCTTCAACACTAAAAAACAATTTTGCTTTTCAAACTATTATTCAATCCTATTTTAGAGAGCTATTTTAAGAGATCCGGAAGTACTCTTAACAATATAAATTCCTTTTGCATGGTTACTCATATTGATATTTTTATTAGAGCTAACCATTAAACGACCGGTAGTATCGAATACCTGTAAATCCACATTGGTATTGTTATGGATAGTCTGGCCATCGAAAGAAATTCCACCCTGCTGATTTTGAGAAAGTGAAGTTCCCAGATCAGAAACACCACCTGTTACAAAAGGAGAAAAAGTAGAAAATGTTGCTGTATACCCATTTCCTGATTTTACAGCTGTTACATTATCATATGCTCCTCCTGTATAGTGACCGATAACATCTCTATAGATTGTAGAAACGGCAGTCGAAGGTGTCAGGGTTACAACCGTTGACGAGGGTGAAACCGATGAAATATCCCATACTTTAGCATTATAGGTGTAATTTGAAGGAGTAACATCAGGTAAAGTTGTACCTACATTTACAGCAACATCAGTAGCATCTGTTGGTGTCAGGGTAGCAGGGTCATAACTGGTTGCTGAAGCACCAACAGGGAATAGCATGGATGCTCCTGCCCCAATGCTTTGTGTTAGTTTTCCAATGCCATCGGTAACAATATAATTGGCAGCTGAATTACCTGCTATTGATCCTGTGGGAGCTATAGTTAAGTTGTTTGCTCCCAGGCTCAGTTTACCGGCTGTAAAAGTAAGTATCCCATTCACAGTTGAATTGGCACCTAAACTTAACCCTAATGTATTATTTATAGTCAGATTATTTAAAACACCTGCTGATGAAGGGATTTCATTCGATGTTGTTTGAGCCACTGTTCCATTATACATGAGGTTAGCAGTTGTTCCAAAGACTGGTGCTGCTGCCAACGAACCGGCAGTTACTATCACAGTCGCTCCATTTCCTAAGGTAATATTATTCGTAGCATTATTAAACGCTCCGCCTGTCAGGGTAATCCCACTGGTTAATGTTGTCGGTGCACTTAGAGCTACCCCGGCAGCATTGTTAATGGTCAAACTATTCACTGTGGATGGAAGATCACTTCCTGTTACCTGAGCTGCAGTTCCGACAAATGAATAATTCGCTGCCGGATCAAAAGTACGGGTAGTTGTTCTAACCGGTCCCGCTACAGGTTCTAATCCGGTTGGAGCTGCAACGCTGATTGTTGCACCTGATCCAAGAATAAATGATCCGGCTCCGGTTACATTAGCCGATAATGTTGGGCTTGAGAAATCTGCAGTTCCACTAATATTCACTAAACCGGCACTGCTTACATTAATTGTTGGAACTGCACCTCCAGTAGAACTAGTAGCATTTAATTTTCCTACATTCAAGGTGCCATTCACATTTAAAGCACATGTTTTACCTAAAGCAACTGGTAATGATAAATTTGAGTTTATAGGCAAATTCATAATTCCATTCACATTAATAATAGTACTTGCATTACTATTTGTAGTAGTAGTTGGATTAGTATTTAAATTACCTTTATCGAGAAAGTTTAGCGTTTTACCAGAGTTAAGTGTAATTGTGATATTATCATTTCCACTGTTATCAGTATAAATTGCTGCACCTCCAGTTCCCGTACCTCCCTGATAGGTCATAGTCATATCAGCATTTACAGTTAATGTAGCATTTTTTGTGTTTGTATTAGGTCGAATACGACATGGACGGAGTGTTCCGCTTCCATTAATGGTTAGATTTCCATTAAAATTAATTCCTAATGCACAATCCGTTGTACCTGCATCTACTTTATCTCCAAAGGTTCCATCAATATTTACGGTATTTCCAAACACAGTTAAAAAGATTTGAGTTGAAGCAGGAAGAACAACATTGTTATAAAGCTTTCCTGATGGTTGGACAGTCAGGTTAAAGCATGAAGCTGATGCTGGCACCTGAATTTTATCACCTGCCACAATATTAACATTATCACTTGCTCCGGGAACAATCCCATTTACCCAAGCTGAAACATCTGACCACAATTTTCCTGCTGAACTTGATCCATTTGAAACTATTTCACCTGGTGAAGCCAACTGACTACTTGATGCAGGAACAGAAACTATATAATTTTCAGTTCCCCCACTCCCATTAAAATCATAAACCCGAACAAAATAGTTTACAGCTTTTGATAGTCCGGTTATTGCAACAGAATTGCCTGTACCGTTATAAACAACCGTGCCACCACCAATTGCAGATCCGGTTCCAAAAACTGTACTAGCCGTATAGCTTGAGCCGTCAATAGGATCGGCAGCAATGTCTGAGCCCGATTTCACTACTATTAAATGATTCGTACCTCCAGCTAAAACATCAGGGGTCCAGTTAATCGTAAAACCTGTTGATGAAATAGTTGTAAAATTTAACCCCGAAACTTGTGCAGTTGGTTCGACGGCAAAATTAGGTGCTGAAGTTGTGGCACTTGAACTTATTGATGTTGAATAGTTAAAAGCTTTATCCACTGAATATATTCTGTAAAAATATTGTGTCAAAGGTGATAACCCCATATCGATAATGCTTGTATTTGTTCCCAGATACACTATCACACCGGTACCAACAGAACTACCTAATGAGTAAATGCCATTAACATTAGGTTCAGCTTGACCTGTAGGATCACTGGTATATCTAACCACCATATATCCTCCCCCATCGATTCCATTACCTGTTCCTACTACAGGGGCAGTCCATGAAACTGTCATTTGTGTAGCTACTGAAGTTGTTACACTTGGGACAGTTGGGGCATCGGGCGCAGTAACATCTGTTGTTCCCGGATAAATTACAAAATCATCGACATCAAAAGCCTGACCTAAAGCACCTGTATTTTTTCGAATTAAGCCAACTCCATATCTTGGAGTAAGAGTACTCGTACCCGTAGATGCTTGTCCAACAAATTTTGTCCAGACATTACTAGTACCAGTAAGCGTTGCAGTTACATAACTTCCTGGTTGAAGTGTTCCATCAGGACTAGCTCCAATTTGGACAAATGCTGGTGCTGTAGTACTCGGAGTTCTATAATAGAATTGAATGGTGTACTGGGTAGCATTTAAAAAGGCCCCATTTGCTGCAGTTGGTGAAATTAACAATCTTTTTGTAGATGTTGAAGCTTGATTAATATTAACCGATTTTAAACCTGTTCTACCATTCGAATTGAAAACGTCTCCAGAAGATTCCTGAGTAAAAGCAGTAGTTTGGACTCCTGTTGCTAACGTACCTGTAGCAATAGTACCACTTTGTCCTTCAAATCCGCCATCCATCGAGGGGAAAGAACCTAAAACTTGTTGTGATTGTGCCTGCATGCCGTTTATTGAAAATAAAAGGATACATAATGGCAACAAATACCTTAGAAAAGATTTGTTTCGCAAGGAAACATGATTCGAGAAGTTGAGTTTTTTCATAAATAGTATTATTTAAAGATTATAAATTGGGATTTTTTGTTTAAGGATTATACAAACTTAAATAAATAAATTTTCAGCAAATAAAACCTTTTTATTATTACTGTGCAACAAACAAAAGTATAAATATTCAGTCATAATTTTATTTGCAGCTTGAATATAATCCGGAGATGACTTCCCATCAAGCAGTGTCGAGAAAAACAACAGATTTAGAAAATATTGAATTTCCCAATTCTTTTAATAACTGAATTTTTACTACAAATTAATTTTAATGGTTATTGAATGGTTTAAATAAAATTTACAAGTGTAAATATACCATATATACATATGTAAGTTGTGTATTAATTGACTTTAAATGTAGAAAATATGACGGATTTAAAACAAAAGTATTCTTTCTGTCCGGTATCCATTGATTTTCAACAGCAACATCCCAGGTTCAAGCTTTGTATTGGTCATTGAAACTTCACTCGTTGCGTGTCCCATCCAATGTTTTAATTCTTCTCCCTGCATGTTGTAAATGACAATATCTTTTAATTTGCCGGAGCTTGATTTTATGGTCAAAGTAGTATCGTGATTTGTTATCCGGTAATCATCTTTGATTTGCATGACGGTAACATTTTCAGTCAGGGATGTTTGAAGCATTTCATATTCTATGCTTGCCAGAATAAACGGGCCTACCCCTTTTAAATCATTCAATACAATAGTCCCTGCATCAGTGCCGTTCAGGTAATAATCTATTGTGCCATTCCGGGAAGGATTTGAGGCAGGTCCTAAACCTGCCGAACTGCAGATATTATTAATGGATACATTCCCGGCACTGTCCTCGGATATAAAGTTAGTAATCAATCCCTGATACCCTTTTTCGCCAACTGATTGATAGTCGGTTTTAGAAATTAATCCCAAACGGACTGCTTTGAGTATAGCGTAGGTAAACATGCTGGATGCAGATGCTTCCAGGTAATTGTGGGTGCCATTCGAAACAAGCGTATTATCATACCGAAGCAGTTGATACCAACAACCGGTCGATGGATCTTGCCAACGTTTAATACCTGCAGCTACCTGATTGAGGATATCTACCAGTTCCTGTCTTTTAGCATAATTGGCGGGTACAACTTCCAGGACATCCACCAAAGCTGCGGCATACCAGCCCAGCCCACGCGCCCAGAATTCAGGTGAACAACCTTTAAAAGGGTCCGTCTGTTTAGCCCAAAAGGAATTGGCATCAGCCGGGGTTGCCGACCAGGCATGATAGTTCAGCTGATAAGCAGCATCATATGTTTTTGAATGAATCAGCGTGAATTGTTTGACTACATCATCCAACTGAACCCCTGAATTGTAATTCACCTCATAGGATGCATAAAACCGGGATGCCATATAGAGTCCATCCAACCACATCTGATTCGGGTAGGAGTTTTTGTGCCAGAATCCACCCTGGGGTGTCCTTGGTTGTTTATCCAGCTGTTTACGAAGAGTGTCCAACGCAATTTTATATTGGCCTGAATGGTCCTTTTTATAAATATCCATCAAGAACATCCCCGGATTGATATTGTCCAGGGTATAATCTGTGAATTTATATTTGAGACCTATTTTACCACTGGTATTTACAGTCGCTTTTGCAAAATTCAAGGCATAATTATAATAATTATCACCCCCATACAGATCGTATGTTTTCAAAACGGATTCAACGAACAATCCCGTCGGATAATCCCAACTGGTTTGTGCCCCACTTCGGGTCATCTGGGACTGTGCCATTCGCTGGGAATAAGGCAAAGATGTTGAATTAACATTGAATGTAAATACTGAAAGATATAAACTGATAATTAAGAGTTGTTTCATCGAAAGATAGTTTGATATAATAAATTGGTTTTTGTATTGTCAAATAAAAAAAAGGAGAACTTATAGAAAACATCTATAGAACCATTCAACAACAGGAATGGTTCTATAAATTCAAAATTACTCTGCATTATGACTTAAACAATACGTAGCATTGCAAATAATTATTTTATTTCTTCATAATTTTGACGGATTGCATTTGTTCACCAATTTGCAACCTACCAAAATACATTCCACTATTGAGCATACTTAAATCAACAGTCTTTTGATTTGCTCCTATGTTAAAGTCGTATAACTGTTCAAAAACGAGCTTTCCGGTTAAATTAAAAACTGACAATTTTCCTTTTTCATTGTTTGAAGCTTTGAAAGTTATGGTTGTAGTTTGATCTACAAGATTAGGATTCAAACTTAGATTCTGGATCACATCAGAAACAGGTGACAGAACAGCAGTCGGTGCCGGAGAACAATTACCTGTTCTTGGTACTTTTTTTATTTCAATACGATCAAAATTAGGTCCGCTATTTATACCAGGGCCTGTAAATTTAATTGCATTATTCCCGACATTTAACGAGAGTATTACAGGGGTATAGGCATAGATATCATAAGAACCCGGGTTCGGACAAGCAGGATTCGCCCACAGAATGCCATTCACATAGACATTCATCGGACGATCTTCAATACCGGCATAATATATATTTACATCATAACAACCGGCAGCAGCTACATTTGCAGTCAAAGTAACCGAAGCATCCGAGGCTGAGTTTGTAAAGTCAACATATCCCGTACCGGTAAAAGCATGGTCCGTTTTGGTGGTAGCATTAACAAGAGTACCTGTTTCGGCTTGAATGGTATTCCAGTCAGCTGCAACAATGGGTGTAAAAGTAGCTGTAATTGTTTTGTTTCCATCCATAATAATTGAGGATGAATTTGTGCCACTTACAATATCACCGCTATAATCAATGAATAAGTTTCCTGTATTAGCTATCGCATTTAAAGAAACTACTGTACCTGCATCATAAACGCCGGTGTTCACTGGATTTAATAAAACAGAACCTGAACCAACGACATTTACTGTTAAGGTGTATTGTGCAGTAGCAGCAAAATTGGCAGTAACGGTTTTATTGCCGTCCATCACGATGGTTGCAATTTTGGAAGTAGCAGACAGATCACCACTGTAGCTTGTAAATTTATTATTGGCATTGGCATTAGCTATAAGTGTAACGACAGATCCCTTTACATAAGGACCTGTTGCCGGATCTAAGGTAATTAATCCGGAGCCTGTTGCATTAATCGTTAGATTATAAGACGGCGTTAGATCGGTACTTCCTGTTTCGAAACAGCCTAAATCAGGTTTATTGCCATTATATGGAACCGGTGAAATTCCCAAATATGGGAAATTACCAACAATGGTACCTGCATCTATTTCTTTTGTTGCTGTTGAAGCCAAATGGGCAAATGTAATATCCGGCAAACTTCCATTTGCTTTTCTTGCAGCAGTACATTGAGTATAACCGGTTGCCACATCGGATACCTGAAAATCAGCGGCAACAGCAAAGTTACTTGCTTCTGAACCATCAGTTATTTTTGAAAGAAAAGAGTTAGTGGCAAAAACCTGTGTGTTGGTGGTAGAAAAACCCGTTTTTGTACCGCTTGGTTGTAGAGAAATACAATTTTCAACCGTAACTATTTTTCCGGTTGCCAAAGCTGTTTTAAACATGTAATTGCCTTTTGCATTGCTGATACTCGTGCAGTTTATCATCGATAAAGAACCCATATTCCCGTTTTGATCAAAGCCTTTGTTTGTATTACCAAACGAAAGGCAATTTATCAAAATTTGGTTATGCCTTTGATCCGGCGTAGTACCACTACCACCGGTTTTAAAACCGTTACCGTTACCAGGACCAACTGATCCATCTTTTAGATAACCGCTTTTAAATGTCCAGCAGTTTTCCAATGTTGTAGTCATATCATCAGGTACTGGAGGAACAGCATCAAGACATTTCAAATAACCATCCCAACCATCATCGGAATTGCACCATGCACGGCATCCATAGTAGTAGTTGCCAGTTCCGGGATCAATTTTAGTAGAAAAACCATCAGCATTCCCGTATGAAGTTGCTGGATCGGCATTGAGGTAAGAATCACAATTTATTATTTTGTTGTATGCTCCACCTCCTTTAATTTCAAAACCTGCATCGCGGTTTTCATAAAATACACAATTTTCAATGCGGTTGTAATTACCGCCCTGTATGAGCATACCATTATCACCGGCATTAAATACTGAAATTCCTTTCACATACCAGTAATCACCGGAGATTTGAATCCCCTGATTGCTATCGGCAAGCACCATGGATGAAAAATCAAAAATCACTTTCTCTCCCGGATATCCAAAAAGATAATTCATTTGAGTTGCCGTTCCTGTTTTTGATAAATTGATTCTGGTTGCACAGGAGTAAGTACCCCCGCGTACATAAATCATGTCGCCGGGATTAGCCATCGTAACAGCTTTATATACTGTTCCAAATGGAGAGGCTGTTGTCAACCCATTATTTACATCATTACCAGTTAATGACACATAGAAAATCGCTGCTTGACTAATTTGAGTAAAAGCGAATAATATTGTCAAAATACAAATTGAAAATAGACTTTTTCTTTTCATTTTAAAATCGTTTGTTACTTAAGAATTGGCGTGAGTTTGATTTAATAGCTGCAATGAAGATGATTATAAGAAATAAAAAAATAGTTCTTCTAATCCGGGAATGTAAATACACCCGAATCATTCTATCTTATTTTTAGAGTGAACTAAATTAGTATCATAAATTGTTTTTAGAAACACTTCTTATAAAGCGTTTCTAAAAACAATTCGCTTTATCGTTTTATAAATTTTTGATTTGAAGTATTGCCATCTGTATCCAGAATCCCGACAATGTAAATTCCGGCATTCAGGTCATGAATATCTATCATCTGTGACATAATGGATTGTTTCACCAGCACCCCTGAAAGAGAATATACTTTCAGTCGGGCAATATCCCCGGTAACCAGCAGGGCAGATTCAGTCTGATAAAGTTGGTAAGTTGTTTTTTCAGCTCCAACCTGTTGAACTGCTGTTTGCATGTCATATACCTTTACATAGAAATCGTAGATACGAATGCCACCACTGGTAGCCAGATTCGTAAGTGTCACGGTAACGGGTGATTTTGTATCGGCGATTCCTGCTTCAGCCAGCAAATTATATCCCAGGTAAGTTCCTTTACCCAATGATCCGGAGGTCCAGTTGGTAGTTATGCCATTCTGCAAGGTAGATATTTTAACCGAACGGGTACCTGTAAAATTCAAATTCGCTTTTAATTCCACCAGGCTAGGCAAGGTCCAGCTTACACTACCGCCGCGTTCCACATTAATGGCTCCAACGGTACAACCTGCAGGTGCTGTTCCGGTCGATTCAACATAGGCAGGATTCCAGACAGTCGGATAAGCAATATCGGTTCCATTGGCAAGGGTCAATACACCTTGCAGGTCGGTTGGTATGGCACTAAAGGCATCCTGAATATGATACCAGTCACCTGTAAGGACTTTGGTTGGTATTACACGGGCAATATTACCGGAAATACTCAATACAGACATTCCACCAATGGCCTTTACCACATAAGCTCCATCTGAAGTCGGGATACCCGAAATGGTCATCTGATTTCCATTCAATGTTTGCATTAAGCCCGTTGGCAAACCGGTTACTTCAAAAGCTGTGGCACCACCGCCAAGTTGGAATACAATGTCACCTATGGAAGAGCCTATATTTATTGTTTGGGAAGCATTGTCACTAGTACAAACCAGGGTTGCCGGGGCAACCATGCTGATGCTGATAGTCCCCGTTAGGGCAACGGGATTAATTCCACCTACAGTAGTCACTGTAAAAGTAAAAGTGGCTGTTGGATTCCCTGAGATGGTAATCGTTTTTAAAGCTGCATCCTTTACAAAAGTTACTCCAACCGGTAAATTTTGTACGGTGACATCAGTAGCCGCACCACCCCATTTATAAGTGATACTATTCATGGCCGACCCAATAAATACTGTTTGAACTGTACTTCCCTGATTAAGGGCCAGTGTTGGTTGGGTGGCATTGCCTGTTTCATAGGCACCCATATCGGCACTTGCATCGTTGTAAGGAATAGAAAGATTATGTAGTTGTGCATATCCAACAGGCTGATTCGGTAAAGGAATATGAGCAACGAGTTCAAAATTCTCAATAATTTGCCCTTTATCAATAAAGATACTGCCTGCTTTTAATTTTGCAAAATCATTATCAGGCAGGCTGCCATCCAATTGTCGATCAGCAAGAAACAATGTTGACGAAAGGCTTTTGAATTCCCCGGAATAATTTTTTGTACTGATAGCTACTCCGTTAATTTTATTCCCTTCTTTGTATGGATCGCAACCATCAAGCGTCGTCCAACTATTGAAACTGGTATTAGGCACCTGAGACCCTGCTTTGTCAGCAGAAAGAAATTCATGGTTTCCACCTGCAACAGTGGCACCCCAGCCAATATTATTACGCATATACATGGTTCCATATTCCAGAACTGTCGGAAAACGGTAGTTGTAAGCATTTCCCCACCCAACGTTATTGAACAGGTACATGGCTTCATAGGCATTGTTTTGGTCATACCCTTTGCCAAGGTTCTCAAACGACACACAATTATGAACCAAATGTGCCCCTACCGATTGAGCAAAGGCTGCTCCACCGGAAGTACCTCCTCCACCAAGTTTAAATCCGTTCCCGTTTCCACGGGCAACATTTGTCTTATCATATCCACCTTTCCAACACCAGCAATTATCAATAACCACCGGATGATACACCATATACATATCCCAGTTGTCATCGGAGTTATTCCACGCACGGCAACCATGGTATTCATTTCCAGGACCTGGGAATAACTTGCAGGAGAATCCATCGGCATCACCCCCATCATCGGAGCTGCCATTATATTGTACGGCATCATAGTTGTACCAGGAATCACAATTCAGGATAATATTACCACGGCAGAACTGATAACCCGGGTTGAATTGAGGGTCACCGGCAGGCAACGATTTTGTTTCTTCAATTGAGAAATCCTTGTACATGCCAATCTGAAGTCCCGAATCATTGTTGTCATGGAACTTGCAGTTTTCAATGATATTGTAACTGCCTTCTTCTTTCATCCCGTTATCTTTGGCATTACAGAGTTCCAGGCCCTTAAAATGCCAGTAACTTGCTTCATGGTTCTGATAGATGCAACGCGCCATTTTAAAGGTATTGACATCAGTATGGGGTATTTGGCTGCCGTCGATAATCACACGTTCATGATTGTATGCCCAGAGGTAAATACGGGCATCGGGGCGTGCATTTTGTTTAGCCTTGATACGGATAGTTGCAGTTAGCATATAGGTTCCACCACGGACAAATATAGTATCCCCGGGTTGGACAATATCCACTGCCTTGTTAATGGTTAGGTAAGGATTGTCAATAGTACCAGTGTTGACATCATTTCCGGAAGGGGATACAAACATGGTTCGGGCAGGAAGAACTCCCGAGAGACACAACAGAATAAGTGCGAGAAGGTAATTTCTTTTCATTGCAGTATTTTAAATAAAAGGTTATTGTAAGATTTCTGCTGCTAAATTACAGTTCTGCACGTTATGAAATGTGGACAAACTGACTTTTAATGTGTAAAAACTTTATTTAGTTTTACAAATCTTACATATTATTATCAAACCACATTTTTATTCTGTTTATCAACATATTAAATCATAAATATGGACTGGATTAATCTTTGTAAACGGAATCAACAGTATGGTAGATAAAAAAAGGTGGAATAATCCACCCTTTCATACTATTACTCCAATCACTTAAAACCTGTCATCACAAACGCTACACTCAATTACGAATCTGACTATCGGTATTTTTTTATTGATTAGTTATTCATTCCAATAATCTTTTGTTTCTCAATAGATGCAGGGAGCAGAATATTTGTTGATTTACCCACAATCTTTACTACCTCAGGAAGATCAAGCGGATAAGTAAAATCCTTCAGGTCAAAGTTCTTTACATTTTGAAGCGTCAGGGCTGCTCCGGTTTGTTGCATGATGTGTACATTTTTAAATCTTATACCCTCCGATTCACAGATTACAGCTCCATATTGGGAAGTAATAATGGTATTCTCAACATTTATATTCGAGATTTTCATCTCGGGCAGTCCGTTGAAGTACATGGCACGATGGGCATTTCTTGAGACTATATTCTTAATGTAAATATTACGGAAAGATGGTGTTTCTTTTGTCACTGGTGGGTTTTCAACTACCACAGGACTGGCATCACCTTCTTCCAGTGTTTCGGAAGCTGATTTTCCACCATAATACAAATCAAACAGGAATGAATCAGTCGCAATATCGAACATATAAATGTCGCTGATGAAGATATTCTCAACCAGTCCGCCACGACCCCGGTTACTCTTGAAACGAAGGCCTACATCGGTACCCAGGAACTGGCAATTCCGAACAGATATATTGCGTACCCCACCTGACATTTCACTGCCAACCACAAATCCACCGTGGCCTTTAAACACCTTGCAATTGTCGACGATGATGTTCTCTGCCGGGCGTGCACGACGACGTCCTTCCTCGTCTTTCCCTGACTTGATGCAAATGGCATCATCCCCAACATCAAACGTACTCTTAACGATCAATACATTCTTGCACGATTCCACATCTATTCCATCGCCATTTTGCGAATAACTCGGATTCCTTACAATGATATTGTCAATAATCACATTGGTACACAACAATGGATGGATATTCCAGCTTGGTGAATTTTCGAACAGCACCCCCTGCAACATCACGTTTTTACATTCAATAAAGTTTATCAGGGCAGGACGCAGGAAATCCCTGACTTCATTCCATTCAGCATCATTCAGTTTACCACGGGGTACATTCGAATCACTGATTGACTCCCCTTTCAAAGAACCTTTCGATGGAAACCAATACGTAGGGTCTTTCAAAACACCCCCTGATTTGATTACCTTCTTCCAGTACGATTCAATTACCTTTGCCTTTTTCAACGGTCTCCATGCTTCTCCTGAACCATTGATGGACCCTTCACCCGTGATAGCAACATTCACTGCATTCCGTGCTGAAACAGGTGACTGGCAACGGCGTGTTTCAAGACCTTCGAAAATAGTGTTTACCAATGGATATAGATTGAAGTCAGGTGAGAACAAGATAAGTGCCCCCTTTTCAAGGTGCAGGTTAATATTTGATACCAGCTCAATGGGTCCAGTAAACCAAACACCTGCAGGTACTGACAGTTGCCCTCCTCCTTTTTTGGAAAGCGTTGATATTGCTCTTTTAAAAGCTTCCGTATTGAGTGTATACCCATCTCCCAATCCTCCAAAATCAGCTACAGAGACCATGTTGTTCTTAAAAACAGGTGCTTCAACTTTTGGCATTGAAAATGGTAAATTCGTGTAGAGATAATCATAGTTATTCTTTGCCTCGATAGGAGTATAACTGAAAATCAAAACTAAAATACCTATTAGTTTAGTTGTTTTTTTTAGTAAGGACATGACTGTAGTTTAATTTGGAACTGTTTGAAAAAATCAGGGAGTTAACAACACAATTTATTCTGGGATTCTTTATTGAAATATTTTATAAGCGATAGTTGCCTGAATCCGGGCAACTATCGCATTACTGTAACAATTTAGTACCACCTCAGGTCACCGGCTACCCCTTTGCCTTTGAACGCAGTATCTTTCAATGTAAAGTCACCAGTAGTAGGACCATTCCATAATGCGGTTGATGCACCTGAATACAACGTCATCGCAGATTTAATAGAATAGTTGAACGTATTGGGAGCAGTTCCGACCAACGTTTCATCC
Source organism: Paludibacter sp. (assembly GCA_028710415.1). Taxonomy (GTDB): domain Bacteria; phylum Bacteroidota; class Bacteroidia; order Bacteroidales; family Paludibacteraceae; genus Paludibacter. The sequence goes on along the minus strand of JAQTUE010000002.1, from coordinate 80,702 downwards.
ACATAATCACTGGTATAATAGCAACCGGAATTATTTATAGCTCCAATTGCAATTGTTGACCGTATTCCTGAAGCTCCTAACGTTGAACCGGTAAATCCGAAGATACAGTTTTTAACTGTAACGCCCCCTGTTATTGTCACAAGGTTCAAATCCATTAAATACCTGATAGCAGCTGGATCCTGAACACCCTGGTTAATGGTGCAATTTGTTACACTTACAGTACCCATGGTAACGGGAATAGCAGATGTAGCTTGTCGTACGATAAAACCATTCTTGAAGTTATAAACGGTACAATTTGAAAAATAGATATTATTGAAATAATCAGCCGAATTGGTGTTTACTACAGCATACGTGCTCGCAAACCCTATTTCATTAATAACACAACCATTAAAAGACAGGGTGTCAATTACCTGTGCTTTTGCTCCTTGCAGACGCATTGGTGTATTTGCGAAATTATGCAGGTTACAATTCTTAAAGGATAACGATTTTACGGTGGTCAATATATTGCTGTTAAACAGATATCCGATCTTTACTGCCGAAGTACTGTTATCACAATATCCCGTAAATTCAATATTCTCAAACCTTACATAATCCATGGAAGAACCATCCACAAAGCCTAACATGTTTGAAGTTGCTGTAGGAGTACCACTTGTCATGGCCAGAATAGGACGATTGCTTGGCGATAATCCCCTCAACTTAATGTTTTTACTGAATCGATAAACACTACTGCCCATAGGATATAAAGTTCCTGGAGCCAGAATAATGACTTGTCCCGGTGAAGCATTTGTCATTGCTGTCGGAAGGTCATCGCCTGAATTTAATATGATATCACCTTCAACAAGCCCGCTAGTTATTCCTCTTGATATTTTAGCATTGAATATCTCTACTTTCCACGTTGAATTTGCTAAAGTACCAACATTTTTCTCACCTGCGGCTGCTTCTGAACTTGAAATTTCAACAGAATCCCTGGTACTACCATTCGCCGACAGGAGAATTAAATGTGTAACTTTCGAATTTGGTGTCCATTTAATATTCAATGAATTTATAGCAGTCATGTATGCACTGTAAATTTTACCTGTATTGTTGCGGGTTCCGTATCCGTCGAATATGTTTTCAGCGGGGGTTTTGAATGAAAGTACGGCATTAAATTTCGAGTTCTTTATACTATCGGTTGCATTTGCCCTTACCCGTGCATAATACTTGGTCGCACCGGCAAATTCCTGGACATAAGACAATCCGGTCAGAGTAGTATCCACCAATGGCTTGCTATAATCCAAACTATCCAAACTGACCTGTAACGTATAGGAAACAGCATTATTTGAAGCTACCCAACTCAGGGTAGCTTGTGTTTTATTCAACGTAGCTGTAAAATTTATCGGACGGAACAAACGATCTGTCGCTAATTCGGTCACCTGATTGAATACATCATTACAAGCTGTTGTAAAAAACATTGCTGTAAAGCATACTATATAGGTAATTCTTATTAATATCTTTTTCATATTCATTTAATTTTTAGGGGTTGAGACATAACCGTAATCATTGGTCAACGTACCGTTACTTGAATCAATGAACGTCTGCCAGATAGGCCAGAATTGACGGGTATCAGGATCTAACTGAAAAAGAGAGTTTATTTTGTCTGAAGTTAGGTTATTTACCCCACTGCTGACAAACCAACCTTTATTCGTAGGATAATTTAAGGCTACTCCCTGGGCATCGGTACTGCCATGTTCCAGACCATAAATTACAATGGATTCTCCATCTGCCGCTGTTTTGTAATAAATTTTGTCTGGTAGGTCTGCATAAGCACCAGTCCTGTTAGCAAGAGCCGTCATCTTTGTCTTGGCTTCATTCAGTTTTACCGAAAGCAGGTTCCAACGGATTAAATCGGCTTTACGCAACATTTCTCCGCAAAACTCTAATGCCCTTTCATCCACAATGGCATTAAAGAAAGTTTCCTTACTTCCGGTTACTGTGGCCATATAGGCGTCTACTTTCTCCGGTGCTGTCGGGAATGCCCGGTTTCGGATTTCTTTTAAATAAGGTGCCGCTGCTGCCGCACCGTCCAATTCGTTAATTGCTTCTGCTGCCATGAGGTAGATATCGGCATAGCGCATGCATTGCCAGTTAATCCCGTCGTCATTTGTCGAGGCAACTACCCGGGTCATCCATTCGTAACGCAGCTTGCCAAAATTCCATTGTTGTATTTTATTAGGTACCTGTATGCCATTGGTCCAGACATACGGAACACACGTAATATCCCTCCGGACATCATCTTTATCATAATCATAGAACATATTGGGAAGTGGTCCGTTAACTCCTCCCTGGGCTTGTTTTGTATATTTATCAACTGTCGTATGGTTGACGCCAAAGGTATAGAGAACACGTCCCCGTTCCGGGGTATTGGAAAATGGAAGTTCATAAAGTGATTCTTTCCCTGCGGTCACATCATCTTTGCAAAGATTCATGAAGTTTTGTTTAAACGTCCCTAATTGGCAGCTCCCGCTGTTTATCACATCCAGGCATTCTTGTTTTACAATTGGATACAACTTACTAACACTCAATTCTGGGTCTGTACTCCGGCGGACTGTTCCATCCGGACGTTGAGAATATCCAGCTGCAGCAAGGCATATCCGGGCCCTAAGACCTTTGACGAATGCTTTATTAACCCGTTCGGTACTACTTGTAACCACACTTCCATTGGGCCATGGCACTAAAGCTTCTGCTTCAGCCAGATCGGAAATAATTTGTTTGTAAATCACATCCCTGTCTGTTTTCGGAATATAAATAGTGGCACTTGATATCGGGTCAAAACGTGCGGGAACATCACCCCAGGCCTTAATCAGATCATTATACACAAATGCCCGCAGAGTAAGAGCTTCACCCAATAGCTGTGCCAGGTCGGCATTCGTAGCAACATTTCCATATGCCCGTAAGCCACGGATACACAGATTGGCACGCTCGATGCTTTCATACATTTTTGCCCACGCGTTGTCGGCGGTGTTCATATTTGTACTGCTCACACTTGGATTATAGCCGGTTACTGTTGCCCTATCGTCCGTTGTTTTTTCGGAAGTATTATACCATTCAATATCTGTATTCAGCCCATAAAACGGAATAAAACGCCCACGATAGGAATTCGTTTCAAATAATGATTGGTGAATCCCCATCACTGCTCCCTTTGCCAATACAGTATTGGAGAAAATAAGGGATTCATCAAGCGAGGATTGCGTTGGCGCATTCAGTGTGTCATTACAAGAGCTTAAAAAAGCAATCAATGACAATGCTATAAATGATTTATATATTATTCTTTTCATTTTTCAGATGTTTACAGGATTAAAAAGTCAAATTAAGGCCTACACTTATCTGGCGGCTCTTAGGATAGGCAGAGTAATCAACCCCTGGAGTCAGATTGGTTTGACGGCGAGTCGATACTTCAGGGTCAAAACCGGTATACTTTGTCAGGCAAAATATGTTATAACCGGATACGTACACACGTAAATTTTGAATTTTCATAGCACTCAACATCATGCGAGGTAATGTATACCCAAGAGTAAGGGTATTCAACCTCAGGAATGATCCATCTTCCACTGCCCAATCCGAAAAAACAAATTTCCTGGTGTATGGCGACCACAGGGTAGTTGTTGCATTCATGGCAGCCAACTGTGTTGGATCATTATTGATGGTTCCATCAGAATTCAGGTTAGTCCATCGCGAACCATCTGCCATCGTCGAAATCATATTCCGGTATTGGTATTTGCTAGTAGAGGTGTATTCAATTTTGTTTGCATTATAAACTTTATTGCCATAGCTCCAATTGAAAAGGGCAGACAAATCAAATCCATATAGTCTTCCATTGATTGTAAAACCACCTGTATGAACCGGATTGGCATCCCCGATAATTTTACGATCCTGGTTATCTTCACTCACAATATGATCACCACTCAAATCTTTCAGTTTCATGGCTCCCGGACGAATAGTTCCCACAACAGGCGAACAATCGGTAACTCCGGTATTTAAAATCCACTTCTTAAGGGTGGCATCATATCCGCTAAAATCGGAAACTTCATACCGTCCATCTGAAACATATCCAAACATTTGACCTACCGAACCGCCTTTAGCGACCCAATAGTCGACCCCTACTTCGGAAGATGCCCAGCCACTGGCCTGGCCAAAATCGTTCATGATACCCAATGAGTTTATCTTATTTTTATTAAACCCGATATTGGCATTAAAACTTAATCCGACGTTCTTCTTTTCAATGGCTACCCAGTTAATAGTTGCTTCAATACCCCGGTTTTCTGTTTCACCCATATTCCGGTACTGGCTGTCGTATCCGGAACCAGGAGTAGGGAAGTTTATTAATAAATCGGTAGTTGTATTGAGATACGCTTCCAGGGAACCACTCAATTTACTATTAAACAAGGTGAAATCCAATCCGATATTCCGGGTGGTAGTCGTTTCCCATTTCAAATCTGGATTCGCCATTATTTTTGCCGGACGCCAGATAGAACCTACTGTATTAATCCAGGTTGAAGATACTGACTGATAGGATTGTGCCATCTGTCCTGAAGGAATGCCATTGTTACCCGCAGTACCGTAACTAAACCGTAATTTCAAATCGTCCATCCAGGCATGGGTGGATTCCATAAACGGTTCGGAAGAAATACGCCATGCTATTGCCGCAGACGGAAAGTATCCCCATTTATTTCCGGTGGAAAATTTACTGGAACCATCCGCCCTGAAAGTAGCACTTAACAAATAACGGCTCTTAAAGTCGTAATTGGCACGTCCAAAAAAAGAAAGCAGGATATCATCCGGATTAAAACTATTGTCAGTCGAAATAGCGGTCCCTTGCGTGGTGAGTTTGAACGCCTGGTCCGAATTAAAAAATACAGGGAAACCATCAATGCTGTTGGTTAATTCCTGCGATTGGTTGAGTATATATTCCTGCCCTGCCATTACATTCAAGTGATGTGTTTCCCCCAATAACTTCTTAAAATCATAATTCACCGTATTGGTCGTACGGAAAGTAGAAGTCAGGTCATTGGTCAGAACCACTGCCGGTTGGTTTTGGATAGGCACGGAATTCTTGGAATAATAGGTTGTTGTCCCATAAAAACGATAATCGCTCCTTTGGTTGTTATCGTAACCTACTTCCGATCGTATCTTGAAGTTATTGAAAACTTCCCAGGTAATACCTCCTGCCGTATTAAAAGTCTTCCTTTTTTGCTGACGATCGTTGTCCGAAATCGACAACAATGGATTGAACAGGTTACCCACCTCGGTATCATCGGTAGTTCCGCTGGTGGATGTCAGGTTTTTAATTGGGAAAGGAGTATAGATCATGGCGTTTTTCAAACGCGAGTCCGCACTGGACTTTTCGTTTTGCTCATTTGCTCCACCACCATTGATTTCTGTACCCGAGTATCGTGTCATGAAATCAAGTGTAATATTCTTTGTCAGCTTGTTATTCAATTTGAAATTGATATTGTCGCGCTTGAAATTTGACATCTGCATGATAGCCTTGTCATTGATATGGTTGTAGCTGAGTGCAAAAGTACTTTTATCCGTACCCCCTGTAATACTTAAGTTGTGGTTGAAGGTAAATCCTGTACGTCCGAATACTTCGTTTTGCCAGTCATTGGTTGGAACATTGTTGTATAAATCAATATCTCCGTAACTTCCGTAATATTGTTCATACGAGTCCGCTTTTCCATCCTTCAGCATAGCCAGTTCATATTGCCATTTGGCATAATCGGGAGCAGAAAGGACACTCATGGTCTTTTCATTTTTCTTCCACGTTACATATGAATTGTAATTCACTGTAATCTTTCCAGATTTCCCCGATTTGGTTGTAATGATAATTACCCCGTTAGCACCACGCGAACCGTAAATGGCTGTAGAGGATGCATCCTTCAATACTGTCAGGTCCTCAATGTCATTCGAAGGAATATCACTGATTGATGACACCGGGAAACCATCGACAATATACAAAGGTGAGTTGTCGCCGGTAATGGAACCTCCACCACGTACCCGAATTTTTATGTCTGCATCCGGCGAACCCTCCGTAGTGGTTACTTGTACGCCTGCCAGTTTTCCGGAAATAGCTTCTGCAACCGATGAAACCGGGATAGAGGCAAGCACTTCCGACTTCACGGAGGATACCGAACCGGTTATGTCTTTCCGTTTGGCTGTTCCGTACCCAATCACCACCACTTCTTCCAATGACTTGTCATTGTTCTGCAGGGTTACATTAATGACATTACTCTTGATGGGAATTTCCTGCTTTTCCATACCAATGTAGGTGATCACCAGTACTTTTCCTTCTGCCGGAACATTAATACGATAGGAACCATTCACGTCGGTAATCACCGCCGCTGTGGTACCCTTTACAACTACCGAGGCGCCGATAATTGTTTCGCCTGTTGGGTCTTTTACCACTCCCGAGACCGATTTAACCTGGGCACTCAACGTACCGAAGCCAAATAACACAGCCAGAAAGGATACCGTCAAACGATTGAAAAATAGCCTTTTTTGTTGCTTTAATTCTTTCATTGTTTTTTCATGTATTAGATTATTTATTGAATGAGTTGTTTTTATGGAACAAAAGTATGGATTAGTTTAAGCATTTATGTGTAAAAAATGACGTTTATCAGTGGAATTTTTGACTTAATAATCGGTTTATGTTAAATACGTTCGTATATTTGAACATTTTAGTTAACATCAATTCAAACGCTTAAACAGATTTAAATGTTTAGAAATAATGGATATAAGTACTGGAATGGATCTGATTTACTGATTTTCCGGGTATAGAACATTATATTCTTTCTGGTACTTAGTGCACTTAAGTAGTTTGAAGAATGTATTATCCTGTTTTATTTCTTGAAATATACGTTTAAACAGCAATTCTAAATAAGGGAATAAAGGTTTTAATTTGGGGAATTTAGTTTGCTACGAAGGGTTAATATCAATAAATAAGGGTTTTAAATTAAAAAACTGTTTTTTATTTTTTACCCCTACTGTTTAATTATGTGCAGCGTACTATTAATCAGGTGATCATAAATTACATTTTTCAATACGTCATCGTTAGCTTTATTGATATTCGATCAATGAAAGCACGGACGTACTTTTAGAGCTATCTGCCAACAATAAATAAAAGAAAAACCTTATTTTTTATTGTTCAACCTTATAGCCGGATTATCTCCACGAAACCCAACCTTATTCTTTGGTTGATTGATTGCGGATAATATTCCATTCAAAGAATAAGATTTAATATTGGGGGTTAACTAGGCTACTAAGGTTTTAAAAAATAAAATAAGGTTTTAAATGTAAGAAATGAAAAGGAACAAAAGACAGGATCCTAATTTATATTTTCAAACCTTCATAGTTGTCTTTATTGATGTTCAATCCCTGATCATGGAGACTTAATTGAAAGCTAAAACCATACATTCCAATTTGTATCCTTTCATAGTATTGATTAGCTCATTTGCTAATCCTATCCATTCAGAATCAAATGAATATATATCTGAATTTAAAACCCTTATTTTTCCTTTTTCACCCTCAGTAGAAAACTTCAACCATATAAACCTCACCCTTATTCCCTCATTTTAATGCTCATTTTTTTCTATTGTGTTCTATTGAGGCTAATTCTGTTCATCTTCCCTTAGTATTTTTTATGCCCTGCAATTCATATGTAAAAACCTTTCCCTCATCCTTTTCACAACATATTTTACGGTTTAGTCCACACTCCATTCTTTCAATTTGATCCTCTCCAATCCTTTCCTCTATCATTTCTACAGTATTCTGTCGTTTTTTAGAAATAATCATTATCTTTGCTGTTCAAATCCTTTAAAACAGGATTCTTTGCGTTTTATTTTTTATCCTGCGTGCTTGTTTTTACACGGGCACGCAATTTCATTTTTATCCGTTCAATCTAAAATTAATACATACATTCACAAAAAACATTCTTTCCTATCATGCAAGACATCAAATTCTACAGTGGTGAAAACATTCCGTTGGAACTTCACAAGGTACGTATCGTACAAAAATTAAACCTGGTACCCATCGAACGCCGCCTGGAAGCTCTCTACGAAGGTGGGTTCAACACCTTCCGCCTCAGCACCATGGACGTATTCCTGGATATGCTTACCGACAGTGGCACCAACGCCATGAGCGACAATCAACTAGCCGCCATGATGCAGGCTGATGATGCCTATGCCGGTTCCCAGAGTTTCGTACGCCTTCAAAAAGCAGTGGAAGATGTATTGGGTAAAAAGCTCCTGTTGCCTGTACACCAGGGACGTGCTGCTGAAAATATCATTTCGCTGGCCTATGTCAAAAAAGGCAGCCTGGTACCCATGAACTACCACTTCACAACGGCTATGGCCCACATCACCCAGAATGGTGGTAAGATAGCCGAGTTGCTGTACGACGAAGCCTACAAGATTAATTCAGACCACCCTTTCAAGGGAAATATGAATATCGAAAAGTTGGAAGAAGTCATCAAACACCATGGAGCGAACAACATTCCGTTTATCCGCATGGAAGCCTCTACCAACCTGATTGGTGGCCAGCCATTCTCTGTGCAGAACCTGCGTGATGTACGTGCCATGGCGGATAAATATGGAATCCGCCTGGTGCTTGATGCCAGTCTGTTGGGTGAAAATGCCTACATGGTGTTGAAACGTGAAGCAGAATTCAAGGATTCTACTATGGGCGAGATCCTGAAGATCATGACCGGCATGGCCGACCTGGTGTATTTTTCTGCCCGCAAACTTAGCTCATCCCGTGGTGGTGGCATGTGTACCGACAACATGACTATCTACAAGGAACTGGAGGCTTTGGTGCCATTGTACGAAGGATTCCTGACCTATGGTGGTATCTCCATCCGTGAGATTGAAGCCATGGCGGTAGGATTGTATGAAACGCTTGACGAATCGATGATCTGCCAAAGCCCTTCGTTTATCAAATACCTGGTAGAAGCATTGGATGCAAAAGGTATTCCTGTTATCAAACCGGCCGGAGTACTGGGTGCCCACGTCGATGCCATGCAGGTTTGTGCGCACATTCCCCAGACCGAATATCCGGCAGGTGCCCTGGCAGCTGCCTTATTCCTGATATCAGGGGTTCGCGGTATGGAGCGTGGATCTATCTCCAACCAACGTGATGAATATGGCAACGAAACCTATGCCGACATGGAATTACTCCGCCTGGCTGTGCCCCGTCGTGTGTTCACCCTGTCTCAAATCAAATATGTGGAAGACCGCCTGAACTGGCTGTACGATAACCGCCTGTTGATCGGAGGCTTGCGCTTTGTGTACGAACCGCCTGTACTCCGTTTCTTTATGGGAGGTCTGGAACCAACCACCGACTGGCCTCAGAAGCTGATGGCTAAGTTCAAAGAAGACTTCGGAGAAAGCCTGTAAGGGCATTTACAATTTAGTCATTTACAATTTACAATTTAAAGACACCGGATGAAAAGGTTCATCCGGTGTCTTTTTTTATTGAGTCATGCTTTTGGGTCCTGCTATTTTCGGGTCTCGCGATTTCCATATCGCGAAATATAATTGTCTTTATTTACAAGAATTACTACTTTGAGTATCTTTGATTCTATTTGTTTTTTTTCAACAATGTATTCTATTGTGCCCTCTTGTGCCTACTGTGGTTATCATTAATATTTATTCTTTCACCGTATATTCCCCACCGAGTTCTTAGCAGTATCATGTTTTGTCTTCAGCACATTCCCAATTTTCGAAAAGGAAATAAATACCTGTGTTTTCAGTGTGTCTTTCTGTCCGGATTTAGCTTTCTCAGCAATCATAAATTCCAGCACATAGTCGCCATCCGGCAAATCCAAAACAGGTTCTAAATCAGCATCATTAATTTTCCAGGTGGTCTTCCCGGTATCCGGATTCGTCATCCTTCCGGTGGCAGCATACGATGCAGCTGCTGCTCCTCCCCCGCTGCCTCCCGCCAGGTTTGACACACTCGATACTGCCGCGGAAATCACAGATCCTCCCGGTAAAGCACCCCCTAAGAGCGAAGCACCCTGGGCCAATGTACCACCTGCAGCATGCAATCTCTGATTCACCTTTTCACCAAATTCTCTCCGTTCGCTTTTCGACAACGGCTTTATCGTGTTCTTTGAAGTATTCACCCGGTAACCCGCATTGTCCGGGAATAACACAATGCACCCGCCTTCAACCAGCGTGATATTAATCTTACCGGCATTCACTTTCTCTCCGAAAGTAGCACCCTGCGTTTGTTTCGGCACGGTGACATTCATCGAAATCCGGTTTGGCATCCCATTATTAATGTTGTTGATTTTGGCGTTATCAAAGTTAACATTCCCTCCAATACCCCAAAGTTTACGTTTCTCCACGGTGTTGTTATTCTCATTTTTCGCTAACCCGTTTTCCTGTATTCCCTTCTCTTCCATCACTTCCGGGGAGCTCTCTGTACGTCTTCCGCCGGTATAGGTCCTTCCCTTGCTGCCTCCTTTCACGGTGCCATCCCATCCTTTCCTGAAATAATACGATAGCCCGATCCCGAAACTCAGGTAAGTATCGGGTCCCTTGGTAGTGGTGATGACTTTGGGCGATTGCGACAACTGTGCTTCTACTTCTTTGCCTGCCAGCCCGAAATTCACCCGGCTGTAATCACGGTATCCGGTTGCAAAATCTGCCGCATTGGCTTGCATCAGGTATTGCACATTGGCATTCACTGCAAAATTTGTGGTCATGAAGTAGGAGAACGTTACATTCGGCTTTAACGAAAGGAATGTACTCCTCGTATCCGCCGGAGCCGAATAGCTGGCAATGTTTTTAGCAGGTGTTGTCAGATTATCTACAATCAAAAAGTCTGGGGCATTATTAAACGACACCCCGCCTTTCACCGACAGGGTCAGTTCCAGCTTGTTATGGAAAGGGGTATGCCTGCCAATGTTTTCATATTTCACATTCCCGATATGTTTTCGTCCAAAAGTAAAGCTGGGTCCCACTAACAGGTAGCTGCTGGTCCAGTGGTTGCGGGCATTGGCAATGGTAATAAAGTCCAGGCTTTTCAAGGGGACGGCATATTTATCGAAATCAAAATCCGGAAGCGTGTTGAATGTCCCGGCATCCAGTCCGAGCCCAAAGCCGCCCCAGAACAGTTCCAATCCCAGGTTTGGATTAAAACTGAACGCGTTGGAAACCCCGCCCGACGACGACGTGCCGCCATTGGCATTCAGCGATATCAACATCCCGGTATCGCCGGACGTCGTTATTTTGCCTTTCAATTTGCCGGGCATATTCGCATTGACAAAAGTTACAGGTAAGATAAAACAAAGTATGAGTGCGGAGGTGATGTGTCTTTTTTTCATGTGATTATTGTTTAAAGTGGAAGCAAACGCCAGACGAATGTTTAATTCATCAGATTAACAAGTAGGTAATCAATCCTTCCATTCTAAATAAGAAAACCACTAAAGTTACAAAAGACATTCAAAAGCAAAAAGACGATTCACAAAGACACCTATCTAAAAGTGTTTCTATAATACTGAAATTTAGTATTCTAAAATTAATTTGAAATATTTTTTTTGTTTACAAATTTACGTTTGAAATAAAAGGTTACACACACTGCTTTTGTAATCCTCTTGTAACTTAGGTGGTTTTATTTCAGTTTAAAATGGTATAGTCAATTGTTATACTTGGATACCCATCGTTGCCTTGCCTGTTGAAAGTTTAAAATCATTGATATCAATATGGGGATTAAAATCTAGCATAAACTGGTTTGCATTTATTTGTATTAATTACAACAATGTAACAATATAAATAGTTCAAAGGATTAATAAAACAGTTTCTGGACAAATAATGACCGGATTAGGCTAAAATCAAAGTTCTATTCTTTGCGCTTCTCATTTATTCTCTCCCGAATTTTCATATCTTCTTATCCTGGTTTATGTATCGAGGGGGTTCAGTAAGCCTTTCGAGAGGGGTTCGAGGGGGTTCGGAGGGCCAGGGCCCTCGAAACCCCCTCGAAAGGCCCTCGATGCCCCCTCGATACCCCCTCGATACCCCCTCGGAAGTAAGACCAGGACAAGACCAGATAAAGACCAAAAACAAAGTACCTGTTGGAGCAAAAAATGGAAAGTTGCCCCAATACCTACCCGCTTTTGCTCGTTACCAACGCGCTCGCTGTGAATATCGACCCATTTGATGTGAGCGAGCGGGTCGATAAGGTTAACCGGGGATAAAAGGGCTCCTGGTCCCAGAAATTTTAGACTTTTAGTGTAATCTTACTGAAACTGTGTTATTTTGTATGAAATACTAAAAAATCAGGTATATTTGCATGGGATAGTCAGAATTAAGTTTCGTGAAGTAGGAGTATTCAAAACCGATAGAGGGTGTGAGTTTTTTATTTGCTGAAACTTCAACTTTCAGGTGTTCCCGGTAATTAAGCCGGATGTTGATAGTGTTCTTAACGATTGAAACCACGTAAATAATTATTATAATATGGATATTGGAATAACATTATTATACTCAGTTAATGAGGGAAATAAACTTGTAGGTGTACTTAAGTCTTATGTTATTGAATGTAAGGATAAGAATTCGGTAATAGATGTAGCATATAAAAAAGCCAAAGATCAAATTAATTTGAATTTTCCAGATTATAAATTTCTTGGAATAGAAGATATATTTTCTGTTACCGGTAAAGTTGCACCTGGCGAATTAATGGGTAGAAGCACACTATATGATATAGATAGTATAGATAAAGCTAAAGAATTGATTCAAAGTAAAAATGACATAGATATAAACAGTCAAGCTAATTACTATTGTGGGAGTCTTATTTATTTTTATAAAGGGAAAAAAAGTTATTCATTTACAATTCTAACAATTGTTAGGGGAGAATCGAAAGAAGCTGCAATAATAAATTTAAGGAATGTAGCTCCGGATAGCAAGATGTTAAATAAGATTATTCGATACTCAGTTGAACCTATTCTCATAAACAAAATTCAATTCGTTGGAATTGAATATGTTAATGCTATTACTGAAGACGTAGATAAAGGCGAAAGTTTTCAAGTTCTTTTTAATGAGGAGTTTAAGTCAGAAGCTGATTTGCATTCAATACTACCTTCAAAAGTTGAACTTAATGATATAATAAATGATGTTTTTAAGATGTTTAACTGAGCTTTCGTCCTCCGTTACTTCGGATATGTTTTTCATTAAATGAGAAAATACTGAAGCTGGTTACCGGATTTGCAGATTCCAACGACAGGCAAGATAATTCGGGCATTTAAAAATGATTGTAAATCCAAAGAGACGGAAGACCTGAGGTTCAGATTATAGATAAAGATGGTAAAACTTGAAAAGTATCTGAGACGGAACGGAGACCAAATAGTGCTAGAAATGTGAAGCGAGAAGCTGAATATAAAAAATTAGGAATTGAACAAGAAACTCATAAAGTTTGAAATTAATTATGGCACAACTAGATTTTTATTTTAGCATTGAAGAAAAAAACAAGTTAGTTGAACTTGTTTTCGAAAAGAAAGGGGTTATTGCGGTTGATTCTGATTATCTGTCACCGTGTTACACTATATTAAAGAATATGCACGAATATCGTGATTTTGCAGAAAGCAACAACATATTTTATATTTTGCATGAAGATTATGTGAAATATCCGTTGCAGTTTAGCACTTTCAACAGAGATAATCAAACATTTTATTATATAAATCAAAAGTACGGGGGGCCTTATATTGACATTTATACAACAGGTTTATTAGAAAACAATAGAATTGAAACTAGTAATATCCACTATTATCCATATTACTATGTTGATAAGGAAACCCAAATAAATCCCACCCACGAATTATTAGATTTTTACAATTCTCTCACAAAGTTTATTCGGAAAAACTCGTTGCCTTATAAAATGACTGTTAGAAAATACTGGATTGGCAAACAACTTATTCAGGACGTTATTAATGATAAAGTTGTACTATTACACATTCCTAAATGTGATTTGTTAAAGCAAATCAATATACAAAAGCTGTAGTTTAATGGTAATGAATAACCTACTGGGAATGATCCAGATTTAGCGTTCCAAAGATAAAAGATTGAATATCAACAATAAACCATAAAGACTAAAAAGTAAATGGAGAGTGTATGCTTGCCATTTACTATTTTAACGGCTTAAAACGAATTAAATAGTATCAATATAGATCAAAAAATATCCCGTCACTCTGAATATATTCTTCTTTAAATGAAAAATGATTTGCTGGCAGGAGGTAGGTAAGAAAAATAGATTCTTACATTCTCGTTATGGAAATCGCGAGACCCTATCAAACCTATTAAAAACTATCAAATGGAGTATTCGACATCCCGATTTTTCGGGACCTTTCAGACCCTTTAGACCTTTCAACCCCAAGAAACCCACCGGAACAATTAATATCCGGTGGGTTTCTTGGGTATTAATTGAAAATGTGAGACTAAATACCTGACAGAAGTGACGGATAAAATCATTCTTTATGATAGTTAAGTGTGCTGGCGGGCATTTCCATTCACAGGGGTACTAAAAACATTCTTGTTCACAGTATTCAAAGATTAAAAATATGACATTAATTTAGATGTCATCAGGCAGATGCTCAACTTGAATTTAGGATAAATAAAACGCAAGCTTTAAAATAAATAAACCTATTTCAAAGAACTTCTTCAATAATTGGCACAAAAAGGAATTTAAATGCTGAAAAGATTCAGTTTTTTATTAATTTTGGCAGGTCAATGATACTTTTCAATGCGAGATAAATAAAACAATAAATAAATCAGTAAATTCTACTATGAAAACCCTTAAAAACTGTATTATCGTACTAGTAGTGCTACTTTCAACAACATTGTCAGGGCAGACCATGGATCCATTTTTTAATAATTATTCCTTCTATAAGAATTTCCATCCTGAAAAAGCAAAGGTATACAAGGATATTGATGGGAGCCCCTATTTGAACCCTGATTTTAATGAAGGAGTGTTTTATGTGTCGGACACCTTGAAAGTCAAGGTACCTATCCGTTATAACCTTTATTCCGACGAAATGGAATATCAGCTAAAAAACGTCAATTATGTTGTTGGAAATCACAAAGCACTGACAAAGATCACCATTGGAAAATCGGTTTATCTGTATATGCCATTTATGCAGAAAGGAAATTATTTTGAAATGATTGAACAGGGTAAATGCATGTTGGTGCAGAAAAAATCGGTCAGGCTCAAACCTGCTGAAGAACCAAGAGCAATATTGACAACACCCATACCAGCCACTTTTGAGAGGAAAGCAGATGTCAATTACATCGTGAACAGCCAATTGCAATATTTCAAAATAGACAATATGAAGTCCTTAATGACAGCTTTACAGTACCAGAAATTAAAAATAGAAGAATACGTTAAGCAGGAAAAAATAAAAAATGTAAAACTGGAAAACCTTATTAAAATTGTAAAGTATTACAATAGCCTTTAAGATAGTTTGAAAGGTTTGAAGTTTGAGGTTTATGGAGAATGAAGTATTCTGCATTAAAAAAAACAGTTAGATTCGTCTAACTGTTTTTTTTGACTGATATTAAATTGCGTTTCGACTAAATAAGAGACAATAGAAAAAACAGGAGGCAATTAAAATCAATAGGATTGGGCTTTAGCCGAATGATTATCACATTTGATTATCTATAAGAATTTTGTAAAAGCATATTGAACACTTAATTTTCTATCTTAACTGAATCACTTTTCATTCATGGTAGTAACGTCAGGATGGAAACTGATTGTTACTTTCGCGATATGGAAATCGCGAGACCCGGGATATTGAGCATTTACCATTTGAGGTTTGAAAGGTTTGAGGTTTGAGGTTTGAAAGGTTTGAGAGATTATAATTGAAGGAACTGAAAAGCTTTGGAGAGAGTAGTATAGTTATAAAAGCAATAACAGAATATATTAAAAAATGAAATTTGAGCAGAATATGAACAAGCGCGTTAAAATTACGTTCTGCATTTAAAGTAAAATGAAGTTAGATTCGTCTACCTGTTTATGGAGAGAGCCATGAGTTATTCAACCAGTGAACAAAAGACCAATTCCATATCAAGTGCCATACAGGAATTTGGGGAGAAGTTGTTCGGATTTGTACGTAAGAAAGTAAAAACTACCGAAGATGCGGAAGACATCCTTCAGGAGGTATGGTTCCAGTTGAGTAATCTGGAGGACATTGCCGAACTGGATAATGTCAGTGCATGGTTGTATGAAGTAGCCCGCAACAAGATCACCGACAAGGCCCGCAAGAAATCGAATCTCTCGATAGAGGATTACGGGTATGAATCGGACGAAGGGGAGTTTAATTTCAAGGAGATACTGCTGCTGGACGATACCAACAATCCGGAACTGGCATTTTTCAAGGAACTGTTCTGGAAGGAATTCCAACAGGCATTGGATGAAATGCCCCCAAACCAGAGAGAAGTGTTTGTGATGAATGAGATAGAAGACCTGACCCTGCAGGAGATAGCCGACCGGCAAGGAGAAAAGCTTAAAACCATTATCAGCCGGAAAGGATATGCAGTGAAGCATCTGAGGAACAAGCTGAATTATTTGTATAAGGAACTGACAAATCAGTAGGTAGAAGGTAGAAGAAATTAGTAGGTAGTAGGTAGTAGGTAGTTTTAAGAATAAGAGTCCTGTTTAAAATCAGATTAATTATAGAACTAAAAACAAACCTGACATCGTCGAAGACATGTCAGCGTTAAGAAATTAAAGAAAAATCAAGAAGAAACAAAATAAAAATTAGCAATATGAATACAATGCACCAACATTTCGGAGGGAAAAGACGATTCCTGTTTATCCCCATATTCCTGACCGGGTTATTTGCAATAAGCGGCATTGTCATGCTGCTGTGGAACGCTGTACTTCCGAAAGTAACAGGAGCCTTACCGCTGGATTACTGGCAGGCCATGGGAATCTTTGTTCTGAGCCGTTTATTATTCAGTGGCTTTCGATTCAGGGGTCACCACGGCCACAGGCCACCGTTTATGCACGCATCGATGAAAAATAAACTGATGGAAATGAGCGATGAAGAAAGGGAACAGTTTAAAAACCAGTGGAAACAGAGGTGTTGTAAGTAGAGGCAAGAGGTAAGAGGTAAGAACCAAGAGTAAAGACAAAAGACGAAGGACGAAGGTAAGTAGAGGCAAGAGGTAAGATTGTGACGTGATTGGCAATAACAATATTAGTAACTGGAACTAAATAATGTCGAATGATTTTATTTAAATAAGGGAATAAGGGTTGGATCTTTTTACTTAATATTTCTACTAAGGGTTAAAAACCAAAAATAAGGGCTTTAAATTAAAAACCTTATTTTTGGTTTTTAACCCTACTATATAACATGTTGTAAGTTGCAATTCATCAGTGGGTCATAAATCCAATTTTTCAACCCTACTATACTGTAATATATGTTCGAGAATCCTTTTAGTAAATTAATCCTTTTCTTAAATAATGATTGACAAGTTTTACAAATACACAACATAACTTATTGATTTTATAGATGTTATAATTTAAAAAACCTTATCATTTTTTTTATTGTAACCTTAGTAGCAAAGTTGACCCCTAATATTAAACCTTATTCTTTGAGTGGACTTTTATCCGTAGACAATCAATCAAAGAATAAGGTTGGGTTTAGGGGAGGTAATCTGGCTACTAAGATTGAACAAAAAAATAAGGTTTTAAATGAAAGAAATGAAAAATAACAAAAAAATAAGATTAAAAATATATTTTCAAACCTTCATAGTTATCTTAATTGTTGTTCGATCTCTGATCGCGGGGACTTAGTAGAAAACCAAACTACCCCTATTAAAACCCTTATTTCCTTCTATTTAGAAATGCTGTATAATCGTATTTTTCAAGAAATAAAACAGTACAATATATTGTTCCAACTACTTACAAATCACAGAAGGAAGTAATATCGATATATATCTACATAGTATTTAAAGTAAAATAAATACACATTCGTCTTCAATAATACAAAACAGATTTCAAAACAAACTAATAAATTAATTAACATGAGACATTCAATTTTAAGTGTGATACTGACAGGCATACTGGTAGGAGCTTTGTTCTTCTTTATGCCTAAACTGGTATTGGGTATTTTTATTTTCATGGTCATCATCCACCTGCTGCATTTCGGGCATATGAGGCGTGGATGGTATGGCCACGGGTATTACGGGCATCATGGATACAGGAATGGCTGCTATTGCGGGCCAGGCTGTGGACCGGAAGATGAGTGCTGTGATTCGGATTATGGACACGATCACCACAAGCATCACGGCGATCATCATCATGGACATCACGATCACATGCACGGTCAATTGTTTTACTGGGCTGACAAGATCAGGAGCATGAGCGATGAAGAATTTACCGAATTCAAAAACAATATGAATACAGGATTTGGCCGTGGCCGTTGGGGTAAGGATTCCGAAAGCTATGACAGGTGCAGGTGTGGTAAAAAAAGTGCAGCAGACTGTGATTGCGATACCACCGACAAGAAAGAAGACACAACACAAAACAACGAATCTAAATAATCAAACAACATGTATAGAAGATCAAGATTTTTAATAGGTTTTTTAGCTGCCGCACTCACCTTTGGAGGACTCATGGCAACGGTTGGACCCGACCATTTCCACAGGGCGTGGCACTGGCATCACCGCATGGATAATTGTTGCATGTACAACGAGGAACGCATGAATTCATGCGATGAACCTGAACGGTTTGAACGCTATGAACGACATGTCAGGATTCATCGGGAAGCAGCACCTATGCAGGACATGAAAACTGATTCAGTAAAAAAATAAGGACTAAAATTCATGGGATTTTAGAACCCGAATGTCATTAAAGAACCCTTTCAACTCCACTAAGGAAGCTGAAAGGGTTTTTTAGTGTATTTAGGAACAATTTTAAAAATGTATTGTTTGTTTATAAAAGAGATGTTGACATACTGCCTTATGAATAAGAACCGGTTAGAAGCATTTAGTGATGGGGTGATAGCCATTCTGATCACCATCATGGTATTGGAACTTAAAATGCCCCATGGCACCGACTGGGCGTCGCTGCAAGTGTTGGCACCCAAATTCATCAGTTATATCACCAGTTTTATTTACATTGCCATTTACTGGAACAACCATCATCATCTGGTACATACCGTAAAACACGTTACAGGTGCTATCCTTTGGTCGAACACCCATTTATTATTCTGGCTATCACTGATTCCTTTTGTGACGGCCTGGGCAGGTGAGAATCACTTTGCAGAACTGCCGGTAGCTGCCTATTCTTTTGTCCTGCTAATGGCCGGTGTAGCTTATTATATTCTTTCTAAAACCATTATTTCGGTTCATGGAAAAGATTCTGTGCTCTCAACGGCAATAGGTAAAGATCTGAAAGGGATTAGTTCGATAATAGGCTATGCAGTTGCTGTTCCTCTTTCGTTCTTTATGAAAGAAATTTCAATTGGTATAATTATTGCTATCGCTTTTCTATGGTTGATCCCGGATACAAGGATCGAAAAGAAAGTAAAAGAAGACGACTGAACCAAAACCTTTTACAATTAAATGAATTAATGAGTAACTGATATATAAAAGCAAATTCATAGGTAGTAATTAAAAATAGCTTTAATTTATGATAAATACATATTCAGTTCAAACAAGTAGAAATAAATACAACCTGGCCTTTACTCCATTAATTCTAGCAGCACTCGTCTGCATCATTGCGTTATCTTCGTGTACCCAATACCAATATATCACGTTGAACAGTAATTTGGAGAAGAATAAGAACAATGAATTTAGTATTGACAATGATACTGTTTCAATTAAATACAATTTTTCGGGTGAGAATTTTGTACTATCCCAAACAATCTTCAATAAATTGGAAATTCCACTCTATATTGACTGGGATAGAACGAATGTAATTGTGAATGGGAGTGACATGCTCGATTCCTTTTATGTTGAACAACAAATCAACTACATAGCACCAAAATCGCAAGTGACCATCGTAAGCAATTCATTACTGTACCAGTTTATTGATATCAAACAGTTGGAATTAATTCCGAAGGTTGGTGTAAATAAGGGTAAGAACGTAGATTGGACAAGTCTCACCTTTGACAAAGAAACAACCCCTGTATATCTCAGGAACAGGATAGCCCTGACAACACATGAGGACTTCACCGACCCATTCTATCTGAACAATTCGTTTTGGTTCTCTGAGATATTGCAAAACATGACAAGTCCTGGTTTCGACACAAGGAACCGGAGTAATCAATTTTACATTCGAAGGACTACCGGCTTTGGTGGTTTTATGAACGGGGTATCAGCAATTGCAGTGGTGGCAATACTGGTTTTAGCCGACACAAAAGAAGTTGATCAATAATAATTATTTCTTTCCGGACTTGCCATTTCCACGACTTCCAAAGCTGGTAGAGGAAGGTTTAATATTTTTGGTTGATCCAGTTTTCTTACCATTTGAATTGGATGACCGTTCACGCAAGTCCCTTGATTTAGGATTTGGATTAGATGAACGTGATGACTTCTTTGCGGGTTTGGCAGTTGAAAAGCTTGAAGAGTTCCGTGTTCCGCGTTCCGTGTTCTGTGTTTGGGATTCCGCGCTCTTACCTCTTACCTCTTGCTCCTTAACTCTTACCTCTTGCTCCTTAACTCTTACCTCTTGCCTCTTACCTCTGTTTATAGATCCTTCTTCTGTAGACGTAGAATGTTCTATGGCAGACATGATTTCCTTCATTTCGTTTGGTTCAAGCTGACGCCATTCACCTAGCGGTATTCCTTTCACACTTATGTTCATGATCCGGATACGCTCCAGCTTGACAACGTCATAGTCGAAATATTCACACATGCGCCTGATCTGACGGTTCAATCCCTGCACCAATACTATTCGGAATGAGAATACCGAATCCTTGATCACCTTGCACTTTTTAGTCATTTCACCCAGGATAGGGACTCCACTGCCCATTTTTAGAATGAACTCATCAGTAACGGGTTTATTTACGGTAACCAGATACTCTTTTTCGTGATTATTCCCGGCACGAAGTATCTTATTGACCATATCCCCGTTGTTGGTCATAAAAATTAAACCCTGGGACTCTTTATCCAGCCTACCTACGGGAAAAATGCGTTCATGGTATCCGATATAGTCGACAATGCTGTCTTTGACTCCAATCTCGGTGGTACTGATAATCCCGACAGGTTTATTAAATGCCAGAAACGCAAAGTCATCACCGGTTTTAGCAGCAATGAGATTGCCATTCATCGTAACCTTATCTTTTACCGATACCTGATCGCCTAATTTAGCCCGTTTTCCGTTCACAACTATATGACCTTGTTCAATATATTTGTCGGCTTCACGACGGGAGCAAATACCGCTGTCGCTGATAAATTTATTTAATCGTATTTTTTCGGTCATTGTTAGTTGGGTTTAAATAAGTTTGAAAGGTTTGAGAGTTTGATGTTTGATGTTTGATGTTCGAAAGGTTTGATGTTCCGATAAATCGGGATTTATTCTTTGTAAAGATTTGAAAGATTTAAGACAGTTTCAAAACATCAAGCAATTCACTGACAATCATGGCTGTTGCACCCCATATTTCTACTCCATTGATGCTGTAGGAGGGGGCATTTACTTTTATTTTGCGGGATGTGGAATAAAACTCCTTTTCAGTGATATTACGGTTATCGTATAAATCTTCAATATTTACCTCTATAACCGATTGGACTTCTTTTTTATCAGGAATGTACTGTGGCCTTTGGTTGGAATATCCCACAAATACTTTGACCAGGAAATTACTGGGCGGGATATAAAAATCAGATAGCTTACCGATAATTTCAATCCGATCCTGCCCTACCCCTATTTCTTCCATCGTTTCCCGTAGCGCTGTATCTTCAAAGGTTTTGTCTGAATTCTCATACTTGCCACCCGGGAAAGATATCTGCCCGCTATGGATTCCATCATATTCACTCCGTTTGATAAATACTGTCTTTAATTTTTCATTGTCGGGAAACAACAGAATCAAAACAGCACTTTTTCTAGCTACAGGTTGCATGTCGGTTAATCCGGAAAACTCCTGCACTCTATGGCTTGGTGACATCTTCTGATGAGAAGATACTCCGGGCAATGGCTGCAAAAACTTCTGTCTTAATTCGTCAATACTGAGCTGCATGTTTTTAAAAAACAGGGTTTATAAGTGAGGTTTATAATCGATATGATTTCAATTAAAAATCATTATATCACGGAAAACGCTCAAAATACCGCGTACGCTTTGAGGTTTAAATGTTCTATAGCGCAATTACTGGCAGATAATACATCCTTCACATTTGGATAATTCACCACGCAACCGTTTTTCTACTAATAATTTGATCCTGTCCTGCAAAGCAAGGATGCGTATATTATCGATGACATCACCGGTAAATGCAAACATAAGCAATAGTTTGGCTTCCGCTTCCGGAATCCCACGTGATTGCATATAGAACTTTGCAGTCTCATCCAGTTGCCCGATGGTAGCACCATGCGAACACTTCACATCATCAGCATAGATTTCCAGTTGAGGCTTGGTACTCATTTTGGCTGTTTTCTTAAGCAGGATATTCTTATTAATCTGGAATGCCGAAGTCTTCTGGGCATCTTTAGCAACAAGTATCTTACCGGTAAATCCTCCTTTTGAATTATCATCCAACACGTATTTAAACAACTCGTTGCTGTGGCAATTCGGTTTGTTATGCATGATATACGTGAAGTTATCCACTTGCTGGTTCTGGTCGGCAATCACCATGCCGCATAACAGCGTTTCGCAATGTTCTCCATCGAGGTCAATTTCAATGGAATTGCGGGTTACCCCGTTATGTAAAGTAATGACATTAGTCAATACACTTGAGGATGCTTTTTGATCGATAAGTAATGTGGATAAATTCGTTGTCTTGGTATGGGTATTTTCGAGTTTATAATGCTCGTAAGAAGCATTTTCACCAACGAATACCTCTGTCACCCTGTTTGAAAGGAAACGGACATCATCCATGGTATGGTCACAAACCAGTAACTGGGCATGTGCACCTTCTTCCAGGATAATCAGGTTATGGCTGTTTGCCATAAAATCAACGTCCGAACGCATGATGTTTATTAATTGGACCGGTTTATCAAGTATGACTCCTTTGGGAACAAACATAAAAAAACCGTCCTGGGCAAAAGCGCCGTTAAAGGCAACCAGGCCATCGTTTTTAGTGGTACTTAGTTTACCATAATAGTCTTTCAACAATTCAGGATGTGTAGTTGCAATTTCTTTCAGACTACCTATGATAACTCCTTTTGGAAGGGTTTTATTATTGGGTTCATTCACCGGATAGAATGCATCATTCACGACAAAGAACAGGAATGAATTAATTCCGGGGACGTCACACTTGAAGACTTCGTAAGGGTTTACAGGAATAGTAACTCGGTTGATATTCAAACCATAGTCAATGGAAAGAGGTTCTTTAAGGTCGGAATACTTGTAGTTTTCCAGTCTTGGAGTGGGGAAACCCAGTTTTTCAAACAGTTCAAATGCCCCATCACGCGAATCATTCATCACAGCGGCTGAATGCCCTTTGATGCTCTTATGATGTTGTTTGTATAAATCAATATATTGTTGTTCCATATTACCTCACCCCTTCCCAACTCCATGAGGAGATGAAAATTTTGCAGGGAACTATTTTATTTATATTATTATTTTAATTAGAAAGATAGATATTATAATCTCTTTCAAATCCTTTTATGATCCTAAACCTAATCAGCCGAATTAACCAATCAACTAATCAACCTAATTAACCAATCAACTAAACCTATTCGCCTTCCACTTCCTTCTTAATCCAGTCGTATCCTTTATCTTCCAATTCCAGTGCAAGTTCTTTACCACCGGTCTTTACAATACGTCCATCATAAAGTACATGAACAAAATCAGGGACAATATAGTCCAGCAGTCGTTGATAGTGTGTAATCAAAATGGTAGCATTATCGGCACGTTTCAATTTATTGACTCCATTTGCCACAATGCGTAAAGCATCAATATCCAACCCGGAATCAGTCTCATCAAGAATAGCCAACTTTGGGTCAAGCATAGCCATTTGGAAGATTTCATTCTTCTTCTTTTCCCCACCAGAGAAGCCTTCGTTCACCGAACGGTTGGCAAGGTTGCTGTCCATTTCAACCAATTCTTTCTTTTCACGCATGGTACGCAGGAAGTCAGTAGCCGACATTGGTTCCAGCTTATTGTATTTACGATGTTCGTTCAAGGCAGTACGCATAAAATTGACCATGCTTACTCCCGGAATTTCTACCGGATACTGAAAGCTCAGGAATATACCTTCCCGCGAACGGTCTTCGGGCAACATATCCAGTAAATTTTTACCATAAAATTCAACTTCCCCTTTGGTTACTTCAAAAGCCTGATTACCGGATAGTACCGAAGCTAATGTTGATTTACCGGCACCGTTAGGTCCCATAATGGCATGTATTTCTCCGGGACGAACTACTAAATCAAGTCCTTTTAATATCTCCTTGCCATTGATGTTGGCGTGTAGGTTTTTAATTTCAAGCATATATTGTTATAAATACGACCCCACCCCCTAAAGGGGAGTAAAAGATCTTTAGTTTTAAATTTAATTCAATTTTGTGAGTAAATCATCATATTTGCAGAGCATCAAGAACCCCCTTTAGGGGGCAGGGGGTTATTATCCAACGCTACCCTCTAACGTTATTTGAAGAAGCTTCTGGGCCTCAACAGCAAACTCCATGGGAAGCTGGTTCAACACCTCCTTTGCATATCCGTTCACGATAAGGCCTACTGCATCTTCCGTTGAAATACCGCGCTGGTTGCAATAAAATATCTGGTCTTCATTTATCTTGGAAGTGGTTGCCTCGTGTTCTACAATGGAGGAATCATTGCTTACTTCCATATAAGGGAAAGTATGCGCCCCGCATTTATCGCCCAGTAGCAAACTATCGCACTGAGAATAATTACGGGAATTCTCTGCATTCTTATTAATCTTCACCAACCCCCGGTAGCTGTTCTGACCTTGACCGGCAGATATACCTTTTGATAGGATGTGACTGCGTGTGTTTTTGCCGATATGTTGCATCTTGGTGCCGGTATCCGCCTGTTGATGATGATTGGTCACAGCTACTGAATAGAATTCAGCCGATGAATTATCACCCAGCAAAATACAGCTCGGATATTTCCAGGTAATGGCAGAGCCTGTTTCTACTTGTGTCCAGGATATCTTGGAGCTCTCGCCTTTGCAGATACCCCGCTTGGTTACAAAATTAAAGATACCCCCTTTGCCGTTTTTATCTCCGGGATACCAGTTTTGTACCGTGGAGTATTTCACCTGCGCATTCTTTAGGGCTACTATTTCAACAATAGCCGCATGAAGTTGATTCTCATCACGCATTGGTGCCGTACATCCTTCCAGGTATGAGACATAACTGTCTTCGTCGGCAATAATCAGGGTCCGCTCAAACTGTCCGGTATTCATGGCGTTTATGCGGAAATAGGTGGACAGTTCCATTGGGCAACGTACCCCTTTTGGAATATATACAAATGAACCATCACTGAATACAGCTGAATTCAGTGTGGCAAAGAAATTATCGGTATAAGGAACAACGGATGCCATGTATTTTTGAACCAGATCAGGGTGGTGTTCTACGGCATCACTGAATGAGCAGAAAATAATGCCCATTTCGTTTAAGGCTTCTTTGAATGTTGTCTTGACCGAAACGCTATCCATTACCGCATCAACTGCAACACCCGACAAAGCCATGCGTTCATGCAACGGAATGCCCAGTTTCTCAAACGTTTTGAGTAATTCAGGGTCTACTTCATCGAGGCTTTTTGGTGCATTCTTACGGGGAGCAGCATAATAAGCTATGCTTTGATAATCAATTTCCGGAATATCGAGATGAGCCCAGGTTGGCATTTTCATTGTAACCCAGTATCTGTAAGCCTTCAAACGAAACTCAAGCATCCATTCAGGCTCATTTTTCTTTGCAGAAATAAGCCGTACCACATCTTCAGTGAGTCCGATTGGAATAATGTCTGTTTCGATGTCGGTAGTAAATCCATATTTATAGTCTCCTTGGGTTACCTGGTCTAATATAGCTTCTGACATAATATCAATTTATTAAAGAGATAGATGAAAAAATCATCTTTTTTTCAAATTTGCTGCAAAGGTACAAAAAAAATGCATTTTCAAATGCTAAATTCTGTCCCTACTTGCTTTAGAGACATAACACATGTTACCTTGTTTTTGTTTTAAATGGCTGCTTTATTGACAATTTTTGAGATGTTGCAAGTTTTACACCCTATAAAAAACACAAATGAAAATAAGACAAGCCTATTTTCATTTGTGTAATATCAGTCAGAAATTATTCGATTATCGAAAAGTTATATCGAATTATAGCCAGTTATTATTTCTTTTTTTCAAGTTGTTTCTGTATCTTCTTAATGGCCGAATCAATTGATTTTTCAGGCTCTATAACATTATACTCCCCCCAGAATTGACGATCGGAGAAGCCCGTAGCTTCATCACTGATGATGACATTCGGTTTTAATTTTTCCTTAAAATCTGTAGAGTTGATTTCCGAACCTTTACCCCAATCGGTTACTGCCATTTCAACAGTTGAAAAATAGTTTGTATTGAATAACCTTTTCTTCCAGATTATCTTTAATCCCAACTCAATGCGGCTATACGAATAATACCATTTCCCATCTTTTTCAAGATAATCTATCCGATATTTTGTTTCAGTAGGATAAACCCGGGCATTAAATGGTTTTTTCATGATAAACATCTTTGCAGCAGCATCTTTATCGGTAATATTCAAGGCAAATACAGCACTTTTAAGTGATAGGGTTTGTGCATCAATATATAATTTCCCATAATACAAAGGTTCTGTCTTTGTGGGCCGTTGCTTAAAGTCCAGAACATAAATCAGTTTATTATCAGCATGGGTGGAATGGTCGAACGAGAATTCATAATTCGTGAACATATCTTCAGTGAACAAATATTCAGGGTTTTTCATGATGTCCAGGTACAATGAATTAAAAGGTCCTCCCTGCAACTTAAACGTCAGGGTATCCAACTTTGAATAATCTGCTTTTTTACGGGCTTTGTAGAGCTTAACTCCATCTGGTTTATAGGACGTGTATGGCTGTTTGTTTATTTCCACCACAGCTTCCGAAAGGGATACATACGACCTGTTTTTCTTAATGGTCTCCCGGTAGAAAGCCGTCATCAATGTTTGTGTGTTGAAATAATTCTCACCTTTTTTCTCGAGGACTGCCCGCATTAGCAATTCGGCATCTTTCGATATCACATTTAACTCCGGCAATTCTATCGAGGAAGGTTCCAGTTCAATCTTTGCTTTATCCGGTTTCAAATCTTTTAACGAAACTGATTTATTTTTAAACCCAATATAACTCACAATTACTTTTGGATCGACAACTTCGGAAGGTACTTTTATTGAAAACTCACCTTCACTGTTCGAAATACTCGAGATATTCAATCCGGTTACTATCAGGCTGGCAAATGCTAACGAAGTACCGGTTTTACGGTCTACAATTTTACCCTTGTATTCAGTATAGGCATCTGTATCCCCAGATTTTGTTGGTAATTGGTTTATAGCAACAACATGAACAGGCAACATGAAAATAAGGAAAGCATACAAACAAACAGCTATTTTTCTGTCTACTGAAAAACGTACTTGTGATTTCATACTCCAAAGTATTTAGTTTGTGGTTTTAAAAAACAATAAATCTTACTTGTTCAAAGGAATGGAGACTAAGAACAACTTGAATTTGTTCTTACTAATAAATAGCATATAAATGTCCTTTAAGCTATTATAACAATAATAGCGACGTAATAGTTGAATCTATTTATCTAAAAAAGATTAAGCCGTGATGTCAAACTTAAATCCAACAAGTATTAAAACAGTAAATCGATTCAATTCGTTAGAATCGAGCCGACTTACATTTGTAATTAATAATAAATTGATTCCTTTATCTGATTTAATATCTTATTTTATACGAGTTGAAATGCTGGTCCTGTTTTACCTGCAGAATATACATCCCCTTTTGAGGTAGCGTTAGTCTCAGCTCAGAAGTAGCATTACTGAATGAACGGATTTGTTTTCCCATCATATCCAGTACGTTTACACTACAGCCGGAAGGAAGGTTTCTGACAATCACACCTTCACTGGTAACCGACCAGATAATTAAAGTCTCTTTATTAACCTCTACTCCACTGTTTACTTTCAGGGTCCGAACTTTAATCTGGTCGGACATTACAGTACTATTGCCTTCCGGAGTCACAGTATAGTAATAGGCGGAATCACTCTGAAGGTCGGTAACTGCGTAATTCAATACAGATCCTACCGATTTAGGATAGCCTGCCAATGACACCGGCATCTGGGCTACACCCTGGGTGGCTACCTTTGCATAATCTACATATACACGGTGACCTGATCCGGCAAAAGCAAACAAGGATATGGTGGATGTACTTGTCTTTATTGGGATATTCACTGTGAAATCCTGATAGGCAACCGCTGTTGTCCATTTTACTAAAGTATCGGCATTTACCAGGACAACCAGCTTGGCTCCTGCATCAGTACCATATTGTTTTGCCTTAACGGTCAATACGGTAGCAGAAGTGGACAAATCCAGTAAAGGAGTAGTAACTTTTCCTGTATTGCTACCGGAAGATAATTTGACTGCACTTGCCAATGAATTGTCGGTATAACCTGAACCTACCCATCCTGTTGGTACACCCGAAGTTCCGGTCCCTGTCAGGAAATCCTGTTCCAGTAAAGTTGTCGGAGCAGCACTTCCATCACCAACAAACGAATAAACGTCCAGTTTATATCCGGTCGCATTGGCCGACGAAGTCCAGTTTGCCGTGAAGCTGTTATTTGTGATATTATTTGCCGATAAGGCAAGGAAACCATCCACCGAAGTTGCATTCAATATAACTGAAGAAGTTGTAATTCCTCCCCCGGAAATGGTGAGTTGAGCTGTTTGAAGTCCTAAAGTCTGTGCTGAAAAATTAAGAGCCAGCCGATATCCTGCTTCTGCATTTGCCTTACTAATGGTAGTCAAAGGCATAGAGAAAACCGAAGCATTGGTTCCACTTAATACCACTGTCAGGTCGCCGGTCAGATTGGCTCCTTTGATGTAGATGGATGCAGTATCAGTTGTCTGATAGCCTACCTTGCCAAAATCAACAACAGCTCCGCTGGATGGGGATCCCAGGTATGGGGTGGTTACATTGCTTGTTGAAAACACCTGTGTTGTTTTGTTGCCCCAGATATATTCTTCCAATCCCGGATTATCAATAAATGGATTCCGGTTATTCTGCACTCCGTAAGCGGCATTATTCCGGACTATTTCTTTGGCACTGACAGGGTCCTGGCGGCTCCATTTCAGGAACAAATTCATGGCATAGGTTGTCAATCCCAGGTTGGCTGTACTGTAAACCACATTAGCTCCCGCGATCCAGTTTTCGCACAATCCGGCATACCGGGTTGCCATGTAGAAATACGTACGGGCAAAATCTCCTTTATATTCATTTAATGGTTCAAATACCGTCCCTGTATAGTCCGGAAAACTTGATGACCCAAGCTTGCTCCCGTTTATTGAAGTATAGGTTGCTGTACCCACTTCACCATAGGGGTAATTGCTACGTTCCCCGTTCACTTTTCCATCTGTGGGATACACATTGAAAATATCACTTACCATGGGCGATGCAGAACTAAACCAACTCTGGGGAGAAGTATGTTCCCGGTTATAACAGTCGCATTCAGCCGAATAACTTCCACACTGTTTTGTTCCCAGGGTAAAGGTACAATTGGAATACATATCCCATACATTGCCACTTGAATTGACATCAGTAGTCCTGTAGGCTGTCCACAACCCGCCGTAACCAACATCATATGTACCATTCGATATAATTGCTTGAAGTGAAGTGCGAAGGGCTGATGTATTCTTACCTTCGGCAGCACTGTAATATCCAACGGGTGGTTGTGCATAAATGGATAGTGAAAGGAAAAGAAAAAGAATAGTAGAAAGTTTTTTCATAAAATAACTTTGTAAAGTGTAATAAATATAATTAATGGGGAGGGCAAATGTAGGAATATTGTTTCGTTTATTGATGTGTTTTTACATTTTTATGATATTTATGTGTGAATATATTACAAAATTATAATACAAACAGCTGCTTTTTGTGTTAATACTACAAACGTAAGACAATACACGTTTAAACAGTCCCAAATTAGAGTACTTTTATATAGTTTTTCAATCCCGATAGATTGACCTACTTTTGCAAGCTGAATGAAAGAATCGCTTTTCAGATGAAAAACTTACTTTAATTCATTTTATCATGACAACAGGACAAACACCCATTATACCACAGGAGAATTTGAAATATCAGACTCCTCCGGCAAGTATTCTACAGCTTGCCGATTACGAAAGAGCCCCTTCAGTGTCCATCGACACCAAGAAGGAATACATGTTGCTGAGTTATCACAGCACGTATAAAACGCTGGATGATTTAAACCAACAGGAAATGAGCATGGGCGGATTACGCATCAACCCCGTGACCAACATCGGATCGTCTGTGAATTACGTTCACAACCTCAAAATACGAAAGGTGGTTGATACCGAACCCATTCAGGTAAAAGGGTTGCCTGGTAATCCACGGATAGCTTATGTCTCCTGGTCGCCCGATGAAAAGAAGATTGCGTTTACCAATACGGCAGCCAGGGGTGTGGAATTATGGGTATTGGACGTGGTTACCGCCACAGCAATCCGACTTACCGAATCCATAGTAAATGCAAACCTTGGGAACCCGTTGAACTGGTATCGCAATAGCCGGCAGTTATTGGTGAGGTTATTACCTAAAAACCGGCCTGCGCTTATTGATCCTAAACGGGAATTGCCTAACGGCCCTACCCTGTCGTTAAGTGATGGGTCTAAATCCCAAAACCGCACGTACCCCGACTTACTGAAGAATGCCTCTGACGAGATTAATTTCGTGACCCTCACTTCCTCTGAATTGTATACAGTGGACCTGACCGGGAAAGCCGAATTATTTAAAGAAGAGGATATGTATGCAGGCGAGTCTTTCTCCGCTGACGGAAAATACCTGCTTGTCACTACATTGCGCAAACCCTTTACGTATATTGTACCCCTGAACCGCTTTCCGCAACTCTCCATTGTCTATGACCTGAGAGGAAAGGAAGTGAAGATTGTAAATGAAGTACCCCTTTCGGAAGTATTGCCAAAAGGATTTATGGCTGTACGCAAAGGGAAACGTGGCCTTAGCTGGAGGCCCGACCAGGCAGCAACTTTGTATTATGTAGAAGCATTGGATGGCGGCGATCCCGAAATGAAAGTAGAATACCGCGATGCACTCTACCAGTGGAAGGCCCCTTTTACCGAAGCACCTGCCTTTGTCTCTAAAACCATCTCACGTTTTTCGCATGTGATCTGGGGCAATGATTCGGTGGCTGTCCTGCAGGATGAGTGGTACGATACGCGCAATGAAAAAACCTATCTGATCAATCCGGCACGTGCTGATGAGAATCCACGTATCATTAACGACCGGAACTTCCAGGACATCTATTCCGATCCCGGGAACTTTGAAACAGTGAAAAATGAGTATGGCAAATATGTGCTGGCCATTGAAGACAACAACCTGTACAGCGTGGGCGAAGGTCATACCCCAAAAGGCCAGTTTCCCTTTATTGATGTATTCAACCTCAAGACTTTAAAGTCAAAGCGGTTGTACCAGTCGGCTTATACCGATAAAATGGAAGAGATCGTTGATGTCGAAGACTTTAAAAAAGGGGAAGCCTTGGTACGCATACAGTCCCGGAATGAATACCCAAACTATTACTTCCGCAACATTAACTCCAGGAACGGGTTGACAAGGATCACCGATTTCCCGAATCCCTTCGAAAGTATCAAGGATGTGTACAAGGAAGTCATCAAATACAAAAGGGCTGATGGAGTGGAACTCTCCGGGACATTGTATTTGCCGGTGGGTTACGACCGTACTAAGAAGGAAAAACTCCCTTTGCTTATCTGGGCATATCCTACCGAGTACAAGGACAACTACAGTGCAGGACAGAGTACCGCGAACTCCAATGAGTTCACATTTCCCTACTACGGGTCGTTTGTATATTGGGTGACCCGCGGGTATGCAGTGTTGGATGATGCTGCTTTCCCGATTATCGGTGAAGGCCATAATGAACCCAATGATACTTTTATCGAACAACTGGTATCAAACGCAAAAGCTGCCATTGATGCTGTCGATTCATTGGGCTATATCAACCGGAAGAAAGTTGCTGTGGGCGGGCATTCCTATGGTGCCTTTATGACTGCCAACCTGCTGACCCATTCCGACCTGTTTGCCTGCGGCATTGCACGCAGCGGGGCGTATAACCGTACGTTAACACCCTTTGGTTTTCAAAGCGAACAACGCAATTACTGGGATTCACCGGATGTGTACAACGCCATGTCTCCCTTTATGAATGCCGATAAGATGAAAACGCCTATCCTGCTGGTTCATGGTGAAGAGGATAATAACCCCGGCACCTTTACCCTGCAAACCGAACGGTACTTCCAGGCACTCAAAGGCCTTGGTGCTCCCGCCCGCATGTTGATCCTGCCCAAGGAAGCCCACAGCTATGTTGCCCGCGAAAATATCCTGCACCTCCTTTGGGAACAGGACCGTTTCCTGGAGGAACATTTGAAATAATTCAGATTTCACAATGCATAATTCATTATGAAAAACCCCGGCTGATCAGTTCTGTCGGGGTCTTTTTTAGTTTCCTTACACCGGGATAAATTGATAAATTGGGTCTCGCGATTTCCATATCGCGAAAGTCAGAACCTGCTTTCCCACCAACCTCCTGCCAGCATACCATTTTCTCATTAAATGATGGACATATCTTAAAGAACTAGGAATTTTTGAATTTTAAAATGTCAAACCAATATGCATGATAAAATTTGTTTCTGGTAAAGCTGGATTGCTTTGTTCCATTGAACTTAAGACAAATTTTGATTTTATACCTGCTCCAATTAACAAATATGTTTTATTAAACAATGAAATTGCAATATCTGTTCCCAGTTTAAAACCATAACCGAATGAACCAGGTGCAGTACTATCCAAATTTGAAGGTAAATTCATTTCTAGGAATCCTTTCAAGTATGGTACTAAATAGGTTCTACTGGCGATTTGATAAGGCAAATCTCCTCCAACTCCAAAGTTTACACCCATCAATCCGTTACTGCTTTGAAAGCCAATCAAGTATAAAAAATAGGTGTAAAATGTACGCTGAATATTGATTTCACTAATAGGATTATTTCCAAAACCATGACTGTATATTATTGAACTCTTATAACCGTATGTTTCAGATATTCCAGTATTCCACTCGGCGTTAACCTTTAAAGCAGGAAAATCCGTCAAACACCACTGTCCATGCTGGTAAGTCCATGTTGTTATTGTTTTGTTTCCAGCTAAATTTAGAGTGACTTGAACAGGGTCAGTTATAGAAAAATTTTCAATAGAGGTTAAAGATATTTCCTTCTTAATTAATTGTTTGCTTATTTTTTCTGCTATCAAAATACGAACTCCTTCAATAGGGAATCCATTATTAAACTGATTAAGTACTTCCTCTTTTATCTTTTCATCGCATGAGTTTATCATTGTAATAAATGATTTTACTGAGATGTGCGAAATATAATCGTATGATATAAACGGGAGTATTTTTTTGTACCCATCATTCTTTACTTTTGAAAAAGCAGTAATTTGAAGTTCGAGCATGTCTTTTGAATAAGCCGGAGCTTTAAAATAATCGTTTATAAAATTCAAAATTACTAAAGAAGGTAGAGCAATATTTACATTTTCACGATCTTTGGCTTTCAATGTATTAATACCGATTACCTGAAATCCTGTATCTTTAGATTTAATTAAAAGCGGTCCACCGGAGCTTCCATGATCAATTTGAGCAGTATGTTGGATTACTCCTACATTTCCGATTATAATATCATCAATATGTAGATTGGAATTTGATACAATTCCATTGCCTAACTGCCATGAAGGTTCTTTATTTAAAGCGGGATACCCTGCCGTGTATACATCGGTACCATCTTCAGGTCTTTGCGTATTTATTTCTAATGTTTTTTCAAATTTCGATTCAGTGGGAAGAGATATAATTGCTAAATCATGTGCTTCATCCATGGCTACAACTTTACATTTGTTAAATGCCCTTATTGATTGATCCTCTAACATAAATTCAACATTTACATATTGTGCTTGAATTACAACATGCCTATTTGTAATAATATAATTTTGTCCATTGGATGGATTAGTATAAACAAAACCTGAACCAAAACCGCCTTTCGCAAGTGATTTAATTTGATCTGAGGCATGCTCATAACCCTCTTCTTTTAAAGAAATACTGAATTTAGTAAGAAAGTCTATTATTGGTTCACTATAAACCGGACGAACTACTGCGACTAAACCTCTCAACGAGTTTGATTGTGCATTTGCAAAACTCAAATTACATAGAAAGAAAGCTGTAATAAAAAGTAAAAAATTCTTTGACTTCATTTGTTTGTTTTTAAATATATGATTTATGAAATTCATAATAATTTATTATTTATGGAATTATATCCCCCGTCCCTCCGGATAAAACCCTCTTAATTAAATGTACAAATATTCATGCCTGTCTTTGGGATATGTTGTCACAACTATTTGTATTATAATGTTTTGTAATTCGACAAACTCTTTATTTCAAAACAATATCACCTCCGGCAATCCTTTCCTGCCAGCCCAAACGATAGGAAAACTATATTTGCATGTGGTACTTTAACTTTGCCACCCATCCGTAAAGTGTCTGTAACAAAATAAACTTCACCTTCAATCCTATTTTTGAAATCCATTTTAATGTGAATTTTAACTTTGCAAATATAGTCAATGTTTTTAAATATTTGTATTTATCGGATTGCATATCCTAATAATACAAAAACTGGTATAACATACCTATGGCTATCCAAACCCAACAACAGGCAATTCCATTTTCTTAGTTGATGAAGAATATATCCGGTTGGAAGGGGATAAAACAATTAAACAACATTATAATTTTCAACGAACAGAGGCTGCCCCAATTCTATGTGGAGCAGCCTCTGTTAGTTTAGGGAAATAAAAACAGCTTAGTGAATAAGTATTTTTATTGTTTTACTGCCATCTTCGGCAACTGCTTTCACAATCCACAGGCCAGTATCGAATGTAAAATTAGTATCAACAGCCGTTACAACCGATTTTACAAGAGATCCATCCATGCTGTAGACCTGAATCAAGGTATTCTTTTTTACATTTGTGACAAATAACTTGTTGCCGTTACCGTAAATTTGAATAGATGATGTGGACCCCGGAATAATTACCCCGCTTCCAGTATCATTTGCAATCAGATCAGGTAGTGGATCCCAGTTGTCGGTGCCTTTTGTAAAGTTGAAAGTCGTAATGGCCGTTCCGTCGGTAAGGGTTGGTGCAGTTAATACTGTCGACCAGCTTGCACGATTTGCCGAATTGTTCACACCCGATTTCTCAACAGTACCGAATTCATACATCTTACTGGAAGTTCCGCCTAAGGTATTAAGCCAGCCTTCGGGAGCTATCAATGATTTCCCTACGCTTCCGGTAAAATTGGTGGTATCAATTACAGTATTGTAGAACACAACTTCACTGGTGGTAGCCTGCCATGGACGACCGAATTCACCGGGTTTTGACAGGTAAGTTGAAGCCGTTTCAACAGCCGGGATAGCTGATTTAATATTACATGCATACATCAAATATCCCCTTCCACTGCTTTGTTGGGCGGCAGTCAGGTACGCCTGGTCACCGCTGTCATCACTGGTATTCATTGCCAGGTCGGTTTTATAGAATACGGCGGTCATAGCTCCGAATAGATAATCGGTACCTCCCATCATAGCGCCTTTGTAAATTACCACCCGGGTATTGGTGCCTCCGTAGAATGAATCCTGACGGCCTACTACCCTGCATTTTGTCAATACAACTTTATCGGTATTGTCAGTGATGGCAATTGCGGCACCCCTTTCAACAAAGCTCTTATGTTGAACGTCGGTACTGCCTGCCGTTACCGACCTTACACCTTTGTTGCCCGATGCCCACAGAACAACTACATCCTGTGATTCCTTTAAGGAGATGTACTGGTTAAAGGAGTTTTCAAAAATGATATTTTCAGCGGTAAATCCATTGGCGCTTACCACGACAGTTGCATTCCAATATGAACCGTTTGTGGTACCTGCCCCTTTGTTTTCGTACGAAAGGTATCCATTTTCCTTATTTACCCGTAACACATCGGCATTCCATTTCTGATCGTTACCCATGCTGTAGTAATTGTAGCCATGTCCGTAGTACGAAGTGATCCTTACTGCGTTGGGATCAATATCGACTCCTTTATTTGCCAGGGCAATGGCAGGAGTTGCCGATGCATTTTTCAACGTAACGTTTGGAACAGTAACTACCAGCATTTCTTCGTAGTTACCCGGATCAATCAGTACGGTTACCCGGTCGGTGGCTCCACGCACCATTTGGGCAATGGCAGCTAAGGCATCATTTATAGTCTTATATGCTTTGTCTGCACCCACAGTAATGACCGGTTGATAAGCCACTACTTTTGTTACCATAATATCGGTGATATAGGTGGTGGCAGCAGCAGTACCAATTACAATGGTAACATAACCCGGAACGGTGCCGGTATACGTGTAATCTGCATATTCCAGGATACTGGTACTGTTGGTTGCCGTTGTAATCGTATCCCCTCCATTGATGGAGAAGGCTGCCGTATAATAATACGTAACCCTCATTTTTTCACCAACATTTAAAGGCACCCTGATCGTGGCACCCGCCTTGGCAGTCAAGTGTCCTTTGGCTAATTCGCTGGCAACAGTTCCTGTAAACAACAATCCTTTGTACGAAGGTGTGCCGTTTGCAATTGGCTTGTCATCGAACGACCAATCGGTTACCGGCTTAAATGCAAGCACTTTGGTTGTATCTGCCCCGGCGACTTTCAGGTTTGAGGTAAGACCCAGTTGTACCGGATAGTCGTCAAGTCCTGAATAAGCTACCGTATAAACACCATCGCGCAAGGCAATGCCGGTTACAGTACTAAACCCGTAACTATAACCTGCTTCGTACAGGTTATTAAATACCAGGCTCAGTTTAGCAAGCTGTTCCGGTGTTAATCCTGTAACATTAATCGTGACAGCATGCAATGGTTTTGCAACAAATGCAAGGTCAAAAGTTGCACCTGCTGTTCCGATAATGATTGAATCAACCGGTAGATAGAAATCGTTTACACCGGTAGCTGAAATCTTATATCTGATATTCGGTTCCAGCTGTACAGTGTACGTTGCTGCATTTGTATCAACAACCGGTACCGGTTTGTAAATAGCATGAGCCGATGCAGTCGGTGTAAACACCAGTGAGAGTTTTGTAATATTCGACCCTAAGCCGGTAATGGCTCCGGTGACAGCATAAAGTTCAACAGCTTTAATACTGACATTATAGGCTGTGGTTGTTGGTGTTACAGCCAAGGTATCCCCGCTGGTAATTACATATCCGTTTGCATCCGACAAACTCAACGCATAGGTATATCCGGCCGGAAGCTTGGCATTGTATCCGCTGTTCGTCACTACCGATTTCCATGATTTACCTGCCTTGTTAGTAAACACAATTCCATAACCGGCGGGAATGCCTGGCGCCTGGCTGACATTAACAATCCCGGCAAAATTGGCATAGGTGGCATCTTTCCTATAAATACGAAAATAACTTGGCTTGCCGGAAGTATCGAACATATGATAGGTTCCTGCAGCTTTCGCAACAAATTTCAGCGATACCAGGTCGGTAACTGCTACAACATCGGTCTGTGCCGCCGGATTCCCGACATACTGGAAATTCAGGTTTCCACCTGCGTCGGTTCGGGTAACTACCGTTACTTCATCGTCTTCACTCAATGTCAGGCTCATATATCGTCCGGTTGCAGCTGCTGCATTAACATAAACACGGCCGGTATATCCAACCGCACTTGCAATGTTGGCATCATAACGTGTCAGATTGGTGTTTGTGGTCCTGAGCCTGTCATTTGTACCTCCAACCCAACTCAACACACCTGCAGTAAAGCTTGGGAGTAAATTATTGGCACTTCCAACTGGTATAGTCGGTGCATACCAGGAATTTATTATGCTTTCAGTCAGATTGTTCTTATAGATGGTGGTATCCTGTTGTGCTGCACCAAAATCCCAGACTTCAATTTTCCCGTTCGAACTGATAATCTGAGCGGCATTCTCAATGCTCAGTCCATGTATGTAGACTTCAGCTGTGGGGAATAAAGCACTTTTCAATGTGGCGGTAATAATGCCTTTAGGTCCGGTATAGCTGAAACTGCTTGCAAAGGCATCGGTCTTGCCAATGTTTTGTGCAGCTATTGTACCCAGTACATTTCCAGCTGAATCCTTAAACTCAAACACAGCATCGGTGGCACTGCCATACACACAGGTAATAAAGGTAGCGGTGGCATTTCCTGCAACTGTCATATCAATGGAGTTTCCCGGGAAGAACACAGCTCCGTGTGCAGCGTCGTGGTATCCGAATTGTCCGGCCGGAGTGGCATTGTTACTTTTCATTGTTACAATCCCGTCTTTGGTTACAAAGAGCGGATATCTCAATGCCTGGTACGAAGTCTGGGGCAACACACTTCCGTTGGTAAAATCATAGGTGTAGGTCTTTCCAGGCAACGCTTCTGCTACGATACTATTATCCGCTACCAGTATCAAATAACTGGTTGGCTTGGTAGTTGTATTGGCATAGGTTACCATCAGCGAATCGTGGCTGACAGTTGCTGAAGCAATATCTCCCGTCACTGCCGGAGTATACCCCGAAAGTGGTGTACCTGCCAGGTTAATCCGGATCGATGCCACTGTGGGAGTTGCACTGATCACAGTACCTGCGCTGACCGTTACGGCTGCATTATCTGAAATCGTTATTCCAGCCGTCAAGCCAATGACAATGCCATTGACAGTAATCGTCCCGGTCTTTTGAACCCATGGATTCAGTTGTACATCGAATGGAATCGGCACAATCTCAATGATGGGAACATAGGTGGTCCCTGTAAAATCCAGCACAACTGTTCCGGCTGTTCCTACATACAGGAAATCTACACTTGATCCATCGGCATCATAGTTAGCAGCAGTTTGAGATGCCTGTGACACTTTATCGAACGCTCCGGTTGCACTTGAAACAGCAATTGAACCACTTGAATAGATGGAGCCTCCAATTTTAATCGTAGAGTTTCCGGCTACCTGCAAGGTGATCCTGTTTCCTGTTTTAAGAATTGAACCATGCTGGGTACCGTTGTATCCGTAGCCATTGCTTGGTCCGCTTTCAATTTTGAACAACCCTTGGGTAATGGTATAGTTCCCGTTCAGGCTGGTCTGGTTTGGAATGATACTTCCATCCCTCAAATCGAAAAAGTAAATGATATTCTTTACGGGAGAGGTCAGGGTGACATCTCCACCTAACTGAACAGGCACTACCTCTATGGAGGGAAGATACAGGTCATTGCCTACATCAGCAAGCAATTTAAAATCAAGGGTATCTGCAACGCCGGTGTACACAAAATCGTAGGTATCCACCAAATCAGTTGCAACCTTAGTATTCTGGGTACCTAAATCCACTCCTTTTGATGTTTTAGCCTGCATCTTTAGACCGGAATAGGCCGATCCTAAAAACCGCAGGGTACTGCTTCCGGTAACGGCTATTTTAATTTCACCGCCTACTTTCATGTCCAACCCATAGGTGGCTCCATGCAGGCTGTAGGTGCCCAATAATTTAAGCGACCCGTCTACACTTTGTCCACTCGCAATAATGGTTCCATCTTTAAAATCATAGATTCGGGAACCTGTAAATGCAGCGTGTACGTACGAAAAGAAAAACAACACTGCAATAACTGATACGTAAATTTTTTTTCTCATAAACAATAGATATTAATGTTTGCAATAAAAAATCTAAGAAATCAAGAATCAGATTGTATTTATTTTTAATCGTTTGAAATAGTAGTGCCTGAAAAGACAGAATGACCTGTTTATTAAAGAAAAGAACGCTGTTGGTACATTCATTTGCATTTAAAATACAAATTAAATTGTTCCTATTACTCAATTGCCTTAAAGTAAATTCGCAGAAGCAATATTTTTATGAGTTACCGCCACATGACTTATTAAGAGATTTCGGGTGCATGCTTCCGTATATGAATCATTTTCCGGAAGAATATAAAATACACTCATTGGTAAACTCTAAAACCACTAATAAGATTTTATGTTCATAATTTTAATTCTTTTAATACTGTGAACAATAATCTTTTAAGGTCACTTCGAATGCAAATACCTGTCAACACTACGAACTATCATAGTGCAGTATTTTAGCTGTCACTTCTGTCTGGTATTTAGCAACACATTTTCCATTTATACCAAAGAAACCCACCGGATATTAATAGTTCCGGTGGGTTTCTTTGAGTTTCTTTGGGTTGAAGAGTTTGAAGGGTTTGAAAGGTTTGAAAGGTTGATGGTTTGTTGGGATTAATAAGTTTAATAGGATTGATTGGAATTATTAGGTTTAATGGGGAGTCGCGATTTCCATATCGCGAATTTCATATCCTGTTTCTCCTACCAACCTCCTACCAGCATACCATTTTCTCATTTAATGATGGACATATCTTGAAAGATAGGATTTCTTTGGATGAAAGGGTATCTTTATTAGGAATAATAGGATTATTGGGGAGTCGCGATTTCCATATCGCGAATTTCATATCCTGTTTCTCCTACCAACATCCTGCCTGCAAACCTTTTTCTCATTTAATGATGGACATATCTTGAAAGATAGGATTTCTTTAGATGAAAGGGTATCTTTATTAGGAATAATAGGATTATTGGGGACTCGCGATTTCCATATCGCGAAAGTCAGAACCTGTTTTTCCCACCAACATCCTAACAGAATACCTTTGTCTCATTTAATTAAGAGCTTATCCGGAAGAAAGTTGCAATAACTGTTATTTGGCATTTAAAGAATTACCACTTTTTAAAAGCTCTGTAATAAAATCGCTTTTTATTATTTTCACCCTATTCGATAGCATATTTGCATGTTTCTTTGAAGGCTTTACATTAATAGGAAAGCAATCATCAACTGATTTTCCTTGTTCTACATTAGTAATCCATTCTTCCATCAAAAAAACATATACTTCAAAAGCTTCTAACTCATTATGTGCACTTTCTATATCAATGTATGCAGAAGGTAGATCACCAACAATAATCCAAACAAATTTATCTGCACCGCTTTGTGGGACTGAGTCTATTTCGAAATAAAATATACATAGCATATATCCCCAATCTTTAACTAACCAGCCATTTAAAATCTTATTGCACCAAACAAAAGAATTTAAATACTTTTGGGCTTCAATTGATAAAGCTATTACTTCTTCAACAGCTTCAATCCCTTTACTCTGATCATTAATTTTATTTATCTCAACCACAACTATTAATTTTATTATTTCTTATGGAGTTAATTATATAAAATCCTCATTTCTTTTTTTAAATAAAAATCCTAATAATTTATGAACCCAGGGTTACATATTTCAGTAATCAGATTCACTATCTTATCATTTAATTAAGAACATATTCTTAAGGACAGACAATAGCAAATTTGAAGCTTTACTCATTTAATTAATTGAATGTAAATCCAGCATTTTTACGCTAATTCTTACTCTTTTCCAGAATTGAAAATGAACTTCCAGTTATCTCAGACATTTTGGAGAAAGAATAATCTAAAGCATTCAATAGTCGGTCGAGGCCATATTTCCCTGTCTGGGTATTCCACACTTCGACATACTGGTTCAACTTTTGGTCGGGGACATCCTTGTAGGTAAAAAGTGCAAATGCAATAAGCTGATTCGCCAGCTGTTGTTCAAAATTAGCAGGCAGTGATGTTGCCAGTTTATTTTTTATCTCTTCGTCCGATATTTGTTTATCTTTTGGCTGATTGTAATTAGCACCCTTTATCATTGATAAAATCAGGTTTTTCAGCAATTTAAGTGTCAGTTCTGAGGATCTCATTTCCTGATTGAGGGTAACCAACTGCTGTATACGGCCCTGTGCAGGCGGAGTGTCTTTCAAGGTTTGAAAATATGCAACCATATCCTTTTGTTTTTCAGGCGAAGCTGCCTCTTTTTCTATCCGGTTGAATTCCTGCATAAATGGATTATCGAAAAACGTTACTACCAGTCTCATACTGTCTTCCTTCGAGTATTTTTCAAGATATTCTGCAAAGTATTTTACTGCATTCTGCGAATTCAACCCTTTCGTCATGATTGTTTTAAACTGTTCATATTGCTCGGGTGTAGAGAAGGTACTCTTTTTCTCTTCTATTTTTGAGCCAATAGTACCATCAAGCCTTGAAAGTTGATCTTTCAATCCTGACAAGACCATTACTTCGTCTACTATTTTTGGTTTACTCTGCGCTAGAGCGTTCAGACTCAACAGAGCCACTAAAATACTTGTAACTAATTTCATTTTCACATTGTTATTTTTTATATTTATTTGAATGCTATAAACAACAGAGAAGCATTTTTATCATTTCCTTTTGTATTTGCCAACTTAGCTAATTATCAGAATAGTCATGTTTGTTGTTTTGATTTGCAAACCCGTTAAGCAAATTCAATATTCTCTCATATTATTAATGAAGTACATATCCGTTTGGACTGAAATATCATTATAATATTTATATAAAGCAAAGCTACAAATATTATAACAGGAACAATTATTATTAATACATGTCTCATATATCATCATTTTACAGTAACAGTTATTTCATTATTTTCCTGGATATTTCTAAATCTGTTCTACTGCTATTTCTGTTATCCGAACGGTATTAAAATAGCCATAGTGATAAGAAAAACAATTAAGTTTAATAACCAATACTTTTTCAACCAATCATTTTTAAAAGACAATATTAAACTTAATAAATTAAGTCCATAAATAAATATCTTTATTGCTAAACTTAATAATGTAAGAGGAACTTGCTCACCGCCACTTCTATTAATCGACAGGAGAGGAATTCCTATGACACAAAATAAGACAACACAAGATACCTATACCAAATATATTCTGACTGGATTGCTAATTAGTTTGAATAAATTTACCATTTTCAAATTCATATGTGCCTTCTGGCAAGTTATTTAAAGTATCATAATACTCAAAGTCAATACTTTGGATAAATGTTTGTATTAGTTGTCTAAAAAAAGTTTATAATCAAACTCCAACTCCTTAAAATCTTAAATTTCCCTGCAAATATACCTGAAATTTCAGAATTCCATACAGAACAACACCTTTTCATTAAAATTACAATACAATTCTAAATTTCCGGCATACTTTGGTCCTTCTTTCCTCCCAACCTGCTCGCTTTGATCCACGACCCGCACGCTTGAATGATCGACTTGCTTGCCGGGAGCGAGCGTGTCAATATGAAAGAAACTACGTTGGATCCTGGTCTTCACTTGATCCTACTTCAGAGGGGGTTGAGAGGGAGTTTCGAAGGGGTTCAATTAGGGTTCAATTAGGTCTACCTATCCTAACCCTATCTCAACCCTATCTCAACCCTATCTCAACCCTATCTCAACCCTAACTGAACCCCGAATAAGTACCAACCGGATTCAGGAGGCTTGAAGAATAAAATGAATCGGAAAATGAAAGATTTGGATGTCTGGATAGAACGCTTCGCAGAATGAATTTTTGAAGGATTGTTTTTATTGTCCGGCTGAGGTGTTTCGGGGAGGAATAGAGACACCCGACATTAACCGGGACACTCATCAGGAACTGACGGGAGAAATTAAAATGAGGGGAGCGTTGACCACAGGGCATAAAAAAACCCTCCTAATCATG
The DNA here is from genome assembly GCA_028710415.1 of Paludibacter sp. Classification (GTDB taxonomy): domain Bacteria; phylum Bacteroidota; class Bacteroidia; order Bacteroidales; family Paludibacteraceae; genus Paludibacter. Next base: position 36,625 of record JAQTUE010000002.1, on the reverse strand, counting down.
TGATTAAGAGGGCAATTGAGTACCCGAAGCGGGACTTGAACCCGCACAGCCGTGAAGCCAAAGGATTTTAAGTCCTTCGTGTCTACCATTCCACCATCCGGGCCTGATACTCTGTAAAAAATAAGTATAAAATGAGCGAAAAACGGGACTCGAACCCGCGACCCCGACCTTGGCAAGGTCGTGCTCTACCAACTGAGCTATTTTCGCAATCTATTTTATTGTTGATAATTGAATACTATTTTACTATTTCCTTGCCAAGGTCGAACGCGTCGATTCTTTGGGGCAAGGTCGTGCTCTACCAACTGAGCTATTTTCGCAAAATGTATCTCGCTTTTCTCTCAAAGCGGGTGCAAAGATACGTTTTATTTTTAAATTCCGAAATTTTCAAGAGAAAAAAGTTGCCTAAAATCCAATTCTTGATCGATTTTTAGTTTATTCTCCTGATTTCAGAAGGAATAAAATTGAATACACATTTTAAACTTATAAGATTAGAACGCGGATTTACGCAGATTTGGCGGATTAAAAACGGATTTAATTCAAACAAGTTTGAATTGATTTGTTCATTTCTATCAATTCAAACTTGCGGGAGTTTAGCTCTGATTTATTTAAATGATAAACCAGCTAGACTAAATTAAAGCTAACTAAATAATTCAAACCACAATAGACACAATAGAACACCAAACAAATCAGAAAAGAACACAGTAGGTAAAACCCTGACAGTGTTTTATGATTTTCAACAGAACAAAATAGTCAAAAACATTATTTCTATTGTGAACTATTGTGTCTATTGTGGTTCGTTAGTTATTTTGATATTGTAGAATCAGAAGGCAAAAATGGTTTCCTTGAATATTTCACTCACCGTAGGATGCGGTACTACCACTTCCTGCATTTCAGTCAGGGTCATTTCCTGCTCAATGGCCATGCAGGCACCATAAATGATTTCACTGGAAGGGTTTCCAAGCATGTGTACCCCGAGCACTTCGCCGTACTTTTCACCCACGAGCACTTTGCACAGCCCGTTTCCACCTTCATTTTCGGCCATAAAACGACCAGCAAACGCCATGGGAAGCTTAGCAACCTTAAATGCAATCCCTTTTGCTTTGGCAGATTCTTCGGTTTCACCCACCGAGGCCACTTCCGGATTGGTATAAACTACCCCGGGAATGGCGTTGTACCGCATGCGGTCTTCACGTCCCGAAAGGTTGTTCACCACCACTTCACCTTCGCGCATGGCGGTATGGGCCAGCAAAGAGAATCCGGTCACATCGCCCGCCGCATAGACATTGGGTACATTGGTGCGCATCTTCTCATCCGTTTTAATCCCACCACGATCCAGCTCGACCGACAGGTTTTCCAGTCCAAAGCCTTTGGTGACAGCACGACGGCCGACACTGACGAGAATCTTCTCACCTTCTACCGAAGAGGTCTGGCCGTCTTTCTCGAAGATAACCTTATTCCCTTCCACCTTCACCACCTTGGCCTGCAGATGGAATTCAATGCCTTTCTTGGTGTAAATATCGCGAAGCATGGCTGAGAGTTCGAAGTCAATGCCCCCGAGTATTTCAGGAAGCATCTCCACGACGGTTACCTTTGCGCCCAGGCTATTATAGAAACTGGCAAATTCCATTCCGATAACTCCACCCCCGATGATTACCAGCGATGCCGGCAGTTCCTTCAGGTCGAGTATCTCGCGGTTTGTCAGGATAATGTCACTCACCTGCTCCAGTCCCGGGATGGGCGGCACAAAGGCTTCGGAACCTGTACAGATAAGCAGGTTGGCACCCGTGTAGGTTTCACCGTTGCAGGTCACTTCAACTCCAGCAGCGGTTTTCTGTTGGATCATGGCATCACCATTGACCACTGTAACCTGGTTTGACTTCATTTTGGCAGCTACCCCGGCCACCAGCTTGCGCACTATCTTATTCTTACGGGCAAGGATCTTTCCGTAATCGAAACGGATATTATCGCCGTAGATACCGTATTTATCACCGTGGAGGGCATTCTCGTATATTTTCGCACTATAAAGCATAGTTTTGGTCGGAATACACCCTTCGTTCAAACAAACGCCTCCCAGAGCCTTCTTCTCGAACATGATAACTGAAAGTCCGTTATGCCCGGCACGCTCGGCAGCCACATACCCGGCAGGACCACCGCCGATAATCATTAAATCGTACATATTCATTAATTTATAGAATTAAACATTGTAAAGAAAAGACGAACCACAATAGGCACAATAGTTCACAATAGAAAAATTGTATTTATTAAGCTTGATGAATTTAATTTAAAATACCGTCAAGTCTTTTAAATTGTGTCCTTTTCAGTCTTATTAATGTGTACTAATGTGCCTATTGTGGTTAGCATTAATTATCTTTTTATTTTAGATAAGCAGGACTTATATAATGTAATTAGACCTATAACAATTCAGGATAGAAATTGAGTTGCAAAGTTATTATTAAAATGTATATTTTAATGAACAGAAACAAAAAATAGTTTTACAAGCCCTAAAGCCGGTAAAACTATTTATTAAAAATACAGTTTGAAACATCACTCTGAATGCAAAGTTCTTTTAATTGGTTCTACTGGTTTTCCTGTGAAGAAATATTTTAAACCACAAGAGTGACAAAAGCAACCACAAAAGTTTAATATTTGAAATCATTATGAATAAGAACACAAAAGGATTGCTTTTAAGCGGTTTCTGAATTTTTAAAAGAATTTGTACATTTGTGTTCTTTTGTAACTTATGTGGTGATATATTTATTTGTTTTTATTGGTTCCACAACAAACCCAGTTGAACATTTTAGTTCATTGTAATTCTAAAAAACAGATCTGAAATTTGATTCTTACTTTCAAATCACCGGAATTAAAGAAGATCTTATTTTTTGAATGTTACTGCAAAAGTAATTACTTTAGAGGATGGCAAATCTGCCGGCTTCGTGATAGACAATTCCCCTTCCCCTTGCTTCCATTGTATTTTCGACTTGCTTCCCAGCATCGATATGGATGCAATGGCTTTCTTGGAATAGGCCGACAATTTACCCAGCGATTTTACCTGGATTCCTTCGGTTGGTGCATTCATGCAAAAAATGTACAGTACACCATCCTTCGTTGTAAACCGCAGGTCAGTTGGCTGATAGTCACGAATATCCTTGACTCCGCCAAACTGACCTTTCTCCTGGTTTTTATTGGTTGAAGGCCCTTCCCCGTAAACTTTCCAGGGGCGGGTTCCATATATTGCTTCTCCATTCACCTTGGTCCAGTCTGCAATTTTTTCCAGGATATTCAGTACATCGGGTTCCAGATCACCTTCGGGCGTCTGAACCACATTCAACAGCAGGTTCCCGTTTTTACTGACAATATCCACCAGCATTTGAATCACTTCATCAGATGTTTTGTATTTCTGGCCGGTACGATAGTACCAATCGCCAATGGATGTATCGGTCTGCCATGGGAATTCGCTGATGGAATCCAACACACCACGTTCCACATCCTGTGCAAAACGACCATTTGAAGGTTCCTTGCAGGTATATACCGCTTCGAGTTTGCCATTATTTTTCTTCATATCCTGATTGTAATAATGGGCAATCATACTTCTTCCAGTATTTTCAAAAGGCAGCTTGCTATCGGAATACAAAAAATCAGGATGATACCTATCAATGAGTTCCTCAATACAGTTGAACCACTCTTTCTGCCAGACCGGGTTAATCGTGAGCCAACCGTTATCACCCGGTTCCGCTTTAGCATGGTACAAATCTTCATATTGGGGATCATTTCCATCATAAGGCACACCTGCTTTATCCCCGGTTTTATCAGACCCATGGGCAGTCTGGAACCAGGTATAACTGGCAGCCAGATGTTCGGAAACACCAAAACGCAATCCCTCGTGTTGGGCAGCCTTTTGCCATAAACCCACAACGTCTTTTTTAGGACCCATATTTATAGAGTTCCATCTGTGAATTTTTGAGTTCCATAGAAAGAAATTATCATGATGTGTACCCATGCTTACAAAATACTTTGCTCCCACTCTTTTATAAAGCTTCATCAATTCTTCCGGGTTCCATTTCTCGGCTTTCCACAAAGGAATGATGTCCTTATACCCTGAAACGGAAGGATGGCCATATGTTTTTAGATGAGAATTGTACGTTTCCGTTTCCCAGTTACTTCCCGTCTGCATGTATAATTTACGGGCATACCAGTCACCCTGACGGGGAACAGCCTGTGGTCCCCAATGAGCCCAGATACCAAATTTAGCATCCCGAAACCAGGCTGGATATTGATACTGTTTCAAAGATTCATCGGTTGCTTTAAATTTACCTTCAGTACTTTCCTGAGCTGACAGCATGAAAACATTTGCAGAAAGGAGAAGTACAACAACGAAATTGAGGGTGTGATTTTTCATAGCTTATTCCATTTAACCAGCAATCACACCATCCAGATCCCACAAGTCTTCCCAACCTTTAGCTGATTCCCACAGGAATACCTGCCCTTTGATGAGGCGACACTGTTTGTCAATCTTAGATACAGCTTCCATTTCTTCCGCAGTCAACGGCCCTTCGGTAATTCCTTTCAGGTTGTTGTACATCTTGTCTGTTTTTACAGAGAATGGAATGGTAATCTGTCCACGTTGCACCGCCCATTTGAGGCAAACAACTGCAGGATGAACGTTTAAGCGCTCGGCAATAGCCACGATAATTGGATCTTCCATATCCACCGTATCCTCGGGGGTCTTATCCCGTTCCGGACGACCCGGTGAACCAATAGGGCTGTAACCGATTACTTCCACCCCATTGTCTTTCATGAACTGATATAATTCAGGTTGCTGGAAATGAGGGTGAATTTCCATTTCGTTTACAGCAGGCCTGATATTGCAATCACGCAGGATCAGTTTCATCTTCGGGATGGTTACATTCGAAGTACCAATGTTCTTTACCAATCCGCTCTGGACCAGACTTTCCATTTGAGCCCAGGTATTCATATAATCAGCATGAATGTAAGGCACTGAATTAGGCTGGCGGGCTGTCACATCACATTTTGGTGCATGGAAGTTCGGGAAAGGCCAGTGCACCAGGTACAAATCCAGGTAATCCAGTTGCAGGTCGGCCAACGATTGCTTGCACGATTCTACGACTTCTTTGTGCTTGTCGTTCCATACCTTGGAAGTAATCCAGAGTTCTTCGCGGGTAACAATGCCTTCGGCGAATACTTCCTGCAGGGCTACCCCTATTTCTTTTTCATTGCCATACACCGAGGCACAGTCGATATGTCGGTATCCCATGGTAATGGCCGTTTTCACAGCCCTTGCAATGGTTTCAGCATCATAATTATCGGAACCGAATGTGCCTAATCCGATAACAGGTATCCGGGCACCGGTGTACAGTGTTTTGTACGGTACTTTAGTTGAATCTATTGGTTGCATAATATTTAGATTTTAATAAAACTACCCCTAACCCCTAAAGGGGAACTTAGTTACTTCAGTTTTGAAATTAATTGTAGGAATTAATATAGCCAAAACTAATTTAGTTCCCCTATAGGGGTTAGGGGTGGTTTGTTTTAAATTACTTGATTTCTTCATCAAACACCACAGCTACTTTTCCGCATTTGCCTTCGGCCATAAGCGAATAAGCTGCAGCTGCTTTATCCAGTGTGAAGCGGTGTGTCACCAGGTCTTCAGGGTGTATTCCCCAGCGAACCAGGCGTTCCACCAGTTCTTCCATTTTCCATATAGAGGTTACCCATGATCCGTAAATAGTCTTCTGGTCGTGGATAATATCCGGGCTTGGGTTGAATTCTACCGTCCCGCCTTCACCGATCATCACCATCTTACCCCATTGACGGGTAGCACGAATACAGAGCTGACGTCCTGAAGTATGACCAGAACAGTCAACTGTTTTCTCAAAGCCTTTACCTTTGGTTTCCGCCATTACCTTTTCCATGGTATCAGGGCCTGATACATAGACTGCATCCACAAGACCCAGGTTCATGGCAATCTGGCAACGTTCGGCTACAGTATCTACTCCGATCAGGCGTTGAGCACCCATTGCTTTGGCAAGCATCAGGGCAGCCAGTCCTACAGGGCCTAATCCGGTTACAAGCACCGCATCATTGCCACTGATCCCGATTTTCTCCAGGCCTTCGTACACGGTACCAAATCCACAGGCAACCTGAGCACCATCGGTATAAGTCAATTCGTCAGGAAGAAGTACCAGGTCTTTTTCCTCGGCAATCATGTATTCGCTCATGCCACCGTCACGTTGCCAGCCATAGGCAGCACGGGAAGGGCTTGAACACGATATCATATAACCACGGCGGCAATCGTTGCAACAACCGCAACCTGAAATGTGATACACTACCACCCGGTCACCTTCTTTGAAGCGTTTCATGCCAGGGCCACAGGATATGATCTGGCCGGCAGGTTCATGCCCTGCAATTTTATTCTGGTATCCTTCGGGTCCTTTACCCAAATGTTCGCGGTAGATTGCACGGATATCACTTCCACAAATGGTGGATGATTTTACTTTCAATAGAACTTCGCCATGTCCGGGAGTTGGAAATTCTACATCTTTGAAGATTACTGTGCTGTTTCCCGGTAAAAAAGCACCTTTTGATTTTACTGTCATTGTTATTTGGTTAATTGGTTGATTAAGTTAATTGAGTTGATTAAGTTAATTGAGTTGATTAAGTTAATTGAGTTGATTAAGTTGATTAAGTTGATTGAGTTGATTGAGTAAATTGGGTAACTGCGCTCATTGGTTAAATGGTTAAGCAGATTGAATTGTTTGTTAATCAGTTCTGTTTCATTTGATATTAATGCCTTACAGCTACTTTTCCTAATAAACTTATTCAACTCAATCAACTCAATCAACTCAATTAACTTAATCAACGAACTTCAGCAAGGCGTTACTCCCTTCTTCAACAGGATGTTCCCGTATTTGGCTGTTTCGCCGGTCATAACGACTGCAAAGGCTGATTTGGTACGTTCATAGAATGCAAAGCGGTCGATGCGTTCGATTGCAGGGGCATTCGGGTTGGAGATATGAATGCTTTTTACATAGGATGCTTCAACGGTTGGGTCAAGTGTGTCTCCTTTTACGGCGGCCATCATCACCAACGGATAAGGCACATAGGCATCCAGTTCGAATAAAGGCAATATTGCAGCCAGCAATTCAGGGATCCGCAGGCCATCAGCACGAAGTACACGGCCATTAAACGTTTCTCCGGGGAAATGGGCATCAGCCAGGATGATTTCGTCACCATGACCCATACGTGCCAGAACTGCCAACAGTTCAGGGCTTACTAAAGGTGAAATTCCTTTTAACATAAGAATTGATTTTTATAGCACACGTGTGCAAGATTTAATAAATTGTTTAACAGGATTCGCGATATACAATATGAGCCTGTACGGTTTTAATACAATTTTCGGTGATAGGCATTTCCTTATTTATCATTTTATCTAACAAATCGAAGGATATACCCGCTATCTCGGTTTCCGACTGATAAATCGAGGTTAACCGGGGCTGCATGATCAGGGAGCTGACATGATTCCCAAAACCAATCAAAGCCAGGTCCTCCGGAATGCGCAATGACATTTCCCTTGCTTGTACAGCTATTCCCATGGTCAGCAGAATGGAAGATGATATGATGGCATCCGGTTTCTCAACATCAAGTAACAAGTCACGCAGGCACTTCTCACCAAGTTCAACGGTGAATTCATCTTCCAATGCAAGGTGTTTTTGATACGACAACCCGTGCTTTTGAATGGCATCGATATATCCATTCTGCCTGTCATGAAACACATTGATATGAGTAGGGCCTGTTAGGTGGGCTATTCTTTTATAGCCTTTATTGATCAGGTATTCTGTTGCTTCGAAGGTTACCTCGTAATTATTGACCAACACTTTCGGAGTAGGTAAATCATCACAGATACGGTCGAAAAACACAAGCGGAATACCAAAGGTGCTGAGTAGTTTGAAATGTTTGCTATCCGAAGTATTGATGGAAATAGAGGCAATTACCCCGGCATAGTTATGTTTGATAATGGTATTGACGATGCCAACTTCCTGTTCATAATCTTCATTCGACTGGAACACGGAAAGAATATACCCTTTTTTATAGGCGATGTTGGTGAGCTGGCTGACAATGTCCGAGAAGAAAGTGTGGTTGATATTGGGAACAATCAGTGCTATGGTATTATTACCCGTACCACGCAGATGGACCGCGTTCATATTGGTTTGGTATTCATGCTTCAACGAATAAGCCAGTACCAGGTCACGGGTTTTCTCATTCACCCTGGGATCATTCCTGAGAGCACGGGACACGGTGGAATGGTGCACATTCAGCTCCCTGGCAATGTCTTTAATGGTGATTCTTTTTTTCATAGACTCAAAATACAAACGTGTGCAAAGATAAAACTATTTTCAGTTCTACCGATGCACACGTTTGTATTTTAGAGTATTTTAAGGAAGAGTCCGGATATTCTGATCAGGCTTATCTTCAAATTATCGCCTTGTATAAAGCAGTTTTTTGCGTATACCGGCTGCAGGGACTGCCAGTGACTGGTCAATGTGGGGAAGGGTAGCTGTAAAATTTCCTTTCAGGTCCAGATTATCCGACGTCTTAAAATTACAGGTAATGTTGTAGGTATTTCCAAGCAGCCTGACAACGGTAAATGACCCTCCGGTAATAATCTTCAGGGTTGAATTGGCAGCATTGAACTCGTAATAGGAAATATAGGCACCGATGGGATACACAGCATTATCCACGGTATCATTCTTTCCCGGTGCAATGGTAAACGGCAATCCAGAATCATTTACCTGATAGGTCCCCTGACGTAAGAGGGTATCTGAAGGTGCCTGAAAAACATCTTCCAGGAACAGGTATTGGCCCAGGCCATAAAGGCTGCCTAAATCATTCAATTTAAGAGAATCTGTAAAAAGGGATATGGACAGTACATTGTTTTTATTGCCGTAACCGGCATAATAATCCCCAAAAAACTCGGCATATCCCCAGGTATATTGTGGGTTCTTTTCGTAAACCAGGGGTGAATTTAATTGGCCGCCACCGCAGGAGGTCAATATGGCGGTGAGAACAAATAGAAACAATGTCAGTTTTTTCATCCGGGAGTTAGGCTTTAATCCTGAAATAAGGAGTTTATTTTTTTATAACGAAATTTTGAGTATTATGTTGTTCAGCAAGTGACCAATAAAGAAATTTAATCAGGCAAATTCTGTTTTGTACGGATATATCGTACCGGATAATATGCTGCCAGAAATCCCATGACCAGCACCGTGACAAATACCAACAACAAATCAGTTGCATTCGTAACCACCGGATAGGCATCTACCACATAGCCACTGCCTAGTTTCAGGATTCCAAAATACTGCTGCAACAGGCATAATAATCCACCTAACAGAATACCTGAGATCGCTCCTACTCCTGATATCAGCCATCCTTCAAATAAGAAAATTCGTTTGATAAGCTGGTTATTGGCTCCCAGGCTCCGCAGGGTCTCAATATCCTCTTTTTTATCGATGATCAACATGGACAGCGATCCAATGATATTAAAACTGGCAATAAGCAATATAAAACAGAGAATGAGATAGGTAAACCATTTCTCAATTTTCATGATTTTAAAGAAACTTTCCTGCTGTTCATACCGGTTTTTAATCTGATAGTCTGCCCCCAGCAACTTGTTAATCTGAGCTTTTACCTGATCCTGATCAGCACCCTTTGCAAGTTTCATTTCGATGGAAGTAACCTTTGATTTATCGTATTCAAACAGATCGCGGGCAAGCTTAATCGACACCAGTACATAGTGGTCGTCGTATTGCAACTGTTTGACAGAGAATATGCCGGATACGAAGGTACCCATCTGGTTGAAACTGTTTTCAGGACGCAGCAGGTTGATTTTGGAAGTCCGTTTAGGGGCATAGATATAAAGCGGATCAATAAAATGGGCTCCCAGTCCAAAGATTGCAGCCACTCCAATACCAGGTACAGCCCGTTCAAAAGCACCGTCATTGAGGACGAATTTCCCATCATACATGATGCTGTCAATGCGGGTCATCTTTTCAAAATCATCACTCACCCCCTTGATCGTGGCGGGCATTTGTTTGTTTTTGAAACGCAGCAAGGCATTCTCTTCCACCACTTCGGTAAAATAAGCCACCGACTTTAATTTACGTACCTGGTTGAATTCCGGTGTAGCAGCATCAAAGGTCTTGCCATGAGTCAATGTAATCTTTAAATCCGGATCGAATGATGAGAACATATCCGATATAAGCAATTCAAAACCATTGAACACCGACAATACGCACACCAAAGCCATCGCTCCTACCCCAACACCCGCTGCCGAAATACCAGAAATGACATTAATGGCATTGTGCGACTTCTTGGAGAAAAGGTAGCGCTTGGCTATGCGAAACGAGAATGATAAACCACGAAATGGTGATGTATTTTGACCGTTATCCATTATTCTCCTTACTCTTCGGTTTCTTCTGTTGCAGGTCCCGGAGGATCACTTCTCAGCAAGTTGTCTATGTTCTCCAGGTAATCAAGCGAATCGTCGTTATGAAAGAACAATTCAGGTACAATCCGTAATTGATGACGAACCCTTTTTCCCAGTTCATAGCGGATAGATTTGGTATCGGCATTTACTTTCATCAACACATCTGCAGCCTTGTTACTTGGGAAAATACTTAAATGGGTACGGGCAATTCCCAAATCAGGGCTTATGCGCACTGAGGTGACTGTGATTAAAGTACCGTGTATCTCACGGGCATACAACAAAAAGATTTCCCCCAGTTCTTTCTGCAACATCCTCGATATTTTTTGTTGTCTTGTAGTTTCCATTGTTTATGTTATTGTAATTGATTTCTAATTTTTATATTACTTCTTTTGTTTGGTTACTTTTCTATAACCATTATTTGAACTTGTGCAATAATTGCACAGGTTGACAATCTATTCAGCTTATTTATGTAGTTAGTAAGATAACCTTACTTACTGAATCCCATTTAAACCCCTTTATAAATATCTAATAAATGTAATGTAAAAGAATTATTTCACTTTAAAAATTCATTGAATCTATTTTAATAGATTACATACAACTTTGTATGTAACAATGTTGTATGTAACAAACAAGTATACAATCTATTTATTTGTATTTCAGGGAATATACTTATGATTTATTCATCATATGTTCCAAAATGGAACTTGTGATATCTCCTTTCAAATCTTGTCTATCAAATATAATTTGAGTTGAATCATATGATTGATAAAAGCCAATAATCTTTCAAACTCTCAAACCTTTCAAACTCCTCTTTTAGTTATTTCAAGTTTTCTATCTTCCGTATCATTTCAATCGCATCTAGTTCTATTTTGGAAAATGCAAACCATTTTTTCGCTAAGTCTTTTAAAGAAGCACCAATATGATATACAGTCTCCTGATCGATAATTAAAAAGCGATCATGTGATTTTGTGAATATCTTTATTTCAATCGGTTCATACTGCTTATTGAATTTACTCAGATCAAGTTGAAGCTGATTCGATATATTAGCTGTAAAAATTGTTGCTTTTACACCTTTTGTTCGTTTAGAAAGTATCATCAACACACTTTCATCCACATAATTATCTATCAGTACTATTGATTTCTTAGCCGACTTCACCAAATCAGCGGTAAACTTATATGCATCAAATATTTGTCCATCATAAAATATGCCTTGTCGAGGTGGTAAGGATGTTTTTATCAATAAATCAAACTTCTGATCGTGTTCCAGTATCTTCTTTTCAATCCTGTCAACCCGGTGATGCAATACATAGCCTTTCATCAGGTATTCTTTTAAAACATTGTTTGCCCAAATTCGAAATTGAGTACCACGCAAAGATTTTACTCTGTAACCAACTGAAATTATAACATCAAGATTAAAAAATTCAACCTTTCGTTTGATAATTCGAAGACCTTCTTGTCGAACTGTCAAGTATTCCTTGACAGTTGAATCTTTTGTCAATTCATTCTCCTTAAAAATGTTATTTATATGCAAACTGACATTCTGTTTAGTCGTCTGAAATAAATCCACCATTTGAACTTGGGTCAGCCAAACAGTTTCATCTTCTATTCGCACTTCTAGTTGCGTGGAATCTTCCGATTGATAAAGAATTATCTCCCCTTGATTTTTCATGTAAGTCAGATTAAATTAGATTATAATACTATCTTAAACTAACGATATAGAAAACATTGAAATCGGAACTTAATTTTTATTTGATTGCTTAATTTCAAACAATTCAGACTTTTAACGCTGACATGTCTTCGACTATGTCAGGTTATTCTCCTAAAGCTGTTATTAAAAGCTGAATACTTCATTCTCCAACAACGCGGAACACGGAACACGGAACGCGAAACCTTTCAAACCTTTCAAACTCCAAACTCTTCAAACTTCCCTCTTAAATCTTCCACTCAAACCCGTCCTTGGTATCTTTTATCTCAAATCCCAGAGCCGTGAGTTCATTTCGTATTTTGTCGCTGGTTGCCCAGTCTTTATTCTTCTTGGCATCCAGACGCATGTTCAGTAACAGGTCAATGGCTTTTTTGTAAGCTTCATTCCCTGTAGAGGCTTCATCTTCGGAAACCAATCCCAGGATATCCTCCACAAAGAGTGCAAAGACCTCTTTCAGTTCTGCAATATCACTTTCTGTCAGGGTTTCTTTGCCATCATGCACCAGGTTGATTGCTTTCAGGGCATCAAATAAATGAGATATCACAATCGGCGTATTCAGGTCATCCAACATGGCATCCTCGCATTTCGTACGTAGTCCGGCTATTTCAACCGACGAAGTAGCCGATGCGCTTAGTTTTTGCAATCGTGCATATCCTTCCATCAACCGGCTCAATCCTTTTTCAGAGGCCTGTAATGCTTCCGAGCTGAAATCCACAGTACTGCGGTAATGTGCCTGCAGGATAAAGAACCGTACGGTCATCGGGCTGAATGCCTGTGTCAACAAGGCATGGCTTCCTGTAAAGAACTCTTCCAGATTTATAAAATTCCCCAGTGATTTTCCCATCTTCTGTCCGTTGATGGTAATCATGTTGTTATGCATCCAGTATTTTACGGTTTCTTTTCCAAGGGCCGCTGTCGACTGTGCTATTTCGCATTCATGGTGTGGGAACATCAGGTCCATTCCACCCCCATGAATATCAAACTGTTCGCCCAGGTATTTGGTACCCATGGCCGAGCATTCCATGTGCCATCCCGGAAATCCGACACTCCACGGCGCTTTCCAGCGCATGATATGTTCCGGGGATGCTTTTTTCCACAAGGCAAAATCCACACTGCGGCGTTTCTCACTTTGTCCATCCAGTTCGCGGGTGGATTCCAGCATATCCTCGATATTACGTCCTGAGAGTTTCCCGTAATTATATTTCTTGTTATATTTCTCTACATCAAAATAGACCGAACCTTCACTTTCATACGCAAAGCCGGCATCCAGTATTTTCTGTACAAAGTCAATTTGCTCCATGATATGTCCCGAAGCATGGGGCTCTATGCTTGGTGGTAACACATTCAACGCTTCCATGGCTTTGTGGTAGCGGTTGGTATAGTATTGCACAACTTCCATTGGTTCCAGTTCATCCAGCCTTGCCTTCTTGGCTATCTTATCCTCGCCACTGTCAGCATCATTTTCCAAATGCCCAACATCTGTGATATTGCGTACATACCGTACTTTATATCCCAAATGAAGCAGGTAGCGAAACAGGATATCAAAGGTGATAGCCGGGCGGGCATGACCCAGGTGGGCATCCCCATAAACCGTCGGTCCGCAGACGTACATGCCCACATTAGGGGTATGAATCGGTACAAACAATTCTTTCTTGCGGCTTAAGGTATTGTAAATATGTAATTTGTTTTCCATAATTTCCATTACAAAAATTTAGTATAAGTTTAGTTGAACTCTATTTTGTTATTACCTACCTGGCAAAATTCTAATTTATCTCTTATAAAGTTTCATGATAATCCGAAGTGATGGTTCGAAATATCATGATAATCCGAAGTGTTGGTTCGATATATCATGATAATTTAAAGTCAAATTTAAGAATAAATCATTATCTATTAGTTTCTTATATACTAATACGTAAATATTTATCTATTCCTCTTTGCTTTTCAAATTTTTATCAACTTCATTGGATATAAAGAACTTGAATTTTAATAATTACTGCCTGTATTTTCTTGCTACCTACTACTTACTACCTACTAATTCCTTACCTCTTACTCCTTCTTCAAGCGATTCCTCTTTGTTTTTTCAAATTCTCATAGGCTTCATTCACCGAACGGAACTTCTCCGTTGCAGATTTCTTCACATCTTCACCCAAATCATTTACTTTATCCGGGTGATATTTCTTGGCCATATTCCGATAGGCTTTCTTTATATCATCATTCGATGCTGTTGGTTCAATTTCCAATGATTTGTAAGCCCAGTCACAGTCAACAAGTTTCATATAAGGAGCTTTCACCGATTCAAAATCAAGGCGGTCGATACGAAATATATTTGCAATCCGTTGAATAGTTGCCATTTCCGAAGCAACTACTTCCCCATCGGCATACGCTATATTAAACAGCAAATGAAGCAATTCCAGTTTGGAAGAGTAATTCAAATTCTGGCTTATCTGCATCGCTACTTCCGATTCATTGATATTTTGGTCCAACAGGTTTTTAAGGATTTGCAAAGCATCCAATGCACCCTGTTCCCCGAAGTTGGTCACTAAGAACTTCTTCACCACCGCCAGTTCAGCCTTATCCACATGCCCATCCGCTTTCATGATACAGGCCATCAACACCAACAGGCTCATCTTGAAATCGCCTTCCGTAGTACGATTTGTATTGATGGAAGATGTCATACCGGAAAACTGAGCCCCATCAATCATAGATCCCACTGCATAACCTATCAATGCGCCAACCGGTCCTCCAAAAGCCCAACCCAGGCCACCACCGATCCATTTTCCGAAACTACCCATAAAGACTTTATTTGAAATGATTTTAAGCCGACAAAGATACGAAATTTCAATTTGAAAATATACTAACTGACCGGATTAATATAATGTCATTGATTCTCCATGACGATAAACATACCACAATCGAATAAAAAATCAGTCTTTTGTGTGGTTTTTGGTTTGAAAATCGCTTTCATTTGTTTTAGGTTGCCTGGGGGTTCCGAGGGGGTTGGCTGGGGGTTGGCTGGGGGTTCCGAGGGCCCCGGCCCTCGAAACCCCCTCGGAACCCCCTCTATACTCCCTCGAAATCCCCTTTATACATAAATTGAACCCATCCTGAATAAAAAAACAAAGGAAGAGCTGAAAAGTCGAATTGAAAATGGAATTTGTATTTCAAAACGAGTTACCTGAAAAAATCCGTTGATCTTGATTTTCAGCATGCAACAATGTCCGTTTACAGTTAATATTGTAAGTAGTGTAAATCTCTTATTTTCAAATCAGAGTATTTTCCTCTATCTTTGCACCTGCATTGGTTCGCTCATTCGTAGTACGCGGAAAGCGATTAAAAGGGAATGCCGTGAAATTCGGCAACAGTCCCGCTGCTGTAAACTCGGAAAAGTTTTGAACACTACTTTTGCCACTGTTGGTTATCAAGGCCAATGGGAAGGCGTTCAAAAACAGAGTAAGTCAGAAGACCTGCCATGTGATCAACGTTTTTAATGCTTTCGAGGACAGAGCTAAAAACCAATACTGCACCTTGTTGCTTTGTTGATTTTTCTTTTCCTGCAAGCTAGTTGGGTAAATTAATACAAAACAATTAATTCTAACCACAATAGACACAATAGGACACAAAAACAATTTAAGAAAGAACACAATAGTCAGCTATCTAACGGTATTTTAAGATTAGATAATTTGCAAAATCTCAGAAATCATTATTTTTATTGTGTCCTATTGTGCCTATTGTGGTTTGGTCTTTATTTAGTTAAAGTAGAATTATACAAATAGATTGTATGCCGGTTATTTCGTTACACCAGTTCAGGTTTTTCAGGGTGCAGTCACTGTTGTGGTTGTTATTCCTGCCATCAATGTTGGTGGCCGAAAATGATTTGCCTGCCGATTCAACCAAGACCCACACCATCCGCGAAGTAACGGTTACCGAAAAGTACCTGACTTCGGAAGTACGCTCCACCACCCCGCTACAAATTTTAAATTCCAAAAGCATTGAAGGGCTGAACGTATTGCAGGTATCGGATGCCGTGAAGTATTTTTCGGGGGTAACTGTGAAAGATTATGGCGGTATAGGAGGACTTAAAACAATTTCTGTCCGCAGCCTGGGAGGCAACCACACCGGGGTGAGCTATGATGGCATCACCCTGACCGACTGCCAGACAGGGCAAATTGACCTGGGCCGCTTTTCACTGGACAATGTGGATATGATCTCACTCAACAGCGGGCAAAGCGACAACATATTCCAACCTGCCAGGCTGTTTGCATCCGCCTCTATCCTGAATATCCGGACCTTATCGCCTGAATTTACCGGGAATAAACTCATCAATGGAAAAGTATCCATGAAGGCGGGATCTTTTGGTTTACTGAACCCTTCGCTGTGGCTGGAAGGGAAACTGAATCCTAAACTATCTGCCTCTTTGAGCGGGGAATGGTTATCGGCTGATGGGAAATATCCCTATGTACTGCATTATGGAAATTCGGCAAAAGACCTGACCACAAATGAGATCAGGCAGAACACCGATGTGCACAACCTTCGACTTGAAGGAGCCTTGTATGCGACCTTTTCGGATCATGAAAATGGATATCTGAAAAGTTATTATTACCAGTCGGAACGGGGATTGCCGGGGCCTACTATCCTCTATAACCCTGAAAACTCATCAAAACAGCGGATCAGCGACAATACCTTTTTCACCCAGGCGCATTATGAAAAGGAATTTTCCAGGTTCCTGGCATTTCAGGCAAACGCGAAATATAACAGCGGCTACATGCATTATGTAGATCCTACTTTTCTGAATATTGATGGCAAACAGGAAAGCACTTACCTGCAAACGGAGTATTACGGTTCAGCATCCGTTCTGTACAGGGCACTGAATAATTTATCTTTTTCAGCCTCAACCGATGGAGCAGTCTCTACGTTGACATCCGATGCTTCCGGCTTTGCCTATCCAACCCGGTATTCCTGGCTTTCGGTACTTGCCGGGAAATATGTCACCAACCAGGTACTGGCAACAGCGAGTGTATTGTCGACCCTGGTGCATGAAACCGTAAAAAACGGGAAGCCTGCTGTTGAATCTAGTAAGTTATCGCCTTCAGTCAGTTTGTCTGTCAAGCCTTTTGCAGATCAGGATATCAGGGTAAGGGTATTTTATAAGAACATTTTCCGTTTGCCGTCATTCAATGACCTGTACTATTCGCAGGTAGGCAACCGGGATTTGAAACCTGAGAAAGCAAACCAATACAACCTGGGGCTGACCTACAACCTATCCATCAGCACGTGGCTGCCCCTGCTGAAACTGACCATCGATGGTTATCACAATGATGTAACAGATAAAATAGTAGCGTACCCGAACAAGGATACTTTTTCGTGGACGGTAATGAATTTTGGCAAGGTGGCTATTGATGGGCTGGATCTGACTGCCGAAACGACTTTGCAACCCTGTAAGAAGATAGGTATTTTGCTTGGAACGAATTATACCTACCAACGGGCATTGAATGTAACCAACCCAACTGATGGGGATTATAATAACCAGCTTCCATATACGCCCAGAGTGTCAGGCTCGGGGAAAGCAGGAATTGAAACACCCTGGGTTAACATTTCCTACTCACTCTTGTGGTCGGGTCACCGGTATGCCGTGAAGCAGAACTACAGTGAAAACCGCCTGCCTGCCTATTTTGACCACAGCATTTCCATAAACCGGAGCATTCAACTGAAAAACCAATTGGTGCATATCAACCTGGAAGTGCTGAACCTGCTGGATTCAAATTATGAGATTGTGAAATGGTTTCCCATGCCGGGCCGATCATTCCGGGCAACTGTATCCCTTAAATTCTAAACAAATAATTGACGGTCCACTTGATCGAAATTCGTAATGATCTCATGCGTGAAACCTGAATAGTCTTCCCCATACGAATTCACAATGTATATTTTACCGGCACCGGCACGCTCAGCAGCTACAATGCCTGCTTTAGAATCTTCAAAAATAACGGATTCTTCGGGTTTTAGTCCAAGCTTCTTTGCCGCTTCCAGAAACACATCCGGATGAGGCTTCCCACGAAAAGTTCCATTGTTATACACCACTTTATCCAGGCTGAACCAACGATCCAGCTGCATATTGGCAAAGTAAAAGCTGATATTCTCAATACCTGACGAAGAAGCAATGGTGAAAGGTATTCCATTGATTTTAAAGAAGTCAAACAACGCTTCGGCACCCGGGGCAAATTCCAGGTCGTTAAGACTGAGTTGACGATAGATCAGTTCTTTATCCTGGGAATAATCCTGTATCTGCTGTTCGGTCAACTTATCCCCAAAGATATTACACATAATGTCAGGATTCATTTGACCATGAATCTTGACACGTTTTTCCTCATCGGTCAGTTGAACCCCATGTTTTTCGAGGAAAATATCAAATGCCCGGTCATGTAAGGCAGTGTCCCAGAAAATCGTACCATTGAAATCAAAAATTGCACCTTTAAGCTTCATTATAATCCAATTAAAATTTATACCCTACGAGTAAACTAAACCTTTGGGCATTTGATGACAACAAAGGATATGCGGACATTCCTGTTCCACCTTCGTACCTTATTTCCATAGATATTTTATGATTAATAACTCCAAATCCAAACAATAATCCTTGTTCAAGATTCTCGGTATCATCCAAAGCTTTCACATCCGTGATAGTATTTTGCGTGTAAAACCGGTCTTCCTGATGATCAGTATTTATTACTTTAAGTGCTAATCCATTTGAAATTCCTGCATTCACAAAACAAAACCACTTTGATACCGGATATTTAAAACGAACCATATTATTTATTTTTACATAATATGCTCCGATATTCATTTCATGTTTTTGATAGCATTCTGCATTATTAAAATTCGTATACTGACCGGAGCTAATATCTGAGCTAAAATACAATTCATTGTATATCGACCATTTACCGTTGTTCCTTGGAATGACAACGTTCATAAATAGACCTCCTGCAAGGCTTAAATTGTTTTTGAATGTTGCTTTGGTCAGGTAATCAAAGGTTTGACTTGTAGCTCCGGATGTAAACTTTAAATGAATCAAACCAGCCCCACCTACTACCCCAAATTCTGTACGGATTTTTTCATTTGTCCTACTCATATGAGTCCTGGTTTGAGTTTTATCATAATAATACTGATACACTTTTTGCAGGCTTTTATTGTCGTAGGCAAGATCTTTTAGCATAGTTTCAACACCCGGGCAATCCTGGAAATACAAACGCAATTGGCCTACAAACCGCATGTTCATCCCCTGAAATTCATGCTGGTCTTTGTCTCTGCGAATATATTTCTTGAATTCTAACAGTTCATATTGCGAGTTATTGAATATATAAAAGTTCATCTGGTCATACCTGTCCTTGTAATAATACAGGCTTTTTGATCCCTGGAAAAGGGTTTGAAGGAATACAGTATCAGTCCTGAATTCGAATGCAGGAGAAATACTTATCCTTTCTTTTGTATTGCTGCTGTCTACCTTTACAATGGCACTTTTATAAATTTCGTCCAATGCCCCAAAAGCACTAATCTGTGTAGGCTTATATTTCATTATTTCAGAAGATGAACCTTCTTTGAAGCGAATCTGAGTTGGGTTTTTAGCCCAGTTGCGATAATCAACAAATCCTTTTAATGTATCACCGTTTATTTTAATAATATATCCTGAAACGAAATTCTCTTGCGAAAGTACCATCATGGAAAAACTCAATCCCAGGAGTGTCATTAATAACCTGTTAATCATCTTATTCATTATTTGTATTTTATTTAAGATTCGTTTTAATAGTTAAGTTTTTAAATTCAACAGGCTTACCTTCATTCTGGAAACCAATGTATCCGTTGGAAGCAGTAAGTCCCGTGATATTATTCTGCAACACGCCATTTACAAATACTTTCATGGTTTTATCCTTACAGATTACTTTTATTGTATTCCATTCCCCCATGGGTTTTTCGTTGGAGGCTGCCATTTTCTTTACTGTAAACTTGACAGAGTCAGTGCATTCCTTTGCCCACAAGCCGTTCATGCAAATAATATCACCTGCATCACCTGCTTTTTGTTGTACCTGGTAACAAACCGGCCAAACACTATCCTTCTGTTGGATATGTACCAAAACGCCACTGTTTGCAAGGACTTTTGTCCAACGCCAGTCCACAGTCAGTTCATAATCCGAATACTTCTTTTTGGTACGCAGGTAGCCGCTTGACTCACCGCTTACCACTAAAACACCCTGATCCATTTTAAAAACGTTGGAGGCATCAAGACTTTTATCTTTTAGCACATAGACCCAGTTCGAAGCATCAGATTTCGTAAAAAAGGATTGTTCCGCAACTGATTTTCCCGTTTTCTGGGCTATGCAAGAAATAGAGAGCAGCATTACAAATGCCGTCAGGCAGTTTAAATAGGTAGTTTTCATGAAGAAATAAGAATGAATGGTTTTATACACAAAAAAAGAGGCCTTTAAATAAAGCCTCAAAATTAAAGAATAGTTTTAATTAAAAAAAATAGTTTTAAATAAAACCTTTTAAAGTTTTTCTGCAGCCGCCTTATCCAGGTAGAAATGAGCCGGAACTGATTGTGCGTGGATGTAGGATGCCGGGTAGTTTTCGAACGAAGGCTCCCGATGAATAATCTTTTTTAAAACATCCGCTTTGGAAGCTCCGGTAATCAGGAAAACAACATCATCGGCCTCATTGATAATCTGCCCGGTGAGGGTAATCCGTTTTTGGTTGGACTCGGGGTGCACAGATACTGCCACCAGTTGATCGGAATGAAGCAGGCTTAAATCATTCGGAAAAATAGAGGCAGTGTGCCCGTCATCCCCCATACCCAGCAAGATCAGATCAAATTTGGGTATCCCGTTGCGGGAGGGCAACTCCAACTTTAAGGTGTTTTGATAGCGTACCGATTCTGTTGCCGGGTCTATATCTCCCTGAATAGGAAAAACATTGGAATCATGGATTGGAACATTTTTCAATAAATGCTCATACGTCATTCCATAATTACTCTCGATGTGGGTTGGAGGAACACAACGTTCATCAACCCAAAAAAGCCTTATAAAATGCCATAAAATGGTATCCACATATTCTTTTGCCAACAAATTAAATAACAGTTTGGGAGTATTTCCTCCTGACAGGGCAATATTCAACGGAAGTGAAAGTTTGTTTTTCTCCTTCGCCTTCACACGGATTAATTCCGCCACACCACGGGCTGTATCCTGATTTGTTTCGAATATATGAACATTTGAATTCATTTGATGTTGATTTTATAGTTACATTCAGGTTTTAGTACTTTGTAATTTAAATCAATATTAGTATTTTAATCAGTATTGAATCTTCTGCCTCTCCTTAACACGCTCCAATGGAAGAACAGTCAGAGGAATGCCTGTTAAAGTAATTTCAGAAAATAAATCTCACTCTGTCTTGAACTTCTTAAAAGGTGCCCTCCACTTCAATTCTTTATTCCCAAAGAGTGCATTGGCTTCCTTCGGTCCCCAGGTATTGGCTTCATAGAAATAAAGGGGAATATCAGGATTTCTTTTCCATTCCTGCAGGATAGGGTCAATAAATTTCCAGCTGGCTTTCACTGCATCCGCCCTGGCATACAACGTTGAATCACCAATCATGCAATCCAGCAACAACCGCTCGTAGGCTTCCGAAATCTTATGATCGGCCAGATCGGAATAATGAAAGGCCATATTTACATTCTGCACCTTATACCCCGCTCCGGGAATCTTCATGCCAAAATCAACAGCAACACCTGCATCCGGGCTAATGCGAAGAATAATCATATTGGTGGACTGTGCCATACAACGCTGTTTGAACAACTGATGGGGTGCCGGTTTCAGGTGAATCACCACTTCGGTAACCCTTTCAGGCAGGCATTTGCCGGTACGGATATAAAAAGGGATATCCCCCCAGCGCCAGTTGTCCACAAAGACCTTCATGGCTACAAAGGTTTCTGTCTTTGAGTTGGGTGCCACATCTTTCTCCTGCCGGTATCCTTTCTGGATCACTTCATCCACCATGGTTTCAATATACTGCCCACGGACTACATTTTCAGCTATTTCCGACGGCTTGATAGGACGTAAAGACTGGAGTACCTTCACACTTTCATTACGTATGGATTCGGAATCAAAGATCGAGGGTGGTTCCATAGCTACAACCGCCAATACCTGCAACAAATGGTTTTGAATCATGTCGCGGATAGTACCTGAAGTATCGTAATACCCTCCACGACTGCCGACACCGATTTTCTCGGAGGCGGTGATTTCCACCCGGTCAACGTATTTCCGGTTCCAGATAGGTTCAAAGAATCCATTTGAAAAGCGGGTAACCATGATATTCTGAACCGTCTCTTTTCCCAGATAATGGTCGATACGGTAAATCTGGTCCTCATTAAAGCCACTGCGGAGTTTCAAATCCAACTCTACGGCTGAGTCGTAACTATATCCGAATGGTTTTTCTACAATAATCCTTTTCCAACCATCTGCTTCCATGCTCAGTCCCCAATGGATCAAATGACCCGCAACTACTTCGTACAGGAATGGAGGAATTGAGAAATAATAGATTGTATTTTTAGGAATATCCAGGGTGGTAGAAAGATGATCGATATATTCCTTCAACAGTCCGAAATCCTCTTCCTGCTGGTTATTTACTTTCTGGTAATACACATGTCCCAGGAAACTTTGCAGTTTATCAGGTTCACCTTCGGCACCCGCTTTTGCAAAAAGCAACATGGAAGCTGCAACATCCAACCTGTTTTGTTCTTCGTTTTTTTCCTGGCTCCCGGCTCCTATTACAGCAAACCGTTCGGGTAATAAATTATCCAGGTACAATTGAAAAATGGCAGGCAATAGCTTCCTTTTAGCCAAATCACCATTCGAGCCAAAAATAACAAGTATCTGATTTTCTACCGGATTCTTTTTGACATTCCTTTTTACTTCTTCTCCCATGTATGATTCCTTTTTGTATTTTATAACAGTTGAATCGACAAATCGTTCAATTTTTAAATATTAATTTCTAACCTCTCTTTCCTCAATACTCAATCCTCAACGCTCAATGCTTTATCAGAACCATTTCTTTCGTTTAAAGAACCACAGCATCCCCAATGTGGTGAATACCATGACCGCCCACATGATAAAATAGCCATAATGCCAGTGCAGTTCAGGGACATTTTCGAAATTGGTACCATAGACCCCCACAATAAAGGTGATGGGTATAAATATTACTGAAATGATCGTCAGCACCCGCATGATTTCATTCAGTTTGGTACTCATCGACGAATGGTAAATGTTTAACTGGTCATACAGGATTTCGCGGTAACTGTCGGTAAGTTCGGAGGCTTCGTTGATGTTATCCTGCAATTCCCTGAAGTGAATATGGTTTTCATCCTGGATGAATTCTGATTCCATTTTCACCAGGTTCATAATCATTTCCCTGGCAGGTTTTATGTTCTTGCGCAGGAAGTTCAATTCTCGCTTGAATATATTGATATCATCCAGCAATTCTTTCCGGGGGTCATTGGTCATATCCTCTTCCAGGTTTTCTATCTTTTCGCCCAGTATGCCAATGATATAAATATAGTTGTCCACCACCACATCCAGCAAGGCAAAAGCCAGGTAATCCGATCCTGAGGTTCTTATTTTGTTCTTATGCTTGCGGATACGTTCCCGGACAGGCTCAAACACCAGTCCCGGCTTTTCCTGAAACGAGATGAGGGTATTGTTGGCGACGATCAACGAGAGGTTCTCAACCGTCAGGTTGTCGTTGGCTTCATCGTATTGTACCATTTTTATAGTGACGAATATCCCGTTCTCATACTCCTGCATCTTGGGACGTGCCGAAGGATTCATGACATCCGACAGGATATTGTGCTCTATTTTAAACACCTTTGCCAGGTTTTCCATCAGCTCCACATTGTCAAGCCCATCAACATTCAGCCACGACAGCTTCTTTGACTTTTTCAGTGCAACTAAATCATCGGACGTACTTACTTCCAACTCGGATACATCTTCCAGGTTGAAATCCATGGCTTTCAATACGATCTTGTCGGTTTTCTTTTTCCCCCTGAACACTAAGGCATAGGGCGACAAGCCGATATCCTCTTTTTTCTTCTCAATATACCTGGACATAGTTTATTTTTTTAATTTATCACTCTTTATAAATTCTGTTTTCCGGAAGCGCAAGGCACTCCAGTCATCATCAATGGATACCTGCCTGACCGGCATCATACCGTAGGGAGCCATGATTTCCCAGCTTGTATCCCGGTTAAAATCGCATTTATATTTCTTTGAGGTTCCTTTTGGATAGGCCAGCCAGAAGATAGCATCCCCTTTTAAACCCGGGGCAACCCGTTGAGCATATTCTTCCACTTCCGACCTGCACGTTGAAAACACCAGCACAAAGTCTATAGGCTGATCCAGGCTTACCTCTTTGAATACTGTTATTTCAGCAGGTAAAGTCCTGAGGAGGTTTTCAAACATTTCAGGCTGATTCAGGACAACCATCACTTGCCCTTCCTTGTAATTCAGTTTTGCAAAAACGGGATCCATATTCTAAAGTTTTTAAAAGAGATTATTTCTATTATAGTTTTATTGCTCTCAATGCCGGGCTACTCCCTAAATCACTCTCCACAGGCCTCTGAACCCAGGTTTTTGAGGTTAATGTGCCAACTCTTTTTAAAGGACTGTTCTTTTCCCTTGCATCTTTAAATAAAGGGTTCGGGGTAGAAGTCAATCGTTTAAGTAACCGTCAACCCCTTCTTATAACCGGCAATAGTCTTAAAAGCATAATAATAAAACCTGAAGGCAGACAGTAAAAGAGGCGTTCCCATTGCGATATAGAAAGGCGCCAGATAATTCATCGGAACTAATCCCGTCACCCGTAGGGTAATGCCAAAAGACATCATGACAGTCATCATCAGGTAGCTTCGTAAGTTGAAAAATGAAAAGAAGCAAGGTTTTTCTTCTTTCAGGTTACGGATACGGTTAATATGCTTCAATGATATTTTGGAAAACATGAACTTATAAAACAGGAGCCCGGCAAGTATGCTTCCTAATTCCTCGAATGCAATGATCGAAGAATTGAATTTCAGTACCGAGAAACCCCTGAACAGCAACATGCCTCCGGCAAATGTCCAGAAGCAGGCAGCTACCAGCAGTAAATACCTTTTGGGGATTCCGGGTTTCATGCGTTGAAAGAAGGGATTGTCTGGTTTCATACCTTTATTATTACGTCGTAAAAGTACATTTTTTTTTGTTTGATGAAAACTCTTCTGCTTAAAACCTGTGAATTGTATGTTTATGCGGTTTAAATTGTATGGCACATACCGGCTTGTTTTGTGCAAGTCGTATTTTTTTGCTACTTTTGCAGAAAATCGCACATATGACATTTGATATCGTTATTATCGGATACATCGCGGGCTTTTGTACTGCAATTGCTCAGTTTCCCCAAGCCATGAAAGTCATTAAGACAGGTGATACCGAAAGCATTTCGTTTGGAATGTATTTTATCATGACCCTGGGAATTTTCTTTTGGTTTTTATACGGTGTCCTTTTATCAAATTTACCCATGATGCTTGCTAACGGCGTCTGTCTCATACCTTCAGTCTATATTCTATACATTACAGTTCGTAATATATTCAAAACAAAAAAGATATCGACATGAAACGAATCCAGATTATCAATGGACCGAACCTGAACTTGTTGGGGAAACGTGAGCCAACAGTTTATGGTAATCAAACTTTCGAAGCGTATTTTCAAGAACTTAAAACATTATTTCCGGATGCACAACTTGAGTATTTCCAGTCGAATACCGAAGGAATACTAATAGACAAGCTTCAGGAAACAGGATTCTCCTTTGATGGCATTATTCTGAACGGGGGTGCCTATACCCACACTTCCATTGCCATTGCCGATGCCATTCGTTCCATAACAACCCCTGTGGTGGAAGTACACATTTCAAATGTCTTTCAGCGCGAGGATTATCGTCACCATTCTTATCTTTCGGAAGTGTGCAAAGGCTGCATTGTAGGCTTTGGATTGGATTCTTACCGCCTGGCGGTGGAAGCCATTTTACATTTCTGATAAACTTTCTATTAACTTTTACGTTTACTATACAAGTGAACTCCAATTCTTTAAATTGGAGTGTATTAACAATAAATAAATTTTTTATGTCCAAATCAACCAAAATTGTAGCAACTATTAGTGATAAACGTTGTGATGTGGAATTTCTTCAGGCTATGTTTGATGAAGGAATGAATGTTGTCCGTATGAATTCAGCCCACCTGGGACCTGAAGGGTTTACAAAGATCATAACGAACGTTCGTGCAGTAAGTAATCAAATTGCCATCCTGATGGACACCAAGGGTCCGGAAGTTCGTACCACCATAGCCCAGGATGATGAAATCAATCTTTTTACCGGTGATGTGGTAAAAGTGGTTGGTAATCCTGATTTAATGTCTACCCGTGAGTGTATCTCGGTGAATTACCCTTTCTTTGTACGTGATCTGAAAGTTGATGATGATATCCTGTTTGATGATGGTGAAATTGATTTAAAGGTTGAATCCAAAGATGAAAATTGCTTATATTGCAAGGTATTGAATGATGGTGTTCTGGGTAGCCGCAAGAGTGTGAATGTACCGGGTGTACGTATCAATCTGCCTTCGCTGACTGAAAAGGACCGTAAGAATATCCTTTTTGCCATTGAAAACAACCTGGATTTCATTGCCCACTCTTTTGTCCGTAACAAGCATGACCTGCTGGATATCCAGAATATCCTGGATGCTCATAACAGCCCTATAAAAATCATTTCCAAGATCGAAAACCAGGAAGGTGTTGATAACATCGACGAAATCCTGCAATATACATATGGTGTTATGATTGCCCGTGGTGACTTAGGTATTGAAGTAGCCCAGGAAAAGATACCGGGTATTCAACGCCGTTTGATCCGCAAATGCGTGGTTGCACGCAAGCCGGTTATTGTAGCTACCCAAATGCTGCACACTATGATCAAGAACCCACGTCCTACGCGTGCTGAAATCACGGATATTGCAAATGCGATCTATTACCGTACCGACGCTTTGATGTTGAGTGGTGAAACTGCTTATGGCAAATATCCGATTGAAGCCGTCCGTACAATGGCTAAGGTAGCCGAGGAAGCTGAAAAGACCAAGTTATCCGAAAATGATATCCCTGTTAAGATCAGCACCGACGATATTACCTCGTTCCTGGCCAATGCAGCTGTGGAAGCAAGCACCAAGATAGGCACCAAAGCCATTATCACCGATACCTACAGTGGACGTACTGCCCGCCATTTATCGGCATACAGGGGTACAAACCCAATCCTGGCCATCTGTTACCACGAGCGTTCAACCCGCGAACTGGCATTGTCGTATGGTGTGTTCCCAATGTTCCAGAAAGAAAAAGGAAATACCCAACAGTATTTCATTGCAGGTCTTCATGAACTTATCAAAAAGGGATTGTTAGAAAACGATGATTACGTTTGTTACCTCAGTGGAAGCTTTGGTGAAGGATTTGGAACAACCTTCCTGGAGGTGAATCGTGTGGATAAAATCTTTGCATCCCGTGAAAAGTATATCCTGCCAAATTTCTAATCGGATATACAACTGATCAGGCAAAAAACAAGTTTAGATTATTTAACGGTAAGTTTTAACAATAGATTAAACTCTACTCCCGTTTGATAGTCTAAACTTTTTTATTTGCTCCCAATTTCCTCTCAATACCATTTTGGCACGCAAAATAGTTCACTCAGTTCACTACTGTTTTATCAGGTTGAATCAAATGCAATCTTTCCGGTTGTACGCAGTTGAACCCACAGGGGAGAATTGGGTATTGGAATGATTAGTTAATAAGTTTAGTATATTCATTGTTTAGTTTTATTGTATGAAAAAGATTTTTTCGTTGATTCTCTTATGTTCCCTGGCATTCCCCCTGTTCGCCTCCGAAAGCATTAAAGGCTCGGTGGTAGATGCCGGCGACCAGTCCCCTCTCGATTTTGTAAACGTCACAGTATTCAAACAAGGTTCCAACAAGCCCGTTACCTTTGTATCCACCGATACCAACGGGGCATTTGTCATTCCCACCCTCGAAAACGGGAAATACACGGTCCGCCTGAGCTATGTGGGATTCACCACGGTCAATCAGGCTATTGAGGTGAACAACCAGCAAGTCAACCTGGGTGTGATTAAGATGGATGCCGATTCCAAAAACCTGAAGGAAGTGGAAGTTGTGGGCCAGGGTTCACAAATGCACTTCGACATTGATAAAAAGGTGTTTAGTGTCGATCAGAACATAGCTGCTGCCGGAGGATCTGCATCGGATGTGTTGAAAAACATTCCTTCCGTGACAGTCGACAACCAGGGCAATGTATCCCTTCGCAAAGATGGGAACGTGGAAGTCTGGATCAACGGAAAAGCATCCGGCCTGACTGTTGACAACCGTGCCCAGGTATTGCAGCAGATGCCCGCTGAAAGCATTGAATCCATCGAAGTGATGACCAATCCTTCTGCCAAGTTTAATCCCGAAGGTTCTGCCGGTATTATCAATATCGTTATGAAGGAAAAGCACAAGGCAGGGTATTTCGGAAGTGTTTCGGCAGGTATCATGTATCCCGATGGTGGCAAGATAGGCCAGAACCTGGGTGCCAGCCTCAATTACAGCAGCAGCAAAGTGGATGCGTACGTCAACCTGGGTTACCGTGCCATGTCCTTCAAGGGTGGCAGCCGTACCGACCGTACCAACTTTGCACCCTCAGATAGTATTGCACAAAACAAAAACACTTCGGTACTCAACCAGAACAACGTGAATTCAATGGCTTTTAGCGGTCTTTTTATGCGCGCCGGGGTAGATTACCATTTGGACGCTAAAAACACGCTGAGCCTCTCAGGATTCGGCATGGCAGGCAGTGGAAACCAGAACAGCGCCATTACCAATACTACCACGAATGTGGTTACAAACGACAAGAGCATTTTCACCCAGCAGAATACAGGCAGTGGTACCCGTCCAAGCTTAAACCTGAACATGGATTACCGCCACGACTTTGATAAGAAAGGCAGCAACCTGATGGCTAACCTGGCTTATTCCAATCATAACCGTACCGGAAACAGCGATTATCTTCAGACCGACACCATCGTGAGGTCCAACCTCAACCAGGTAACAGATGATAAGAATAAGGAACTGGAACTGAAGGTTGATTACACTAATAAACTCACTGAAAACAGCAAGCTGGAAGCAGGATTTCAAAGCAGTCTTGAAAACAGGCTAAGTACTTCCAGCGGTATTGACAATGCCACCCGCATAAACCTGCCCGGTTATTTCGACAGCTTCGACTACAACGAACAAATCAATGCAGCCTATGTTACTTACGGGAGCCGGTATAAAAACCTGACTTTCCAACTGGGATTACGTGCCGAATACTATACCAAGCAATTTACAGATAACACCATGGACAGTACCGGAATCAACAACCCGGCACAGCATTTTAAAGCCGACCCGATATTCCATGTTTTCCCTAGCTTTTATTTATCCTATACCATGGCCAACAAGGACGAACTGCAGTTCAATTACAGCAACCGCGTCAACCGTCCGCGCGGGCGACAGATAAATCCGTATAAGAACTACTCCGACCCGATCAACATCTCTTTTGGGAATCCGTATTTGTTGCCTCAATATTCCTCTTCGCTGGAGCTGAACTATATCAAGAGCTGGGATGCCAATACCCTGTCGGCTTCGTTGTACTACCACAACACCGACAATGTGATTGAAGGCGTACGGTACGTGAAAAACATCAATGTTGTAAACCCAACCCCTAACAGTGTGCAGGTTGTGAATAGCAGCATTATGGAAAACACCTTCCTGAACATTGCCAAGTCACAGAGCACCGGCCTGGAACTGATTGCCAAGAACCGCCTGTTCAAAATCCTGAGCCTGACTACCACCCTGAACGGTTATTATAGCAAGCTTGATCCGGCTACTTATTTAAATCCAAACATAACCGAAGCGCAAACTCCGATCACCATCCCCGGACAAAGCAGCTTTTCGTGGAGTGGCAATATCATGGCCAACTTTATGCTGAGCAAGACTTTCTCCGGTCAGATTACAGGGGAATATGAATCCGCTCAACTCATTGCTCAGGGCCGTGAGAATGCCAAGTACTCCCTCGATATGGGAATCCGCCAGACTTTCTTTGACCGCAAGTTCAGCGTCAGCCTGAATGTCCGTGACCTGTTGAATTCCGACCGTGATAACTCAACTACTTCCGGCAGCGGCTTTACCCAAAACACCTCCTCGTATTTCCATGGACGCATGTTTGGCGTGACCCTGAGCTATAACTTTGGGAACATGAAACCTAAACCGGGTGAACTAAAGAAAAAAGAAGGTGGTGGCGATATGAATATGGAAGGCGGAGAATAATAGTAGTTGCATTTAGAAATTAAAAGCGTCAATCGGATAGTTTCCGGTTGACGCTTTTTTTAAACAATCTGTTTTACATTATTTCTTTGAATTGGTTTTATCCAGTGCCGCTTTCAATCCTTTTGCCAGTTTTTCAGGGTTATCCACTGCCCAGAAGTGCATCATAAACAGCCTTGGATTATCAAACAGCATGTGATTGTGAATCGCTGTCACGGCAATGCCATTTTCAGTAAGCGCCTTTAATACCGCGTTCACTTCTGCGGCCAGTAACACAAAATCACCTGTTATGGCTGCTTTATCCCCATCCAGTTGAAAATTAATTCCGGTAGCCATTCCCATATAAGCAGGCATTACCATGCCACTTTCGGTTAGTTGCTCAAGTCTTGGAAAGGTATACTGAAGTAAAATCCCATTATGCTTTCCGGAAGTACCGAGTATGGCCTCCACTTTCGTCCAATCCGGTTTTACAGTCTGAGCCATGGCTTGAGGAGCTTTTAATGGTGTGCCTGTTACAGAAAACACAGCTAAAATGGATTTGGCCAGTGTCACAGCATCACCCTTCCCGGAGAAATGGACATACTTGATCGTTGGCTTCTCACCCAAAATATGATTGTGCAGTGCTGTTACCTCGAGGTTTAAGGATACAATTTTAGGAAGCACCTTACCAACTTCACTATCCAGCAATACCATATCGCCCATCATCATGGTTTTGCTTTCCATTGACATGGCATC
Organism: Paludibacter sp.; assembly: GCA_028710415.1. GTDB lineage: Bacteria > Bacteroidota > Bacteroidia > Bacteroidales > Paludibacteraceae > Paludibacter. Next base: position 5,247 of record JAQTUE010000002.1, on the reverse strand, counting down.
ACTGCTTTCTTTTATAAAGCCTACCCACGAAGTAAGCGCAAGCCCCGGAGCCACATTGAAATCTCCTACCTTTACAGATAAATCATACCTGGGGAATGTAATTTTAAATACCCCATCCTGTACAGCACCTTTTTTACCGAAAACATTCTCAACTTCTGTCCAATCGGCTTGCTGTGCATGGCAATAAAACACACTGAATAGTGTCACGATAAAATAAATGATTGTTTTCATTTTGTTTTCATTTTAAATTACACCTCAATTATGCATACTATCTAATTTTGAATTGGATAATAAAACAGGAATCAGGATTATTTGTTCAGTAAACAAGCAATTTCCGGTGCATTCAACTTTATGGAAATTAAAAAGGCTACCCCGTTATGGAATAGCCTCTTATTTTAAAGTTAAGTCCCCATTGATTTGCAATCTTATTCAGATGTACAAAATATCATAGCAGCCTCTTGGGATTGTTTACCGGGCAAGCATATAGTTTACTTTCAGTCTTTAAAAACAAAAATTCATGTTATCATGGGTTTGAATGATGCCATGGATAAGAGAGGTGAGTTTAGCTTTACACTTCATAAACAAACATACTCTTTGCATTGTTAGTATCAAAGAAATAATCTATTTTTGTACCAAATACGGTACACATCCAGTTCATCATGAAAGTTATAAGCAGCAGGGAATTTAGGGATAGTCAGAAAAAGTACCTGGATCTGGCAACCACCGAGAGAATCATTATCAGGCGAAAGAATGAGTTTCTTGAAATCGTTCCGCGGGGTACCTCCATCCCCGACAATCCAAGTCCATCCAATGACCCATACTTCGACAATCCTCAAAACATAGCGCAAATTGAGATTGCCATTCAAGAAGTAAAAGAAGGTAAAGTTAGTCCCTTAACCAAAGATAATCAAAAGGAACTGTTAGGGGTATGAGTTATATATCGCGAATGTCAAAACCTGTTTTTCCCACCAACCTCCTACCAGCATTCCATTTTCTCATTTAATGAAGGCCATAACCGAAGGGATTGGTGCTAAATTACTATTATACTACCACTTATACTCAATCGTTTTCTCACTTATGATCTTAGGGCGCGATTCATCTTCCATAAATGCTAAATTTGCATCATTGAAGTGAAAAATTAGTCTGAGGTTTTTATTGCTCTTTAGAAAAATTTCTTTATTAGCAATAAAAAACTCCTGTTTTATAGTGTACTTAGCATGGGGTAAAATTCTGATTTTTCTATAAACGTTATTTCGTAAAGGTTTATAAGTTATTCCTTTTTCATAACATTGGCGCTCGCGTTTACTTACAAACCAAACTTGTCCGGCAGATAATCTAAAAGTCCATTGAGGAGAACTAATATCCTCCCAAAAGGAAATTAATTTGTTACCTGTATTCACAATATCTATTTGAATCTGGTAATATTTGCTTTTACCATAACGTTGAAGTACGTTAGCATATATTTTTAAGTTTTTATAGTTTGGGTTAGATTTCCGGTTTGAACGGTCACCCTCAGCGTTTGAATTAAGTATGCAAAATAAAGCAAATAAAAATAGAGCATATTTTTTCATATTCTTGTTTTTTTAGTTATTTATCTATGGCTTATATTATAAACTTTTATTTACTATTAGGGTTAGTATAAATACTATATGCCATAGGAACAGGATACCTCCCGTCCATCCGAATATACAATCTTAATAAAATGTTTAGAGGGCTCTGCGAGTCGTTGTTACTTGTTATTCCTACAACAGGCATTCCCATTTTCTCATTTAATGAAGAACATATCCGGAAGGACGGGGTCTGTTTGGTTATTTCAAATTTTTTCTTATTTTTCTACGTTACAAACGTTAAGCAACTGCCCACTCGTTAGAAACGAGTGGTAGCGTTTCTCGATTACATACAAATAGCACTTTGTAGATCAGGGTTAAGTAGAATTATCTTATTAACCCCAATCTTCTAAATTCCAGCCCCGTTGAATATTTTCTTTTAGTAAATTGCCGCTCCAAATTCCCCATGGAGAAAGTTTCTTTTGTTTTCCATTTAATTCTTCAACAAACTGTATATTCCAAGTTTCAGTGTTTACAATGTCCCAACCCAAATGATTTCCACGTATATTATGTTCAATACGCATAAACTCTGGTTTTGTAAAATTATCAGTTGGATAAAATCCTACAAATCTAACTATTTTCATTTTTATTGAGATTGGCAAAGCAAAAAAAATCATATAATCTTCTTTTTGTGAAATTATTTCATCCATATTATCAGGCTTTTCTTTAAAAACACTAGGTAATACTCTAATTAAATTTCCCAAAGTTTTATCTTTATAAATATAATGCAAATAAGACTTTCCTTGTGATGTTTCTATTTCAAAAACATCTCCTAATTTTATTATTCTAGAATTCATATCCTATTGATTTTAAAATTTTATATCCTCTTTCTAAACTCTGTTTCTATATTGGATTAGAAGTAGCAATACTATTGATTCTATTTAACAAAGTTCCTCCGTCTTTACCTAATTTATGAATTTCTATTAAAGCTTGTTCGACAGATCTTGCGTCATATCTAGATATGTTTTTTATTAAAGGATTTATAATGTCACTTGTTATGTCAATCATCGGCTGCTCTAGCTTAGACTCAATTCTATTGGATTAAAATGCCTCTTGAATTATCAATACCTCTTATATTATCAATAGACTCCAGCTTTAGCTGGAGAAATGAATTTATTTGTTGTATTGGCTTTAGCCGAAATATCCCACTCCTGTTGAACAGCAATCCAATTTAGATGTACAATGGATCTTGCCTGTCATGGGGAACTGTTATCCCACCAACCAGCATACCATTTTCTCATTTAATGAAGAACATATCCGGAGTGATGGGCGATCATTATGCCAACATTTCTCGTTCAATACAGACATATCCTTCTATCCGTGTACACATTAACCATTACAAAAAATATAACACTCTACAATACTCCTTATTCTCACTTTCTTCTTTATAATGAACTCTGCATTCAGATAGATCATTAAAATTATGTATTTGAATTGAACCAGCAAGTGTTTCGCTAATTAAAGAGTTATTTTTGGGAAATATATAAAAAGACGGAGGACAATTATATAGATCTTTTTGTAAATCCAATAAGGTTATTGGGATTATATTTGACTGCTTTCTGTATTTCAAGGAAATAACTAAAATTAAATCGTAAAGATCTTTATCTATTCGTTTCAATATTAATTTACGCAAATATAAACTTCCTTCAATCCATAATTTCTTTTTATTGAAAACTTTGTCAATTGAATCGATGTGTAAATCATAATAATTTTTCCACATTGATTTGTCAATTACCTCCTTTAACCATGAATCAATATTTTCAATATAAAATTGCTCATTTACTTTGTACATTCCATCCATCTTTTTTCAAATAATCAATTTCACTATTTTTTAACTCTCCGTCCCACCGGATATGCAATCTTAATTAAATGTACAAATTGCTCTGCCAGTCTTTGTAACTTGTTATCCCAACCACAGGCATTCCCATTTTCTTATTTAACGATGGACATATCATGAAAGATCGGTTTATTTCTATTAAGAAGCTGTATTTTACCGTTTTTACATTTGTATATATAAGTCGGGGGGTCATATAATGACGGAGGAGGGGGTATTCCTAATTTTATGTTTTTGAAATTATTGTACTTAAATTTAAACATTTTCACATTTTTCGTTTTATATATAAAACTATTTTCAATATTTCCTACTACAAATACCAAATAATCATGAAAATAAAGATATCCTTTAATTGGATATTTATTATTTTGACAGAATCGATCAAACAGTACTCTGTTATAAATAACGATATTAATATTATATTCTAATTTATTGACTTTGACTATTTCAAATGCAATTAATCCTTTTTGATTAAGGTGTTTTTGATTTTTAATTCCTACGTTATTTAGAACAGAGTCAATCTTGGCATCCATAATTTCGACCGGAACAAGTTTTAAATTTTTAAAGTCCAAGTCTTTCGCAAATAGAATATTACTTATCATTAAAATCAAAAAGGGTAAAATATAATTTAATTTCATTCTATTCAATATTTATTTAATTTGTGTAAATATATTTTTATTGAATTATATTTTAAATCTTACTCCTTCCCCTCCGAATATGAAATCTTATTCAAATGTTTAATGGATGATGATAGTAATTTGGAACGAATATCCGCCAACCATTATTACCATTTACTTATTTAATGAAGGCTTATTCAGAAATGCTGGGATATTATCTATTTAACACATTCAATTCTTATTATTTTCCATTCTTTATTTTGTAACTCAAGCATATAAATAATTTCCTTTATACTAGCACCACTTGATAAAGCTTTAAATGACACAGTCGCTTTATCTTTCTTTATGTTTTCACAAATATCATATTCATAATACTTGAAAATATTAGTAAATTTCTTGTCTTTACCAAGATTATATAAAAATTCTACAGATTGTTTCCATGCTTCCTCAGGACTAATTGAGTCTGGATGATTTGAGTAAACCTTATTAATATCTATGTATTTCTTTGCATCTTCAAAATCAGTTAAAGTTTCAGCAGCTTGTAACTTAATGACAATAACAAGGGGCGAATTTGCCTTATATTCATTATTGCATGACATTGTGAAACAAAGAATAATAATTATTATTCCAATATAGTATTTTATCATGGCGTTCTATTTGTTTAACTAGTTCCTCAGGATATGCAATCTTATTCAGATGTTTTATGGATTATGCTTGTAATTTTGAACTAATATCCCACCAACCAGTATACCATCTTCTCATTTAATCAAGTACATATCTGGAAGGATCGGATTAAATAAATTTCAATTTATAGTGCTAAAATTCAATGTTCTTATTTTTCTTTGAGATTTTCGATAATATAATCAACCTTTGTTGCTTTCCCTTTGTAACTTAAATATTCCTCCTGATATGAACCCGGGAAAAACAGAACCAGAAAGTGTGTTTTATTTAGTTGAAAATCAGTTCTTAGATCTTTAATTATTAGTTCTTTGTGGTCCTGACCATCTGCATAGCATATTGAAAACATTCTTTTTGACAGGATATCTGATAACAATTGAATTCTTTCCTTTTTAGTCAAACTGCTTAAATTACTTCTAAAAATCCTGGATACCCGGCCAAGAGAATCTACTTCAACTGCAATCTTAATATTATTATCCTGTTCAACAAGTCTTCGGGTTGCCTTTTCTCC